>CAZSQA010000012.1:90179-161536 GCA_964608915.1 uncultured Isosphaeraceae bacterium
TCCCGCGCCGTCGACACCGATCCCTCACATGGCGAAGCCGCGGGGTTCTTGTCCCAGTTCCTGTTTCGTAACCGAAGATTCGAAGCCGCCGGGGCGACGGCCAGAAAACGGCTCGCCGCCAGCCCCGACGACGGTTCGGCCAGAATCCTGCTTGCCCGGATCCACGATGCGGCATTCGAACCCGAGGACGTCATCCGCACGCTCGAAGACTGGATGGCTCGAAACCCCGGCCCCGAAACCGCAACCGGGGAATTCCGCATCGAAACGATCCGGAAACTCCTCGCGAGGAACCACCTGCGGCGCCTCGATCCGGAAAAGGCGATCTCATCGCTGGGCAATTTTGAGCGAACCGACCGTGAATCGCTCTGGCTCGTCTCACGTGCGAAGCTTCAACTCGGGGACAAAGCCGGGGCCGTCGAATTTCTCGAAGCCGCACGCAAAGCCGTCGGCGAAACCGGAAACCTCGAAGAACCATCGCCGTTCGTCGGTGCCGCGGCCTGCCGGGAATGCCACGCCGAAATCTACGAAGACCAGCAATCCAGCCGCCACTCACTGACGTTCCGGTTCGGTGATCAGCCCGCCGGTTTGCCCTGGAACGGGTTCGCGAAACCCGATTTCCATTCCGAAAAACTCAAAGCGAAATTCGACCCGAATCGATCACCCCTTGCTCTGGAATTCGAAAGCGATGGCGAAGAGGTGCGCGGGCTGGTGAAGTTCATCATGGGTTCTGGCCGTCACGCCGTCACGCCGGTGATCGAACCGGAGGATGGAACGGGGCTGCGTGAATCGCGCTGGACGTGGTACGCCCCGGTGCACGACTGGGACATCACTCCAGGCCAGCCGCGCGTGCCCGCTTCGCCCCTGGATCTCATGGGCGTCGCCCAGTCGGCGGACATGATCCGCCTTTGCCTGGGATGCCACACTACGAACCCTTCGGAAATTCTCGAACGTGAAGGCAGGACGGTGGCGGATCGAGGGATCGGGTGCGAGCGGTGCCATGGCCCTGGCGGCAACCATATCGAAGCGATCCGGGCGGAAATTCCGGACAAGGCCATCGGCCGCTTCCGCCGCAATTCACTAGGCACGCGGCCGCAGGTGATGCAGGCCTGTGGCGAATGCCATGGGACGATGGGCCGGGATCTCGCGACCGGTTCGGATGCCGCCGTCGTGCGCTTTCAGGCGATGACGCTCTCATTTTCCGCATGCTTCAAACAAGGCCAGGGCATGCGAAACGGGTTCGATTGCCTGACATGCCATTCACCCCACCACGACGTGGTGACCGACGCGAAGCAATACGATTCGAAATGCATCGAATGCCATCAAGCGAGCGGGGCCGGTGCGGGCAAAGAAGCGATCGGTGCGAATGCCAGGGTCTGCAAAATCGAACCGGCCGGAAATTGCGTTTCATGCCATATGCCGAAAATTCCCAGCGTGCAACCGCATACGCGGTTCACGGACCACCAGATCCGCATTCCGAAGAAGTGACATCGCCGGTTCATTTCGGATCAGGTAATTTCGAAACCGGCAATTCCTCGATTCGGCCTGATCCCTCGACGATCTTCACGAATCGATCGGCGGCCACATTTTCGAATCGATCTTCGGCACGTTCCGCATTGGGCCAGCGAACGACCAGCTCCGTGATTTTGTCTGCCTGATCGAGCCCCAGATGCAGTGCCAGCGAATTGCCGCCGAATGAAGAGTTCTGACCCACGACCCGGTGAATGGTCCTGCGCGTTCCGTCCGAAGCCGAAATCGTGGCCTTGACTCGCGCGCCGATAGCGGACCGGTTCGACTTCCGTCCTTCCAGTCTCACATTCAACCAGTGCCGGCCCTTCACGCCATTTTCGAAAAGGACGTTATGGGCTTTGTCGGCCGGTGTCTGACCACCGGTCTGGACGAACAGGTCCAGGTCGCCGTCGAAGTCGTGATCGGCGAAAGAAACGCCGTGACCTTTCTGCAAATGTCCCGTGCCGGTCAAAACCGTCACGTCTTCGAATTTCGAACCATCGACATTCCGGAACATCCGGTTGGGGATGAGCAGCGAGTAAGGCGGCCAGCCGGTCGCCAGATAAAAGTCGAGCCGGCCGTCGTTGTCGTAATCCGCGAAGTTCGTTCCCATGGGGAGAGTGACGAATCGAAGGCCGGCCGATTCGGAAACCTCTTCGAATCCGGCCTTACCTCGATTGCGATAGAGCCGGGGGCGCTCGCCTTTGGTGCTCGCGATTCCGTTCATGTCAGATGCGATTTCGAGAAGCGATGCCCCGAACCCGGTCACGAAAAGATCCTGCAGGCCGTCGTCGTCGAAATCCCAGAACCAGCACGAGAAACTGCGCACTGGCTCGATCAGGCCCAGTTCGGGGGCCTTGTCTTCGAATGTGCCGTCGCCGAGATTCCGGTACAGCCGATTGAAACTGTTCATGTTCGAAACGTAAATGTCAGGTCGGCCGTCGTCGTCGTAATCGCCCCAGGCGACACCTTTCGCCCATGCCTGATTGATCACTCCGGCGGCCTCGGCGACGTTTCGGAACGTGCCGTCGCCTTCGTTGCGATAAAGCCTGTTCTGATTCAGTGGCGTCGCGTTGCGGTCGTGATATTCGCCCGCGACATAGAGGTCCAGGTCGCCGTCCAGGTCATAATCGGCCCAGGCGGCTGATTGCGTCGCGATCGGCTCGCCGAGCCCGGCCTGTTTCGTGACATCTTCGAAAGTGCCATCGCCGCGATTTCGAAGAAGGCTCAGGGGATAGGGCGTTTCCCAGCCGCCACGCAGCAGCAGGGCGTCCAGATCGCCGTCGTCGTCATAATCGGCGGCTACGAGATTCACGGCCATCGACATGTCGCTGAGCCCGGCTTTTTCGGCCTTGTCGACGTAGATTCCCGTCGAGTCCCTCACGAAAAGCGATGCGCCTTTGGTCCAGTCGCCGGACGAAACCAACAGGTCAGGCCTCCCATCGCCGTCGAAATCGTCCCACCACGAGCCGCCAAGCATGTTCGGGCCGCGCGCGTCGAGCCCAAAATCGAGAGTCCGGTTCGAAAATGTCGCGGCTTCCGGTCGTTCGCTGCTCCAGCGCGTATCGAGCCCTGAACCGAGATCTCGGGCCGTTTCGAAATCGCCGATCGTCAGCCTGGCCACGTGCGACAGCCACTTGACGCCAAGATCATCCGGCTGGTTCTTGAGGTAAGCCTCGAAAAACTCCAGAGCCCGGCGAGAACCCGATGGATTCGTATGCACGGCTTCAGGCGCCAGCGGATAAATGCAAGTGGAAGCGCCGACGCAGGCGACGCAATTTTCCAGCTCGCCCCGGCGCATCGAGGCGATTCCCCGAAGGGCCGTCAGATTATCTGCTAACTCCAGAGAGAGATGCGGGTTCTCGTTCACGGCTCGTTCGAACCAGGCATCGGCCTGATCGAACTTTCCCTCGTACATTTCCAAAAGCCCGCGAAACATCAGAATCCGTGAACGATTGCCGAGGACTTCAGGCGTAACCCCGGTTCTCGACGAATCGATCTCCTTCAGCTGTCGATCGAACTCGGTCACTCCCCGGGTATACCGGGCCGCAAGCGCTTCCTCGCAGGCTTTCAGGCTCGAACGGTCAAGAATCGGAGGCGTCGCTCCTATCGCCACACCGTAACCGCTGTCGTCGACGAAAAACTGACTGAACTTCGGAACAGCCGAATCGTGTGCTCTTCGAACCGCGCTTGAGGTTTCTTCCTGATTCGTCGCACCATTCGACTTCAGCCCGGACTTTCCTGGCTCATTCGTCGACGGACCGGTCGGAAACCAGCACCAGAGACCGAAGAGGACCGCGAGAAGGACCGTTACGAGCGTTCCCCGGATCGTCATTGGCGTACTCCGCCGATAGCGCTTTCGTTCGGCTTGCTGACGTCCTTGATGTCACGCATGATCGAAGGCAGGATCGTCACGCCGATATCCTTGGCCGCCTTCGTGTTCACCACGGTCGTGTAATGGTCGCCTTCGACGAACGGAATTTTCGCAGCTTCGTCGCCGTTGACGATCCGGCCGATGCGGCGGCCGACTTCGAAACCGGTCCAGCGCATGGCTGGCTCACGCGTGAAAATGGCGCCCTCTTCCGCCTGCTTTTCGAGCGTCCCCCACACGGAGATCTTCGCGCGTGCCGCTTCAGCGATGACCTTGCCCGAGCGCTTGCCCAGGCCGTTGGTCAGAATCAGGGCCGCGATGTCTTTCGCCTTCAGTTCGTCCACTAGCTTCGCCCAGTCCGTATCCTTGCCGTAGGGCACGGGCACGGCTTCGACCTTGTCCCAGTTGCATTTCAATAAACTCTCTTTGTGGATCACACTCAGTTTGTTCTCAGGATCGAACAGAATGCCGAACTTCTTCGCGTCCTTCAGGCTGCCGCGGGCGATTTCGACGGTCAGAGTGAGACGATGGGGCAGAAACGCGCCGGTGACGTTCGGAGCGTGGTCGGTGAGTGACTTACCCAGCCCCAGGCCGACAGGTTCATTGGCCATGGCGAAGACGACGGGCTTCGGCGGATTTTTCGCCATCACGGCCATTGTCGTGGAATCCAGCAGGGTCACGAGCACGTCGGCACCGTCGGCCAGGGCTTTGTCGACCAGGCCAGGCACGGCGGCAAGGTCGCCCCTGGCGTCGTATTCGACGATCTGGTGCTCGTTATACGGGAACTTCGACTGCTTGATGCCGTCTTCGATGCTCTGAAGGCCTGGTTCCTTGCCCGAATCGGGATCGTTCAGCCGGATCAGGGCGACTATCGCCTTGCGGGCCTGCTCGCGATCCGATTTCGATCCGCCGGTTGAAGCCGATTTCTGGTTCGAAGCCGGCGAGCCCGAAGAAGCCGGGGCACCGCCACCGCCGCCTCCGCCGCAACCGCTCGCGCAAATGAGAGCCGTCAGGGCCAGATTTCCGAAAACTCGGAAAATACCGGTACGCTCGATGCGTTCGGGTCGGAATTTCATTTCGCGTCGTTTCCTGGTTGCAGGTGAGGGGATCATGGGCCGATCGTTGCGGCTGGAGGGACCGGTCGCCGGTCATTCACTTTCGTTTCGGCTTTGCCAGCGCCTTCGACGATGACCGATCGGTCAGGAAGAGGGGTATCGATGAGGTCCGTGACTCCGGATGGCCAGCGGATTTCGAGCGATCGAACCGAGTCGCCTTCCGGCAATCCGAACCGGACATACGGTTCGCTGGCGGATTGATAACTGCCGCCGCCGAACCGCTGCGTGACCTGAACGCCACGCCCGGTCGTCAGACGCAGCCGAGCGCCGACGCCGTCCCGATTCGATCGAGTGCCAGCGAGCCGCACGGAAATGGATCTGTTTTTGGTCGCGGTGGAGTTCTTGAGGAAGACCATCGAATCATTTTGCGGCAAAAGCAGAGCGTCCACAAGTCCGTCGTTATCGAGATCTCCGATCGCCAGCCCACGGCCCAGTCGTGGAACTGCCAACGGTGACGGCGGGAACTCGCCTGTGGCGTCTCTCCAGCGGCTTTTTTTCGATCCCATCAACAACTGGGCCGGCATCGCATAGGGCACGTCGGCCATGTCGTCGGTGTGGCCGTTGGCGGAAAGGAGGTCGAGCCAGCCGTCCGCGTCGAAATCCGCGAACGCCAGCCCGAAGCCGAGTCGAAGCCGAGACGACGCGGCAAGGCCGGTCGCCGTGGTCATATCCGTGAATACCATGCCACCGGCATTACGGTAGAGCGTCGTCGATTCGCCGTAATAGTTCGTCACGGCGATGTCAAGGCGGCCGTCGTTGTCATAATCGCCGCAAGCCACGCCCATGCCGGCCTGATAACTACCGTCCGAGCCGGCGGCGACTCCCGCGATCTGGGCGATCTCTTCGAACTTCATGCCGCCGAGATTCCGGAACAGGAAGTTGGCCGATTTGTCGTTGGCCACGAAGATGTCGGTCCGTCCATCGTCGTCGAAGTCGGCCGCGATCACACCCAGGCCACGGCCTTCGGTATCGGCGGCCGTCATGCCGGCGGATTCGCTCACATCGACGAATTTCCCCCCGTCGTTTCGGAACAGGTGGTCGGGCCGGGCGTCGCACGTCGTCGGATTGCACGACATATATTTGCCCGTGGACGCGTTGCGGCACAGCCGCGGATTTTTCGCGTCCCAAACGACATAGTGGCAAACGTAGAGATCCAGATCGCCGTCGTTGTCGAAATCGGCGAAGGCGGCCGAACTCGGCCAGTCGCGGCCGCCGCCCAGCCCCCAGGGCTCGGTCACGTCGCGAAACCGCTTGCCCGCTTCGTTCAGATACAGGCCATAAGCCCCGAAGCGCGTGACGAAGAGGTCGGGAAATCCGTCGCCGTTGACGTCGCCGACAGCCACACCCAGGCCATAACCGACCCGCTTCGCCGGCAACCCGACTGACTCCGTGCAGTCTTCGAACTTGCCGCCGCCAAGGTTCCGAAACAAGCGATCACCCGACTTATCCGCGTTCGCACCCGGATCGAACGGGAATGGGCCGCCCTGAACGGCGTAAACGTCCAGGTCGCCGTCGAAGTCGATCAGCCCCACCCCGCCGCCCAGGGCCACGGGCATCTGGCGGATTTCGGTTTCGCCGTTGTCATAAGCGAATTTCAAGCCAGAGGGTTCGGAGAGGTCGACGAATGTCGGGTCGATTCCTGGGTCGACCGGTTCGCCGGTCTCGACCGTCCCGAGATCGGCGGTCTTCGCGAGAGCCGATTTCCAGAGAGAATCGATCAAGTCGACGCTGGAGACGGCTTCACGCAATTTCTCCCTTATCGAGGCCACAAGCACCCTGGCTTCTTCATTCGCGGGATCCGACCGGCCGGCGAAAATGGCCAGTATTCCCGCATGCTGAAGTTGACCGGCCGAGAGTGCGACCCGGGCCCATTCGATCGATGCCTGCACACTCGCTGGCTTCGCAGATCCGGTCATGAGCTGGCCGTAACGTTCGATCGACCGGTCCACTTCGCCCTTCATTCGCAACGATTCTCGTGCATTCGCCTTATCGCCTGTCTTTTCCGCAAATTCCGCGTAACGGGACAACATCGCCGTGCTGAGCGGACGTACGCTACGCCATGCATGCAGCACCCTGGCCCGCAATGAATCATCGCCCGCACGCATGGCAAGAAACTCGGACCATTCCAGCCGGTCGTCCAGGTCGAACGTCGGAGAGTTCGCACGCACGATCCAGGGAATCGTGTCCAGCCGGTATATCTTGCCCGTCGCGCGCATCCATTCCAGGCGTGCTCGAAGAACGGCTTCGTCCGGCCGGTTGGCGGGCATTTCGCAGCTTTTCAGGGCCGCATCAGCTTCGCCATATCGGCCTTCGGCCGTCGCCACGATCGCTTTGGCCAGAAGCACACGGCTGTCGCTTGACGAGAGAGTTTCGGCGATACGGATTGCCTCCTGAATCGTTTCGTATGGCGGCGTGCCCCGTTCGTCCCGCCAGGCCGACTTCAACGAAGGAACCGGATCGCTTGCTTGCCAGGGCGCCCAAAGCTGCTGCGCGGCGGCGTCTCGATAGCGACCCTGCATGCGGAAATAACGTTCGAGCCGCTTTCGTGCCTCGATCACATCCGGGTCGGATTCCGGGTCCTGCTTCACCGCCGACTTTCCGCCACTGGCGCGATCGACGGCATTCAAGAGTTCGTAGATGGCATCTTCCGCCGCACGCCAGCGGCCGGAGTCGAGTTCGACTTCGGCCAAAGCCAGCCGGGCCTGGCCAAATACGGGTGAGCCTGTCGGCACTTTCCGCAGATTCGTCAGAGCCGCGGCGTTGTCGCCTGCCCGCCAATCGCAGAGGCCGGTCAGATAGTCCAGCTCATGGGCCGTATCGAGAAACGACGAAACGACACTGTTTCGCGCGGCGTTGAGCGAGCCGCGAGCCTGCGCGTGCTGACCCTGGGCCACCATTGCCCGGCCGGCCGCCCGATTCCGCGAAAACGCCCGGGCCTGAAAAAAACCGAGAGCCAACACGGCGATCCCGCATAGGACGAGAAACAGAACGTAGGGCCTGGCCCCTCCTGAACTTGTTTCGGAACTCATTGGCCGGAATCCCCCGACGGTTTCGCTGGCGCGGCTGCTTCGGCCACCGGCGGAACCACGATCGGTTCCGCAGCAGTCGCCCCTTCCTTCAGAAGATAATACCGGCCGGTCTCCAGATTCGCGTGCCTGTCCACCTGGCCGGAAGGCCACTTCACGATGACTTCATCCAGTCGCTGCACTTGCCCCAGCCCGAAATGCAATCTGGGCGAATTCGCCGATTGATAACTGCCACCGCCGTTTCGATAGCCATGGCGTACGAAATCGCCTGACTTCACGGTCACCCGGGCGCCGACGCCGTCTCGATTCGACTTCGTCCCGACCAGGCGAAACCCGACGAATCGCCCGGAATCGGATTCTCCCGCACCGAGATTGCGAAAGACCGCAAGCGGCGAATCGAGACTCAACTGCACGAAATCCAGACGGCCGTCGTGATCCAGGTCACCCACGGCGAGCCCCCGGCCCAGCCGCGGCACACCGATATCCGCACCGCCTCTGGTCGTGGCATCGTAAATGCGGCCCGAGCGCGTGCCCAGCAGCAACTGCGAAGGCATTTCGTAGGGAATCACTGGCCGCACGTCATTCACGTGCCCGTTGGCCGTGAAGATGTCCATAAGGCCGTCGTCGTTCATGTCGGCCATCACAGTACCGAAGCCGAGACGGTAGCGCGTGGCGTCTTTCAGGCCAATTCCCGCGCCACGTTCTCGAAAGACCATTCCGCCGAGATTCTGGAACAGGCTCGTCGATTCGCCGTAAAAATTGGTCACGGAGACGTCGAAACGGCCATCCGCGTCGAAATCGCCGAATCCGACGCCCATCCCCGCCTGATACCCGCCGTCCGAATTCGCGGCCACACCGGCCAGAACACCGATCTCCTCGAATTTCAAACCGCCGAGATTCCGGAACATGAAGTCGGCGGTGCCGTCGTTCGCGACGTATAGATCGACGAGGCCGTCCTCATCGAAATCCGCGGCGACCACGCCCAGCCCTCGACCTTCGGTATCGGCCGCCGTTATGCCGGCTTCGGCGCTGATATCGACGAAACGGCCGCCATCGTTGCGGAACAGGTGATCGGGCCGGGCCGTCAGCAGGTGCGGCACGCAATAGGCGGGCGGTCCGCCGGTCTCGGTCGCGCAGTGCCGTGGATCGGCAGCATCCCATACGACGTAATGGCAGACGTAAAGATCAAGGTCGCCATCGTTGTCAAGATCGGCGAATGCAGCCGAACTGGGCCAATCGCGGTCGCCCGAAAGGCCCCAGGCGGCGGTCACGTCCTCGAACTTTTTGCCGCCGACGTTTCGATAGAGTGCATAAGACCCGTATCGGGAAACGAAAAGGTCAGAGAAACCGTCATTGTCGATGTCGCCGACAGCCGCGCCGTGGCCGTATCCGACTCGCCGGGCGGGCAGGCCAGCGCGAGCGGTGACATCTTCGAACTTGCCGTCGCCGAGATTGCGAAAAAGCCGATCGCCCGGACTGTCCATGCTCGCAGACGCATCGAACGGAAACGCTCCTCCCTGAACGACGAAGATATCGAGACGATCGTCGCCGTCGAAGTCGAGAAGGGCGACTCCGCCGCTCATCGTCTCGGGCAATTGTTTACGCGGTGACCTGCCGCTTTCGAAGACGAAATCGAGCCCTGAGGAATGTGCGATATCCTGAAACACAGGACCCGGCGGGCTGGAGATTCGATCCGGCTCGAGCGGGCTGGCGGAGGCTGGTACGGCTTGCGGTTCAGCAGTCTTTACGGCGTCCGCGAGTTCCCAGAATCTTGCGTTGCGGCGGGTGGCTTCGTCGAGGCCCCTCAAACGTCGTGCCCGTTCCAGCAGTTTCTGGTCGGCCGGCGCCTTACCGAGCATCATACGAACGAACGCCGCCGCTTCGAAATAACGGCCGAGCCTTTCGGACAAATCGGCCATCGGCGCAGCCTCTACGCGAAAATCCACACCGACACGATTGGCGTATTCGCGTCGATCGTGATCGAGAGTCAGTCGCTTTGACCTCAAGGCGGCCGCCTTCTCGCGATCTCCGGCTTCCACATAGGCTTCGGCCAGCCGGTCAATCACGGCGAACTCGCCTGGACTCGTCTCCAGACACGACTCGAGAATCCGAATCGCCTGTTCTTTGCCGCCTCGGCCGGCCGCCACCATCGCGGCGGCTCGCGCGGCCACGCCTGGCTGGGGTATGTCAGGGTCGAACAGTTTTCGAGCCTCATCGACGACTTTCCAGTCGCCCCGGTCGAGTGCCTCCAGAAATCTCGCGAACGAGACGGCGGCATCATCGGGATTCGCTTGTGCCAGGTTCGCAAGAATCGCGCGGGAATCTTCGGATTGCCCGGTTCTCATCGCCAGATACGCCCGGCCGAGAGCGACACCCCGATCCTCAGGCGCACGCGCCGCGGCCGTATCGAGCCTCTTGCGAACGTGTTCCACCGGATAGACTTCCAGGTCGAGCGTCAGATGCGCCCTCAACACCGCGACGGTTCGCGAATCGTTGGGCCCGTGTTTTCGCTCGTTATCGCTCAAATTTCGGCGAATCAGCGGCCGGGCTTCTTCCAGCCGCCCTTCCATCCAGAGCAGCTGCATGAGCGCGTGGCGAATTTCGGTACGCATAGGCCCTTCGGCTTCCAGCGATTTGCGGTACCGGACTTCGGCATCGTTGAGCTTGCCGTCGTCCTCGTACCATTCCGCGACCCGAAGCGTGGCTTCATCGAAAAACCTTGTGCCGGGGCTCAAATCGTTCCAGTTCACGATCGCCAGGTCACGCCTTCCGGTCTTTTCCTGACAGAGCCCGAGCAGATAATCGCGCTGGTCGTTCTTCGTGAGCGAAAAGCGGTCGAGACTTCGCAGAACGGGCAAAGCGTCGCGATAACGCCGCCCTTCGACCAGCGAAATCGCGGACTGCATCTTGCCAGCCTGCCAGGCCGAAAGACGAATCAGACCGAACAACAGGGCAATCGTCGATATCAGCGCGATCGTCACGAACCGACCAGGACGACGTCGCGATTTCTGGCGCGAATCCGCGGTCGGACGTGATGTTTCTGAGTTTTCGCGGTGGCTGGTCATGGTTCTCGATCCCCTGCGGAAAGCGCTGGGTCTGAGCGGTTCGACTCCGTCACATCGGGCCTGATGCGCGATTCCGGATTCGGTTCGATCGACGTGTGTGAGGAGACTGGATCTCGAAGGTATTGACCCCGATGGAATCACACTATGATAATTGAGCCTCCTGCCTTGGAAAATCCGTCCCAACGGAAAACCTGTATTCAATCAGTCCACTGACCACCGGGAGTGTGTCCTTTGAGAGCGTACAAATTGATCGCGGGTCTGAGCACGATGTCGGCGTTGATCTTCACGGTCGCTGGCTGCGGCGGCGGCCGTCCTGAAGGCGATCTGCCGGTTTCGAACACCCCGATATCTCAGCAGGAATCGGACAAGAAAGCGATGGAAATCTTCAAGGCTCAGGGCGGCATGTACAAGGGCGCTCCTGGCGCTCCGGCTCCCAAAGCCCCGGGCAACTGATACGTCCCGGGTTTCCGAAATTCCGACGCAGCGCCGGTCGCATCTCGCTACCGGCGTTTCGGTTTTGTTCCGGAAAGCCGTTCGAAAGGAATCCATTGACGATACGTATCGATATCGATTAGAATTTTCGCTCCGATCGAACCGATGAATTTCTCATCGAACGGTAACCCGGGCGGCGTCATGGTCATCCGGTACGGTTCGAGAATCGACATCCGACCCCTTTCAGCACGAATGCCCTGGTCGATATCCGCCTGGGGAAGCTCATTCGGGAATTGTCCGCAAAGCGAGAGCGAAGGAAAACTCAGTGTCCCTCGTCGTCAAAGACCTGATCGAAGCTGGTGTCCATTTCGGCAGCCGTGCACGCCGCTGGAATCCCAAGATGAAGCCGTACATTTACGGCAAGCGGAATCTGATCCACATCATCGACCTGAAGGAAACGGTCCGCGGTCTGCTGCGAGCCGGCAAGTACTTCAACCGCGTGGCCTCGAACAACGGTCTGATCCTGTTCGTGGGCACGAAGCGTCAGGCGACGGACACCATCATGGAGCAGGCCACTCGCTGTGGCATGCCCTACGTGACGGAACGATGGCTGGGCGGTACACTGACCAACTTCGTCACGATCCGCAGCCGGCTCAAAAGGCTGGAAGAGCTGGAGCGGATTCTGGACGGCGAGCAGGCCGCGAGCTATTCCAAAAAGATGATCTCGCAGCTCACCCGCGAGCGCAACAAGATCGACCGCAACCTCTCCGGTATCCGGATGATGGAACGCCGTCCGGAAGCGCTTCTGGTCGTCGACCCGGTGCGTGAGAAGATCGCCGTTCAGGAGGCCCGCAAGCTGGGCATCAAGGTGATCGCCCTGCTCGACACCGACTGCGATCCGGACATGGTTGACCTGCCGATCCCGGGCAACGACGACAGCATGCGGTCGATCGAACTGATCGTCAAATATCTGGCCGACGCGATTCTCGAAGGCCGTGCCATCGCACCTCAGGTGGCCGAACCCGCCGAGCGCGATTCTGGCGACGGACGCGATTCCGATCGTGACCGTGGCAGAGGCAGGGGCGATCGTCGTGATCGTGACCGCGATCGTGGCCCCCGTCCCGGTGGCGGCATCCGCCGCGTCGGTCCCGCATCCGCACCTGTGGCCGTTGCCGAAGCTGCTCCTGCTGAAGCTCCTGCGACCCCCGAAGAGGCTCCCGCCGCGACAAGCGAACCGGAAGCTCCCACGGCGGAAGGCTGAGACCACCGCTAAGTCGGTCGATCGAGAGTTCGAACCCGGCCGACTTCGATCCATCTCAATAATCAGCGTGGGGCCCTGGCCCCACGTTCGATTTTCCGGTCATGGTGGAATTGTCGGATCCTGAGCGGCGGACATCGCATCACAGGGCGAGATTCCCGACGATTGCGGGCACCGGTCTACCCGGTTCGAACAGCGTATCCGAGTCGCTGGGCAGCCGGTACGCCACCGTTGACCATTTTTCAGAGCCTGACATTCACGGACACCCCGAATTACGAGGAGATTCGACACTCATGGCGGAAATCACTGCGAAGGTCGTCAACGAATTCCGGCAGATCACGGGCCTCGGTCTGATGGAGTGCAAGAAGCTGCTTCAGGAAGCCGAAGGCGATTTGAAGAAGGCCACCATCCTGGCCAAGGAACGTGGCCTGAAGAACGCCGAAAAGCGTTCTGGCCGCACCGCCAAGGCTGGCCGCATCGAAGTCGGCTTCAATGACGACAATACGGCCGGCGCGATCGTGGAACTGAATTGCGAGACCGACTTCGTCGCCCGCAACGACGCGTTCCGGGCCATGGCGACGGACCTCATCAAGCACCTGATCTCGACTTCCGACGCGGCGGCCGAACTTCTCGCCCAGAAGTTCATCCTCAACCCGGCCCAGACCGTCAAGGAAGCCCTGATGGAGCTCAACGCCCGGACCGGCGAGAACGTCGCTCTGCCGCGCACCGAGAAGTTCCAGCTGACCAGCCCGGGCCGTGTCGACAGCTACGTGCACCACGACAACAAGAGCGGTGCCATGGTCGAACTCGGCTGCGGCTCGAAAGAACAGGCCGCCACGGAAGAAGTCAAGCAACTTGCGAAGGACCTGGCCCTGCAGGTGGTCGCGTCCAATCCTCTCGCGATTGACCGCGAAGGCGTTCCGGCGAACCTGATCGAAGAGCAGCGGCAGATCATCGCCAAGCTCATGGATAACGATCCGGCGAACGCCAAGAAGCCGGAGCAGATCCGCCAGAAAATCGCGGAAGGCATGCTCAACAAGTGGTTCTCCGAGAACAACCTGCTTGACCAGCCGTTCGCGAAGGACACGGCCATGGGCACCGTCGCGGACGTCATCCGCAAGGTCTCAGCGGCCACGGGCGGCACGCCGATCAAGGTCAACCGGATCACTCGCTACGTCCTCGGCGAAACCGCTTCGCCCGAAGCCGGCGAAGAGTGAACCATCGCGGAATTCGATCGAGCCAGGGTCCGTGTTTCCGGATCCTGGCGGATCGCTTTTCCGAACCAATCGCACCGTAACGATTTTCTGACGAAGGCGACCGAACATGACGGGTTCCAGCAGCGGCAAGCCGGCGTTTCGACGTGTTCTCCTCAAGCTCTCCGGCGAAAGCTTCGGCAGGCCGGGCGAAGGGGGCCTGTATCAGGACGAAATCAGCCGGATCGCACGTGAAGTCGCCGCGGTCGCCAGTCAGGGCGTGGAACTGGCCATCGTCGTCGGTGGGGGCAATATTTTGCGGGGTTCGGCCTTCGCGAAGGGCAATCCCCTCATCAAAGAACCGACCGCCCACTACATGGGCATGACGGCCACTGTCATCAACGGACTGGCCTTGCGTGACGCCCTGGAGCACTTCGGGCAGGAAGTCCGGCTCATGACGACGATCCGTATGGATCAGGTCGCCGAGCCGTTCATTCAGCCCAAAGCCATGAGCCACCTGCGGAAGAAGCGGGTGATCATCCTGGCCTCGGGCACCGGCAGCCCGTTCGTCACGACGGACACGGCCGCCGCGCTGCGAGCGAAGGAACTCGAAGTCGACGTGCTCATGAAAGCGACTCGCGTCGACGGTGTCTATTCGGCCGACCCGGAAAAGAACCCCCACGCGATTCGATATGAAACTCTCGGCTACGATCAGGTCGTCCGCGATCACCTGAAAGTCATGGATATGACGGCCATCGGCATGTGCATGGACAACGACATGCCGATCCTGGTGTTCGACTTCAAGCGCGAAGGCAACATCGAGCGGGCCATCGTCAAGGGTGAACCGCTCGGCACCTGGGTGTCCAATCGGCCACGCCCCTGAGCCAGCTTCCCGCCCGGCGGCTTGAACGCGTACCCGAGTGAGGTTAACTTGGTGTCCTGACGCGCACGCCGGACCTCGATAGACCCTTACCACGACACTGCCCGAACCGCGGCCGGTCATGACCAGGAGATCAGGGATATGACCATCGACGACATTCTGCTCGAAACCGAAGAACGCATGGAAAAGTCGGTCACCTTGCTGTCCGACCAGTTCCGGGGCATCCGCACGGGCCGCGCCAGCACAGGCCTGGTCGAATCGATCCGGGTCGAATACTACGGCTCGCCGACACCGCTCAAGCAACTGGCCAATCTTTCGACGCCCGAGCCTCAGCAGATCCTGATTCGGCCCTTCGATCAGGCCGCCATCGGCGATATCGTCAAGGCGATCCAGTCGAGCGAACTCGGTCTCACGCCGAATTCGGACAACAAGGTCATCCGCCTGAACGTACCTTCCTTGTCCGTCGAGCAGCGCAAGAAGATCAGCGGCCGCGTGAAGGACCTGGCGGAAGAAGCCCGCGTGGCGATCCGCAACATTCGCCGCGACGGCAACAAGCACGCTGACCAGCTCCAGACGGATAAGCTGATCACCGAGGACGACTGCAAGTCCTGCAAGGAAGACATTCAGAATCTGACCAAAAAGTTCGAAACGAAAGTCAACGAAACGGCCGAGAAGAAAACGGCCGAAATCATGGAAGATTAAGCCCGCTGACGACACGTCGGCCTTCACCTCCCGCGAATTCCATCAGCCCGACCGGCAGCCTCCACAGCCGCCGATCGGGCTGATCGTCTTGAATCGTCGCGGCACTTCGCCGATGATGGAGTTCAGAGCCCTCCTTCGACCCGACCCAAGATCCGAAAATCATGATCTGCCGAAGCATCGTCCGGATCGTTCCCATCTGCCTGACGCTTCTCATCGTGCTTCCAGGTACGATGCAAGTCACGGCGCAAACCGAAAAATCGACGAGTCAATCCGGGGATTCGATCTTCTCGCGAGTCGTCGCGCCGGCTCTGGAGTCGAAGTGCCTGCGCTGTCATAACGCGACCAAAGCCCGCGGCGGACTATCCTTCGCCGACGCATCCGGTTTCGTGAAAGGTGGCGAGAACGGACCGGTCGTCGTGCCCAATAAGCCCGACGAAAGCCTGCTGCTGGAAGTTCTCGCTGGCGAAGAACCCGCGATGCCGCCGGACGACGACCCGCTCAAACCCGAAATCGTGGCGGCGATCCGATCCTGGGTCGAATCAGGAGCACCGTGGCCAGAACAGACGAAGCTGGTCGACAAATCGAAGCGCAAACAGGCCCCTCACTGGGCCTTTCAGCCGATTCGCGTCGCGAAACCTCCAGAAAAGTCAGAGCCCGCGAGCGGCTGGGGCCGCAATGCGATCGACCGCTTCATCGCCACGAAACACGCCGAACTCAGCTTCCGGCCAGCGCCTGAAGCGGACCGTCGCACACTGATCCGCCGAATCACCTTCGACCTGACCGGGCTGCCGCCGACGCCTGAAGAGATCCGGGCCTTTGTCGAAGACGCGGCCCCCGACGCTTACGAGAAGCTGGTCGATCGCTTGCTCGACTCTCCGGCTTACGGCGAACGCTGGGCCCGCCACTGGCTCGATATCGTCCATTACGGCGAGACGCACGGCTACGACAAGGACAAGCCCCGGCCCAACTCCTGGCCATATCGTGATTACGTCATCGATTCCCTCAACGCCGACAAGCCCTATGGCCAGTTCGTACGAGAGCAGATCGCGGGGGATGCCCTCGACCCGGGCAATCCCACAGCGGTGAAGGCTCTCGGATTTTTGGCGGCGGGTCCATGGGACTTCATCGGTCACGCCGAGGTTCCGGAGACCAAGACCGACGGCAAGATCGCGCGCCACGTTGACCGAGACGACATGGTCGGCAACGCCGTCGGCGCCCTGATGAGCGTCACGATCCAGTGCGCCCAGTGCCACGACCATAAATTCGACCCCTTCACACAGAAGGACTATTACGCCCTTCAGGCAACCGTCTCGGCCGTGGACCGTGCGGAAAGGCCCTTTTTCGCTGACTCGAATTCTCAAGCCCGATACGAACGGTCACGCACCGAAAAACTGGCCCTGATCCGGAAAATCCAGGCAACGGAGATGCGAATCGCCGCCATCGCCGGGCCCGAGCTGGCGCGCCGGCGTCAGGCGATCGAAGCGGCCAAAGCCGCGGCGAAGCCGACGGAACATCCCCAGTACGGATATCACAGCGCCATCGAACCGAAAGACGATGCCGAAAAATGGGTGCGTCTTGAGTTCGTAACACCTGTCGAAATCCGCAAGATCTCACTATTTCCCGCGTTCGACAACTTCGCCGGAATCGGTGCCGGCTTCGGGTTCCCCGTGCGCTATCGCATCTCGGGCCAGGCCGATCCCGCCGACCCGAAAAGCGCTTTCATAGTCGCCGATCGCACTTCCGGCGACCAGAAACGGCCCGGTATCGATCCTGTCACGTTCGAAATCGATCCGGGGAAGAAGGTTCGGGCCGTCACGATCACGGCCACGAAGCTGGCACCACGGCAGAATGATTTCATCTTCGCTCTGGCCGAAGTCGGCGTTTTCGACGAGACCGGGAAGAACCTGGCCCCTGGCGCGAAACTGAGTTCATACGATTCCATCGAGGCACCTCCCCGATGGGGGCTCATGAACATGACGGACGGCCTGGCTCCGTCGCGTTCGAATCGCCCGGAAGCCGAAACAGGGTCGCCGGAAAAACTCGAAGCCGAGCTGAATCAGTGGCTTGCGACGGTCATTCCGGCCGAACTGTCGAAGTCGCTCAAGACCGCGAAGACCGATCTGGAGAAACAGGAATCGCTCCTGAGCAGCCTGAAACCCGCGGGAACGGTCTTCGCGGCGACGGTTCATACCGGAACCGGCGCCTTTACCGGGACAGGAGCCAATGGAGGCATGCCGCGTCCTGTTCGGATTCTGCCCCGAGGCGACGTCAACAAGCCCCAGGCCGAGGTGGCACCGGCAGGTATCGCATCGCTCGATTTCGCCGCCGAGTCGTTCGAACTTTCCGACCCTCAGAACGAAGCCGAACGCCGGGCCGCGCTGGCGAGATGGGTAACTCATCGAGAGAATCCGCTGTTCTGGCGCTCAATCGTCAATCGAGTCTGGCAATACCACTTCGGCCGGGGGATCGTCGATCCGCCTGGCGATTTCGGGCGTATGGGCGGCGTGCCTTCGCACCCGGAACTGCTGGACTGGCTGGCTTTGCAGCTTCGCGACAGCGGCGAATCGCTCAAAACCCTTCACAGGCTGATCGTCACCAGCGCGACGTACAGGCAAGCCTCGACCGGGCCCGCCGAATTCGCCGGGAAAGATGCCGGGAACGTCTATCTCTGGCGGCAGAATCGGCGCAAGCTCGAAGCCGAATCCCTGCGAGACAGTCTGCTGGCCGTTTCCGGCAAGCTCGACCGGCGCATGGGCGGCCCGCCGTTTCAGGATTTCGTCATCGAGCATCCGGAACACTCGCCCCATTACCGTTATGACCTGGCCGACCCGAACGACCCGGCCACGTTCCGCAGGTCGATTTACCGGTTCATCGTGCGCAGTCAGCCCCAGCCATTCCTGACCGCCATGGATTGCGCCGACCCTTCGATTCGCGTCGATCGCCGCAACGAATCGCTTTCGGCCTCCGCCGCGCTCGCACAGTGGAATCACGCGACGGTTCTGGCCCTTTCCGAAGCCTTCGGCAAAAGGATGTCGGAACGTCCCGGCTCCATTTCCGATCGTTTGTCATGGGGTTTCGAAATGGCTCTGGGCCGGATGCCGAACCCCGAAGAACTCGCCGGACTCATGGAATATACGGCGAAATTCGGATTCGCCCGCACAGCACGCCTGATCTTCAATCTCAACGAATTCGCATTCGTCGACTGAATCACCCGACGCATTCAGCGATTAGACGACCGAACCGGCGGAATGACCATGCAAGAATCACATCCTTCGCCCTGGCATCGATCGGCCACTTCCGCAAGCCTTCATGCGGCCCCGAGCCGTCGCGAATGGCTGCGTCAATCCGGGGCTGGCCTGGGCGGAATCGCTCTGGCCGCCATCATGGCCGAAGAGCAGGCGAAAGCCGCGAACGTGCCGCCAGGGCAGGGCGGTTCGCCGGGAATTCTCAAAGGCGTTCTGCACCACCCGCCCAAAGCGAAGCGAGTCATCGAACTTTTCATGGCCGGGGCTGCCAGTCATGTCGACTTGTTCGACTTCAAGCCGGAGCTGATCAAGCGCCACGGGCAGGAATCGGACTTCGGCGAGAAAGTCGAGACCTTCCAGAACGGTCTTGGCCCTTGGCTCAAGCCGGTCTGGGATTTCCGTCAATATGGCGAATGCGGGCACGCGCTTTCGGAGGTCGTGGCGGACCTCGCGCCGGTCGTGGACGACATCGCCTTCGTGCACAACATGGTCGGCAAAACCGGCGTTCACAGCCAGGCGACACTGCTGCAGACGACGGGCTTCTCGCTGCCGGGTTTTCCGTCCGCCGGGTCGTGGATCAGCTACGCCCTGGGCAGTCTCAACGACAATCTGCCCACCTTCGTCGTCCTGCCCGACCATCGCGGCCTGGCCTCCAATGGCACCAAAAACTGGGATTCCGGCTTCCTCCCCGGCCAGTATTCCGGCACCGTCGCCTATCCGGGAACATCGTCGCCGATCGCGAACCTTCAGGCCGATCCACGCTTTCGACAGGAATTCTCAGCCGAATCGGAAGCTGCGGCCCTTTCGCTCATGGAGAAAATCAACCGTGGCCACGCCGCACGGCGGGCGGACGATCCGCGGCTCGAAGCCCGAATCCGGGGCTACGAACTGGCCGCACGCATGCAGCTGGCCGCTCCTGAAGCGCTCGATATCTCAGGCGAACCGGAACATGTCCTTAAGCTGTACGGCCTCGATGACGTCACCAGCGGGACTTATCCCGCCGAAATCAATGCACGCGAGGAAACGCATATCTTCGCCCGCAAGTGTCTGACCGCACGGCGGCTCGTCGAGCGAGGCGTCCGGTTCGTGCAGATCTGGTCCGGCAACGACAACGGCTTCCCCCGGCGAAATTGGGACAGCCACGAGGACATCCGTCGCGACCACGGCCCGCTGGCCAGGGGCATGGCTCGCGGCGCATCAGCGCTGATACAGGATCTCAAACGCAGCGGTATGCTCGAAGACACGATCGTCGTCTGGTCCACCGAGTTCGGCCGCATGCCTTCCAGCCAGGGTGGCCTGGGCCGAGACCATAACCCTTACTGCTTCACCACCTGGATGGCCGGTGGCGGAATCAGGGGCGGCGTGGCGTATGGCCCGAGCGACGATTTCGGATACAAGCCTCAGGATCGGGAAAACCCGAGCCGTATTTATGACATCCACGCGACGCTCCTGCACTTGCTGGGCATCGACCACAAAAAGCTCACGGTGCGGCACGATGGCATCGACCGCCGACTGACGGACGTGCATGGCCACGTCATCCGCGAAATCCTGGCCTGAGAACGCGGGCCAGGTCGAAAGTTACGAAACGAAAAAACCAGCCGAGCCGCGACAGGAAGTCACGACCCGGCCGATAGTAGGGGTTCGGTATCGGGAGATCGCCCCTTGGGTGGACGATCAATAACGGCCGCGATTGTACGGGTTCCAGATCGGCGAGCCCTGGCTGGGGTCGTACCACCAGAACGAATTCCAGCCGTAGAAAGCCGGCTGATTCGGCCCGATCGTGGCATAGTTGATTGGAGCAGGAGGGTTGGAGGCGTCCGCAGGCCAGTTGCCGGCCGAGGTCACGGTACGGGCCGAAAGCACCGGTTCGTTCAGATATCCGGTGAATTTCGAACCGCCGCCGATACCGCCGCCGAGCGGCTCCTGATAGGTGTAAACCGGGGCTCCGGGATATCCGCCGGAGAAAGTGCGAACGGCCGAGCCGTGACCGACGACATGGCCGCCATAAATCATCTGAGCCTGGCCCGAAGTGCCGAAGGCCAAGCTGGCAGCCAGAAGCCCAAAGGCTACGAACAAGTGTTTCCGAATCATGTCGCGAATTCCAGGGGTGCGAAATTCTACGGCTAAGCGAATCCATGCATCGACGGTTGAAGATCCTTCAGGTGCTGATGGAAATATAAGGCCGGAATCGGGAAACGCAAATCGGATTTGCCGAGATCGCCCACACCGTGGCCAATTCGAATGCGGATGAGTGCTTCATCGATTATCATGACTGACGTTCATCGACCCGCGAATTCGATCCGCACTGCTACGGAATCGTTCGATGCCCTCCCGATACTCTTCTCGCTTCGTCTGGCTGCTTTCGATCGTCATGATCGCGGGTTGCGGTTCGGCCTCCGATCCGGAAGCGGATCGGCGAACGATCGAGACGTTCGTCGCCGATCCCGCCAAGGGTGACGAAAAAGCAGCCCGAGAGGCTGCCGATCGCATGAAGAAGTCCTCCGGCCCGAACGCTGCGCCACGGGATCTGCTGATCCTGGCGGCCTATTTCGATGCCACGGGCGATTCGTCGAATGCCCTGGACCTTTTGCAGCGCATCCCGGACGACCTTCCCGACAGGAAAACCGCGGCCGCCGCTCGTCTCAGCGAAGGACGCATCGCGTTTTATCGTGCACGCAAGGCGCGCCGTGCGGAGACCGCCCTGATGGCGACCACGAGGCTCGACCCGGGCTCCTACCTGGCCTGGCTACCGTTGGCGGATTTGTATGACACCCAGAATCGTCGAGTCGAACGTGACGCATGCTATTCCAGGCTCGACGAAGCATCGGCACTCGACAGGAACCGGCTCGTCAACTGGACCTGTGACCGTCCCCTCGACTCCGAAGCCGAAGAGGCTGCGCAAGTTCTGCAGGCGTTCGTCGCATCCGATTCCGCGGATGTCGCTTCGGCGATCGCACTGGCAGGGGACAAAATCCGCCGGGGAGATTTTCCGGGAGCCAGGGGCATTCTCGACGGGATCGATTCGGCAGCCGATGCCGATGCACAGAGGACGATGACACTTCATAGAGGCCTGGTCGATCTTGAGACCGGAGAATTCGATGAAGCGACGAAACGGCTCGAATCGGTCGACACTTCCACCATGAAGCCTGAGGAAGTCTGCCTGCGAACCCGTTCGATCGGACGGATCCAGCTGCAAAACCGCAAATATGAGGAAGCGGAAACCTCGCTCCGAAAAGCACTGTCGATCTCGCCGAACGACCGGGAGTCGAATCAGCTTTTGGTACAAATCCTTCGGTTGACCGGCCGATCCGCGGAAGCTGAGCCGGTTTCGAAGCGTCTCTCGGCGATCGACCGGCTTGAAGACCTGGGGCAGAAAGTGAGGGCGTCGCTCCGCCGGGATGATCCGAAGACGCTTCGCGAGATCGCGGATACGGCCGCCGAAATTGGCCGATACGCACTGGCGAAAGCCTGGCTGAGGCAGCTTCTCGCGAAAGATCCGCTCAATCAGCAGCTTCAGAAGGAAATCTATCGCATCGACCAGCTCGCCAAAGGCGTTAAGTGATGAGTACGAGATCGCAACACCTGTTCACGCCAGCAGCTTTTTGACGACGTTGCCATGCACGTCGGTCAGCCGATAGTCCCGGCCCTGGAAGCGAAAAGTCAGCTTCAGGTGATCGAAGCCGAGCAGGTGCAGGATTGTCGCGTGCAGGTCGTGCACGTGCACTTTGTCCTCGACGGCGTTGAATCCCAATTCGTCCGATGCACCCAGAGTCAGCCCCGGCTTGACGCCGCCACCGGCCAGCCACATCGTGAACGCGTTCGGGTGATGGTCCCTTCCGTCGGAGCCGCCTTGAACCATCGGCGTCCGCCCGAACTCGCCGCCCCAGATGACGAGCGTTTCGTCGAGCAGGCCCCGCTGCTTCAGGTCGCTCACAAGAGCGGCGCAGGCTTTGTCCGTATCGCGACAGTTGGCCTTCAGATCGTTCACGAGGTTCCCGTGCTGGTCCCAGGCTTCGTGAAAAAGCTGCACGCAGCGCACGCCACGCTCGATCATGCGGCGGGCCAGCAGGCAGTTGGCCGCGAACGACGGCTTACCCGGTTCAGCGCCGTACATTTCGAGGATATGCTTCGGCTCCTGTGAAATGTCCATGAGTTCCGGCGCGCTCGATTGCATTCGGAACGCCATTTCGAAGGCGCTGATGCGGGCGTTGATTTCCGGATCGCCGACCGTTTCGTATCGCATGCGGTTCAGCCGGTTGATGGCCGAGATGCTGCGGCCCTGTTCCTGCTCGTCGATCCCTTCCGGATTCGAAAGATAGAGCACCGGATCGCCCGCGCCGCGAAACTGCACGCCGCTGTAGACCGTGGGCAGGAAGCCTGATCCCCAGTTGGAATTGCCGCCGGAAGGGCCTTTCTTGCCCGAGCTGAAAACGATGAACCCCGGAAGGTCGCGAGTTTCGGCACCAAGGCCGTAAAGTGCCCATGAACCCATGCTGGGCCGGCCGAACTGCTGGCTGCCGGTGTTCATGAGAATCTGACCGGGGGCGTGATTGAAAGCGTCGGTCGTCATCGAACGGACGATCGCGATATCGTCGGCGATTCGCGACAGGTGGGGCAGAAGTTCCGAAATTTCCTGCCCGCTCTGGCCATGCCGAGCGAACTTGAATTTCGGTCCCAGCAATTTCGAATTGGGATTGATGAACGCCGCGCGATAGCCTTTGAGCAAGTCGGGCGGTGGCAACTGGCCATCGTATTTCGCCAGTTGCGGCTTATTGTCGAATAACTCCAGATGGCTCGGCGCGCCGGCCATGAAGAGAAAGATGACGTTTTTCGCCTTCGGCGGAAAGTGGGGTTTGCGAGGTGCGAGCGGATCGGCCGGATTCATGGTCGCGGCCGACACGTTTTCGGCCAGAAGGCTTCTCAGAGCCACGGCACCCAGGCCCACGCCACATTCCTGCATGAACCATCGGCGTGAAACGGACCCCGCCATTTCCTGTCTCACCCGGTCTCGGTCGTTCGAAGGCGTATTCATCGGATTTCTCCGTTCCGGTTCCTTGCAAGTGTCTCAGGCATGGCCACCGCAGTTTCGGCAGAGGCCAATCGGCCTGTCAGTTCAGGCCATTCATTCTTTCGTGATCGTTTCGTCGAGATTCAGCAGCACGCGGCTGACCGCGACCCATCCCGCCAGATCGGCGGCTGTCGTTTCGGCAGGCAATTGAGGAGGTCTCGAAGGATCGAGAGCCGCCAGTTTCCATGCTCTGGCGGAATCGCCCTGAAGCGATCGGGCCGTTTCGGCCTTCAGGCGCACCAGCTCGGCGACTTCCTCCGCCGTGGGTTTCCGCGCGAGGCAGCGGCGGAATGCGAACGTGGCCCGTGCGGCGTCGTCCGCACCGCCTTCCATGGCCGATTTGAGCCCAAGGGCCTTGGCGGCCTCGACGAAAGTCGTTTCGTTGAGTGTCACCAGGGCCTGCATCGGCGTGTTCGATCGCGACCGGCGCACGCACGAAAAGTCGCCGTTGGGGGCGTCAAAAGTCTGCAGTACCGGGTAAGGAATCGAACGGAAGCGGAAGGTATAGAGCGAACGCCGATACCGGTTGGGGCCTTTGTCCTCAGGCCACACTTTGGGCCCGTAGCTCACGGGCGGCTGAAACAGAAACGACGGTGCGGGCGGGAAAACGCTCGGGCCGCCGACGGCCGGGTTGAGCAGCCCGGAGGCCGCCAGGGCGATGTCTCGAACGGCTTCGGCGTCGACTCGCACGCGCGGGCCGCGGGCGAGCAGACGATTGAACGGATCGCGCTGCAGGTGATCAGGCGTCGGGGCCGACGATCGCCTGTAAGTCGCGCTGCCGGTGATGGTCCGGTGCAGGTGTTTGAAGCTCCACCCATTGTCCATGAAATCGACGGCCAGCCAGTCGAGGAGTTCCGGATGGCTGGGCGGCTCGCTCTGGCTGCCCAGATCCTCGGAAGTCGAGACCAGACCGGTGCCGAAATAGGCTTGCCAAACGCGGTTCACGATCGAGCGGGCGGTCGTCGGGGCGTCCCTGTCGGCGATCCAGAGAGCGAATCGAAGGCGCGGATCGACGGAGTCACCGCTTTTGGACCGGTTCAGGAACTCCGGCACCCCCGGCGCGACCGTTTCTTTCGGTTTCAGAAAGTCGCCCCGTTCAAGGCGATGGGTCATTCGCGGCGCTTCGCGATTTTCCAGGACCAGTTGCGACGAACCCTGCGGGTGTTCCGCCCAGGCGGATTCGATGCGCCGGTTGAGTTCGACGAAATCAGGCTGAAGCGTTCGGAAATGGCTGAAAATCGTAGCGATCTGCCCTTCGGACCGCTTCACCGGTTCCACGGCCAGCGCTTCACGCACACGGGCCGGTACAGGATCGGCGGCAGCGGCAGGGTCAGGCGTGATCGACAGTCGGAAACGGCCCAAATTGTTGTTCTGGTTGTCGTCCGAATTCCAGCCGCCGTGGCTCTGGTTGAGGCGAACGGTCACGATCGCCCCATCCGGAAATTCCACGGGCTTATCGAACACGAAGACCGCCTGACGGGGCACGTTCGACCGCCCCGGGCCAAGGTCGCTCGTCCAGGCCGTTTCCGGCTTGTCGTCGATGGCGAACGCGATGGGGCCGGTCACGCGGGTTTTGCCCGATCGATCGTCGAATGCCGGATCAAGCGGTTTCACAGGCGGGTTCGCGTCGGTCGAAGCTCGTACAACGCGCACCGGCCTGGCTTCGCCCGGCTTGCCTTCAGGGGCCACCGTCACGGTGAACTCGGAAAGCCCGAACAGGCCATAGATCGAACGGCCTGGCCCGCCCAGCGGCAGGTTCGGGTCGTTGAGAAGTTCCAGGCGCACGGCCGAGATTTTTTTCGCACCCGTCGTGGCCGTGAATTCGGTCACGTGCTTCGTCGGGGCGTAGCCTGCGGCCAGAATCGAGCCGTCCTCGAGCAGATAGTGCTTTTGTCCGCCGCTGGCGTCGAGTTCCGGGCGAAGAATCTCCCAGGCGGTTTTGGCCTCGGGCCGGTCGGCCGCGGCCTTTTCCCAGGCGGCCATGCGCTCGGACCAGTCCGGCGTCAGCTCGCGGATGCGCTCTTCGACTTCTCGAATCCGCAACAGCAAGTCTGCCCTTTTCTTCTCGTCTTCCGGCGTGTAGACGGGAATGATCGCTTCGTGGCAGTTGTTCAGCGACGCGAAGACACGGTAATAATCCTGCTGCGTGATCGGGTCGTATTTGTGGCTGTGGCACTGGGCGCACTGGATCGTCAGGCCCAGCATCGATTTGCCGACGGCGTCCATGCGGTCGAACATGGCCTCCATGCGGAACTGTTCGGGGTCGATCCCGCCCTCTTCGTTGATCATCGAGTTTCGAAGGAAGCCGGTCGCCACTTTCTGTTCCGAAGTCGCACCTGGCAGCAGGTCGCCGGCGATCTGTTCGATCAGAAACCGGTCGTAGGGCAGATCCCGTTCGAAAGCCCCGACGACCCAGTCGCGCCAGGCCCAGACTTGACGGCCCTTGTCTTTTTCGTAACCGTCCGAATCGGCGTATCGGGCCGAGTCGAGCCACATCTGGGCCCATTTCTCGGCGTAATGCGTCGATTCGAGCAGGCGATCGACCAGTTTCTCCGAGGCATCCGCCGAAGGGTCGGCCACGAAGGCATCGACTTCCTCCGGCGTCGGCGGCAGGCCGATCAGATCGAGATAGAGCCTGCGAACGAGCGTCGTCCGGTCGGCCGGCGCGTTCGGCTTGAGGCCTTCACGTTCGAGCCGCGCCTGCACGAAGGCGTCGATCGGATTGCGCACAGCCGCTCGGTCCTTCACATCCGGGACGGCGGGCTTGGTCGGCGTCACGAAAGCCCAATGCTCGGCCCAGGGAGCACCGGCCGCGATCCAGTCGCGTATCAACGACTTCTCACTATCCGTCAGCGGTTTGTTCGCTTTCGGCGGCGGCATCGTCTCGGTCGCTTCGCTGGAATGAATCCGCTCGACGACGAGGCTCTCGTCCGGCTTGCCGGGAACGATCGCGGTGCCCGAATCACGTTCGGCGAATGCCTCCGCCTTCGTATCGAGCCGCAGCTTCGCCTTGCGGTTCGTCTCGTCCGGGCCATGACACGAAAAACACTTGTTCGAAAGAATCGTGCGAACCTGCTGCACTTTGTCGCGGTCGAACTTTACCGGTTCGGCATGCACAGCGACGCAACAGTAGCCGGCGATTCCGGCGAACAGAATCGGACCGAATGAGGCTCGCATGGAAAGTGAGTTTTTCATGTCCGGAGTACCGTGAGCTTCGCGGCGTATCCGCGTGAGTGCTGATTTTGAGGTGGGCTTAATCATTATACTTTCGCGCCGGAGCTTCGAACAGAATTCGACTCGTTGAGCGATCGGGCCTTATGCGTTAATCTTGCGCGAATCCGAGCGAACACGAGACTCCGTTCGAAAAGCCGGATCGTTCGTCAGTCCGAATCTTCCACGCAGTCGAGAAAATCCGCCGAGGCCCATCATGCGAAGTTTCGCCGCCATGTTCGCCTGTTCGCTGCTGGCCGCCTTTTCGGCTCATGCGGGTGAATCGAAGGAAAGAGCCGCCCGCGAACGCCTGCCGAACATCGTCTTTCTGATCGCCGACGATCTCGGTTATGGCGATGTCGGTGCGTTCGGCCAGAAGATCATCAAAACGCCGACCATCGACGCGCTGGCGACGGCCGGCATGAAGCTCACACACCACTATGCGGGCAACGCCGTCTGTGCACCCAGCCGCTGCGTTCTCATGACGGGCCTGCACCCCGGCCATGCCCAGGTCCGGGATAACCGTGAACATAAACCTGAAGGACAGCACCCGCTTGCAGCCGACACTCGAACGCTGGCCAGAATTTTGAACGAAAACGGTTATTCTACAGGCGGTTTCGGCAAATGGGGGCTCGGCTTTCCGGGGTCGGACGGCCGACCGACCGCCCAGGGATTCGACCGCTTCTTCGGCTACAATTGCCAGGCCAAAGCCCATAACAACTATCCGACCTACCTCTGGGATAACGACACCCAGGTCGATATCGCCAACCCTGCCTTCTCTGCCCACCAGAAACTGCCACCGACAGCGGATACGTCTGACTCTGCATCTTACGCGCCTTACTCGGGCGTTCACTATGCGATGGACCTGATCACCGACAAGGCCGTCGAGTTCGTCGAATCGAACAGAGACAAGCCATTTTTCCTGTACTACCCGACGATCGTGCCGCACCTGGCACTCCAGGTTCCCGCCGATTCGCTCGAACCGTTTCGCGACCTGCCGGAAGATGGCCCATACGACGGTTCCCGCGGATATCTGCCGAACCTGACACCCAGGGCGACATATGCCGCGATGGTCAGCCGGATGGATGCCTCGATCGGCCGGATCCTCAAAAAAATCGACGAACTGGGCCTGACCGACGACACGATCGTCGTCTTCACTTCGGACAACGGCCCGCTTTATGACCGGCTGGGCGGGACGGACACCGACTTTTTCGCATCGGCCCGTGACCTGCGCGGCCGCAAGGGCTCACTGTACGAAGGCGGCGTGCGCGTGCCGACGATCGTCAAATTCCCTGGCCGCATCAAGGCCGGCACCGAGTCCCGATTCATGAGCGGCTTCGAAGACTGGCTGCCCACGCTTTTGAGCCTGGCGGGAATCGCCGAAAAAACACCCGCCGAGCTGGACGGTCAGGACATTTCGCCGACCTTGAAAGGCGAAACGCAGAAACCACGCGAATTTCTCTATCGTGAATTCCCGGGTTACGGAGGCCAACAGGCTGTCTGGGACGGTCGCTGGAAAGCCGTCCGCCAGAACCTGAACCGGCCCGCCGGAAAGACGAAAGCTGCCGCCAAAAAGAAGCAGCAGGCCGCCCCGGGGCCGATTCGGACCGAGCTATACGACTTGGCATCGGACCCGACCGAGTCGAAAGACGTCGCGGCCGAGCATCCGGAAATCGTCGCCCTTCTCGAAGCGATCATGAAAGACCAGCATACGAAGTCAGAAACTTTTCCGATTCGTGCGCTGGATATGCCGAAGTGAAGTGGACGAGAGCGGCGACGGTCCGATAATCGTCAGACACGTATCCGGATGCGATTTTTGTCCATCCAGGCCACGATCAGCCAATACACGAGCATCGTGGCCGCACCGGCGACCAGAGGTTCGTATCCGGGGCCGAAGCTCTTGAAAATGTCCTGCCCCAGATGAGTTTTGATGTTGGACTGGATGAACCTGTCCCACCAGTGGATGACGACATAGACGAAAATGCAATTGGCGCCGATGATGCGGATGGGCCAGAACAGGGGGCTCAATCGCGCGGCATCGCAAAGCCAGACGAACGCCCCGAGCGCTGCGAAGCATAATCCTCCGGAGAAGAGCACCCAGGAGGGTGTCCAGATCTTTTTGACGACCGGGCAAATGCCGGCTTCGCCAAGCGCATAGCCAGCCCCGGTGAGCACAGCACCCAGCACGATGAATATCAGCCCCGTCTTCCACGGGTTTTTGCCGTCTTTCATCATACCGCCGGCGATGAGCCCCAGGATCATCGTGGCCAGCGTGGGGATGAAACTGATCGTCGAATAGCCGCCGCCGTTATGGGTGAAGGGCTTCTCACGCGGGAAAAGGTTGAGAAACCAGACATCGAACGCCCAGGCGGGGTTCGAATTCATGTTCCAGTGGGCCTGAAAACCGGGCAGCAGCTGCGGCGCATCCGCGGCCGCCACGCCGACATCGGCATACTTGAAATCCGGGGCGGGCAGGGGCCAGACCGCGAACAGGGCCCAATACCCCACGAGAATCGCAGCGCAGGCGATCCACTGAACCTTCCGTGAATAGAACGCCAGAGCGAACAGGCCCATATATCCCAGGCCGATTTGCGAGAGCGTATCTTCGAAAGTGAAATTCGTGCGATTTCGCCCCACCGAACGCAGAAAAATGCCCAAAGCCACCAGCAGGAACGACCGCCAGAGCGCATGCATTGCGATACTGCCGGTGCCGCTTCCCTTCGAACGCCGTGCCGCCAGCGAAAACGGCAGCGAAACGCCGACGAGAAACGAGAACGATGGCTGGATCATGTCATGCAGCGAACAGCCGATCCAGTCCACGTGGGTCTGGTGATAAGCCAGGAACTTCCAGAGAGCGCTCTCCGGAAAATTCGTCGAAACCTGCCTGAGACGCAGGGATTCGGCCATCAGCAGGAACATGACGACCCCCCGGTAGGCATCGATCGAGCCGATTCGCCGCGACGGAGCAGCGGCTTCCAGGGTTTTCGCCGTCGATTCCGTTTCGACGGGTGACGCCGGGAGCAGGCCCGGGGCTTCATTCGGTTCGGCGGATGACAGGTCGCTGGACATGGTAGGGACATCCGTCCTGGCGGGAACTTGTGGAGCAACATCCACGACCGGGCAGGGTCAAGGACGCGGGGTTGCGTCAGACTGAGCTATAGATGATCATGGATGAACCACCTGCCTGCAACCCCCGAACTCCCCCAAACCAGGTCGGCCATGCAATCGGACAATCAAGGTCGAGGATTCGGATCGCCTCGGATTCGCTTCTTCACGTGCCTGATCCTTTCGGCGATCGCGGCTGTTTCCGCGTCGGCCGATGACGTCGACTTCGCAAAGCAGGTGGCGCCGATCCTGTCGGCCCGATGCGTCGGTTGCCATCAGCCGGGTAAGTCAAAAGGGGGGCTGGATTTGACGACGGCGAAGGCCGCCCTCACGGGCGGAGAAGCCGGCCCGGCGTTCGTGGCGGGCTCGTCCGCGGAGAGCGAGATCGTCGTCCGCATCACGCCTGAAGAGCCCGGAGCCAAGCCCGATATGCCCCGCCAGGGTGAGGCGCTGAGCCCCGCCGAAATCGGCATGATCTCCCGCTGGATCGACTCAGGCGCTCGCTGGCCTGATTCGGTCGTCCTGAAGGAAAAGGCCAAGGCGGACGCGGCGACGTGGTGGTCGCTGCAACAGATTGCGGTGAATGAACCTCCGCCGATTCCCGCTGGCTTTCCCGCCACCTGGAACACGAACGCCGTCGACCGGTTCGTCGCGGCGAAACTGGCGGCCGAAGGCCTGGGCCCGAATCCTGAAGCCGACAAACGCACGCTTATCCGACGGCTGACGTTCGACCTGACGGGCCTGCCTCCGACCTTCGAAGAGACGCGTGCTTATCTTGCCGACAACCGGCCCGACGCTTACGAAAGGCTCGTCGATCGCCTGCTGGCTTCGCCCCGTTACGGCGAAAGGTGGGGCCGATACTGGCTGGACGTCGTCCGCTTCGGCGAATCCAACGGCTTCGAACGCAACGAGATCATCAATAACGCCTGGCCGTTTCGGGATTACGTGATACGCTCCCTGAACCAGGACAAACCCTTCGCCCGCATGGTTCGCGAGCACCTGGCCGGCGACGTGATCTCGACCGACGCGCCGCTGGACAAGCTCGGCGTGGCCTTCCTCACCATCGGGCCGTTCGACGACGTCGGCAACCAGGACCCCGTGCAGGCCGCCCAGATCCGGGCCAACACGGTCGACGATACGATCGTGGCCACCGGTTCGGCTTTTCTCGGCCTGACGATCGGCTGTGCCCGCTGCCATGATCACAAATTCGACCCGATCCCCCAGACCGATTATTATCGCCTGCAATCGGCTTTCTCAGGAATGCGGCAGGGTGCTCAACCGCTAGCCTCACCCGCCGCCCTTGACTTGCGTAACCGTCTATTGCAACCGCTTCAATCGCGCCGGAAGGAACTCGAAACCGGGCTTGCCGAACTCGAAAAGCGATTTCAGGCACGTATCGCCCAAGCGCAGCCCGAAGATCCGAAACGGTGGACCAAACCCGTTCCTGAACCGAAGGGGATCCGCGAGCCGCTGCCGGACGAACCGGTTCTGGCGGTGCGGCTGACGATTCGCAATTCCGACCGTGATCCCTACTCAGCCGGTGGAACGCGCATCGAGGAATTCGAAATTCGAACACGCGAAACACCGCCGCGAAATCTGGCACTCGCTTCTTCAGGAGCGAAAATCGAAGCCCCGGCACGCAAGCCGGGCGATTTCGGCGACGCATACGCCCCGGAGCTGATGATCGACGGCCAGTTGGGCGCCTGTTGGGTCGCTCCGGCATCGCCGGCCATCGTCACGTTGACGTTGCCCAGGCCGGCCCGAGTCGGCGAAGTGTTCGTCTCCAGCGATCGGCAGGGCCTGATTCCGGGCCGAAGTCCATACAACACGTTCGTCGGAGACTATGAGCTGGAAGTTTCTCCCGACGGCAAGACGTGGAAAACCGTAGCGAATTCGACGACGGAAAGGCCGCCCGTCTCGGACGGCCACCGCCTTGCCCGCCGCAGCCGTGCCGGCTATGACGTAAACGAAGCCGCCGAACGTGACCACCTGCGGGCCGAGATCGGCAAAGTCGACGCCGCGATCGCGACCGTTCCGAATTTCCCGACCGCGTGGATGGGCAATTTCTCGCAACCTGCTGAAGCGACTTATGTTCATATCGGCGGCGACCCACAGAAAAAGGGGGAAACCGTCGCACCCGGGTCGATGTCCTATCTCGGCCGCATTCTGCCTGGCTATGCACTCGATCCGAAAGCGCCGGAATCCGACCGCCGCAAGGCCCTGGCCGGCTGGATCGCCGATCCGGCTAACGCTCTGACATGGCGCGTGCTGGCGAATCGCATCTGGTATTTGCATTTCGGCACGGGGATCGTCGATACGCCCGGCGATTTCGGCTACATGGGCGGCAAGCCGAGCCACCCCGAATTGATGGACTGGCTGGCGACGTTCCTGATCGATCATGAAGGCCGCTGGAAGCCGCTGCACCGGGCCATCGTCACCAGCCAGACCTATCGCCAGAGTTCCGCCGCACGGCCCGATGCGCTTGCGAAAGACGCCGGAACGCGGCTTTTATGGCGATATCCGGCCCGCAGGCTGGATGGCGAGCAAATTCGCGACGCGATGCTGGCCGTTTCCGGAGCTCTCGACGAAACCCGTGGCGGACCCGGGTTCCGGTTGTTCCAGTATCTGCAGGACAATGTGGCGACCTACGTTTCACTGGACGACCCCGGCCCGGAAACCTGGCGCAGGTCGGTCTACCATCAATCGCCCAGGGCCACTCGCGTCGACTTTCTGGCCGACTTCGATTGCCCGGACAATGTGACCAGTGCCCCGTCGCGCACCGTCACCGTCACGCCACTTCAATCCATGACCCAGTGGAATCACCGATTCACGCATCGCATGGCGGAGAAGCTGCTGGAACGGACGGCCGGAACCGATCGACCGGAGGAACGCGTCGAAGCGATCTACCGACTGGTCTTTCAGCGAAATGCCACGGCTGACGAAAAAACCGAGGGAGCATCCCTGGCCAGAATCGCCGGCTGGCCGAATCTCGCCCGCGTTCTGCTCAACAGCAACGAGTTTCTCTATGTCGAATGAAACGAATGCGTCAGGCAATGGCACCATACCTGTTTCGAACGTGAATCGGGCACGGCAGTGGCTTGACCGTCGCGGCTTTTTCGGTGACGTCGCCGCCGGCATCATCGGCGTGGCGCTGATGGACCTGGAGCAGGCCACGGCGAAAGCGGAGGCTGAAACTCGCATCGACGGCACATGGCAGCCAGGCAGCCCTCAATTCACACCCAAAGCGCGGCAAGTTCTGCACATCTTTTGCCCGGGCGCGGCCAGCCATATCGATCTTTGGGACTACAAACCCGCCCTGGCCCAGTATGACGGCACGCCTTTGCCCGGCTCGGAGGCCTTTTTCAGCTTTCAGGGCAAAAACGGCAACCTGATGAAAAGCCCCTGGCCGTTCGTGCGAGCGGGGCAGACGGGCAAACCGATCACGACCATGCTGCCGCATATGGCTCGCCATGTGGACGATATCGCCTTTCTGCACGGCATGGTTTCCCGCACCAACACGCACGGGCCGGGTTGCATTTTCATGAACACCGGCTTCGTCCGTGAAGGGTTCCCTTCGGCGGGGGCGTGGGTCGGGTACGCCCTGGGAAGTCTGAACGACAACCTGCCACGTTTCGTCGCGATGCCCGACGTGCGAGGGGAGCCACCCAACGGCAAGGCGAACTGGTCCGCCGGATTCCTGCCCGCGGCCTATCAGGCCGTACCCATGAGCGCTCAGCAGGCGATCCGCAACCTGAATCCGCCGCCCGGAATCGGAGACTCGGCCGAACTGGCCGCTCGCGCGTATCTGGACAAAGTGAACCGACGCTATGCTGAATCTCATGCGGAGAATTCGGAACTCACCGCGCGGGTCGCAAGCTATGAATTAGCGGCTCGAATGCAACTGGCCGCACCGGAAGCCGCCGGAATCGACCGCGAGCCGGCCCATATCAAGGCTACGTACGGTATCGACGACGCGAACCCCCTGAAGGCGGCATATGCTCGGAACTGTCTGATGGCACGGCGATTCCTGGAGCGGGGCGTGCGCTACGTTTCGCTTTTTTGTGCATCGCGTGCGTCAGGCGTGGACGGTCTCCTGAACTGGGATGCCCACAAAACGCTGAAGGCCGATTACGAACGCCACTGCCCGATCTTCGATCAGCCGACGGCGGCACTCTTGTCCGACCTTAAAGCCCGTGGGTTATTGGACGACGACGTGCTCGTGCTCTGGACGACCGAATTCGGCCGTATGCCGACGCACCAGGAAGGAACCACGGGCCGCGACCATAACCCGGACGCGTTCACCTGCTGGCTGATGGGGGCCGGTATCAAGGGCGGCACGAGTTTCGGTTCGACGGACGACTTCGGCCGCAAATCGGTCGAAAACGTCACGACGGTGCATGACCTCTATGCCACCGTGCTTTACCTTCTCGGAATCGACCACGAACGGCTGACCTATTATTTCAACGGAACCAACCGCCGGCTGACTGACGTGCACGGCCACGTCATTCGAGAGATCCTGGCCTGATCGCCGAAGTCACGGCGGGTTCAATCCTCGACCAGTTGCAATTCGCCATCGACGGCGACATCCTTTTTCGTAGTCACTTTGCCGGAAGGCCAGTGGACAGTCAGCGTGTCGATTTTCGAAACCTTGCCCAGGCCGACGGTCAGCCGGTTGTCGTGCGTCGACATCAGCCCGCAGCCGCCTTTGACATGACGGACGATCTTTCGGCCGCCTGATTCGAATTCCACGCGGGCTCCGATGGCGTCCCGGTTCGATTTCGTTCCTTGCAGTTTCAATCGCAGAAAATGGCCTTCGGAACGTGGAGATTCGTTGATCAGAATCGCGGGGGGGCCGTCCTTGTGGCTGATGACCAGATCGACGTCGCCGTCGTTGTCGAGATCGCCCCAGGCCACTCCGCGGCCGATGTGTTTCGAATCGAAATAAGCGCCTCCGCCTGATGCGACGCTTTCGAAGCGTTTGCCTTCGATATTGCGTAAAAGCAGCGGCGGCTCAGGTTGGGTAAATTCGACACCGAGGAGTTGGCGATTGTCGTCGAGATGCCCATTGGCGACGAACAGGTCGGGCCTGCCGTCGGAGTCGAAGTCGGTGAGTGTGGTGCCCCAGCCGACCCAGGGCAGGCTGATGGCCGTCAGGCCCCAGGCCGAGGTGACATCCATGAACAGCCCCTGACCCATGTTTCGATAAAGCGTATTCGGCTCGTTCGAAAAATTTGTCACGACAATCTCCGGCAGGCCGTCGCCGTCCACGTCCTCGGCGTCGACTCCCATTCCCGCCTGGGCGTGGCCACGGCTGTCGAGCGCCGCCCCGGCCACGGACGTGGCGTCTTCGAAAGTCCCGTCGCCACGATTGAGGAAGAGAAAGTTCGGGTCTTGATCGTTCGCGATATACAAATCGATTTTGCCGTCGACGTTCAGGTCGGCCGCGATGACGCCGAAACCGTGGCCGTCCGGCCGGTCGATCCCGGCTTTCCTCGACACATCTTCGAATTTGCCGCCACCCAGATTTCGAAACAGACGGTCGGCCGCGGGACGCAGTTCTTTCGGGTCACAATATAGCCGTACTTTTTTCGCCACGTCGCCGCAGAATCGATTGTCTTCCGGATACTTCCAGTCGGCGTAGGTGCTGACGTATAGATCGAGCAGGCCGTCGGCATCGTAATCGAGAAACGCGGCACTCGAGGACCAGCCTTCGAAATCGGCACTCGATTGCGCTGAAATATCGACGAATCTGCCGCCGCCGTCATTTCGAAAAAGAGCATTCCTGCCGAAATTGCAGAGATACAGATCCGGATCGCCGTCGTTGTCGATATCGCCCGCGATCGCGGCATGAGTGAAATACGACCGGGCATCCAGGCCACTGCCTGCCGTCACTTCCATGAAACCGCCGTCGGCACCGTTGCGATACAATCGACCGGTGTGGCCGGCCGCGGGATTCACGGGCAAGAAAGTGGACTGGGCGAAATACAGGTCCATCCGACCGTCGCCGTCAAAGTCGAAGACCGCGACACCGGAGCCATTGGCCGTCGGGACGGCCTTGTCATCGGTCGACCCGGAGACATGCCGGAAATCGATGCCGAGCTTTTGCGTCATGTCGACGAACCGGATCGGCCCCGGGGCGGATTTTGCCGATACCGCAACAGTCGGCAGTACCGGGGCCCGATTCGCCGGTGGCGGTTGGCCGGGAACGACTTCGCCGGAACGATCGCCGGAACAGCCGGCCGTCGCAGACAGAGCGAAAATCATCGCGAAGAACGGTCGCAAGAATCGACGATTGCCCGTGCGGTTCCCCATCAGGCGAAAAGTCCATGCACGACATCGCCATGGACGTCGGTCAGACGGAAATCCCGGCCGGCATAGCGAAATGTCAGCCGCTTATGGTCAAGCCCCAGGGCATAGAGGATCGTCGCGTGCAGATCATGCATATGCACACGATTTTCGACCGCCTGGAACCCGAATTCGTCCGTCGCGCCGAACGCGGTGCCGGCCTTGAAGCCGCCTCCGGCCAGCCAGACGGTGAAACCGCCAGGGTTGTGGTCTCGTCCCGTGCCATTTCGTTCCGCGTAGGGCGTGCGGCCGAACTCACCGCCCCACCAGACGATCGTGTCTTCGAGCAGCCCGCGGGCTTTCAGGTCACGCACCAGGGCAGCGACCGGTTTGTCCACAGCCCGCGCATGCTCTGCGTGCTTCGGCAAGTTCGAATGCTGATCCCATGAAGGGTTGTTCGTATTGTCGGCGTAATTCACCTGAACGTAACGCACGCCCGATTCGACCAGCTTGCGTGCCATCAGACACAACCGGCCGTAATTGTCGGTCGGTTCGTCTCCGATGCCGTAAAGCTTGAGCGTTTCGCGGGATTCGCCAGCGAGATCGAGCACCGAGGGGGCCGCCGTCTGCATGCGCCAGGCAAGCTCATAGCTGGCCAGAACGGCATCCCATTCGGAATCGGCCGGGCGATCGTTCACCTGCGCGGCATTCAGCTTGCGAATCATGTCGAAGCGACGCCGGCGATCGTCCGAATCGGCAGAAACATCGGCCAAATTCTTGATCCGCGATTCGCGGGCCGGGATGCCGGACCGGCCGATCGGCGTGCCCTGAAAGGCCGCGGGCAGGAACGCGTTGCCGTAATTCCGTGGGCCGCCATTACCCAAGGCAGGCGAAAGGGACACGAATCCGGGCAGATTCTCGTTTTCCGTACCCAGGCCGTAGTTGACCCAAGAGCCCATCGAGGGGCGAACGAAAGCCGTCGAACCCGTATGCAGAAAGATCGTGGCCGGGCCGTGTGCGACGCCTTCGGTAGCCATGGACCGAATGACGCAGAGATCGTCGACGATCTCACCCATGTGGGGGAACAGATCCGACACGGGCAGGCCGCTTTCACCATAGCGGCGAAACTTCCAGAGTTCCTTCATCACCCGCTGCTCGGCGCCCTGACCGGTTTTGGCCACGCTGCGCGGGTCATTGAAGTGCATCATCCGGCCATTTTCCCGGGCGAGAAGCGGCTTCGGATCGAACGAGTCGACCTGGCTCGGCCCGCCCGACATGAACAGGAAAATGACGCGTTTCGCCCGAGGTGCGAAATGAGGTGTTCTGGCGGCCAGCGGATTCACGGGCACCGTGCCTGAAGCGGCGGCCGAATGACCGCTCAATGCGGACCAGGCCAGCGAACCGAAGCCGCAGGCGGTCGTCTGGAGCAATCGACGGCGGGTGGAAGTCAGCGGGTCGATCGGCATGGCAGCGGTCCTGACACATGTACTTGAGTAGACTTCACGCCCGACTGACCGAACTTCAATGAGTATATCGGAATTCGACGGATGCGAAGAGAGCGTGTGCGACATCGGCCCAGGCCTGGAGCCTGTCGTTCTCGGTGTCGGCATCGGCCACCGCCGGCAGCAAAGCCGCTGCCTCAGCTTCGGTCGCCTTTCGCGAGAGAACTCGAAGGCACATTCTGTCGAGCCTGGCGCGGTCATCCGGCAGATTTTCGTTCGAAACCCACTGAGCGCATTTTTCGGCCATATTTCGAACGAATGGGTGGTTCATGAAAAACAGAGCCTGGGTCGCGACGGTCGATCGCTCCCGTTTCGAAATCGGCTGGTTGATGTCGGCGAAGTCGAACGCTTCGAACAGTTCATGACGCTTGTTCCGAAACGCCGGGGCGTAAACGGAGCGTCGAACGTCTTCGAACTTGTAACCGTACTCCAGCGAAGCCGCGCCGTTGTCGTTGGCGTCGATGGCCCTGGCCCCGGCGATGTTGGGGCCGCCGAAGGTCATGTCCAGCACCCCCGCGGCGGAAAGCATGGCGTCACGCAGCGATTCGGCATCGAGCCTTCGGCGCGGGAACCGGCTCAAATACCTGTTTTCGGGATCGAGCTTTTGCGATTCGTCCCTGCCGATATCGCCCATGGCATAGGTGTTCGATATCGCGATCGCCCGCACCAGCGACTTCACGGACCAGCCGTCGGCCATGAACCGGGTCGCCAGATGATCGAGCAGTTCCGGATGCGAGGGTGACTCGCCCGTCGTGCCGAAATTGTCGGCCGAACGCACGAGCCCTTCGCCGAACAGCCAGAGCCAGATGCGATTGGCCATGACTCGCGAAGTCAGCGGGTGGCGCCGGTCCGTCAGCCATTCCGCAAATTGAACCCGGCCGCTGGTTCCCTCCGGAACAGGTTCGAAAGGTATCGTCGAAACGACGGAAAGCACGCCACGAGGAACTCGAGGGCCGAGGGTTTTGATGTTGCCCCGGATGTGAATGGGGCTGTCCTCGATTTTCTCATGTTCTCGCACAGTCATGGCCTTCGGTCGCGGCGGGGCCTGGGCTTTTTTCTCCTTCAGCCGTTTTTCCGTTTCGCCCAGGGACCGACGCAATTTCGCGAGCTGCTCCGAACCGCCGGAGTCTGCCGCGGATTCGGCGGCCGGATCGACCGGCAGAAACCAGACGCCATCGACCGAAACCGCGCCATCCGCACCATCATTGGAGATCATGACGAATCCCGCCCCACCGGCTTCGAAACGAAACGTGCCGAGACTGACGAAGCGGCCTTCGACCGGCGGAGTCTCACGCTGGTTGACACGCTTGAGTTCTTCACCGTCGGCGTGCAGGATCGTCACCGGGGTGCGAGTCGAACGGTTTTCGTGGGCCACGTATGCCAGACGCACTTCGTATTTGCCGGATTTGCGGATCTCCGGGTCGAACGTGAGGGTCGAGGGTCCGTCCTTGCGTTTCTCGTCGTAAACCGCTCCGGAACCGAGAAACTTGCCCCCGTATGTCGATGGCTTCCAACCGCCGACAGCCTTGGCGGCCGTATCGTCCAGAGCGAGTCCCGGCAAACCCGCGGGATCCACAGGTCCGTCGCCGGCCAGGGCAGCCGTACGCGGGTCGAGCCGAAGAATTTCTTCGCGGATACGCTTCGCCGAGGCTTCCAGTTCCTGCACATTTCGCTCATGCGCGGCGATCCGGCCAGAGAATTCGCCGGTGGCGGGCAGGGGGGTGTCGATCCAGCGCGCGACGTTGTCGGTGTCGTTCGCCAGTGTACGCGTGCTGCGGAAAATGCCTCCAAGGGCATAATAGTCGCGCGTCGGAATCGGGTCGAATTTGTGGTCGTGGCAGCGCGCGCAGCCGATCGTCATGCCCAGGACGGTCTTGCCGAGCGTGTCCATCTGCTCATCCACGATATCCATGCGAAGCTGGTACTTTTCCTGCTCTTCGTAATTCGTAGGCCCGAGAACCAGAAAGCCGGTGGCCGTCAGGAGCCGGCCACGGTCCGCATCGTCCTTCGCGGTCAGCAGATCGCCCGCGATCTGCTCTCGAAGGAATCGATCGTAAGGCAGATCACTGTCGAAGGCCTGAATGACATAATCGCGATAGCGCCAGGCGTCTTCGAACAGGAGCGTTCGGCCGCCGCCTGAAGACTCCGCGAACCGGGCCACATCCAGCCAATGGCGGCCCCAGCGCTCGCCGAACTGGGGCATGGCCAGCAGGGCGTCGACGACCGCGGCTCGGGCTTCGGCATCAGGTCGGGGGTCTTCGACGAAAGCTCGGATCGATTCGGGCGCGGGGGGCAATCCGACAAGATCGAACCAGACGCGCCGCAGCCATGCCGTTCGGGTCGCAGGTGCGGCGGGTTTCGTTCCCAGTTTTTCGAGACTTGAAAGTACGAAGCGGTCGATCGGATCGACCGGCCAATCTTTGTCGGCCGTTTCCGGAATCGAAGGCGATCGGACCGGGCGAAATGCCCAGTGATTCTGACCGGCCGACGAACTTTCGGGCTTCACGGGTTGGGAGTCCGGGGCGTTCTCACGCGGATCGGGTGCGCCGATCCGGATCCATTCCCTGAAGTCGGCGATCGCAGTTGCCGGCAGCTTGCCGGAAGGGGGCATGTCGTAAAATCCGCCGTCGAAGGCCACGGCCTGAACGATCAGGCTTTCCTCGACATCGCCAGGCACGACCGCAGGGCCGGAATCGCCGCCTTTACGCAGGCCCGGCTTCGAATCGAGCCGAAGTCCTCCCTTGGCCTGCTTCGATTCGGCGGAATGGCATTTGTAACAATGTTCGACGAGAACAGGCCGGATGCGCGACTCGAAAAACGCGATGCCCGCCCGGTCCGCACGATCGTCCGCACCGGCGGAATTCGAATCGAGTGCCCCCCCAAGCGCGGCCAGAGCGATCAGCGCCACGCCAGCCGGCCAGAACCGGGGCGGCTTCGCCGGAATCGATTGCGTTTCGAAAATCGACATCGTGATTCGATCTACGGGACGGCCAGGCGGGGATGGACGGAACCGATCGAGCGGAACGGATCCGAGCACGATCTTGCAGGAATTATCGCACATGGTGAGCGGCGAGAAAAGGCGCTGTGGCGAGGAGACTTCCGATCGAATTGGTCATGACCGGAACCACCCGAATCGTTACACTGATCGACTGAATGATTGACGCATCGGTTCGAGACCTTCAGGAACCAGTCTGTCTCTGGAATCTCCGGAAACGGTCCGAACCCGGCTCCGACTTCGGGAATGTCGCTTCCATGATCTATCTGGGAACTGATTCCGGGCTCTACCGCTGGACCTCGCACGCCACCTGGCCGACGTTTCACAGCCTTCAGGGTGCCCGCATCCGCACCGTCCTGGCTGGTGGCGAAGGCCGTCTTACGGTCGCCGACGATGCAGGAAGGCTCTTCGAGACGACGACGAACGGGGAATCCTGGAAGCCCGTCGGCTTGCCTGAGGGCACATCCGGTCCGACCGCTTTCGCCTTGGGTGGGACTCCGCCGACGGTCCTTCTGGCGACGCGCCCGCTGCAACTGTTCGCGCGTACTCAAGGCGCCCAGTGGTGGACGAAACTCAATCTGCCCGTGCTTCCCGAATCGGCGGGCGAAACGCACTCGACCGCTCTGGCCGTGACCGGCGGCAGTCAGCCGGCTCTGCTGATGGCCCTCGAAGGGGCAGGGCTATATCGGTCGGCGGATGGCTCGAAAACCTGGACCCGCATCGAAGGTGTGCCAGGCGAAATCCGTACGATCCGGTGCGTCGGAGAGACCGTCGCGCTCGCGACGGACAAGGGCGTCTGGACAAGTACCGACAACGGCGCAACGTTCGCCGAAGCCGGCAAGGGGCTGGAAGATGCGCCCTCGGTTTACGCCCTCGACATCTGCCCCGCCGATCCGAAATGGATGCTGGCCGGAGCCGCAGCGGGAAGTCCCGTGAAATCCAAGGCCGGAGTCCGCCCGGAAGGCTTCAGGTTCGGCCTTTTCGAATCGAAGGACGGCGGCAAGACCTGGGCCCGGATCATCAAACGGGGCCTGCCGGAATTGGTCGCCTTCGACATCATCAGTGACATCAGGTTCGATCCCGCCGACACGGACAACATCCTGATGGCTCAGGGGTCCGGCGAATGCTGGGTGACGAGCAACGGCGGCGATTACTGGGTCGTGCTCTCACGCGCGATCGAATCGGCCCGAACCCTCGCTGCCTCGGCCTGAACGAATTTCGTCGGCGAACCGGGCCGCAGCGGTCCGGTTCCGCATGACTCCCTCACCCAGCGGATACGACGCACACCCATGGCCGAAATTCAAACACCGTTCGATCTTGCCGCACTTCGCCCCCGGCTCCACAAGGTGATGGATTTCGCCGCCGATCAGCTGGCCAAACTGACGACGAACCATCCCGATTTCTTTCCGATCTACACCCGGAACGGCCGCTGGAAGCACGACGGATCGCTCTGGACGGACTGGTGCGCCGGCTTCCTGGGCGGCCAGCTCTGGCTGATCGAAGAATATACGGGCGAAAGCCATTGGCGGGAACTGGCCGAGCATTATTCCCTGCTGCTGGAATACAAGCAGCATGACCGCGACGTGCATGATCTCGGCTTCATTTTCCTGAACACCTATCGCCCCTGGTATCGCCGTACCGGCGCGAAGCGGCTCAACAACGTGCTGATCACGGCCGGCCGCACGCTGGCCATGAGATTCATGGAAAGTGGCCAGTATCTGCGATCGTTCGTCGCGCCGGAAAGCCTGTTCATCGACATCATGATGAACGTGCCGATCATCTTCTACGCGGCGGAGGAATCGGGCGACAAGACCCTCTTCGACAAAGCCGTGCGGCATTGCCGAACGACGGAAAGCACGCTGGTTCGCGAAGACGGATCGACGGCCCACGAAGGCATCTTCGACTTGAACTCCGGCGCGTTCCTGCGGCAGACGACCCACCAGGGGCTCAGAGGCGATTCGCGCTGGACCCGCGGCCTGGCCTGGAGCCTCTACGGTTACGCCCAGGTCTATCAGTTCACGGGCGATATTCAGGATCTGGCCGTCGCTCGCAAAAACGCCGACTGCTTCCTGCGAAACCTCGATGACTCCTGGATCGCCCCCTGGGACTTCGACGCCTCCCCGAAGCACGACCACATGCCTGACACTTCCGCGTCCGCTATCGCGGCTTCGGGGCTTTTCACGCTTGCCGACATCATCGACGAGCACGACCTCAGCACGGCTCTGAAATATCGCCGCTCAGCCCTGAAAATGCTCGAAGCCCTGACGGCTGACGGTTTCATGGGCTGGTCGTCGCCGGGATGGGAGGGGATTCTGAAGCGCGGAGTCTACCACATTCACAAAAAACTGGGCGTCGACGAGTCCGTCATGTGGGGCGAATTTTTCTTCCTCGAAGCGGTCATGAAAGCTTTGCGGATTCGTGAAAATGTACGGGAGATCTGATATCCTGACAGTCGATAAGTGGACTTCCGAGTCCTCTGATCGGTTCTGATATCGTGACGACTGGCCGGCCCCTTGGCGTCCGCCGTGACTACCACCAGGGGAAATCGAAATGGGAGTATGCAGCCATGAGCACGGACGAACCGCGTGACGATGACGAAAAACGCATCGATGACGATACCGTTCCCAATTCGGCCTCGATCGAAGAACCGGCCGATGCCGAGAACGACAGATGGGAATCCGAAGACGAATGGAAAGTCGCGGCCGATTCGTCGCTGGTCGTGCTGTCTGACGAGTTGACCGACGAAGAGCTGGAAGAACTCGAGGATATCGCGGCCGAGCTCGGCGACACGGACCGCAGCGTGCTCATCACCGGCGCCAGGGGCAATATCGCCCGCAAACTGCGTGATGCCTGGGAAGACCTTTACGACCTGATTCTGCTCGATATCGACGACGACCCCGACGACCCCGAGATCATTCAGGCCGACCTCTCCGTCTGGGATCAACGCTGGGTCGACCTCTTCGCCGATGTCGACACCGTCGTGCACCTGGCCGGCAACCGCGACGAATTCTCGGGCTGGCAGGAACTTGCCGACCCGAATCTGGACGCTTTCTCGAACGTCCTCAACGCCGCAGTGCTCAACGAAGTCGAACGGTTCGTGTTCGCCAGTTCGAACCACGTCATGGGCGGCTATCGGGAAATCGAGGATATCCCCATCACCGTCGACCTGCCGCCCAAACCGGACAGCCCCTACGGAGCCACCAAGCTCATGGGCGAACGATTCGGCAAAGCCGCCGCCGAAGCCTATGGCATGACCTTCGTCGCCCTTCGACTCGGATGGATTCAGGACGGCCCGAACCTGCCCGAAACGCTGCATGACGAATGGGCCCGGCAGATGTGGCTTTCCAACGACGATCTCGTGCAGCTTTTCGAGGCCTCGATCGAAGCCGACCTGGGGGAATGCCGGTTCCTCGTGCTCAACGGCATGAGCAACAACGAAGGCATGCGCTGGGATCTTGGCCCGACGGTCGAATGGCTCGACTATCAGCCCGAAGACGACGCCTTCGCAGAGCAGGACGACGTCGCGGATGAAGTTTGACCCGCCTTTCCGCGATTCGGCCAACGGAACGCGAATCCCTCGCAGGACGATCCTGCAAGGGATGACCTGCGGATTTCCGGCACTGCTCGCAGGACAGCGCCTGGCGACCGCCGCGTCGACCGCGAAGAAAATCCGGGTCATCACCCTTGGCGATTCGATCACCAAGGGCGTTCGGCCAGGCGTCGCGGCGGCGGAAACGTTTGCCGCACTGCTGCAGCGACACTCCATTGACGCGGGTTACGATGCCGAAGTCCTCAATGTCGGAATCGGCGGCGAACGGACCGACCAGGCCCTGGAACGGCTCGACCGGGACGTCATCTCCAAATCGCCCGGCATCGTCACCGTGATGTACGGCGCCAACGACAGTTACGTCGATCCCGGAAAACCGGGCCCAAGGCTTTCGCCGGCTCAATTTCGAGAAAATCTCGAACGGATCGTCGACCGGACGCAAGTCTCAGGCGCGCGTGTCGTTCTCATGACGGAACCGAGATGGGGCGCGAAGCCCGCCCCGAACGGCCTGGGAGAACATCCCAACGTGCGTCTGGAACAATTCATGATTTTCGTGAGAGAAGTCGCCAGGGCGAAAAAGGTGCCCCTCGTCGATCATTTCGCGGACTGGACACGCCGGGAAGAGCAGGGGCTCGATCTCGCCACGGTGACGACGGACCTGCTGCACCCGAACCCGGCAGGCCATCGAATGCTCGCCGATGCGATCTGGCCCGTCCTGGAACCGATCATGAAAGCGGTAAAGGTTTGATCCTCCGTACGACGATCCTTTCCAGGGGCGTACTTCAGGAAACCGGGCGATCCTTCGCCTTGAGATTCCCGTTCGCGGGATCGTCAGGTTGATCGATTCCGGGAATCTCGGTAAGCTAACCTCGGCCAAAGATCTTCGACGGTCGAATCGAAGTCAATGATCCATAAGGATCTTCAGCCCGAATCACGTTGCCGAGGAGAGCCCGGCTCATGGCCACCGCGCAAGGACATTTCCGATCTCGGGTCGCGACGGCAGGGACCTGGCTGGATGCCCAGGTCGCTTCCGAGCGAAGCCGTCAGGTCGGCCGACGCCGCATGATCCGGATTGGGGCGATACTCGGAATCGCCCTGCTCGCTGTCTCGACGATCGGCTACAAACCGCTATTCCGCAAGAACTTCGCGGAAGTCGTCCCCGGCAGACTGTATCGAAGTGCCCAGCCGGACGATCGCCTCGGCCGCTGGATCGAAGAACACAATATCCGGTCCGTTCTGAACCTGCGTGGCGGCAAGCCGTCTTATGACTGGTATGCTCAGGAGGTTCGGATCGTACGCGATCACGCGACCGATTATTACGAAATTCCGATGTCGGCCCAGATTCGGCCACGCCGGCGCGAACTTCTCCAGATCATCGACCTGCTCGGCCGGGCGCGATATCCGATGCTGATCCACTGCAAAAGTGGCGCCGATCGAACGGGCCTGGGTGTGGCTCTTTATCATATGATCGTTCAGAAGGAACCGCCGCAGACGGCGCTTTCCGGGTTTTCTCTCTCACACGCGCACATTCCGCTTTTCGGCCCGGAGAAGTTGCAGCAGCCGATCCGGGAATATGCCGACTGGCTGGACGCACAGGGTTCGATCCATACGCCGGAACGGTTCCGCGACTGGGTGGAGAAGCATTACGTCGAAGATCCGGAATGATCGAATCTTCCCCTGACGGTCTTAAATCACGTCATCCTTGAGACATCGCTTCGAGTAACGACCATGACTCCTTCGCCCAGGGAAAAATCGCCGGAGAGGGAGAACCAGCCCCGGCCGACGACCGATTCGCTGGCCTATTCCCTCTCTCGATACGCCGAAATTCCACGCGCGCTGAGATTTCCGGCCAAACAGCCGGAGCGCTGGGCCACCTGGCGAACCGAATCCCGCGAAAAACTCGCTCAGATCATCGGATTGCCGCAGGAAGTTCTGGGGCGAAGGCCTGCGCTTGAAATCGAATACGGTCCGGCGGTGGTCCGGCCAGGTTTCGTACGTCAATTCGTTCGATTCGAGACCAGACCCGGGTGTCTGGCCGTCGGCTGGCTTCTGATCCCCGAAAAGACCGACGGCCCCCGACCCGCGATGATCTGCCTGCCGGGGCATGGGCGCGGTATCGACGAAATCACGGGGCTCGACGAAAAGGGCCAGGACGACGAATCCGCCCAGAGCTATCAGCACAACTTCGCACTGCAGTGCGTGCGTCAGGGCTACGTGACTCTCGCCCTTGAGATGATCGGCTTCGGCCATCGTCGCGACCCCGCCGCTCGCAAGCGTGGTGCGGGTGCTTCGAGCTGCATGCCTGCCGCGGGCGCTGCCCTGATGATCGGCGAATCGATGGTCGGCTGGCGTGTGTGGGACGTCATTCGGTCGGTCGATTTCCTGTCGAGCCTCAGCGACGTGAACTCCTCCAAAATCGGCCTCATGGGCATCTCGGGCGGCGGGACGGTCTCGCTCTATGCCGCCGCGATTGACGAACGCGTGGCCTGCGCGATGTTGTCGTGCAGCTTCTGCACGTTTCGTGATTCGATCTATTCCGTCTCGCACTGCATCGACAATTACGTACCGGGGATTCTGAACTGGTTCGAGATGGCGGATCTGGCGGCGCTGGTCGCCCCGCGCCTCCTGTTCTGCGAATCGGGTGCGGCGGACGACATCTTCCCCGAACCGGGCGTGCGCGAGGCCTTCGAAGAGGCTCGTCGCGCATATTCCGCATCGAACGCGGCCGGGAATCTCGACCTTCATGTATTCCAGGCGGGCCATGTGTTCGACGGTCGCAAGGCTTTTCCCTGGATCGCAGAACGGCTGGCGGCCCGCTGAACCGGCATCTTCTCATCGCATCGAATCTACCGAAACGCGACAGGCGAAACACCCGATGGCTTCCTGGAACTTACGGCTCGGCCGCTATTTCGGTATTCCGATCGACATTCACTGGACGTTCTGGCTGCTGCTGATTTACGTCTTTTTCGACGGCGTCGCGAATGACGGCACTCCGGCGGAAGCCCTGGTGAGCGTGATCTTCGTCGTCACTCTGTTCGCGTGCGTCGTGCTACATGAGCTGGGCCATGCGCTCACGGCCAAAAGATTCGGGATCAAGACACGCGACATCACGCTTTATCCGATCGGCGGGGTGGCCCGGCTGGAACGGATACCCGAACGGCCGATCGAGGAACTGCTCGTCGCAATCGCCGGACCGATGGTCAATGTGGTCATCGCCGGTTCGCTTTTCCTGGCTGGAGTGCGACTGCCTGAACACGCCGGACAGCCGACCGCCCTGACCCGGGCCGACTTTTTCAGCAGTCTCATGCTGGTCAATTGCGTGCTCGTGTTTTTCAACCTGCTGCCCGCGTTCCCCATGGACGGCGGCAGAGTCCTGCGGGCCATCCTGGCCATGTTCACCGATTATGTCCGCGCCACCCGTATCGCTGCGGCCATGGGCCAGTTCATGGCGATCCTGTTCGGATTTCTGGGGCTCAGCGGGCTTCCCATGATGTTGTTCATCGCTCTGTTCGTGTGGCTGGGAGCGACGGGGGAAGCTGGTTCGGTCGAGCAACGGTTCCTGCTGAAGGATGCCCGCGTTCGGGATGCGATGCTCGTGAATTATTCCCGGGTGCGCGACGTCGACACCCTTGGCGATGTCGTCAAGAGTCTGCTGAGCGGCTCCCAATCCGAATTTCCCGTTTACGATTCGACGACCGATCGCGCTGTCGGCTTGCTGACGCGAAACATCCTGATCAGTTCCCTGGCGACTTTGGGCGCGGATGGGCTGGTCAAGGATTGCACGATCGAAACTCTCGGCACAGGTCAGGCGAAACGTCCCTTGATCGATGCGATCCAGGAAATGCGAGAGGCAGGCCAGAGCTGCCTGGAAGTGGTGGACGACGACGGCCACGTCGTCGGCTTGCTGACACAGGAAAATCTGGCCGAATTCATCATGGTTCGATCGGCCATGAAATCCGGCGTCTGATTTTCGTTCGGAGCGAACCTGACCGGCTGCCCGAACCGCTCGATTCAGCCGGCAGAATTCGACGGATCACCCTCAGATTCAGGATCTTGCCGCGAGACGGGAATCAGATACGACCCGTGGTGCGACCGCACATGCGGACGGACGTTGCCCGTGATGAGCCGCGCGCCTTTGGAGAAGGTGACATAGTCCCAGATCCATTGTGCCAGCACGGCGAACCGGTTCCGGAAGCCGACCAGAAAGAGCACATGCACCAAACCCCACGTGATCCAGGCGAAAAAGCCGGCGAACCGCCAGCGGCCGATCTGGGCCACCGCGCGGGATCTGCCGATCGTGGCCATTTGACCTTTGTCCCGATATCGAAAACCTGGCCTGGGCTGGTGCGCGAACCGCCCCTGGATGTCGTCGCGAATGAGCCTGCCGACGAACCGGCCCATCTGGATCGCCCCCTGAGCGACTCCCGGCACGGGATTGCCCGTAACAGGGTCCGTCACGGCCGCGATATCGCCGACGGCAAAAGCGAAGGGATAGCCAGGCAGAGTGAGATCCGGCCCGACGAGTACACGCCCGCTTTTGTCGAGCGGTACCCCGAGTGTGGCGGTGACGGGGTTCGCCTTGACGCCAGCGGCCCAGAAGACACAGCCTGCCTGCACTTTTTCGGCGCCGATCATGACGAAGCCGTCGCCGATTTCGGTCACCCGCGAGTTGAGCCGGACTTCGACGCCCATTTGACGCAAGTCGCTGAGGGCTCTGGCAGAAAGGTCTTCAGGCATCGATGGAAGAACGCGGTCGCCCGACTGAATCAGGATCACCCGGGTCGACTTCGTATCGATGTTGCGAAAGTCGTTCGGCAATGCCTGGGTTGCGATTTGCCTTAAGGCACCGGCCATTTCGACACCCGTCGGACCGCCTCCGACGATCACGAAAGTCAGGTCAGCGATCCGGTTATCCGGGTCTGCCTCCATTTCGGCTTCTTCGAATGCGAGCAGGACGCGGCTGCGTATTTCGAGGGCATCCTCGATGGTTTTGAGACCTGGGGCGAACCGGGCCCAATCTTCCCGGCCAAAGTAGCCGTGCGTGGCCCCGCAGGCCAGAACCAGATAATCGAAATCGGCTTCGCCGTCCGGGAAAATAGCCACTTTGCGGGACAGATCGATCCGCAAGAGTTCGTCCATGATGACATGAACATCCTGACGGCGACGAAACACGCGGCGGATCGGATATCCGATATCAGCCGGCGAAAGCGCGGCGGTGGCCACCTGATACAGCAAGGGCTGAAAGACGTGGTGATTGCGTTTGTCCACAAGCCAGATTCGTGCATCGACGCCGTCCAGTTCGGACACGGCGTTCAAGCCCCCGAAACCGCCGCCGATCACAAGAATTTCGAGAGGTCTTTCGCTCGGCCGAGGCAGATTTTCTGTCGTTTCGGCGAATTTCCAGCCCGGGTGGTTGAGTTGCGAATCAGCCATCGCCACGGCCTCGGTGCGAAGTCGAATTTCCGGAACGGTCGACGCTCTCGCATCATAGCAGATTCACGAAGATGGCAATCCGGCGGGAAATGCCGAACGCCACGAAGAGAGGCCTCTTCGCGGCGTCGACGGTTTTCGAGTTTCCGATCCTTATCGAGCGTGGATCAGCCGCCGTGGCTCTCATGATAGAAGAATGGCCAGGGGAATGGCCCGGGCCCGGTCACGAGCGGATCCAGATCGTAGACCGGCACGTAGCTGCCCGATTGATAATAGTATTTGACGGGCCGGAACGGTTCCTTGACCCACGAATACCAGCGCTTGAGCCCGAGGGCCGGGGCCTTGTCCGGCGTAATGGTGTCGACGCCCGGAGCACCGCGGAAATACGGCCGATAGGAACGCGCGGGGGTCGGTTCGAAGTATTGGCCATAGAGCCCGCCGTGCTTCCAGTCGTTCGGGCGGCGGCCATCTGGCCGGTCATCGTATTTCGTGCCATAAAACGTGTCACGATAGGGGTCAGGCGGCAGAGGACGGGCAAACGGCTCCAGCCGGGTAAAGTGCCCGTTACGCTCATGGATATCGGGCACGCGGGGGGCGTAGTCCACTTGTGCCTGGGCTGAAAGAGCCGCGAGCAAGAGAGTCACGGCCGAGAGGCCGGCGTGACGGAGCGGCCGAAACGATCGAGGCTGCATGAGAGACCTCCTGTCTTCAACGGATTCTCGTTGGCGGGTGCGGACCGGTCGATCCGAAACTCCGTTCGAATGTGCTCGACACCCTTGGCGGATCGAATGGCCAGCGAACTGCAGGAATCCACGAGCATTCGACATGCGCACTTCCCCCTATTTATCGACATTGAGCGTTCGTCATGGGGAAGAAAAAAACGACGAATCGCCGGAAATTTCCGGCGATTCGTCGTGACATATCCTGCATTCGCACGGTCGTACGAGTTCGGATCAGTTCTCGGTTTCTTTGGCGTTCTCGTTCGCCGGAGCCGGTGCGGGGGCAGCGGGTGCCATGCGTTCTCGCAAAGTCCGGGAAGCCGGAGGCACGACACGCAGAGACTCGCCACGCGGGGGCGGAGGAGGCACGGGAGCAGTGCGGGCAGGCGGAGGAGTCACGAAGTCGGTCGGCGTGGTCGCACGATCGGTCGCGAATCCGGCCGTGCTCTGAGGCATCGAGCCGTAGCCGGGAGACATCGCCTGATCCAGGTAAGGCGGGAAGGCGAAGTAATCACGCGGCGAACGCACCGGATTGACGTACTGGACATAACCAGGCGTCAGGGGAACCGGACCGCCAGGGCCCGTGAACCACTTGGGGCCATGATGCTTGCCGAAGAGTCCGGCCGCCTTGGCCAGCAATCCCTTGTGAGCATTCATCAGCGAGGCACAAACGCCGCAGCCGGGCATGCCGCATGGGCCTGCAGGGTGACCGCCCATGCCATGGCCGCCCATGCCGCCATTGCCGCAGGTGTTGCAGCCAGGCGTGCCGCAGCCGCCGCCAGCGCCACCGTATCCGCCAGCACCATGACCAGCGAAGAGGCCGCCGTTACCGCAGCCAGGGGCGCTGCAGCCTGGTGTGCCGCAACCGCCGCCATTTCCCCTGCCTTTGCCGCCGAAAAGGCCGAAGCAGGTCGGTTCGCCGCAGACTTTTCCGCCGCAGCCGCCATTACCGCAACCCGCCGCGGCTTGAGGAGCGCCGTATTGGCCGGAAGGAGCGATCTGGGGGCTCGATTTGGCACCCGCGGAGAAGTGGCCATTCACGACCGGAGCGCCATAACCGGCACCTGCGCCGTTGCCTGCTCCATGGCCGATCAGGTGCCCCTGACCGCCGGTGGTTCCGCCGAGAACGGCACCGCCCGATCCGCCATAAGCGACGTGCGTGTGAGCACCGCCGCCAGCATGGTCATGACCAGAACCTGAGCCATCCGACAGGATATAGCCCTTGCCGCCGCATGACCCGCATGTGCCAAGGCCTGCAGTGCCCGCGGCAGAGCCGCAACCGGCACAAGCCCCTGAGCCGCCGCAGGTGGAACACAGCGACTTCACGGCATTGGCCACGTGAGCGGCCGCACCATGAGCCTGAGCCGCGGCACCGTGAACGGAACCGATGATGTGCCCGAGCGTATCTTTGGTGTAGTGGCCCCGAGGAACAGGGGGCGCGTAGTACGGCGCACCCGTGTTGAGGTCGATCGCGTCGACCGTTTCGGGAATCACATGGTTTTTCTCGAACATCTGGCCGTTCGCATTCAGGCTCAACGCCAGGCATGCCACCGCGGCCAAGCCACGCCTTAATCCGAAGATCATGGCATTATCCTTCTTTCGCTGACTGGCCTCGTCACGAATCCTCCTGATCCGTTCACGCAGGCGAACATCCGTGTGTCAGTCGGCTCCGTCAGCGTCATCCTCGACGCTTCAGGCAGGCTTCTTCACGACTCCGTCCCTTACCAATCGGTCCGAGCGGCCAGACGCCGGATTTCTCCACCGGGATTCCTCCCGTAGGACTTTCCGTATCGACCCATCGATCCATATGGCACTAGATCGGATCGTTAACCTGAGAGCATTAAGAAATTTCAGAAAACAAGGCCGCCGAGGCAAGACAGAGAAACTGGGATGCCAGATCTACGGACGACTGACTGTCCACCGGCGCGAAGTCACGAGCGAGCATGACGTTGCGTCGAAGACCGTTTGCAGGGGCACAAGAAGCGCGCCATCGCATCGGCCCCCCTGGCGTAATGAGCCTCTTCAGTTCATGCCAGTCGAAACGGACGCTTCCCGTGCGGCCGGTTCCGATTCGGCCGGGATTCGCACGCGTAGAGGCGCTTGTGACATCGAACGGCTCACGACCTGGAGCACGCTGGCCATGGCGAATCCGAACAGAAAATAGTACAGCCCTCGATAGAATTCGTTTCCGGAAAAGCCGAAAATCGCACTGAAAAACGCCAGGGTGATCGCCCCTGTACCGACCGAAACCAGCAGCACAGGCACGTAAACGACGAAAATCGTGAGGAGCAGACCCATGAACCCGCAGATCAGCAAATCCGACGTCGTGTACCAGTGAGAGAAAAGCAGGCTCGCCGAGGCGGAAACGACAATCGCCGGAATCGCAAGCGAACCGATCTGGCCTTTCGTCATCCCGCTTCGTCCTGTTGCTGTATCGACCGAATGACGCGCGATTTTCGCGGTGCCAGCGGCGTTCCGCAATTCGATGGCACTCGGCCGGAACAAGGCCGATGGTTCCGGGTCGTTCACGATCCGGCTCCAGGACTTGGGCATCACGCGCCTGCCGCAACCATCGCACCGCACCCAGAATTCCGAACCGGCCACGGTTCCTTCCAGCACAACCTGACAGTGCGGACAGCGCGTACGTTCGTTATCGCTCATGGCCGGTATTTCCGTTGCATAGTTCTGGGAGGATCGACTTTCGGCTAATATAGTCCTGCAGAACGACGGCGGACAGTCGGTTGTCCGAAACGCCGCCGATTCCGACACGAAGATTTCTCCGGAAACCCGAAGATGAGCGAGCCCGCGGCCGTGAAGCCACGCCTGATGATGACGCGAATCACCAAGCGATTCGGAGGCGTTCACGCGCTGGAAGACGTCTCGTTCGAACTCAGGGCAGGCCAGGTGCATGCACTTTGCGGCGAAAACGGCGCCGGCAAAAGCACGCTGATGAAAATTCTGGCCGGAGTCATCACGGACTATGACGGCAGTATCGAAATCGACGGCGAACCGCACCGGTTTTCGAACACCCGTGAAGCGGAAGAAGCCGGCATTCGAATCATTCACCAGGAACTGAATCTGGTCCCGGATCTGACGGTCGCGGCCAACATTTTTCTGGGCGAAGAGATCACGGGCCGTTTCGGGATGCTCAACGAGCGGGCGATGCATCGCCGGGCATCCGAGGTTCTTGGCCGTCTCGGTGCCCGGATCGACCCGGGTTCACGCGTGCGCGACCTGCGGATCGGCGACCAGCAGATGGTCGAAATCGCCAAGGCGATCGCCTTCCGTGCCGAAGTCGTGATCATGGACGAACCGACATCCGCCTTGTCCGACGCCGAAGTCGCTCGCCTGTTCCGCGTCATCGGCGATCTCAAGGCCCGAAATCACTCCATCGTTTACATCTCGCACAAGATGAACGAAGTCTTCCGGCTGGCCGATCAGGTCACCGTTCTGCGCGATGGCCGCCTCGTCACCAGCGCGAAAGCGGAAGACGCCTCGCCGACGAAGGTCGTCCAATGGATGGTGGGTCGAGCCCTCGCGGGGGACACGCCACGCAAGGCGCCCCGGTTCGAAACGGCGGATGCCCTGGTGCTCGAAGTCGCGGGTTTGAACGTGCCCCGGGAGCATGGCTCGGGCAGGCCTTCGCTATCCGGTGTGAACCTGTCCGTGCATCAGGGCGAAATCGTCGGAGTGGCCGGCCTTCTGGGCGCGGGCCGCACGGAATTGCTGGAGGCGATTTTCGGCGTCGCGGGCACGCACCATCGCACCGGAGAAATTCGCCTGAAGGGTAAACCCGTGAGATTCCGCAACCCGCATGAGGCCATCGCCGCGGGTGTGGCCATGGTCACGGAGGATCGCAAGAATCTTGGCCTGTTCGCCGAAATGAACGTGGGCGAGAACGTCACGGTCACGCAACTCGGCGAACCGCCGCTTTCACGTGCGGGCATCGTGCGGTTCGGGAACGAAGCGAAAGCCGCGAACGAGGAAATATCCAGACTGCGCATCAAGACGCCTTCGCGAAAGGCCATGATCCTCAGCCTCTCCGGCGGCAATCAGCAGAAGGCCATTCTGGGGCGGTGGCTTCTGACCGAACCGGAATTGCTGCTACTCGACGAACCGACGCGGGGAATCGACGTCGGCGCCAAAGCCGAAATTCATGGACTGTTACGTGAACTGGCGGACTCGGGTCTGTCGGTGCTCGTCACTTCGAGCGAATTGCCTGAACTCTTCGCGGTCGCGGATCGGATCGTCGTCCTGTGCGAAGGCAGGGTTACCGACGAAATGCCCCGGGCCGAAGCGACCGAAGAACGCATCATGGCCGCCGCGACCGCCTTTCTCGCCAAGGGTGTCATGGCGGAAGCCTGAGCGCATCCCATAACGGGAGTTTTCGAAAGATGCTATCCGACACCGAAATGCAAGTGGCACAAGCGCTCCGTCAGGCGAAGCGCGTGACCGTGCTCACCGGAGCCGGCATTTCGGCCGAATCGGGTCTGCCGACATTTCGCGACCCGCTCACCGGCTACTGGTCGAAGTTTCGCCCGGCAGATCTGGCCACTCCGGTGGCATTTCGCCGCGACCCCGAACTCGTCTGGCGATGGTATTGCGAACGCAGATCGGCTGCCCGGGCCGCGAAGCCGAATGCAGGGCATCTGGCGATCACGAAATTGCAATCGATCGTTCCGGATGTCACGATCGTCACTCAAAATGTCGACGGGCTTCATCAGGCCGCCGGTTCGACTGGCGTCATCGAACTTCACGGCAGCATTCATTCGATTCGGTGCTTCGACAGGGACCATGCGATGGACCTGAATCAAGAGGATGACTCGCCGGATCGCCATCCCGCTTGCCCGCAATGCGGCAGTCTGGCCAGGCCAGGTGTGGTGTGGTTTGGCGAAATGCTGCCGGATGAAGCATTGGCCCGTTCCATCGCCGCTGCCAGCGCCTGCGACGTCATGCTGGTCGTGGGGACATCGGGGATCGTTCAACCCGCGGCATCGCTCGGATCAAGGGCACTGACGCACGGGGCGTTCGTCGCGGTGGTCAACCCGGATCCGCGATCGGTCATGCCAGGAGGACTTTTTCTGGAAGGCCCTGCGGGAACGGTTCTGCCGGGAATCCTCGAAGCCGCTTGGCCTGATTCGAAATAAATTTCGGTAAGCGACGTAGCCGCAACGTCGATCGGTCCTGAAGTCGAATCGTTTCACCCCATGCCGCAACCGTACGACCTAAATTTCAACGATCGGTTCCGGATGCGGCTCGAACGCCGAATCGTTCGGTGGCTGACGCCTGCCCGGTGGAAATGCAGCCCTGACCCCAGACCGGACGTGGCGGACACCAGGGCCCACGCCGCCTGGCTCGGCCGGCGTGGCGAGGATTACGCCCAATGGTGGCTAAGGCGTGAGAAGGGGTATGTCGTTCTCCAGCGCAATTACCGGCACGGTCATCAGGAACTCGACATCATCGCCCGCGACGGAATCGTCGTCGTGTTCACCGAAGTACGAACCCTCAGCAGCGACGCCCTTCAGGGCCCGGCGGCTACCATCACGCCACGCAAGCGCGAAAACCTGCACCTTGCCGCCAAAGCCTGGCGCGAAGCCAGACGTTATCGTGGCCTCTGGCGCATCGACGTGATCGGAATCGTCTGGCCCGACCCTGAGAACGAACCGCAACGCATCGACCACTGGGTCAAATGCCTTTGAAAACCGCAGTTCCTGGCCGACTCAGCGAGCGGAAGATCCGCAACACTGTTGAGCTGGATATCGCTTCGAAAATCGGGAGACTCTCGAAGGCGAATTCGCGTTCTCGACATTCGGCTGAATTTACGACCGATCGGCTCGTTCGAATCCGCCCGATTCCACTCGAACCGACGACCGACGGATCGTCATTCGAGGAATGCAAGTCCGATCCGTTCGAAATCCTGCCGACCCGATCGATGACATTTCGGCCGAAAGGATCTGGCGGACGAGAATCGCGGGAGGCACCGCAAAACAGGTGCCTCCCGCCGTGATCATTCCGTTTTGCCGGTCGAAGTGCCCTGTTTGCCGAGCGATTCGATCCATTCACGGAGCAATTCCACGGACCTGGTGTCGACGACGTTCGAACCCAGTGGCGGCATTTGCCCGGTACCTCGCCGGCTCATTCGCAGGAAGATGACCGAATTCTCAGGCTCGCCGGGTTTGACGAGCTGTGCCGTCGGATTGTCCGGAAACAGGTGAATGGGCTTCACGCCGATGATTTTCATGTCGTCACGCTTGGCATGGAAATCCATATTCATAAGTGAGTTTCCACCGCCGGCATCGACATGGCAACTGGCGCAGTTCGTGTAGAAGAACGACCGTGCGCGTGACTCCAGCGGCTGAGATTTGTCGTTCGGATCGACGAGATGCGGCGCGTCCGGCTTACGTGGTTCGTAGCCCTTGTCGTTTTTCAGCAGGCCGATGTGATAGAGCGTCCGGAGCTGATTGTCTTTCCGGCCGTCGCCGTAATCGAATTCGGCATCCAGTTGCAGGCTGTTGAAACCCAGCACGAAATTCGCGGCGCGGCTGTGGCAGACCATGCACTCGGTTCGGCTGGGGTAATGCCAGACCTGATCCCGAAAACCGCGAGGGTCGGTCTTGTCCTCGATGCGGAACGTCTTGTCCAAGCCGTTCTTTTCGACCAGTTCCGCGTCGGTTCCTGCTTCGTTCCAGAGATAGGTGTATCCTGTCCATTCCTTTTGTTCACGGACCATGATCCGCGTTTCGATGAACTTGCGGCTGGCTGGATCGCCGGCCTTGGTCTCGAGCTGGAAGCTCTTGATCGTCACCGTTCCGTCGGGTGCTTCCCAGCGGCCGCTCGCCGTGTCGATCGGCTTCGTGTCGGGAACGCCGACGGCGCGGATCTTGATCGCACCGTCCGACCAGAACGGAGCCGCCGGGGCATAGGGTACGACACCGGCCGCCAGAGTGTGCGTTTTGATGTCAGCGAAAAGGCCTGTTTCGCTGAGCTTGCGCGGGAAGCCGGAGTCGGCCTCCTTCTTATCGTTCGGCACGATCCTGTGAAACCCGCCGGGGTGATCGATCACCCAGAGATCGCCGTTGGGGTCGTTGCCGAATCCGGAAATCGCGAACGGCGTATCCACGAGTTCCTTATGAAACGTCACATTGGTGCCGTCATGACGGATCGCCCAGACTCTTCCCGTGGAATAATCCCCGTAAATATAAGCACCTGTCAGCTCGGACATCTTCTTGCCGGTATAAACCACGCCGCCGGTGAGTGAGCGGGCTTCGCTGTGATGGTGTTCGGCGGCGGGCTTCACCGGAGGTGTCGGGCCGCGCGGGCGGTCCAGGTGGAAAGCGTGCGAGCCTTCGTATATCGGCCAGCCGTGGTTGTCGCCACGCGAGATCAGGTGCACGGTTTCCCAGAGATCCTGGCCGTTGGCTCCGACCCAGATCTGCCCGTTGGCGTCGTCGATATCGAGCTTCCACGGATTGCGCAGCCCGTAGGCATAAATTTCGGGCCGGGCACCCGGATGTCCGAGGAACGGATTGTCCTTCGGCACCGAGTAGTTTCGCCCGGGATCAGGCTTGTCCACATCGATGCGGATCAGCGATCCCGGAATGTTGCCGATATCCTGCCCAGCGCCGTAAGTGTCGCTGTCCGAAGAACCGTCGCCCGCGGTCACGTAGAGATAGCCGTCCTTGCCGAAGTGGATTCCGCCGCCGTCATGCCCGTTCGAGGGCCAGGCGATGATCTCGGTCTTGCTCTCAGGCACGACCTTGAACGGCGGCTTGCGATCCACCGTGTAACGGAAGACCCTGTCATGAACGACTGGCTCCTGCTTGTCGTTCACGAATACGTAAACGTAGCCGTTTTCCCGATATTTGGGATGGACCGCGATCGCGTACGACAACTCTTTCGGAAACGAGATCAGCAGTTCCGACTCGGAAACGTTCGGTTCGTTACGCACCCGGCGCACTTCGCCGCCGCCGTTCCATGACCCGATGTGCAAGGTCATGAAGAGATTGTCCGTGCCCGGCTCCGGCTCGATCGTCAGCACCTGTTTGAGCTTCAGGTTCGGAAATGCCGGCTCGGTTTTGTAGGGCAGCGGAGGTTCCGGCGAACCGATCACACGGCTTGTGGTGAAGGGCACGCGCTTGTCGAGACCATAAGGCCGGGTGTCGTCGGCCTTGTCAGCGGCGATAAGCGGCAGGAATCCCAAGGTCAGGACGAGGAAGAATCCAGCGACGAACGTACGACTCATGGTCGATGGTCCAAGTGGCACGAGATGGATCGGGCAGGCGGAAGTGAGGATGGGCGGCGTGCTGTAGACGATGGCCAGCGACCCATTCGATGAGGTAAGTTTAACATGAAAGGATCGAACCGATCAACGGCCGTCCGGAGCGGCTGTTTTCAAGATTCGGCCTGATTTCGCGACAGGGAGAATCGACACCCGTGAATCCTTCGATCACTGTGCTGACACTGGGCGTGGATGACCTGAATCGGGCCTTCGCTTTTTATCGCGAGGGACTCGGCTTTCCATCGGAGGGAATCCTCGGAGCCGATGGCGAACACGGCGGTGTGGCGTTCTTCGACCTGAGCGGCGGGCTCAAGCTGGCTATTTGGTCGCGGGCCGATATCGCCAGCGACTCCGGACTGCCGGTTTCGACAGCCGCGCCCACGAACTGCACCATCGGCCATAACGTACGCACCAGGCAGGAGGTCGACGAAGCGATGCGGCTGGCGATCGACAGTGGAGCGACGCTCGTGAAGCCGCCTCATGATACGTTCTGGGGCGGATATGCAGGATATTTTCAGGATCCGGAAGGCCACTTGTGGGAAGTGGTCTGGAACCCGCACCTGATGCCCGCGGAATGATCGCGGAAGCGGGGCGGATCGTCGTTCGTGAATCCCATCAGCGCCGCCGCTGGCCGCGCCGAGACCAGGAATCACTGGCCGCGAAGACAAGGATCAAAAGCCCCGTGACCAGCGATCGGTACTGATCGTCGAGCCCCCGCAGCGTAATGATCGTCTCGATCGTTTTGAGCATCAGGCAGCCTGCGGCGGCGCCGAGCACGGAACCCTCGCCCCCAGCAAGAGACACTCCGCCGATCACGCAAGAAGCGATCGAGTCCAGCTCGTAGCCCGTGCCGGTATCGGCTTTCGCCACCTTAATGAAGCTCAGAAACAGAACGGCCGCGAGCCCGGAACTCAGGCCGCTGAGCACATAAGCCAGAATTTTCATGCGATCCGTCCGCACACCGGCGAGGCGAGCGGCTTCCGTATTGCCGCCCGTCGCCCGCAAGTGCTGGCCCCAGATCGTCTGTCGCAGAAAGACCCACGCGAGGAACGTCGTCAGGAGAAAGACGGCACCTCTCCCGGAAATCTCGAGCGAGCCGATCGACATCGGGCGGTCGAGTGCCGCGAACATCGTCAGCCGGTTGAGCGTCATACCGCCGAGAACCAGAAACGTCACGCCGCGAACGACCATCAAGGCGCTGAGGGTCGTGACGAAAGGATTCGTCCCGACGCGCGCGACGCAAAATCCGTTCAGGAGCCCCACGATCGCCCCGGTACACAACGCTGCAGCGAAACACCCGGACGTGTCGTACCCCTTGCCCATCGCCGTGCCGGCCACAGCGCAGGCCAGGCCGAGCGTCGCTCCCTGGCTCAGGTCGAAACCGCCTGAGAGAATGACGCAGCACTGACCAAGCGTCAGAACGCCGAGAATCGAAGCACGTGTCAGGATCGAGCTGAGATTGCCGCCCGTCCAGAACCGCTCCGTCGTGAAAGTCAGCCAGAGGGCTGCCACCGACAACAGGATTTGCGGCCAGCGCCGCTTGAGGAGCCGGGCCAGTTCGATCGTCATCGATCTGTCCGACGATTTGCCGGTCGACCGATCGCCTGGGCTGGATTGAGTCAGATCGTCCGCCACTTCGCACTCCTCCCACGACAATTCGGCTTCATCGCTCATCCGCGCCGGTGATCTCGGCCAGGATCGTCCGTTCCTCGATCCGATCCCCCTCGAGAATCGAACGTATTCTGCCGCTTCGAAAAACGGCGACTCGATCCGCGACTCGTTCCAGCTCCTGAGTATCCGGACTGACGACGACGACTCCTACTCCTGCCGCCGCAAGTTCCTCGATCCGCCTGTGGATCGCCTCACGCGTGCCGATGTCGACACCACGGGTCGGCTCGTTGAGCACCGCCAGCCCGGGATTCGTCGACAAAGCACGTGCCAGCAGGACTTTTTGCTGATTCCCGCCTGAAAGCGTCAACGGGTTCTGGCTCAATCGGTCATGCTTGACTTGGTACTCACGGCAAAGATGCTGCGCTTCGACTTTGAGCCTTCGCCAGCTCAGCCAGCCGAATCGACTGGTTTGCCGCAATCGCTGCAGAACCAGATTCCTCCCCAGGCTCAGCGATGCGATCAGCCCGCGGATACGTCGATCGGCTGGCACGGCGGCGACGCCCAGACGCTGAGCCTGAGCAGGATGACGCGGCCGGTATTCCTGCCCGGCCAATCTCATGCGGCCGCCCCTGGCGAGCGATTCGCCGGCGATGATGCGCGCCAGCTCTTCCTGACCTGCACCCGCGAGACCCGTCAGACCCAAAACTTCGCCCCGGTTCACGGCAAGATCGACATCGCGGACGGAATCGCCCTGAATCGCTTCGATCGTCAAAAGTTCCGATCGATAAGCACTTTCGGTGCGTTCGGCCGTCGCTTTCCTCTGTAGGCCGACCTCGCGGCCGATCATCGATCGCACCAGGGCGCCGTGGTCAATCTCGTCACGAGCCCATGTGCCGACGAGCTGACCGTCACGAAGCACCGAAATGCGGTCCGAAAGTGCGAGGACCTCATCCAGGTGATGACTCACGAGGATGATCGCCAGCCCCTGGGATCGCAGCGTTCGTAAAAGTTCGGCCAGTCGATGCGCTTCGGCCCGGGTGAGCGCGGCGGTCGGTTCGTCGAGTATGAGAACACGTGCCTGTCGCCGCAGCGATCGGGCGATCTCCACGATCTGGCGTTGTCCTGTCGCGAGATCTCCCGCCATGGCACCTGGCGCAATCGCATCGGCATGCAGCAGGCGTAATGCCTCGGCCGATCGGGCCTTCATTTTTCGGCGGTCCAGCCAGCCCAGTTTCGCTCGTTCGTCGCCCAGCACGATATTCTCGGCGACGCTCATCGAACCGACGAGCTGAAGCTCCTGATGGATGACGGCGATGCCGGCACGCAAGGCCGCCGACGGGCCGTGGAACGTAAGCGGCGTTCCTTCCAGCAGGATCGATCCCTGATCCGGGCGAATCGTCCCCGCGAGTATCTCGACCAGGGTGCTTTTGCCGGCACCGTTTTCGCCGCAAAGGGCATGAATTTCGCCGCTGGCGATCGAAAGCGAAACGCCCGCCAGTGCCCTGGCGCCGAAATAGGACTTCCCGACATTGCGCAGTTCGAGCGTCGCCGATTCCGCCATGGTCGCTCAGGTGCAGGGATTGGCCAGCAGGAACAGGAGAAACACGATCGCACTGACGCTCGCCATCAACCCGCCTGGCATGAATTTGCGTGACTTGGCGAATCTCTTGCCGAAAAAGATCGAAAGCCCCAGTGCCGTCAGAGTCGCGAGGATACAGCCCGCTTTCACGCCTTTTTCGCTGAAGATCAGGGCAATGGCGATGAGTATGATCACGCCGGAAATGTGGCCGGCGATCAGGCTCGGGCGGCTTTTCGCCTTAATGAAGCCGATCCAGCCGCCCGCGACCAGAAGCGCCGCGTAGATCAGTAGCAAAAGTGATGCGTCTCGAGTGTTCATGACTTCGAAGATTTGTCCGGGGATATTTGATGATCAGACGGGTGAACCGATCTCTCGGCCTTCCACGCAGGCCGATGCGAGACTTGCCTGCCTGGGGAAGCGATCTCGCTGACGACCTGCGACGAACCGCCACGACAGTTTCCGGCCAGTTCCGGAGATCGACTGAAGTTCGCGGATCGCTTCGGCCGGCCTTTGCCTCGAAGGATGACCCAGACCACAGGCGCGACGACGAACGTCATTCCCGCCAGGCTCAGCATCGGCGGCATTTTGCCGCGATACGCAAGGTCGAAGACCAGAGCCATGGCGACCTGGCTCATGCCGATCACGGCGATTCGTGGAGCGGATCCCGCCGCGTACGCTTTGGTCAGGAAGATCTGCCCGATCGTACCCGTAACGCCCACGCCAAGCAAAAGGGCAATTGTCGTCGGATCCCGCAGTACGCCGAAATCCGCCGGATGCCCGAAGTACAGCAGTGGAACCATGGCGATACTGGCGACCGCCGAAAAATGCGCGACGACGGCGCGCGGGTCGATTTGCCCGAGCCGGTTCAGCCCCATCATCGCCACTGACGTAAAGCAGGCGGCGGCCAGGGCTGCGAACAGTGCGACGCGATTGCCCTGCATATGGGGCTGCTGAATCAGTGCGACTCCGATCACGGCCGAAACGATGGCGACCAGGATCGAACCTTCGACCGACTCGCCCCAGACCAGGAAGCCGATCGTCACGATCCAGAGAGGATACGTATTCGTCAACGTGAGCACATCCGCGACCGGCAGATGCGTCAGCGCGTAAAAGGTGCTGATGAGGCTCAGCGAGCCCGCGATCGATCGCACCCAGAGAATCCTCGGCCGGAACGCGACGAACTGAGCACCCGCAAGATAAGCCAGCGTCGCGGCGGCGAAGAAGCTGAAGATCGTGCGGCTTTGCGCCACGATCCGCCAGTCGCACCTTGTCCCGAGAATGTTGGCCATGCCGCCCATAAGCGTAAAACTGGCGGCACCGCAGATCATCCAGAATGCCGGACTGAGCGATTTCGAACTGTCGCCGCCCGGAGTCTCTTCCGATTCCGAAGAGCCCGGATCGCCGCTTCCGCCGACGGCCGATTTCGCACGTTCGCAGTGGCCCGTTCCATCCGCCGCTTCGACGATCACGCGAGTCATGTTTTCCGAACGAACGTTCATCGATTCGAGACCCGGAACGATCCTGGCCCAGTTCTTTTCGAGCCGCTTCGGCTTCGAAACGAGAGCCTCAGCGGAAATCGTTCCACGACATCATCTTCCAAAGTCACACCCACCTTCCGTTATCATGGCCTTGCGACTCCGAATTCGTCAACCGCAATCGCTTCCGTACCGCTCAGGTCCAATCCATTCATGCGATACCATCAGAACCCTGATACTCCGGAATTCCCGCGCGTGCAGGTCCTGCCAGGCCCCGGCGACATCCGATTCCTGCTCGACGGTCGTGAACGCGCCACTTATCACACCGGCGCCGGGCTGCCCAAGCCCTTCGTGCATCCGCTCCGTGGCCCCACAGGTGCCGAACTCACACGTTACGGCCACCCGAACCCGCAGTCCAATCACGATCACCATCGGTCCATCTGGTTCGGTCATCAGTTCGTGCGGCCCGCCACGAAGGTTCCAGCCGGTCAACCCGCACAGCCGCCGAAGGAATGGAACTTCTGGGAAGAACCTGGCCCGAACACGGACGTTCAGATCCGCCACACGCGAACGCTCGCTCTTCAGGACGGTTCCGATTTCGCCGCGGCCGTCGTCGAGGCCGCCTGGTGGGCCGGTGGCCAGGCACTTCTCAAGCAGACGACGACCTATGCCCTGGTGCCCATCGACGGCACGCGCCACGCCTTTGACGTGCAGTTCGAGATGGCCAGCGTCGGCGGCCAGGTGGTCGAGCTGGGCAAATCGAATTTCGGCCTGCTCGGTGTTCGCGTCGCCAAATCGATCAGCGAACAGTTCGGTGGCGGGCGCCTGCTCAATTCCGAAGGCTCCATCGGCGAAACGGCGATCTTCGGCAAGCCCGCCCGCTGGGTCGATTACTCCGGAGCCACCGGCCCAGGCCACATCGAGGGCATCTGCTACATGGATCACCCTTCGAATCCTCGCTATCCGACATCCTGGCACGTGCGCCGCGATGGCTGGATGATCGCCGCATTCACCCTGGCCGACGCATTCTCGGTCGCCGACGGCCACTCGCTCAAGCTTCGATATCGTCTGCTGGCACATTCCGGCATCGCCCAGCCGCAACGGCTCGAATCCTCCTGGAAGGACTTCGCCGACTCCACCGGGTACGTTCTGGAAACGCCCAAAGGTGGAATCCCTTCAGTCGTGCGTGCCTCAGCGGCCGTTTGACCGAATCGCGATGATCCCCGGTGACCTGTCTGACGGATGACCCGAATCGGCAGCCAGCCGATTCGAGTCATTCGCGAGAATTCGCTTGCGCGGATCCGCCGAATCTTCAGAAACCACAGCGATCATGACGTCCGATCGCGAAAAAGGGATGCAAGCGATTCGTTTCGAATTTCGATTTCGCGGTTTTCGGAATTTTCGACGAACCCGATATCGCCGAAATCGAAAAGTCGGCTTGAACGCGAGATCCCGATACTCTAGCTTGATGATCGATGTGCAATTTCGAAGCCTGGACAGATCAGCCATGACCCGCGACGCCGCAAGCCTGATGCGCAGGTTTCTGCGAACGATTGGTGTCGTGACTTTCCTCGCGATCTGCCTGAATGTGGAGACTTCGTCGTTCGCAGCCGATTTCGACGTGGACCGCCACGCCGAATATTGTGGTTGCGGTACGAAATGCCGCCGGGAAAAGTGTTGCTGCGGCCCTTCGGAAAACGTCGCTGGCGAGTTCGGGGCCGATCCTTCGGCAATTCCGCCGCCTTCGAACCCGGTTATGACATTTCGCAATTTTCTCTGCCGAATGATGGCGCCATGCGGAACGGATGCCGACGCACCAGGCTCCCGTGTGTTTCGCAGCTTCGTGCCCGTCGCCGCGGCTTCCGCCGGTTCGGCACCGTTCGACGAGGATTCGTACCCCTTCGTGCCGATTTTTTCCGGGTTTTTCATTCCTGACGTTTACGCCAGCGGTGTCGATCGGCCACCGGAAATTCAAGCCTGATTCGTAAGACTACGTCTTGGAATGATTCGAGAATCCGAACGAGGATGACTGCCGTGTGGCTCACCCTTGTGCGTAATGTCGTTTCGAATCTTTCTGGACGAAGCGAGCCTGGTTCGAATCTTCGAATCAGGATATCAACTTCGCAATGCCGGCGAATCCGATCCGATCCCTGACCGAGCACGGCTTCGGCCGAGATCTCGCGCACGCATCGATCGCTTCACACGTCGGCGGACCGCTCACTGTTCGAAACCTTCCCTTTGCAGGACCGTCGCCATGACGCGTTCACGTCGAACGTGTGCGCACGCGCTGCAACCCGACACTTCAAGGAAAACGCAAATGCAATTCGATGACATGAGATACGATCGGCCTGAGCCGGAAGCCCGGTCACCCCGCAAGTTCGACGACGGCAAGCCATTCAATCGCAGGTCGATCCTGAAAAAGCTCGCGGCCGGTTCCGCCCTCGGCGCCGGCGCGGGCTTCGAAGTGCTCTGGCCGACCCGCGTGCGGGCTTTCGAAGATCCGAAAAACCCTGATCAGGCATGGGGCACGGTCAAGGGCCGGATCGTCTGGAAATCCGATGCCGCTCCGCCGAAGCCTCGTGAGATCGATCTCACGAAATATGGCCTGAAACCACCCGACCATGCGTGGTTCACTTCGAAAGGACCGATTTTCACCGAAGACTGGGTGATTCACCCTGAGAATCTCGGAATCCGATGGACTTTCGTCTGGATGATCCCCGCTATGGGCGGCCCCAAAGCGAAATTGCCCGTGCACCCTTCGCTCGAAAAACTGCCTGAATCACCCGTCACATTCGAACAGCCATGTTCAGGATTCGCGCCGCATGCCGTCGGAGTCCGGCAGGGCCAGAAGCTCGTCGTCACGAACGAATCGCCCGTCGTGCATGCGTTCCAGTGGAACGGATTCGCCCAGACCGGTAACCAGATCATGAACCCTGGCGCCAAAATCGAAATTCCGAAACTCGTCGCCGAGCGCCAGGCCCTGAAAGTCTCGTGTGCGCCCCATCCTTGGGAATCCGCCTGGATTCGCGTTTTCGACCACCCCTATTTCACCCTCACCGATGCCGACGGCCGATTCGAAATCCGCAACGTGCCCAGCGGCAATCATCGCATCGTCGTCTGGCACGAAACTGCGGGATGGCTCGGCGGAAACTCAGGGCGAAACGGTGCCACGCTGCTCGTCGAAGGCGGCGGCATCGTCGACATGGGCGAAGTCGGAATGAAACCGGCCGCCAAGGGCTGAATCCGGTATTGCGCCGGAACGTGCCGCACGGGTGCGTTCCGGCCTTTCCCGGGTCGAAATGCAACGGACCGGTCCGCTGCCGGAATACGTCCGGTTCCGACCATCACGATCACAACGAACCACAAGGAACCCAACGAATGAACTCACGCAGAAGCGCTTTCACGCTCATCGAACTGCTCGTCGTCATCGCGATCATCGCGGTGCTTATCTCTCTCCTGCTCCCCGCGGTACAATCCGCTCGCGAAGCTGCTCGAAGGGCGCAATGCACGAACAACCTGAAACAGATCGGACTGGCCCTGCACAATTACGAAAACTCCCACGGCATATTCCCCGTCGGCCGGACGAGCTTTCCGGCGCTCTGGTCGTCACTGGCCCAGATCCTGCCTTTCATCGAAAGTTCCGCTGAGTATGCCGCGATCAATTTCGATATCCCGCCACTGACTTCGGGCACGGCCAGCCCCGCGAATCTGACCGCAGTCGCCACTGTCGTCGATACGTACGTTTGCCCAAGTGACTCCCAGGGCAAGATCGTGCCCGAATTCGGCACAACCAATTACGTCGGCAACGCCGGGACCGGCAGCATCAATGGCGGCAGCTTCCGGATCGACGCCGGGCCGGTTTTGCCGGAAGGGTTGTTTTTCGACCGAAAAGCGATCCGGCTGGCCGAAATCACCGACGGATTGAGCAATACGGTCGCCTTTGCCGAGACGATTCTGGGCAACGGCACGAATTCGACCGGTGCGACCGCTCAGGATTTGCGCCGTCAGTTCGCTCTGACGACGTCCGCGGCGATCACGCCGGCAAGCTGTGCCGGCACCGGGCAATGGGTCGGCGATCGTGGCCGTGAATGGTCGCGCGGCAGCTTCGTGATGGCAGCGTACAATCATTTTTTCACACCGAACGCGAAAGAGCCGGACTGCACGAACACCGGCCGTGCCGCGGCGATCACAGCAGCACGCAGCTTCCACCCGGGCGGGGTCAACGCGCTTTACGCCGATGGCCATGTCCAGTTCGCGAAGGACACGATATCACTGAACGCCTGGCGCTCGGTCTCGACCCGCGCAGGCAGTGAAGTCCTTTCCGCAGACTCTCTGTAACCGGCCCATCATCCTGGCCGTCATTCTTCGGAACGACGGCTCCGGCTCATCCTTCGCACAGCGCCCGAACACGATCCATCTCGCCATTTACGGAGACGATTCATGCCGACTGAAGTGACGCCCCGATCTTCCTGGCCCGATTATCGCGCGATCTGGCGCTGGCACTTTTATGCCGGGCTTTTCTGCATTCCGTTCGTCATCTTGCTTTCTCTCAGCGGAATGATCTACCTGTTTTCCGAAGAGATCGAGGCGGTCATCGACAGGCCGTACGATCGGCTCGCGGTGCAGGGCAATCCCGGTCTCCCTTCGAAGCACGTGGCGGCCGCGATTCAGGCCGTGCCCGGATCGCGGCTTCAGTCGTACGAGATTCCCGGGCAGGCGGACGATGCCGTGCGCGTCGTCGTGAACGACGGTTCCGCCATGCGTGTCTATGTCCATCCCGAAACGCTGGAAGTCCTGCACCAGGTTCGTGAGGAAAGCCGCCTGATGCGGCAGATCTTCCGATTCCATGGCGAACTCATGATGGGAAACAAGGGCTCGCACCTCGTCGAGCTGGCGGCGTCCTGGGCGATCGTCATGATCCTGACGGGCCTGTGCCTCTGGTGGCCGCGCGGTCCGTTTCGCCTTGCGGGCGTTCTTTACCCGCGCGTCTTTCGAGGTTCCCGCACACGCTGGCGCGACCTGCATGCGGTCACAGGCGTCTGGGTTTCCGGTTTCGCGCTGATTCTGCTGGTGACCGGGCTGCCCTGGGCGAAATTCTGGGGCGATGGCTTCCGGACCGTCCGCAAATGGACCGGCACCGCCGCGGCACGTCAGGAGTGGGACAACTCGTCGCCCATCGCGAAAACTGCAGGCTCACGGTCCGGCATGGCGAAGACGACGGCTTCCGAACCGAAAAAGGCTGGTCAGCGCCGTGTTCAGCCGCCGGTCGATCTCGCCGCTCTGGACCGGATCGTCGCGACCGTGGTCCCACTGGCGCTTCCCGCTCCGGTCCTTGTCGCACCGCCCGGTTCGCGATCGTTCGGGTCGAGTCCGAAAGACTGGACGGCCAAATCGATGACGCCGAACCGGCCAAGAAGGGTGGATCTGACGATGGAAGAGGCAACGGGGGCCGTCGTATCCCGGTCCGATTTCGCCGAGAAACACATCATCGACCGAATCGTCGGGACAGGAATCGCGCTTCATGAAGGCCGCCTTTTCGGCTGGCCCAATCAGGCGATCGGGCTGATGACGGCCGTCGGGCTGGTGCTCGTCAGCGGCAGTTCGCTCGTACTCTGGATCCGGCGGAAACGCCCTGGTTCACTGGGAGCGCCCGCCCCGCATGCATCGCCCCGAATCACGATCGCGTTACTGGCGATCTTCGTGGCGCTCGGTTCGTTCCTGCCACTTTTCGGCCTTTCGGCGGTGGCTGTGCTGATACTCGAAAGGACGGTTCTCTCGAGAATTCCAGGCCTCAGCGAATGGCTCGGCCTGTCGCGGCGAACCCCGGAACTGTCGGCGAACGCATGAGGGCCGATGATCCTTGCGAGAATTGATCGCAGGACTCGACCGCACGTCGAAAGCCACACTTCCGTCTCGAACGAAATCCGATCCGATCTCGATAGGATGTCATTGCGTCGGACTTCTTCTGAAAGAAAGAAGGGAATGTAACGACCGGGGGAACGCCTACGCTCCGGTTTTTCCGATCGGAGAGGAACGCAGCCTATTCGTCTATCAAGGCATGCGTGCTTGAAGCGTGGGCTGCGTCTGGATATCTGGAGACGACACCGTAGGTCGTTCATTCGCATTCGGCTGGAATCTTCGATCGAAACCGACTCACCACCACTTCGGAAATTCGGAAAATCCCTGCAGCATCGAACCGATCTCATGGGCAGGCCTCGTAAACTCCACAAGCACGACCGTCTCAGGGCGTCCGAAATTTTCGATACCCTGAATCCGTAACCGGAATCGATCGCCTTCCCGGTCGACGACGACGATCGTTTCTGCACTCATGGTTGCAAGGACCGCCGTGCCGACGCACGACTCACCGTCGATGCGCCTGAGCTGATCCTCGAACCGATTCAGGTCGTCGTACCAAAACCAACGCTCACGAAGCGTAATCCGTGTCGAATGACGGTCGAACCATGTCTCAAGATTCGTTTCGATATCGAACGCGACGGAAGGATGCCGGTCTTCGCACGCAAACGGATCAAAGTGAAATCGAAATTCGTCCGATCGGATCAATTCGATTTTCATGAACGCCTGTCTCTTTTCACGCACCAAACCTTGTTTTCGAAACTGACGATCGATCGACTATGAGTGATTTGCCTGAAGCCGGGCGGCTATTGCTCATGGAATGTTCGCTTCGGAAAACGATCCGTCAGCCCAGAAGCAAAGTGTTGCTCCAATCCTCCAATTCGAATGCCTGGATATCGGCGAAGCGGTCACGGAAAATCGCTTCGACTTGCGAAGTCGTGCAATTCCCGATCTGCAGCCAGATGACTTTTGGCGGGGACCCGCGAACCACGCTCAAATCATTGAATTCTTCGTCTTTGGTCACAATCACGAAGCCATGACTTTTCGCGAAGTTCCAAATTTCGTCATCGCTGGCACAAGCCAATCCGACGGATTGCACATGATCCGAACAAGGAAACAAGTCGTTCAGACGGATGACGATTCTGGGCGACAAGTTTTGGTCGAAAAGCAGTTTCATGACCCTGATAGCTGCATCCGGCGTTCGCGTTCAGCTGCAAAAGCGAGACTCGCCTGAATATCCTCAGGCTCAAGGTAAGGAAAATCGTTCAGTATTTGCTCGGAAGTCATCCCTGCGGCCAGGTAGCTCAAGATGTCATAAACCGAAATGCGCATACCGCGAATGCATGGGCGGCCGCCACGCTTGCCAGGTTCGATCGTGATGCGTGCGCGCCAAGGCTCGTTCATCGTAATGTCCCGGCTTCATCTGAAGATTCCTGTTCGTATCGGATTCGCTGGATATTGTATAGCGCATGAATCGCCGGATTCCACCTGGTGGAAGCACAATCCGAATTCCTCGTGTCGTCGGGTTTCTGCTCCTGCCCCTTCCACCCGACTGCTCCCAAGAATCATGCGTGTGATAGAATACCTTCACAGGGGGGCGGTTGCAGGGCTGGTGCCGGCCGCGGTCTTCAAAACCGTCGTGCGACCTGGAAACAGGCCGCTGGTGGGTTCGATTCCCATACGCTCCCGTCGTTCTCAGTTCTTGCTTAACTCGTCCACCACCTCGCTCTCCGGCTTGTTCAGGCAACATTTCTTGTATTTTTTGCCACTGCCGCAAGGGCAGGGGTCGTTGCGGCCGGCACGTACTTCGAGTGTCGAATTGCGGATCGTCGATGGAATGACAAAGGTTTCGGTTGCCGCCGTCGTTTCTCTCCTCACCGGAAAATTCGCATATTTTCGATGCTTAT
>CAZSQA010000013.1:0-137935 GCA_964608915.1 uncultured Isosphaeraceae bacterium
CGGGCGATCCGGCCCCCGCGCCGTCGGCGTCGACCTGTTCGGCGATGCGGCGGTTGAGGGCGTCGTAGACATAAGTCGTGCGGTAATCGACCGTGCCTCCCGAAGTCTTGCGCGTGATGCCGACGAGCCGGTCTCGATGGTCGTAGGCGAACGTGGTGACTTTGCCCGTTGATGTGTCGGTCTTGGCCGTCAGGTGCCCTGCCGCGTCGTAGGTGTAGGTGGCATTCGGCGAAGCCGTGAGCGTGCCGCCCGTACCGACGTTGTAGCCGGCGGAATCGCGATTGCCGTTGGCGTCGTAGTCTCGCCCGAGGAACAGGTCATCGAACCCGGCCGGGATGAGTCCGGCGGAGAACGGCGAATGCGGGTGTCCGGGGGCGTGATTCATGACCTGGGGGCCTCGACGACCGGAAAGGCGAAGCGAACGGGCGAAAGACGAACGAGGGAGAGAATGCGATTATGGATTTCAGATTCTCCGAGCCGACTTGCCGAGTCAAGCGAAATTCCGGGATATCTGTTTTTGACGAAGCGATGCGACGGACGGTGAAGTTCCGAGCGGTCGGGTTACGGCATCGTGATCGGCACAGGATTCCGGATTTTCCGAACCTGACGGTGGGTCGTGGCGTAAGAGTCGGGTACGTGGTTCGCCCTGGCGCGAATTCACTAGGAAGGCCGGCGCGAACTTCGTAAAATCATGAGGTAGAACGTGATTTGCGATAAAGCACGTAAGCGGAATCGACGATCGATGAAAGTCGTGCTGGAAGTGATCGAAGGCCCCCATTCCGGGCATCGCTATGAGTTCCGGAACCACGATAACTTCATCGTGGGGCGGTCGCCTCAGGCCCACTTCCGGCTGCCATCGACCGATAAAACGTTCTCGCGTTATCATTTTCTGATCGAAATGAACCCGCCCAGTTGCCGGCTGATCGACATGGCCAGCCGCAACGGAACGTTTCTGAACGGCAAGCCGGTGGGAGTCTCCGCCCTTGCCGACGGCGACGAAATTCGGGGCGGTGCCAGCCGGTTCAAGGTGCGCATCGAGCCGGAGGATCCCGAAGAAATCGGCATTCTGTCGGGTCAATGGTGCCCGATCCCCGGCGCGATGAAAGAGACCGCGCCGGATGACCCCGCCGGAGCGGTGGGCCCCGGTGCCGCCGACGAGGATCTCAAAACGATCGGTGCCTACGAAATCGTCCGCGAAATCGGCCGGGGCGGCATGGGTGTCGTTTACGAAGCCCGGCATAAGGACACAGGCCGGATCGATGCCGTGAAGACGATCATGCCCGCCGTGTTCGCTTCGGACACGATCGTGGGCCGGTTCCTGCGGGAAGTGTCGATTTTGCGCCGGTTGCGGCATCCGCAGATCGTCCAGTATCGCGATTTCGGGCATGATCAGGGGCGGCTCTACCTGGCGATGCAGTATGTTTCGGGCGTGAACGCCGCCAAGTTACGGAACCGGGCGGGCGGCAAGCTGCCGATCCCGCTGGCGATCGAGATCGCGTGCCAGGTGCTGGATGCGCTGGCATTCGCTCATGGCCAGGGGTTCATCCATCGGGACATCAAGCCACGGAACATCCTGATCGCGCGACGCAGCGGCAAAATGGTCGTCAAGCTGGCCGATTTCGGCCTGGGCCGGATTTATCAGGATTCACCGATGAGCGGCCTTTCGTTCACGGGCGAGATCGCCGGGACGGCCGGCTATGTGCCGCCGGAGCAGGTGACCGACTTCCGCGGAACGGACGCGAGGGCCGACCAATATGCGCTGGGGGCTTCGCTTTATCACCTGATCAGCGGACATAAGATTCACGATTATCCGCAGAATCTGGCGCAGCAGTTGCTCGTGATTCTGCAGGAAGAGCCTGTGCCGATTCGCAAGCGGGATCCTGGCATACCGGATGCGCTGGCCGAAGCGATTCACCGGGCACTGGCCCGCAACCCCCGCGATCGTTATTCTGATGCCCTGTCGATGAAGCAGGCCCTGGAGCCGTTTCGCGAGAAACCGGCCAGCGAACCGAAGATCTCTACCGAGGTGATCTGAAGAGCCGGTGACTGGTGGCATGCAGGAATCGGATCGTTCGGATCGGGAAACGAAATCGTGACGACGGGCGAAGACTTTTCTGCTGGCATGGCGGCTCGCGCGATCCATCCGGGGGCTGTTCCGGTCTGCGCAGGGTGTTCGTGCCTGTGCCACGACCTTGACCTGCTCGCGGCCGAGCCCGACTTTCGCGGATGCGAACTTGGCGAGCGGTTCGCGGCTTTGTCCGTTCTGTCGGCCGCGGCTTCGGATTTCGATGTGTCCGCCCGGGTCGACCTGGCGGTGAAGCGATTGAGGGATGCCCTGCACTTTGGGCGTTCGATCGCCTTCGTCGGCCTCGAAAACCTGGCCTGGGAAGCGCAGAAGCAGGCCCTTTCGCTTGCGGAGGCCGTGGGGGCCTGGGTCGTTCGTGAATCGGAATTCCGGGGGAATCGGTCGCCCTGGGCCGCCGCATTTGCGCAGAAGGGCGGCACGAACGCGACCTGGGGGGAAATTCGCCTGCGCAGCGATGCGATCGTGCTGTGGTACGCCCCGCTCTGGCGAACCCACCCGAGATGGATCGAACGCTTCGGGCCGGTTTCGCAAGGGGCGCGCCGGCTCGCCGTCGTCACGCCGGACATGGGGGCGCCCCCGGACGGCTGGATCGAGGACCAGATCATCGCGCTCGATCCCGCCAGGGCGAACGACTTTCTCCGATCCGTGCGTGCCGGCCTTGCGGACGAATCGCTCGAACCTGAAGATTCCGGCGTGCGGCGGTTCGTTCATGCCGTTCGTAATTCCCGCTGGCTGGCGATCGTCCGCGGCGACGATCCGCCTGCCCTGGGAGACGCGTTCGGGACTGCCGAAACGTGGACGGACCTGGTGGCCGAGGCCAATTCCGCGGAACGCAGGGTTGTGTCGACACATGTGCCGACCGAAATCGGTGCTGTCGGATCGGAAACGCTGCTCTCGATCCGGGCCGGGATTTCGACCCCGATGCGATTCGCGGCCGAGGGGCCTGTGCGAGCCGATGGCGAGTGGTCCGCGGAGAGTACCGATTTCGTCGTGAGTTTTATGACCGGGCTGACCGAAACGGAAATTCCGGCGGGCATTCGATTCGTGCCTGCCACGGGTTGGGTCGTGGACGGTGCCAGCGGCGATGCGGGCATGGTGATGTCGATTCCGGTGGGAACTTGCGGCAGGGAGTCTGCCGGCACGATGATCCGGGGCGACGGGATCGTCGTGCCCGTACGAAGCCTGCAGGAATCGGCAGTGCCGGACCTGGCGGCGATTCTGCGGATCATTCGCGACGAGTTACGAAACGTGGACGGTTCGAAATTGGCACCATCACGGGAATTAGACATTGGTGCGGAGGCCGACCGATGAGCGGCCTGATCAAAATCGCCGGCGGCCGGGTGATCGACCCGCTCCATGGTGTGGACGAAGAGCCACGCGACGTGTGGATGCGTGACGGCCGGATCATCGCCGCACCGGAAGAGCCCGACGTTCGGCCCGATCGGGTGATCGACGCCCGGGGCTATGTGGTGATGCCCGGCGGTGTCGACGTGCATTGTCACGTGGCCGGTGCCAAAGTGGATGCATCCCGCCTGCTCAGGCCGGAAGAACGGCGTTTCGAACGGGGCCAGGCCAGGCCGGCCTCCGCCGAATTCGCCGGTGGCACGCTGGGCAGTTGCCCGACGGCGACGGTGACCGGGCGGTTGTATGCCGGCATGGGTTACACGACCGTCAATGACGCCGCGATCGCACCGGTCGGGGCCTTTCTGGCCCACGAGGAACTGGCCGAGACGCCGCTGGTCGATCGCGGCTTTCTGACTTTGGCCGGGAATCATCGTTATTTGCTGGAGGTTCTGAGCCTGGGCGATTCGGTCGATGACCGTGTCGAAGCCTTCGTGCGCTGGCTGGTCTGGCGCACAGGGTCGCTGGGCGTCAAGGTCGTCAATCCGGGCGGTATCGAAACCTGGAAACAGGGGCGGCCGAGAATTTCGGAACTCGACGACCATGTGCCTGAATTTGGTGTGTCGCCGCGGATGATTCTCGAAAGCCTGTGCAAGGCGTCCGCCACGATCGGTCTGCCCCATCCGGTGCATCTCCATTCGCTCAATCTCGGCCTGCCCGGGAATTTCGCGACGACGGCCGAGACGCTGCGGGCCCTGAGCGGCCTGCCCGTGCACCTGGCTCACGTTCAGTTTCATTCCTATGGCGGCGATCCGAACGATCCGGCGAGCCTGCGGGCCGAAGTCGATGCGCTCGTCGATCTGGTGAACGATCGCCCGGAGATTTCGGTCGATGTCGGCCAGGTCCTGTTCGGGGCGACGACGGTCATGACCGCCGACGGCGCGACGGCCCAGTATCTGGGCGGACTGACGAAGAAGAAACTGCTGCTGGACCACGTCGAGATGGAGACCGGCTGCGGCGTGATGCCGATCGAATATCGCGACAAGAACCTGGTGCACGCCGTGCAGTGGGCCACAGGCCTGGAATGGTTCCTGCGGACGGAAGACCCCTGGCAGGTCGCCCTGAGCACGGACCACCCCAACGGAGCGGCTTTCACGGCCTATCCCGAGCTGATGGCCCTTCTCGCCGACGCCGGGTATCGCCGTGAGTGCCTGGAGCGTCTGCCTGAATCGGTGCGGGAGCGAACGGGGCTGCGTGATCTGTCGCGTGAATACAGCCTTTCGGAAATCGCGATCGTCACCCGTGCCGCCCCTGCCCGCATGTTGGGCCTTTCGCACAAGGGGCACCTGGGACCAGGGGCCGATGCGGACATTACGATCTATCAGCCCGACAAAGACCTGCGGCGCATGTTCGCCATGCCCCGCTGGGTGCTCAAGGGCGGCCGCGTGATCGTGGACGATACGGAGATTCGTGCCTTCGAACCAGGCACGACGCATCGTTTCGATCAGCCCCGGCCTGATGAAGATTCGCTCGAACCGATCCGCCGCTGGTGGCAGCGAAGCGCCACCACGGCCTGGGAAACGGCCGATATCGGTGAACATGTGCGAGGCCGCCTCCGGACGATCGCCCCTCGAACGCTCAGGCGGAAGGAGGCCGGAGATGCCTGACACTGCCCCTTCCGCACTCGCCGGCCTGAAACTGGGCGATGTGGAGATCGTGGATACGTTCGCCGAGGCTTTTCCGATGACGGCGGCCCGCGTGATCGTGACGGCCGATACGATCGCCTGGGCCCGCACGGCTGGCACGGTGATGACCGGCTATGCCACGAGCGTGATCGCCTGCGATGCCGAAGCCGGAATCGAGCGGGAATTGTCACCGGAAGAAACGCCCGACGGACGCCCAGGACTGGCCGTGCTGCTTTTCGCGTTCAATCGTGAAGCTCTGGAAAAAGCCCTGGTCAAACGGGTCGGCCAGTGCGTGATGACCTGCCCGACGACGGCCTGCTATGACGGCACTGCGGATCGATCGAAACTCGTTCGCGTCGGCGGCAAGCTGCGGCGCTTCGGCGACGGGTTCCAGATTTCGAAAGTCATCGGCGGCAGGCGATTCTGGCGCATTCCCGTGATGGACGGCGAATTCGTCTGCGAAGACGAATTCGGTACTGTGAAGGGTGTCGGCGGCGGCAACATTCTGATTCTCGGCCGATCGGGGGCCGAAACGCTCGCCGCGGCGGAGCGGGCGGTCGAGAAAGTGCGGGGCCTTGAGGGCGTCATCATGCCGTTTCCCGGTGGTGTCGTCCGTTCGGGTTCGAAAGTCGGTTCGAAATACAAGGGCCAGATCGCCAGCACCAATCACGCCTATGCACCGACATTGAAATCTCTGGTGACGTCGGACCTTCCAGCCGGTGCCGATTGCTGTTATGAAATCGTCATCGACGGCCTTTCGCCTGAAATCGTCGCCCAGGCGATGCGTGTCGCATTGCATGAAGCCGCCGCCGCGCCTGGCGTGCTGGCGATCTCGGCGGGCAATTACGGCGGCAAGCTCGGGCCGTTTCACTTCCGGCTCAGTGATTGTCTGCAACCCTCGGGAGGCAGCCGATGAGCTGGACCGTCACGGCCAGACCAGATGCCATCCCCGCCGGCCGTGTCGAGGCTCGCAGGCTCGTTCCAGCCTTGCAGGAAGCCGGTGACATGGCCGCTGTCGAGTCGATCGTGCTCGCCGTCGGCAGGGTTCAGGTGTCGCTGCAGGCTCTGGCGACTGTCGAAAAAACGGCGGGATCCGAGGATCGCTTTCATTTCGTCGGCGATTTCTCCCGGTGGGACGGCCTCGGCTTCGGGTTGAAATCGGGGCAATTGATCGTGGAAGGTAGCACCGGTGCGCGGACGGCAGCCGAGCTCGAGGGGGGGGCGGTCGAAATCCGCGGGAACTGCGGCGCATGGGCTGGCGCGGCGATGTCCGGCGGGCGGCTGATCGTATATGGCGACACGGGCGACTGGCTCGGCGCGAACTGGCCTGGCGAACCGCGCGGCATGTCCGGCGGCGAAATTTACGTGCATGGCCGAACTGGCGACCATACCGGCGTACGAATGCGGCGTGGTACCATCGCGGTGGCTGGCCCTGCGGGCGAAGGTGTCGGACGGGGCATGATCGCCGGGTCGATTCTGCTGGCTGGCTCCACGTCCGGGATCGTCGGCCAGGGTATGAAGCGAGGGACGATCGTTCTTGGCCCCTCAGTCGATCGCCTCGCTTCGATCTCAGCCACGGGGTTTCCGGAATCGGGCCCTTTTCGGCCCCACACGCTGGCCATTCAGTTACGCCATGCGGCGGAATCGGGCTGGAAGCCTGCGGCGGAAATGCTGCGTGCCCCATCGGTGACGCGCTACCTGGGCGATCGCCTGATTCAAGGTCTCGGCGAAATACTCGTTCTGTCAGATTCCATGAAGGGGGCGAAGTCGAAGCCATGAGTCACAGCGCGAAATTGAGCGAGCCCCTGATCGCTCCGGAGCCCTTGAACGATCGCTCGGCCCGCGTGGCCGACATACTCGTCGAAAATCCGTCGCTTTACCGCGTGGCCAGCCACGAATCGCATGGCGGGGCACGCGTGATCGACTGCGGCATCGCCGTACCGGGTGGATTGACCGCCGGTCTGGCCCTGGCCCGCATGTGCATGGGCGATCTGGCCGACGTTTCGATCGTTCCCGCATCGATCCCCAGCGTCGACCGCCCGATGGTTTTCGTCCGCACCGATTTTCCCGTTCTCGCCTGCCTGTCGGCACAGTACGCTGGCTGGGCGCTCAGTTCGGGCAAGTATTTCGCCATGGGCTCTGGCCCGATGCGTTCCGCGGCCTGCAAGGAAGATCTGATCAAATCTTTGGCATATCACGAAACACCCGCGCGCGTGACCGGGGTGCTCGAAACCCGGAAACTCCCGCCGGCCGAAATCATCGAGAAAATCGCCGGCGATTGCGGCGCATCGTGCGACCGGCTCGTGCTTGCCGTCGCTCCGACAGCCAGCCTGGCCGGGGGCGTGCAGGTGGTGGCCCGAAGTGTGGAAACGGCCCTTCATAAGCTCGTCGAGCTGGGCTTCGACCTCTCCCGGCTGGTGGCCGCTCAAGGCTGGGCCCCCTTGCCCCCGATCGCCAGAAACGACATGGCCGCCATCGGAAGAACGAACGATGCCGTGCTTTACGGAGCGACTGTCGTACTGCAGGTGACTGGTGACGACGAATCGATCGCCGAGACGGCTTCGCGTGTGCCATCCTGCGCTTCGCGCGATTTCGGTGACCCGTTCGCCGTCACTTTCGAACGCTACGGCTTTGACTTTTACAAGGTCGATTCTGGCCTGTTCGCGCCGGCACGAGTCATTTTCGAAAACGTCACCACAGGTCGCAGCCACGGGTTCGGAACGCTTTGCCCGGAAATCCTCCGGAACTCGTTCGCGATCGAGGACTTCTGACACCGATGCGGTCTGAAACCGGCTCACGCCCGCGATTCACCGTCCTGGCATCAGGCATGGGCTGGCATATTCAGGACTTGCAGCGGTCCGCCGAGATCGTCGGTGTCGACTTGACCGTCCGCCCGTTCGAATCGCTGACGATGGAAATCGGTAAGCTTCACGCCCGGCGTTCGGATTGCGGAATTTACGCCGACGGGCTGAACCTGGCCGGGCAGGACGCCATCCTCGTGCGGATGATGCCCCCCGCGGGGCTTGAGCCGGTCGTCTTTCGAATGGATGCACTGCACAGGCTCGTCGATTGTGGCGTGCCGGTGTTCAACCCGCCCCGGACCGTCGAAATGGCGGTCGACAAAGCCCTTTCTCTGGCCCGGCTCGCCGGGGCCGGCATCGACGTGCCGCCAAGCTGGGTCGGCGAGCGCGCCGAAGATGCTCTCGCGGCATTCGAACGGCTGGGCGGCGATGTGGTCATCAAGCCCGTGTTCGGCTCCGAGGGCCGCGGGCTTGTGCGAGTCGCGGACCGTGAATCATGCTGGCGGGTCGTGCATGCCCTGCAGCGCATCGGTTCCGCGCTCTATCTTCAGGCCTTCGTGCCCAACGAGGGCTGGGATTTGCGAGTTTTCGTGCTTGGCGGAGAGATCGTCGCCGCCATGCGAAGGATCGCTGCGCCGACTGAGTGGCGCTCGAACGTGGCCCAGGGAGCACGGGCGGAAGCCTGGCCCGAAGTTCCCGAAGCAGTCCGGCGAATGGCCGATGCCGTCTCTCACGTCATCGGCGGCATGATTCTCGGAATCGACCTGATCCGCGACGACGAAGGCCGCTGGCTGGTTCTGGAAGTGAACGGTGTCCCGGGTTGGCGGGCGATCGCCGCGGCGACGGGCGTCGACATCGCATCCGCCTGGCTGGCGGCCGTCCGGCGATCGATCGGACCTCGGCTATGAACGAGCACGCATCGATGCATGAAGATCGATCGAAACTGGCGACGAGGATCGGCACCTGTGTCATGGCGGCGTGCGATATGGAGGTCCTCGCACCCAAACCCGGGAATGTCGGGCCAGGGGAATCCTGGAACTTCCCCGACCTTGAAGTCGCCGATTTTCTGGCCTCGGCCCGGGCGATACGCGCCGTTTTCGAAATGGCTGAAGAACTTTCGGTCGGAGAACTCGTTCTGCAGGCCGTTCAGGCCACGCGACAGGTCGTTTCGAGCAACACCAATCTGGGGCAAATACTGCTGCTTGCCCCGCTTGCGAAAGCGGCGGCGATCGATGGGCGAATCGATGTGGCGAACGTGACGGCCGTCGTGCAGCGAACGAATGTCGAAGATGCTGCAGCAGCCTACGAAGCCATCGCCCTGGCCAAACCCGGTGGCATGGGCCGGCGTGATTCTCAGGACCTTGCGGACCGGCCGACTTGCACCTTGTTCGAAGCCATGACAATTGCGGCCGCATATGACGACATCGCAGCCCAATATGCCAACGGTTTTGCCGACATCTTCGAACTAGCTGGTGAGTTGAAGCGAGAAATGCAAGTCTCCGTCGACTGGCGGTTCGCGATCGTCGATGTGCATGTGGCGAGGCTCGTTCATGGCGATACGCTCGTGCGCCGCAAATGTGGTGAAGCCGTCGAGGCCGAATTGAAATGGCGTGCCGCTGCGGTGCTGAAACATCGGTCCGATCCTCGCCGGTACGCGAACGAGATCATCGTTCTGAATGGCTGGTTGCGAGACGAAGGCAATCGGCGCAATCCCGGCGCGACGGCCGACCTGATCACGGCGGCCTTGTTCGTCGGGCTGTTTTCAGGCACGATCGAAATTCCGCCGGATCTCCCGCAGCGGGCATCACAATATTCGAAATCGATGTGAAACCAACCCTTTCGGAAACGGGGCATAATCATGCGTGAAAGCTATCAGGTCCGGGTCGAGAAAGACACGTTCGTCTTCAGCGCAGGGCATTTCATCACCTACGACGGCGACCACTGCGAACGCCTCCACGGCCACAATTATCGTGCGGCAGTGGAAGTCGACGGCCTGCTTGACGAAAATGCCTATGTCTTCGACTTCATCGCCCTTCGCGACATTTTCGCCGCGATCGTGGCGGAACTCGATCATCGCATGCTCTTGCCGGGTGAGAGCGACAAAATCCGCCTGCACGACGAAGGCGACAACTGGAAAGTGACCTATCGACAGCGTTTTTGGAGCTTTCCGAAGTGCGAATGCGTCGTCCTGCCGATTTCGAATACGACGACGGAACTGATCGCCCGCTGGCTCGGGCTCGAACTTCTCGGCCGTTTCGACCGAAAAGGCTTGAAGCGGCCGGAGCGTATGACAGTGCATCTGGAAGAGAATTTCGGCCAGTGGGCTGTCTGGCGGGCGGACCTTGCCTGACCGGTTCCATCAAAGTAGGTATCGTCGAACATGTCTCTATGCGTGACGTTTCCGACACGATAAACTGCGATCTTCCCGCGATTCGACCAGTTCGAAACCTTCATCGCGATACATGGACGCATCACTTGCGTCAGGAACCACTTGTCGCCTGGCATCGAGACAATCCGAAAGCCTCGTAGGAACCGAAATCATGGATCGTAAATCCCACAGAACGATCGCGGGTCGGAGCCTGTTCGAACTGGTCTGCTGGTGTGCTGTTTCCGTGTTCGTTTCGAGCGGTCACGCACAGGACTCTCAGCCGCGAAATCCGAATTCCGTCGAGCGCTTGCCCCTGCCGGATCCGGAATTCAAGGGCAGGATCGGCACGACGTACGAAGATTCCACGCCGAACTATCCGTCTCCGCTGCGGGCCCCGAAGGGCAGCCCAAACGTGCTTTTGATTCTGCTCGACGATGTCGGCTTCGGCATGTGTTCCACGTTCGGTGGGCCCGTGCCGACACCCCATATGGACAAACTTGCCGGCAATGGCCTGAAATACACGCGTTTCCATACGACGGCCCTGTGCAGCCCCACGCGTGCCGCATTGCTCGCCGGCCGTAATCACCACAGTGTCGGCACGGGCGTGATCATCGAAATGGGAACCGGCTACCCCGGCTATACGGGCATCATTCCGAAAAGCACGGCTATGGTTTCGCAGATTCTGCAGAATCATGGTTACGCCACGGCCATGTTCGGCAAATGGCACAATACGCCAGAGCCGGACATCAGCCCGGCCGGCCCCTTCGACCGCTGGCCGACAGGGCTCGGGTTCGACTATTTCTACGGCTTCAATCAGGGCGAAACACACCAGTACTTCCCGACGATCTACCGCAACACGACCTGGGTGCCGCAGCCGAAATCGCCGGATCAGGGCTATCACTTCACGGCCGATATGACCGACGAAGCCATCGCCTGGATTCGGAATATCCGCGGCGCCGATCCGGACAAGCCCTGGTTCAATTACTTCAGTACCTCCGGCGTGCATGCGCCGCACCACGCCCCGAAAGCCTGGCGCGATAAGTTCGCCGGCAAGTTCGACCACGGCTGGGACAAACAGCGCGAGCTGACGCACGCCCGACAGCTCGAACAAGGCATCATTCCCAAGGGCACGAAGCTGACGCCGCGTCCTCAGGAAATCCCGGCCTGGGACGATCAGTCCGAACTGGCCCGCAAGGTTTATGCCCGCCTAATGGAAAACTATGCCGCTTACATGGCCTATACCGATTTCGAAGTCGGACGGCTGATCGACAGCCTGCGAAATTCCGGTGAGCTGGACAACACGCTCGTCATGTACGTCGTCGGTGATAACGGCGCCAGTGCGGAAGGCGGCCTTGAAGGCACGTTCAGCGAAATCGCCAGCCTGTTGGGCATTCAACTGGGACTGGAAAGTACGGCGAACCGCATCGACGAAATCGGCGGCCCTGCCAGCGAGCCGCATGTGCCGGTCGGCTGGGCGTGGGCCATGAACGCGCCTTTCCGTTGGACGAAGCAGGTGGCAAGCCACTTTGGCGGCACGCGCAACCCGATGATCGTCCACTGGCCGAAGGGTTTTGCGGCGAAGGGCGAGACTCGCGAACAGTTCCACCACGTGATCGACGTCGTACCGACGATTCTGGAAGCCTGCAAAATCCATGAGCCGAAAGTCGTCAACGGCATCGAACAGAAGCCGATCGAAGGCGTTTCGATGGTCTATACCTTCGACGACGCGGCCGCGAAAGACCGGCGGAAGACCCAGTATTTCGAACTGGCGACTAACCGGGCGGTCTATCACGACGGCTGGTTGGCCTCCAGCAGGTATGGTTTGCCGTGGGTGACTGGCGGCCGTGGCGTCGATTTCGAAAACACCCCCTGGGAGCTTTACCGGATTTCCGAAGACTTCAGCCAGGCGGATGACCTTGCGGCCCGTGAACCGGCGAAGCTCAAGCAACTTCAGGGTATCTTTACGGAAGAGGCCCGCAAGTATGGCGTTTTCCCGCTCGACCCGCGATTCGTCGAACGCATGGACCCGAAAGTGCGAATCTCCGGCAAGCCGAAATCGAGCTGGACGTACTACGGCAACCGCGTCTGGCTGCCCGAACCGATCGGCCCGCAACTGTTCCCGCGCCCGCATACGATCCAAGTCGATCTGGACGTACCTCAAGACGGCAGCGATGGCGTGATCGCCTGTGTCGGTGCTTTCTCGGCCGGTTGGTCGCTATACGTGAAAGGCGGCAAGCCGACTTTTCGCTATACCTGTTTCGAAATCGCCGACGTGACGATCACGGGTTCGGCCCCCCTGCCCGCGGGCAAGGTGAAGCTCTCGACCGAATTTACGCCTGACGGCAATCGCGAAGGCAGTGGCACCCTGAAGCTCCTTGTCAACGGCGAAACCGTGGCCGAGGGTAAGCTCAAACGCACGGTTTTCCGTCACGGCCTGGAACCGTTCGAAATCGGACGGGATTCGATCACGCCCGTATCGCCCGATTACGCCACTCCATTCGAATTCCAGGGCAAGATCGATAAGGTTACGTTCGAATGGAAAACGAATTGACCGATCGATGCGAATCTTGAACGGACTCGAATTTCATTTCGCACTTGCGGGCGAATCGAAAGCGATCCGCCCGCAAGTGCGAAATGGTGCGAACTCGGGAGATCTTGCGCTGCAATCGGTTCGGAATATATGATCGTTCCGGAATCCTGATTCGTTCAGTTCCGCGATTCCGAAGGATCGTCGAATCTTCACTCATTCGAATTCAATCGGACGCCCGAACTCCATTCGATCATCCTGGCCATGAAGGCCGGTGAGGAATAGCTCCGATTCGTCCGGAATTCTTCGCACCTGGCAAGGAGCATCCCGGAAGACACTCCGCCTGAAGGCGCGCGAGATTTCGCGGGCAAAGTTTCGGCCTTGAAACGTTCGACACGTTCCGCCATGGTGGCCGGCAGTGTCCTTTCGGCCCAGGGGCTTTGCGTCAGGAAGCGTTCGGCGGCTCGAAAGCCGCTGTCGAGGTTCATCCGCATCATGAAATGGATGCAACTTTGAATCGTGAGCGCTTCGTTCGTGTCGATCCACAGTACGGGCATCAGGGGAGCCAGCATCGGGAAATGCGTATTCGGGAAAGCGGTTCCGCCGCAGTATCTTTCGAGAATCGTCGCGAATTCCTCGTACGAAGTGACGTTTCGGAACCCTGATTCCGCCATCGGCATGAATTCGACCTTCGGTTTGGCCACATCGACGGTGTCGTTGGCCACATCGAAATAATACGAGCCGATCTGCAGGGCATTCTGGAAATACAAGTCGCGCAGAATGCCCCAGACGCGATGAAAATGCCCGCCGGCGCGGCGGAAAGAGGCGATCGCGACCCCGGCTTCGGAAGGACTCCCTGCGTTTCGCCTTTCGAATTCGGAAAGGACCCGTTTCGTGATCTGAAAGCAGTAACCCTCAGGATAGATCTTCGTGAATTTCGAACTTGCGGAATCCACGGCATCGGGCGAGAACCGTTCGGAAAGCTCGACATCCACGGCGATCCGGATGTCGAGGAGCTCCGTTTCGATTTCCTGGAGTCGCGGAAGGATCCATTTTTCCGTCAGTTCTAGCTGCAATTCGTCGATGGGAAGCACGCGTTCCAGGTCGTCGCGCTGCTTGGACGTCAATCGTGCAGCGCGTAGTTTCGCGGATGATCCGTCCAGTCGCATCTGGTTCGTTCTGTTCGTCGTCATCGCTTTGCCGTCGGAATAGACTGTCGATATCCGCCTCATCATATCGCGCAAGGGGCAAGTTCGGCGACCGGAAACCGGCTCATTTCGGTCGAGGTCCTGAGGCGGAAAATCTACGAGAGCATTTTCGATCCGGCGGGACGTCGAAAAATCCGTGAAATTCGCCGGATTTCATCCGACTCGGTGCCCACCTTTCGATGAACTTGACCGGTCATCGAATCGGAAACGGACGACAAGGGCAAAAAGGCCCATCGACTCCTTAGGTTACTTCGGCCGGTTCGCTCAACTCGCGTCAGCGCTGCCGGTCGAGGCCCTCGATGACATGCTTCAATTCGAAAGCGAGATCTGACATGCAGTGAAGTCGGTCCAACCGGATCGAGACCGGCACAGGTGTGATTCCGTTCTCGGCGAAGACGACCGAAATGACATAAACAAGTAGCTGGGGTTCGAAGGTTCCGAAACCGAGGACGGCGTTAAGGTCGTCATTGGGACGGATTTTCGCATCTGGCACTCGATAGAAAGTCGATATCGCGTGTCTTACCTGCAAGATCCATTTCGTCTCCTCGCCCGATAAGGTCGTCTGGATTTCTTCGTCGGACAAGTCCTCGCGGGCCAGCAGAACGGCCCGGATCGCAAGGTGATTCGCTGCGTTTCGGCGCACATCACGCATCATGAGCAGGATTGAGGCCACGAAAGTGATCGAGGCAGGAATCGAAGCGCAATAGACACGGAACAAGAAAGACTGCCCTGGCCAAAACAGGCAAGCGACGAAGCCGATACCGAAAGCGATCCCGGCGAGTATTCCTGCGAATGCAATCATGGATTCACTTCGATTTCGAATTCTCGAGGGAAAGCTGGAGGGGCCAATCTCATGATCAGTCAGGATCGGTTCGTTCGTCAAGCGACCGATAGGGTCGAACGCAAGTGGCGTGGAAACCAAGCCTTCGCCCTGATTTCTGACGTAATTCGCGCGGCACCTGGCAAACGGACCGATGGGCCCGAGAGGGTGTGGCGATCATGCCGTGGATACCTCATCCTGTCGGAGTCGGTCGACATCTTGTTCGGGGCGCGAGCCGAATGAGAGATTCCGCGATGAAAGCAGGCTTTCGTCGGCTGCGGAATTCGATTGTCCAGGGGGCGTTCGTCGGTTAAACTTTCAGTGACTGCGGCATTCGCGAGAGTGCCGCGGGTTCCCGCCGAACGACGCCGTCCAGGACCCCTGATCCGCCTTCCCCGGTCCGCAGAGGGCTGCCATGTCCGTACGATATCCCCTGCATCTTGCTGATTCTCACGCATCCGGGCATTCACATGCCTTCGGCGGGTGGCATGGCCGAACGCCCGAGGGGCTTGTCGTCGCTTCGCGGCGAAATTTTCTCAAAGCCGGCATGGCCGGGCTGGCGGGGTTGAGTCTGCCGGGGCTATTGCAAGCTCGCGACCTTGCCGGGGCCGCACCGAAACGCAAAAGCTGCATTCTGCTGTGGATGGCGGGCGGGCCGAGCCAGATCGACACATGGGACCCGAAGCCCGACCGGCCATTTCAGAACCGTGGGCCGTTCGCTCCGATCGCGACGAAATTGCCGGGTGTGCAGGTCTGCGAACATCTGCCGAAAATGGCGGGGATGCTGGACAAGTTCACGCTCATCAGGTCCGTCGATTGCCGCCATTCCAACCACGAGCCGAACAAGGTCTTTCAGACCGGCAACAAGCTGGCTGAAGCGAGAGTGAACCCGGAGGCCGAGCGTTATCCCGCGATCGCGTCCGTCGTGGCGAAGCACCACGGCCCGAATGACCCGGCGATGCCGGCTTATGTCGCTTTCATGACGAGCCGCAGCCACCTTGCGTTTTCCGGATATCTCGGCAGCAAATATGACCCGTTCATCGCCCAGACGGCCGCGAAGCTGCCTGTCTATACCGATGTCGGAGTCGACACGGGCCGGGTTTCGGGCGGGCAACTGTTCGACCTGCCGAAGGGCCTGGACAGGCCGCGGATGACGGAGCGGTCGACGCTCAAAGAGCGGCTGGAATCGATTCGCCGAGGTGTCGACCCGGCACTCGAATCGGGCGATGGGATGGATCAGTACACGCGTAAAGCACTGGACATGCTCACCGGTCGCGCTGCGAGGGAAGCGTTCGACATCACCCTGGAGCCGGAAGCGAACCGCCAGCGTTACGGCAAGCACCTGTGGCACCAGCAGTGCCTGCTGGCACGTCGGCTGGTCGAGGCTGGCGTGGCTTTCGTCACGCTCGACCTGTCCTATCACACAGCCAGCGGAACCTGGGACAATCATGGTGACAACATCCCGCCCTATGGCGGCATCAGCAAGGGGTTGAAGCCTTTGCTGCCACTGTTCGACCATATGATCACGACGCTGGTGACTGACCTGGAAGAACGAGGCCTGGCGGACGATTGCCTCGTCATCGCCATGGGTGAATTCGGGCGAACCCCGGTGATGGGCACTCAGGGCTCGACGGACGGCCGCAATCACTGGACCAGCGCGATGTCCATGGCCCTGGCCGGCGGCGGCTTGCGGCATGGGCAAGTGATCGGGGCGACCGAAGCTACGGGCGGCTACATCAAGGACAGGCCCGTGACGCCCGCAGACCTTGCGGCCACGATCTATCAGCACTTCGGCGTGCCTCTGGACACGACATACATCGACGGCGGCCAGCGGCCGGTTTATGTCGTCGAGTCTGGCGGCGAACCGATCCGCGAGCTATTCTGAGTGCGGGAAAACGAGGCGGCAGGACTCCTTCCTTCTTCCGGATTCGTCTGGCGGACTTCACATGGAATAACAGGGCCTGCATCCATTGTTAGTCGAATCAGGTGCGATCGATGACACCGGGCAGCGGGTTTCGAGGTCAGTCCATTCTCATCACCGGTGCATCGAGCGGTTTGGGCGAGGAATTCGCGCGACAATTGGCTGCGGCCGGGGCCAATCTCGGACTCGTCGCCCGCCGGGGTGACAAGCTGCGAGGCCTGGCGGGCGAACTGGCTGGCCTAGGTGTGAAAGTCGCTTGCGAGTCGGCCGACGTCGGAGATCGCGCTGGGCTGGGCCAGGCGATCGAATCGATTCGTCGACAACTTGAGATCACGGCCTTCGATCGAGTGATTCTCAACGCGGGTGTCGGCACCACGTTCCTGGCCAGAAATTTCGATGCCGGCCAGGTCGAAGCGATCTTGCGAACGAATTTTCTGGGAGCCGCGAATACGATCGAAGCCGTTCTGCCGGGCATGCTCGCAGCGCAGTCCGGGCAGATCGTCGGCATCAGCAGCCTGTCGGCCAAGCGGGGATTGCCGCTGGGCCATGCTTATGGAGCTTCGAAAGCAGCTCTCACGATGATGCTCGACGGCCTTCGCGTGGAACTCGAGCCGGCAGGGGTGGACGTCACCGTCATTCACCCCGGTTTCATCCGAACCCCGATGATCGCGGACCAGAAAACGCCCCAGCCGGGCGTTCTGGAGGCGCCAGTGGCCGTCCGACGCATACTCCGCGCGATCGAAAAGCGTAAATATCAGTATGATTTTCCGTTTTCGACCGCATTCCTGACCGGGGCGCTGCGACGTATGCCGCTCTGGCTGTCGCACAGTCTGCTCAAGCGATTCGTCATGCCGACCGTCGAACGGGCTGAAGCCGTGAACGAGCCGGCACGAAAACCGTGAATCACTGAATGATCACGGTTTTAGGCACGCCGCGAAATGCCTGCTTCACCTCGCCGAATACGCCAGCGGGGATTCCGACGAAGGTCGCCTTCGCGCCTCGCACGACGACGTTGCCGTCCGTCGTGGTATAGTATTCTCCCGGCTTGTAGAACATCGGGTGCCGGTCGACGAAGCGAGTGCCGACGACAGGCTTGTCGACGGAATAGGCCTGATCGACCGAAGAGGCACCGGCGATCACCGGTTGACTGTTCGAAACCATGACGGATTTGTTGCGGTGGCGGGCACATCCCGTCACTGCGATCATCAAAGCCGTCGTCACCACCATTGCCGCACGTCGCTGTCTGGATGAAATGTCCATCCGCCCAACGCTCCTTCCGAACCGGTACGTTATCTTGCTGATGTATCGTCTTACAGGTCGCGGCCTCATGCCGGATAACTCAGGGAAATCGGCGATTCCGGGACGATGGCGCGGAATGTCTGGAGTATGGCGAAGTGAACTCTCGCGATGACTTTTCGCTTCGACACGATTACGCCGATACGGATGTCACTTCGGATTGCGGATTCTGCCGTGATGACCGCCAGGATCGAAACTGCCGAGAGAATGTGGGCAAGTCCATGACCAGGCTGCTCGTCAGCGTGCGAAACCTCGACGAAGCGATCACGGCCGGTCGGGGCGGTGCACATTTGATCGATCTCAAGGAGCCAGCCCGCGGGCCCCTGGGCCGTTGCGACGAATCGGTCTGGGCCGCGGTCGCAGATCGATATCAAGGGAAAAGGCCCCTCAGCGCGGCGCTGGGTGAATGGCACGAATGGACGGGCGTGGCAGATTCGCAAGTCTCTCGAATTCTAGGGCATCTCAAAGGGTTCGATTTCGCGAAAATCGGCCCAGGCGATGCGTCGCGGGACGGCGGTGCGGGCCTTGAGAAAACGTACCGTCGCCTGAAGTCGCTCGGTCCGCCTGGTCTGCGCTGGATCGCCGTCGTCTATGCCGATTCGGATCGATCGGGTGCCCTGCCCCGGCGGCGGGTTTTCGAATTGGCCCGAAGTTGCGCGTTCGACGGAATTCTGATCGACACGTTCGACAAATCCCGGCCTCACTTCTGGGGGCCTGGCTGGGCGCGCTTCGTCCGCGCGACGATCGAAGCGGAAATGATCGTGGCACTCGCGGGTGGATTGACGGTCAAGTCGATGCGGAGACTCACGCCGCTGGGGCCCCACTGGCTCGCGGTCCGCGGCGCGGCATGCCATCAGGGGGAAAGGAACGGACGGGTCTCGTATCGCAGGGTGCGGGCCCTTGCGAACGAGCTGGACGGAATCGATATGCGGCAATAAGATTCTGCGATCACGTCGTTTCGGTCGGACGTTCGAGGAATCAGGGGGCGGGAACGATGCGATTCGCGCCCGATTCCGAATCGACCGGCGCGATCGAAACGGATCGGTCGCCGACGGTTGCCGCGGGGCTCGAATCGGTCGTCAGGGGTCGGCCTCTCTGTCCGGAAGCGAATGCCGTCAAAATACGAGCGACACCTGGGTGGATCGGTTCGAGACCGAGCCGCGACTGTTCGGCGATCGACAGGCGGCTGTCGTTGCCGACGAGAATCACGAGAGAGCGGCTGACCGGTGCCTGAAAAAGCGTATCGACAGATCGATGATCGGTTTGCGGCACTCGCGGCAGGGCCGATCGAAGGATGAACCGAAGTCTGCCGGCCGGATCGATCCCTGTCGGATTAGGCGGCAAAACGACCTGTCTGACGGGAAGGAGTGAGCCGGAATCCTGCTCGTACGGGCGTAACGAAGAGAGGTCACGCGGCGAGATCGACCCGACGAGGTGAATATGCTCGATCGGGCTGATCTGGTTGCGCCGAACGATCGCTTCACGCAAGTCCAGCAATTGCCGAGTGATGTCGTGGCGGAATCGAAGTTCGTTGATGCCCAGCGACATCTGAATCGCCAGCAACGTAAAGACGTTGAGAGCGAGGACGAGCCGGATTCGTAGATCGTTTTTGCGAATCCAGCGAGTGGAAGCCGACGCCACGGCCCACGTGGTTACCGCGAGCAGGATCGTGGTGATCAGGGCTCTGCCGGCAGCGCCTGAGAATGCTTCGGCGATGCCAAGAGTCTGGCCGACAGCGATCGCGAGCCGCACATCGGACGAGGCCCACCAGGAGAACCCCAGAACGACCAGAGGCGTCATGCGGATGAGCAGCCTCGCGGGAATATGACGCTGGGACAATCCCCGTACCGTATGTGCCGCCAGTAGGGCCAGCGGGCAAGCCAGCAGCAAGCCCATGGTGCTCGTCGGCCCCAAAGGCCAATAGACGCAGAAGGCCAGAGCGACGACGGCCCAGATCGTCCAGAGCACGAGCCCGTCCCGGTCCTGTTCGAGCGTGTCCCGGGCCACGCGTTCTCGCCACTCGGGCCGCTTGAGCGATTCGTCGGAATCGTCCGGCGTTTTCGATCCGGCGAACCAATTGCGGACGGACAGCCAGGCGGAATACATGGCCGGTATCAGGAAGATGGGCGATGCGTCCAGGAGATGGTGGATCGGCCCGCGATTGAGACTGCCGAGTGACTTCGAAGGTTCCGACAGGTTGCTCCAGAATTCGCCGCCGTGCACAAGCGACATCCAGACATGCCACGGCGCCGCGACGCACATGGCGACGATCATGGCCGACGAACCGTAGAAGAACCCCGGCAGCGATCGCCAGGCTTCGTACCAGTGGCGCGGCCGTTCCAGCGGCGATTCGCCCGCGTTCAAAGCCAGCTGGTGCAGCACGATGATCGGCAGCAGGATCAGGCCCACCAGGCCCATCGTCATCAGGCTCAGCCCGAGACACGCGCCGCAGCCCACGGCGTAAAGGATTCTGCCGCGGATTCTGCCCGCCTGCCCGGCGATGATATGTTCGCTGTAGAACTGAAGCGAGGCGACGATCAGGGCGGTGCCCAAAGTCGCCGGGCTGCAGCGCTGCATCGCGTCGAGAGTTCGGGGATGGAAACCGATGATCCAGGCCGCGATGATGGCCGTGCCAGGTTTCGACCAAGTCCGCGCCTGTCTGTAGACCAACATGATCAGCACCGCGCCGCTCACGTACGCCGGCAGCACCGTGGCCAGGGGAGACCGCGACGGGCTCAGACTCAGAAGGATCGCTTCGGCCCAGACATACAGCGGCGGTTGAGCCGAGATGATCGACAATGCGTCGTTTTCATGCCCTCGAGAGATCGCGGCCGTCATCGGCGTCTGATCGATCCACATCCTGTCGTCGATGACGGAGAGCCCTCGCAGGCCCCACCAGGGGCCAGGCGGCGTGAGATCCCAATGGCTCAGGCCGTAAAGGCCGGGCAGAATCGCGACGAGCACCGCCAGCGGTCCGAACATCGTCGTGGTGAACGTGCGCCGCAGGAGGGGGCGCGGCCCTTTCGGAATGAGCCCCTCGAATTCCCTTCGAGTCCGCGGGTCGGCGGTCTCGCGGATCGGATGGGCATGCGACGTCGACGGATCTGATCCCACGGCAGTATCGAGACCTCGGGGCCGGTATCGGCACAAAACGGATCGACTTCTACAGTATAGACGATCGTTCGGCCCCGGCGCATACCGTAGCGATCCCGCGAGCGCAATCCGCGGCCGGTCCTGTCGCTTCGGGCAAGCGGCGCATGCGGTTCCTGAGCCGGATTTCGTCTGGCGTGCCGGTTGTGATATATTGTCGCCATGCCGATCGATCCCCGGCTCGCAAGAGCCCGGATCTCGGCCCGAACCGAAGCGAACGCCGCGTGGGCGGCGCGTTTCCCGAACGGACAGTTTCGTTTGACATCTAGCCTGCCGGATCAGCGCACATGGATCATTTTCACTATCGGAATCGTGAACTGTATTGCGAAGAAGCCCGAGTGGCCGATATCGCCGAACGCTTCGGAACGCCTGTCTACGTCTATTCGAAAAATACGATCGTCAGGAACCTGAAATCTCTCAACGAGGCCTTCGCTCCACTTGACCCGCTCGTGTGCTACTCGGTCAAGGCGAATTCCAACCTGGGCATCCTCAAGCTGGTGGCCGAGCTTGGCGACGGTTTCGACGTGGTTTCCGGCGGTGAACTGGCACGTGTGCTGCGGGCTGGCGGTGTCGCCGAAAAAACGGTGTTCGCCGGCGTCGGCAAGACCGATTCCGAAATCGCTTCCGCACTCCAGGCCGGCGTTCTGATGTTCAACGTCGAAAGCGAAGATGAACTCGAAGCGATCGACCGCGTCGCGACGACGCTGGGACTGGTCGCTCCGGTCGCCCTGCGCGTGAACCCCGACGTCGACCCGAAAACCCACCGGTACATCTCCACCGGCAAAAAGGAGTCGAAATTCGGAATGGACATCGAGCGCTCGCTGCGGCTGGCCGAGAAATCGACCGGAATGTCGGGCATTTCGATGATCGGCATGCACATGCACATCGGCAGCCAGATCACGACGGTCGAACCTTACGGGCACGCCGCCGACAAGGGTGTCGAAATCATCGGCAAATTACGGGCGATGGGCCATCCTATCCGCTGGTACAACATGGGCGGGGGTTTCGGAATCGCGTATCGCGGCGGCGAGTCGAAGTCGATCGAGGCCTTCGCGGATGAGATCGTTCCGCGCCTGAAGCCTCTCGGCTGCCGACTGGCAATGGAACCGGGGCGAGTCGTCGTCGGTAACGCAGGTATCCTCGTCAGCCGCGTGATCTACAAAAAGAAGTCGGGCGACAAGCGGTTCCTGATCCAGGACGCCGCCATGAACGACCTGATCCGCCCGAGCCTTTACGAGGCCTTTCATCGGATCTGGCCGGTTCGAATGGAAGAAGGCGGTCCTGACCTGCCCGAGAATTTCGAAGCGGAAATTCCGGACACCGAAACCTGGGACGTCGTCGGTCCGGTCTGCGAATCGGGCGATTTTCTCGCGAAGGACCGGCATCTGCCCGAAATTCGCAACGATGACCTCCTGGCGACCTTTTCCGCGGGTGCCTATGGCATGGTGATGGCCTCCAACTACAACACCCGCCCGAGAGCCGCCGAAGTGCTCGTGGACGGCTCCGAGGTGCACCTCGTCCGCCGGCGCGAGACGTTCGAGGATCTCATCGGACCGGAACTCGTCGCACTCGAATCCTGAACTTGCCTGACCAGCGGTCGTCGGCAATCTCGCGAAGGAATGACCCAGGCTCTTGTCCGGTTCCGTCATTCCTGATATTTCTAGGGGGGATCGACTCGATCCCCATCTCATCCAGACTCATGTCCGCCAACGTTCGGCCCGTCCCGGAGAGCATCAGCATTGATTCCGCCGCCCGAAAAATCTCAGATTCGACCCGAACACCTGTCGAATCTGAAGACGAGCTGGACTCAGATCCACGCGGCACACATTCCGGGCCCCCAAGGCCAGGTGGCCATGCAGGAATTGATCTCGCGTTATCACGACGCGGTGGACCGATACCTGCGAATGAAGATCAAGGACCAGAACCTGGCGGATGATGTCCTTCAGGAGTTCTGGCAGAAAGTTCTCAATCACAAACTCGCCGGTGCCGACGAGACCAAGGGGCGGTTCCGCGACTATCTCAGGACGATTCTCCATCGTCTGATGGTCGACCATTTCCGCACCCGCAAGACGACGAGCCTGCCCCCGGGCGACCTGCCCGAACCGGACGAACCGGACAAGGATTACGACAAAGTCTGGCGCGAAGTACTCATCAAGCGTGTCTGGGGTCGGCTGGAACTCTTCGAAGCCGGCACGCCCCACAACCGCTACGCCACCATCCTGAAGCTTCGAGTCAGCGATCCCGAGGCCTCGATCCAGGAACTCGTCGACCGCTTCAACGGTGCTTCAGGGCAAAACTACACCCCCGAAGCCTTCCGGAAAACCCTGCAGCGGGCGCGTATGAAATTCTTCGACCTGCTCGTCCAGGAACTTCGCGAGACCATCGCGAACGCCACGCAGGAAGATATCGAAAGCGAATTGAACGATCTCGGATTAGGGAGTCTGTATCGAAAATTGAAGTAAAGTTTCAAAAACAGGGATACAGAAGATGGTGAATCCGAATTCGAAATTCGGATCGCAACGATTTTAACGAATCCGCTTGATGATTTTGTCCAGCATCAGGGTGGATTTCTTGACCTCATCTTTCAACGTCGGTTAGATTCTTGGAAGACGCACCGAAACGTCATGCGGGATCGGAACCTACGCGATTCGGCCCGTTCGCCATCACTGCGGACTCCCAGGGAGCCACGATGACCCATGCTCGTACTATCTCGTAAGAAAAACGAAACGATCATCATCGATGATCAGATCACGGTGACGATCGTGGAGATTCGTGGCGACAAGGTCAAACTTGGCATCGAAGCTCCGCCGAGCGTAAGCGTCGATCGCCGTGAAGTTTGGGAAGCCAAACGCCGCAACGGGTCCACGAATCACCCAGTGAATCCCACCAATCCGATCAGTCCTGAACAGCGTGGTTCGTACTGATCGACGACCGTCCCCCTTCATCCCTCAGCCTTGCCGCCGTCAGCATTCCTGCTTCAACAGTCTGACGAACTCCCTCATCCAATATCCATTATCAGGCCATCCGCGAGATGTCACGACATTCTCGCATCGGATGACCTTTTCGTTCGCGAATTCGGCGCCAGCTCTGAGGACGTCGAATTCGAGATCCGGATACGCCGTCATGCGGCTTCCCGGCCCGTATCCGGCCGCGAGCAATAATAAGGGGCCGTGGCAGATCGCGGCCACCGGTTTCCCGGTTTCGAGAAAATGTTTGACGATTTCCACGGCCCGGGGCTTCGTTCGCAGGAACTCCGGGGCCCTTCCTCCAGGCAAAACCAATGCCTGAAATTGCGCCGGAACGACCTGGTCGAAGGATAGGTCCGATTCGACTCGGTAGCCAGGCTTCTCCGTGAAAGTTTCGAACCCTGGCTCGAAGTCATGCACGACCGAAATCAGGGCCTTTTTCGTAGGAGAGGCGATTCGGACGGACCACCCTTCTTCCTCAAGCCGGAACTTGGGGTAGTAGATTTCCTGCGATTCCCCGGCATCGCCGGTCAGCATGAGAATGTGCATCGTCAGTCGTTTCTCGAGGAGCGCTGGCCCAGAATCGTACCGGCTCTTGAGCCAAAGTAATGACGGCCCGCTCCGAAATCAAGACCCGGCTGGCATCGCTCGTACGCGGGGGCCGAATCTTCCTGCCAGTTCGCCATTTCCGAATCTGAACCCGCGTGACCGCAAGCATGCGAGATTTGCCGCAGGTTCTTCCTTCGGCGTTCGGTTCGGCTTTGACGATCTGACGATCGCGATCGTCGAGAAGTCGTCGAGGACAGGCTCAGGCCTTGCGGAGCACGGATTTCGCTTGACACGGATCGGCGACTTTTCATACAAAACGGTTTGTCCGACATTGCCGAGGTGCCAGCCGAATACAGCGGCAGAGCACATTCGGAACCAGACGTTCGAGCTATATCCCAAGACTTCCGGGGTTCCTATCGGGTGCGGATCACATTCCATGGAGCGACGCGACAGGTCACCGGCAGCGCTCATCTCATCGAAATCGGATCCCGCCGAATCCTGCTCGATTGTGGCCTGCACGACCATGACAGGCTTGACCCGAACAGCCTGAACCGCGAATTCCTGTTCGATCCGCGATCTCTCGATGCGGTGATTCTGTCACACGCCCACAACGATCATATCGGGCGTCTGCCGCGACTGATGCGGCTCGGTTTCAATGGCGTCATCTACGCCACGCATGCCACGGCTGACATTACGGGCGTGATGCTTCGCGACAGTGCACGCATCCAGAAGGAAGAATACGCGTACGCGAAAGCGACGGTGGTCGAGGATTTGCCCGACCCCCTGTTCGAACTGATCGACGTCGAGCGAGTCATCGACCGGCTTTATCGTCTGCCGTACGCCGTTCCGACCGACATTCTGCCGGGTCTGACGATGACGTTCCATGACGCCGGCCACATTCTCGGCTCGGCCATGGTGGAACTTCAGTTCCGCGAAGAAGGGCGGGATCGCAAGTTCCTTTTCACGGGCGATCTCGGCCGGCGGGACATGGGACTGTTGCCTGATCCGACGGTCGTAAGCGGCATGGACGTTCTCATCAGCGAATCCACATACGGCGGCAGAACGCTCGAGCCTTACTCGGTACTGCTGAAGCGTTTGCATGCGATCCTGGCCCGGGCGCACCGGCTGCGTGGCAAGGTGATCATTCCGGCTTTTTCGCTCGGACGCACCCAGCGGATGATTTATTGCCTTCAGGAACTGTTCTATCGGTATCGCGTGAAGCCGATGCCGATTCACGTCGATAGCCCCCTGGCGAATCGGCTCACGGAAATTCACAGGGATTATCCCGAGGCATTCACGCCCGAAGCCCGCCGGCTGATGGATCGGGATCCGAGCTATTTCGGCTCCCGCTACGTACACCCGTGCCTGACGTGGGATGACTCGAAGCGGCTCAATCATCAGTCGGGGCCGATGGTCATCATCGCCAGTTCCGGCATGTGCGACGCCGGGCGCGTGCGGCACCACCTGATGCATGGCCTTGAGGACGAGAACAACTCCGTCGTGATCGTAAGCTATCAGGCTGAGGGAACATTGGGCAGTCATCTGGTGGCGGGGCACAAGCAACTGCACGTGCTCGACAGGCCCGTCGACGTCCGCTGCCCGGTTTTCGTTCTCGACGGATTCTCAGGCCACGCCGACGCCCAGGATCTCGCCTGGTGGTATTCGCAGACCGGCGGCAAGGTCGAAACGGCATTTCTGGTTCATGGCGAGCCCGACAGCATGCAGGCTATCGCGCCGGCACTTCAGAAGTCGGTCATCAAGCCGGTTCTGATGCCGGAATACGGCTCGATTCACGAAGTCTAAAGCGCCCGCCCGTGAACTGATTCAGGGAATGACGGAATCCCGGTACTCCTGAGCGGAGTGGCCCTGAAGCATCTCCGCGTCCGATACCGCCTTGCGTGAAAATCGCCCTTTGGATTCCGCTTCTTCGCGGGCTTCCCGTTTGAGGGTCGCCAGGGAGTTGGGTGGACGAAGCGATTTGCCCCCCGACCCCGCGCAGCCGGAGGCCAGGCAGATCCAGAACATCGCCCAGCCTAACTTCCTTGGTTCGAACATCGATAGTCAACCCACCGCGGGACCTGTGACCGAATTCGGCAGGCTGCAGGATTCCCGATATCCGGAATATCGTCAAGTCGATCTTCAAATACGTCCCGAATTCGTGCATTGGGAATCGGCTGGTCGGTGAAGATACCGGGCGACCACATTCTGTCAGCCCGGATTATTTCCGCAGGCCTCCTCGCGCATTCCGCGGATGCGACCGGGGGCTGGTCAATTTCCCGCGAATTTCTGTATGATTTCAGTACCCTGCTGGACTACCGCCGCGTGACGGGACCACGACCCCCGATGCCTCGACCGAATGACGACGACCTGTTCCGCGAAGAAGAAGAGATGGTCACCATGAGTTTCGGTGACCACCTCGAAGAGCTTCGGATTCGGCTGGTCCTCGCCCTGATGGGCCTGGCCGTCGGTGTCATGCTGACATTCATTCCGCCCGTGAACCTGGGCCGGAACGTGCTCAGGCAGCTTTCCGATCCCGCCCAGAAAGCGCTCGACAAATTTTACGAGCAGAAGGCCGAAAAACGGGCCGCGGCCGCCGAGAAGGAAGAAAAACTCACGCCCGTGCTCAGAAGCGTGATCCCGGCCGACGAGTTCGTGCAGCAACTCAAAAAACTCCTGCCCGAATTGCCCCTGCCCGAACCGGAGACGCTGCGCGGTAAGGAGATCGTCCTGCCGATCCGCCAATCCGAGGCCGATGTCATCAAGACCGTCGCTGACACGACCGAACAGCGCTCGGCCCTGATCAACACCGCCCCCCTCGAACCGATCATGATCTTCTTCATGGTCTGTCTCGTCACGGGCCTGGTGCTTTCCAGCCCCTGGGTGTTCTATCAGGTCTGGGCCTTCATCGCGGCCGGGCTTTACAGGCACGAACGGGCATACGTCAAAAAATACCTGCCCTTTTCGATATTCCTGTTTCTGGCCGGAGTATTGCTGTGCTTTTACGTGATTCTGCCGGTCACCTTGTCCATTCTTCTCGAATTCAACGTCTGGCTGGGCATCGAGCCGATGCTCAAGCTCAATGAATGGATCAGTTTCGCCACGATCCTGCCCGTCGTCTTCGGCGTCTGCTTCCAGACTCCGCTCGTGATGCTCTTCATCGCCCGACTCGGCATCCTGACCGCCGAAGATTACCGGGCCAAACGCAAATTCGCCCTGATGATCATGGTCGTGATCGCGGCCGTGCTCACCCCTGGCCCGGATATCTTCAGCCAATTGGCCCTGGCCGTGCCGATGTACGCCCTGTACGAGCTTGGCATCGTGCTGGTCAATTCCTCGGCTCAGAACGCAAAAAGCGATATCGCTGGAGCCTGACATGCCGGTCGGTCTGGTTTATCTCGTCGGCGCGGGGCCGGGCGACCCCGGCCTTGTGACGCGACACGCTGAAGCCGCGATCCGCGCCGCGGATACTGTCGTGTACGACAATCTCGTCCACCGCAAGATCCTCGAATGGATCCCGGTCGACGCCAGGCGGATCTATGTCGGCAAGCGGCGCGGCCACCAGGAAATGCCTCAACAGGAAATCAACCGGCTGCTGTGCGACGAAGCCCTTCTGGGCCGGAAGGTCGTGCGGCTCAAGGGCGGCGACCCCTACGTGTTCGGTCGTGGCGCGGAAGAGGCCGAAGCCCTTGCCGAAGCCGGTGTGCCGTTTCGGGTGATCCCTGGCGTTACGTCCGGGATCGGGGCTCTCGCTTATGCCGGGCTCGCCGTGACGCACAGGGACTATGCATCCGCCGTGACTTTCGTGACCGGTCACGACGATCCTGACTCGCCTGCCTGTCGTGTCGACTGGCCCTGGTTCGCACGGTATTGCGGCACCGTCGTCATCTACATGGGTATGACGCGTCGCACACGGATCGCCCAGGTGCTGATCGAACATGGCAAGATCCCGGCGACGCCCGTCGCGCTCGTGGAACGCGGCACATGGCCCGATCAGAAAGTCGAAACAGGTACGCTCCAGGAACTCGCAGATCCTTCGAAGGCATGGTCCGTGAAGGCCCCGGGCCTGATCATGATCGGCGATGTCGCGAAGCTTCGACCCCGGCTCGACTGGTTTTCCAGGCTGCCGCTCGCTGGCAGGTGCGTCATGCTGACTCGCCCTGAAGATGACGCCCGGCGCTCGGAATCGATCTTCGAAAACCTGGGGGCCGAAGTCTTGGTCGCTCCCACGATCCGTGTCGGCCCGATCGCGGACCGAACGGATCTGGACAACGCTCTTGGAGAGCTTGCCCGTTACGACTGGGTGGTCTGGACGTCGGCGAACGGCGTCCGCTTTTTCTTCGAAAGGCTGTTCGAAATTGGTCTCGATCTTCGAGCCCTGGGGCATACGAAGCTGGCGGTCATCGGTCCATCCACTGCCGAGGCTCTCAGGGGCTTCGGCCTGATCGCCGATGTCGTGCCGGCTTCTTTTCGATCCGAAGACCTTGCCGATGTCCTCGTGCCTCAAGTCTCCGGCAAATCAGTACTTCTGGCCAGAGCGGATCGCGGTCGAACCGTGCTGCTGGACCGTCTGGCGCCCGTCGTGTCCGATGTCCGGCAGGTGGCGGTTTATTCGAACGAGGATGCGGCCGCCTGGCCTGAAGAAGTCGAGCGAGCTCTACGGGAAGGTCGTGTCGACTGGGTCACCCTGACCAGTTCCGCGATCGCGTCCCGGTTCGCATCGCTGAGTTCGAAGCTCAAGGGAGCCGATGACACGGGCCGCTTGAAATTCGCCACGATCAGCCCGATTACGTCGCAAGCCGCACGAGACGCAGGCATCGAGCCGACGGTCGAAGCCCGTCAGTTTACGATGGAAGGAGTGCTCGAATCGATCCTCGAATTCGAGAGCCGTCAGTCAGCCGGGGAATGACTCAGGATCAGCGGAATTCCCGGGCCGTGGCGACCGATTGCCAGATCAGGATGGCCGCGCCGATGGCGACCAGAATGTCGACGACGATGTTGGCTTTACCGAACGGAAAGCCGATGGCGGCGTCCGCGACCATAAGAAATGCCAGAAGGCCGGCCAAAATCGCGACGGCCAGACAAATACTTTTTTCCATGATCAGTCCTGCTTCGCCGAACGCCGGAAGACCCGATTCGTGACATCTTCCATATCTTACCACATTTTTTCGGGTCGATCGAAGTCATGAGGATATCAGATTTTTCGGGGCTCATTCCGCTGGGTTACGGACCGATTCTCGCCTGAAATTCCGGGAATTGCGGAATTTCCGGGAATGATCGTTTAGACTTCGATCGGGTATGCTGCGGCATCGAACCCGGTTCATGCCGGTTCGGTTCGAAAACGAGCGGCATCGTTCCGAACCACCCGGTAGACGCCTTGAGCGGCCCGCCGTCGCACGTGTTCCGCAAGGCCATCATCAGGAGGAAACCGTGTCGCAATACTTCAAGTACAAGACCGTCGAAGATCTTGAGACGGATGCGAAACGGCGTGGACTTGCCGTCCGCCTTGCGACGGACTGGTCGCCCCTGGCGAAGCCGTTCGAATTCGGGTCGCGAACGATCGGCAATCGGCTGGCGATCCATCCGATGGAGGGCTGCGACGCCAATCCGGACGGCACTCCCGATATCCTGACGATCCGCCGATACGAGCGGTTCGGGGCCGGCGGCGCCAAGCTCGTCTGGGGCGAGGCCGCGGCTGTCACGCCTGAGGGCCGCGCCAACCCTCGTCAGCTTGTGATCGACGAATCGCATGCTCATGGGCTGGAACAATTGCTCGAAGTCTGCCGAGCCTCGCACCGGAAGACGTGGACGAACGATTCCGACCTGCTCGTCGGGATCCAGTTGACTCACTCAGGTCGTTATTCCGTCCCCCGGCCAGTCCTGGCCCAACACGATCCCCTGCTCGACCCGCTCACATTCTGGGACCGCAAGGCCGGGATCAAGGTCAGTGACGACACGCCCCTCGTCTCCGACGACGACCTCAAGCGGCTGCAGGACAGGTACGTCGCCGCGGCCGATCTGGCGTATCGTATCGGTTTCGATTTCGTCGATATCAAACAGTGCCACAGATATTTGCTCAACGAACTGCTCGCGGGACGTAACCGCCCGGGCCAGTTCGGCGGCTCATACGAAAACCGCACCCGGTTCGTCCGGGAACTCGTCGCGCGAATCCGGGAGATGCATCCGGACAGGTTGATCGCCACACGCATGAACGTTTACGACGGCCTGCCCTACGTGACCGGCCCCGCGGGCGTTGGCGAGCCGGCTCCTTACCGGATTCCCGTTTCGACCGTCTGGGGCACGAGGGCTGACGCCCCTGCCCAGCCTGACCTCGAAGAACCGCTGCGGCTCATCGCCGAACTGGAGCACCTGGGCGTATCGATCGTCAGCGTTTCGGCCGGCAACCCTTATGCCAGCCCGCATTTCCTGCGACCTTTCGAGTATTCGCCTGTGGATGGATACCATACCCCCGAGCATCCGCTGGAAGGTGTGGCACGACATTTCCGGATGACGGCCACGATCCAGAAAGCCTTTCCCAGACTTTGCGTGGTCGGCTCCGGTTATTCGTGGCTGCAGGCGTTTCTGCCGCACGCGGGGGCCGCGAACGTGGCCGACGGGCACGTCTCGATCGTCGGCGTCGGCCGGGCCAGCCTTTCGCACCCGGATTTCGCCGCGAACGTTCTCGGCTCACGGCCGCTCGATCCGAAACGTACCTGCCGCACGTTCAGTTATTGCACGGCCCTGATGCGGTCCAAGCACAACGCTCTCGGGCAGTTCGCGACCGGTTGCCCGCCGTTCGACAAAGGCGTCTACGGACCGATCTGGGAAGAAGCCAAAAAGACGAGCCCGGTACCGCTTCAGTGATGCGGTCCGAGCGGAATCGTCAGGGAAATTGCCGTCGAATCCGGCCGATCGTTCCCACGAAGCCGGATCGCCGCGATCAGCGGACTTTCGATTCGCGAGGCTCGGCCGTTTTTTCGTTGCGGGCCTGCTGAGCCTGCGATGGCGTCGCGAGATAACAGGTCAGTTTCGATTCGGGGACCGATCCTGACTCCTCAGGCCGGGCCAGCCGCATGCCACGGCGAATCGTCTGTTCGGGCATCCCCGGTTCCTTGATCGTGATGGCGAACGAGCAGTCGCGATCCGCCGACAGAGTTGTCACTTCGATCGGCTGAAGCAGGACGCGTGGGCTGTCGACCTTGTAACGGACTTTCTTGAATTTGCAGCCTGGGTGCCCGGGGGCGATCTCGACGATGCAGCCCTCTTTGGTCAGCCCCTGAATCTGCAGTTCCATGACGACCCTGTTCACGACTTCCGAATCGCCTCTCGCGGCAGCGAAGCCGGAAAAGATGCCGAATGTCGAAGTGAGGATGCAGGCGATTCGAATCGGGGTCATGAATCCGGCGGCCTTCCTTAGCCTGTTCGCCATCTGAAGAACTCCTTGCGTACGGAGTCTCGATATCAGCCCGTTTTCAGGCGGAAAATCGTGAGAGCCGCGAGGCAACCGCACGGCGTCAAGCCATCCCTGGCTGTATTCTGCACGGGCCAGCGCAGACAGAATCTCCCTGCTGGAAGATGTTTCTGTCGGGCTGAGAATACCGAGAATCGCAATTTCGAAAAGGCCACTTCGGAAATTCGCGCATCCCCCGCATCAGACCTTCGGCCGCTGAGTCGCACTGAGCAGAATTCCGGTCAGCACCAGGGCGAATCCGAGAGCCATGCCTCCGTAAATCCACTCCGGACGTGTTCGGACCAGTTCCGGCTCGCGCAGGAACTTCCACAACAGCGGAACCTGGATCAGCGGGCCGAGCAGACGCAGTAATCGCCCGAATTCGCGCCGGTCGAACCAGGGCGACGATCGGTCGAAGTCGGTCTCATCCTGGTCCGGATTGCGAACTCGCGTCATCTTCGGCTGGCTTTCTCGTTGTTTCTGTCGTTTCGGAGCCCGGTTTCGTCCTGCGATCGAACCAGCCCCGGATCAGGTCCAACCCGGCTTTCCCAGCAGCTTCGGCGACCTGCCCCGCCGCACGGCGCACGCCTGATTTGCGGGATTCGGCCGCCATCTGTCGCGCGAATCGCCTTTGACGCGCCAAAGGCACGACGGCCGCAATCGCTGCCAGGGTCTCGATTTCCGGTTCCCTGGATTCGGCCGGTTCGAACTCGGCGGACTCGGTCCCCGTCGACCGGCTAGCCGCCAGGCAGATTTTCGATTCGCGCACAAGGTGTGGGTGCACTTTGAGCGTAGCGAGAACCCCCGGGTCACAAAGCAGAACGATCGGCGCGACGGGCCAGTCGCCCATGCGGTCATATTCGGTTCCCAGGCGATCCATAAGGGCTTGCGCTCGATCGGCGGCTTCGTCGTCCGAAAGCTGGCGAAAATCGGCGACGATCATGTCCGCCTCGACGAGCTTTTCGAGCGTTTCTTCCCAGTCTGCCCCAGTTCCCGACGGAAGAATCGAATGGAGATCGCGCGGCCAGGCGGTTCGAACCCAGACGATATCGGCAAGATCTTCCACACCTTCGAGCGTGCGGAAATTGTCGTTGAGCGATTCGGCGATCTCGTGCTGGCCGGATATCGCCAGGTGCCGCCAGACGCCGATGCGTTCCAGGCTCGCCTTCTCGCCGTAACCAGGCTGGAGAACGACGGAACGAAGTGCGATCCTTTCCCTCTCGGTCGCGGTGTCCGGCTTGCCGGGTTCTCCATCCGCCTTCATCTCGCCAGCGTTCATGGAGGAGCGTCGATACGCCGTCGAACCCGCCCTCAATCGCCCGCTGCAGAGTTCGACGAGGTGAACCCCCAGCCTGTTGACGTAAGCCCTGAACAGCCAACGCTGTACGCCTTCTTTGGTTTGCCTCCAGGCCGGTTCGGCGACCAGCTTCTGCACGAGCAACCGCGGAATGCCCGTGACCGGCCGGAATACCGGCAGGGCAAAGTTATAAAGCTCATTGGCCGACTGGGCGACGCCCATGGCCTTCGAAAGGCCTTTCAGGTGGCCGGGGGTCAGTTGATCCATGACCGGGATCTGGCGGCACAGCCGTTCGAGATCGTCTGCCGCGAGCTGGATCGCGACGATCAGGTCGACGATCGGCACCTTGTCGAGCGGATTTTCGACGTTCGGGTAATAACACGCTGCGACGCGCCTGGCCAGCTCGTCGGAGGTGTCCCGGTAGGTCTCGATCCGGCTCAGTCGTTCGAGCGTCAAGTCTGCCCCGCGCTCGGCCGTCTCCTGCACGATCGCCCAGGCCTGGGCATCGCGGGGGGCGAAGGTCCAGGGTTTTTCCCAATCGAGCGGGGGCAGCACTTTCTCAGCCCCTTTGAGCCATCGCCTCGAAAGGATCGAGAACGCGATCGTGCAAGCCAGCCAGCCGGCGAGCCCGTAGATCAACAGCCCTTTTTCGAAGAGCCACCAGGCTCCCAGGCAAAAGTAGACGACCGGCGGAATCAGATACAGCGCGGCCAGAAGAATCCCGCGCCAGGTGATCGATCGACCCGGCAAGGCAATTCGCAATTTGCGGGCGATCGAAGTGTTCATGTTCAGTTGTTCCGGTGTTCGGAAGCGTCTGTAGCGACGTGCATTACGTCACTGCCGCAGACGGGCTCCCAGGTTGTTCGACGCGTTACGGACGACTTCGGACACGGCCTGGTCCGCCTCTTCGCCGGAGAGCGTCCGGCTCGGGTTGCGGAAGCTCATTCCGAAGTGCACGGAACGTTCATCAGGCGCGAGATTGCCGCCCTTGAACTCGTCCAGAAATTCGACCGATTCGAGCCACGGGCCAGCCGAATGACCGGCGACTTCGGCGATTTGAGACCACAGGATTCTGTCCGAAACGACCAGAGAAAGGTCGCGCGTCACGGCCGGCTGGTCCGGAGTCCTCCGATACTGTGGCTCAAGCGACGCAAGTTCCACCAGCAGCGAAAGATCCAGTTCCAGTGCCGCGCATGGCAGTCGAAGGTCGAGATCTTTCAGCGTTTCGGCGGAGACGTTGCCGAAGATGCCCCAGGGCTTCCCGTTCAGCTCGAGCACCGCCTGGGCTTCGCCCGCCAGAACGGGCCAGGGCTGACGCGAACTGGCTCGTGTCGTAAGCTTGGAGCTCAGGTGGAAGCGGCTCGCCAGTGCTTCGGCCAGCCCTTTGGCCTGACGCCAGTCGCCGCCCAACACCGCCGCGATGCGTACCGGCTCGTCCGGAAGTTCACGGTCGGGGCGTGGTAAATAGACGTGGGCGATTTCGAACAGGTTCACGTCGGGCGAGCCATGAGACTGGTTGTAAGCCCGTGCCTCCAGAAGGCTCGGAACGAGGCTCGGCCTCAGTGTGGTCTCTTTTTTGCGGCTCGAATGCTCGATCCGGATCGGGGCGGTGGAAGGAGCCAGATCGCCCGGAATCGGTTTGGCCAGGTTCTCGGCGACCAGACTGAAAGTCACGGCTTCGAAGAGTCCGGCACCCGTCAGTGTGTCCCGCACGCCACTTTCGACCCGTTCCCGGGGCGTTCGCGAAGCGACGGACATCGGCACGGGCCGGTCCTCCGGAATATGGTGATAGCCATGAACCCGGGCGATTTCCTCGATCAGATCGATTTCACGCTCCAGATCGCTGCGCCACGAGGGGCTCGCCCATATGCTCTGGCCATCGGCCTGCGATCCGTGACTTTGGAGCCCGAGCCGAATCAATATCTCTCGCACGGCTGCATCAGGGATTTCGATCCCCAGAATCCGCGAAATCTGCGAAAGCCGAAGCGTGATCGGCTCTCGCTTCGGCACGCTGCCGCCGAGTTCGATCACACCTTCGGCCAGGGTGCCGCCGGCCAGGTCCAGGATCATCTCCGCGCACCGGCGGCTGGCCCAGTCGGTCTTTTCAGGATCCATCGGGCGTTCGAAGCGGTGGCTCGATGGGCTGAACAGGCCGAGTGCCCGCGAAGTCGTCCGTACCGAAACGGGATCGAACCGGGCCGATTCGATCAGGATGTCACGTGTCGCGGCCGAGATTTCCGTCTCCAGACCACCCATCACGCCGGCCAGGCCGACGGGCTTATCCGCATCGGCGATGACGAGCATCCCCGGCGTCATCGTATAAGTCTTGCCGTTGATGGCCTGCAGCTTTTCGTTTTCACGGCCGCGCCGGACGACGAGCTTGCGGCCAGCGAGTTTGTCGAGGTCGTAAGCGTGCAGCGGCTGGCCGCATTCGAAAAGCACATAATTCGTGATGTCGACGACGTTCGAAATGGGCCTGACGCCCAGCGTTTCGAGCCGTTTGCGCAGCCACCAGGGGCTTTCCTTGACGGTCGCGCCGGTAACCGCCCGGGCCGTGAAGTGCGGGCACAGTTCAGGCTCCGCATTTTCGACGGAAGTCAGATCCGTCACGCTTTTGGCGTTTTTGCCGGCGGCGGGCCGGGGATCCGGGTAGCGGACCGGCAGGCCGAACAGCACGCCGATTTCACGCGCGATGCCCAGGTGGTTCAGGCAGTCCGGCCGATTGCTCGTGACTTCGAGATCGATCGCCAGATCGCCGCCGACGTCTTCTGTCGATTCGTGATTGAGCCCTGAGAGCGCCAGCTTTTCCGAAAGCACTTCGACCGGCATTTCCAGACGCAGATATTCGAGCAACCAGTTCCAGCTGACGATCATGGCTTCAGGCAAGCTCCCTGGAGAAACGAAAAACCGTGACCTGCGGTCGGGCGCGGATCACGGATTCGAGATTTGTGTGGCTGGGCAACGGCATCGCACCGTTTCAACCAGGTTTGACGCTGTCGCGATGACAGTGCGAGTCGTTCAGTGCGGATTGCAGGCTCTGGCGGCGCCAGTCGGTCAAAGCCGAATCCAGGGCACGCGTCAACTGGTGGCATAAAAGCGTGACGGCTTCGATTTCCGAACAGCCCTGTACGCGAATTTCGGGAAAATCGCGGTGATAAACCACGACGGCACCGGATTCCGCAGAGGGTTCGATGTGGATCGTCTTGACTTCGGCACTCATGGAATCGCTCCCTGCTGGGTGAGGTCGAATGACCAGGTACCGGCGTTTGGCAGAACTCGGCTTCCGAACCCGCAGACCCGGATTCGGCAGGGTCAGAACTGATTCAGAAACCTGTAATCATTCTGATAGAACGGCCGGATATCGTCAATCCCGTGCCGCCGCATGCAAAGCCGTTCGATACCCAGACCGAAGGCGAATCCGGAATAGATTTCAGGGTCGTAACCGACGGCTTTGAGCACGTTCGGATCGACCATCCCGGCCCCACCCATTTCGACCCAGCGGCCCGCGGCATCCCACTGCATGTCAACTTCCACCGAGGGTTCGGTGAAAGGGAAGAAAGAGGGCCGGAACCGCACCGTGACGTCCTGCCCCAGGTACGATCTCGCGAACTGCCGGAGCGTGCTTTTGAGGTTGGCCATCGTCACGTTTCGATCGACGTAAAGCCCTTCGATCTGGTGGAACATGAACGAATGGGTCGCGTCCACGGCGTCCGGGCGATAGACCCGCCCCAATGCCACGACACGCACAGGCGGCTGGGTGTTTTCCATCACCCGAATCTGAACGGTGCTCGTCTGGCTCCGCAGCAACGTGCCGGGCGTGACATAGAAATTGTCGAGCGGTTCGCGAGCCGGGTGATGCTCCGGAATATTCAGCGCGACGAAGTTGTGGAACGTGTCCTCAATTTCGGGCCCGCGTGCCAGCGAGAACCCCATGCGACCGAAGATGTCGATCAATTCTTCGGCTGTCTGGGTCAGCGGATGCCGACGCCCGAACCGCGGCGTCGAGCCTGGCACGGTCAAATCGACCTGAGCCGCGGCGAGACTCGCCTGGCCGCCCTCGATTCTCCCGCGTGCTTGCTCGCATGCTGCTTCCAGCGCGGTTTTCACGGCGTTGAACCGCTGACCGTACGCTTTGCGGTCCGGCCCGGGCAAGGTCTTGAGGACTTCCTGCGCCGATTTGATCCGGCCCTGCTTCAGACCCAGAAACGACACACGAGCCTTTTCCAGGGCTTCGGCATCGGCCGATGTTTCGAAAGCGGCTATGCCTTCGGCAAGCAGGCGTTCCAGGTCATCCAGCGCGGATGCGGCAGAAGAGTCGGCAGAACTCATTTCGTTCCGAATCGCTCCAGGCCAGCAGGTGAGGCGTGCGGACAGAATGAAGAAACGCCCCGGGTATGTTCGGGGCGTTCGTCATGGATATCGTACGAACGCGGTTTACGAACCGGTCCGACGGTACCGATCGGCCCTGATCAGGCGCCGATCGCGGTGCGGACCTTGGCGACGAGTTGATCGAACACGGCCGGATCATGGATGGCCAGTTCGGACAGGCTCTTGCGGTCCAGCGCGATGTTGGACTTCTTGAGGCCGTTGACGAGCTGGCTGTAACGCAGGCCACGCATTTCGGCGGCGGCGGAGATCCGGGTGATCCAGAGGCGGCGGAAGGCACGCTTCTTCGCACGGCGGTCACGAAACGCGAAGACGCCTGCACGCAGCAGAGTTTCCTTGGCCGACTTCAGCAGCCGGCGACGTCCGCCGACATAGCCCTTCGTGGCCTTGAACAAACGATTTTTCGCCCGACGACGCGGTACACCGCTTTTCGCTCTCATGTCTCTTTCGATACTTTCCGTGAAATCGCAGGAATCTTGATTCGGATATGTGCGGCGAAGACAGCCTCAGGCCTCAGGATTGTGTGCCTTCGGCAACGACTTCGACAACTTCCACCGGCGGGGTGCCCGCCCGGCGAAGAGCCAGTGTCGCACGCCGTTCCTTCAGAAGCGCGAACCGCATGCGGCGAGCTTCCGCCGTCATCTTCAGCGTCGACTTCTTACGCAGCCTGCGGATCTGTTTGCCGCTCTTGTGGCTGTTCAGGTGCGACGAGCCGGCTCGCTTGTGCTTGATCTTCCCGGTCGCGGTGACCTTGAAGCGTTTCTTGATGCCCTTGTGAGACTTGGCCTTGATTTTCGACATCGCTGTTGAACCGATCCCTAGCGCTGGGTCTTCGTTTCGGAGCCCGTCCCGGTTCGCATCGAACCGTTTCGTTCGCGAGTCCGATCCTTCCGGGATCGCGGCGGGACTCGCCCAGTCGGGCACAATTTAGGAAGTTCGACACTCTACCACATGTCATCGGTCAAGACAATATCCAAGTCCGGCTCCAAACCCCCGAATTTTCCTGATTCATTAAGATTCGTTATTCCCGTGTTGACCCTTTATCCGAAATCATAATAATAGTTAGTGATGGCGGGGCACGATCCGAAGTGCCCTTTCGTACCTGCCCAGGGAACCCGAATGCCGCTTCGTCCTTATCCGATCCTACTGTCCCGGGCCGCGAGCCTGTCGCCGGCCGGATTTTCGGAGGCTCACTCATGGAACGAGCATTTTCGCTGCGGGAGGATCACCCCCTGCACCGCTGGATTCGAGGTCTGACCGAACACACCTTGATGCAGAGACTCGGGATGGGCGATCCCGGAATCGTCGATTATCTCTCCGCATTATTGATACGCGGGGTCGCGACCGATACGCTGAACCCCGCCTCGGATCCTTTTCCCGCAGCCGATCTCGGCACATTATGCGAACTTCAGAAAATCGCCCGTGACTGCTCCACTGAGATCGCGACCGATGCGTTCCGCCGGCTCGGAGATCGAAACCTGTTTCTCACAGGTGTCTTTCCGGAATCGGTCGAACGCCGCAACGCCTGGCGATCCGGCGACTTGCGGATGATGACGCTTACCGGTAAACGGGCCTATCACGTCGCCGGTGAACTTGACCGTTCGCAGGGCCCCATGATGCACCGGCTGTCCGATTGCTTCGAGATGTGCGCCAAGGGATTGCGCGAAGTCCGGCAAGCCTGGGAAGAAGAATCGGCGACGAATCGGGATCGGAAAATCTGGGGTCTTCCCGGGTAAGCCGATTCGACGAAACAAGATACGGCCAGACGCCGTGACTTGCGGGAATCCGAAAACGGGCACGGTATCGAGCACCGGTTCGTCCGATCTGATATATTGATTCGATTCGATCGCCGTGCCGCCACGGCGATGGTCGAATTCGTGCCTCGATTCGTAAGGTCCCGCGCGAATGGTCTTTCCGATCAGCGATTACCACCGGACACGCACGACGCCGTGGATCACCTATCTACTGATCCTCCTGAACGTCCTGGTCTATCTCATGCAGATTGGCGAAGGCGACAAGTTCACGGCGGCGCATGCTGTTACGCCTTATGAGCTTACGCACGGCCGCGATGTCGAGGGTCCGGTGCGGCAGTTGCTCGTCCGCGACCCGTTCGGAAGGGTTTTCGTCGTGCCGGCCGACCAGGTCCCGGGAGTCTTTCATAATCCCGGCTTCGAGCACCAGGCGAACGGGCTGCCGATCTGGTCGACGCTGCTGACGGCCATGTTCCTCCACGGCAGCCCGCTGCACCTGCTCGGCAATATGCTGTTTCTCTGGATTTTCGGCGACAATGTCGAAGAAGCTTTCGGCCGTGTCGCTTATGCGATCACCTATCTGGCCGCTGGCGTCGTCGGTTTCGGTGTCCAGGCTATGGCCAGCCCGGATTCGATGGTCCCGATCCTCGGCGCTTCAGGCGCTGTCGCGGGTGTCATGGGGTCCTATCTCGTTCTCTATCCCCTCAATCCTATCCGTGTTCTCATCTTCTATTTTCCCGCCGATCTGCCGGCGTTCGTCGTGATCGGCCTTTGGATCGTCAGCCAGTTCATGCTCGGCATGTTCGAAATGGATAGACTGGGCAAAACCGGCGGTGTGGCTTACCTGGCCCACATTGGGGGCTTCGCGGTCGGACTGCTGTTGACTTATCTGATCCTGCCGGAAAGGCCGAGCAGGTCGACCGAGGAAGTGACGCCGGTCATCGTTCAGCGGCGGCCGGATTATTGAAGTGGTGCCGTACCGAACGACGGCCGGTCTGTCGAATTCCCTTCTCTGACCGTTACGACACGAACGACCAGAACGCATTGCCGGGCTCCCGCCTTTCGCTTCATCGGTATCCATAATGTATGTTTGCGAGATGGTAAGTGCCGTCACGGCGACGGGAATCAGGCTGGCAGCGATCGCTCGAACCGCCGTAATGTCCGATCCGCTTTCGGATTGCAGGATTGTCGAACACGAAAATCGAGAGACGTAACCGATGTGCGGAATCGCGGGTGCATTCGACCTCGAAGGACAGCGGCTGTTCGACGAATCCCGATTGTTGTCGATGACCGGCGCGATTACCCATCGTGGCCCCGATGACGAAGGCATTCACATCGAACCTGGCGTCGCTCTCGGGGCACGGCGGCTTTCGATCGTCGACCTTGCCGGCGGCCATCAGCCGATCGCCAACGAGACCGGCCGGATCTGGGTCGCCTTCAACGGCGAAATTTTCGAATACCCGGAACTCCGCGAAAAGCTCCTGGCCAACGGCCATCACCTGGCCACGCGGTGTGATACCGAAGCCTGGGTGCATCTTTACGAAGATTACGGCCCGGGAATGTTCGAGCATGCCCGAGGTCAGTTCGGAGTCAGCCTTTATGACCGGGATCATCGCACACTGATACTCGGCCGCGACAGGGTCGGCATCTGTCCGCTGTATTACACGGTTCAGGACGGCTGGCTCATCTGGGGGTCCGAAATCAAGGCGATTCTTGCCTCCGGCTTGGTTACGCCCCGGGCCAACGTCAAAGGGCTCGACTACTTCTTCAACTTCTTCAGCGCCACGCCTGGGCAGACCGTTTTCGAAGGCATTCAGGCGATCGCTCCCGGTCATTTCCTGAAGGTGAAGGACGGCCGCATCGAGACCCACAAATACTGGGATCTCGATTTCCCCGACAACGGCCAGGAACGTGTCGCCGCTGATCCTTCGATCCTCGTCGATGAGCTGGAACGCCTGCTGGGTCATGCCACGAAGATTCGCCTGCGCGGCGATGTGCCTGTCGCAAGTTATATCTCCGGCGGGCTCGATTCGACCGTCGTCCTCGGCCTGGCGACACGCGAACGGGGCGGGCCGGTCGATTCGTTCACGATCGCCCTGGAAAACGCCGGCCCGGACGAACGTGACAAAGCCATCGAAGCCGCGACATCGCTCGGCTCGCCGCTGACGATGGTCACCATGGAGAAAAAGGACGTCGCGGCGGCCCTCCCGGAACTGATCCGGGCCGCGGAAATGCCAGTTCTCGACACGTCGGCTGGCTGCCTTCTGCGCTTGGCACAGGCCGTGAACGAGTCGGGCAACAAGGTCGTCCTCACCGGCGAAGGCGCCGACGAAGCACTGGCCGGTTACGCCTGGTTCAAGTCGGGCACAGCCCGCGAGCGGTTCCGCCGTCGCTTTGGTTCGGTGATCCCCGCCCTGCTTCGCCGCGGCCTGTTGCGGATGATCGATTCTGACAAACGCGCCCGTCACGACCGGTTTCCGATCCTGGGCCAGCGCACGGCCCAGCAGGATCTTTACGACTGGCTCGGCCAGGGCCGAAGCCTTGTCTACGGCGGCCGGATGTGGGATTCGCTGGACGGCTATAACCCTTACGAAGACATCGACCTGCCGAACCCGAACTTCCGCCGCTGGAACTGGCTGAATCAATCGCTTTACGTCGGTTATAAAGTAATGCTGGCCGGGATGTTGCTGCATGCCAAGGGCGATCGCGTCACGATGAATGCCTCGGTCGAGGGCCGGTATCCGATTCTGGACGACAAGGTCATCGAATTCTGCGCGACGCTTCACCCGCAATATAAGCTCAACGGCCGCATCGACAAATGGCTGCTGCGTCAGGTCGCCGCCAAGACGTTGCCGACCAAAATCGCCAATCGTAAGAAGACGATGTTCCGCGCCAGCCGTGCCGACGGCATCCTGGGGCCGGATCGCCCGACCTGGGTCGACCAGCTCCTGTCGGAAGAATCTCTGGCGAAGTCCGGTTATTTCGATCCGGCGAAGATCGCTCGTCAGCGAAAGCTCCAGACATCGCTTCCGCCCGTAACTCTCCGCCGGTTCGTAATGGATCAGACTCTGACCTGCGTCGTTACGACCCAGCTCTGGCACCACATTTATATGGGTGGCGATCTCTGCGACCTGCCTCGCTGGAATCAGCCGGATCGGTTCAGTCAGATCGCCCGGACATCTCGCCCGCACACGACACTTCGCGGGGCCGGCTCGGGTTTGACCACGAGCTGACGAATCAGCGAATAGCTGACGAATCAGCGAACAGTCGACGGCGAACGGACTGGTCCGGATTCTTGCGTCATCCGGGCCTTCGAAGTTCGCCGTTCGATCGCCTGTCGGCGTGGTTCGCGAACGAATGAACGATGCCGAACATGTCCTGGATCGATTTCCGATTTCGTCCCATCGCACGATCTTTCGCGGGGATGCGGAAATAGTTTAAGCAATTCGTATGCCGAATTCTGAAATTCTCCCTCTACGCAAACGGCCGCGAATCATTAAAATAATGATCACTCGATATGGAGCGATCGGCCGGATGGTCGAACGATCGCCTTTCGCGTAATCAGGGAGAGGAAAGACCGGATGTTCAACAAGCTGGGTCAGATGGCTGACATGATGCGGCAGGCCGGTCAGATGCGCGAGGCGATGAAGCAGGCGACCGATTCGCTGGCGCGGCTGAAAGTCACGGGCGAAGCGGGCGGCGGCAAGGTGCGCGTCACGATCACGGGCAAGATGGAAGTCGACGACGTGAAGATCGACCCCTCACTGCCAGGATCCGTGCCGGTGAATGAGCTGGAGGGCATGGTTTTCTATGCCGTCAACGATGCTCTGACGCGTGTCCGCGAGCAGGCCGCCGCTCGTATGGCCCAGATCACGGGCGGCGTGGATGTCCCCGGCCTCGACAAGCTCATGGGTGGAGGCGGTCAGTGACGACCGACTCTCAGGAAGGCGTCATCGAACTTCTGATCGAACGGCTGGGCCGATTGCCCGGCATCGGGGCCAAATCTGCCGAGCGATTGGCACACCATTTGCTCAAAGCTCCTTCCGAAGAGGTTCTCGCGCTGGCGGAATCGCTGCGGGCGATCAAGGAGCGTGTGGGCTTCTGTTCCAGGTGTCATTACCTGACGGACGCCGGAAACGCCTTGTGCGTGATCTGCCGTGATCCCCGGCGTGATGCTTCGGCGATCTGCGTCGTGGAACAGCCGAGAGATTTGATGGCTCTGGAAAGATCAGGCTGTTACCGCGGCACGTATCACGTTCTGCTTGGGAGGTTGTCCCCATTGAGCGGCGTCGGCCCGGACCAGCTCACGATCGATTCGCTGATCGAGCGCGTTCGTACGACAGAGGTTCGTGAAGTGATACTGGCGACGAATCCCAACCTGGAAGGCGATGCGACGGCGATGCTCGTTTCGCAGAGACTCGAAAGTCTGGGTGTCGAGGTGACGAAGCTGGCCAGGGGGCTGCCCTCGGGCGGTTTCCTCGAATTCGCCAACAAGGAAATGCTGGCCGACGCGGTTCTGGGGCGGCGCAAATACTGACGGTGATCGAGCTTCGAACGATTTGCGGAATGCGATCTGATCCGAACCGGAGCGAAACCGGTTACGAAGACGGAAAGGTGGTCAGCAGGCGATGTCCATGAGGATGGATCTCTCACAGAACATGAGAGCCGAGATGCGCATGAAAATGGCGCCTCGGATGATCCAGTCCATGGAGATTCTGCAAATGCCGCTGATGGCGCTTCAGGACAGGATCGATCAGGAACTGACCGACAACCCGCTGCTATTGAATCTCGACGACGCGGAACCTGGCGAAGCCGAACCCGTCGTCAGCGAACCCGTGTCCACCGCCGAGTCGAACGGCGATGATTCGGCCGATTTCGAACCGGTGCCGGAAGCGGCCGCTGCGGAATCACCGGAAGCCGCTCTGCCGGAAAACGCCGGTGCCGAAGGTACGGCGTCGGACGATTTCGACGACGAATTCTATGACCTGGACGACCGCTTTCGAGAGTCATCGAGTCTGAGCCGGTCAGCGCTGGACGAACTTTCCGAACGCCGGTACGAAGCGCTCATGAACGCGGCCGATCGCCCGCCGACGCTTCAGGACCACCTGGAAGAACAGCTCGGCCTGCTCGACCTGAGCGAGCCGGACCTGAAAATGGCAAGGTTCGTGATCAATAACCTTGACGACCGGGGCTATCTGTCGGTCAGCCTGCATGAGATCGCCCGCGAAGCCGGCCACGCCGTCAGCCCGCTCGAGGTGGAAGCGGTGCTCAAAATCGTGCAGACGCTCGACCCGCCGGGCATCGCTGCGCGCGACCTGCGCGAATGCCTTCTCCTGCAAGTCACCGACGAACATCCGATGGCCTCCGCGTTGCGAATTCTCATCGATCGGCATCTGGAGGACATTCAGCACAATCGGCTGCCGCTGATCGAAAAGCGGACGGGGCTCTCGATCGCCGAGATCAAGGAAGCCATCGAGCAGATCCGACGGCTTGATCCCCGCCCCGGCGCTCGTTTCGCCGCTTCGCCGAACTCGTTCGTCATTCCGGACTTCACGCTCGAACCGCTCGAAGGCGGCGGCTACAAGGTGCACCTGGTCGACGATTCCCTGCCCCCTCTGGGCGTGTCGCGTGCTTATGCCCGGCTGGCCCGGTCGAAACAGATCGAAGGCAAGGACCGCGAATACCTTCAGCGCAAACTTCAAGCCGCGAGATGGCTCATCGAGGCCATCGAGCAACGGCACACCACGCTGACGAGGGTGGCCCAGGAGATCGTCGACCATCAGCGCAAGTTCATCGATTTCGGCGACGAGTTTCTCGAACCGCTGAAAATGCAGCAGATCGCGGATATCATCGGCGTGCACGTCACGACGATCAGTCGCGCCGTCGACGACAAGTGGATCGCCACGCCCCGCGGCATCTATCCGCTCAAACGCTTCTTCACAGGAGGCACCACCACCGACGACGGCGGCGAACTGGCCTGGGATATCGTCAAGCAGAAGCTGACGGAAATGATCGCCAAAGAGGATAAGTCCAAGCCCCTGTCGGACGAAGAGATCGTGAACGCCTTCAAGGCCGAAGGCATCACGATCGCACGCCGGACGGTGACCAAATACCGCGAAGCTCTGCATATCCCCTCGAGCCGGCAGCGTAAACAATACGAATCCTGACGGTTCCGTCGTTCGTTCGATGCACTCGTCGCCGGTTCGAAACCGCAATCCATTGACCGGATCGCCATCGATTCGGACAATGAAGGAACGCCCGGCTTTCGGGAGCCCATCCCCGGCGCAGTCCCGATCGTCAAACTCAGCTCCGAAGGAAACATCCCCCATGTCGGTGGCGGAACCCTCCAGCAAAGTTCAGGCCAGCCTTCCCGATGCCCTTGGCCGTTTCGGCCCCTTCGGCGGCCGCTACGTACCCGAGACTCTGATCGATGCCCTGAACCGGTTCGAGGCCGAATACCTTCAGCTCAAGAGTGATGCTTCATTCTGGGCCGAGATGGAAGGTTACCTGCGTGATTACGTCGGCCGCCCCAGCCGGCTCACGCACGTCACGCGGCTCACGGCCCACGTCGGCGGCGCGCAGATTTACCTGAAGCGTGAAGATCTCAACCACACCGGTGCGCACAAGATCAACAACGCCATCGGCCAGTGCCTCATGGCCAAACGCATGGGCAAAACCCGTGTGATCGCCGAAACCGGCGCCGGCCAGCACGGTGTCGCCACAGCCACAGCCTGTGCCCTGTTCGGGCTCGAATGCACCGTCTACATGGGCGAAGAAGACATCCGCCGGCAGAAGCTCAACGTGTTCAACATGCGCACGATGGGTGCCCAGGTCGTGCCCGTGACCAGCGGCAGCCGAACCCTGCGGGACGCCACAAACGAAGCCATGCGGGACTGGATGGGCAGCTCTTCCTGGACTCACTACACCATCGGTTCGGTCGTCGGCCCGCACCCATTCCCGATGATCGTCCGCGACTTTCAGTCCGTCATCGGCAACGAAACCCGGGCCCAGTTCCTGGAACGTTTCAACGCCCTGCCCGACAAGGTCGTCGCATGCGTCGGCGGCGGATCGAACGCGGCGGGCATGTTCTTTGCGTTCATTCCGGACACGTCCGTCGAACTGGTCGGTGCCGAAGCGGGCGGCCGCGGGCCGACCTCAGGCGAGCATGCCTCCAGCCTCACCCAGGGCAAGCCTGGCGTCCTGCACGGCAGCCTTTCCTATGTGCTCCAGACGGAAGAAGGGCAGACCGAAGACGTTCACTCGATCTCGGCCGGGCTGGACTATCCCGGCGTCGGTCCCGAACACGCCTACTGGAAAGACTCCGGCCGCGTCCGCTACGAATCGATCACCGACAAACAAGCCCTGGAAGCCTACAACACGCTCGCGAAGCTCGAAGGCATCCTGCCCGCGCTCGAATCGAGCCATGCCGTGGCCCAGGCGATGATCGAAGCGGCTAAAATGACGCCGGATCAACGACTTGTGATCTGTCTGTCAGGCCGGGGCGACAAGGACGCCTACGAAATCGCCCGGCTTCGCGGCGAGCCGATGTGAAAGACATTCAGAAGAGACCGATTCAGAGCGACCGAACGATGGGGCAGTCACCGCAATTCGAATTCGAAGACCCGGGCTCGGAACGAACCGAATCACTCAACGAATCGATGGAGCTTGCCATCGGCGACCCTGCGAATGAAACACCTGATGCTGTCATTGCAAGTGGCGGAGAGTTCCAGGCATCGGATCATGCGAACCGGACTGGGATAACGTCGTCGATTGCGGATGACGATCTTGTCGCAACTATCAGTGATGAACTGATGATGAGGAAACAAGAGCTGTATCGAAGACTTGCCCGATGAACAGGATCATCGATCTCCTCGTAACTCGCGACGACCTCATTCGTTGCTGGTCGATCGAGCATTCTTCGAATTCGAATCGTTCGGATATCTCACCGGTTTTGATGACGAATTGTCCGAGCCCACTGGTCCTGAGCAACTTCCTTCCAACGAATTCCACGGCCTGAACCCCTAATGAACCGCATCGACGCCCTCTTCGCCCGCCTTCGTTCCGAAAAACGCCCGGCCCTGATGCCGTTCCTGACGGCTGGCGATCCTGACCTGGATACGACGAAAGGCCTCATCGAAGCCCTTTCCGCCAGCGGCATGGCCGACATGTTCGAAATCGGCGTGCCTTACTCCGACCCGATCGCCGATGGCCCCGTCATCGCCGCCAGCTACAATCGGGCTCTGCTCAAAGGAATTCATGTCGATCGCATCCTCGATTGCCTGAAAGGTTTACGAGCCGGTTCGAAGCCCGTCGAATCGCCTTTCGTCACGATGATCAGCTTCGCGATCGTACATCGCATCGGCGTCGCAAAGTATCTGGACGACGCCAAAACCTCCGGCGTCGATGGCCTGATCATCCCCGACCTTCCTGTCGAAGAAGCCGACGAACTCGCGAAACAGGCCGCAGCGCTTGACATCAAACTGATTCAACTCATCACGCCCACGACCCCGCGAGATCGGGCCCTGTCCATCGCAAAGTCCACGACAGGCTTCATTTACTACGTCTCCGTCGCCGGGATCACGGGCGAGCGGCGTGCCCTGCCTGAAGACCTGAAGGACAAAGTCTCCTGGCTTCGCGGTCAGACTGACTTGCCGATCTGCATCGGCTTCGGCATCTCGGAGCCGGAACACGTGAAAATGCTCGCTCCCGTGGCTGACGGACTGATCGTCGGCAGCGCGATCGTCCGGCGCGTGCACGACGCGGCCCAGGCCGGGGCGAACTCGCAAAAAATCGCCAGCGATGTCGCCGCCTACGTCGCCTCGCTCCGAAAAGCCCTCGAAGCCTGATCGCCAGGCTTCGAAAAGCTCACGGCCGACATCATCGTTCCGGCAGGATCGCCATCACCCGGACCGGCCCGCCGGAACCGCCGCCGATTTTCATCGGAAGGGCGATCAAAGCGGCTCCTCGTGTCGGCAGGGCTTCCGCATTCGCCAGGTTCTCGATGCCGTAAATATTTGCGGCATAGAGGATTCTGTGCGCCAGAAAGTCTTTCGACTTGCCCCTGTCGACACTTGCCGTATCGATCGCGACGCCCTTCACTCCCCGGCTTTTGAGCATCTCCGCGGCTTTCGAGCCGATGCCCGGGAAGCTCAGCCCGGCCACGTCGCCGGCGACGTCCGTACCCATATAAGTCTTTTTGTCAGGCCATCTTTTGCCCCAGCCGGTGCGGACGATGACGATCGTTCCGGGCTCGATTCGTCCATTTTCCGTTTCCCACTTCGAGATTTCCTCGTCGGTCAGCTCGTGGTCCGGATCGGCCTGACAAGCCTGTGCGATGTCGATCACGAGTGCCGGGCCGACCAATCGCTTCAGGCTGATCTTGTCAGTCGTATCGCCCCCTTCGGCGAAGTGGATCGGGCTGTCCAGGTGCGTGCCGCCATGTTCGCTGGCGGCATAATTCGCCGAAGCGTAAAAGTAGCCGTTCGCTGTCGGACCCCAAACCCGCCTTTCCCAGCGGAAGGGCTTGTCCGTCGGCCAGTAGATCGTCTTTTCGTCGAAGGTGTGCGACATGTCGACCATCCGTGCGGCGTCCAGCGTCGCAAATGCCGAAGTCAGCTTGTCCTCAGCCTTGGCGGCTTGCCTTTCGACGGCCTTCGCCTGTTCGTCGAACCGGAAATTCAGCGACCACCCGATCGAAGCCAGTGCGACGAACGACGAAACGATCGCGAACGTCCAGCGCTTTTCCGGTCTGCTGCCGCGGGTTTTCATGAGAATCGTCCTTCGTGAATCTGCCGTGTCTCGCGAACGTGATGCGATCGATATGCCGTCTCACCGCTTCCGGAACCGCGGAAGCCGTCCGGAGAATCTCATAATCTGCCATTTCGGCAGTGAATACAAGCGAGCACACGATCGGCGACTGCTTCGCGTTCGACGACGCTTTCATGCACCTCGTCGACGAAATCCGCTCGAACCGCGTCATCGATGCGTGCGAATGCGATCGCCAGATCACTGGAATCATACTCTTTCGAAGAATGGCATGGAACTTGCTTTGTATTCTCAGTATCCTGCAAATGATGCGTCGCAAATGGAGACGATGACGAAATGGATGGAATAGGACGCTGGGATCCTCTGCGTTTGCTCGGCGAAGAGATGGGCAGGATGTTCGAACATCTTGGGCTGACTTCACTCCATTCGGCTCGCCCGTTTCCAGCCTTGAACGTCTACGAACGAGGTCATCGATTTCTCATCCTGGCCGAAATTCCGGGCACGAATCCCGGCTCGATCGAGTTGAGCGTGTCGGGCGACACTGTCACGATTCGTGGTGAACGCCGGCGCGTCGACCGTGTCACCGATGAGACCTTCCGACGTCAGGAACGCCCTTTCGGCCAATGGGAGCGCAGGGTCACTTTGCCCGAGGAGGTTATCGCGGAAGAAGTGACCGCGGACCTGGAAAACGGCGTTCTGCGAATCGACCTGCCGAAGGTCGCCCGTGCCCGGGCCCAGAACATCCCCGTGACCGCGAAAGCCCGGCGTGCCCGAGAATCCGAACCCCGGGCTCTTGAAGGGCCAACGGTCCCTTCCGAACTCCCTCGACCTGCACTGCCTGTTCACAAGGCTTCGTTCGTTCGCCGCAACACGGAACGGTCCGAGGATTGAACGATGAATCGTAACTCGAACTGGATCAAAATTTACGTCTCCTCATCGCCCTTGCTCGGCGGTCCGATGCATCCGGCCGATCCGTCCATTCGGCAGCAACCGGCCTGGGGCTCTTTGACGGATCCGCTGGTTTCCATGCCAACGTCACTCGAGGAATTCGGCACAGGTCTGGGGCCTGCTCGAATCGCTCCGCTGGTCGATATTCACGACCGGCAGGACGCCTTGATCCTCGAAGCCGATTTGCCAGGCGTCCAGGAAGAGGACATCGTCGTCGAGCTGAAGCAGAACGTCCTCAGGCTGATGGCAAAGGTACGGCGGCCAGAAGCCGAGGGTGCACGTCCGCTTGCGTTGGAAACGACGGTGTCCGTCTTCGAACGGTCGTTCATTCTGAGCGACGAATTCGACCGGGAGTCGATCTCGGCCGAGTATGAATCCGGTGTCCTCACCCTCGTATTGCCGAAAACCAAAAAGGCCATCAGCCGCCGCATCGCCGTGAACCCCCGACAGCCCCGCGACGACACGAAAAACTGAGGATTCATCGCCGAAAGCGGCAGCGGCATCCTGCCGCTGCCGCGTGAGCATTGAGCGCGGGATGAATTCAGATGAACTCAAGTCGTGTCTAATCTGTTCTGACAAAGGTTATTTCGTAAGTCTGAATCGGCAGGAAGCCGGTTCCGTCATCCGGAGAAGTCGCTGCCGGTATCCTGCCTCGGTCTCGTTCCCAGCGAGCGAGGGAAGAAGGCGGATGGTCAATGATCGTGTCCAGGTCGTTCTGTCGAAGGCTTTTCCGAAAATCTGAAGCGGCAGGACGCCGCTGCCACATACCGGGAGTGGCATCCTGCCGCTGTCACTCGATCATCGAGCCAGTCCGAACGACATCGAAACGCCGCATCGCCCGATGAACCTCTTCTTTTTCGAGACTCACCTCTTGACTCTCCGTGCACACTCGCACAAAATAATCTTGTTGAGACTGAATCTCAGTCGCATCGTCTCGATGTCCGATGATGGAAGCATGGATTCGATGAATCGCTCCACGACCCTGGGTTACATTGACGGTTCCGCCGCCGATCAGCGGCTTGAGCTGACCCTCGTTCAGCGCCCGGCCGGGCAGGTCGAGCTGGTCATGAGCGAGCAGCACTTCGCCCAGGGGATCGGCTGGTTCACGCAGCGGTCGCTCAATCTCGACCCGAACCAGGTGAACCAACTCAAACGGCTGCTTCAGGTTCAGGATTTACCGAAGGATCGGACGCCAGCGCGATCGACGCAACCGGAAATGACCCTGAAGCTCCATTCGCGTCCGATGTCGGACGAAGCCTCACCTCTGGCCGAAGTGGGCTGACTGCGAAGCCAGGGTCAGACGGCTCGACGAATGGACGAGCCAGTTCGGACCGCTTCTGTCCCGTCCGTTATCTTGATGCCGACCTCAAAGTTTCGGCATCAAGGCCGCCATGATGCGCGATCCATAACCTTTCGCCGGTGAATTTTCGGCCTGCCGCAAGTCGCCGCCGTCGCGATCGACGAAGACCGGGACGAGATCCGTCACGCCTCTCTCCTCACGAATTTCGTGTCGCGGCTTGCGCCCGCGCATGTCAATGCTGAACCAGACGTTATCGATATAAACGAAAGTCTCGGGCATGGTATTCGGGCCCACGTTCGTCGTCGACCCGATACGGCTCGGGTCGAAGACGATCAGGTTGCGTTCGATCACGCCATTTCGGCACTTCGCGAACCGTTCGTTCGTATTCTCCTGAAGGATCCGCGCGACATACTTACCCGGCAGAACGAACGTATTATGGCGAACTTTCGCGCCATCGACACCCACGAACGCGATCGGTGCGGGCGAACCGAGAAAGACGCAATCCTCCACGGTGATGTCACGTGCTTCGTAAGGGGCGTCGATCGGCCGGAAAAACGGCAGCCCCGTGCTTCCGCCCAAATTCACGCCTCGGCTGCCCACGTGTTCGAACCGGCAACCGGCGATCAGAATCCCTGAAGAACCGCCCTTGGCCTGAACGGCGTTGCCGGCGTCCTCTTCGCTGCCGAAGAACTTACACAACCGAATATCGCCGCGATGACATCCGACCATGTCGATCGCCGAGCCCCCCTTGCCCCAATTCGAAACGCGGCAATTCTCGACCGTAAAGTCATTCAGGCCAGAGAGCTTGATCCCGTCGTGATTGCCGTCGGAGCCGATGTCTCGCACCGTCAGGTCTTTCAGGACCACATGGTGCGACGGACGATCGGCCTTGCCTCCGTCGTCGATATTGACACCGTTGTACTGGCTGCCGGTCAGCACCAGCGATTCGACGACGACATGCGCCACACTCGAAAAATGAAACGCATTGCCGCCCCCTTCGAAAACCGGAGGATCGGCCGGGTCGGACGCCGTGATCCGGATCGGCGCTTCCGCGGTGCCCTGCAAGCCTGCCACCGAGTGGCCGCCAGGGTAACGCCCGGGAGCGATCCGAATGACCTGCCCCGGCCTGGCACCGCCCAGCGCCTGCCGCAGCTCGGTCACGTTGCGGACGACGACGTCCTCCGCCCGCGTCGTCTCCGGAATCGGGAAAGTTGCGAGAATCGAAAGACACATGATCAGTGATACAGGGCGAGACATGGAGAGAGATCCGTCAGGCACTTCGAGGCTTCGTGCGGGTCGTACCGAAATCCCGCGAGTTCGAATCAGGAATGCCGTAAATCGGATCTTACGCGAACGGCCTGGCCGTTACAAAGGCGAAACGGATGGACCGCCCACGGATCCCTTCGACGGAATCGGTCCGGCCGGGTTCAGATTCGGCAGCGGCGAGTCCGGAGCCGCCGGTGCCGAGCCCTGTGGCGAACCCGCGGGCTGACTTTGCGGCGACGGAGCGACACCGCTGGCGGCAGGCCGATTGACGCTGGCTGACTGTGGCGACACGCCCGAAGTTTTCTGCAATTGACCGTCGGCTGCAGCGGTGCGAGGGTCGGGAATGTCGTCGAAAATCGTGTAGATGATCGTCGATTTCCGAAGGTCTTTGAGATATCCGGACGCGGCCTGCGAAAGCTTCTCTTCCGAGAGCTTCTTGCGGATTTCGGATTGAACTTCGTCGAAGCGGGCGGGGCCGGCCTCGCGACGCGATTCGAGCTTCACGATGAAAAGGGCTCTGGAGGTCGTCACGATGTCCGAAATCTGTCCAGGTTGAAGCGTTTCCAGGGCCTTGTTGACTTCCTCGACGGCGAAGGCGCCTGGGGAAGTCTCCCATAGTCCTCCCTGATCGGCGGTCGGTCCCTTGCCGTGTCGCCTGGCCAGTGTGGCGAAGTCGGAATGAGACTGAGCCTGTGCCAGAGCCTTGCGTGCTTCTTCCAGAGCCGCGGCATCGCCACCGGCTTCGACAGGGATGCGAATTTCCCGCCAGGTCAGCTGCGCCGGGCGGTCGAACTGCTGACGGTTTTCGTTGTAGTAGCGACGCATATCCACAAGCGAAACATGCACCTTGCCGCCCAGCTTCATGCCCATGAATTCGTGGGCGACGGCATCGTCCATGAATTCCTTGCGGGCGGCTTCGAGCGATCGCCCCTGCTTCTTCAGGGTCTGATCCAGCTCATAGGGCGTGTCGACCTTGTATTTCTTCAAAAGCGGCGGAACCTGCTGCTCCTGCCAGACCTGGTCGATCTGCTTGAACAGAGCTTCCTTCTGCTTCTCGCTCTTCATCAGCCGGTGTGCTTCCTGCACGATGAGGATCCGGTCGATCATCTGCCCGAGCACCATTTTGGCGATGAACAGCTCGTCTCGGCGCGGAATCTTCTGGCCGGGCTCCACGTGATCGCGCACCCATTCCTGGAGCGCGACGTTCAGGTCATAAACGGTGATGACTTCACGACCTACCCGTGCCGCCACTCGGCCCGCGGAAACAGCTGAATCCGGCAGCCCGGCGAAATCGATTTCTTTGGGCAAGGCACCCGCGTCTTCCTGATCGTTCGCTTTCATGCCGGAATTCGCTTGCGTTGCGGCCGGTGCCACGGGCGGCACCTGAGGCGGCAATGGCGCTGGAACCGAAGGGGGAACGGGCTCTCCGATTTGCGGTGGCAAGGCAGGCGGCAGCGATTCGAACGCAGGGCCAGCCTGCGCGGGCCGGACCGATTCGTCGCGTGTCTCTGCTGGCGGAATGACGGCTGGGGATTCAGTGACCGCCGGAGGCAGGCTCGCCATTTCGGCTTGAGGCGGCGTCGGCAGGCTGACGGGACGTGTTTCGGTGGCTGGAGGTTGCGTAACCGGACTTTCGGAATGACTTGCGGTCGTCAATGTGGGAGCAGCGGACCGTGCTTCGGCGGGATCCCGCTGGACCGGGCCGAGGACGACGGGTGCCGCGGCGGCACTGACATCAGGCCGTTGTGCCGCCTTCGAAGCGGCGCGATTCGCCAGGAGTGCGTCGGGGTCGGTCGTTCCGTGATTGATCACGGACGTAATCGGCGGCAGGCTCGCGACATCGACTGGCCCGGGGCTGGGCCAGTTCGGGTCGTCCTGCACCGATGCGTGGCGGCATCCCGTCATGACCAGAAGAAGACAGATGGCGATCCGATCGCCGGAAGGTATCGTTCTCACGCCTTGACCATCCTTGGAGAGGCGATAGGGAAGCATTGCTTGTTACCGGATCGAAGATATCCTTTTACCTGAACCGTCGATTTCGGCAAGGTCAATCGAAAAAAACGTCGGAATCGCATGAACTTCCGAGTGGACCAGACGCGAATGACCGATTATGATTGATGTTGCTTCGGGCCCGCCCCGAACCCCCTGCCTGTGCTCTATTCGCATATTCCAGCGATTCGCTGCCGTTCGCAACGGCCCGCGGAGGACCCTCCGATGAAATCCGCCTTGAACCGGATCGGTGCGTGGCCATTCAGGCCCGTTCTGGCGCTGATCGGAGCGTTTTGCCTGACCGCCATCGCGGACGACGAATTCCACCAGACCAAACGGGTGGACGCCGTGATCAAGGAACCGGTCTGGTCGGCCGAGCAGAAGCGCCACTGGGCCTTCGTGCCGCCGGTGCAGCCGAAGGTTCCGAAGGTGAAGAATGCCGCACGGGTGCGGAACGAGGTCGACGCGTTCATTCTCGACGGTATCGAGAAGCTGGAATTCGAAACTTCGCCCGAAGCCGACGCCCGCACACTGATCCGCCGCGTCACGTTCGACCTGACCGGCTTGCCGCCGACCCAGGCGGAAGTCGAAGCCTTTCTGACCGACAAGCGGCCCGACGCGTACGAACGGCTCGTCGAAGACTTGATGAACCGGCCGGCATATGGCGAACGATGGGGCCGATGGTGGCTGGATCTTGCCCGGTTCGCGGAAAGCGACGGCTTCAAGGCCGACGACATCCGCCCGAATGCCTGGCGATATCGGGACTGGGTGATCGACGCCTTCAATTCCGACATGCCCTACGACCGCTTCGTCGGCATGCAGCTCGCGGGCGATGAAATCGCGCCGAATGACCCTGACGCGTTCGTGGCCACGGGCCTGAACCGGAATTATCCCTACGAATACAACAATATGGTGCCGGGCCTGAACCGGCAGTTGATCCTGGACGACATTGTGGATACCGACACGGCCCTGTTCATGGGCCTGACGGTGGCCTGTGCCCGCTGCCATGATCACAAGTATGACCCGATCAGCCAGAAAGATTATTACCGGTTCGAGGCACTCTTCGGCGGGCTCGTCCCCAAGGACGATTACCCGGTCGGCGATCCTGCCGAGGTCGCGATAAAATCTGCCGTCTCCGGTGAGTTCGCCGCCAGGATCGCAGTCGCCGAAAAGGCGCTGACGGATCTCGAGCAGCCCTATTGGACGACGGTGCTGGAACCGATGCGGGGCAGGATGTCGCCGACGACCAAAGAGGCCCTGGACACGCCCGCGAACAAGCGGACCGACGCCCAGGTGACGACTGTCCGCAATGCGATGAAGTCGCTGAAGGTGTCGCCAGATCAAGTGCTTGCGGCGATGTCTCCGGCAGACCGGAGCCGCTGGACGGCGATGAAGGCCGGCCTGGGCGAGGCACAAAAGCGAAAGCCGCCAGCGGGCCCGGTGGCGATCGGCATGACCGACACAGGTCGCGAAGCCCAGCCCGTACGGCTTTTGATCAAGGGCAATTTCCACCTGCAGGCTGAGGAAGTGCCGCCCGGGTTTTTGTCGGTTCTGAGCGACGAACGGGTCATCGAGCCGAAGCCGACGGGACATGCGACGACCGGGACACGTTCGGAACTGGTAAGGTGGTTGACTTCACCCGACCATCCCCTGACGGCACGCGTGATCGTCAACCGAATGTGGCAGCAGCACTTCGGCCGGGGGATCGTCGCCACGCCGTCGGATTTCGGCACTCAGGGCATGGAGCCGACTCATCCGGAACTGCTTGACTATCTTGCACTTCGACTGATTCGCGAGGGCTGGTCGCTGAAGGCCATGCACCGCCTGATGGTGACCAGCGGCACATATCGTCTTTCTTCCGCTGCGACGGCGCGTGCCATCGAGGAAGACCCGGACAACCTTCTGTTCAGCCACCAGACGCGCCGTCGTCTCGATGCCGAAATGGTGCGGGACTCGGTGCTCGCCACTTCTGGCCGATTGAACTCCGTTCAAGGCGGCCCGAGCGTGCGTCCACTGCTCCCGGCCGGGATCGAAGCCAAAGACTGGGTGACGGATAAGGACGAAGCATCGCATCGTCGCCGCAGCGTGTACATTTTCGCGCAGCGGAACGTCAAGTTCCCTTTCCTGGAGTCGTTCGACCTGCCTGACTCGAACCTGAGCTGCCCGGAGCGGCTGATCTCGGTGAACGCTCCGCAGGCCCTGATGATGCTCAATTCCGACTTCGCGATCGACGAATCCCGGTCGATGGCCCGGTCCTTGATCGCGGAGATGCCAGGCGCTTCCGATCAGGCGAGAATCGAACGCCTCTGGATGCGGGCGGTGGCGCGCAAGCCGGATCAAGGCGAGGCCCAGGTCGCTGCCAGGCTCCTTGCAGATTCCCGTGCGGCAGGTTCGAAAGGCACGGAATCGTCTTCGAGCGACGGGGCAGCGAAAGGCTGGAACGCTGCGGACGCGGAAGTCGCCGTCTGGGCGGATCTTTGCCACGTGGTCCTGAATCTCAACGAATTCGTGTTCGTCGATTGATATCGTATAACGAGTGAACGATGAACGAAATCAAGCAGCCTCATGTGATCTGGCCGACGACACGCCGTGATTTCCTGGCCCGGGCCGGTGCCGGATTCGGCGGTGTGGCCCTGTCGTCAATGATGGCCTGGGATTCGGCCCACGCGGAAATGCCGCAGATCGATCCGCTCAACCCGCTGGGGGCTCGATTGGGCCACTTCGCCCCCAAGGCTCGCAGTGTGATCTTCCTGTTCATGGAGGGCGGGCCGAGCCACATCGACCTGTTCGACCCGAAACCGGCTCTTGAGAAGTGGGCCGGCAAACCGTTGCCCGAGAGTATCGGACCGGTTTTCACTCCGATGGGTGTCGGCGGGAATACCCTGCTGCCCAGCAAAAGGAAATTCGCCCGGCATGGCGAGTCGGGCATGTGGGTTTCCGACTGGTACCCGAACGTCGCCGAAGTGGTCGACGATCTCTGTTTGATCCGGTCGTGCTGGTGCGACGGCATCAACCACGTCGGCAGTGTCTGCCAGATGAACACGGGCAGCATTCTGGCCGGTCGGCCGAGTCTGGGCGCCTGGGTCAGTTATGGCCTGGGCACGGAGAATGAGAATCTGCCCTCGTTCGTGGTCATGTGCGATGCGGGCGACCCGACCGGCGGACCGCGAAACTGGGGCACGGGCTGGATGCCGGCCACGTTTCAAGGCACGCCGTTTCGCCGCGACGGCTCGCCGATTCTCTATCTGGACGCCGCGAAAAGCGGTGGGGCTTCGACCCGGAAATCGAAGCTGGACGGGATCACCGAACTGGACCGGATGCACCTGCAGGGGCGCGAGGACGATACACGGCTTTCCGCACGTATCGCAGCTTACGAACTTGCGTATCGCATGCAGGCGGAGGCACCTGAGGCGGTCGATTTTTCAGGCGAGACCGAAGAGACGAAATCGCTTTACGGCTTGGACGACGAACGCTCACGCACCTATGGCCAGATGTGTCTACGTGCCCGGCGGCTGGTGGAACGCGGCGTTCGGTTCGTTCAATGCTACAGCGGTTCAGGCAGTCAGTGGGACGCGCACGGCGACATCGAGGAAAACCATGGCCGTCTTTGCCCGAGAAGCGACAAACCGGTCGCCGGTCTGATCAAGGATCTCAAACGGCGCGGGCTTCTTGACACCACGCTCGTCGTCTGGGGCGGCGAATTCGGCCGGACGCCCATGAACGAAAAAACGCGTGGCCGTGATCATAACCCTTACGGATTCTCCATGTTCATGGCCGGCGGCGGTATCAAGCCCGGGCTGACTTTCGGAACGACCGACGAATTCGGCCTGAAGGCGATCGAAGGCCGAGTCCACGTGCATGATATTCATGCCACGATCCTGCACCAGCTTGGCCTGGACCACAAGCGTCTGACGTTCCCGCGCGACGGTCGCGACGAACGGGTGACGATCAACGGCGGTCGTGTCATCAAGGAAATCCTGGCCTGATTCAGGGTGAGGCGGCAGGCCGTAGGCGCGAAGCGAACGGGGCTGGGCTGAACTCAGCCGATCCCGTTCCTGCGGATTTCCAGACTTTCCGGGTCGGCCACGATCAGCACATCGCAAAGCCCGATGAACAAACCGGTTTCGTAAACGCCCGGGATCGAGAGCAACGCGTTCTCAAGTGCGAGTGGGTCGGCGATCGGGCCTGTGCGGACGTCGAGAATCAGATTGCCGCCATCGGTTCGATACGGACTTCCGTCCCGATCGACACGAATGTGGATGCTCGTCGCGAACCGGGCCAGACGTGCGCTGGTCCAGCGATGTCCGAACTCGGAGATTTCGACCGGCAGCTCGTGACGGCTTCCCAGGCGGTCGACGAGTTTGGATCGGTCGACCATGATGATTCGCTGCTTCGCGGCGGAAGCCACGATTTTCTCGCGTAAGAGCGCGCCGCCCCGGCCCTTGATCATCCGGAATTCCGGATCGACCTCGTCCGCACCGTCGAACGCCAAGTCCAACTGGTCGACCGAATCGGGATCGATCAGCTCGATTCCGTAAGTCATCGCAAGTTTTGCGGTTCGATCGGACGTCGCGACGGCTTGCACGTTCAGGCGATCGCGCTGGAGCCTCTCGCCAAGTTCGCGGACGAACATTTCGGACGTGCTCCCCGACCCGAGGCCGAGAGCCATGCCGTCTCGTACGAAATCAACCCCTGCTTTCGCGGCTCGTAATTTCGCCTGATCTTGAGTGGTGGACATGACGGAATCGAGAAACCGGTCAATTCGGGCAAATGTGCGGGCGAACTCCCATGAAGTTCGCGGCGTCGGATCATTCCGTTCGAATCACTTCGAATCCGAGCGTCATCAAAGTATCGGCCGCGAAGGCCGATTCCGCAAGGGGATTTCACGCGCCAGGCCGAAACCGAAATGAACCGGTTCCGGTGTCGACTCTTATGAAGTGATCGAACGATCGAACAGTGTGGGCTTTACGTAGTCCCTCCGTTCGCCGGCAGGGCCTTGCGACTGGATGTCGGCCAAGAGCGTTGTTCGCTCAGCGTGCCTGAACGACGGCAGGTGGTTGACTGGCGGTCAGGGACGCTTTCAGTTTCTCGATTCCGGCGAATTCCGGATTTTGGGACCATGCTTCGAAGTCGTTTCGTAACCGAGAGATGGCGACCGAGTCTGCGATTTCGGACCAGGCTGTGGACTTGAGTACCTCGGTGAATCGGCCTTCGTCGCAGGATTCTCCGGCCGCGAATGCTTCCATCGCTTCCTTCGGGTGCCCCGCGATCGCATGCATCTGTGCGATACGAATCCACGGCGCAGCGTCCTTCGGGGCAGATTCGGCGATCTCGCGATATCGATTCAGGGCTTCGTCTATGAGCCCGTTACGTGCGAGCCGGTCCGCTGTCTGCAGGCGGTCGGGCGGTGTGTGTGCAGCCGCGACAGGGGCCGCAGGTTCGGCAGGCCGTCGATTCGCGTTGCGCATCACGAGCGGCATGCGGGGATTCGGGCCAGCCAACGCGGCATTCATCGGAGGCATGGCGTTCAGACCTCCCGCCGCTCCGTTCGGGTTTCCCGGAATTCGAATGCCGTTCCTGGCCGCGGCGCGCTGCTGCCGAACGGGCCGGGCCGGGCCGAATCGGGAATTGCCCATGAGGACGATATTGTCCATGGCGCCGAGGAAACCCCAGTCCCAGACGAAGCCCTGATTCCAAAAAGGATCCCAGCCCCAACCCGGGCCCCAGAAGCCGTTCCCGATAAAGCCTGGGCCGATGAAGCCTGGGCCGATGAAGCCGGTGTTCCAGCCACCAGCCCACCAGGCGGATGGATACATGCCGAAACCAGGGCCCCAGAACCCTGCGCCCGGGCCCCAGAAACCGACGCCAGGCCCCCAGCCGAGCCCCCACCAGCCGGGAGCGACAAGCCCGAGGCCTCCCAGTGATCCGTTGCCGTTCCAACCACCCACGCCGGTTCCGATGCCAGGATTGACGATGCCGGAAGAGCCGGAATAGCGAGACAGAGATCCGCCATTCATGCCGGAGATCGAGAATGGCTGATTCGCGAACGGCGAACCGAAGACCGACCTGGTCTGACTCGTCCCTCCGTAATAACTCCCCGAACTCGTATGGCTGGAGGAACGGAGCACCTGGGCCGAAACCTCCGTCAACTGGTACGAAGTGACGCAAAGTGCAGCGGTGAGCCCTGTGATCAGACGACGGAGAATCGAATCGCGGCGCATGGTCCTACGTCCTTCGCAATGGCGGTTGCCGGAGTAGCGATTCAGGAGACTCTAACGGAAACAATCGGATACAAATCTATCATATGCATGAGTTCGTAGACGAACAAGGGCGATGCGGGCGAAAGCGGGCCGCCGGATTCGAATCGGGCAAGTGTCATTCAAGAATCGCGGTGCGAATCACCGTTCGACGTCTTCGACCAGCCGTAGGGGTCGGCGACGGGCTGTCCCGTCACGGCCAGGTAGAACACGGCGAACGAGACGAACTGTAACGGAATCGTGATCACCATGCCGAAGCCGCAGGCCAGCAATCCCACGAAATTGATCACGCCGCACATCAGGTTCAGATAGAGAAATTCGAGCCGGTGGCCTCTCATGAGATCCCACGAAAGTTGCAGCGATTGCAGTGGTTTCGTCTCGCGATCGACGACGAGAAACTGAAATTGCGACAGCGAAAAATAGACGACATAAAGCAGCGGAATGCCCGCGAAGGCGCCGATCAGCAGTGCCCCCGGTCCGATGATTTCACCCAGCAAGAGCGTTCCGAAAATCACGATCATCTGTGTTCCGCCGGCGACGAGCCCGAACAGGATGTCGGCGATGAGGATCGTCCCGGCGAATTTTCGACAACGGAACAGATCGCCGAATCGGGCTTTTCGACCCGAAACGACGTTCAAGAGAAACAGATGCATGCCCGCGATCAAGAGGAGGAAAACACACCAGGTCGCCAGGCTGACGATCACCTGGGCCGGGCCAGGTGGCTGACCTCGCCGGTTCGGATCTTCGAAAGCCGCGATCTGGAGAAATTGCACGAAGAAAATGAACGCCAGCCCGGCCCAAATCGTTCCGACGATGCGGAACGTGTCGGAACGCAAAATCTCCCAGCTTCGCGACAGAATATCGCCGACGGTGAATTCACCGCCCCGGGGCTTCGGTCGATCGTCGTCGAACTCACGGAAACCGGCGTGATGATCAGGTTGACCACGGTTCGGGCCGCTCGTTTCATCAGAGAACATGGCGCAGGTACCTCGACGATTACGGCGATAGGCGAAGTCAATTTCTCAGGAGGGTGCTTTTTCGAGCATTTCGCGGGTGACGACGACCGTGCCTTCGACGGCGACCCGCGCGGCGAACGCTTCACTCAGGCGGATCGTGACGGGCCCTGTGCGCCCCGTGCCGATCGGCCGGGCATCGATCGCCACGACCGGAGCCAGCTCGCCCATCGTGCCCGTGCAGAAGACTTCGTCGGCCCGGTAGAAATCGACCAGGGACAGATCCTCGACGACGGCCGGCAGCTTCAGAGAGTACGCGATCTGCAGCACGGCCTCACGCGTGATGCCTTCAGGGCATGCGATGGCGCGGGGCGTTCGCAGAATGCCGCCGCTCACGAGGAACAGGTGCGTGGCGTTGGTTTCGGCCACGAAGCCGCGGCTATCGAGCATCACGGCGTCGTCGGCGCCTGCCAGGGTCGCCTCGATCTTGGCCATGATCGAATTGATCAGGTTGTTGTGGTGGATCTTCGGGTCCATCACGTCCGGTCCGGGGCGGCGGACACTGGCCGTCGCCAGTTTCAGCCCCGACTTGTCGTAAACCGGCGGCTTGAATTCGGGCAGGACGATCAGCGTCGGCCCCGACCGGTTTAGTCTCGGGTCCATTCCGGATGTGACTTTGACGCCCCTTGTCAGGGTCAGGCGGATATGAACGCCGTCGAACATCCGGTTGGCTACGAGTGTCTCGCGAATTGCGGCGGTGATCGTTTCGTCCGGCGGGATCTCGGCGAATGCCAGGGCTCTGGCCGAATTCCGCAGCCGGTTCAGGTGTTCCGTCAGCCGAAAGATACGACCTTCGTAAAGCCGGAGGCCTTCCCAGACGGCATCGCCGCCCTGAACGACGGAATCGAACGGGCTGATGCCGGGCTCTGACCTGCGGAAAAGCTGGCCGTTGACGCAGTAGCGGATGTCGTCGTTGGCGGTGTCGTATTTCTGGAGCATCGTGGCTTTCGGTTTCGACCGGTTTGGCTCGGAGTGAATTCGTGAGACTTTCGAATCGGGATCGTTACGCCTTTGCTTTCATACTCGAATGCGGCACTCCGCGAGTTCGTCGTAGATGCGCGTGCAGTCTTCGAGAATTCCGGCAAGTTCCAGCGGCACCGGTTCGGTCTTTTCCTGATAGGGTTCGAACTTCGTCGACTTTTCGACGCTGGCGTACCAGTGTCTGGCCCAGACACCGTCGGTCGCTCGCGGCCCGGGGGGCCATTGCAGCATGGCGGGGTCGAAGGGCACGTCCAGGGCCGCGCACAGGGCTGGCAAAATCGCTTCAGGGCGATTCTGGACGTCGCGTGAGTCCACCACCGGCGGCGTTTTCCCGGTTCGATCACGCACCAGGCGGTAAATTTCGAGCTGCTGCGGCAATCCGGTATCCGTCAGCCTGACTTCCCTGAGCACTTTCGAGAGCGACAGGATCATGTCGCGGGGGTCGCGAATGAGGAACGCGTTCGAGAGCCCCGTCAGCCATTCGCGATCGAGTTCGGGCAGCAGATGGTGCGTCATGTGCTTCTGATAATGGATCGCCTTGCCGCCGGGCACGGGGCCGGTGAGCATTTTCACGACGTTTCGCCAGTCGGTTTCCTGCGATGCGATGACTTCTTCGCGGCCGGGGTGATCGAGCCCCGTGACGAGCAGATAGAGGGCATAAAGTGGCTCGTCGCACACGACCGTGTCCTGCCGGTTGCCCCAGGATCGCATCATCGCCGTGGAGATGTTGCGAGGGCCGGACCACATGGCGATTCTTCGGGCGTTGCTCATGGTGCGGCTCAGGTCCTTATCGTTCGTATCGAGTTATGGCCTGGTGTGTGGCTTCGTGCCCTGATGACGTCAGTGCGTCAGGATGCCGTCGTTTCTTAAAGATGATCATAATGCCGCCGCCTTGTGTTTGGGAACGGCCGATCGGTCCCGGAATGCCTGAGGTCGCGGGATTCTTCCATGGTGGAAATCGGGGTATGACGGCAAGCCCGATTTTCGAGTGATGTTCGTCCCGTGAAGGTCATCACTCCGGAAGGTCTTCCATGCCTTCTTGACGCCCTGGATCATTAGCAGGCATTTGCTGAGTGACAGGTTCGTTTTCGATTCGGCCGAATTGTCAAAGATCCGTTCGAGTCGCGATGTCGCGCACCGATGTTCCATGAACACTATCGAGCGAATGCGGCCTGTGCGAATCGGCGAAATTCGGAAAATTCGGTGTAGATCGATTTCACCGAACCAGCGATGGCCTTGACCGGGACGAGCCGACAGGGTTCGGGTCTGCAAACGATGCTCGATTGCCACGGAAGCAAGTGAATTTCGACTCCACCTTCTTGTACCGCCCTTACCGCCAATATATGTTCGCTTTCGATAGTAGCTGTGACTTATTGCTTTCCGACGCGGATCCGATCGATCGTCCAGAGCCTTTCATATCGAACAGAAAGCGACAGATTCCCATGAAACTCGATTTCGTACCGGTGCTGGTCGCTTCCGTATTGTTCTGCGGCACCTCGACCATCGCGCACGCCGCGGATCTGATGTACGTCGCGTTGGCTGACGGCACGGTCGCGACATTCGACATTTCCAGCGGCGACGGCCCGACGATCGAGGCCACGAAGGCCACGTTCGCATCTGGCGTCGGCAATGCCGCCGGCCTTGCGTTCGATTCCTCGGGATTTCTCTATGTCGCGGACAGCACTGGCGACAAGATCTTCAAGGTCAGTCCTGGCGGATCGGTTTCCACTTTCGTATCGGGAATGGGTTCGCCTTACGGCCTGGCGTTCGATTCGGCCGGCGATCTCTATGCCGCGATCTTCGACCAGGGCTCGATCAAGAAGATCACACCTGGCGGAACGGTATCGACGTTCGCATCGGGATTGAGTTCGCCCTTCGGACTGGCGTTCGATACTTCAGGCAATCTCTATTCGGCGAATTTCGGAAACTCGACGATCAGCAAGATCACCCCGGGCGGAACGGTCTCTCCATTCGTTTCCGTGGGTCTGGCCGGTCCTGTGGGGCTGGCGTTCGATACTTCGGGAAATCTGTACGCCGCGAATCGAACCACGGACATCATCAGCAGCATCACACCCGGCGGCTCGGTCTCCACTTTCGTTTCGGCAACGGGATTGGACACTCCGGTCGGTGTGGCGTTCGATAGCGTCGGCCACGCTTACGCTTCGAACAGGGGCGATAATACGATCAGCATGTACAGTTCCGCAGGAGCGCACCTGACGACCTGGAACACGGGCGCCGGCGCGACGCCTCGTCTCATGGTGATCGTTTCCCAGGTTCCGGAGCCTTCCTCATGGGCGCTGGGCGCGATCGCCGGATGCGTTCTCGGCATTGCCGCACGCCGAAGAACTCGAAAAGGCTGAAGATATCGCGTGAAAGCGTAATGGTATCCACGCGGGAAGCCGTCCGGGCGACCTTGATTGCCATTTGGAGGGCCAATCGAGCCATCGAAGACGCTCCATGCCTTGTACTGACTGGTGCTGACGTTCGAGTCAATGTCAGGGTGTCGCGGCATACACGGCGCATTCCTAACGAAGCGGTCAATGCGGTCGGATGAATTACGCGTCAATCGAGTTCGACGATCTCGCGGCTTGACGAATTGACGCCTTCGCGGGCCCATTTTAAGATGCGTGATGAGACCACTCAGCGGAGTGAGCGGATCTACGCAATTCCGGCCATTCCCGAACGGGGACGTACCGAGTCAACATGGGCGTGATTTACTTCAAACGCTTCCGGATGGAAGTCGACCTTACGGAGGAACTGCCCCCGTTCGATCTGCCTGAAGGGTTTCATTGGCGTGAGTGGGCTGTCGGCCTGACGGACCTGCATGCCGAGATCAAGTATCGCAGCTTTTGCGACGAGGTGGACAGCAAGGTCTTCCCGATTCTGGGCGATCGCTGGGGCTGCCAGCGGCTGATGCGCGAGATCCGCGCGAAGCCGGGTTTTCTGCCGGAAGCGACCTGGCTGATCGGCTGCGACCGGGGATACTGCGCCACGATTCAGGGGATCGTCGATTCCTCGGGGATGGGTTCGATTCAGAACGTGGCCGTATTGCCGTCGTATCGTCGACTCGGGCTGGGCAAAGCACTGGTCCGAAAGTCGCTGGCCGGGTTCGCCGAATTCGGCGTGACACGGGTCATGCTGGAAGTGACAGCCGAAAATCCTCATGCCGTCAGGCTTTATCGCAAGCTAGGCTTCCAGAAATCGAAAACCACATATCGAGCCGTCACGGAGTGATTCGAAAAAGGGGACGGGGGTCATTTTTCGGAAATGACCCCCGTCCCCTTTTCTCGGGCCGTACGGATTCTCAATCCCGAACGTGCGTTTCCCCGCGGTTCAGAGACTGTCCATTGGACAGTTTCGCCGCTGACGTGTAAACTCAGCTAGTTCCCCGGGGATCCGAAGAACGGTAAGTTCCGCCCCGAGTTCTCGAAATCGAAGACGAATCGTCAGGACCGAATCAAAGTGCGCTGGACTCAGACGCTCGTTCCCACGCTGAAAGAATCGCCCTCCGACGCCGTGGTGCCCAGTCACAAGTTGTTGGTCCGGGCGGGCTTCATTCGTCAGCTCGGCTCGGGGGCCTATACGTATTTGCCGCTGGGTCTGCGCAGCCTTCGCAAGGCCGAAGCGATCGTTCGCCAGGAGATGGACCGCGCCGGGGCCATCGAAGTACTGATGCCAGCACTTCAGCCGATCGAATTGTGGAAGGAAACGGGCCGGTTCGAGACCTTCGGCAATCTGCTGATGCAGCTGAAGCTTTCGGGCGACCGCCACGTGGCGCTTGGGCCGACGCACGAAGAAGTGGTGACGGACCTGGCTCGCGACCTGATTTCGAGCTACCGGCAACTGCCCGTGACGCTTTATCAGATCCAGACGAAATTCCGCGACGAGCCGCGGCCGCGTTTCGGGGTTTTGCGTACGCGCGAATTCCTGATGAAGGACGCATACTCGTTCAGCACGAGCGTCGAGCAGCTCAACGAAGCCTATGATTCGATGTACGAAGCCTATTGCCGGATCTTCGATCGCTGTGGCGTGCCATACGTGATCGTAGAGGCCGAATCGGGCCCGATCGGGGGCGACAGCTCGCACGAATTCATGGTGCCCAGCTCGACGGGCGAAGACAAAATCATTCAGGACCCGGTCTCCGGCTACGCGGCGAACCAGGAACGGGCCGAAATCGGCACGATCGCCTGGCCCGCTCCCACGGACCCTGCCGCACCGGCTTACTCGGCGAAGTCGACGCCAGGCAAGCGGACGATTCAGGAAGTCGCCGAATTCCTCGGCGTGCGTTCGGAAGAGACTTCGAAGCTGCTCGTTTACAAGGCCGACGACAAGATCGTCGGTGTCGTCCTGAGAGGCGACCACGAAGCCAACGAAGCGAAAGTGCGACGCGCCTTCGGGGCGAGTGCCCTGGAACTGGCGACGGCTGACGAGATCGCGAAAGCGGCGGGTGCTCCCATGGGCTTCCTGGGGCCGATCGGCTGCAGGATTCCGCTGGCGATCGATACCTCGGTGGCGGCCATGTCGAAGACCGTCGTGGGCGGTAACGAGCTGGACGTGCACTTCATCGATGTCGTTCCCGGCAGGGACTTTCCGCTTGACCGCGTGATGGACTTGCGTAACGCCGAAGCCGGCGACCCGAGCCCGAAGGGCGGCACCGCGATGATCGTGACGCAGGGGATCGAGATCGGCCACGTGTTCAAACTGGGTACGAAATACTCGGCCGCGATGAATGCCGTGTTTCTCGACGAAAACGGTAAGCAGCAGCAGATGATCATGGGCTGCTACGGCATCGGCGTGAACCGGATTCTGGCGGCGGCCGTGGAGGCGTGTCACGACTCGGACGGGATCGTCTGGCCGATGCCGATCGCGCCGTATGAAGTGGTCGTCGTGCCGCTGAACGTCAACCAGCCTGAGCTGATGAAGACGGCTGAATCCTATGCCCAGGCTCTTGTGGAAGCCGGGGCGGACGTGATCATCGACGACCGGGACCAGCGCCCGGGCGTGAAATTCAAGGACGCCGACCTGATCGGTTTCCCGCTGAGGCTCGTGATCGGCGAGAAAGGTCTTGCCGCCGGCCAGGTCGAGCTGAAGTGGCGTGATTCGAAAGAGACGTTCACAGCACCTGTGAGCGAAGGCCCTCAGGCCGTCGTGAGCGTGTGGCGCGCGAAGCGTGATGCCCACCATCAGGCGTGCGTCGAGAAGGCGGGCAAGCGAGGCGGAGTGCGGGCGTGATGATCCCATGGAGCAAGCTGGACAGGGCGGACCGGCGGATGTACCTGATGTTCGGGGCACTGACGCTCTGGACACCCGCGGGCATTGTTCTGGCGGCCGTCAGTCTCATGAATGGCTTGCACAAGGAGTGGCCGCCCGATAACCTGACGGAAACGATCGGGTTCTGGACCGCGATCGCCGTTTTCGTGGCCCTTTTCGCCGGCACGCTCTGGTCGGCTGGCGTGCGGGCTTACCGGGCTGAGACGATCAAGACCGTGACCGCCTTCGAAGTCGTCACCGGAAGCGCAAATCACGACGGACAATAGGAGCTGGGCTGTGGCTGGTCGCCCCGCCGTTCGTCATCGAAACAAGGGTCCGACGATCGTCCACAGGCGGGATTCGGTCGATATCGGTTTGCCTTCGGCTTTGACCTGGGAATCGATCGGCCTGGGTGCTCTCGCGGGGCTGGTCTGCTCGCGTGCGCTCTGGCCGAGTGAGGACGCCGCTCAGGGCACGGGGCTGGCCTGGTGCCTGTGGGTTCTGCTGGCGGCGTTACTGCTTAGCGCCGTAAGGCTTTACCGCAACGATTTCCGGTTTCGATGGTCCTGGGCCGATACGGCCGTCATGGGGCTTGTCGGGCTGGTCCTGGCTTCGGCACATGGCGCGCTCGAACATCGGGCCGCGGCGAATTTGTCGCTGGAATGGCTCACGATCGGCGTCATTTACGTCATCTTCCGGCAGGTACCGAAAGACTCATGGGAATCGACGAGCCTGGTCTGGGCTCAGGTTCTCATGGCTTTCGCCCTTGCAGGCTACGGCATGTTCCAGACGGCAGTCGAATTCCCTGCGCTTCGAGAAGCGTATCGGGCCCACCCTGACAGGACGCTCCTGGAAATGGGGATCGATCCGGCGTCGCCTCTGCGGCGGGCGTTCGAGGACCGCCTGCTGCAGTCGAACGAAGCGATGGCGACCTTCGCTCTGGCGAATTCGCTGGCCGCGGTGCTGGTCGGCCCGCTGGTGATTCTGATCGGCCTGATCTTCGATCAGATGACGAAATCCCATCTTTCCGGGAATGCCCGGACGGCCCGAGTCATCGGTCTCACGTTTCTCGCGATGATCCTGGCGATCTGCCTTCAGTGGACCAAAAGCCGCAGCGCCTGGCTGGGGCTCATGGCGGGGGTGGGGATCGTGTGCCTGGAATTGCTCCGGCGCACGCGCTGGAAGCACGTCGCCGCGCTCGCCGTGCCGCTGGTCCTTTTCGCGGTCGTTTTGTTTCTCATCGGCCTGGCGACCGGGCGGATGGATTTGCTCGTGCTGACGGAAAGCACGAAGAGCCTGAGATATCGAGTGGAGTACTGGGTCGCGACGTGGGACGTGATTCAGGAGGGCCGGAACTGGCTGTGGGGCGTGGGCCCTGCCAATTTCAATTATCGCTATCTTCAGTACAAACTTCCCGAAGCGAGTGAGGAGATCAGCGACCCGCACAACGCCTTTCTCGAACTTTGGGTCACTGCGGGCATTTTCGCGCTTCTGGCGTTCCTGGTGGCCGTCGGCTGGAGTCTCTGGAAAATGACTTCCCGCGAAGCCATCGAACAGCCCACCGAAACCGAATACGAGACACGTTCGGGCAGTACGAACCTCTGGAAGATCGTCGGCCATTCGGGCGTGGCTTTCCTGATCGCGCCGATACTTGGCTCGTGGAACCTTTTCCAGGAAGATTTGCTGCGGCGAGGCGTCGTCCTGCTGGCATTCTGGGGCCTGGGTTGGGCGGTGCTGCGCTGGGTACTCCGGCACAGCGTGATTCGCCCGGCCCACCTTGCCGGGGCTGTGGTGGCCATGCTCGTGAGCTGGCAGGCGGCTGGCGGGATCGGGTTTCCCAGCGTGGCGCTGCCGTTCTGGCTGATGACCGCCGCCGGGGCGAACTGTGCCGACACGCACTGGCGTTCAGCGAAGACAAAAGTCGTCGTGGATATCAAGGCGATGCGGTTCCTGCCCGTGGCCTTGAGCGTCGCGGCGATCGGCTGGTTTCTGGGCTCGGCGGTTCCGTTCTGGAAAGCCGAATCGGCCCGTGCGCGGGCTCGCGAACTGGTCGACGCCCCCCTGCCCCGGGTGGCACCCGCGCGGGAGCTGCTGATGGAGGCGATCGCGGCCGATCCGATGGATTCGCTTTCGCTGGTCGAACTGGCGGAGTTGGAATATCAAGCGTGGCGGGCTGACGGCTCGAAGCCTGAGAAGTTCGAAAACGCGTGGTCAAAGATTCTCGTGGCCTACGAAAAATCTCTCAGCCCGCCGAGAAACCCGCTGGCCGTGCCCGTCTGGCGGCGGCAGGCGGCATTCATCGAACGCATGATCCGTGAATCCGGGTCGCGCATCCCGCCGGCGCAGCAGATCGTGCTGACCGCGCAGCGGGCCAAATGCCTTCGAACCATCGCGAAGCTCTATCCGACGAATGCCTCCATCTGGGCTGATCTCGCCGAGATCGACGCCGCTCTCGGGTTGAGCGAACAGGCACGGACCGAGGCGGCCAAAGCCCTTGAGCTTTCGGACGTCACGCCGCACCAGGACAAGAAGCTAAGCGACATCTCGGCCCGCAGAATGCGTGCGATCCTGGCGAATTGACGAGATCGAATCCGGCAGTTTTCGTATTGTGGCGGCCCTGAACCGTTCGAACTTTCGACTTCGCCCGTGGGAGATCCGCGTATGACCGCTGAAGCCGATTCGCCGCGGCCTCACCTGCACTTCGGCCCTCGGGGCACGAACGGTCGGCCCTTAAGGAGAATCGTGCTGCTTAGCGTGCGCCTGACCCTGATGATTTCGTTGCTGGCCTTGTTCGCCCGTTCCTCAGTCGACTTCGGCGGTTCCGGCCGACAAGCCCGCGAAACACAAGGCACCGCGCTGATCGAGCCGCAGGACGATCGCCCGAAATTGCCTTCGGGCATGTTTCTCGCGTCGGCCGCGACTGACGCGCAAGATCCCCCCGGGCCATCCAGCGCGAACGCTCAGGCTGATTCGGCGAAAACGTCGAAGCCGCCCGATGCCGCGGATTCGGCCGCCACGGATGGGCCGGAGCGGACTCGGCTGGAGGATTTGCCGTTTCTGCTGGAGTCGCTCGTCGATCTGGACCGGGATCTGCCGCCGGCGCTTTACTATCACTTTCTGGACAAGGCGCGGCAGGCAGATTCCGCTCGGCTGATCGCCGACGCTCGCCGCGACGTGACTTTTGCCCACCTCTACAAAGACCCCAGGAACGACCCCGCCAGGTACCGGGGCCAACTGATCGGCTTGAGCGGAACGGTGGGGCGTGCCGTGGCTTACGATATCGACCCGAATGCCTATGGCTTGACGAAGCGCTACGAACTGTGGCTTTTCACCGAGGATTCTGGCAAATTCCCCTGGGTGGTCGAACTGACGAGCCTGCCTGAAGGCTTTCCGCTGGGCACGGACTTGCAGGAGAAGGTCGAAACCGCCGGCTTTTTTCTCAAGCTCTGGGCCTATCGAGCTCAGGACGGATTCCGCTCCGCGCCCGTGCTCCTTGGCCATGGGCTTTCATGGCAGCGCAGCGACTTGATCCGGGAACGGTTCGATCGGGGCTTCGCCAGGGTGTCGTTCAGTTTTCTCGCGTTGTTCGCAATCCTGATCGGCTGGTCGTTATGGCGCTGGAATCGAGAGGATCGATCGCGTCGAGCGGCAGCCCCTGCAATGGTTTACGATCGCCTGGAAGATATCCCCCGGGACGAAGGCGGCGGCGGCGGGTCTTTTTCCGGCTGATCGATTCGACTATATTGTCCGATTATGTCCGCCTGAGTCGCTCATGGCGGCAGGGCCCGGGGCGAGACCTGGCGAGCGAGCCGGGTCGCATCGGCGTCCTTCGAACAGCACAATTTCAGGGGTCACCCTCTCATGAGTCGTCCAGTTCGCGTCGCCGTCAGTGGTGCCAACGGCAATATCGGATATGCCCTGATTTTCCGTCTCGCTTCCGGCCAGATTTTCGGGCCCCAAACGCCTGTGAGTCTCAGGCTTCTGGAAATCACGCCGTTCCTGCCCAACCTGCAGGGCACGATCATGGAACTGGAAGACTGTGCCTTCCCGACACTGGCGGACGCACAGGCCTCGGACAAAGCCGATGTCGCCTTCGCCGATGCTGACTGGGTGATCCTCGTCGGCGGTATGCCGCGTAAGGACGGCATGAGCCGTGCCGACCTGATCCGGGCCAACGGACCGATCTTCACCGGTCAGGGCAAGGCGATCAACGATGCCGCCTCCGCCGATGCCCGCGTCCTCGTCGTGGCCAACCCCTGCAATACCAATGCCCTGATCGCGAAAAGCCATGCCCCGCGGATCAAGCCCGAGAACTGGTTCGCGATGACCCGGCTCGATCAGAACCGTGCCGCCAGCCTGCTGGCCGCGAAGGCGGGCGTGAACGTCGGCCAGGTCAGCCGCATGGCGATCTGGGGCAACCACTCCGACACACAGTATCCCGACTACAAGAACGCCCGCATCGGCGGCAAGCCCGTGACCGAAGTGATTTCGGACCACACCTGGCTTGAGGAAACTTTCATCCCTACCGTCGCCAAGCGGGGCGGCGCCGTGATCAAGGCCCGGGGCGCCAGCTCGGCGGCTTCGGCCGCCAACGCGGCACTGGCCCACGTCCACAGCATGGTCAACTCGACCGCCGCTGGCGACTGCGTTTCGGCCGGCATTTGTTCGACCGGTCAGTATGGCATCCCCGCTGGCCTGATCTATTCGATGCCGCTGCATGTGACCGACGCCAAAACCTACAAGGTGATCGACGATTTCGTCGTCGACGAAAAGGCCCGGCAGCGGATCGACGCCAGCGTCAAGGAGCTGACGGACGAACGCGACGTGGTCAAGGACTTGCTCGGCCCCGCGCTCTGAGTCACCTGATCCGAAACCTGAGCATGAAAAGCCAGGCGGGCACCGTTTTCACGACGGTGTCCGCCTGATTCGCATCCGTTTCCGCCCGCCGCATGGAAATTCGAACGCTCATGATTTACCGAAGATTCGGCCGTAGCGAACTGCAGATGCCTGTCTTCTCTTGTGGCGGAATGCGCTACCAGCATTCCTGGAAGGACGAGGACGCCGGCGGCGAGACGCCCGAAGGCCAGGCGAACCTGGAAGCGACGATCCACAGGGCGGTCGAGCTGGGCGTCAATCACATCGAAACCGCCCGAGGCTACGGCACGTCGGAGTATCAGCTCGGTAAGATCCTGCCGAGCTTCCCACGCGACCGGATCATCGTGCAGACGAAAGTCCCGCCTTTCGCCGACGCTTCCGAATTCCGCCGCACGTTCGAGCACAGCCTGAAGCTGCTGAAACTCGAATATGTCGACCTGCTTGGCCTGCACGGCATCAACAATCAGGAATTCCAGGATTGGTCACTGCGCCCTGGCGGCTGCATGGACGAAGCCGAGAAGCTGCGTGAGGAAGGGCTCGTACGGCACATCGGGTTTTCCACGCACGGGCCGACGGACGTGATCGTCTCCACGATCGAATCGGGCCGGTTCGACTACGTCAATCTGCACTACTACTGGATCTATCGCAACAACTGGGCCGCAATCGAAGCGGCCACCCGGCACGACATGGGCGTGTTCATCATCAGTCCTTCGGATAAGGGCGGCATGCTCTACAAGCCGACACCGAAGCTGGTCGAACTGTGCAAACCGCTCTCGCCGATGCAGTTCAACGACCTGTTCTGCCTTTCCCATCCGCAGATTCACACGCTTTCGCTCGGGGCGGCCCGGCCTTCCGATTTCGACGAGCACATCGCCGGACTCGAATCGCTCGAGTTGGCCGATCGAATTCTGCCGCCGATTCTCGACCGGCTCGAAAAGGCCTATGCCGAAGCCGTGGGGGCCGACTGGCTCGCGAACTGGTCGACCGGTCTGCCGCGCTGGGAGGAAACCCCCGGGCAGATCAATCTGCATATCATCGTGTGGCTCTGGAATTTGCTGAAAGCCTTCGACCTGACCGATTACGCCCGCATGCGCTACAACCTGCTGGGCAACGGCGGCCACTGGTTTCCTGGAGTGAACGCCGCGAATCTGAAAAGTGTCGAGCACGAACTGAGGGCGAGTCTCGAAGGCAACCCGAACGGCGAAAAGCTGATCGGCATTCTACGGGAGATGCATCGACTGGTCGGCGGCGAAACGGTCAAGCGCCTTTCACAGGCGGATTGATCGATTCAGGCAAAGATTCGTTCGGAGCGAGGATCTCGCCGGCCCTGGGTGGCGATTCGAATTCCGCGCGTTGTGTCATTCGAATTGATGTTGACCGATCTGGCCGATTGGGATAGAAAACTTTGCAAATCTCCGGATCGAATTTCGGATTCGGCCGGATCTGCCCGACGCTGACGCATGGAGAACAGGATGTTCTCCTGAACGGCGGGCTGGACGAAATCGCATGGAGGCTTGTCCCTTGCTGCACTTCGAGACGAACCGAAGAGGCGCTCTGGCGGCGCTTGCCGGCGCGGCCCTGATCGCGGGGGCCGATAGCCCTGCCCCGAAGCTTACGTCCGCATCGCCCAAGGCGAACGACACGGTCGGCGACTGGGCGATCGTGGGTGCCAAACGTACGCAGAAGGTCGAAGGCGTCGGCCTGGTCGTCGGGTTGAACGGCACCGGTTCTGACCCTGAATCGGGCGTTTATCGCGAGGAACTGCTCACGCAGATGCGTAAGGCGGGCGTCGATTCGCCGGCCCGCATCCTCGAGTCGCCCAATACGTCGATGGTGATCGTTCGTGCCACAATTCCTGCGGGCGTATCGACTTCCGATCCGCTCGACGTGACTGTGGAATTGACGACCAACAGTGGCACCACGAGTCTCGCCGGTGGTTACCTGATGCGGACGACGCTCAGGGAAGTGCTGATGACCGAGCGCGACATCAAGGAAGGTTCGCCGCTGGCTTCCGCTTTCGGTCCGATCATGATCGGCGACCCGAAGAATCCGGAGAACCCGAAAGCCGGCCGTGTTCTGGGCGGGGCGAGGGTCAAGAAGGAAGTGCCCTATCGGCTTGCGCTTAAGGAAAAACATCAGAGCATTCGGTCATCGGCCCTGGTGCAGGACGTGATCAACCGCCGCTTCGCGGTCAGGATCGGACCGGAATCGCGTGGGGTCGCGACGGCCAAGACGGATCAATTCCTTGAGCTGAAGGTTCCGCAGGTCTATCACCAGAATCAGGCCCGGTTTTTCCAGGTCGTCAAGCTGCTGCCGATCGTGGACCGGGACGATATCCGGGCCGCCCGTCTGGCGCAATGGCATGAAGAGCTGAAGGATCCGCAAAAGGCCGGCCTTGCTGCGCTGAAGCTGGAAGGGATCGGTCAGCCAGGTGTTGAGGTTCTTGAGGATGGGTTGAAGAGCAAGGATCTTCAGGCCCGCTTTTTCGCCGCCGAGTCCCTGGCGTATCTCCAGAAGGAATCAGGCGTTGCGGTGCTCAAGGAGGCGGCCCTGAAGTCGGCCGACCTGCGGGCGTTCGCCTTGGCGGCCCTGGCGGCCGCGGATCAGCCCGCGGCGATGATGACGCTTCGGTCTTTGATGAACGACCCGGACCCGGTCATTCGTTACGGCGCCTTCGCCGCTCTGCGCACGTCGGATCCCGAAAACGCATATCTGGGCCGGGTGGCCGTGATGAAGGAACAGAGCCCGGATCAGGGCTCAGACAACATGGCAGCCGCGATCTCGGAAATTCAGTCGCGAAGGCGGCGCGGCACGACGGTCGACGATCCGTTCGAGCTGTATGTCGTCCCGAGCGAAGGCCCGCCGATGGTGCATTACACGCGATCGAACCGGGCGGAGATCGTTCTGTTCGGCGATAGCCAGAGGCTGGAGACGCCGATCGTCCTGGGCGGTGGCGGGTCGATCATCCTGAACGCTTCGGAAAGTGATGACAAGGTCGAAATTTCGCGGATCACGCGGAACTCGCTCGACTTCGAAAAGAAGGTCGTTTCGTCGCTCGAGATGAAGGACGTGATCCGCGAGGTCGCCAATCTCGGCGCGACGTATCCGGAAATCGTCGAACTTCTCAACTCGGCTTCGAAGCAGCATAACCTGCAGGGACAGTTGCTCGCCGACGCGAAGCCGGTGACATCCGCCAATTATGTCCAGGCCCAGATCGACGGCAAGCGGCTCGACGATAAGCCGAAGCAGGACAGCGCGTTGCGGAAGGCCTCGGCGGAAGAGCCGGAAGCGGCCGAAGAGAAAGGCCCGCGGCGAATCTTCAATCTGCCGAAGTTGCGCGGTTTCGGCCATCGGGAAGCCAGCGGCGAAGAGACAGCGAAACCCGCTGAGAAGTCCGCGAAGGAATCGCCGTTGAAGTCCCTCCGGCTGAACCTGCCGTTTACGAAATCGAAATCGCAGCTTCCGGAATTGCCGCCGGAGTGAGCCGGACAATCGTTCGGTTCGAGACGCCCCGCATATGATGACGAACCGGCCGCACCGATTTGTGCGGCCGGTTCCTTTTATCGTGCAGGATCGGGGCATACGGAGGGATTGCCAAAACTCCTCTTTGCCCCCATTTTGTCTTAAATGCCAATTTTGGAGTATCCCGCATTAAAGTTGTGAGCCTTCCTGATCGAAAATTAGTTGTGACGGTTAGGTCTGCTACGAAAAGGAGACACGCCAGATCTCCTTCAGTGGTCCGAACTGGCCGCAAACGTCCCTTGAGCAAGGACATCCTTCCTGGACGGACAGGCGTGAGCCTGTCGGCTCGAAGCCTGGAAATGGGCTGATACGCCAATGTGCGGGTCGTTCGCGATCCGTACGGATCATTCAGGAAGGATTGCGTGTGAATCTCTGGTGTCAGGAAATCGAGAAAGGATTCTCGAGCCGGCCGCTGGCAGATTCGAGTGAGAAACCGTCGGGCCATTCCGGAAGGTTGGTGACTCAACCTCCGAGGTCTCGCACAACTAGGAAGCGAGTGGAGTCCTCGATATGAAAAAGGTTTACACCACCGGCCAAGTCGCGAAGATTTGCAAGGTGGCACCCCGAACCGTGAGCAAATGGTTTGACTCCGGCCGGCTGCGTGGCTATCGCATCCCCGGGTCCCAGGACAGGCGGATCCCCCGCGAGCACCTGCTGCGCTTCCTCAAGGAGCATGGCATGCCGCTCGGCGATCTCGAAGCCGAAGTCTACAACAAGGTGTTAGTCGTCGGCGCCGATGCCCCGCTGATGTCGCAACTGAAAGATCACCTGCGTGAATCGGACGACTTCCGGCTCGAAACGGCTTCGTCCGGCTTCGAAGCTGGCATTCGTGCCGAAAGTTTCCACCCGGACTGCATCATCATCGATATGGCGATTGGCCGGATCGAAGCCGGTCAGATCGCCCAGAACCTTCGACGCAGTCAGGATCACATCAATACCGTTCTGATCGCCCTGACCAGTGAAACACCTGGCCCTGAAATTTATTCCCTGGGCTTCAACGACGCGTTCAAGAAACCGTTCGATGGCGCTCTTCTGAATGAACGCATCAAGCGTTTGATCTCTCAGAAGAAGACCGACGAGATCTGAGATCTCGCCGAAGTCTCCGGACGACGATACGGCCGTGCCCCGAAACCTGGAGCGAATCTCCGGTTTCGACGCACGGTTCGTTTCGTTTATGATGCGGCAGAGGTGACGCCATCCCCATGCCCGCTGACGCTAACGTAACGATGCCGCGACGACGATCCGACCCTCGCTGGGCTGGTCTTGCCGCGTTCCTTTGGGTCGTAGCAGGCGTGAGTGCCGTCGGAGTAACGATCGACGAACCGCTGGATGTCGCTCCGGGGCGGCATTACTGGGAAACTGCGTTCGCCCTGAAAACCGAAGCGTTCTCGCCGGATGGCGTCCGTCGCATGTTCGGCGGCAACCCGGACCACCCGCCCCTGGCCCGCTGGGTCCTTGGCGGTTTTTCACTTGCGCTCGAACCGGTTCGGCTCGCCATAACCGGCGACGCCGATCTGACCGGTCTGAATATCGAAGGGGCCCGGATCGGATCGGCAGCGGCCTTCGGCCTGACGGTGGCGCTGATCGGACACTTCGCCGCGAAACGTCACGGCCGCCCGGCCGGGTGGGCCGCCGCGATCTGCTATGCCTGCCTGCCCCACGTGTTCGGGCATGCGCACCTGGCAGCGCTCGAAAGCGTGCTGAATCTGACATGGCTCACGGCGGCTTTCGCCTGGTTGCGCTGGAGCGAATCGCCGTCGGTGCGGCGGTCTCTATCAGCCGGTTTCTGGTCGGGCCTGGCCTGCCTGACGAAGCTCCAGGGCTGGCTGGCCCTGCCCTGGGTCGTCGTAGTCATCCTGTGCACGCCGGCCACGTGGCGGGCACGTGTTACGGCTTTCGCAGCCGTCGCGACTTTGCCCGTCTGGTGGTTCGCGGGCTGGCCCTGGGTCTGGTACGAGAGCTCCGCCATGCTGCGGGCCTATTTCCTGTCGAGCGTCGAACGGACACACCTGAACGTGACCTACTTCGGCCAGGTCTATGCCGACGATCGCCTGCCTTGGCATTTCGCCATCGTTCAGTGGTTCGCCGCCGTCCCGCCCGTCGTGCTCGTTCTGTTCGCCGTCGGAGCGTTCGCCGCCTGGCGAACTCCAGGGCACCGAATCGACCGGCTCTTGAGCCTGATTCCCGCGGGATTCCTGGCCCTTTTCAGTCTGCCGATCGCTCGATACGATACCGATCGCCTGTTTCTGGTGCAGTGGACGGCTGTCGCGGCACTGGCAGGTTCCGGTTTCGAAGTCATCCGCCGGAATCTGGCTGAAACGGGTTACGCACGCCGGTCGCCCATGATCATCGGGGCGTTCGGAACTGTCTTTCTGATCGTCCCTTGCCTCAAGCCTTCGCCGCTGAGTTACGTGAGCCCTCTCACGGGCGGCATCCGCGGCTTCGAAGCGAGCGGGATGGAACTGAACTATTGGGGTGATGCCGTCGATTCGACTTTGACCGATCAAATTGAACGGCTCGTCAAGCCGGGGCAGAAGGTGGCGGTGGTTCCGACTCTGGCCGGCGGCCAGGCGGCGTTCCTTACGCCGCCTGCGCTTTTGCGTCAAGGCATGACGTTCGAAGAACAAAGTCGCTGGCGGGATGCCGACTGGCTTGTCGTTTACCGGCGGCCATCGTATTGGCCGGAGGGTCTCGAAGACTGGATTCGATCGAAACCGCCCGTTGCGGTGCGGCGGCGAGACGGCGTCTGGCTGGCGGCCATATGGTGCGGCCCGAAAGGATCTTGCGCGGATCGATAGTGACGCCGCTCGTGACCGATTTCCGTTCGAATGCGGAAAATGGGGTAGCGATGTGCCGTACGGTTTCTATAATTTTCGGTAAGTACCGAAAGAACGGTCGAGTGAGGATGATGGAAGGCATGGCGGAATGGTCGCATCTGGACGAATCAGGTCAGGCCCGCATGGTGAACGTGGCGGAGAAATCCGTAACGCATCGTGTCGCCGAGACTTCCGGCCTGGTGCGCATGCAGCCGGCGACGCTCGAAGCGATTCGTGGCGACACGAACCGGAAGGGCAACGTTCTGGCGGCGGCACGGATCGCGGGCATCCAGGCCGCCAAACGGACGGACATGCTCATTCCCTTGTGCCACTCCATCGGGCTCGACGGTGTGGAGATCCATTTTCGCGAAGAGTCGCCTACGACACTGCGCATTCACGCGACGGTTCGGGCCACGGCACGGACCGGAGTGGAAATGGAGGCTCTCGTGGCCGTTTCTGCCGCCGCGCTTACGATATACGATATGTGCAAGGCGCTTGATCGGGAAATGACGATCGAAGAGATACGGCTGGAATTCAAGTCTGGCGGTCGTTCCGGTGAATTTCGCCGGAAGTCCTGATTTCCCTTGCCGGGCTCGCGAACGGAATTCCGGAAGTGGTCCAGTGCTCGTGACTCAACGGAGCGTATCGAAATGTCCTCGGTGACGAACGATCTTTCTGGCCTGGAACAGACCAGGCGCCGTCTGGCGGCCTTGTATCTGCCGATCGCCGAAGATCTTGAAACCTGCGAGAAAATCTATCGCTCCGAGCTGAAAAGCTCCGTGCCGTTCGTCCAGCGCCTGGTCGATCACGCCGCCCGGTTTCAGGGCAAACGTCTGCGCCCGACCCTGTTGCTCCTCACGGCACGGGCGTGCGGCGGCATCCGGCCGATCCATCACCAGCTCGCGGCCGTGGTCGAGATGATCCACACCGCAAGTCTCGTGCACGACGACATCCTCGACGAAGCCATGGTTCGCCGGCATGCCGCGACGATCAACGTCGAATGGGGCAACGAATCGGCCGTGCTTCTGGGCGATTACCTGTTCACTCACGCGTTCCACCTGGCGGCTTCGACAGGCTCCACCCTGGCGTGTCAGTGGATCTCACGTGCCACCAACCGGGTCTGGGAAGGCGAAATGTCCCAGAACTATCACCGCGGCGATCTGGATCTGACCGAGTCGACTTACTTCGACATCATTCGCGGCAAAACCGCCGAATTGACCGCCGTATCGGCCGGGCTCGGCGCTTACTACGCCGAATCCGAGCCGCAGGTCGTCGAGGCGATGGAATCGTTCGGCCGTAATCTGGGCATCGCGTTCCAGATCGTCGACGACCTGCTCGACATCCTCGGCGACGAACGCAACACCGGCAAAAGCCTCGGTACCGATCTGGACAAGCTGAAGCTGACGCTGCCCCTGATTCGCTATCTGGCTCATGCTTCGCCGGACGAGTCCGCCAGCGTCAAATCGCTCCTGACCGATACGGAACACTCGACCTCGCGCCGGAAAGCGATCAAGACCGTCGTGTCCCAGGACGGCATCATCGACGACTGCTGGCGAACGGCCCGAGATTATGTCGATGCCGCGCGGCAGAATCTCGAAGCGCTCGAAGATTCGCCGGCCAAGGCGATCCTCGCCTCGATGACCGAAGACGTCGTCAAACGCGCATTCTGAATCGCCCGCCTGATCTCCTGGACGAAAAAAACTCTCCCGTGCGGGCGATCCGACGCACGGGATTTTTGATCGTTAAACTCAATTCAATCCTTAACTTTTGAGAAAAGTTTGCAAAGCCGTGGACTTCACTTCCCGTTTCGGGAGAAATTTTCTAAGATACGGGTTATGAAATACGCAGAAAAACTCTACCGCCAATTGGTCAGACTCGGCTGGAATCAGCAGAAACTGTCGCGGACGTCCGGCGTCAGCGATTCCGAAGTTTCGCGAATTCTGGCCGGGAAGTCGAATCCCGGTCTCGAGAACGCGTATCGACTCGCCAAAGCGGTCGGGCTCTCGCTCGACTTCATGGCGAACGAGGAGCTGACTGAAGACCCCCGCCTGGAGATGTCGGGCCTTTCCGACAACCAGCGAGAACTTCTGAACGTGTCCAACGCCATCGGTATACGACAGACGACCCAGATTCTCGACGTCGTTCAGCACCTCGGCTACGACATCGCCTTTCGCCGCCTGATCGACGCCCGGCCGACGATCGAGCCGCTCGGTGTCGACCCGGCCGCCAGCTCGATGAACGCTTCGGGCCAATCCGGAAATCTGGGAGTTCGCAGGTCCGGCAGCTGATCTTCAGATCGCGCCGGGCTCTTCGGAATTTCCCAAGTTGGACTTGAGCGATTTTTGTCTTTCGGATACAGGATGGCGTTATCTCTCGTAACCGTCCACGGATGGGCCGGTTCGGAATCTCAATACGCTCCTGGAATTCGCGTGCAGGGAGGCTCCACCCATGAATCGTCGCCGAGCACTGTTCGGTTCGCTGTGGGCCAGTTGCGCGGCCCTCGTTTCGAAAACGTCGCACGCTCAATCGCCTCGCCCCAGCGGCGAAGGCGACCTGGAACCGGTTCGAAGCCGGAAAGTCGCGTTGACGCAAGAATCCCGCCCGCCGCGTCAGGCCCCCAAAAGCGATGATGCGGAAGAATCGCCTTCGGACGCCGCCGGGTTCGAGGAAGCCGGCCATCGCTGGATGAGTTACCCCATCTCGCGCTACATGGAACTGCCGCACGACCAGACGATCCCGCCCCAGAACGCGATCATTGACTGGATCATCCGCCGCTACGGAACGGGCATCTGGCACGGGACGAAAGTCGCGGCTCTCGTCGCCGACAAAAAACAGGTCAAAGCCTACCATGACAGCAAAGTCCTCAAGCAGGTGGGCGAGATCGTCGAGCGATTCACCGACTCCACGGCCGACATTCTCAAGGTTCGCATCCGGTTCGTCGCCGCGGCTGACCCTCGCTGGCGTTACATGGTCCTGTCGCGGATGAATCTCCTCGGCGGCGGTCCCCAGGGGCAGCAGATCTGGACGATGAGCCTGACCGACGCCACCATGGCGATCACCCAGATGCAGGTCTATCAGGGCTTCGAACTGCTCGCCGACCAGCAGGTTGAGATGATCAACGGCCAGAAGCTCACGATGTCGACGGGCGAGAAAAAGCCGTATAACCCGGGCCTCCAGCGCCAGGCAACAGCCAACAACCAGTCGACCGAAGCTTCGTTCAACCAGTTGACCGAAGGCGTCGCCCTCCAATTCAGCCCGCTGCTGACGTACGAAGGCAACGCCGTGGACGGTTCGATCGAGCTGAGCTGCAACACCGTCAAGACGATGATCAAGACACGTGTCCTGGCCGGCCGCGAACAAGGCGCGAACGAAGTGACCGTCGACGTGCCTGAAGTCGTTTCGAGCCGGTTGATTCAGACCGTGCGCTGGACGATTGGCCAGACGCTCGTGATCTCCGGCGGAATTCACCCCGGCATGCTGCTGAAGAACAAGAACGGCTTCCTTAACCTGCGAATCCCGGGCACCGTTCCGACTCAGACGGAGACCCTGGTGCTGATCGACGTCGAAACGCCGACCTCCCCTGCCCGTTCCGGTGGAGCCAACGGCAATTCGACGACCCTCCGCAGCGGCGGTTCCGGCTCGGTGAAGCCGATCGACGATTCGGAAAAATGACGGCGGATCGAAGCGGAAGCGGCAGCCCGCCTCTTCCGCTTGACCATCGAGCCATACCTATCAGTCAAATCAGCATTTGATCGAGAACGAAGAACTTCGATTGATAGTCTCGGATGCGAAAGAGGCAAGACGCCTCTTCCACAGAGGCAGCAATAAGAGAAGCGGCGTCACGAGTGTTCGCCACACACATTGCATTTGCGCTGTCCGAAACGAGCCGGAAGCGTCAGTGACGGAACGAATTCAGCATCAATTGCCTTCGATTGGAGGTCATCGCCAGTGTTCGCTTCGGAGAGACTTACGTATCCAGCGTCCGCAAGAGAATGCTCTTGAGTAAACCTTTATTTCGCTTTCGCTTCCGGCTCGTTCTCCCTGTTCGGTCGAATGAGCGAAGAGCAACCCCAGTTCCGAACAGGCGTGCGGCGCCCTGCTGCTTTCGCGTGCCTATCGAGCCTGGTCTGCCCAAAAAGAGGCCCGGAATTGATTTTTCGTACTATTCAAGCCCTGACTATTGCGTGTCAAAAGATAGCATTATAAATTCGACGGCTGTCGACGTCATTTGGGAAGGGTTCGAAAATGGACTGGAAAAGCATCGATCCTTGGGCGAATGCTTCGAAAGCGAATGTCCGATGGCTTTCCCGCAAGTCCGGGAGGAGAGAAGACGAATGCCGCGTTGCGCTTCTCGAATCGAATGGAGCGTTGATGGCCGCGCTGGCCAGGTTGGATCCCGTGAGGCAGTGGAACAAATTCCCGGATTGGTATTACCTCGGCCCTTATCTGCCAGTGCAAGATTCTGATCTCGATCTGCCGATTCGAGGGAACGACGCATTGAGCGATCACGACAAGGATAAGGAATCGGATCGGACAATCGACGGCGAAAGAATGATCGCCCCGTTCAATGATGCGAATTCCATTTCCGAAACGCTGGGCATACTATTCGGGACCAGCGCTTACCCGCTGTTCGGAGTTAGATCCTATTTATTACCGCAAACGAATCTTGCCAAAGCTTCGGACCGGCTTCGAGACAAGATCCGGCGCAGCAGGAACCCGGTGAAGAACTCATTCTTCGAAGATGCGATCCGCATGATCGAACTGGCGAAAGACATGTTTTTCGATCGATGTTACGAAGAAGGTCGAAAGCTCGTGTGTTCGGCTGAGAAACTGATCGAAGAAGGAAACAGGCAGCGAAAACCTCCGAAGTCGTTCTCCGGATAACGGGAAAAACCAGTGCCACGGCAAACGGCACTTCGGACCGGGCTTTTGCCCAAACTCACCACGGCTCTTCCATCATCGATGCGATCTGTTCGGCCATTTTCTGGCAGGCTTTCTGATAGGCCATCATCGAGGTGTCGCCGAATTCGGGGCTGAAGGTGACCGTCTCGCGCATCGTCACGCTGCCGACGTCTTTCGGGTCGCTCGTGTTCTCGCGGTTGTCAGTCCAGCGCACGTTCACCACCAGGTCGGCCGAAAGCTGGCGCGGCAGGTTCTGCGGGTTTTCGACGATCAGGTTCTTGTCCGCGAAGATAACCTCGCCCGAAAGCGTGCTGTCCGCACCGTCGGGCGTGCCGACCACTTTGTAAGGCGTGCGTTTCTCGATTTCTTTGGCGACGGCCTCGGTGAGCATGAGGTTCAGGTCGCGCCGGAACGTCAGCGACCGGAAGATCGGCACGTACACCGTGCGGATCTCGCGGTTATACGGCGGCCTGACCGAGTAGCCGCAGCCGATCGACAGGATCGAGGGCAGTATGGCCGCGCCCCGAAGCCAGGCCCTGCGTGTGATGCGCAAGGATCGTGCTTCGCTGACGGTTCGCCGGGATTGGCTGGGTTCGAATGCGGTCATGATCAGGGTCCCAACATGCCGTTCGGGCCGCTCATTTGAGTCGGTGCGCCGGATGAGCCGCGGTTGATCGAAAGCGGATCGGCGGCACCGGGTTGCGTCATGATCTTCGAAGGCGCCGAGAACTTCCGGGGCATCTTGGCCACTTCGACCATCTGCTCACGGGCTTTCTCGGCCCAGACGCTGTTCGGATACTTCTGGATAACCTTGCCGAAGTAGAATTCGGCGCCCATGGCCTTGCCGGTCCGCCGGTAGTAATCGCCCACCATATAGGAGCGTTCGGCTTCCTGGTCGGTGATCAGGTCGAGCATGCGGTACAGCTTCTTCTGTTCCTCACGCGGCCTGTCCGGATAGTTCGCCAAGGTCTGCTGGATCAGCTCCCGCGCTTTTTCCAGGCTCTGGGCATCGTATTCGGGGCCGATGTAGGAATTGATCTTGGCCAGGATGGCTTTCTCCTGAGCCTCGCGGAACATGGGGCTCTTGGGGAAGTCGCTCAGGAACTGGTCGTAGTAGACGGACGACGTTTCGTAGTCATGTGCCTGAAAGTAGGCATCTGCGAGCAGAAGCGTGGCATCGTCGGCCAGCGGGCCGGTCGGGTCGTGGTGCCGTACGTGTTCGAGCGCTGCGAAGGCATGGCCGCGCACGTCGACACTGGGCAACATGCCCGATAGGCGTGCATACCAGGGCATTTTTTCCAGCGGCACGGGCAGATCGGTGGCGATTTTCACTTCCGAACCGGCGCCGGCGTCGGCTGACGAATCCTCGGTCGAGACTTTCTTGACTCCGTCGTCCCTGTCTTTCGAATCGGCGGGCTTCGCGGGCGTGTCGGTGCCAGGCACGGCAGGCGTCATCAGTTGCGGGCCTTTGTCGCGAAATGCGCCTGGCGTCATCGAGACGGAATTCTCTTCGGCACGATTGGGCACGTTCATACCCGCCGCGGCCAGCCACTGGCGGGAGATGGCGTATTCCCGTTCGACGACCCTGTCCAGGTAGCGGGTGCCCGGATAATCGGCCACGAGCTGTTCGTAAGCGTTGTGTGCGGTGACGAAATCGCTATTCTGAAACGCACATTCCGCGACGTAGAACTGGGCCGATTCACCGAAGGGAGTGCCCTTGCGGCGTTTGGCCAGCCGTGCGAAGGTCTTTTTCGCCGAGGAAAACTGGCCCTGCTGGAAGGCCTTTTCGGCACCTTCGAACTCGGCCTCGGTTTCCGGGTCAGCCTTCACCTGCTGCAGCTTCCAGTTATCGCGGCTGGTGGTTTTCTTGAGCGAATCGGCGGCGACTTCGGCGGCGTTGGTCTTTGACTGGGATTTGTCCTTGCCGCGCAGATAATCGACCACGCCGAGCGGCCCGAAGCGTTCCTTCGTGCCCCTGGCGGCATCGTATTCTTCGTCGGAGATGCCCTTGGCGATGCCCTGGTCGCGGGTCATCGACCACCTCGACCAGACGGAAGTCGCGCCGCTGGCGCAACCCGACAAGCCCATGGTCATTGCCACGATCAATGTCTTCGCGAAACCGCGATATCGGTCGAATTCGCGCATCCTTGCGCTTTCTGAATACATGGGAGCGATCCTTCGCCACCACTGGCCGATGATTGGACTGGTACGATCGATCCGGAGCCGGCGAACCTGACGCGACTTGCGAATCCCCGGGCCTTTCAGCCGATCGCTTCGCCGTGCAGGTATCTGTGCATTCGTGGCCTCCGGCCCAGAAGGTGGCAAATGACGGCTGACATGACGTCGCGTGCGGCGGCTTCGTCCCTGTAGGACCCCGCCGTGCGCCACTCCTGTCCTGGCCGGCTCAAATGCCCGAAAAGTTCGAGCGTCGATCGCGTGAGAGTCGCGACATGCGGCTGACCGTTGCGGCAATCCCGGCACAAGACCCCGCCCACGGCGAGCCCGAAGGCGACACGATCGCTCGCCTGAGCGATCGCCGACTCCGAACCGCAGTGCACGCAATGATCCAGACTCGGCATCAATCCCAGCTCCCGCAACATGGCCAATTCGAAGCGAAGGACACGGCGTCGCAGCAGTTCCGGGTCCGTCATGTTCCTGAGCGTGATCACCGCCGCTTCGAACAACTTCGGGTGCGGGTCGTGGGAGTGAGTCAAGTCATTCAGCAATTCGGCGACGTAACACCCGGCGAACATGGCCGGAAGGTTTTGCCGCAGCGAGCCGAACCGTTCGACGAGCATCGCTTCCGTGAGCAAGTCGAGCGAGTCTCCGCTTTTTCGCAGCAACACAATATCGCACACCGACAATAGGTCAAGGCCATTTTCGAAAGGGCTTTTCAGTCGCCGCGAACCCTGTGCCAGGGCGTCGACCCGGCCCAGCTCACGGGTGAACAGCGTGAAGATCCGGCTCGTGTTGAACACGTCCGTGGCACGAATGACCAGAGCCTTACACCGTACGGACGACACCTTCAGCTCCGTGTTTCAGGGGTGTCGTCGTGTTCGAACCGGCCTTTGGGTATCATCGCGCCGACGGCCCGCAGCACGTCGTATTCGCGCTGCTTCATGGCCTGGAAGTCGTCGGCGGAAAGGTCGTCCTGTCCGGTCAGGTGCAGCAGCCCGTGCGCGGCGTAGAGGGCGATTTCGTCGAACGGTTCATCGCCGTTTTCACTGGCGACACGCGCGGCCCAGGGGGCGGAGATCACGAGTTCGCCCTCGAGGTGCTCGTCGCCAGGCTCTGACACCGGAAACGTGATGATATCCGTCGGCCCTTCGTGACCGAGGTGACGCATGTTCAGTTCGGCGATCTCGCGATCGTCGACGATGAGCACGTGCAGCTCAGCCGATGCGATGCGCAAATGCTTGATCATGCTCAGGATCAGCGATTCGAGGCGGCGGGCGTCGAGCGGCTCGGACCTTTGCCGGTCGTGGACATAAACGGTGTGGGTGTCCGGATCGGCGTGATGCATGGGGGTCAGGCCGATTTGGCTTCCGGATAGGTGATACGGAGGTGATAAAGCCCCATCAGCGACACGGTCAGGCTTTTTTTGATCGCGGCGAGTTCCTTGAGCGTCAGCCCGCATTCGTCGAACTGACCGTCATGGATGCGTTTGTTGGTCAATTCGTCGACGAGAGCTTCGAGGCGGGCCGGCGTCGGATCCGACAGCGTTCTGCTGGCCGATTCGACGGCGTCGCAGATCATCAGGATGGCGGCCTCCTTCGACTTCGGCGTTGGCCCGGGATATCGAAACGCGCTTTCGTGAATACCGACCGGGTCGATGGCCGATGCGTCACGCTTGGCTGCTTCGCGATAGAAATATTCGACGAGCGTCGTGCCGTGATGTTGCAGGATCAGGTCCAGAATCGGTTCGGGAAGGTTGTGTTCCCGGCCCAGTTCATAGCCGTCCTTCACATGGCCGATGATGATCATCGTACTGATGGCGGGTTTCAGGTTGTCGTGCTTACTCGCCTGACCCCGAGGCTGGTTTTCGATGAAATATTCGGGTTTGACCATCTTGCCGATGTCGTGGAAGTAAGCCCCCACGCGGACCAGCAGCGCATTGGCCCCGATGGCTTCGGCCGCCGATTCGGCCAGAACGCCGACGGTCATCGAGTGATTGTACGTGCCGGGGGCCCGCTGCACGAGTTCCTGCAGCAGCGGATGCCGGGCCTGGCCCAGTTCCAGCAGGCTGATACCCGTGATGAGGCCGAGGTAAGACTCGAGAAACGGCAGAATTCCACCAAGGAAAAACCCGGCCATGATGCCCCAGACGCCACGCCACAGGCTCGTGGCCAGGATGAGGTCGAGCGGGTCACTCTGCCAGAGACCGGCAACCCAGGTCAGCAGGAAGAAGGCTGTGCCGATCGTCGTGCCGACTTTGATGAGCTTCGTTCGCGAACGCACGTCGCCAAGAGTGACGATACCGGCCGTAGTTCCCGCCGCCAGGACGATCAGCTCGTCGATGCCGGCCCCGAGGGCCAGACATGTGAGAAGCGAAAGCCCCAGGGTGAACATGATCGCCACGTCCATACCGAAGGCGATCGTCACCACCATCCCGCACACGGCCACGGGCAGCGCCTCGGCGTCCCAGCTCTGAATCGTCAGAACCCGCATGGCGGCCAGGCTGATGTTGATCAACAGGCATAACAGCAAGATTTTCGAAGAGTCTCCGGCCAGCCGGGGCTCGTTGCACGCGAGGTAGTAGCCGAAAAGCGCGTAAAGCGAGATGCAAAGCCCGAAGGCTGCGAGCCAGCGTTCGAAAATGTCCGAAAACGAGAGCTGTGAGACGTATCTTTCGTGTTCCAGGCGAAGCAGGTCGAGCGTTTCGGCGTCGATCGGCTGATTCTGCTGCACGATCAGGTCGCCGACCTTGAACGGGTCGAAAATGTCCTGAACTTCGGCCCGGGCCTGTTCCCTGGCTCGCAGCGTTTCCCGCTCGTCGTAGGTCAGTGTCGGTACGCCGGCCAGTTTGTCGTCGAGCAGGTCGAAAAGCCGCTGACCGAGTTCCGGCGGACGGAAGCTCGAAACGAAATGGCTGGCGAATTCGCTCTCCTGGCGAGAGAGGCGGTCTGGCGAGACTTTGTCGCGGGTCACGATGCGCGATCGCTGCTCCGGCTCGTTTTCGAGACGGATCGCGAACTGAGTCGCGTTCTGGTCGATGCGCGGCAACGGCGCGGAGCCTAGAATCCCTTCGCGGAGGATCGGGTTGAACGCTTCGCGCAGCTCTCGGGCGAACTGGTCGCGCCGCTCGGGAATGTCGTTGGCCTCACGCAGGTTTTCGAAAAGTGCTTTGGAGATCATGCCCCAGGACTGAATCAGGTTCGGAGGCAATTCTTCGACCTGGTGCACTTTTCCGGCCGCGGCGCCAAGGTCTTCCAGCGACTTGATGAGATTCTCGATCGGTCTGGGATCATGGATCATCCGCGGAGCGACACCGTCCTCGCGAATCTGGCGTAGAGCGTTGGATCGCAAGATGTTGCGGCGCTGAATTTCGTCCACGTTAAGGCGCAAGTCCCGGCTGGGCCGCTGACCCAGACGGAAGCCGAAGGTCGGGCCCTTGCCGTGCACAAGAACGGCAGAAACCAGGCAGGATGCCGCCATGATCAGGATTCGGAGACGGCGATCGCGATGCCGGCTCGACCTGTCGGAACCGAAGTCCACCTGGGTCTGACGGATGGGCCGTGCGAGTTTCTGGCGTCGTCTCGGAAGGTTCATGGGGCTGACTGGTTGCGGAGTCCTGTGGGGCCGGACCGTACCGAAAGCCGGTTCGCCGCTCCGGTCATTCGTGGGCGGATTTCTCGTACGCGTTGACGATCGCCTGCACGAGCGGGTGTCTGACGATATCGGCCTTGGTCAGCCGAACGATGCCGACGCTTGCGATGCCGCCCAGGCGGTTGGCGGCGTCGGTCAGGCCGCAGGGCGTTCCTGGCGGGAGATCGTTCTGGGTCGGATCGCCCGTCACCACGATTCGGGCATTGGTGCCCATACGCGTCAGAAACATTTTCATTTGGGGAATGGTGGCGTTCTGGCCTTCGTCCAGAATGATCACGGCATCGTTGAGCGTGCGCCCGCGCATGTAGGCCAGCGGTGCGATTTCGATCAGGTCGTTGCTCATGTAGCGGCGGATCTGCTCGTATTCCATCAGGTCATGGAGGGCGTCGAGCAGCGGCCTGAGGTAGGGATTGATCTTGGCTTCGAGATCGCCGGGGAGAAAGCCGAGATGCTCGCCCGCCTCGACGGCCGGTCGCACCAGGACGATTTTTTTGATCGATCCGGACCGCAGCGCCGCGGCGGCCATCGCCACCGCCAGATAGGTCTTGCCCGTGCCGGCGGGGCCGAGTGCGAAAACCAGCTCGTTTTCACGCAGCGATTTCAGATAGGCCGCCTGGCCTTCGGTACGGGGGCGGATCAGTTTGGCGCCTTCGCGAATTTCCAGCTCGGTCGATACCGGCACTCCGACGGCGGCAATCGCCTGCACGGGGCTCGACTCGTCCAGAATCCGGCTGACTTCGGCGGAAGTGATCGTGACCTTCTTGCGGTAGAGCTGTCGAAGCTGGTCGAAAACCTTCTGCGCGCGATCGATCCGGTCCGCATCGCCGTCGAGCCGTAACTCGCCATGGCGTGCCAGAATCTTGATGCCGAGAAAGTCCCGGACTTGTCTCAGGTACTGATCTCGGCTTCCGAGAACGGCCAGCTCTTCGTCGTGGCTGTCCAGCGCGATCGTCACGGAAACGGGGGAATCAGGCATGACCGGTCCTTACCGATTGTTCGGGCGCAGCTCGCAGTTTTCCTGCAGTTCGAGTATCCCTTGATTATCCCGCAACAGGGCCGAAAACTCAACGCGCAACCGGTCAGGATGTCGAAACGATTCATCCGAGAATCGTCAGGATCGCCCAACCCGCCGGAGCCGCCAACATCAGCGAATCGAGCAAGTCCAGCACGCCACCGAACCCTGGAATGACCGACGATGCGTCTTTCACGCCCGCTTCGCGTTTCATCATCGATTCGGCCAGATCTCCGAGCTGCCCCGCGACCGAAACGCCCAGGGCGAACGCCAGCCGGCCCGGCCAGGCCGGGAGAGCCATCTGCCCGGTCACGATCCGTTCGAGATGACACAGACCCGCGACGATCGCCACAGCGAATATCAAGCCGCCTGCCGCACCTTCCCACGTCTTTTTGGGCGAGAGCTTCGGCGTCATCAGGTGCCGGCCGAAGAGCTTGCCGAACGTGTAAGCCCCGATGTCCGTTCCCTTCGTCGCGCCCACCACGAGCGCCAGGGCGAAAAGGCCCCGATCCGGCCCGTGCAGAAACCGCAGTTGAGCCAGAAACGAGCCGAGAACGCCGACATAGACGATGCCCGTGATCGTCGAGGCCACGCGCGGAAGCACGTGCGTTTCGTCGTCAAAAAGCCGGACACCCGCGGCCAGCGTGCAGCAGACGGAAAGCGCCAGGGCGCAGCCCATCGGGCCGAGTGCCAGGGCGCCGCCCGAGCCGGCGACGGCCGCCGCCACGTTCGAAACGAGGCACAGGGCCGTTCCCGCGTAGAGCGGCACGGCGATCGGCCGGCCCACCGTCGCGGCCAGCAGGGGTGTCGCTTCGTATGCCGCAAGGGCACCTGCGGCGAGTACGAGCGTCATCCACAAAACGTGATAGGGAGCCGTCCAGCCGTCCACGATCAGAATGCCCGTGAACGCGGCGATCAGGCAGACGCTGACCGGCAACCTGTGTCGAAGCATCCGGACATAACCTCGCTGGCGGTTCAGGACTTCGTCAGACCGCCGAATTTGCGCTTGCGCCCCGCGTAAGCCCGGAAGGCTTCCGCCAGATGCTCTTCGCGGAAATCGGGCCAGTTGAGGTCCGTCACCCACATTTCGGAATACGAAATCTGCCAGAGCAGATAGTTGGAGACGCGCATCTCACCCGCGGTGCGGATCAGCAGATCGGGGTCGGGCATGCCTGCGGTGTCGAGATGGGCTGCGAAGAGTTCGTCGTCGATCGCTTCGGGAGCGATTTCGCCCCTGGCGACCCGTTCGGCGATGCGGCGCGCGGCCTTGGCGATCTCCGTGCGTCCGCCATAATTCACGGCCAGGGCCAGCGTCATGCCGGTGTTATGGCGTGTCATTTCGACGGTGCGGTCCATCTCGTCGAGCACTTCCGGCGGCAGCCCTTCCCGCTCGCCGATCATCGCAAGACGTATGTTTTCGGCGGCCATTTCGTCCCGCTCGACGATCAGAAAATGCCGCAGCAATCGCATCAGAAAGCGAATCTCACGCTGCGGGCGCTTCCAGTTTTCGACCGAAAGGCAGTACAGCGTAAGCTGTTCCAGGCCCAGCCGCCGGCACTCTTCGGTGACGGCGCGGACGCTCTGGATCCCGCGGCGGTGGCCGAAAACGCGCGGCAGGCCACGCTGCTGAGCCCACCGGCCGTTGCCGTCCATGATGATGGCCGCATGCCTGGGCAACTGCTCGCGGGTCAGGCCGATTTCCGCAAGCCGCTGTCGCCCTTCCTCGGTCAATGGATGCATGGCCGTCGCGGCGCTGCTCATGGCTGTGAATTCGCCTCAGTGTCGGTTTCGAGCGAAAACGGACTCGAGAACGGAAGCGTCATACGATCCGAACGCTTCCGCACCTGGTCGATACCCTATCTTACCACGATCCCGCCGGAACTGCGACGGTCTGAGTCCGTTCCGGGCCGACGCTCACGCGCCTGACCGGCACATCGACCTGCTCCGCGAGAAAACGGACGTATTCGCGGAAGTTCACGGGGAAGTCCTTCCACTGGCGCACAGCCGTGACGTCTTCACTCCAGCCTTGCAGGTCCTGATAAACGGGCGTAACCTGGCCGAGTTCTTCGAGACACGCCGGGAACCAGTCGAGCAGCGTGCCGTCGGGCCGGCGGTAACCGGTGCAGACACGTATCGTCTCGAACCCGGAGAGAACGTCGAGCAGCATGACGCTCAGTTCCGTCGCCCCGCTGACCCAGGCCGAGTGACGCACTGCCACGGCGTCGAACCAGCCGCAGCGGCGCGGCCGGCCCGTCACGGTGCCGTATTCGCGGCCCCGGTCGCGGATCCGCTGGCCGATTTCGTTATCGAGTTCCGTCGGGAACGGGCCGCCGCCCACGCGGGTGGTGTAAGCCTTGACCACGCCGACCCAGTGGTCAATGTGCCGTGCATGAACGCCGGAACCTGTGCCCAGGCCGGCCGCCGACGAATTCGAAGACGTGACGTAAGGAAACGTGCCGTAATCGATATCCAGAAGCGAGCCCTGGGCCCCTTCGAACAGGATCTTGCGGCCACTTTTCACGGCGTTCGCCATCCAGGCGGCGGTGTCGGTGACGAAGGGCCGAAGACGCTCGGCATATCCGAGATATTCGTCGCAAATCGCGTCGGCGTTCAGCGGTTCGAAGGGCTTCAGCGTGGCGCCCAGAATCCGGTTCTTGAATTCGAGCACGCGGCCGAGCCGCTCACGCAGATGATCGGGCCGGAAGAGTTCCCCCATCCGGATGCCGTGAACCCGGCCGACCTTGTCTTTGTAGCAGGGGCCGATTCCGCGCCGGGTCGTGCCCAGCCGTTCGCTGGAAGTATTCGATTCTTCGGACCAGCGTTCCTCTTCCAGGTGATACGGAAAGATCACGTGGGCCCGGTCGCTGATGTGAAGTCTGCCCGAAAAATCGACGCCCTGGGCGCTCAGCCGGTCCATTTCGGCCAGCAGCATCGGGGGGTGGATGACGACGCCGTTGCCGATCACGCAATCGACGCCGGGGCGTACCGCTCCGGTCGGAATCAGCGATAGCTTATACGTCTTGTCGCCGACGATCACCGTGTGGCCGGCGTTCGCTCCGCCCTGGTAACGCACGACGGTGTCGTGGTCGTCGCAGAGCAGGTCCACGATCTTTCCCTTGGCCTCGTCACCCCATTGCAGCCCGACGACGCACGTATTCGACACGTTCAGGGTTCCTCGTCCCACTGGCTCGGTTCGTTTTCGGGCGCGTTACGTTCTGGCCTGCGAACCCGAAACGTCAAATCATAGTGGTCGCGCCGGCATGCGGTCAATCTTCAGTTACGGACCGGAGCTTCCGTTCTTCAGGGAAAGGCATGGCCGTCGCGGCCCGGCTGACGATAATGAGAGCGACGTCCGTAAGAAAGCACGCATGCGCCCTGGCGACGACGCGGCCGGCAGGACTCGATCGCCCGATCGAACGAGGCGAAATCCGCGGCGGCCGGAAAATCGAGCCACGAAAGAGATTCGGGCCAAATGAATCGCTACTATGCCGCCTGCTGTCAGACCGACTTCCCCTGCCCGCGCGATCGTTCCGCGTACCCCGAACGTGTCGCGAAATGCATCGGCATGATCGAAAACGCCGTCGTCGGCTATGAACCGTTTTTCGACGTCAAACTCGTCGTATTCCCGGAATTCGTCCATGCCGCGCCGGTCTATTCCACCGTCGAGGAATTGATCGACCGGCTCGCCGTCCCGGTTCCGAACGAGTTCACCGATCTGTATGCCGCCACGGCGAAGCGCCTGGGCGTTCACATCGTGGCCGGCACGTTTCTGGAGGTCGATCCCGCCCTGCCTGGCCACGTATTCAATACGTCCTGCCTGATCGGCCCGGACGGGCTTCTGATGAAATACCGCAAGGTGCAGCCCTGGCTGCCCTGGGAGATCCACACCAGCCCCGCCACACTGACGGCCGACCCGGGCACGCTCTTTCCCGTGGTCGAAACCGAGCTTGGCAAAATCGGCGTGGCCGTGTGTTATGACTGGCTGTTTCCGGAAGTGATACGCGGCCTGGCCGTCAATGGCGCCGAGGTTCTGGTGCGGGTTTCGGCCTATATGGATCCCTGGGGCGCCACGCCGCCGCTCGACTGGTGGACGCTCTTCAACCGCGTTCGGGCCGTGGAGAGCATGGCCCACGTCGTCGCTTGCAATCAGGCGGCTTCGCTGGCCAATTATCCGCCGTTCAGCTGGCCGGGCGGTTCGATGATCGTCGACTTCGACGGCCGCATCCTCGCCCAGGCCGACCCGGGCCCTGGCGAGAAAATCGTCGTGGGGCCCGTCGATCTCGCCGCGCAGCGCGCGGAACGTGAGCGGCGGCGGGGCCATCGGTTGTTGTCCCACAGGTTCGACTCGTTTTATACTGGTTGAGTCCGCCATGACCGGTACGAAGCCGGCCTCGTCCCGAAAGTGCGAAAAATCACTCGTGCTCCACACGAATCGGCGCATCCTCCGCCAGAGCGCCGGATACATCAGAAGAGCGTGCCACGATGAGTTCACCGTTTTTCAAGGAGATTCCCCCGGGGCCGATCGGGCCGAGGCCGTCGGACGACGGGTCTCCCGTGTGGTTCCGGGCCGCCTGGGTGATCGGAGTCGCTCTGGTGTTCGCCGCTGTCGGTGGCGGGTTCTATCTGCTTTCAGGGCCGGATATTACCGTCGATCCTGTACAGTTCGGTCCGGTCGATGAGAGTCAACCGGCCGCCGAGAACAAGAAGCCGGCTGAAGCGGCGATCGTCGTATCGAGTGCGAATCTGGACAGGGCGCGGACCGAAGCCGCTCCGATCATCCCGCCGGAGACGGTCGCCGTCGATCCCGCCGCGCCGCCGGAAGGTCCGTGGGTCGACATCCATTTTCGTGGCCTGGGCCACATGGAACGTTACGAATACGATCAGGCGGTAGAGGCTTTCCGCGAAGTCGTCGCCCTTCAGCCGGAATGGAACGCCGCGAAGATCAACCTTGCCATCGCCCGGCTGAACCAGACGGGCACGGAGGCCGAAGCCGCCAAGGAGGACCGGACCGGCACGGGCCCGGCGAAGTCGAATTTCGACGAAGCCCTCGAGCTGCTGGACGGTGTCATCGAACGTGAACCGACGAACCTGCACGCTCACTTTTGCCGGGGCATCATTCTGGAATATGTGGGCCGGATCGCCGACGCGCATCGCGATTTCCGTATCGTCGCAGTCAAGGATCCGGGTGACGGTCATGCCTGGTATAAGGTCGGTTCGACGCTCACGAGCCCCGCGGATCCGAATCAGCCCGCCGGTCCGGAAGAGGCTCCGGAGCTGATCGAAATCTTCGAACGGGCTCTTTCCTGCAATCCCTACCTGGTGCCCGCGCTTTACAGGCTGCAACTTGCCTATGCGATGGCCGGCAAAAGGGCCGAGCAGCGTGCGACGATCGAGCGCTGGACGAAGCTCAACGCCAAGCAGAACGCGGCCGCCTACGGCGAAACGGCGGAGACGTTCTACGGAGAGATGGGCAAATACGCCCGGATCGTCAATCCGCCTTATCGCCGAGAGAAAAAAGCCGAAGCCGAAGGCCCTGGCGAATTGCCTGCACCGCCGAAATTCGCGGAACTTCGCAAGCTGGACGTGAAGCTCGAGAACGGCTGCCGCTGGGCGACCGAGGAAGACTTTTCGACGCGCGAAACGGCGAACCTGCAGGCCGTGCGGCGGCGGTTCGGCATGGCCGTCGCGGCGGCTGATTTCGACAATGACGGCAAGCTCGACTTTTACGCCTGCTCGGCCGTCGTTTCACCGTCCGGCGTGCGTGACTGCCTGCTGATCAATCTCGGCGAAGGCCGGTTCGAAGATCGTTCGACCGCCTGGGGAGTACCGGTCGATCATCCTTCCACGGGCGTCGCCGTGGCCGATTTCGATGCCGATCGCCGTGTCGACATCTTCCTGACCGGCCTGCGTGAACACCGGCTCTTGCGCAGCCTGGGCGACTGGTTCGACGACGTTTCCTATTTGATCGGCGTGCCCGAAATTCCCGCGATCGGCCTGACGGCCCGCTGGCTCGATCTCGACCAGGACGGCGACCTGGATCTTTACGTGATCCAGTACAGCCACGCCGATAACGACCGGCTCTTCCGGGCGGCGGAACCTGTCGGCCAGACCAATCTGATCTTCCGCAACGACGGAGTGCCCCCGCCCGTGCCAGGCCGGCCGGCCGACAACTGGGCCCCGCTGGCCGTGGCACCGGCTGATCTGCCGGCTCGCGGCGGCCTTTCTCTGGCGTTTTCGCCCTGGCCGAAAAGCGAAACGATGGGTGGCGACGACGCCCCGCACACCGGAATCGCCGCAGGCGATTTCGACGACGACCGGGATCTCGACGTCATCCTGGTGCATGACAATGTCCTGCCGAAGATCCTGTTCAATGACCGTCAGGGCAAGTTCACGCCGATGAACCTGGGCGCGACGGCCGCTCTTATCGACCCGAGAATCACCGGCGTGCTCACCACGGACGTGAACCACGACGGCCGAAGCGATCTCGTTCTCCATGGCCTCTCCGGCAAAGTCGCCGTTCTCGTCAATCGCATCCAGTCGCGTGTCGGCGAGGGCCCCCTTCTGGAATTCGGATCGATGCCCATGGATCCGCGCATCTACACGCAGCTCACCACGGCCGACCTCGACCTTGACGGTCGCATGGAACTGATCGGCCTGCCGCGTGACCAGTCGATTCCCTTGCCGATGTGGTCGCGGCTCGACGGCGACAAGTTCGTGACGCGGGAATTCCCCGTGGCCGTCGGGTCAGGCAACGCTTCAAGCAGTGTCGGCATGTCCATCGTCGACGTAATGGCCACGCCCCTGCCGGAACTGGTTCTGTGGACCGACGCCGGGCCATTCGTCGCCGTGAACGAAACGGCCGACCGGCCCTGGATCGCCCTGAACCTGGGCGGCCGCTGGAAGCGCAGCTTTGACCACATGCGAACCAACCCGCATGGCCTGGGCGCGAAGATCGCCCTGGAGGGTCAGGGCCTGTTCGTGCCTTACGAACACACGACGCCTTCAGCCGAACTCGCTCAAAGCCAGGCACCGGTCGTCCTGGGCACCGCTGGCGTTCGAACCGTGCCGCTTTTGCGGATGCGCTGGCCCGACGGTGTCATGCAATCCGAGCTGAACGTGCCGGCCAACCAACTGCTCGCCATGGCCGAAAATAACCGCAAAACCGGCAGTTGCCCCGTTCTGTTCACCTGGAACGGTGAGCGTTTCGTCTGTCTCGGTGATTTTCTCGGCGGTGGCGGTCTCGGATATCTCGTCGCTCCTGGCGTATACTCGCAGCCGGACCGCGACGAAGCCCTGCGGATCGATTCGAACCAGCTTAAGGCCGAGAACGGCGTGTTTCGGATGTCGATTACCGAGCCGATGGACGAAGTGGCCTATATCGACCATCTCATGCTCGAAGCCGTCGATCACCCCAAAGACGTCGCCGTCGGACTCGACGAACGCTTCAGCCCCGGAGGCAACAGGCCGACCGGTGCGCTTCGGGCCTGGAAGCGGCGGATCGATCCGCTCGCCGCCCGTGATCTTAAGGGCAACGACCTGACCGAAACGCTCAAAAAGTTCGACCGCCGCACCAGCGACGCATTCCTGCGCAGGATCGGCTGGGTCGGCTATGCCGAGGAACATGGCGTCGTTCTCGATTTCGCCGACCGGCTCAAGTCGCTCAAGCAGGACGATCGCATCGTCCTGGGCCTCGCCGGCTGGGTCGAATATCCCTATTCGCAGACGAATTTCGCGGCGGCCACCAGCGGCGTCGAACTCAAGCCGCCCATGCTGGAGATCGAGTGCCCCGACGGCTCGTGGCAGACGCTCGAGGCCGACCCGGGCTACCCGGCCGGCCTGCCACGCCTGACGACGCTCGAACTGACCGGCCGGCTGCCGCTGGACCGCCCCGTGAAGCTGCGCATCCGTACGAACATGGAGTGCTATTACGACGAAGCCTTCCTGGCCATTCTGGAACCGAAGCCGGAACTGGCTGTGACCCGCGTGCCGGTGGGCCGGGCCCAGCTGCAGTGGCGTGGCTATACGCGGGAGGTTTCGCCCGACGGCAAACTGCCGCTGATCTACGACTACGACTACGTCGACCCGGCCCCGCTGGCCCAGCTATCGGGCAACCTCACCCGTTACGGCGAAGTTCAGGAGCTGCTGACCGGCGATGACGACCGGTTCTGCATCGTCGGTCCAGGCGACGAAATTCGCCTGGAATTCGACGCCAGGTCGCTGCCGCCGCTCAAGCCCGGCTTCGAACGCACTTTCGTCCTGCGCACTTATGGCTATTGCAAGGACGCCGACCCCTACACCGCCCTGAGCGATTCCGTTGGACCCCTGCCGTATCGAGGCATGCCCGATTATCCGTTCGCGAAAGACAAGGAGCGGCCCCGCGACCCGGTCTATCAGAAATATCTCGACACCTACCAGACTCGCAAGGCATCGCCCTGACAGGTTTCAGCGCTTCGTCACGTCGGCGATTCCGTCACTTCCAGGTTTCGTGCAAGCGTCCGTCGTCGTCTTCCGCCGCGCGGTCACGCGGATTCAGGGTTTCGAATGTCCGGCCGACGAAAGTCCCGAACGTTCCGATAAAGACGAGCATGGCCGAAAGCCTGACCGTATTCGGATAAGACTGGTACGAAATTAGCGCATAGCGCATCGCATTCGCCTTGCCCCGGACTTTTGCCGGCTGGACGGGGCCGATCCGGTCGAGTGCCCCGGCTGCGACGGCAAGAGCGACCACCGAAATGACTGGCAGCCGCCAGTTTCGCCTGAGCGATTCGGAGACCGTCGCGGATCTCTGGCGCGGCTGGTCGCGAAGATTCTCCGCGATCCATTCGGCCGGCACTTTCCCCCGGAACCCGTTCGAAATGGTTCGCCAGGCGAATTTCCTGACTCCGAACGTCACCAGGATCGCCAGGCCGATGCACACGTTGCGTCCGATGGCGGTCGCCCAGCGGTCATCGCCGGGCAACGAATAGAAAATCAGTCCGAAAATGACGTAAGGCATTATCACGGATACGGAATAGACGAGAACCGAAGCGCTCTTCCAGAACATGTCGCGAGCGGCTTGTCTCTCAGGTAGGTCGGGCCAGAACGAGCCTGCCTGGTTCTCGGGTTTTTCCTCGGCCGGCGAGAGCCACATGCCCAGCGCGAAAAATGGCAGAGCGACGAAGACACCGATCAAGATTCCGAATGCGGGTGCAATGGAAAGGTTGAAGACCGACAGCATCATCGATCCGCAGAAAAGGCCGATGCCTGCATAAATGGCCGCGATCGAAGCCAGAGGAGGTCGCGGTTTCGGGTCGGACATTTCGTAAACTCCTCGATGACGATGAGGGCAACCGGTGGCGATGATTCATCGTAACTGTGCCGGGCAAAGCGTAATCGGGCGGGTCGTAAGCGTTCGAAATTCCGCCGGTTCGCAGTTCCGTCACATCCGAAACCCCCTGAAAAGCCCGGCCCCGGCCTTTCGATCAACCGGCCGGTTCGCCGAACCTCGACACTTCCTGCCCATCCAGCCACGTGGCGACGACAGGCAGGTCTGCTTCGAGAATCAATTCGTGCGGACTTCCTGGCCGCTCTTCGTCCGGCAGGGCGATCACGCACAGATCGCCCCTCTTGCCGCTTTTCAGACTGCCGCAGAAGTCGTCGGCCCTCAGGGCCCAGGCTCCAAAGAGCGTCGCCATCGCCAGGATGACCGAACCAGGCAGGTCCGGATCGACCTCGCGCACGAATCGCATTTCTTCAAGGATCGACAGAGTCGGGCTCGAGGCCAGACTGTCCGTCCCCAGGCACACGATCGCGCCTCGTTCGAGAAGCTGCCGGTAAGGATGAAGCCGGTGGCCGAACCGGTGCGCCGTCCGCGGGCACCAGGCCACGGCGACGCGCTGGTCCGGTTTCAGGGAAGCCGGCGCCAGTTTCCACAGGTCGCTTTCGTCCAGACAGTTGCCGTGCGCGATCAGCCAGTCCGAATTTCGCAGGTCCTTGTGGCGCACGTAATCGATCGGGTTCGGGCCGATCGGGCGGAAATCGTCGTCCTCCGGCCACGCACCGATCTCTTCGAGAAACTCACGCAAAGGGCCCTGGCCGGTCGCCAGAAGTTGAGTCTCTTCAGGCATTTCGGCGAGATGGGTCGTCAGCGGCAGGCCGGAAGTCGCCGCCTGGTGATAGATCCAGCCGGCCGTCGAATACGGGGCATGGGGCGACAGGCCGATCTTCTGCCGAAACGCCTTTTCCGAAGATTCGGCACGTTTCAGGGCGGGCTCGACGGCGTTGATCCAGGCCCAGGCGGATTCGTTCGTGGCCATGGCCCGCAGCCGCTTCAGGCCGATCACTTCGGCGAAGATGGCGCTGCGGATCGGCGATTCGACCAGCGCCGGACCGCTCGCGCCGGCGGTCGTGATGTCGGCCACGAGCGTCGTTCCGGCCCGGACGAGTTCTCGCACGTTTCGGGCCGCGGTGTCGGCATAGCTTTCGGGATCGGTCAGCCAGCGGTGTTTGACGACCTTGCGGAGCCAGTCGACTTCGAATTCCGGCGCGTCGGCCGGCTTACGCTCCTGGCCAGATTCGTCGATCGGTTCAAGTTCCAGGTGGCAGTGGGCGTTCACGAGCCCGGGCAGAATGGCCGCGTTACCGAAGTCCAGATCGACTGCCCGGTTGGCACGCGGGCCGATGCCTACGATCGTCTCGCCGCTCAGGTCGATGCAGCCGTTTTCGATCGGTTCGTCTTCGACCGGGAAAATCCAGCGGGCGGCCAATGTTTTCACAGGCCCGGGCGTGCCACTCATGAACCCGCTTCCGCGGCGGGCTCGTCGATCGCTTCCGCATCGGCCGGAAGCCGGTAAAGGAACCGCACGAGGAAAATCGCCGCCGGGACTGCGACGATCACGAACGGCAAGTGATAGCGCATGCCTTTCGCGTCCGAAAACAGCAGGCCCGCTGCCCCGGGCGCGTTTTTCGCCAGCCATCCGAAGATCACGGCCATGCCGTTGTTCACGACGTGCAGGATGACGCACGGCCAGAGGCTGCCGCTTCTCAGCGCGAGCATGCCGAGGACGACGCCGAGCACCGTCGAATGGAAGAACTGCTGATAGGCGCTGAGCATCACGTGCATGACGCCGAAGAGCACAGCCGAAATGAGAATCGTCGGCCAGGGTCGGTTCGCGGTGCGAAGGCTCGTGAAGATCCAGCCGCGGAAGGCGAGTTCCTCGCAGATACCGGGCGCCACCGCCACGGCGAGAAGGCTGAGCCAGAGGGAGTCGTCGCTGGTCAGGCCCTCGAAGACTTTCTTCATCGTGTCGGACATCGGGAAGAGCAGGTCGACGACCGCGTAAAGTTCCGTAATCAGCGGATGCATCGCGACCGGTAACGCCAGCCCGAGCCAGAGAAAACGACGGTCCGTCGGGGCCTTGAGCCGCAGGACTTTCCGTGGATTCTTCGAAAGGAGCCACGCCATGATCACGGAAGGCGACGCGATGACGATGATCTGCGTAGCGATCAATGTCCAGCCGTTCAAGTCGCCGCCGGGCGAAACGCGTGCCACGATCGCCGGCCCGAGCAGAGCGCTCGCCAGGAGCATCGCCACAAAGCAGACGGCCGCCTGATCGGCGGTCGGCCGGTCGGACTTGTTGCGGATCTGCCAGAGCAACCAGCTCTTCAGGTCGAACCGTTCGGCTTCGCGGAACAGGACGGACTCGCTTTCGAACTGGTTCACGGCCCAGCGCAGGGCCATCCACGCGTAAGCGATCGTCGGTATGAGCACCGGCAGCACGAACGGCAGTGCCTGATCGAAGCGCCCTGCGAGCATGGCCTTCAGCAGAAGGGCCGTGCCGGTGAGGGGAACGAGCGAGTAGAACGGCGTCAGCTCGACACCCGGAACGAGTGTGGCGTACGTCAGCGGGAATGCGGCCATGAGCACGGGCGTGAGATAATATTGCCCTTCCTTCGTGCTGCGTGCGATCACCGCAAGGGCCAGACACACGGCGCTCAGGAAGGCCGCAATCGGGATGAGCACCAGAAACGCCAGGAAGATCGTGCCTGGCGTCGGCAGGGCGAAGCCCTGAAGCGGCGATGGGGCGCCCGTTTTCGTGCGGTCCGCAACCTGCCCGAGGAACTGGCTGCTCGTAACGCCAAGGCTCAGGAGGTTCATGGCGGCGGTCACCAGACTGCTTGTCAGGATCGTCAGGAACTTGCCAAGAACGATCTCCGTGCGGCGGGCCGGGCTGATCAGCAGCGTTTCCATCGTGCCCCGTTCCTTTTCGCCGGCGCACAGGTCGATCGCCGGATAGAAGGCACCCGTCAGGCTCATCATGATCAGCAGGAACGGCAGCATGCGCGACCAGAGCTGAGAATTCGATTCACGCGCCGTGGCGACGTCGCGCACTTTCTCTTTCACGGGCGTCGCGTAATCGGTCGGCTTGTCGTCCTTTTTCAGCCGGCCGATCAGCACGTACTCTTTCCAGCGCGCGACGATGTCGCTCACCCGCCCGAAGGCCAGCTTGCCCCGGTCATCGGCCGAGTTGTAGACGATCTCCAGATCCGCCGCCTCACCCGCCGCGATCTTGTCCGCCAGGCCGTCGGGCACGATGACGATCACGTCCGCCTGGCCTTCGCGCATCAGGTCGCCACGGCGGGCTTCGTCGCCCCAGGGCGATTTCGTGTCGGCGACCAGCACCTCCAGCTTCGAAGCGTCATCCGGCACTCGGAAAAGTTCCGTCGCGAAGCGGGTCTTGTCCGCGTTCAGAAGCGGCGGCTGTTCAGGCAGTGCACTGGCGTTCACCACAACCACCCGGCGGGCGCTTTCCTGATAAGAAATCAGCAGCTGGCTGATCACGACGCCGATGAGCGGGTAGAGCATCATCGGGAAAATGATCATCATGAAGACCGTGCGCCGGTCGCGCAGGATGTCGAGCATCTCCCGGCGGAAGATCGCACCGATGACTTTCGGGCGGTTCGTTCCGAACATCAGCCACCTGCCCTTTCGCTCGTTGCCGCAGCGGCCGAATCAGCGCGATCGACCAGATGGAAGAACAGGTCTTCGAGGTCATTCTGCGCGTGTTCGGCAAGGAGCCTCTCGATCGTGCCCTGCGCCTGCAGGCGGCCGCGATGGATGATCGCCACTTTCTGGCACAGCCGCGACACCTCGTGCATCGAGTGCGTCGACAGGATGATCGTCTTGCCCTGCCTTTTCAGTTCGAGGATCTTCTGTAGAAGCACACGTGCCACCAGCACATCCAGACCGCTCGTCGGCTCGTCGAAGATCAGCACCGGCGGATTATGCACGATCGTTCGCGCGATCGACACCTTCTGCTTCATGCCCGTCGAAAGTTTGCCGCCGAGAATGTCCCGGAAATCGTTCATCTGCAGCCATTCGAACACATCTTCCATGCGCGCCTTGAGCGTGGTCTTGTCGATCCCGTTCAATTGCCCGAAGAATTCGACCGTCTCCCAGGCCGTCAACCGGTCGTAGATCGCCGTGGCGTTCGACATGAAGCCGATGTTCTCGCGAACATGCTGAGGGTCGCGCCGAACGTCGTAGCCCGCGATCCGGGCCGTGCCCTCGCTCGGGCTCAGAACGGTCGAAAGGATTCGCAGAGTCGTCGTCTTGCCGGCGCCGTTGGGGCCGAGAAGTCCGAAAATCTCTCCGGGCAGGCACTCGAACGACACGTCCCGCACGGCATAGACCGGCCCGCGCTTGTAGTCTTCGAACACTTTGCTCAAGCCGATGACTTCGATCATTCGCTCACCGGTACGGAATGTACGGAAATGCCGCCCGCGCATGCCGCGCAGATCGTTCGACGGTCGAATGTAACAAGATTCATGCGATCCGGAAAAGTACGCGACGATCGAATCCGGGCGGATTCGAAGCCCGGCTTGCGAATCCCCCGATACCCGGAAACGAAAAAGACCGGGACGAATTCGTCCCGGTCCTCTCGATCGATCGTGCTTCGGAACGAAGCCCCGTCAGTTGGCCCGCAGCGTCGCCGGTCGGGTTTCGCCCGGCTTGCCTTTGTCGAATGCCGGCGGCAAGGGCGGCAGATTGCTGCTGACGGAGGCCGTGGTCTGCGATCGCAGCACCTTTTCGGCCGATTTGCGCACCGCGTCCGAAGCGTCCTTCTCTGAGATGACCTGAATCCGCCGCAGCAGTTCGCGGCTCACTTTCCGGTTGGCGATCGCTTCGAGAGCTTTCAGCCGAACCGAAGCGTCGGGATCCTCGACCAGCCGGGCCAGCCAGATCCCCGGATCGATGTCCATCGATTCGTCAAGCTTCGCGATGACCGAAATCCGATCCTGGGGATTCTTGCTGAGGATCGATCGGCCAAGGTTGATCTGGGCTTCGCTGATGCCACGCGAACTCAGCGCCATGACCGCCGCCTGGGCGACCAGCGAGTCCTCGTCAGTCGTGAAAGAGAGCAGTTGCTCTTCACTGATCAGGCCACTTCGGCGAGCGAAGTGACGGATCGTCTCGACACGGACGAACGATTCCTTGTCCTGAAGCAGTTCCAGGGCCGACGCGGCGGCCGTATCGATCGGCAATGCCGCCAGGCACCGCATGGCCGCCAGCCGCGACGGAATCTCGGAATCTTTCAGGTGGGGCTGCACCAGTTGCAGCATTCCGCCCTTCCACGCGGCGAGCGTATTGCGCTCGACGGTGAAAATGTCTCGGCCGGGAACCCAGTCCCAAACGATCGCGACCTGATCGATCGCCGCGGCACGCACTTCGCAATCGGCGTCTTCAGCACCCCTGGCGAGAACCGCACGCACAGGGTCGAGGAGGTCGGACCACGTCACGGGAACGCCGTCCCGCGCCACCAACCGGAGCATCTGCCCGGCCAGCCGCATCATCACCTTGCGGGCATCGGGTTCGAATTTGTCCATGTTCTCGCCGCAGGCGGCGATGACCCGCTTCCACGAGCCGATTTCGGACGTCGTCGGCGCCGGGGGATTCACTTCCGGCAAATTCGGCATCGCCATGCTGCGTTCGAACGCAGCGGCCAGAGCTTTCGCGTCGCCTGCCTGAATCGATTCCGCCAGACCGTCCAGCGAAGCCGAATCCGTCGCCTTGCCCGCGCTCGAGGCCGGTTGGGCCACGGACCGCGGTGCCGCCGCCGCTTTCACGGGTGCGGTCTCATCCGCTGAGCCGCCGCAGCCGGAGATGAGAAGAGTCAGTCCGAAAGTACCGCCGACGAATTTCCTCATGGTAGATTCGCCCAACGGTTGCCATTGCCTGCGAAAGATTGCGGAAAGACTCATGGAAGCCTCCTTGCCGCCGATTCGAACGAAACGCCTGCCCGCATCCTGCACGGGTCGCTTGGCCGGTCAAGTTAACAGAATGTCCGAATCCCGCAAGGCAACTTTTCATGATCGGATACGGATACGTGCGAACTTGAGCCGATTTCGCGAAATATCCGCATCAGAACTCCGGGCCCACCGAGCTCCAGCTCGGTGAACCGCGAAACCTGTGAGAATGGCTATTCCCAGGCCCACCGGAGTCCTGCATTGCGAAAAACCGAAACCTGCAAGTCCTGCATGAATCGGTTCCGAAGTCAGCGTCTGGGAATCATCCGGCCTTGGCGTTGGTCGCTGCCTCACGCACCTTCCGTAGCGCCCCGATCGCGGCGCGGATGCGCTCGACCAGGATCGCCGTCTGTTCTTTCGCCATGGCCTTGTCCGACGCGATCACCGCTTGCCGCAGGCCAGGCAGCGGCCACGCGGCATAGCCGGTCGTCAGCCCCGGGGCATAGATCATGTGCTTGTACCACGGCCGGCCGGGCAGACCGCCAGTATGAAGAAACGCTCGCTCGACCTGCGTCAGGCCTTCGTTCACGGCCTTGAGTTTCGCGGCTTCCGGCTCAGGCCGGGCTGCGATCGCATCCAGCGCCTTGTCCGTTTCGGCCGCTTCCGTCCGGAAATCCCGAACCGCCGCGGCCAGAAGGTCGATCCCTTCGATTCCGAACCGGTCACCGGCATTCGCCACCGACCGGTTCTTGAGAATCGTCATCGCCCGAATGTCGTCGACATAGCCCTCGATCGCTTCGGCATAGGGCACGAACCGCAGCGGCAGCACCGGCCGGGACGATGCTTCATGAACGATCGCCGTGTAAAGCTTCGCGGCCGTGGCATGTTGAACGAATTCCGGATCTCCGAATTTTTCCATCCAGTAGAAATTGTCGTATGTCGAATGATAGACACCGTATCGCCCGCTGAAATTGATGTCCATGGCCGGGATGCCCAGATGGTCGACGAAAGCCGTATAGTCCGAACCTGAGCCCAGGTCTCCCAGCTTCGGAGCGAACGGCTCATCGCCGCCCGCTTCGGCCAGGGCGTTTTTCGCCGCTTCCGGCCCGGAGCGTTTCCAGAAGTCGGGGTCGGGCTTGACGGGTCGCCCGTTCCAGGCCGCGCGTTCGCCGCTGAGCCAGGTCTCTTTCAGCGTGACGCTCGTCCGGGGGTCGACCACGGTGGCTGCCGCGTCGAGGATCAGCGTCCGTAAGCTCGGAATGCCCTCCAGGTCGAGTGACGTTCCGCTTACGGCCGAATCGACGTTCAGCATCAGGGCCGCGTTTTTGCCGAGTTCGGCGGCATGGGCCTCGGCATGTTCGGTCGAACCGACCAGGCCGTATTCCTCACCGTCCCAACTGGCGTAGACGAGCGTCCTGCGTGGCCGCCAGCCTTCGGCATAGGCCGCGCCGAGCACCCGGCACATTTCCATGGTGGCCGCAGTGCCGCTGGAAGGGTCCACGGCTCCGTAAGTCCAGGCGTCGCGATGGTTGCCGATCATGATCTCCTGATTCGGCTCCTCGCGGCCTTCGAGCCGGGCGACGACGTTCCAGATCTTGCGCACCCGATACTCCTGCTCGGTCGAAAACCGGATCTCCACCGGCCCGGGGCCAGCGTGATAAGGCAGCGGCAGCCCGCCCTGCCATTCCGCGGGCACGTTCGGGCCAGCCAGGCGTTCGAGAATCGGCCGGGCGGAGTCGTAGCTGATGGGCAGGGCCGGAATGGCCGCGAAGGCGTCGATCCGCTTCAGGCCCGTCTTCGCTTCCCAGTCTGCCACTTCGGCGGTGTCCAGCGGGAAACCGAACCGAGGGTGAAACGGCAGCCGCCGAGCACCCGGCAGGCTCGGCACGCCCGGGGTGGATGGGTCGCCAGGGCCGAAGCTGAGAAACTGCACGCTGCCGCGCTGGATGGCCGAGCCCGGGCGAAACGGGCCGTTCGGATAGACATCGCCCCGGGCAAAACCGTCGTCGGCCGGGTCGCTGAAAATCAGCACGCCGGTGGCCCCGCGTTTCTGAGCTTCGCGCACTTTGAGCCCACGGAACAGCCTGCCGTAACGCACCAGCACGATCCGGCCGCGCACCTCGACACCCAGCCGCCCGAGCGTTTCGAAATCCTCAGGCCGGCCATAATTGGCATAGACGACCTGCCCCGAAGCCGTTCCCGAGACGCCGTAACCATGGAACGCTGGCCAGGCATCGGGCGAGGCCGAGTCCTTGTCCGCCGCGTTCGTCTTTTCGTCGACGGCAAGTTCGAGCGGGTCGGGGCGAAGGATCTCCAGGCTGGGCGTCGGCGGCTCCGCACCGCCCTTCCTGCGCACCACGGGATAATTGAGGAGCACTTCGAATTCTTCGAGTTCCGCCTTCCAGCCCCACGAGTTCAGCTTGTCGCGCACGAACGTCGCCGTTCGATAATCGGCCGGGGTGCCTGCCACGTGGGGCTCTTCGGTCAACGTTCTCAAAAGTGCCCTCAGCGAGTTCGGCGAGATCCGCCGCTGGGCCTGCGAGAGCGTCTGCTCATGCTTCGGATCGGCGGTCGCGGGCGGATCCTGCCCCGGGGCGAACCCGCATACGAAACATGCCAGCGCAGCGGCCCGGAGCGAGGCACCGGTGAGTGTCTTCATGTGCTGAATCTCGAACTCGAGGTTTCCGGAATCCTTGGGAAAATTCGCCGTTCGCCGATGCGGCCAAAGCTCCCTGGAGGCTGGAGCATAGCCGATGGGGCCATACCGGAAAAGCTGGCAGAACCGATTTCGCGACGAATTCCGAGAGATGCGAGTTTGCGGGCGCTTGACGACGAGCGGTCGATCGAATTAGAATGCATGCATGCAATCACTGCTGCCCGAATATGCAGTCCGGTTTTGACAAGATGCATCGATAGGGTAAGTTGGAGATGATTTCGTGCAGGGACTGTGCGCCGATTCGGGGTAAGCAGGGAGGAGCGTGACGGGTGACCCCTCCGGACTGAGATCCGAACACTTTGACGCCGCCTTGAGTTGCGGCGATAGCCGGGAGTGACGATTCCGATGCGTTACCGAGCCTTGCCGAAGTCTGACCGCCTGCCTTTCGATCTCCGTCGTAAAACGCGCCGCTGGCGGGGCGATCTCGAAATTCTCGACGAACGGAAACTGCTGACGACTTTCGTCGTCAACGATTACGGCAGCGACCCCCTTCTTCCCGGAACGCTCGCCTGGGCCATCTCCCAGTCGAACGCTTCGATCGGCGTCAAAGACACCATCGAATTCGACCTCTCCGGCTTCGGCCCCTATCGCATCGCCCTTTCCCAGGCTCTCCCCGCCATCACTGACGCCGTCGTCATCGACGGCTCCAGCCAGCCCGGGTTCAACCCGCTCGATCCCCTGCCCGTCGTCGAAATCTTCGGCGGCTTCATTCCGATTCCCCCGGACTTCTCGCCCGGCGACGAAGTGGACGGCTTCACGATCGCGACCGGCCTCGGCCTGGGCGCGTCCGAAGGCACCCTGATTCGCGGTCTGGCGATCGGCGGCTTCAACGGTGCGGGTGTCGTCATCACCGGCTCGCGTGACGTGGCGATCGAAGGTTCGCACATCGGCGTCGACTCCTCGGGTGCCGCGCCGATGTCCGGCATGGGCGAAATGAAGAACTGCTCGGCCGGTATCATCGCCCGGGATTCCGAGGAAATTCGCATCGGCGGCCTGACCGAAACGCTGAAAAACGTCATTTCCAGCAATGGATCCAACGGCATCTCGTTCATCCATGTCACCGGCGGCCTGATCCAGGGGAACCTGATCGGTGTCGATCGCCCGAATCTCGCCCCTTTGGGGAATATGGTCGACGGCATCAACCTGACCAATTCCAGCGGTATTCTCGTCGGCGTCGCCACGCCCACGAATCCGAATCCGACACCCCTGCCCCCGGCGGGCGGCGGTTCTTCGGGCGAGTTCCTCACCTTCCCGGCCGGCGAGAACGTCATCGCGGCCAACGGACGCGACGGCGTCGTCATCTGGGGCCCCGCCACTGCAGGGCTCGTCCCCCCCGCCGAGCACACCAACCGTGTCCTCAATAACCGCATCGGCCTCGACGATTTCCGTCAGATCGACATGAATGGCAACATTTCGGCCATTCTGTCCCGCGGCAACGGCGCCAATGGCGTGCTGATCGGCAATAACGCTGACGGCAACCTGGTGCAGCAGAACCTGATCCGCTACAGCGGCGAAAACGGGATCACCGTCGCCTCAGGCAATTTCAACGCCCTGTTCGCGAACGAGTATTACCTGAACCAGGGGCTCGGGATCGACCTCAACTATGACGGCATCACGGCCAACGACCCGCTGGACGATGACCTGGGCGCCAACCAGAACATCAACTTCCCCACGCTTCTGACGGCTCAGTCCGACGCGATTTCGTCGACCGTGACGGGCCAGTACGAAGCGGCCGCCAATACGAACTACACGATTCAGGTCTATACGAATCCGTCCGGATTTTCGCCGACCTCCGTGCAGGGCCGCAGCTACCTCGGTTATATCTCCGTGACGACGGACTCCAACGGTGTCGCGAACTTCTCGTTCGTCACGACGTATCCGCTGGGAATCGGCGAGAAAGTCACGGCCATCGCCGCCGACACGAACGGCAACACGTCCGAAATCAGCAGCTTCGTTACGGTGGTCTCCGCCCCGGCCGATATCGCGGTCGCGATCGCGGCCAACCCCGCGACGGTTTCCCTCACCAATTCGACGATCGTCACGACGACCGTCACCAACGGCTCCACGGCCGTCAGCGGCGTGGTCGCTCAGGTGGTTCTGCCGAACGGGTTCGTGATTCCCCCTGGCGGCATTCAGGTCTCAGCCGGAACGGTCTCCGTCGCCGGGAATATCGTGACGGTGACTTACGCCGGCGTATTCCAGGCGAATGCGACCGAAACGATCGCGATCACGCTTCAGGCGACTTCACTGGGCACGTTCACAGTCACTTCGAAGTTGACGCTCGACCAGGACGACACGCAGCCGCTGAACAACGAAGCTTCGACGAACATCGTCGTCGTGGCTTCGACAGGCACCGGCAGCGGTGGCGGCGGTGGCGGTTCGGGTGGTTCGGGCGGTGGCTCCGGTGGCGGCACGGGCGGCGGCACGGGTGGGGGCACGGGCACCACGCAGTTCAATCCGCGCGTCACGACGGTTCGGCGGCTTCGACAGAACGGCCGGCTTCGCGTCGCCGTCACCTACGACATGGCGATGGACGTCTCCTCCGTCCAGAACGCTTCGAACTATTACTTCGTGGTGCCTGGCCGCGACAACAAGTTCGGCACGGCCGACGACCGCGTCGTCGGGGCGACTTCCGCGGTTTACGACGCCGCGACGATGACCGTCTACGTGACGCCGTATCAGCCTCACACGATCGCCAACCGGCCGATGCGGATTTCGATCCTCGGCACGACGACGACGGCCGTCCGCAACGCCAGCGGCAACGCCCTCGACGGTGCGAACAGCGGTGCGGCATCGAATTATCAGGGCGCTGTGCCCCTGCTGAACGCGGCGACGGTTCGCAAGACGAGCCTTCCCAAGGGCTTCCGCGGCTTCTGATCGAACCGCCGCCGACAATTAGGAAACTCAAACGCCCGGCATGGCAGTGCGCTATGCCGGGCGGCTTTTTTTGAGGCGTGATCGAGCGATTTCCGCCGGTCATCGCCTGTCGAAACCTTTACGAATGTGTGAGACACGGTTGAGTGTGCCGCACGGTTCGGTTATTTTGTGACACGGCGTACGCAACCGCTGATGCGAAGGATTGCCATCGAATGAGTCAGGCGTCAGGAGTCCGCCGTACCGAGCGTCGTTCGACCCGTATCGACGCCGGTCCAAGCCTTGTCCGTGGCAACCGGAGAATCGCACCGTGAGTTCGCCCCTGGAAATCGGCAATATGGACAGTTCCGGCGGACTGTCTTGCCTGGTCCGGAAAGTTCTTCCGTACAAGCTGGCGTTTCTCTGCAGTCTGAGCATCATGATCCTCGAACTGGTGGCCAGCCGCCTGGTGGCACGCCACGTCGGTTCGAGCCTCGCGGTCTGGACGAGCGTGATCGGCATCATGCTCGCGGGCATCTGCGTGGGCAACGCCCTGGGCGGCCGCCTGGCCGACAAGGCCCCGCCGCGCCGGCTCGTCGGGCCGCTTCTGGCGATCGCTGCCGCCCTGACGCTCCTGTCGCTGATCATCAACGACATCGCCGGCCCGCCCGTCGCCTCGATCGAGGCACTGCCCTTCAACGTGCGTGCCGTGATCCTGATCTCGCTCGACTTTCTGATCCCCACGACGATCCTGGGTATGCTCAGCCCCGTCTTCGCGAAAATGGCCGTCGAAAACACGACGAAGACCGGCTCGGCGATCGGCCTGATCTACTTCCTGGGTGCCGTCGGCTCGATCATCGGAACGTTCGTCGCGGGTTACTATCTCATCTTCGTCGCGCAGACATCCACGATCGTCGCCCTCGTCGCCGGTCTGCTCGCGGGTCTTTCGCTCATCGTGCCAGGTGGCTTCACGATCATCCGCATCCTGGCCCTGGCCACGGTCGGTCTGCTTGGCGTGGGTTCCGCGGCCGCCATAGTCCGTCTGCTCGGCGAAGCTCGAGCCGAGTCCACCCTCCTGACGATTTTAGGGCCGATCGGGGCCGAAGTCGTGAACATCGGCGGCGTGGGCGTATCGATTCCGATGTTGGCCGGTTATCTCGCCTGTCTCGCCCTGGGCGTGACGGGCATCACCGCCCTGCGGGAAGTGCTGGCCGCTTCGGCGGAAAGCGCCGAGTCGCCCCTGTCGCTGAATTTGCAGGGCGAAGCCGCCGCGGCCCCCAGCGCCGAAAAGCCCGTGCTGTGGGATCTCGCCCTGCTGAGCTTCGTCGCCAGTCTCGTGTTCATGGCTTACGAAATGGTCGCGGGCCGGCTGGTGACACGGCACCTCGGTTCGAGCATCTACGGCTGGACGACGGTCATCGGCGTGCTCCTCGGCGGCCTGAGCATCGGCAACTTCATCGGCGGGTGGCTTTCGAACTTCACCACGCGCAAGGGTCTGGCCGCGTTCTTTTTCATGCTCGGGTCGATCACGATCCTGACGAGCCTTGTGCTGGAAAGCCCGGCGAACGTGCTTTCGGATAACGTCCCCTGGTTCGCCGAGCACACGCCCTATCTCTCCGAAGCCGTCATGATGTCCGGCAAGCCCTGGTGGGAACGCGTTCTCCGCGTCGTCTTCTCGAGCTTCTTTCCCGGGGCGCTGGCTCTGGGCACGATCAGCCCCCTGCTCGCCAAGATCGCCGTGGACCGCTCCGTCGCGTCCGGCAGAATCGGCCAGTCGATCGGCTCGGTTTACGCCTGGGGCATGGTCGGCTCGATCCTCGGCACGTTCCTCACCGGTTTTTACCTGATCGACATCTTCGGCACGAAGCTCATGCTTCTGCTGCTTTCGGCCGTGATGGCCTCCTGCGGGGCGATCCTCGGCGGCGTGCTGCAATCGGCATGGGCCGGGTTGCCGCTCGGCTTGTGCGTCATCGCCCTGATGCCGGGCGACTGGTTCCGCCTGCAATCGCTGCGGCTCGGGCTGACCGAACCGGTCGGCGATCCGAAGACCGAAGACGGTGCCCTGGCCTGGATCGACGAAAGCCAGTACTACTACATCAAGGTGAACAACGAGCCGGTCGAGGACACCGTCAAGCGGACGATCGTTCTGGACAATCTCATCCACGGCTATTTCATCCTGGGCCGGCCTGAACGGCTCGACTACGACTACGAACACATTTACGCACTGGTTTCGCGCCGCGTCGCGGAAGCGAAATCCAAAGCCCAGGGCCTGGACAAGGTCGAGAACGCACCGCTCAAGACACTGTTCCTCGGCGGCGGGGCCTACACCTTCCCCCGCTACATGCAGAACCTCTACCCCAAAACCGAATGCGACGTGGCCGAAATCGACCCGGCCGTGCTGAAAGCCAACCAGGTCGCCCTCGGCCTGCCGGAGAGTTCGACGATCCGCACCACGATCGGCGATGCCCGCCAGTTCGTCCTGAAAAATCAGGGGAAGGTCAAGTATGACCTGATCTATGGCGACGCCTTCAACGACTTCTCCGTGCCCTGGCACCTCACCACGCGGGAATTCAACGCCAGGCTCGCCGATCTTCTCACCGACGACGGCGTCTATATGATCAACATCATCGACGTCTACGAGTCGGACAAGGTCGCCACGGAATCGGCACGCAGGAAGAACGGCGACGAAGCCGAAGCGCTCGACCGGGCCAGAAGCCGCGGCGGGTTCCTGTCGTCGTGGGTCAAGACCGCGCGCGAAACCTTCCCGCACGTGCAGGTTTACGGCACGGAACAGGAAGCCGGCGGCGGCGAACGCGAGACATTCGTGGTCGTGGTTTCCAAAAAGCCGGTCGACCTGGCCGAACTCGGCAAGCGGGCTAGCGATCCGGCCTTCGAAAACGACGAGGGCGACAAATTCAGCCCCGATCCGTTCTCCGAAGAGAACATGAAGGAACTCGACGTGCGTTCGCAGGGGATCGTCCTCACCGACGATTTCGCGCCGGTCGAAAATCTGCTCGCGCCGGTCGCGGCGACCCGGGGCGACGACTGACCCGCCGAATTTCACGATTGGCTGGTTCGCGACCTGAATCCGCTCTTGGAGAATGCCCCGGATGAACCGAAGACAGTGGTTGATGGTGATCGCCCTGCTCGCCGTGTGGATGGGTGTCCTGCGGTACAACCGGTCGGTCATGATGTCCGGGGCAAGTCTGCCGCCACCGCTGATGGCGGTCTCGGCCAAGCCGGCGCCCGTTTCCACGGGCTGGACGATCCTCGACCCCGCCGGCAAGCCATTCGACTGGTCGGCGGCGAAGGGCAAGCTGGTGCTCGTCAATGTCTGGGCGACCTGGTGCGGTCCGTGCCGTGCCGAGCTTCCCTCTCTGGCGGCGCTTTCCAAAAACGAGAAGCTGAAGGACAAGCTGGTCGTCCTGTGCGTTTCTGGCGACGACAGGCCGGAACAGCTGCGAGAGTTTCTCAAACGCAACGCGCTGGATTTTCCCGCCTATTTCGTGCCCGAATTGCCACCGGAATTCGTGACGGAGGGCATCCCGGCGACCTTTCTGATTTCGCGCGACGGCAAACTGCTGGCGTCCGACGTCGGTTCGGCCCGCTGGGACGCCCCGGAATTCGTCTCGAAGCTTTCGGAGCTGGCTGAAGCGGCAGGTTCGTAAGCGAAAAAAGCCGCGTTCGCTCAAGATGTTTTCGCGCCGGTGCGAGCTCGGCGAATTCGTCGATCGCACCAGTTTTTCCGGTAAATCCTTCCGTTCCGAACCGGTTTCGAAAATGCCGGGCACTCGCTCTTGAAGCCGGGAAGCTGGCTCGAATCGACATTGCCTTTACGAATGGTGAACATCAAGCTATGATTTTATGGAGATCCTGTCTGGTTCGATTGGCGGCTGCCACTGATAGATATTGCCCCATCCGCCAGCTTGTGGCATTCGATTCGAACTCCCGCAGTGCGGTTCTTGACCCGTATCCCGCGTCTTCCCGGTTCATTCCATGATTTTGGACGTGATTATCGTTCCCGGTGTCGATCCTCCTGAAATTCTCAGGAAGACAATGAATCATTGCCTCGCGGTCGTCGTGATCCCGGCCGTGGTCTTCCTCGCTTCTGAGGCTTTGTCGGGGAATTTCTCGGGGTTTCGATCCACGGGGTTCGGCCTCAGGGAAGCTGGCGTTTCCCTTGTCGCATTCGTCTGTTACGTCGGACAAATGCCCCTAGGATTCTGGATCGATTTCGTCGGTACTCAGAAGATGCGGGATTACATCAACAGAAACGCGCAAATTCTTGAACGTCAGTTGATGGGTGCCATGGCCCGCCTTTTCCAGCTCTCACAGTTGTCGCGGATTTATCTGGTCGCTTTCGGGACGATTGTGGGCATGGTCGATGCTCTCGTCGCACGCTCCCAACTTGGCTTGATCATCTACCTGATCGGCCAGGCCTTGTTGTTTTACCTTCTGCCCTGGCCCTACCGCTGGGACTTCTGGCAGGCGATCCGGCGCAAGCTCATTCTCGAGTGAAGCTTCGGACCACCGCATGCATGCCCTCCGGCCAAGCCCCGGCGCTTCGAAAGAGAAAGACTGGACCGGACGAGTCGCAAAAGGCCAAGGAAAATTCAGGGCCGAGATCGCCACTGCCCACGAAACGAACACCCGGCGCGAGGGAACTGGCATAGGCACCGGAATCGGGATCGTGTATTCTCCAGAATGTCCAAATCGTAAACCCGGCGGTTCCAGGCCTGTCGCTCGTGCCGGCAAAGGAAGGCCTGCCACGTCAGAAGGATCGATATGAATCGGATTCCTCGTCGTCATGTCCTGATTTTTCTCGTCCTGGCACTGGGGGGAACCACGTTCGATCTCTGGACCAAGGCCGCGATCTTCCGGAAGGTCGGCCCCCCCGGATCCGAATCGGTTTCCGTCATCCCCAATATCGTCGAGCTGCGCACCGCTCATAATACGGGCGCTTTGTGGGGAATGGGTAAGGATGTCCCTCATTCGAGCCTGATCTTTGCGACACTGAGCATTCTGGCCGTGGTTCTTATCGTGTGGTGGCTGTTCTGGCAGGGCGCCGCGAAAGATTTCTGGCTCACGGTGGCACTGGGGCTGATCATGGCCGGTGCGATGGGCAACTGCTACGACAGGCTGGTCTTCGGATACGTCCGGGATTTCGTCTACTTCCACATCGATCCGATCGGCTTCGAGTGCGCCATCTTCAACTTCGCTGACAACATGCTCGTCGTCGGGGCGGTCATTCTTTCGCTGCTGGCGCTCAAGCCGTTGCCCGAAGCGGCTGACCGTGAGGAACTTCTGGCAGCTCATCCCTCGGATTGACCGCGCCGGTTCGCCTGCACCTTCGTTCTCACGTGAACGGCAGCACATCGGAAGTAAGGATGCTTCGGACATGTCGCACAAGGAATCACGGACAAAGCCGGTTCGAATCTTCGCGGGCGATCTTTCGGATCGTCTCGTGGCTGCGATCCTCAGCGCGATCGACGACGACCCGGCTGCGACCGTCGCATACGACTGGCCTGAAGGCGAGCGCCTGCCCGATGACTTTCCGAACCAGTCGATCACCAATGACGCGCTTCGTCACATCGTTATTCACCGGCGAAGTCTCGGTCAGGCAGAACTTTCCGTCCTGGCCCAGTTGCGCAGGGCGATCGACCGATCGGACACGAAACCCCGGCTCGAACTCGTCGCCGGCGACCTCGTACGGTACGCCGATCTTCAAATCGCCGCTCCGCTCGTCGACCGCATCGTGCCTGAGGCTGTCTCTCCCGAAGTCTATGCTGCAAAAAGCCTTCAGAGCGAGCCTGGAACTTCGGGCTGCGTTCCCGTAGGGATCCTCACGACGAACCGCCCCCTGGCCGAAACCCTCCGCGAAGCCTGCGAATCGTTCGGCTACCGGGCGGCCATTTTAAGCGGGTGGTCCGACCCGGCCGTACCACGCCGGGCGCTGCTCGTCTGGGATGTCCCGCTCCTTTCTGACCGGTGGGAAGTGCGCCTGCGCGACCAGTCCCGGCTGCGTCCGATCCTGACTCTGCTCGGGCTGGCCGATCGTGGAATCGTCGATCGGGCCCGCGGCGCCGGCGCCGTCGCCTGTCTGGACTTGCCCTTCGAATTCGAAGATCTTCGCGATACGCTGGCGCGACACGCCGTCATGACCGCCACGCAGGCCCCGGCGATCGTTCCGCCTCAGCACGTTCGACCCGCCAGCGAAGACCGTCAACCACGAGATTTCGCCCGAAATCTTCGGACGGACGAGGCCCACCGCAACCGGCATGACACCGGTTCGCACCTGGGCAAGTTCGAAACTCCCGCCGCGCGCGTCAATTCCGAACGGACAAATCAGGATTTCCGTTCAGGCGGCAGATGATCCACGACGGAGCATACGCACCAGGGCGTCGGAGAACGATCGCCAGTGGCTAGAACGAAAACGACTTCCCCGGGCGGAAAGACGAACGAGCCTCGCATCTCAGGCTTGCCCGGCCTGGTTTCGATGCTGGATCAGGCGACCGGCTGGGCCGATGTCGTACGTGCCCTGCGCGATCGGCGCAGCGTCACGATCGACGGAGCCTGGGGCTCGTCGATGGCCATGATCGTGGAAGCGCTGGCGGCCGCCGCCCCGGGCCGCCTGTTCGTCGTTCTGCCCCATGAAGGCGATGTCGACGACTTCGCCGAGGATTGGTCCGGTTTCGCCGGCGCTTCCGGGATCGCCAGAGTCAACGCCTGGACGAAGCCCCCGCGCGCTGCCGAAACGCCCGACGAATCCGCCGTCCGCCGCATGGCCCAGTGCCGATACGTCTTCCGCCCTTCCGGCCCAACCCGCTGCGTCACTTCGATCCAGTCGCTGCTTCAGCCTGTCGTCTCCGCGACGTGGGACAAAGACTCCACCCGTACGATTTCTCCCGGCACCGCCGAGCCGCCTGATCAGCTCTCCAGGTGGCTGGCCGATCAGGGCTTCCATCGTGTCGACGTCGTCGAGGTGCCCGGTGAATTCGCCCTCCGCGGCGGTATCCTCGACGTCTTCCCGTTCGAATCGCCTGACCCCGTTCGCCTCGAATTCTTCGGCGACGAAGTCGAAAGCGTCCGCACCTTCGACGTCGCCACCCAGCGCACCTCCGGCTCGCTCGATTCGCTCAAGATCGGCTCGCTCGCCGATCTCGGCATCGACGAACACCCCGCCCGGGCCCACTTCGTCGACCGGTCCGATCATCAGGACTGGTTCGTCCTCGTCGACCCGCCCGACATCCGCCAACAGGCCGAAATCTACCTCACCCGAGAACGCGAAACCCGCGGGCTCTATTCTCTCGAAGAAACCTGGGCCCGAACGATCGACCACCCGACGGCCGCTGTCTCCTGCCTCGCCGCCGACGGCTTCGAACTCGCTTGCCACCTGCGCATCGAGTCGCTCGAACGCTTCGCCGGCGACCTCGTGCGCGTCAAGGCTGAGCTGGAAAGCGTGGCCGAAGGCGACCACGTCCTCATCGCCTGCCATAACGAAGGCGAAAAGCAGCGGCTGGGCGAACTGTTCGCGGATACCGGCCTGGCGAAGGAAAATCGGCTGTTTCTCACGGTCGGCCAGCTCAAAAGCGGCTTCCGGCTGATCGACCACGGCTGGATCGTTCTGGGCGATCACGAACTTTTCCATCGCCCCGACACGCGCCGGACGGCCGTCCGCCGTAAGTACGAATCTCGCGCGATCGACAGCTTCCTCGACCTCAATCCCGGCGATCTCGTCGTCCATGTCAATCACGGCATCGCCCGCTACCTCGGCCTTCAGACGATCGACCGGACCGGCGACCATGCCGAAGAGACGCTCGTCCTCGAATTCGCCTCCGAAACCCGCCTGTTCGTGCCCGTTTCGCAGATCGAGCTGGTGCAGAAGTACGTCGGCGGCGGCAAGTCCGACCCGCCCCTTTCGAAGCTCGGCGGCACCACCTGGGAAAAACGCAAAAGCCGCGTCGCCGATGCCCTGATTGACCTGGCCGGCGAACTGCTCGAAATCCAGGCCGCGCGGGCCTCCGTGCCCGGCTTCGCCTTCCCGGCCGATGATTCCGCATGGTATCGCCAGTTCGAAGCCGCCTTTCCCTACGACGAAACGCCTGACCAGCTCTCGGCCATCGATGCGATCCGCGGCGACATGGCCAACACCCGCCCCATGGACAGGCTCGTTTGCGGCGACGTCGGCTACGGCAAGACCGAACTCGCCATTCGAGCCGCCTTTCGGGCCGCCGAAGCCGGCAAACAGGTCGCCGTGCTGGTGCCGACGACCGTTCTGGCTGAGCAGCACTTCCACAGCTTCTCGGCCCGCATGGCCGAATATCCGTTCAATGTCGAAGTGATCAACCGCTTTCGGCCCAAATCGGAAATGAAAGAAGTCATCGCCCGAGCGTCCCATGGCGGCGTGGACATCCTGATCGGCACGCACCGAATTTTGCAGAACGACGTCGTCTTTCGTGATCTGGGCCTGGTCATCATCGACGAAGAACAGCGCTTCGGCGTCGAAGACAAAGAGTGGCTCAAATCGCTCAAGACGACCGTCGACGTGCTGACCCTTTCGGCCACGCCGATTCCCCGCACCCTGCACATGAGCCTGCTGGGCATCCGCGACATTTCCAACCTGGAAACGCCGCCCGCGGGCCGCAAGGCGATCGAAACCCGCATCAGCCGGTTCGATGCCGACCTCGTGCGCCGGGCGATTCACCGCGAACTGAACCGCGACGGCCAGATCTACTTCGTCCATAACCGCGTGAATGACATTCACGTGATCGCCGACCGTATCAAGGGCATCGTGCCCGAGGCCCGAATCATCGTCGCCCACGGGCAAATGCCGGGCGAACAGCTCGAAAAAGCCATGCTCAAATTCGTGCGGCACGAGGCCGATATCCTGCTGGCCACGACCATCATCGAAAGCGGCCTGGACATCCCCAACGCCAACACCATTTTCATTAACGAAGCCGACAAATACGGCCTGGCCGACCTGCACCAGCTTCGTGGCCGCGTCGGCCGGTTCAAGCACCGGGCTTATGCCTATCTGATGCTCGAAAACGAAAAGCCGGTCACGCCCAATGCCGTGAAGCGGCTGAAAGCGATCGAGGAATTCACCGACCTGGGCGCGGGCTTCAAAATCGCCCTTCGGGACCTGGAAATCCGCGGTGCGGGCAACATCCTCGGCTCCGAGCAATCGGGCCATATCGAGGCCGTCGGCTATGAACTCTTCTGCACATTGCTGGAAAAAGCTGTCCGAAAAAAGACTGGCAAAAAAGAACCGCCGCCGGTGGAATGCCTGGTCGAACTGCCCTGGAAAGCCTGGCTGCCGAAGGATTATGTCGACGGCCATCGGGTCAAGATCGAGTTGTATCGACGCCTGGGCCGCATCCGCACGCTCGACCGCCTGAAGGATTTCGCTCAGGAGCTTGAGGACCGCTTCGGCGCCCTGCCGCAACAGGCGAAGAACCTGATCCGCGAAAACGAGCTGCGCATCCTGGCCGCGCGCTGGGGTGTCGAACGGATTTTCATCGATGACGCCTACGCCGTTCTGAAAGGCCGCTCCACCGCGAAACTCAACCGTCTTGCATCACTGCGCAAAGGAGAAGTGCGGATCATCGACGACGCGACGGCCTATGTCCCCCTGGAACAACGCAAACCCCCAGCGGAACTTGTGGCGAACAAGGTGGAAGATATTTTGCGGACGGTTGCGAGTTGAATTGAGACGGATTCTCCGACGCAGCAGAAAAGGGGACGGGGGTCTTTTTTTGTGAATGGTCCCACTATTGACCCCCGTCCCCTTTTTTGTCTTCAGGCAGTATTGATCGTAATGGAGCTTCCGGTTGGCCGCCCTGTCACGACGGCAGCCGTCGAGGTGAAGGTCGCGGAGGAGCTTGACGAGCGGCTTGAAGTACTTCAAACCCTTGATATCGGATATCTTACGACTTTCGCCCATGGCAACCCGAGCCCCGCGAAGGCTGTCGATTCGGCAGTCGAACCGACCTCGCAGGACTCAATGCGCAACTTTCGTGCCGAACAGGCGTGGGGACGGGGGTCTTTTTTTGTGAATGGTCCCACTAATGACCCCCGTCCCCTTTTTATCTTCTCGCTGAATCATCATAGCTGCTTCAATCAGAGCCCGTTCACTCGACGGAAATGAGGTTTTCCGTCGCCATCCTCTGGGTGTGGGTATCCACGAACATAGCGAATGTTTCCAACGTCCGAAATCTCGTAGATTTCAATGAATCGATCATAAACGACGTAGGGATGCGCTTCGGAATCCGTAGCTCGTGCCATCGCCTGGAGAGTCACGATCCAGCCGCCTTGAACGGGCTTGGCTTCTCTGAGCATACATCCCCAACTTCGAAAGCGAATCGGGCAATCCACATCTTTGATCCACGAAAAATACGAAATGCGTTCGACTGGTTCGGGTTTTTGCTTCATGAGGACTTCGCAAAGTTTCGCGAGAGTCCGTTCTTCCGGTTCAGTGAACTTTTCGCCAGGAAAATCACGATAGACCTGAACAGTGTACAGCGGAGGGTTCTTCGCTTCGAATTCCGCGATAACTTCGGTCATCTTTTCGGGCGGTTTCAGCGGATGTGACTGTGTTTTCGTTGGGAAGTTCACGTCTTTGCCGCCCAACGGAGTTTGGATGTCGCTTCCTGAACAAATCTGAAACGTTACGACCACGATGATCGCGACGAAAAGTTCAGATATCGATCCAACTCGCATGCTTCGAGTCTTCATTCCAATTCTCCAAGTTCAATGTTCGACTTTCCAAGACGTTGAGGAGACTTTCCGATGGACGATCTGCTGCGATCCGAGATTTTGAGAGTACTCGTGCATCCAGGGACATGACCAAGAAATTTGCAATTCTTGAACAGCGCTTGCGATAATTCCTGGTGTCGGCACGGATTGCCAGTGGATAGTCGAAGCCGAATGTTCATCAAGTATGCGACCTCCGATAAGTTGAAAAGTCGGACTTGGACTGCTTGGAAACCAGGCATCCCAATCTGGGAGATTTCCAGCTCCTGCTTCGAAGATATCTCTCAGACGTTCTTGAGCAATACCACCGAGGTAAGGCCCGCAATCTTGACTATTTCGCTGAACATGATATTTGATGGTTCTTGCATTCCCGACAGGGGTTTCGATATTGAACCCTTCGTCATCTCGAACTCCATTTGCAGGAAAGACAGTCCTTGATGAAATGTGTGTTGTTGGGGCATGAGGTATAGGCATTCCGGGAACGCTACCGTAAGTCGTTTCGAGTTTCATTTCGTAGGTAAGCGGGTATTCGCCACGCAATTCCTGTTCTTGGCCGGTACCAAGTATTTGCCAAGAAGTCCAATTGCCGCATGGAAATAGCTTTCGCTGACTCCAAGTCGTACCCACGATTGGATCGGAATTATTGTATTCATTTGGACTACATAACGAAATCGTACCAATGCGTACTTCGGTAGGAGTGATCGAAATCCCGATGATCGCCGCAGTCGCAGGTGCGACAAATAGGATGATCAGAAAAAGGAAGTTACGGTAGATACTACTTTTTTGTCGGTGGAAACTGCTTAGCATATCGCAACACCTTCCGAGAAATGGTTAGTTGTAAGAACCGCGTAGGATTCTATTGCACTTACTGAGACAAGTCAATATCGTATTCAATTTTTCTTGTTTTCCGAACCAGAGAAGGGGGCACGAACCAGAAAAGTAGTCAGGAGCCAATGGCATTGACTTAAGCGATAATTCATTGTCCAGAAATGACATAGGATTCGAATGGCGGGAGGGGCAGGTCGAGTCATTCGCTTTATTGTCTGCCCGAAACCTCACCAAAACCTGAAAAAGCATTGACGAGACGGTCACGTAACCAAATGCTATACAAGACTTAAGGCTTAAGTCAGAGCCAACCAAGTCAGGAGCCTTGTTGGTAGGTTGGGGGCTTTTTGAGGCGGCCCTTTTTCTGCTCACCCTAACAGCTTCGACCTCACCGTTTTCGTGCGAGATGGCCTGATCTAGCGAGTCAGGCATCCGTTCCGGTACAGTAAACAAGTCGTGACTCAAGCTCGATCGGATTGACGCGAAGAGACTTTCCGATCGGTCTCTTGTCCTGGTTCATACCTGGCCATCTGAAACAGACAAGGCAGCATTCCCATGGGAAGAATCTTCGAAAAGCGAAAAGCCTCGATCTTCAAAACGTCCGCCCAGAAATCCAAGCTCTTTTCGAAGTACGGCCGGCAACTGTATATGGCGGCCAAAAACGGCGTGCCCGACCCGGACGCCAATCCGTCGCTGCGCGCCCTGGTCGAAAAAGCCAAGCGAGACAACGTCGCGAGCCACGTGATCGAAAAGGCCATTCAGAAAGCGGCCGGCGCGGGTGGCGAAGACTTCCAGCCCATGCGATACGAGGGGTTCGGCCCAGGCGGCTCCCTGCTCATCGTGGATTGTCTCACCGACAACCCGACTCGAACCATCTCGGACGTTCGCGCCGCTTTCAACAAAAATGACTCCAAACTGTCCGCCAACGGCTCCGTCGTCATGTCGTTCGACCACCTTGCGGTCCTCTCCTTCCAGGGCGACAACGAGGAAAAAGTGATCGAGGCGATGTTCGCGGCGGATGTCGCCGTCGAGGAAGTCGAACGCGAAGATGGCGTCATCACGATCTTCGCCCCTCCCGCCGAGTTCGCGAAAGCCAGAACGGCCCTGACCGAAGCGATCCCCGGCCTTGAGCTGGAAATGCAGGAGATCTCTTTCATTCCGCAGTCCTACATCACGCTGACGGGGGATCATCTCGCCACGTTCGAGAAATTACTGGCCATGCTGCATGACTGCGACGACGTGCAGGAAATCTACCACAACGTTTCGCTGCCCGGCTAAGTCCTCGCACAGGTTGAAAAGGGGCTGAGCACAAATCGGGGCAGCCCCCGCGCCATTTGGCACGGCGGCTGAGCATCGAGATCACGACAACGCCTTGCGAACGAGCCCGAGGTATCGGCAAGGAAAAGGTTTACGCAAGAACGATCTGTCTCCTTTTCTGCCTGCTGACCTCTTATCTGCTCACAAGAAAATCCGGGCACACCCAATTCGCTTGCGACCTTCTTTTCTGTTGAGCCCCACCCACCGCACGACGCATAATACGGATCGATCCGGCATTGACCTCCATGGATCGCCCGCAGACACAATCCAAGGCCACCACAAGTTGCCTTCCGCCCACCATGACCTGGAACCCCGCCCGTGCCCACGTTCGATAGCCCCACCCTCGTTCGTTTCGCCCAATCCGTGCTCGAAGCCGTCGGCGTTTTGCCTGACGGGGCGAAAGTCGTGGCCGAAAGCCTCATCGGGGCGAACCTGGCCGGGCATGATTCGCACGGCCTCCTGCGTCTGCCCCAATATGTCGACTTCATCAAGACCGGTGCCTATTCGCCCAACGCTGAGCTGAAGGTCGAATCCGATCAGGGGGCTGTCGTCACCACCGACGGCGGCTGGGGCCTCGGGCAGGTGCAGTCGCACCGGCTGCTCGATTTGATCCTGCCGAAAGCCCGTCAGTTCGGCCTGGCCGCCGGCAGCGGCCGCCATTTCGGCCACATCGGGCGGCTGGGCGAATATGCCGAACGGGTCGCCGGCGAAGGGATGATTCTGCTGTGCACCGTCAATAATTGCGGCGCGGGCCAGCGTGTCGCCCCGCCCGGTGGCGTGGAGCCTCGCCTGGGCACGAATCCCCTGTGCGTCGGCGTGCCCACGGGCCGTGACCCGGTCGTGCTCGACTTCGGCACCAGCGTCGTCGCCGAAGGCAAGGTGCGTAACTACTTCATGAACGACCGCAAGCCCGTGCCGCCCGGCTGGCTGCTCGACCCGAGCGGAGAGCCGACCACGGACAGCTCCGTGCTTTACGAAAAACCGCTCGGCAGTATTCTGCCGATGGGTGGCGAACAAGCTTACAAGGGCTTCGGCCTGGCCTTCGTGCTCGACATTCTGGCCGGGGGCTTAAGTGGCGGCAAAACGGCCTATCCCGGCGCACCGCCCGCCAAGGGCAATAACGTCTTCTTTCTGGTGATTCAACCGGCCCTGTTCGCCGGGGCGGATCACCTGCTGGCCGAGTCGCTGGGTCTTTCCGAATATGTCGTCTCCAGCAAAAAGCGTGAGGGGGTCGAGAAAATCCTTCTGCCGGGCGATCCGGAACGCCTTAGCCGAGAAAAACGACAGGCCACGGGCATTCCGATCGAACAGGGCCACTGGGACAAATTCGTCGCCATGGCCGAATCGGTCGGCGTGATACCGCCATCGGTCGTGGCTTGAATTTCCGAGAGAGAGAGAGTTCAGGCCGGTCTCGCGTACAGGTGCCGAACGGAGACTTTCGAATGATGCGATCGATGCGGGTTCGTGCAATGGAATTTACGGGCTTCATGGTCATATTGACATCGATAATGTCATCGCCCGTCAATGCAACCGCTGCCACCTGGAAAGTCGGCGTCGCCAAAACCATCATCACGCCCGATACGCCCGTGTGGCTTGCTGGATACGGCTCCAAACGCGTGCCCGACGGCAAGCTGCATGACCTGTGGGCCAAAGCCCTGGTCTTCGAAGCGGCCGACGGCGCGCGGGCCGTGCTTATCACCAGCGACTTTCAGGGCGTGCCCAAAAGCATGAGCGACCGGGTGTTCGCGGCCGTACAGCAGAAATTCGGCCTGGACCGTTCGCGGATCATGCTGACATTTTCTCACAACCACTGCGGCCCCCGCCTGGGCGACGATCTGATTGATTACTACCCGGTCGAAGCCGAACAGGAACGTGTCGTCGAAGCCTACACGTCGAAGATGGTCGAAGCCTGCGTGAAGCTCGTCGGCGACGCGCTCGCTGACCTGGCACCGGCCACGGTCGAAACCACCGAAGGCCGCTGCACGTTCGCCGTCAATCGCCGCGAAAATCCCGAGCCGGAGGTGCCGGACATGATCGCCAAAGGCGTCCCGTTCAAGGGGCCGGTCGATCATACGGTGCCTGTGATGAAAGTCAGCCGCCCGGACGGTTCGACGAAGGCCGTTCTGTTCGGTTACGCCTGCCATCCGACGACCTTGAGCTTTACGACGTATTGCGGCGATTATCCCGGCTTCGCCCAGATCGAAATCGAAAAGCGCCATCCTGGCGCGACGGCCCTGTTCGTGAACACTTGCGGCGGCGACCAGAACCCCCTGCCCCGGCGGCAGGTGGCTCTTTGCGAAAAATACGGCAAAATGCTGGCGGACGGAGTCGAAGAAGCCCTGGCGAAGCCTGGCCGGGTCGTCGTGCCGAAGCTGGCCGTGGCTTTCGAAATCGTCGACCTGCCCTATCTCGAAACGATGACCGACGCCACGCTGGAAAAGGCCGCGGCCGACCCGAATGCCATCAAAGCCCGCTGGGCGAAGCGGCTGCTGGAAAAACGCAAAACCGGGGCGAATTTCGAATCGGCGTATCCCTATCCTCTGCACGCCTGGCTGCTCGGCGGCGACACGCTCATGATCGGCATGGGGGCGGAGACGGTCGTGGACTACGCCCTTCGGTTCAAGCGTGAATATGGCCCGCGCACATGGGTGCTGGGCTATGCCGACGACATGATTTCATATATTCCCTCTCGCCGGGTGTGGGAAGAAGGCCGCTACGAAGGCGGCTCTTTCCTTTACGAATACGGCCGTCCGGCGTTTCGCTGGGCAGGAGATATCGAAGACCGGATCGCCGCCGGCATCGACCGCCTGACCCGTAAAGTCGGCCACGAACGCCGCGAACCCTGAAAATGCAACCCCGCTGGGCCTTGATCGCATGAAATGCATCGTATCTCTGATCGCGCTGGTTTTGACGGCTTGCATCTCCGCTCGGGCGGACGAACCCCCGAACTGGGTGCTCGAAAGCACCGCCCCGTGGCGGGCTCGAGACTCGCAGGCCGAGTTCGCATTCGCGGACAAGCTCTGGATCATGGGCGGCTGGTTCGACTCGTTCGAAGCCCCGCCGCGCGATGTCTGGGCATCGCCCGACGGCCAGACCTGGCAGGAAGTTTCGAAGGAAGCGCCCTGGATTCACAGTGACCTGCCGATGAACCTGACCTTCGGCGATTCCATGTGGATCATGGGCGGCTGGTACAAGGGCCGCCTGCCCGGCCATTCGGCCAGCAATCAGGTGTGGCGGTCGAAAGACGGGAAAACCTGGGATCAGGTCACGCCTGCCGCCGGCTGGTCGCCCCGGATCGCGGCCGCGGCCGTCGAATTCAAGGGCCGGATGTGGATTCTGGGCGGCACCGAAAATTATTACTTCGGCGACGCCAAAAGCCTGAAGAACGACGTGTGGAGTTCCGCCGACGGCAAAACGTGGACGCTCGAAACCGAACACGCCGGCTGGTCGCCCCGGGCCTATCATCAGGCGGCCGTGCTGGGCGATCGCATTTACGTCTTCGGCGGCGGCAATTACGTGCCGGAATATCACTCCAAAAACGACGTCTGGAGTTCCGCCGACGGCAAGACCTGGCGAAACGAAACCGAGTCGGCACCCTGGGAGCCCCGGCTCTGGTTCTCGTCGGCCGTATATCGGGGCCGCATGTGGGTTCTCGGCGGCTGGTCGAAGGAGAAGGACAATTACGGCGACGTCTGGCACTCGGCCGATGGGCGCGAATGGAAAAAGCTCGAAACGGCGACCGTCTGGAAATCCCGGCACGAGCACTCGGCCCTGGTGCATCGCGACAAGCTCTGGATTCTCGGCGGTCACGCCCGGCCCCTCTCGGCGGAAGTCTGGTCCCTTCAATTACCGAAAGACTGGAAACCCTGATGCGATTTCGAATCGGCTGCATCTTCGCTGCGATTGCAATTCTGACCACCCTGTCATTGGTTCAGGCTGATGACGACCCTTCGAAACCGGTCGAATACGAGTGGATCAAAATTACCGACAAAGCGCAATTCGCGCCCCGCGACGGTGCCGGCGCCCTGAGCTTTCAGGGCCGCATGTGGCTGATCGGCGGCTGGAATCCGATTCAGTCCTATCGTTCGACATTTCCCCGCATTTGCAATAACGAAGTCTTCAGTTCCGCCGACGGCCGCGACTGGCGGCTCGAAAAGCCGAACACCTACACCGCCGCCGAATTCGACAAAACCGCGGACTGGGAGGGCCGGCACACGGCCGGATATGCCGTTTACAAAGGCAAGATGTGGATTCTGGGCGGCGATTGCAACCAGAAGCACTATCAGCCCGATGTCTGGAACAGCGAAAACGGCCGCGACTGGAAGCTCGTCAGCCAGAAATCGCCCTGGGGCGACCGGGCATTGCATTATACCGTCGTGCACGACGACAAAATCTGGGTTATGGGCGGGCAGACGATGCCCGGCTTCGCTCCCTCCGAAGAAAAATTCTATCGCGATATCTGGACGACCACCGATGGCGTGAACTGGACCGAAGTGAAACCTCGCGAACCGTTTTGGCCCGCGCGCGGCATGATCGGCGGCGCGGCGGTCATGAACGGCCGCATCTGGATCCTCGGCGGAGGCCGCTACGACACGCCGACGACGCCTGATCGCAAGTACTTCAACGATGTCTGGAGTTCCGCCGACGGCGTCGAATGGAAGCTCCATACCTCGTCTGCCCCCTGGGCTGCCCGCCAATACCACGAAGTGGCCGCGTGGGACAACAGGCTTTGGGTGATGGAAGGCTACGCCGGGGCCAATCGCAATGATGTCTGGTATTCGGCCGACGGCGAGCATTGGTTCGAAGTGCCCAATACGCCCTGGAAGCCCCGCCATGCGGCGTCCGTCTTCGTGCACGACGGATCGCTCTGGATGGTCGCCGGAAATAACATGGAATCGGATGTCTGGCGGCTGGAGCGCAAGAGAAAATCGCCCGAAAAACCCTGAGCCCCAGGATTCGATCCCTTCGCGCCGAAATCCCGGAAAATGTATCATCGGGCTCTGACCCCGAAAGGACGATTCCGCGCATGCCTCTCAACTTCGGTGACCGCCTGTCCCAGGCCGTTGGTGCCAAAAACAATGCCGTGCTCGTGGGCGTCGACCCCCGCCCTGACCAGTTCCCCGTCGGCTGGATCGACCGGTTCGCCGGCGACGTCATCGCCGCCACCCGCGAATTCGGCTGCGAAGTGCTGCGCACCGTCGCGCCGCTCGTGCCCGCGGTCAAGTTCCAGATGGCCTTTTACGAAGCCCTCGGCCCAGCCGGCCTGCAGGCCCTCGAAGACACCGCCCGAACCGCCCGCGAACTTGGCCTGATCGTCATTCTCGACGGCAAGCGTAACGACATCGGCAGCACGGCCGAAGCCTATGCCGAAGCCTATGTCGGCTCGCCCAAAGCCGCCCAGCCAGCCCCGGTGTGGACGAGCGACGCCCTCACGATCAACCCATATCTTGGCAGCGAAGGCATCTCGCCCTTCCTCGACGGTGCCGTCGCGGCCGGCACGGGCCTGTTTTTGCTCGTGCGAACCAGCAACCCCTCGGCCGGCGAATTTCAGGATCTCGTCGCCGAAGGCAAGCCGATCTATCGCCATGTCGCCGATCGACTTGTGCAATGGGCCGCACCGCACGTCGGCACATCCGGCTATTCGCCGCTCGGGGCCGTGGTCGGGGCGACTTCACCGGCCCAGCTCGCTGAGCTTCGCGGCGTGCTCAAGGGCATCTGGATTCTCGTCCCCGGCTATGGGGCGCAGGGCGGCACGGCGAAAGATGTCGCCGTGGCGTTCGACGAAAACGGCCTGGGGGCCATCGTCAATAACTCGCGAGGCATCACCTTCGCCTATCGCAAGCCTGAATACGTCACGAAATTCGGTTCCGACTGGCAAGGCGCGGTGCGTGAAGCCACGCAGCGGATGATCGACGATCTCCAGAGTGCCCTGCCTGGCTGAGACGGATCAGTAATCTCCCGGATGAACGAAACGCCATCCATTTCTCCGGGAACATTTTCTGTTGGACACGTTCGATCCGTTTTCGGTCTCAGGTGGCTGCCGGCCGAAAATCGGGCCTGGGGCCGAAGCAGATCAGAGCCACGTCGTCACTCCTTGTTACGCCCCTTATGAATTCGAAGAGCCGATTCATGACGGCTTCCCCGATGGCTTTGGGGCCGCCGTCGGTGCGGGCGATCACATCGCCGAATGTCCGCATGTCGTCGGACATCCCGCCGAACCAATTGCCGTGAATATCGCTCGCTTCGATCACGCCGCCGCTGTAGATGATGGCCGCATCGCCAGGATCGAGCCTGGTCTTCCTTGTCTCGAAGAAATGCTCGGCCTTGATCGCATCGTCGCCAACGTCCAGCCCGATCACCCGGCCGTTGATCTCCCGGTCCGGAAATTCCAGAGAGCCGTCCGTTCGACGAATGACCATCCATGGTTGCCCGCTGTTGGCCATCGTCATCGATCCGTCGCGCATGTTCAGAACCACAAGCGACATGGTCAAGAAGGCGCAGCGTAAAGAATCGGGCGGGTTGAGAATCGGCCTGAAAACGGCATCGAGATGTTCCAGGATTCGGGTAGGGGCGAGAGGCGTGACAATCGCCTGTTTCACCTCACTCGCCATTTTCGCGAACAACTCAGGCGGAGGCCAGGTGAGGCCCCAATGAAGCTCGCACATTGCGATGGCAATTTCGTCCTGATTCACTTGTGTGATGTGGTAGAAGTCACCGCTGGAATATTGGTGGCAGGGAAGATCATCGGCGAAAATTTCGAATCCTTCGACCACGGGAATGACTGGCTTCATCTGATAATTTCCCATTCAATTGCTTCGAAACGCTCGACTCTGGGAAATCGATTCGAAATTACGCACTCCGTGAATCTCTGATCGAATCTCGCGAACCTGAGCGTGGTGGGCTTCGATGAACCGTTTCACCCGATCGACTCTTCGAACGCCTGAATCTGCCGCACGACCGCTCCCAGTTCGCCAGTCTCCGCCACGGTCAACGGTCGGTTCGGCAAACGAGCCGGCCCGACACTACGGCCCAGCAGTGCCAGCCCGGCCTTGATTACCGAGATATTCAGCGCATCGCCCTGCCTTGCGCGGAAGCGTTCCAGCGGCTCAAGAATGGCTCGCAGTCGCATCGCTTCCGTGTAATCGCCGGCATCGAGCGCCGCGTGCAGCTTCAGCGACGTCCGCGGAAACAGCGCCCCCGCACCGCTGGTGAACCCTCGGGCACCGGCCAGATGAAAGAACGGCGCGAACCGCTCGGCCGTGCCGCACACCACTTCGGCCCGCCCGGCCACATCACGCACGAAGGAATGCACGGCGTCGACGTCGTTCACGGCATACTTCACGCCCGCGATCACGCCCGTCTCGATCAGCCGCACCAAGGCCGCGTCCGAAGGAATCGGTCCCCGCTTGTAGACCCACAGCGGCATGCCTGTCTCGGCCTTGATCGTTTCGAAATAGCCGGCCACGCCTTCGTCCGATAAATACGGATGCACAGGCGGCATGACCAAAAGCCCCGCCGCGCCCCGCTCTTTCGCGAACTTTCCTGCACGAACGGCACGATCGACCCCCAGCCCTACCGGCGCCAGCACCGCGACGCCCTCGCGCCCCGCGGCCACGTCCGCGGCCGTCGCCAGCACTTCGCCAGCCTCGTCCTCGCTCAGCGAATGAAACTCGCCCGTGCCGGCCCCTGGGATGATCACCCGCATCCCGGCCTCGATCGCGTGCTTCGTCTCTGCCGCGAGCCGCGCGGTATCGACCGCCTTGCCCGAAGCGTCGAAAGGAGTCGGCGGCACCAGGTGCACGGTGTTCCAGTATCCCGGGGTTTTCATCGTTCCGATCATGTGTCTCAGCACCAGTGCCCTTCGAAGGTCCGTCCAAAAGCTTAGCCAGGTCAATTTCTACGGCATCGCTTGCAGCGGATCAATCGATTCGCCGGAAAAATCGCCGGATTTCGAATGCATCGTCATCCGGATTCCGTTCGTCGGAATCTCCGATCGGACCACGAGGAGCCCTGACTCTCCTTTCATTCTTTCATGATGACAACATGAGGGAAGCGAAACCGGATTCGCACCGGAGCACCGACAAGGCCGGGGATCGTCGGAGAAGGCTCCAGCGGTTATCCTTGATGCGACGGAGGATCCTCATGATTCCTCCCGTGCGCAGGAGATTGGGTTCGAACAGGGGCCTGCCGCAAGCTGCCGGCATGCTTTTCGCTTTCCGGAAATCGGATATCCTGAATTTCCGTCGATGAACTCGAGGGTCCGGATTCCCGGCACGCGAGACGAGACAGTTCAAGACCTCAGCTTTGAGGCGGCCTGGAGTTTCTTCAGTGCCCTTCCATTCGTGGTCGGATCGAGACGGCTGGGGAAAATTGATGGCGTTTCTCATGTCAAGACAGGGATTCAGGCCTCGGGTTTCACGATGATATCGATGCCTCGCTGGTTTCCCGGCGATGAATTCAGTAATCTGAAACCAGTCATAACCTCTTTCCCATTTTGCACCCGTGCCGGGAAATTGCTGGCGAACCGGAAGGATACGCCCAATTGCCATGAATCTCTTGCACACGACTTTGACCTTGGCGTTACCGGATTGACGCGGCGGCGGGTCGTCATTGCGTCACGTCTGGTGAATAAGGACTCCGTAAGATGCTTCTCAGGCGATTGTTCGGCGCATTCGTGCTTTTCGCGATTCTGGCCGGAACCTTTTGTTGGGTTCAGATCGATCGGGCCAGTCGCGAACGAAGCGAAATGCAGAAGCAGAGAGATAGTGCGAATGCACGCGCTGCGAACGCAATCCTTTTCCTGGCAGGGAACTTGTTCGACAACGGAAATGATGAGGAAGCGCGTCGGAGATTGGCGGCTGTTCCGGCCGAACGACGTCATTTTCCCGAGGGTCTTCTTCAGTGGCAACTCGAGAGCCGATCAGACCAGGCAGGAGATCGATCTTTTAATTTCACTTTTGTTTCGTATTCCCCGGATGGCCAGACAGTGGCGTCGGGTTCGCGCGACGGCGTCATCCGATTTTGGGACGTAACGACCGGGAGAGTGAAAATGACGCTGGAGGGGCATCAGGACGCCATCGAGTCCGTCGCCTTTTCCCCGGATGGCCGTAGACTCGCTTCGGGGTCATGTGACGACACCGTCCGACTTTGGGACGTAGCGACGGGAGAAGCGAAAATGACCTTGTCTGGGCATTCGGACAATGTCATGTCCGTGGCCTTTTCCCCGGATGGCCGGAGCCTTGCTTCGGGTTCGTGTGACGTCACCGTCCGACTTTGGGACGTAGCGACGGGGGAAGCGAAAATGACCTTGTCGGGGCATTCGGGCTATGTCATGTCCGTTGCCTTCTCCCCGGATGGCCGGACACTTGCTTCAGGGGCAAGGGACGACACCATCCGCCTTTGGGATGTCGCGACGGGCCAGCCACGTGGTGAGCCGCTGCACAACGACGAAACGGGTGTGATGTGCGTGACCTATTCGCCTGATGGCCGGATTCTGGCGTCGGGGTCGGGCGACGGCTCCATTCGATTTTGGGACATGGCAACGGGCCGGTCGCGTGGTTTTGCCCTTCTCGGCCACGCCGATCGTGTCAATTCCGTGGCATTTTCACCTGATAGCCGGACGCTGGCGTCGGGTTCGTCTGACGATACCATCCGATTCTGGGACGTGGAGACAGGCCACTCACGTGGCGAGCCGATTCACGGGAATGGAGATGGGGTCTATGTCGTGTCATTCTCGCCTGATGGCCGGACGCTGATGTCGGGGTCGTATCGAGGAGCCATCCGGCTCTGTGACTTCGATAAGGACCCGCCGCGAGGATCGCTCAAGCTGCGGTTAGAGCGAAAGCGATGGTCGGAAATGATCAATAGCTTGACGTTTTCGTCTGACGGCAGGACACTGGCAACGGGGTCGGACGACAAGACGATCCGACTTTGGGACGTCTCGACGGGGAAAGTGATGTCGGCGCTGTCGGGACATGGGGATACGGTCGCGTCCGTGGCCTTTTCCCCGGATGGCCGGACACTGGCGTCGGGGTCGTGGGACGACACCATCCGCCTTTGGGACATCTCGACGGGCCAAGCGAAGAAGACGCTGACGGGGCATGAGAATCGAGTCATGTCCGTGGCCTTTTCCCCGGATGGCCGGACACTGGCGTCGGGGTCAACTGACGGAACCATTCGTTTCTGGAACGTGGCGACCGGTCAGGAAAGTGGCAAGCCTCTGCTCGGTCAAGAGTTATCGTTAAATCAAGTCAATTGCGTGACGTTTTCGCCCGACGGCAGGAAACTGGCGTCGGGATCGTATGACGGAAGCATCCGGATTTGGGACGTGGCGACGGGCCACATGCTTGGCAAGCCGCTTCTTGGGCATGCGGCTTATGTCTGGTCCGTGGCGTTTTCGCCGAATGGCCTGACTCTGGCTTCGGCGTCGCAGGACAAGACCATCCGGATCTGGGATCTGGCGACCAGCCAGGAGTTCGGCGAGCCACTGCGAGGTCATGAGGCACAGGTCATGTCCGTCTCGTTTTCGCCCGATGGTCGGACGCTGGCATCGGGGTCTTTGGACAGTACGTTGAGGCTCTGGGATGTGTCGAAAGGCGCTGAGGTGCGAACGATGATGCTCGAGCGCGGGCATTGGATTTGCGCCGTCGGCTTCGCGCCACTTTCCCGTATCGGTCCGGAACGAAACACCTGTCTTGCAGCCGCGTCGGTGAATCAGGTGGTCTTTCTGAACAGTGTGATCGACGAAGATGACGCCATTCGAGCCCGTGAAGAGCGCATCGCCCGCAACTTCCTCCGCTTCAACCCTCTCTACGACGAAGCCATCGCTGCGGTCGGCCGTAACGAAACGCTCACGCCCGATGAGAAAGACCGCATCGCCGCGATCATCCAGCCCCTGCTCGACTTCAAGCAACCCCGCGCCGCAGCGTTTACCATTCCCCTCCCCGAAAACGTCTTCCAGCCCAGCGCACCGTAACAGGCAATCACCCGAACCAAGCGACCTTTGCACCGAAAGAAAAGCCGACAGGCCGAGCGAAATCGCCCGGCCTGTCGTGTCGATACGAAATCAGTTCGAATGAACTTCGACCATTACACCAGCGGCCCGGCCTTGCGGATCGCGTCGGAGACGTTGGCGAACTTGGCGAAGTTGTCCTTGAACAGCTTGGCCAGGTGGTGGGCCTGTTTGTCGTATTCGGCTTTGTCCGACCACGCGTTACGCGGGTTGAGCATCTCCGATGGCACGCTGGCGCAGGCCTTGGGGTAATGCAGGCCGAAGATCGGGTCGACGGCCATTTCCACGTTATTCAGCGAGCCGTCGTGGATGGCGTCGATCAGGGCCCGGGTGTAAGGCAGCGGGATGCGGTTGCCCTTGTCCGGGCCGCCGCCGGACCAGCCGGTGTTGATCAGCCAGGTGCGCGTCTTGTGCATGCGGAGCTTGTCGCCCAGCAGCTCGGCGTATTTGCCGGGCGGCAGTGTCATGAACGGTGCGCCGAAGCAGTGGCTGAACGTGGCCGAGGGCTGGTTGCCCATGCCCCGCTCCGTGCCGGCCACTTTGGCCGTGTAGCCCGACAGGAAGTGATACATCGCCTGTTCGGGCGTCAGTTGCGAAACGGGCGGCAGTACGCCGAAGGCGTCGCACGTGAGGAACACGCAATTGACCGGATGCCCCGCCCGGCCCGAGGGCACGTAGTTGGGGATATAGTCGATCGGATAGGCCGCCCGGGTGTTTTCGGTCAGCAGGGTGTTGTTGTAGTCGGGGATACGCGTGTCGTTGTCGACGATCACGTTCTCCAGAATCGTGCCGAACCGGATGGCGTTGTAGATTTCCGGCTCGTTCGTGCGGTTCAGCCGCACGGCCTTGGCGTAGCAGCCGCCTTCGAAGTTGAAGACGCCCTCTTCGGACCAGCCGTGCTCGTCGTCGCCGATCAGGTGCCGGTGCGATTCGGCCGACAGGGTCGTCTTGCCCGTGCCCGAAAGGCCGAAGAACAGGGCGACATCGCCGCGCCGGCCGACGTTGGCCGAGCAGTGCATGCTCATCACGCCCATCTGGGGCAGCAGGGTATTGAGCACTCCGAAGATCGACTTCTTGATCTCGCCGGCATAAAGCGTGCCACCGATGAGCACTTCCTTCCGGGTGAAGTTCACCAGGATGAAGGTCTCGGTCTTGGTCTGATCGCGGGCCGGCTCAGCGAGGAAGTCGGGGGCCGAGATCACGGTGAATTCCGGGTGATGGTGCAGCAGCTCATGCACGGAGGGCCGCACGAAAAGCTGGTGGGCGAACAGGGCATGATAGGCCTTTTCGCAAACGACGCGGATGGGCAGGCGGAACTTCGGGTCAGTGCCGCCATAGGCGTCCACCACGTAAAGCTCGCGGGGCTTGAGGTAATCGAGCACCCGCTCGCGCAGGGCGTCGTAGTGGGCCGGCTCGAAGGGCATGTTCACGGTGCCCCAGTCGACGGTGTTCGCCGTGATGTCGTCCTTCACGATGAACCGGTCCTTGGGCGACCGGCCGGTATATTTGCCGGTACGCACGACCAGAGCACCATTGGAGGCCAGGAGGCCTTCGCCGCGGCGCAGGGTATGCTCGACGAGCACGGGCTCGGTCAGGTTCCACAGCGGCGGACGGAATTCCTTGAAACCTTGATCTTCCAGTGTCGTGGCCGGTCGAGAATCCACTTCTGACATCTTACATCGCCTTCCGTTCGAAATTATCGTTGCTCACGTCGTCTCTCCATGAGCGTACGCATATCGTAGATCTCCTTGTCCGATTTTTCCAGCCCAAGTTGCAGGCCAGAAAAGGCAGAAAAGGGGTCAGTTCTCTTTTTTCAGAGCATGCTTGCCCGGGCGGTTCATGAACTGGCCAGAAAAGAGACCTGACCGGCTCTGTAGAAAACCCGATTCCCCTCTACAGAATCATGATGTTGTGT
>CAZSQA010000014.1:0-132278 GCA_964608915.1 uncultured Isosphaeraceae bacterium
CCGTGTGCGCCGCCCCCTACGTCGAACGCGCTATTTCAGAGTAGAATGCGTATAAATTAGATCCTGTTGATTCTGCAATATGGAATATCTTAGATTTAGAAACATGCTCTATTGCAAGATCGTTCAGAGATAAGCTGATAACGTTAGTAAGTGTTTCTTTGATTCTCATTAACAAAGCAGTCTTTCCTGAACCTGTTCTCCCGACAAGAATAAATCTATGATCATTTATGTCTGTTATGGTCTCTAGGTCTCCTGTATCTACGAAACAATTATGTAAAAACTTGATGTCGTCTTCTGCGTCAGCTGCACCAATATTGTCGTGTTTCCTGAACTTGAAACTTCCGCTTGATCGTGAGGTACTCATTCTTTCTTCCTTTCGATCCAATTTTTCACTATTCTCTAAAGTTACCTTTGTTTTAGTCTGTTTGCAAGTACACCGGGCTGGCGTAGATCCAGCCCCGGTATTCGCCGTCGAGCTTCTGGAAGACTTCCACGCGATAGACGCCGGGCTCTTCGATCACGAACGACGCGTCGGCCGTGTTTTCCTGCCGGGCGGTTTCGGCACCGTCGCGAATGAGCCGCACGAGCGAGCCCGGGGCAGGTAATGCGACTTTCAGAACCGGCGGTTTCGTCGGGACGAAGGCGATTTCGTCTCCGAGCGTACCGATCGTCTCTTCGGCGGCGTCGGTGACGGTCACGAAGAAGCCTTCGGGCGGGCAGATCCAGTCGTGCGAAACGTAGACGCGGCCCTTGCGGATCGTGTCGCGCAGCACGGTTTCGTCGACCATGCCGCCCTGCACCAGCAAGTGCGTGCTGGCATTGGCGAACGACCTGTGGTAGGGGTCAAGATCGACCGTGGCGATGACCTCGCCCGGCTTTTTCCCTGCGGCGAGCTCTGACAGACCTTTCGCCTTGTCCAGGGGTACACGGCGCATGTCGTCGTCCTTGTCGACATTCGTGCCGACAAGCACGGCCTTGCCGTCGGCGGCCAGTTTGACGGTCAGCACATTGTTATGGTGGCAGTCGTTGGCCGCCACTCCGACGAGCCGGCGCGTTTTCAGGCCGTCGTCCCATTTGGTCAAGTAGACTTTCGGATAATCGCCCTGGAAGGCGAAGGTGGCGTCGGGCCAGTTTTCCAGCTTTTTCCGCATTCCGGCGATCGAATCGGCCGAGGTCATCGATGTCAGCATCGCCACGTATCCCATGATGTCGGCCTTGGCTTCGTAGTGGCGGTTGGTGATCTCCAGGCCGTCGAGCTTGTCCATCGGGTGATCGGTACGCTCTTCGATGTGCGACAGAAACGCCAGTCCGCCGTCAGCACGGATGACGTCAAGGAATTCGTCGCGCGGAAGGTCGAGCTTGTCCATGACGGAACGCACCGGATGGATGAGAAAGCCCTTGGCCTCACTGCCCGGGATGAGCAGGATTCCGTCCTTCTCGCCACGGCGTTCGGGGTTCACGAAGTCGCGCGGCGGCCGCAGGTGATCGCTCAGGAACAATGCCCTGACGCCGGCCTTTTTCGCGTCGGCGATCATCTCGGGCCGCGTACCGCCGGTGTGTTCGGAATCTTCGGCATGCGCGTGGAAGATGGATCGCACGTCGATCCACCCGGCGGGCAGCGCGCGTTCCTTGCGGGTGGCCCTTACGGCACCGGCATCGGTCGTGGCTTTTTCCAGGTGTTCAGGGCGGAAGCGGTCGCCCGTTTTGAGAGCCGTCAGGCCGGCGGGCGGTTCGATGGCTGATGCCTCATGCAAGAGGCAGGCGCCTACGAAAATCATGAGAACGGCGAACGAGCGGCGGAACGGTCGGGACATCGGTCGATCATCCTGGTGCATGGCCTGGTTCGCATGCGAATCGAAAGCAAGCGAATGAAGATCATCGTAGCGATCGTCACGACCGCATGTAAGTACGAATCGAAACGCCGAGCGATCCGCTCGATCTCCAAAAATCATGGCCAGAATAGCCGGCTTTGCCGACGCCATAAAAAAATCGATCCCGGCCGCATGACTCGCATGCGGCCGGGAAGCGTGGGTCGTCGGAGCGGAAACGAACCGATTCGGGTCAACGCTTTTTCGTCGCTGACTTCGACTTCGCGGGCGTCGCCAGCGCGAATTCGATCGTATTATCGCCATCCGCCTTGATTTCGGTTTCGAGCTTCGTATTCACGTTGTAGACGGCGGGAACGGCTTCCACGACTTCTTCGAGCTTCGATCCGGGAATGTCCGGATGAGGGATCGTTTTGCCGGTCTTTTTCTCGGAGTGAATCGAAACCCGATATTTTCCGGGTACCGCTCCGTCGGAGGGATCGAGTCGAAATTCGCCCTCGCTGATTTCGCCGGTCGCGGCCGTTCTGCCATCGACGTGCGAAAGTACGATACTGCCCTTTTCGAGCGGTTTGCCGTCCAGGACGACCTTGCCGACGACGCGCTGGCCTGAAGTCGCCGAATCGCCGCCGCAGCCCGTGGCGAGTGTCACGAGAATCGTCGGCAGAATCGTCAGACGTCCGAATTTCGAAGCGATTTTCATGGCATGTGTCCTCATGGGTTCGATATGTGTTTCAAAGCGAATCGGAGCTGATGACTTCACCGCCGTTACGGCTGCTGAGGGCTTTCCAGGTCTGGATCGAAATCGTGTCCTTCGTGAACCGGACCGATCCATCACCCAGCAGGGTGTTTACGCCGCCCGGGTGGCGGCTGCGTGTCGCGATGTAGTGGTCCGGCCCGTTGCCCGTGTTGCGGCTGCAAGGCGCCTGGCGGGCGACCCAGCAGGCACCGTAATCGGGCTGCTGGCTGTTCGGAGAGAGTCGAGTCGAAATTTGATGTGAGGATGGCTGATCGCTCCAGACCCTGCCGCGGCGATCGATCGTGTCGACGGGCTGGCCCGCCGGATGAGGCGTCTGAATCAGTTCGGCCATCAGAAACGTGTTGCTGGTTCCATCGGTCAGTTCGGCCAGCGAAGCTCCGTAATTGAGTGCGAACGGGGATTGAAGCACCTGATTTCCGTAAGTGTTCTGGCCCCAATTGACTCCGTAACTTCCTTTGACGTCCGAGATCACGCCGCCGTTGTTCGTGAATACGATCTTTTCGTCCGATGGGCAGTCGAAGACGTTGACACGCGCCGCCCGTGTCGTGGCGTTCGAAGTTTCCGTGAAGGCATGTGAAAAGTTGAAGCTGTTCGCCAGATTCCCCTGCTCCAGAAACGGCAACAGCGAGGAAATGAATGGCTGGCGGTAGCTGTAGCCGTTCGAAAGCGTGACCTGAATCGAACCAGGTGCGAACCGGCCATGCACGTCGTGATAGTTATGAAGCGCCAGGCCAAGCTGCTTGAGATTATTGACGCACTGGGCCCGTCGGGCAGCTTCCCTGGCCGACTGAACCGCCGGCAGAAGCAGCGAAATCAACACGGCGATGATGGCGATCACCACCAGAAGTTCGATCAGCGTGAATGCACCCCGAGGCGATCGGCAGCCTTGAAGTTCACCTTTGGAGCGTTCGTCATTCGTCCGAATCCGGGTATTCCTCATCGAGATCTCCTCTATGACCGAAGGGCAAGCGTCGAATGAGCGAATCGATAGATCACTAATTCGATCGGTTTAGTGTGATAGTAAAGATGACAATCTTTTGTCGATTAGTCAATATCGACTTTACGAGCCCGATCGATTCGGAGAAAATGACATTCGATCCGGTGTCGGATGAACTGAAGCGATTCGGCAGGTGTCGAAATACACCCGTATGACAGTGACCGTGGATTCCGCGAGAATCAACGGACGCCCATCGGCTGAATCGAAAGGCAAGTGAGGGAAATCATGCGAAGAATATTGGCAGCGGCGGTCGTCATATCGGTTGCGGCGGCACAGGGTTGGGCGGTTGAGCCGGTGAAGCGCCCCAACGTGCTGTTCATCGCCGTCGACGACCTGAACCACTGGGTCGGGTATCTCGGGCGAAATGCGCAGACGCTGACGCCGAACATCGACAGGCTCGCGAATAAAGGCGTCCGGTTCACCCGCAGCTACTGCGCTGCGCCGGTTTGCAATCCCTCAAGGGCGGCCTTGATGTCGGGCCTTCGCCCTTGGACGAGCGGCGTTTACGAAAACGACGACGACTGGCGCACGGTGATTCCAGAGGAGAAAACACTGGTCACGACCTTCCGCAAGGCCGGGTACCGAGCCTTCGGCGCCGGCAAGATTTACCATGGCTCCTACGACCGGCATTCGGAGTGGGATGACTATCTCACGGGCGTGCCGGCGGATCCTCAGCCGAAGGGGGATACCGGTGTGGGCGGAATCCGCTTCGCCCCGCTCGATTGTGCGGACGAAGACCTTCGGGAGTGGAAGATCGTTCAGTATGGGATCGATAAGCTTGCGGAAAAACACGAAAAGCCGTTCCTGCTGACGATCGGCCTGCATAAGCCGCACATGCCCTGGAACGTGCCGCGTAAATACTACGACCGAATCCCGCTCGCGGACATCAAGCTGCCGCCGCATCAGGAGAACGATCTGGACGACGTCCCCCCGGCCGGGGTCCGCATGGCGAGGCCCGATGGCGATCACAAGGCGATGCTCGAATCGGGCCGCTGGAAGGAAGCCGTTCAGGCCTATCTGGCGGCGATCTCTTATGCGGACGCCATGATCGGCCGTCTCATCGACGCCCTCGAAAAATCGGAATATGCCGAAAACACCGTGATCGTGTTCTGGGGTGATCATGGCTGGCACCTTGGCGAAAAGAGCCACTGGCGGAAATTCGCATTGTGGGAAGAAGCGACTCGGGCACCGCTGATCTGGGTCGCTCCGGGAGTGACGGCTTCGGATACGGTCTGCGAGCGTACCGTCGACTTCATGTCGATCTATCCGACGCTGACCGAGCTTTGCGGAATACCGACTCCGAAGCATGTCGAAGGCCGATCGATCGTGCCGTTGCTTAAAAATCCGAAGAGCGAGTGGCAATCGCCGGCTTTGACGACTTACAATTTCCGAAATCACGCCGTGCGATCGGAAGGCTATCGCTACATACGATATGCCAATGGCGACGAGGAGTTGTACGACGAAGCGGCTGACCCCTACGAGTGGAAGAACCTCGCCGAAGACCCGCGATTCGCTTCTCAGAAGAGCGCGCTGGCGAAGTTTCTGCCCGACGGAGACGCCAAGGATATCGGCGGAACCGAAAATCAGGACGGCGGTCAGGATAAGGCAAAAGCCCGTACCAAAGCCGCCAGAAAGAAAGCTCGTGCCAAGGTGATCGGCGAACCGGACACGGCGAACTGAACCGCTCGTTCGAGGCCCATGAATCCACATCGATTCCGAAGGTTGACACAATGACGAAGAATCTCCTGGCTTGCGTCTGCTGGCTGATTTCGACAGGTGCGGTTTTCGCCGTGGACCAGCCGAACGTGGTATTCATCGTGGCGGACGACCTCGGCCGGGCCGATTGCGGATTCATGGGCGGGACGGCGATCCAAACGCCGAATCTGGACAAGCTGGCCAGTCAGGGGGCGATCCTCGACGCCCATTATGTTCAGCCCGTCTGCAGCCCGACCCGGGCGGCGATTATGACAGGCCGATATCCGATGCGGCATGGCCTGCAGGTCGGCGTCGTGCGTCCGTGGGCCCAGTACGGGCTGCCCCTGAACGAAGACACGCTGCCGGCGATGCTCAAGCGGGCAGGTTACGTGACGGGCATCTTCGGCAAATGGCACCTTGGTCACTTCAGGCCCGAATATCTGCCGACGAAGCGGGGCTTCGACCGGCAATATGGCCATTACAACGGTGCGATCGATTATTTCGAGCACACGCGGGACGGCGGCTTCGACTGGCACAGCGACGACAAGGTGAATCGGGACGAAGGCTATTCGACGGACCTGATCGGCGATCAGGCCGCGAAATTCGTCAAGCAGAATGCCGGGCGGAAGCCGTTTTTCTGTTACGTGCCGTTCAATGCCGTGCATACCCCTCTGCAGGCACCGCCGAAGTACCTGGAAAAGTACCCGAACCTGGTGGGCGGTCGGCGTACTTATGCCGCGATGCTCACGGCCATGGACGACGCCGTGGGCAAGATCGTGGCGGCCGTCGACGAAGCCGGAATTCGGGAGAACACGCTTTTCGTCTTCACCAGCGACAACGGCGGACCGAACCCTGGCAAGATCACGGACAACGGCAAGTATCGTGCCGGCAAGGGCACGCTTTATGAAGGCGGCGTTCGAGTGGCGGCCTTCGTGACCTGGCAGGGGCACGTGCAGCCGGGTTCGAACGTGACGGCGTCGCTGCATGCCGTGGACTGGTATCCGACCCTGAAAAAGCTCGTCGGCGAGAAGTCGGCACCGGCGAAGCCGCTCGACGGCGTCGACATCATGCCGGCTCTGACCCGCGGCCAGAGCGTGGCACGTTCGGCCATTCTCCTGAACACGACGCCGAACGTGGGGGCGATACGCATGGGAGACTGGAAGCTGATCGTCCGGAAAGGTGTCGACAACCCCGACGATGGCGAAGCGGTCGCGAATACAGCCGAAGAGCAAGCGGCCGACGAACTTTATGACCTGAAAAACGACCCCTTCGAAACGAAGAACCTCGCCGAAACCGAACGGGGCCGGGTGGCGGCCATGAAGGCACGGCTGGACGCCTTCGCGGTGCAGGCCGTGCCGCCGAAGAGCCGGCCCAAAGCGGCGGATTTCGTCGTTCCGAAAATCTGGGGGGAGTCGGACTGACCCGAACGCAGCTTCAGCGGGAGTTCCTTGCGAATCGAAGTGTGGTCAGGAGCCGATTCTCGTGTCGATCGAATGGAACGAACCGCTGCAGAGCGTTCTGATCGGTCTGGGAACGAGTTTCGAAGGACTTACGGAGGCTGAGGCCGCAAGCCGGCTGAAAACCGTGGGGCCGAATGCGGCGACCGATTCAAGGCGACCGCCGCTTTGGCTGCAATTCGTTCTGAGGTTTCGCAACCCGCTGATTCTCCTGTTGCTTGCTGCGAGCGGTCTTTCCGCTTTGACGGGCGACGGGGCGAGCTTCGTGATCGTCGCGGCGATTCTGGCGATCAGCGTCACGCTCGACTTCGTTCAGGAAGTTCGGGCCGAACGGGCCGTGGATGTCCTGAGAAAATCGGTCGCGCTCCGTACGGTCGTGCTTCGCGATGGAGCGGAGAAGGAAATTCCGGTTCGCGATGTCGTTCCTGGTGATGTCGTTCAGCTCTCTTCCGGCATGCTCGTGCCTGCGGACGGCAGGCTGATCGTCGCCCGCGATCTATTCGTCAATCAGGCCTTGCTGACAGGCGAATCGTATCCGGCCGAGAAAATCGCCGGCGACCTGCCGCGGCCGACCGAGGCGCTTGACGAAGCCCTGAATTGCATGTTCATGGGTACTTCGGTCATTAGCGGCAGTTGTCGAATGGTCGTCGTCGCGACCGGGGCTCGCACGCGGCTCGGAAGTCTCTCCGGGTTACTGGCCAACCGGCACGAACCGACTTCGTTCGAAATCGGCATGGAACGGTTCGGGATGCTGCTTTTGCGGATCGCGGTGGCGATGGTCCTGTTCGTGCTGCTCGTGAATCTTGCGCTGCATCGCCCGATCCTCGATTCGTTCCTGTTCGCTCTGGCGCTGGCCATCGGCCTGGCGCCCGAACTCTTGCCCATGATCGTGACGATCAGCCTGGCACGCGGGGCTTTGCGGATGGCGCAGCAGCGAGCGATTCTGAAGCATTTGCCCGCAATGCATAACCTCGGCGCGATGGACGTGTTGTGTACGGACAAGACCGGCACATTGACGGAAGCGAACATCCGGCTCGAAACGACGCTCGATACGGACTGGCGGGAAAGCCGCGATGTCTTCACCCTGGCTTACGCCAACGCGGCGTTCGAATCGGGCGTGAAGACACCGCTCGATATGGCTTTGCTGGGGCGAGAATCACTCGATCTGAGCGCCTGGACCAAGATCGACGAAGTTCCTTTCGATTTCGAACGCCGGCGGATCTCGGTGCTCGTCGATTCGCCACGAGGGCGACTACTGATCGTCAAAGGCGCGCCGGAAGACATTCTGAACTGCTCGACCCATTATGGCACGGCTGAGGTCAGTCATGTTCTGGATGCCGGCAAGAAGGCTGAGGCGATCGCAAAGTTCGAGTTGTTGGGCGAAAAAGGGTTCCGTGTTCTGGGAATCGCCGTTCGAGAAACCTTGCCGAATCGCACGGACGCAAGAGTCAGCGACGAAACGAATCTGACTTTCTCAGGCTTCGCCGTATTTCTTGACCCGCCACGCCCGGATGCGGCTCAAACTTTGCGGACGCTCGCAGGTGACGGAATTCAGGTCAAGGTGCTCAGTGGCGATAACGAACGCGTGACACGTCATGTGTGTGAAATGCTGGGGTTTGACGTCGGTGCGATCATGACCGGCGATGAACTTCAGCACATTAGCGATGAAGCACTCGTCGCCCGCATTGACGCGACGAACGCGTTCTGCCGAGTGACGCCGCAACAGAAAAGCCGGATCATCATGGCCCTGCATCGCAGGGGACGCACTGTCGGATTTCTCGGCGACGGCATCAACGACGCGCCTGCCCTGCATGCGGCCGATGTGGGGATCTCGGTCGAGTCGGCGACCGACGTCGCCCGAGAGGCCGCGGACGTGATCCTGCTCGACAAGGACTTGTCCGTCATTCACGGCGGAGTGATCGAAGGCCGCCGTGCTGTGATCAATACGAACAAGTATATCCTGATGGGATCGGCGTCGGCTTTCGGCAATGTGTTCAGCATGGCGATGGCCTCGCTGATTCTGCCATTCCTGCCGCTTCTGCCGATTCAGGTCCTGCTCAACGACCTGATATACGACCTTTCGCAGACGGTGCTCCCGTTCGACAATGTCGACGAGGAACTTCTGGCGAAGCCTGTCCGGTGGGATCTCGCAAGGATCGAACGGACGATGTGGATTCTGGGCCCCGCGAGTTGCGCATTCGACCTTGTGACGATGCTCGTCCTGCTGCATGTGCTTCATGCCGGCGAAGCCACGTTTCGCACGGTCTGGTTTCTCGGTTCGCTCGTCACGCAACTGCTGATCGTTTTCTCGCTCAGAACACGGAAGCCCCTGTTCCGCTCTCGGCCGCATCCATCGCTGGTCGTCGTGGTTTTCGGCTTCGTGATGCTGGTTTGCCTCATCCCGTATACCCCATTCGGGCAATGGTTCGGTTTCGTATCTCTCCCGGCCGCCTATTTTCTGTTTCCCGCTGTCGCATTCTCGGGTTTCTGCCTGTTCGTCGAAACTCTGAAAAGCAGATACCGTAACTTTCTCTGACGCCGGGAGCTTAGTTTCCCGATTCGAAAAAGCGGCAATTCGCTCATTAACGCTTTCTTCGTATTGAGATCGATCGATCGTGTCGTTAGGCTTTGAGGCATCTTCTCCGTCAGTTCCCTGACGACGCTACGTCTTCGACATTTCGTCCGAAGTCGACAGTCGACTTCAATCCCGATGCCGCTCAGGTTTCGAACAACAGTGAGGCCCCGATCTTGAACCTTAACCGCAGGCAAGTCCTTCGTTACGGCGCCATCGCGCCATTCGCCGCGGGCGCGGCCGTTTCGACGCAGCGGGAATTGTCGGCCGCCGATCTTGCCCGCGTCGTGCGTTGTTCGATCTTTCCCGCCATTGGTTTCTCACGCATCGGGAATGCACCCGGCGACTTTCTGCTGGCTCCGGAAGTGCCGGGTTACTGGCCGGCTCCCCCTGCGGGATATAAGGATCCGGCGGGCCGGATCTATCCCCAGGCGGCTCGATTCCGGATCTATGGCTATGATGCCCAGGGGCGAGTCGTCGGCGAACTTCACGCCGGCAATGCCCAGGTGCGATGGCGCGTGCATGTGGCGAACCGAAAGGCAGCCTGGTACGACTTCGTTCAGCCGTTCGATATCCCGGAATCCGAAACGCTTCAGTGCGATCTGCGAAACGGGGCGATCACGGGCCAGGCTCGCGCCTCGCTCGTAAATGACCCTGGCCCGCGAGAAATCTCCGGGCGCACGGTCAATTCTGCCGGAAACCTGCCGCAATTTCGATTTCAAGGCGGTTCGGTCTATGGCGTGCCGATCCCGCTGGGTGACGTCCGGACCGATCCTTTCGGTCGATTGCTCGTGCTTGGCGGCAACGGCACTTCGGCTTCCTGGATTCCAGGTGCCGAAGCGACGACCTTCGCGAACAACGACACGTGGTACGACGACACTTCCGACGGCCCCGTCGACGCCACCGTCATGATCGGCGGCCGCACGCTTCAGGCCGAGGGGGCATGGGTCGTCACGGCTCCACCCAACTTCGCGCCGGGCATTCAGGGCGTCGTCACGCTTTATGACGTGATGTTCTCCGTCGCTCTGCAGATGGGGGCCCAGGCTCCGGCAAGGCCTTCGTTCGTTCGGCAGATTTTGCCGCTTTTGCAACGGTGCGTGCTCTATCAGTGGACGAACCGGGGCGTCCTTCTGGCCAATGGGTGGGGCTCGCAGGGCAACTTCATGCGGCCAGACTATCTGCGGGCTCTGGCGAGTCCGGCGGCCAGCAATCGCAGCGTTCGGCAGTCCGTGTTCGAACAGTTCCGGAATCCGGACTTCGACACCTATCAGCCTGATATGTTACCCCCCTGTTACGGCGACGCGACGACGCTGCCTGCAACATCGAAACGCCAATTTCAGGCCATTCTGCCGAATCAGTACGAGTGGCTTCAGCAATGGGCCGATGGTGACTTCGTCGCCGATCTGCCGGCCTCGCTCGTGCCTGACCAGGGGCCGGCCTCGCTGGATCGCCTGCCGATCGCCGAACAACCGGGGGCGCTCGATCGAGCCTCGCTTGACGATTGCCTGGGCGGCCCGTTCCACCCGGGTTGCGAACTGACCTGGCCGGTCAGGCAAACGCTGCTCTATTCCTCACCGTTCCGAATCGCCCGGCGACCCGGCCCTGAGCCTGATTTCGGCCCCACGCTGACACAGCCGCTCGCCCTTTCGCCGAACGGTCCGCTGGCCGGAAGCGGCCCCGGCAGCCTGACGCGCTGGATGGCCGTGCCCTGGCAGACCGACACCTCGAGCTGTCTGTATGCCTATCACGAACCGAACGACGTCTATCTGCCGACGTTCTGGCCAGCGCGTGTGCCGAATAACGTCCTGACGACGGACGATTATTCCATTGTGCGGAACAAAAAACTGCCCATGGGCGTGCGAGCCGCCGCGTTCAAGCGCCGGGCGGACTGGTTCCGCATGAAGCCGCGGAATTCGCAGGAACAGATGCGAATGGTCAACCTGTTCGTGAAGAACTGGAGTGCGATCGGCGTCGTGACGCTGCGACCCGGGCCAGGCGATACGTCGTTCCCCGTCCATTTCTGGGTCGAGGAAGACGCGCACTTCAGCCCGGTATGAATTCCCGATCAGGTGCCGACGGAACGATCGTGATCGTGGGCGGCGGTCCGGCCGGGCTCGCGGCCGGGATCACGCTGGCTCGCCTGGGCATTCGGCCGATCGTGATCGACCGCCGCGATCGCGCGGATCCGGCCCGGCCCAAAATCGGCGAATCTCTGGCCCCGCGTGCCTGGCCAGTTCTTCAGCGTCTCGGGATCGATCATCTGGTCGACGCCAATCGGCACCTGCCGAGCCCTGGCACCGTTTCCGCCTGGGGGCATTCGGGGCTCGCCTCCGAAGACTTTCTGTTTCAACCTGGCTGCATGGGCTGGCATCTGGACCGAAACCGCTTCGAAGCCGATTTGCGTCAATTCGCCAAAGATTCTGGCGTTCGAGTGGTCGAAAGTTCCGCGAAACGGTTCGAACGAATCGAGACATCTCACTGGCGAGTCGAACTCGAATCCGCCGGCGAAGTGATCGAAGGTTCGTTTTTGATCGACGCTTCCGGGCGAACTTCAGCGGTCGCGCTTTCCCTCGGCATTCGGCGGCAGGTTTTCGACCGACTGGCCGCTTGGTACGCGTTTCTGGATTCGCCGGGGCCGATCGAAGATACCCGCGCGATGGTCGAGGCAATTCCCGACGGCTGGTGGTATTCGGCCCTTTTGCCCCGCGGAAAGCTCGTCGTCGCGAAATTTTGCGATCCGGCGGCTCTGGCGGGGCGTAACCGTTCTCTGCGGGAATGGCTCGGTTCGCTCGCCGCAACGACGTGGACTCGCCAGCGAATCGATGAAGTCCGATATCGTGCAGCCAGTGATCCGCGTGTCGCCTCCGCAGATACGTCGATCGCGGCAATCCTGGGTGGGGCGGGCTGGACAGCCTGCGGCGATGCCGCGGCGAGCTACGATCCATTGTCCTCACACGGCATCGCGACGGCCCTCGCTTCCGGGATGGACGCCGCGCAGGCCGCGTTCGCAGCGATCGGAGGCGATCGCGAACCGCTCGACCGATACATGGACCGCGTTCGGCGGAGCTTCACCTATTGCCTCGAAATGCGTGCCCGGGTTTACGATCAGGAGAAACGCTGGAGCGAGTCGCCATTCTGGTCCGCACGCAGCAGCCTTGACATTCGGGAATTGGACAGTTGATGCTTGGGCACCGGTTCTGGTGCGCCCGTCACGTGCCCAAATCGAACGGGCCTTGCGGAACGGAATGACGGATTCGCAATGGTTCAGTCCGGAAGAGACGAAAATGATCGAGATTTCCGTATTCGATACCAAGTCCTATGACCGTAAATACCTGGCCCAGGCGAACATGGCCGACAGGGTTCGCTGGCGGTTTCACGAATTCCGGTTCGGCCACGAAACCGCGACGACGGCCGCAGGTTCGCAGGCCGTCTGTCTTTTCGTGAACGATGTGGCGGATCGCAAGGCACTCGCGATACTGGCTGAAGCGGGGGTGAAGCTGATCGCCATGAGGTGCGCGGGTTTCAACAATGTCGACCTCGAAGCCGCCAGGGAGTTCGGCATGAAGGTCGTACGCGTGCCCGCGTATTCGCCGCATGCCGTCGCCGAGCATACGATCGGCCTGCTGATGACTTTGAACCGGAAAATTCACCGGGCTTTCAATCGTGTGCGGGAGTTGAATTTCTCTCTGGGCGGTCTGGTCGGTTTCGACGTCCATGGCAAGACGGTCGGAATCGTCGGCACAGGCAAGATCGGCAAGGCGACGGCCGAGATTTTTCGGGGATTCGGCTCGGCCGTGCTCGCCTGCGACGTAGCCCCGGATCTTGACTGGGCGGTGGAAAAAGGCATCCGATACGCGGCTTTCGAAGAGTTGATGGCCACCTCGGATATCGTTTCGCTCCATGTGCCCCTTCTGGCTGAGACGCATCACCTCATCAACGAACGGACACTGGCGATCACCAGGCCCGGCGTTTATCTGCTCAACACCAGCCGGGGAAAGCTGATCGACACGACCGCACTCATCGCTGGCCTCAGGTCAGGCCAGGTGGGCGGCGTGGGGCTTGACGTTTACGAAGAAGAAGAAGGCGTATTCTTCGAGGATCATTCGGATCATATTCTGCAGGACGAAGAACTGACCCAGCTCCTCATGTTCCCGAACGTTCTGATTACGGCTCACCAGGCTTTTTTGACCCATGAAGCGCTCAGCGAAATCGCCCGCTGCACGGTCGAGAACGTGATACGACTGATGAGCGGCGATCCATTTCTGGAAGGGACGACGCTATGACGACCCGAAGCAGAACGTCGGCATCCTGGGATGGCTTCTGCCGTTCTCTGGCTCAAGGATTGGCTTTCGGCATCGCCGTGATACTTTCGTTTCGATTCGAAGCTCTGGCGGCCGAGCCGAGATTGAATCAGATGCAAGTGATCGGCACGCACAATTCCTATCATCTCGCACCTCAGGACGAGGTCATGAAGCTCTTGCGGCTGACGAGCCGAAAGCAGGCGGAGTCCATCGATTATTCGCACAAGAGTCTGTCTGAACAGTTCGGAACGATGGGAATTCGGCAGATCGAGCTGGATCTGTTTCATGATCCTGACGGTGGCCGTTACTCGAAGCCGGTCTTGCGAAAGACCGTCGCGAATCTGGGCCGTGATCCGGGGCCCGACCCGAACGAAGCCGGAATATTGAACGCGCCGGGCCTGAAAGTTCTGCATGTGCAGGACGTGGATTATCGTTCGACCGTCCCGACTTTCGAAATCGCGCTTCGACAGATCCGCTCCTGGTCGGCCGCGAACCCCGGCCATGTTCCGATCATGGTGCTCGTGGAATTGAAGGACCAATCCATTACAGGGCTTGCGACGATCCCGAAGAAATTCGACGCCGCCGCGCTCGACGAAGTGGACATGACGATCGACAGGGTCTTCTCTCGTTCCGCCCTGTTCGTGCCGGACGACTTGAGAGGCGAGTTCGAAACCCTGCCGGCCGCGATTTCGAATCGCGGTTGGCCCGAAATGAAGTCCGTGCGTGGCAAAGTGATGTTCGCCCTCGATAACGAAGGCGCCATTCGCGACCTTTATCTCGCGAATCGCCCGAACCTCAACGGGCGGCGGATGTTCGTGACGCCTCCCGCGGAAGATCACGCCTCCGCCGCATTTTTCAAGATCAACGATCCGGTTCGCGAATTCGAGAAAATCCGTCGACTGGTGACATCCGGCTTTCTCGTGCGAACACGGACCGATTCCGACACGCGGCAGGCACGCTCGGGCGACACGGCCCAGCGTGACAAAGCTCTCGCCAGCGGAGCCCAGTTCATAAGTACCGATTACCCTGAACCACGCCGGGAGTGGTCGGATTATCAGGTCAAGTTCGCGAATGGAGTCGTCGCCCGGCCCAATCCCATAAGCGGAACGGAGCTTATCGTCAAAGACCTGGACGAAGCCCTCAAGTTGCCGGGCGAACCGCGCTGAGACTACGTCTCGGCCGATCGGATTCGCAGGTTCAGCGCTGCTGGCGGAAGCCGACGACCGGAGCCCCGGCGGCCAGGCGTCCACCGAATCCTTCCCCGCCACCACCCATTTTGACTTTCGCGGTCGCTCCATTTGGGCCATGTAGCGTGTAAATGTCGCCGCTTTTGCTCCAGCTTCCCTGAAAGTACTTCACGGGGCTGGTCTGGTTCCGTCGTGCCATGGCGCTTCGGACCCCCGGGTTATCGATCGGCGGAAAGTAAACGTTCAGGACCGTTTGCTTTTGCCCTCTTTCGCCGATGACGATACGCCAGAAGCCGACGATCGGGTCGAGAGGCTCTCGCGATTTTTCGACTCGCTCGACGATCGGAGACGCGCCTGATCTCAATTCTGACTCGATGGCTTCGGCGTCAGCCAGGCGACCGGATTTGACGTATTCCGCCTTTGCCGATTCGAGCGCCTTTTTGAGCTCCGATTTGCCTCGGGAAAGTTCGGTTTCGTAGTTTTTGCGGTCGAGTGCGACGAACGGATTCGTCGGGATCGTTCCGTCATTTCGAAATGCTTCGGTTTCCGACTTGAGCCGTTTGATGTCATCCAGATCCGCCTTGGTGGACATCGATTCAAGACGCTTTTCCATGGCAGCCAGGAATTTGTCTCGAGCGGTCGTGGATCGGGATTCGACCGATCGACGAACCTCGGCGAGTTTATCCCCGATCGAATCGGATTCCTGTGCCATCAGGCCGAAACAGGCCAGCGTGAGAAGCGATGTGATCGAGATGGCCGTTTTTTCCGCGAGCATCGCAGATCCTCGTTCAGGTATTTCGATGTCGATTTTTCACGGTCGTCCCTCCGTAGAGATCGACCGTCACTCGAGACGATCCCTGGTCCGAAGCATGACGTTAGCCGCTTCAGGCCGGAGTTCGTGGACGAAAGGTGCGATCCGGGAAGACAGTCACCCTTATCGATACGACGCGCATCGACGCGAACTGTCAGAACATGAAACGCGGGCGCTGTCATTTCGATGCATACACAGTGCCACATCGCACTTGCGATCGCACGATTCTCTTGACACCCTCCTAAAGTAGGAGCCTGATATCCGAACCAGGCACGTGCGCCATGCAGCTGATCGGTCGATATTTCGACGATCGTTGGCGTTCGATCTTCGGCACGAATTCTGAGGTGAATTCGAGCCCAATATTGCGCCGGCACACAGGATCAGCGGTCAAGTGGGCGACGCCCCTGAATTTCATGACATTTTCTTGTTGGATCGATTGCCGAAACAAGACATGGCCTTCGTTCGGGTCAATATGGTCGAATCAATCGAAAAGACCCACAAATTCAACGGATATTGCCATTCTTTACGCAGTGCGTCCCAGGCCTGGAATGTGGATCGTCGCTCAACCTGGATTTTCCGTCGTTCCTGCAACGCTTTCGAAGCGTGCAGGGCAGTTTCCGAAGACTCGGAAACTGCCCGGGACTGATGATCGGTAGGATTCACAGGTGACCGGTTTTCTGCCGTTTTCGGAGGTTCGTCATCGCTTTCCTGTGGACTCGATCGGGCGGCCCGGGTCGAGAAACGCCCAGCAAAGCGCCGCGGCCGCGAAATTCGCCAGAAAGATCCAGCCCACGGCGTTCCAGCCGTATTGGCCCGCGGCGATCGCTTCGAACAGATAGCCCAGAATCAGCGGGCACGCCCAGGCACCGAGGTTTCCCGTCATGTTCATAATCGCGAAGACGATCGGAGTGCGTTCCTTGCCCATGTCGATCGTGGCCGCCCAGGTGGCCGTCGACGAAAATCCGAACAGGAACGTACCGAGTGTGATCACGGCCACGCTCACCCAGGGGGGGCCGCCGATCGCGTCAGCCAGCGGAAAACTGAGGCCAGCGATCGTCAGGGTGACGACGGTCAGAATGCTACGGCTTGCCTTGAGCGATCCGGTTCGCCGCAAAATCCGGTCCGCGACGACCCCGCCAGCCAGACTTCCCAGAATCACGGAACCCAGCGGGAAGCTCGTCAGCTCGCTGGCCCGGTTCATGTCCACGCCCCGGCTCTGGGCAAGATATTTCGGATACCACGTGAAAAAGAACGCATGCCCGAAAGCCCGAAAGATCGATTGCAGGCACAGGGCCCAGAACGAAACGGAGCGAGCCAGCGCCGCGGCGACCGGCAGGGCGTTTCGGAATCTCTGGGCGAAATCGATCTTCATGGGAATCTGGGGTTTTTCAGGTTGCGAATTCGATCGCCCGGAATTGATCAGTGCGAGTTCGTCGGGCCCGACCCATGGGTGATGTGCGGGATCGTCACGAAAGAGCGCGAAAAACGCGATCGCCCAGAGGATCCCCAAACTTGCGATCGCCGTGAGCGATTGCCGCCAGTCCAGACCCTGGTTCATCATCCATGCGATACCTGCCGTGGCAGCGACGGCACCGATGCTCATGCACGCATTCGGGACGCTGCTGGCTGAGGCGCGTCGCTCGATCGGGAACCAGTCGCGGATGATGCGGGCCACGATCGGGAAAAGCCCGCCCTGCGCGATTCCGGTCAGGATTCGGGCGTAATAAAGTTCGCCGCTGGATTGGCTTGATGCCGCCCACCAGTTCGCCGCCGACCAGATCAGGGCAAGGAGCGGCAAGGCGACACGGGCACTGAGCCGTGTGCCCAGCCAGCCGCCAGGAATCTGCGAGATGAGATATCCGACATAAAAGGCGCCGAAGATGTGCCCCATCTCGGCGTCGCCGATCTTCAGGTCGGCCTGGATGTCTTTGGATGTCGGTGCCAGGCCGACCCGAACGAAATACGAATGGATGGCCGCCAGGCCCACCATCGCCAGAATCAGAAATCGTACCTGCCCGGCGGATTTCCTGGTGGCTTGCTCCGGTTCGGGCATCGTGCGGATCTCCTCGAGCCTGGTTCGCGCTGGTCGAAACTGAAGCCGGCGTTCCGAAAGAGGTGAGCGATTTTCGGAATCGCCACCGCTAGCGCCGAGCGAGGAACCTGTTCAGAACGTTGGCCGTGATTCGGCTGACCTGTTCGCTAACGAGTACGCTCGATGGCCAGGTGATCGACCCCGCGGAGAAAACCGCACCGCCCGATGGGGTTTCGAACGTGACGATTTCCGCGCCGCCATCGCCTGGGTTCAGCCCACGCGCGATGACGCTGGTTCCCGGCGGGGTGCTTGCCGTGCGTTTGTCGGTTTCATGGCCGGAGGCTCCCCCCGGACACCTTCGATGCAGGCTTTCGGCCCCGAACAGGTCGCCTCTCTTCAAGCCTGTCCCGGCCAGAGCCCAATGCCCTTCTTCGATCACCTGATACGGGGCACTCGTCATGATGCCGCGATCGTCGTATGCCACGCCCAGAAGGGCGGCTTCGGAAATGCCGGTGAAATGAAAGCGGCTTTCGAGGCCCCTGCGTTTCATCTCACGGTCGTCACCGTTTTTCACGATCATCGTCGATTCGTCTGGTAATTCCACTTCGCAATTCAGGCCGTTCCCGCCCAGATAAATCAGCTTGCCGCCCTTTTCGAAAACCCAGTCGTATAGCGTGTCGAACATCGTTTTCGACCAGTATTCCGGGTGCGTCGAGATCATGAGCACGTCGTAGTCTTCGAGATTCAGCGTGCCGAAATGGAGCTGGGTCTCTGCCCAGTAGTCATAGGCGAAGCCATTGCGTTCGAGCCATGCCAGCAGCCGCCACTCCGCCGAGGCCAGGTGGCAGCTCGCACGTCCTTCGATCGGGTCGTCCGGGCATTCGCCAAGCTCGATATGATTGATCGGTTCGGGTCGGTCGAACGAAAGCGGGGCATATTCCCAGGCGTCGTAATTCACGTTGTCCGGATCGGTATAGCGCTGAAGCTCCTGGCGGGAATTGACGATCGGGACATCCGGCAATTTCACGGGATTGATGTAATTCGATCGGCCGCCGAAGGCGTTATAGGCGTTCCACGTGATGTTCGATGCCAGTACGGCCAGCCTGGATGTCGGTCTGGCCGGTGCGACGATCCATGGGAAAGAGAAGACCCTGCCTGACTGCGAGCGGGCATGGAAATAGTAAAGCCCCGATCGCTCCGGTGCGGTCACGTATTGTTTATGGTGCGGATTGGTGTAGCCCTGGCTGTTGAACTTCACGCCGGTGCGGGTGTAGTCGCCGTCGGGCGTGATCTGCATCGTGGCTCGGGGGCCGTGCTCGTCGAACCAGCCGAGGGGCTTGACCAGTTCCTGCGTCGAGCCCATCCGGTAAAGCTCCAGATGATATTGCTCGACGGCATGCACCCGGAATTCCGCCTGTTCGCCAGAACGCACCCATTTGGGCCAGGCATAACCAGTGAGTCCGTCCGTTAGCAGCCGGAAATCGTAAGGCTGCTTGTCACGGGCGACCTGCAGGCGAACCCGTTTCGAACCGTAGCCGGCCTTCTGAAGCGTCACCAGATACTCGCCCGGTTCCAGATCGGCATACACGGAACCTGATGCACGAGAACGAGTTTCGATCGAACCGCCCGGGCCTTCGAATTCGAGGATCACGTCCGCCAGGGCCACGTAACGTTCGTCGCTGACTGTGCCGATCTTCATAGGTAGCAGGCTCGTCGATCTCAGGCTGACGTTGGGCGGGAATGTGCGAAGTGTGGAGGGCGAATTCCGCGCGGGCATGACCCCGCGTAGGCCGGGGATTCCGGCAGTAAGTCAGTCAGTCTGTCGTCGCGCCGGAACCCTGGTGAAAAGCTTGTAGCATGGCTTGCAGGTCAAGTCAATCGTGGAGAGTTTCGATCCGTTCGGAGATCGCGACTGGCCTTGACCCCTGCCCCGGTTCGGTTAGAAACGGGGGAACTGGCCCGGAACCGAGTGGGGAGAATCGATGAGCGATCTGGTCGTCATGTGTCCGAATCTGATCGGCGACACCGTCATGGCCACGCCCTTTCTGCGGGCGTTTCGTGCCGGATATCCTGACGCCACGATTCATGCGATCGTCAAGCCCGTCGTCGTGCCGGTGCTGGACGGTCTCTCGCTGGTCGACGATATCATCCGGTTCGACCCGAAGTCGAAAGATCCACAGCTCGGCACGAAGGCTGTCGTCAATCACCTGCGATCGATCGCGCCGGAGCTCATGGTCCTGCTGCCGAATTCGTTCCGCTCAGCCCTGATCGCCTGGAAAAGCGGTGCGAAGGCCCGCGTCGGCTATCGACGGGGCGGTCGCGGAATCCTCCTGACTGGCGGCCCGAAGCCGCCGAACCGAACTTGGCGTGGTTATCGCCCGATGCCGGCCGTGGATTATTACCTCGGTTTGGCCCAGTATCTGAGTTGCCCGGACATGGGCTCGCATCTTTCGCAGGAAACGACATCGGCCGACGAGGCCGCCGCAGACACCTTCTTCCGCGAAAACTCGCAACTTCCCGCGCAACCTCTGGTCGTCTTCAACACCGGTGGGGCGTTCGGGCCCGCCAAGAATTGGCCACCTGAGCACTTCGCCGAACTCTCAGCCGGATTGCTTCGGAACATCCCGACGATGAAGATCGTCGTGATCTGCGGCCCTGCCGAGGCCGAAAACGCCAGGCGAATCGTCGAGATCGCGGCCGATCACCGCGTGGTGACGCTTGCCGGCGGACCGCTCGGCGTCGGGCTGTCGAAGGCCATCATCCGAAGGGCCAGGCTGATGGTGACGACCGATTCCGGGCCTCGGCACTTCGCGACCGCGTTCGGAATCCCGACCGTGAGTCTCTTCGGTCCGACGCACATCGAATGGACCCGCACGATGCATCCCCGCGCGGTCCACCTTCAGAAGCCCGTTCCCTGCGGCCCTTGCCAGAAAGGCACTTGCCCCTACGGACATCATCGCTGCATGAAGGAACTGAGCCCGGCGAAAGTGCTGGATGCCTGTATCGAGCTTCTGGGTCGAAAGATCATGGAATCGACGCGAATCGTCGAACCAGGCCGGTCCAGTCCCCGCAGGTCCCGTTCCGGCTCGATTCGTTCATGATCGCCGAGAACTGGATCGTCACCGGTGCGAACGGCTTCGTCGGCCGACATGTCGTACGTGAACTGGCGCGGGACTCAACCGTTCGCATCGTCGGCGCAGGGCGGGCGAATCAGGCAAGGAATGATTTTTTTGCCGAATACGTCATGCTCGAGCCGAATTCCGTCGAAGCTTGGGCGGCGCAGTTTCGGCGGTTCGCTCCCGCTGTCGTTCTGCATCTGGCCGGTCGCACGCCGCCGGCGGACGCCGACACGCTGGCTCGGGACAACGTCGAACTGACGCGAGACATCCTCGCGGCCCTGGAAATGGCAGGTTCTCCCGTCCGGTTCGTGCATTGCGGATCGGCCGCCGAGCTCGGAGAAGTCCCGCTCGATCGGTTGCCCGTCGACGAATCCTTCGTACCGAATCCTTCGACCGATTATGGCCGGACCAAATGGGAAGCCACTCGGCTCGTTCTCAATGCCCGGGCCCCGATCGAATCCGTCGTGGGGCGGATTTTCAACGTCATTGGCCCGGGGCAGCCCGCGAATCAGGTGTTCGGTCGATTCTCCCAGGCATTAGCGGTTCCGCAGATGAACCCCGAGCAGACGTGGGTCGTCGCCGGACTTACGTACCGGCGTGATTTCGTCGACGTGCGCGACGCCGCCAGGGCGTTGATCACGCTGGGGCGTGAGGGAAAAACCGGCTGCGTCTATCACATCGGCCGCGGCGTTTCACGTTCCGTGGGGGAAGGCATGGCGATCCTGGCCCAGGCAGCCGGTATCGAAGGTCGATTCGTCGAGGACCAATCGGCCGGCAAAGGGCCTGCCGATTCGGTCGCCGATATTCTGCGAATCCTCCAGGACACGACCTGGCGGCCGTTCATTTCGTTCGAACAGAGCGTCACAGACCTTTGGCAGGAAGTCGCGGATCGATCGGAGATCGCGCGCGAAACCGGGAATCGCTGAAATTCAGACGGAGAGACCGGTTCACTCGCCGCGCCGGGATTTCTGCCACGCGGCGATTTTCGCGGCGGCATAAGTGGCGGATTCGAGACTCTCCGCCCGTGCCAGGCCTTTGCCGACAATGTCGAAGGCCGTGCCGTGGGCAACACTCGTGCGCACGATCGGCAGCCCGCAGGTGACGTTCACGGCACGATCGAACCCGAGCGTTTTCAGGGCGATATGCCCCTGATCGTGATACATGGCCACGACGGCATCGAACTCGCCCGCAATGGCACGCCCAAAAAGCGTATCGGCGGAGATCGGCCCGACGACGTCGCAGCCCTTCGTTCTGGCTCTTTCTACCGCCGGAGCGATCAGCCGAGATTCCTCGTCTCCGAAGAGGCCGCCTTCGCCGGCATGCGGGTTGAGGGCGACGACGGCGATGCGAGGCTTTCGGCTCTCGCCCGCCAGGAACGGCCCGATCGCTGTCTCGGCCAGGGCGATCGAGGCGTCCAGCCGTTCGGGCGTCAGTTGTTCGAAAACTTGCCGCAGCGCCACATGCAATGTGGCATGAACGACGCCGATCCCGCTGTGCCTGCCAGGTTCGGGCGGCAAGTAGAGCATCATGGCCGAATCCGCCACACCGCAACGGCGGGCAAGGATTTCCGTGTGGCCGGGTTCGGCGACCCCCGCCCGGTTCAATGCTTCCTTATGAAGCCCGAGCGTCACGATCGCCTCGATCCGCCCCGCCAGGGCCAGGTCGATCGCGGCATCGAGATATCGGTAAGACGCCAACCCGCAGCGGGCATCGACCTTGCCTTCGACGATACCGGAAACGTCCGGAGCATCCGCCGGTTCGATGACCGGAACGACTTCGTCGGTGACTTCCGCAGCGATCGATTCCGGCCCTGCGATCGCGTGCACGCGCAGCCGGTCCTTCGGCGCGAATCGCTGCACGGCGTCGACCATGCGTGCGGTGGATCCGATCACGAAAGGCCGGCAAATGGAGTGAAGATGGCCGCGCAGCCAGCCTTTGACGATGACCTCCGGCCCGATGCCCGCCGGATCGCCCATCGTGATGGCCACGATCGGTTTACGGATCTCGAACAAGTCCGGATTTTCCACGGGAGCCGGTCGCTGGGTCACTTCGGATCGCTCGCTATGGAATGTCAGTGAGAAGAAATGCGTTTTTCAGCGCCGTGATCATGATCATGGCCGTCGTGATCGTCGTGCACATGGCCGTGTTCGTCGACCTGAAGCGTGCGCGAGCGGGATGTCGTATGTTCTTCATGACACCCGGGGACGCAGCCGCCGGCGCTCACGCAGAAAGCCGTGGTCAGGAATGCGAGGCGTGAAAAGCGAATCTTCATGATCCAGACTCTCTCGGGTGCGCTTGAGACTGAGTTCCGATTCCGTATGTTCAAGCTTTTATCATAACCGATCCGCCCCGGAAATGTGTCCGAGGAATGTGCCCGACAGTGGCCGAATCCGCCTCGAGCGGGGGCCGTAACGCTTCCCGGCGGGGCGAATTTCGATTATCATCGCTGACAGCCCAGATACGATGGATTCCGTTACCGCGCGGGAAGGCTCGACCGATGAACGCCGAACTGAAACGCTCCGTGATTCGCCAAGTGCTGCCGAAGGTTCAGGCCCCTGCGCAGTATCTGGGCGGCGAACTTCACAGCGAGCCACTTGACCATGCGTCCGCGAAGGGCTCGATCTGCCTTGCTTTCCCGGATACGTATACCCTCGGGATGAGCCACCACGGGTTTCAGGTACTCTACAGCCTGATGATCTCCGAAGGCTGGGCGTGCGAACGTGTTTTCACCCCCCTGCCCGACTTCGAAACGGCGATGAGAGCCGCCGAATTGCCGCTTTATGGCCTTGAGACGTTCACGCCGCTGAATCGGTTCGACGTCATCGGCTTTTCGCTACAGTACGAAGTCAGTTACACGAACTTACTGACGATGCTCGACCTCGGCGGGATCGAGCTGATGGCCGAAAAACGCGGGGCGGACGATACGCTCGTCATCGCTGGCGGCCCGGGTGCCCAGAATCCGGAACTGCTCGCCCCGTTCGTCGATTTGTTCGTGATCGGCGACGGCGAACCCGCGCTTCCTGCCGTATCGAACCTGTGGAAGAGCATGCAGGGTGACCCGACACTATCGCGAGAGGACAAACTCGCCCGCATCGCGGCGGCTTTCGATTGGGCCTACGTACCCCGTTTCTACACGCCGATTTACGGCGATGCCGGGACGATCGTCGAGCTTCGGCGGACTCGCGACGACGTCCCCGAATCGATCCGTGCGTGCGTCGTCGATGATCTCGACTCCATTCCGCTGCCGGTCCGCCCGATCGTGCCCAATATCGGCACAGCCCACGACCGGATCGCGATCGAAATCATGCGTGGCTGCCCGTGGCAATGCCGGTTCTGCCAGTCGACGGTCATCAAACGGCCACTGCGTTTCCGGTCCGTGGAAACGATCGTGAACGCTGCGCTGGAGTCATACCGCAACACGGGCTACGACGAAATCAGCCTCCTCTCGCTTTCGACGAGCGATTACCCGCATTTCGAGGAACTCGTCAAAAGGATGAGCGATGTCTTCACGCCTCTGAACGTGAAGATCAGTCTGCCCAGCCTGCGGATCACCGAAACGCTCAAGAAAATTCCGGCCCTGCTGCAGGAAGGCCGTCGGGGCGGGCTGACTCTCGCCCCCGAGGTTGCCCGCGACGACATGCGTGAACAGATCCGCAAGCCGATCGACAACAAGGATTTGTACGAAGGCGCCGCCGAAGCGTTCCGCCGTGGCTGGAAGCGCGTGAAACTCTACTTCCTTTGCGGTCTGCCGGGCGAGCGAATCTCTGACCTGGACGGCATCGTCGAAATGGCGGAGACGATCGCCCGAATCGGACGCGACGTCACCGGCCGCTACGCCGAAGTGACGGCCAGCGTTTCGAATTTCGTGCCCAAGCCGCACACGCCGTATCAGTGGAACGAAATGAAGGACCGTGAGTATTTCCGCCAGGCCCACAAATATTTGCGGAGCAAGGTGAAAATTCGCAGCGTGTCGATCAAGAGCCACGACATCGAACGGAGCATGCTGGAAGGCGTTCTGACCCGCGGCGACCGGCGCGTCGCCGACGCGCTTCTGGAAGCCTGGAAACGTGGAGCACGCCTGGACGCCTGGACCGAATACTTCCAGCCCAATTTATGGTGGCAGGTCTTCGACGACCTTGGCATGGACATTCACTTCTACAGCCATCGGGCACGCGAAATTACCGAAGTGTTGCCGTGGGACCATATCCACGTGAAGAAGGGCCGGGCCTATCTGGCCAAGGAGCAGGACCGTTCCACCGTCCAGCTCACGGCCATGGCCGGAGCCGAGTGACAGGATGCCGGACACGACGACGGAGCCCCTGCCCGTCACCCCGGCACCGTCGAACTTCGAATCGTCGCATGTTTCGAAATTCGGAAATGCGCTGACGAGCCTCACATGCCTCCTCGCGATCCTGGCTTTCGCCTTCTGGCTGCGGCTGCCGATGATCGTGCATGCCGAGAAGCATCTGGACAGCGACCTGGCCGTCGATGGGCTTGTGCTTCGCGATTATCTGCGAACCGGCGCGCTTCAAGGTGCCTATCCCGGCACGCCGCATATCGCGACTCTGCCTGTGTTTCTGTCGCTTCCGGCGGTTTCGATCTGCGGTGATTCGCCGGCCTCGCTGGTTTTCGCCGGAACAGCTGCGACGTTGCTCATGATCGCGCCTGTATTCCTGCTGGCCCGCAAGTCATCCGGCACCGTACCTGCAATTTTCGCAGGTGTGGTACTTGCCGCGGGCGGCCTCGGCCAGGTCTGGCTCAGCGGCCGCGTGACAGGCGGACATATGCTGGCCGCGGCATGGCTAGCGTGGGCCTGGTGGATCTGGGTTGCATTGATCGGTAAGAGATCGCAATTCGCCTGGTTTGCATTCGGTATGATCTGTGCGATCGCAGTCTATTCGGATCGCATTTTCGTTCTGGGGCTTGCGGCCATTGGCATCGCCTCTCTCGCCGCGATTCGACCCTATCGAGAGAAAATCAGCGGAACTCGCCGTATGAGCCAGGCGGCCCTGTTTCTCCTCGCCTTGGCGATGAATTCGTTCGTGTTCAACGATTTGGCAGTCTCGGGCAACGCATCGGTCTATAGCGATCAGTTTTCCATCAGCAGCGATCCTGCGGCAATGATCGAACACTTGCGTCTGCTGTCGCTCGAATGCCTGCCCCGCATGTTTTTCGGACGAACACTGCCCGACGGTTCGACTGGCGTGACTTTCACCCATCCCGGCACGATTTCGAATGATACGATTACGGCGAAATCTCGGCTTGTCTGGATTCTCTTGGGGATCTCTCTTTTCGCGGTCGTCATGCGATGCATTTCGAAAAGCGATCGACTCGGCCAGACAACGGACGCCGATGAAAATCTCCACTGGCTCGGACCATTGCGGCTCGGGCTTTGGTCGACTGTGCTGCTGTCATTTCTGGCCTTCGTGTTCAATCGCAATATCTACAATTCGGATAACTACCGATATCTCGTTCTGCTCCTGCCCGGCCTGGGCATGGCCGTCGCACGTATCGCGGCACCCGGGCCACGACAATCGGTCCGGCGCGGGCTTGTCATCGCATTCGCGGCTTTGTTGACCCTTGATACCCTCGTGTGGCAATCGAATGTAGGATTTCGTGCGGGATTGAAGCCGGCAATTCGAAACGAATCGAAATCTCCGACGGCACCGGTCGATCTTGTCGACATTCTGAAATCGAATCCGTCGGCGATCACGGCCGATTTCGAAGCCGATTACTGGGAAGTTTATCGCGCGTTGTATCTGGCCGATCTGCCGATCGATCGGGGCCAGCCATTCGGATTCTTCCCGAACCGGTTTTTCCCGATCGCGGATCATCCGAGCCGGAAAAAATCGCCCCGGTTCGTCGTCATTACGAAATCGCCGACATCGATGCAGATCCTGGCACAAATCCGAAATGAAGGGGCACGCCGGGTTTTCGCATCGCCGAATCTGGAAATCTACGAGCGGCCAGCCGCCACGAATAACGAACGAATCGATTCGAACCCCGCACGAACGCCATGACGACGTCCGAAACCCCGCAATCGCCAAATCACGAATCGCTCGCTCCGGAAATGACAGGCCGGGAGCTGGATATCGTCGCGCTAGGCATTTTCGCACTTGCCCTTTTCGCCTATTTCTATCCGCTCATTCTGGCGAAGGGGGCCCTGTTTTATTTCGATATCACCGAGATCAACTATGCCTATCGTCACTATTTCGCGGAGAATCTCAAGGCCGGGCGGCTCGCGTTCTGGTGCCACAGGCTCTATAACGGCTTGCCCCTCTTCGCCGAAAGTCAGGCCGGCTATTTCCATCCGCTGAAGTATCCATTCTATCCGTGGATGAGCACCTGGGCGGCGCTGGGCTACGACATGGTCGCCTCGCTGGCGCTCACGGGGCTGGGCACTTATTTCTGGCTGCGGCGGCATGCCCATCCGGCCGGGGCACTTGCAGGGGCATTGATATCCGTCTTCGGCGGATTCACGTGGGCCCATTTCGTCCACACGAGCATGATCAACGCCCTGGCGGCGGTGCCCTGGATTCTCTGGGGCGTCGAACGCTCGTGGCGAACGGGGCGTTTCGGCGGTTCAGCGGTCGCGGCCTTCGCACTGGCCACGCAGGTCTTCGCCGGGCACCTGCAGGATGCTCTGATGTCAATTCAGCTGATCGGCCTGATCTCGGCTTATGCCCTGGTCGTGAAGGGACTTGCGCAATCACGGCGAAATGTGGTCGCTCAGGGCCTGGTCGTCATCGTTTTCGGGGTCGCCATCGCGTCAGTGCAGTGGATGCCGTCTTATGACCTTCTCAAACGCACGCCCCGCACGGAAGGCCTGACGTGGCTGGACCAGACCTTCGGCTCCTGGCACCCGCAACTGCTGCCGACACTGTTCGTCCGCGAAGCTTACGGCAGCCGTGCCCGCGATACGGACTGGATGGACGGTTTTTATCCATACCATGAAATGAACGCCTATCTGGGTGCGACGGCCATGCTTCTGGCTCTTGTCGGCATGCGCCGATGGCGCGATCCTTGGGTCGGTCTTTGGGTGTTCGTCGGTTTCGTCGCTGCCGTCTTCATGCTGGGCCGATTCACGTTCGTCATGGACTTCTGGCATCGCGTGCCGATCCTCGGCAGTTCGCGCATCCCCGTGCGATATCATCTCTGGGCCACGTTCGCTACCGCGGCCCTGGCCTCGCAGGGGCTCGAAATGCTCATCCGTGGCCGCGAAGACGTTCATCTCAAAAAGCCCGTCGCTTTCCTCGGCATATTCGCGATCATCGCCGCTGCGATCTTCGCTTGGGGAATGACACCCTGGTGGACCGAATCGAGCCGCTGGACCGCTGCATACCATCTGGAACGAAACCGCTGGCTTACGGACGATTTGATTTACGGAATCGCACGCAGCATGATCCTGGCATTCGCCGGGATTCTCACGTTCCGGATCGCGGCGCATACAACCCAATCGGCGACGCGAACCGCAGCCGGATACGCGCTTGCCGTGATCATCGGAGTCGATTTGATCTCGGCTCATTGGTACGAGATGCCGACAGTCGACCCGTCATTCTGGACGAAGCCGCCTGAGGCCGTCAGTCATGTGCGTTCGGATTCGAAGGCCTCACGTGTCATGGGGATCGCTCGATATTCCGCCGGAGAGCCGGGTTACGCATCGAAGCCGACGGATTTTTTCGCCCCGCGTGATGCTTTGGGCTGGAGCTTGCCGCTGGCATACGGTCTGGAGTCGAACGTCGGCGAAACGCCGTTTCGACCGGCCCGGCTGATCCGGCTGACCGATCTTTCGGGTGGCCAGCCCTGGCGATTCTCGATCGAAGGCGTGACGCATCTGGTGACGGGCCAGCCGATGAACGCCACGATGAAACCGGTGCCGGCCGGTTCGGCATTCGTTTATCGATTACCGGAGCCGGAGCCGCGATTCCATTGGGCGCGAGATGTTCGTTACGTCGCGGACCAACCCGCGGCTGAAGCAATGGTGAAGAGCCTCGGGGCCGCCAATACGACCGATGTGCTGGTGGTGGAGTCCCGTTCTTCGAACGCCAACGTTGCTGCCGGAAACGAATGGACATCCGGAATCCGCACGGCCGAATACGGCGGAGACACGATGACCTTCGACCTCGAAACCCCTGCCCCGAACTGGCTCCGCCTCGGCATCTCGTTCGACCCGGGCTGGCGTGCCTGGGTGGATGGCAAAGAAATTGAAGTCTGCCCAGCTCAGCTCGCATTTATGGCCGTCGAAATTCCGGCTGGATCCCATCGACTGGAAATGCGATATCTCCCGGTGCGTTTTCGCCTCGGCGGCGTATTGACGATTCTTGCGATGTCGGGACTGATCGGGCTTGCCGCCTATTCGCGAAAAATCAGGCAGCCATCCGACTTAGAATCGGGGCATGCGACTCCCAGAGCCTTCGATCCGCTCGTTCTTGGCATCGTCATGGTGGTCCTGCTGACGGTCTCGGCGGTCTCATGGGTGCCGGCCGGTCAAGTCAGCCTTTCGAAACGATGGAACGATTCCTGGCACAGGTTCACCTGGGGCGCGGGGATCGAGGCGATGAATCGCAAGTGAATGACGACCGTGGATAGCCGGCGACGAAGTCTTCCGGCTTTCGAATTCGATGCCCTGGGCGCGACTGTGTTTCAGCGCAATTTGATCTGACCGTCACCGATGACGACTCGCATGGGGAGAGCCGTGTGCGATTCGGCGGCTTCGATCTGGCGTTCTGGATTTCGAATTTCGGCAGTCTGCGGCGATGGTGAGGATTGCGAACTGGCCAGGCTCGGCTGCCGAGCATCCAGCCAGCGGATCACCTCGGGGAAGATCTCTTGGGGAGCCGACCGTGCCCAGACAAGGTCACAATGCCCATAATCGAGCTGATGCCCGTGTTTCTTGCCGAATCTCAGCATGGTCTTGTCCGTCGAAGACATCCGGTCGAATGTCCATGATTTCGAAGGGATATCGGCCATGACGTCGCCCTCGCCGGCGATGAACAGCGTCGGTGTCGTAATCAGGTCGAGATGCTCGGTGTAATCGACGGTGCCGTCCGCCGATTTGAATCGGCCCTCAGTGAGATAAGGTTGAAGCTGCAGAAGGGCCGCCTGCCCGGGGTCTTCGAGCGTGTAGCCGTAAAACCGGTCGACGGTACGTGTGTCGACGTTGTCCCGTGTGTAATAGAATCGGTCGACGTAAGCTAACCCGGGCGGGCGCCCGAAACGCATGGGCCGCGCGATCCGGCTGGTGCTCACGATGCTGAGGATCGTACGCAGGCCACGATTGGCACGTGACATTTCCAGGGCGTCGCGACTCGGCATGATGACCGCCGTGGAACCCATTCCCACGAAGTTGGCGATTCGGTTTCGGTCCGGGTGAATTTCCAGGAACGTGAACATGAGCATGCCGCCAAGGCTGTGGCCGACCCAGTTCACTTGTTCCTTGCCCGTCACGGACCGGACATGATCGAGCACGGCCGGGATGTCGTAAAACGCCTGATCGTCAGTCGTCCACGAACGCTCGCCCCGCTCAGGAATGACGGTATTTCTAAGGAGTCGATTGAGCCTGCGGTAATTCTCCGGCGTGGAATTTCCCGAGCCGCGGCAGTCGTAAACGAAAACCTCATACCCGGCTTCCGTAAGCTGATGGGGCATGTGGTTGTCGGTAATCGTCCAGAATGTGGCGTTCAGGCCCAGCCCATGACACAGGACGACAGGCAGCTTCGCGGGATCGGGATGTGCTGGGCGATAGTGTCGCACACCGAGAATCCAGCCGTCGCGAGTACGGATTTCGGTGTCCCTGCACGGCATCAGGTCGGGGTCGCCGGCCCTTTCCCGAACGGCGGCGCAGCCATTGAGGAGAAATGAAACCAGCGCGATCAACCACCATCCCGGAAAGATAGGGAGAGTCTTCAGCCGATTTCGCGTTTCGCATTCGATCGAGGTCATCGAGCGTGACGGCCTCCATGCCGGTCTTGCGCTATTGTGCCCGGGAAACCGGTGCTCATCTTTCGGCGCCCGCCTGGCACCCCGAAGAAGACGAGAAGATCGTGCGAGCCACTCTCGCTCAGGAGGATTGATCGAACTGATGGCCGTTCAGGATGAACCGACTTCCCGTGAGTGGGATATTCGGTGCCGTAAGATTCGAAGCAATCGGCAGGAGTGTCATAAACGGAACCTTTCCGGCATTACGATCTTGTCCCTGGCCCTGGTTGGGAATCCCGAATTGGATTGTGGCGAAAGTGCCGGTCGCACGGGTCGCATCGATGGGGAAGTCCTGACGCGGCAAACCGTCAAGTGAATATTTCCATTTCCGAAAAGTATGGTAGAATCGAGCGATTGCGGATGTTGGCACAGACACATCAGCGGATTCGGTCGTGATGATCGGGGGGACTCCCGTGAACGAACCGGGTTCGGGGATCAAGGAAGAAAGGCCGATGTGTGATGATCGATTCACGTCAGGGGTTTCAGGCCCGGGTGCCGTTCTGGGGTTGGCTGATTGCCGGTGTATTGCTGGGGTGGCTGGGTTCCGGTTGGTCCGGTACTCGAATCCTGGCACAACCGAACACGAATGCTGTCCGACAGGCCGGTGGGCTTCAGTTTCAGATCACGGGTACGCCAGGGCAGTCGCAGTGGTTGACCGTCGTGAATCCTGAAACGCTCTCTCTCGCCGTGTATCGATTCGAACCTGACAATCCGCGTGGTTCCCTGAAGTTGGAAGCCGTTCGTCAGATTCGCTGGGACTTGATGCTCTCGGAGTATCAGAACCAGCCGCCCGAGGTTTCTTCGATCGAATCGATGACTCGAGGATCGCGTTCGAAACCTTGATGCCGGGGTGGCGGGTCACCGTTCGACGGAGGCCTGGCGATTGGGTGACGGCGGTTTATCTTTCCGTCGAGGTCCCCAGGACCGCTGCACGAGGTGAGACATGGCCGAATTCTACAGCATGGAGGAAGCCGCCCGAGTGCTCGGGATCGGTCTGGATGATCTGAAACGAAGGATTCAGTCCGGAGAGCTTCGTCAAATTGGCGGTGGGGCTTCGCCTCAATTCCGCAAGACGGATATCGACGAATTCGCTCGGCGGCAGGGGCTCGGTTCCGACCCTGACGTGAATTCCGACCTGAGCCTCGACGATCTCGATTTTTCCGACCTTTTCGTCTCTCCGGGCGATTCTTCGGCCAAGCCGAGCCCCGTCGGTTCCGCGATCGCACCAGCGGGAATGTCGACGACCAGCCAGGAAATCAATCCTCTGGGGGCCGCTTCCGGCGTCACTCCCGGCGCCTCTGACATTCAGGTCGTCAAGGTCGCCCCGCAAGGCGCTTCCGACTCCGATATCCGCATCGTTCCGGATTCGCCCGCCAGAAAAGGGCCCAGCGATTCCGACGTCACTCTCCTCTCCGCGGATTCCGCCGTCCTGGATATCTCCAATCTCGACATTCCCGGAGCGACCTCCAGGCCAGGCGATACGGCTCTGGGGACGGTCGAAATGGGCTCGTCGGGCGAGATTCCGCTCCTGGACGAAGACAGCGATTTCGACCTTACGCCCTCCGGCGTGATCGACGCGCTCAGGCCTGAATCCGGCAGCGATTTCGAACTGGCGGCCCTCGATTCGAGTTCCGAATTCGAAGTGATCGGCACCCAATCCGCGACGGACATTCCCGTGAAGCCGTCAGGTTCTGGCGTGAATCTGTCGAAGCCGAACGACTCCGGCATCGGTCTCGCGGAATTCGACGCCGATTCGATCGAACTCGCTCCGCTCGATGACGCCGCACCTGCGAAAGCTGCTCCTGCGAAAGCCGCTCCCGCACCGCCTCCAGCGGCGTCCAAACCGGCAGCTTCGAAGCCCGGTGATACAGGCATCGCCGCCGTCGCCGCGACATCGTTCGACGACACCGATTTCCAGATCGACGATTTCTCGGATTCCGGCGAAAAACTGCTCGAATCCACGGGCGATCGCACGGTCGAAATCGGCGAATCTTCCTCGGACATCGAAGTTTTCGATGACTCCAGCGACATTTCCATCATCTCCGGTGACGAATCACCTCTTCTGGACTCACCATCCAGGGGCAAAGCGGGCATCGCCGCGAAGTCCAAGAGTGAAGGGCTTCTCGACGATTCCTCCGGCTGGGATACGTCCAGCGAATCCGAAGATGCATCCGAATCCGCCGAGATCAAACCGAAGGCCGCTGGCAAACCTGCCCCCGCTCTCGTGAGAGCCGGCACCCCGACCGAATGGGGTACGCCCTGGGTCGTCGGTCTGTTTTTCTCGACGGCCATGATGCTCCTGCTGTGCATGGTGACTTTAGACCTGCTGCGAAATCTCTACGAATTCCGCGGCAACACCCCTGTGGCCTCTGGTCTGGTCAAGCAGATCGCCGGCCTGATCGGCGGAAAATGACCTGTAAGCAATCTTGAGCGGCGGGGCTGTAGAGCTTCCGCCCCGCCGCTCAGAACTTCAGGGGCCGGATCGAAAGGAGTCGATCCCATGTCAGAGAATTCGCGAACTACACATCTAGTTGCCAGGGCCGTTTTGACGATGGCCCTGTGCGCATGCGCGGGATGCTCTTCCTGGCCGTGGAAATCCGGAGGGCGAGACGCCGAACGGCTGACTCGCGTCATCCATGCCGAAAACGCGCGGCTGAAGGATGTCGTCGTTCAACTTCGATCCAGCAATGAAGATATGGCTCAGCGTTCGATCGACGATGCCGCCCGGATCGCCCGGCTCGAAGACGAGAACGAACAATTCCGAATGAGCGTCGCGGCCTATCAGACAGAACGCGAACGCATGGCGCGTTCGTTCCAGTCCTTACAGGAGCAAGTGAGGCTCGCCCTCGGGGATCGATCCGACGTGCTGACGACGTCGTTCGTCGACAATGCATCGAAAGGGATGGCACCGAGTTCCTCAGCGGAACGATCTTCCGCGCCGCCTGAAGGCGTTCCGAACGCATCCGGGAATTCTCTCGAAATCCCCTTGAGCGATTGGTTCGCGCCGAACAGTGCGATATTGAAGGATGGTCTCGAGCCTCGATTGGCCCGGCTTGGCCAATGGTTGTCCGCTCGATTGCCGACGGAAGGGGTCGTGCGTTTCGTGCCCGCTCCCGCGGTTTTCGAAAAAGACAGGAACGCCGAGGCGACCGAACCGATTTCGCCAGGCGACCGCATCGAGCTGAGCGAGAATGGCCGAGCGCTGGAGTCCGTCCGAGCGCGTCGATTGTGGGACGCGATTCTGGGCCATCTGCCCAGCGGATCGGGTGCGAAAATCCGGTTCGACGAGGCACCGGTTTTGCCCCAAAGCGTGACGCCTGCGGGTGATCCATCCCGACTGATCGTGCCTTTGGCGATTGGTTCGTAAAATTTTGTGAATTTGAGGGTTAGGGAAAGTTTGACGTATTTCCGAAGCTGTTCTTGACATGGTATGCGATTCGATAAGATAATCGAAACAATCAAATCGTCGGCTCTTTGGTGGGAGGCTTGGACTCATGCGCTACGTCAGTCGATTGACCGGTGTTCTGGCACTCGGAATTCTGGCGGTTTCTGCGGATGCCGGCCAGATTGAGGGCGAATATGTCGAAGCCCGCACGGCCGACGTATTCACCGGGCCCTGCTTCTCGAATGCCGAGGTATTCATCTACGGCAAACAGGCTGTCGCAGCCTGGAAGGTGAGTCGCGGAAGTTACCGTGGGGTCGATCTTTCCGGCCTTTCCGTGGCAGCCGCGATTCGTTCCGAGGCGACTTTTTCGGAAGACAGGCCGGGCGACGCCAGGGGTGTGATCATCGTCGACGAAACGGCTGACAGCCGCCAGCGTGAGGCTCTGATCGCCTTCGCACGTGAGATGACGAGCGGCCGGCTGGATCATGTCGTCGCGGTTCGTACCGCTCCGATCGGGCTGACTGTCGAGTCGCCCTCGATGACCGTCAACATGACCGAACATAAGCATCATGGTATGCCGCATGCCCCCCGGGCTTCGTTCTGGGCTCCTGGTCTTGCCCAGATCGTGACACGCCCGCTGGACGATACCGATCATCTCTGCGGCAATGAAGTCGTCGCTTACGCGCCGCTTTCCAAAGGCGTGGACGTCCTTCCCGCATATACGCTCGGTCACAAATACACTGGCAGCGAACTTGGCGGAACCTGGAATGACCGAAACGCTCGTTCCGCCTTCGTCGGCCACTTCTCGAATTGATTCGTACGACTTGCCTGGGATCCGTCGGGTTCGTGACTTGTCACGGATCCGACGGTCCCACGCTTTTCCGACGAAATGACGATTCGAGCGTCATCAGGCGTTCGATAATCGTTCGTACCTATCTGGACTCGCTCTCCCGCCCTGGACCTACATCAGAACCTGACTCCCCATGCGACTCTCATTGATCACCCTTGCGGTTCTGGCTTTGGCTTCATTCGAAACGCCTGCTTTCGCGGAACACAAGGCCCAGCGATTTTCAGGGGCCGCCCCGGAAGAGTTCGCGTCCGAGTTGCGTTCGCAGCTCATGGACGAGGGATGGATCGTCTCCGAAAATGACAAACCGGTTTTGAAGATCTGGATCCGTAAGTCGATTCCTGGTCAGTCCAAACCCGGTGGTCCGAAGGGGAATGTGCTCTTTCCGTTTCTGGCGGAAGGTGAACTGCTGGGCGCGGTCGAAGTTCTGGGTGAGATCGGCGATTATCGGGATCAGCCGATCGCCCCGGGGCTCTACACATTTCGTTACGGCCTTCAGCCCGTCAACGGCGACCACCTTGGCACAAGTCCCTTTCGAGACTATGGTTGCCTCGTACCTTCGAAAATTGACAGCAAACCTGAAGCCCTGACGAAGAAGGTCCTCGAAAAGCAAAGTGCCGAAGCCGCCGGTACGAGTCACCCGGCGATCATGATGTTTCTCGCGGTGGAAGGTGAAGCTGCGCCTGGATCAGTCGTGCGCGATGACGCGAACGATCGGACTTCGATCGTCATTCCCTTGAACGTCGACGCAGATGGCTCGAAAGCCGCTTTCCCTATTCAGTGGATCGTCTTCGGCCGCGCGGCAGCGTGAAATTCGGCACCCTGACGAACGGCATTCGTGGCATTGTTGAAGGTTGCCGAGATCCCGCACTATGCCGATCAGGGAATTTCGATCGGAACTACGAACAAATTCCCGATTCGGCTTTATGGAATTCATGATTCCGCTACACTGATTTCAGACCCTGGCCGGACGACGGAGTCTTCATGCTCATCTTGCCCGGCGTTCCGGAAATCGCTGGCATGGAAATGGGCAAGGTCGCCTGATGTGGAATCGACAAGGCCTGTCACGTTATGGACTTTCTTTGACGCTGGCCTTTGCGGTGACATATGTGACGCTGGCCGTTTTCGGGTATGACCCAGCGGACCCGCCAACACGTTCCGTGGCGCCGGCCAACACGACGCCCACGAACCCGTGTGGTCCGATCGGTGCTTCGCTGGCCCATCATTTCCTGGAAACACTTGGCTGGAGCATCGTCGTGCCGCTCGCGGGGATGGCCTCAGCCACATTGCTTTTGCTTCGCCAAAGAGCACTCTCTGGCTGGGCGTGGGGCTCAGCCGGGTTACCGCCGCTTACACTTTCAGCTGCCGCCGGGTTGTCCCGCTGGTTTCCGGATCTGGAGCCTTCGACCCCTGTGGGTCCTGGCGGTTACGTTGGGGCAGCGGCGAATCTGTTTCTCGAAGACCACTTCGGGAAATTCGGGGCGACACTTTCGATCGTGGCCTGTGCACTGCTTGGGCTCAATCTCGCATGGGAATTTCTCGTGCTCTGGCCAGTCGCCGAAATCAATTCGCTTCTGCGCTGGCCCTCGTTCTGGAGCACCCTCGCTGCGCGATTGAAGCCGAAGATTCGTATCGGACGTAATCCCGCACCGGTACAGGGGCGAGCGGCCGCCGCAGTGCCGATACACCGAGCGACGACAGTCCCTGGCCCGAACGTGAATCCACGTCCATCCGTTTCGCCGCCAGCTCCGAATTTCTCGAGTGCGACACGGGTGCGTTCCTCGCAGCCCGCACTGAGCGCGCCTGCCCTTCCCGCGGGAATGCCGGTCGGCAATCTTCCAGTCCCAGGGGCGAGGAATTCGGCCCCATCGGCTTCGGCGCCCGCGAAAAATGCCAATTATCTGCTGCCGCCATTTTCGATCCTCGACCCACCCGCCGTCGCGGTTCAGGAAAATGAAGACCGGCTCCAGGAACGGGCTCAGGTCATCGAACAGACGATCGCAGAGTTCGGACATCAGGTTCGTGTCGTTCAAATCGATACAGGGCCAGTCATTACGCAATTCGAAATCGAGTTGGAGGCCGGTTTGCGCGTCAGCCGCATCGTCGGCCTGGCAGACGACCTGGCACGTGCTCTCGCAGTTCAGAACGTGCGGATCGTCGCACCGATTCCTGGCAAAAGCACAGTCGGCATCGAAGTACCGAACGATCGCCGGGGCGTCGTCAAAATCAACGAAATCATCGAACGGATCGGCGAGCGCATCGACCGCATGCGTATCCCGCTGTTCCTGGGTAAAGACGTCAAGGGAAACGCGCTGGCCTATGACCTGGCCGACATGCCGCACCTGCTCATCGCAGGGCGTACCGGTACGGGTAAGTCGGTATGTCTCAACGCGATGATCATTTCGATCCTCATGACCAAGCGGCCGGATGAGGTGAAGCTCCTGCTGATCGACCCGAAGATGGTCGAGCTTTCTCAGTTCAAGCAGATCCCCCACCTGATGCACCCGGTGGTGACCGACATGAAGAAGGCCGAGAGCCTACTGGCCTGGGCCTGCGAGAAGATGGACGAAAGGTATGCGTTTCTGGCTCGGGTCGGCGTTCGTAACATTCAGACATACAATATGTTGGGTGCTGAAGAAATCTACGCCAGGCTGCGGCCCGAGGATCCCGAAGAGCAGGCCAAGATACCGACCTTCATGCCCTATATTGTGATCATCGCCGACGAAATGGCGGACTTGATGATGACTGCGCCGAAGGAAGTGGAAAGCCACATCGTGCGGCTGGCGCAAAAGGCCCGGGCAGTCGGCATGCACCTGATCCTTGCGACTCAGAAGCCGACGGTCGACGTCATCACAGGGCTGATTAAGGGTAACCTGCCTGCCCGGATCGCGTTCCAGGTGACGAGCCGGGGCGACAGCCGCGTGATTCTCGACGAAATGGGGGCGGATCGCCTGCTGGGCACAGGCGACATGCTGTTCCTGGTGCCGGGCACAAGTCACCTGATCCGCAGCCAGGGGACGTATGTCTCCGATGCGGAAGTCACGAACGTGTGCGACTTTCTGTCTCAATATCCGCAGGAATTCTCGAAGGAACTCGTGCAGCTTCAGATGAAAGGCGGCGCGGGCGGCAAGTCGGGCGAAGCTCTCAAGCAGCGTGACGAAGTCTACGAAGCGGCCATCGAGGTCGTCATCCGCGAACAACGGGGCAGCACATCGCTCCTGCAGCGGGCGCTGGGGATCGGTTACGGCCGGGCGGCCAGGCTGATCGATTACATGTACGAAGACGGCATCGTCGGCGAATACAAGAGCGGCTCGGCGCGGGAAGTGCTTTACAGCTGGGACGAATGGGAAGCTTTGAAGTCCGGAGGCGGCGATGACGGACCGACGGAAATTTGAAAGTGCCTTGTTCGACCCCGCCGTTCGTGCGACGATCGAAACCGGCGAGGCCTCGACCTGGTTCGTCCAGCGCCGTTTCGGCGTGGAATTCGGTTCCGCAGCCCGCATCGTCGATCGGATGTGTACCGAAGGTGTCGTCAGCGAAGAACTTCCCGACAGGTCTCGTGTGGTGCTGCTGACGCTCGAAGACTGGAACCGTCGCAACTTCTGAGGCATCGATGTCGATTCGCCGCCTGATCGCCTTTTTGTCCTTTCTCGTCGGTTCGCCACTATCGGCTTCGGGACAGTCGCCCCAGAATCCGTCGCCGATGGTGGAGCATGTCCGCGAACATCCGCGGCTCGAGAAATCCGAACCGCCAGGCGAACGGAAGAAGCTTTCACTCGGCCGATTGTTCGTACCTCAGGCCGTGGCGAAGGAGACTGCGAAAGACGCACTGCCGCTCGTCATCGCCTTTCATTGCGGCGACTGGATCCCGGAAGTCGCCGTGGCGGGGCTCAAGCGGCCCCTGCCCTGCATCGCCATCGGCTTGGGGGCAGGGTCGGAGCGTTACGCCCGACCGTTTCGGGACGACCCCGCCCTGTTCACGAAACTGCGCGACGAAGCTTCGAAAGAGATCGGCAGGCCGGTTTCGAAACTCATTCTGGTCGGCTGGTCAGCCGGTTATGGGGCGATTCGTGAAGCCCTGAAAAACGAAACGTTGAGGAGCGACATCGAGGCCGTGATCCTGCTCGATGGCCTGCATACCGGCTATGTCGGCGGCAAGCCGGGGCCGAAGGAATCGAGCCTGGAAACCGACCCGATGCAGCCGTTTCTGGCATTCGCCAGGCAGGCTGTCGCGGGTCAGTGCAAGTTCGTCTTTCTGCACTCCGAAATTTTCCCGGGGACGTTCGCCAGCACGACCGAAACGGCCGACTGGTTGATCCGTGAACTGGGCCTGAAGCGAGAGCCGGTTCTGAAATGGGGGCCGATGAAGACTCAGATGCTGAGCGAAACGGTTGCCGGCGGCCTCAAGATTCAGGCCTTCGCCGGCAATTCGGCCCCGGATCATGTCGATCTGCTGCATGCCCTGCCGGAAGTGCTGAATGATATTCTGGAATCGAGAAGCCGTTAGCCTTTCGAAAGCGGTTGAGCGAAATTCGAAGTTCAATTTCGGTCCGGTCAGTCTTTGCCGATCGAACGGATCATTCCGGTCGCTACTTTGAGACATTCCGGCGAAGCTCAGTCCCCGCACGTCTCAGCGCCGGAATGGGATATGTTTGAAACGTCAGATGAAAGTCGGATCGGGATCTGCGGAACGTCACGGGATCGTTCGATTCTCGTAGTCGATCCACCTGTTCTCCCGTGATCGTATGAAGATCCTCGCAGGGTCGGAGCCCGCGGTTTCTCGATATGCACGTCGCCGGGGTTCGTCAGGGGAAGGACGAGCCGCCGCGAAATCGCGACGCCGCTTCCGAGGATTTCCGGCCCCATGTCGACACGTTCGAACAGCAATCGATTCTTCCCGCTGGTCAATGGTTCGTCTCTGGAAGCTCGATTGCTTTGCACGAGAACGCCGCTATCGCAGGATTCGGCCAGGTTTGCAGAAGTCTCTTACTCAAAATATGTTACGGAAAATGGTCTGGATGATGAGAATCCGATACACAGCGTTTCGGAGATCCATGCCGCGAGTCGGACAGCACGGCCGGGCCTGACTTCGAATTTGCCCGTTCACGTGGCGAAATGGCCTTCGACTCGTCCCTCAGTGCCGAAAATCGTTCCGGCTCGCAATGCGTCCCGTACGGTCATGCCGACCATTCTGCCGGCCAGGATGACGGCTTCGTCCACGATGCAAGTCGAAGGCAACTGGTCGGTTCGGGTGACGTCACAGACGGGCGGCATTACTCGTTCGGTCGTGGTGAGCGTGCCTGTGCCTGCGGTGGTTCAATCGACGGATACATACTCGGCTCTGCCCCTTTTCGATGACTCGGCTTTCGGATGGCTGAAAGGGCAGCGACTTGCAGGCGTCAGCGCGCAGGAGGGAGTCATCAGTGGCGCGCTCGATCCTTTCACGGTCGTCGTCAGGTTCGCATCCAGCGATTCCGCAAATGATTCGCAGGGAACGACATCGGAAGGTGCTTCCAGCGATATCGAACTGATTCGGGGCATTGACTACGAAATCGACCCGATTTGGGGCACGATCGGCCGTTTGGCGGGTGGCCGCATCGGCGAGAACGATGCCGTGACGGTGACTTATCGGCATGCCGTTCGTCGTCTGGACGCAGTGATTCTGCAGGCGGACGGCCAGGTTGTCGTTCGTTCCGGTGTACCTTCGAACGAGTCGCCGGTTTCACCGGACCCGGGTGATGGCGAAAAACTCCTTGGGCGAATCTTCCATTCGGAATTTCAGGCCGGTCTGACTGCGAACGATCTTTATCCGGTATTGTCGTCGGACCCGGTCTCGATGCCGGTCGACAGGTCGGAAACGATCGCTTCACTGATGCCGCAGGTGATTCGGAAATTGAAGTCAGGGCGGGAATTGCGCATTCTTGCCTGGGGCGACAGCGTTACGGATGGTCAGTATCTCGGGGCATCCGTCTCGAAACGTTGGCAGGATCAGTTCGTCACGATGCTCAAACGAATCTATCCGAGAGCCCGGATCAGCCTTGTGACGGAAGCGTGGCCCGGGCACGGAACCGGTGATTACCTGGCGCCCGGCCTGAACGGTTCGAACCGCTTCGAAGCCGCCGTGCTGGGTGCCAGGCCGGATCTCGTGATCTCGGAATTCGTGAACGACGGATACCTGACCGAGCCGGAAACCATGTCTCAATACGGTCAAATTCTCGATGCATTTCGAAATGCCGGTATCGGATGGATCGTCATGACCCCCCACTTTACGCATTCCGAATTTATGGGATTCGCCCCTGGCGATCCAGGAGGTTCGGAAAGCCGGCCTTATGTGGCTGCATTGAAGGCGTTTGCGGCGAACGAGGAAATACCCGTTGCGGATGCTTCCGCAATCTGGGGGGATATGAAACGGCAGGGTTTGCCATATGTGAGTCTGCTCTCGAACGGCATTAACCATCCGAACGGAGCCGGACTCAGACTTTATGCAGAGGCACTTAAGATGTTGTTCGCCAAATGAACCGGCGAAACGGGAATGGGCAGAGAGAGAATCGAACTCTCGACACCAGGATTTTCAGTCCTGTGCTCTACCAACTGAGCTATCTGCCCTTCAGGTAAGGAAAACATACCTGTTCGATGGCATGGATGTCAAGTGCGAGGGAAAAAAACCGGGGAATCAGGCGGTTCGCAGTTGTCCCGTTCGTGTCGTGTATTTGTCGTAGATCGAACCATATCAAGGGTATTGAGTCTGTCGAGGAGAGTATCCAGGTAACGTGAGAAATCGGGAACGCTTCGATCCGGGCCGTCATCGGATATAGCGGCGATTCATTTCTTGGCGGGAACCGGACGAGATGTTTTCGCAGGTGGCGCTTCCACACGTAACGGGTCGGTTCGGATCAGGACAAGTACTTGATCGAGCGTTCCGTCGGCAGTGGCCGTATCCGTTTCGAACAGAAGCGGGCGACTGATCGCATCGGCGACAGGTTCTTCGATCCCGGTCTTCTTGTGTGGGCCAGGCTTTGGTTCGGTCGGCTCGATCCGTTTGCTTTCTGCCGAGGCGATCGCGCGATCGATGCTGTCATTGTCGACGGTGCGGAAATCCCTGGACGACTCCGCATTGAGGAAAATCTGATCGTCGGGCTTGTCCCGTTCCAGTTCGACGGAATTCAGCCCTCGTAGGGCTTTTTCGAACTGATGGATCTGGCTGGTGGGTATGAGAGCCACGTATGCGCGACTGGCGAGATTTTCGTCGGCGTCCAGAGAGTCACGTTCCATGACGGGCGAATTCCCGGCCCTGAACTGGCCGATGATGGAGAGGATCGAATCCGTCTGCCGTTCGCTGATCGATTCGACGTGGAGCCTGATGATATGTCGTCGATCGATTCGGCTCGTGGCCTTAAGAAATTTGTCGAATTGTGCTTTTAATGGTTCCGGCGGATTTCCAGCCATTTCGTGGCGTGCGATCGACGCGGGTGCCGTTGGGGATTTTGCCGCACTTGCCGCTGGCAAGCCACCTGCCAGGGCTGGTGGTGCCATCGCGATTTGCGGATGCACTGTCTCGTGATTCGGATCTGCCGGCTTTACCGTATTCGTCGATGGTGGTGACGCGGGTGTTGGGGTGATCGTGATTCCCAGAGTCTGTCCAGCCGAGGGAATCGTTCCTGAGTTCCTTTCCGTCACTGAACGATCGAATTCAGAGCTAACGGCGACGGGATCGCCATTCAGGGCGACGTAGCCGGCGACGGAAAAGCAGGTGATCAGGACCGATGCCGCCACGATACCGGCAATGACGGGCGATTTCGCGGGAAGGGACATGAGCCAGCGTCTGCGGGGGTGGGCCGAGTGCAATGAGGGGACGAGGTCCACACCGAGAGGCTCACGTGGCAATTCTTTGACGTATTGACGAATCAGGGCATATTCGGCGGCCAGACGTCGCGCGGCGGGATCGGTCTCCAGAGCGGCCTCGACCCCTTTGCGTTCCAGGGGGCTCAATTCGCTATCGACGTAGCGACTGAGTTGGACCTGTTCGCTCTCGTTCATCATTCGGCCTTTCCGTTCACCAAGATTCGTCGTCAGGTCGCTTCGGGCCCGGTCAGGATTCGCTCCGGCTGGCGCGGGGCCGGATCCGTTCCGGCGCCGGCGAGCTTTCGGCCGGCTTGTCGAGATCGTCCTGGATCAGGGGTTCGAGCCGTTTGCGAAGTTCTTCTCGCGCCCGATGGATCCGGCTTCGCACCGTGCCGATCGGGATCTCCAGAACGGCGGCGATTTCGTCGTATCGAAGGTCGTCGAAGTCGCACATCACGAGCACGGCTGTCCAGGCTGGGGGCAGGGATCGCAAGGTTTCGTCCACGATTTTCACGCGTTCGTCCTTGATGAGCTTCTCCAGGCCGCTCGGCGCGGCATCGGAATCGAGGGGGTCGAAATCCTGCGAATCCGAGTCCGAAGATCCGAGAATGTTGAGGCTCGGGATTCGCCGCTTCCGGCGAGAGCTGATCGCCTGGTTTACCGCGATGCGGTAAACCCAGGTGTAGAACGAACACCCCTGCTGGAATCGGCCGATATTCCGGAAGACTTTCAGGTAGGTTTCCTGGAGGACGTCGAGGGCTTCGTCGCGCGAGCCGACGATACGCTGAACGGTCGGATAGAGCCGGTCCTGAGTTCGGCGCACGAGATGATCGAAAGCCGCCGACTCGCCAGCGAGATATCTCTGCACCCACTCTTCGTCGGTTCGTTCGTCAGCCATGCGTTTGCCTGAAGTTCTGACGCAACATACCGGCATTCAGTTCCATCGGAGCGCCGGGTCCGTTAGAGAAGGCGCAACCATCGCTCTGCCGGGACCAGCGGCCCGCGACTTGTCAGGCCTTTTCCCGATTCCTATCATATCCTAAGGCTCCGCCGGGGCCGGGGCAAAGAGATTTCCGAAGCCTTGGGTTACATGCTGCACGATTCCTGAAAGCGGCGAGGATGAAACACGCGAAGCCGGTCGTCGACAACGGGGAATTCACCCTGCGCAACGGTACGAAACCGCTTCGCTTCCAGGCCGATCGTATCGTGGCCTGTTTCGATCCGCCGGCCAGCCTCGATTCCGGCCAAATCCTGGACACAATCAGTTCCATCGTGCACGGCCGGTCCGATCGATCGAGCCTCCCGTTGACGGGAATCGTTCTGCCCGGCGACTCGCTCGCCATCCCCGTTTCCGGACAGCCGAACGAACTCGGCCAGATTCTCGTGCCCCTCATCGCGGAATTCGAGGCATCCGGTGTCCCGGCTTCGACGATCCGGATCGTTTGCCGGAGCGAGCACTCGGGACATTACCGCGAGATCTTGCCTTCGAATCTCGAGATCGAAACACACGAACCGGAGACGGAAGAAAATTCGGCCTATCTTGCCAATTCTCGCCGTGGTTCACGTGTCTATCTCAATCGGAAAATGCTCGATTGCGACGTCATCCTTCCTGTGATCGTGCCTGAACCAGTCGGCTTATCGATGCGCAGAGGCGTCATGTGCGGATTCTGGCCTGAATTCAGCCGATCCGCGACCGAAGCGAAATTCAGGGAACAGTACGCCGCGGACGCCCGAAAAGCGCGCCATGAAATCCGCGAAGTGGCCTGGCTGGCGGGCGTTTCGGCGGTGATCGTCGGTTTGCCCGGTGCTGGCGGAATCGCGGATCTGGGCGGCATGCCACCGGCCAGCGCTCAAGCATGGTTTCATGAACGCGTCGAATCGCTCTGGGGCTTCGACTTCGATCCTTCAGCCGATTCGGTACTGATCGTCGAGGACGAACCGGAAGGCCTTTCCCACAGCCGAATGAAGAACTTTTTGGATTTGGCCCGCAAGCTTGCCGTACGGTATCGCAGGGTCGTGCTCTGGGCCAGGTTCGATGAATCGGCGATCGACGCGATGGAACAGGAGATCCGGACGGATTCGAATGTCGGCCCAGGCTGGTTGTCCCGGTTGCAGCGGATCGGCAGGTCGGCGAAGATCAGTTGCCTCGGCAATTTGACCGACGACATCGCGGACGCCTGCGAGATCGTCCTGCTGGATCGCCCGGAGGATCTCGAAAGACAGGTCAATCATTCGGGCAGATGGATCGTCGTGCCTGACGCCTGGGCCGTCCGCGGCCGATTCGAAGACTGAATGGCCGCGAAGATTTGCGGATGACCCTGTGGCGAACCGGCTCGAGGTATGGGGATTCGACGTGAATCGTAAAACGGTGTCGTTCGACGTATCGGATTGGCCCCTGATCGTTTTCTCAGGTCCGGATCGGGCCAAAAGCCTGCATAACCTGACGACGCAGGACATCTCGGGGTTATCCGCCGGATCCGCCGCCGAAGCCTTCGTGACGAGCCCCCAGGGCAAGACGATCGGCTTTTTCCTGATCGATGTCCGTGAGCATTCGATTCTTCTTCGATGCGCGCCGGGGGCGGAATCGCTCGCTCTTGAACACTTCGGGAAATTTACGATCTTCGATGACGCGAATTTCGAAGTCGTCACGCCAGCCTTCGGGCAGCGACTCTGGCTGGGCGTCGATGCGTTCGAAACGATCGCGAAGCATTTCGTTCGGGAAAAGGCGAACGTGCCGAAAGACGTCCTTGAGTTCGATCTGCCTGGGGTGGGGGCGGTTACGATCTCCCGCTTCGATCGTCTTCAGGTGCCGGGCGTTTGGATCATCGCCCCGAAAGAACGTATCGATCAGGCAGAAGCCGAAATCGCGAGGATCGCTGAAATCATCCCCGAAGCGGATCAACCGGCCCTTTTCGAGCGACTTCGTGTGCTGGCGGCCTGGCCACGGTTCGGCGTCGAGATCCAGGCGGACAATCTGCCACAGGAGATCGATCGCGACGCAACAGCCATCAGTTTTCGCAAGGGTTGCTATCTTGGCCAGGAAACCGTCGCCCGGCTCGATGCCCTGGGGCACGTCAACCGGATACTCCGCGGCTTCGTTCTCGATTCGGACCACTTGCCCCTCGACGCGGCCAGCCTGGCGAACAGGCCGATCCTCAACGATGCCGGTCAGCCGATGGGAGAAATCCGGTCAGCCGTCGAAGGCGAGAATGCGCAGCAGGCTGTCGGCATGGCGCTTGTTCGCGTCAAGGCGCTGGACGGCGCTCTCCGCGTGGCGGATATGAATGAGGCGGCATTGACGCTTTTGCCCCCGGCGGCCTTTCGTGAGAGATTCGCGCCCGTCGAGGTTTCGCTGCTTGCGGCGGTTCGAGCCTGAATTCGAGATCCGATTCTGGCTCAGGGAATCTCGTAGAGATGCACATCCTGCCACGATCCCGTGGTCAGAGATTCGGCGTCGTGAGGAACGATCACGAATCCGTCGGCACTGGTCGTGCTCGATAGGATCGACGAGCCGGAGGTCGAGATCGCCTCGATTTCGTCCGAACCCGTGAGCCGCACACGCACGTAATCGACCCTTCCCGGTGCAGACGCGATCGGCCTGGAAAGACGACGTCGCACGACCGGATACGGCATGGCGGTCGAAAGCCCGGCAAGTTTTCGCACGACCATTCCGCCGAAAAAGTCGTAGGCACACAGGCAACTGACCGGATTTCCCGGCAGAAGCAAGACCGGTTTGCCCGACACGATTCCGAATCCGGTCGGGCTGCCGGGCCGCATCGCGACGCCGTGCGCCAGAAGTTCGCCGAGATCTCTCACGATCGCCGGAGCGTGATCTTCAGGGCCGGTCGAACTCCCCCCGCTGACGAAGATGGCATCGAAGCGTGGATCCGCGGCGAGTTCTTCGATCCGTTGTTTCAGACGGAATGGATCGTCCTCGAGCGGACCGAAAATGACCGGTCGACCGCCATCTCGCTGGATGAGGGCCGCCAGCATCGGCGAGTTCATGTCGGGGATGACGAATTCCCCGGGCGGCGACCCTGGTGCGAGAAGCTCATCGCCGGTGACGATGACGGCCGTCGAAGGCATCCGGACGACGCAGGCCGAACCTGTTCCGATTGCCGACATCAGTCCGAGATCCTGCGGTCGCAGGACTCTGCCGGGTGTGAGCAATGTTCGGCCAGCTTCGATATCTTCGCCGATTCGGCCGACATGCTTGCCGGATGTCACGTGCGTGCGGATGTCGACTGCGTTCCCGTGAACGTCGGCGAACTCGACCGGCACGACGGCATCCGCTCCGGCTGGCATGGGGGCACCAGTCGCGATGGCGATCGCCTGACCGGAACGTATTTCCAGGGTATTCTGGTGCCCGGGGCGGGATCGGCCGATCAGTTCGAAACGTGCCGGGTTCGAAATGCTGGCTCCAGTCGTTTCCTCCGAACGTAAGGCGAAGCCGTCCATGGCTGACCTGGCGAAATGAGGCACAGGGGCCGTCGCGACGATGGAGACGTCAAGGACTCGGCGATGGGCCAGGCCAAGAGGCACGATCTCCGCATCGAGACGCTTCACATGCCGCTCGATCAGCGAACGAACGAAATCGACGGAGACGCGCGAACGGAAGCCACGGCCACGAGGATCTTGCGGGGCTGGTTCGATGGACGTCTCTTTCATGACGTTCATTGGGCCAGAAAGTGCTCGGGCCGTCAATGTCACGCCAGTGGGTGACAAGAACGGCCCGGCTTGATCGGCGAATGAGTTTATCGCTGATTCAGACGATTTCGACCGAGGTGGCCGAAAGGTTCAGCAGGAGATCGCCACCTGCCTGGCCATTGCGATCGCCGTCGATCGCCCGGCCAAAAGTGTCCTTCAGGCCGGCGATGCGCACTCTCGCCAAGTTCCTGCCCCGCAAGGCGATCGGATTCGGCAGCGTGAGAGTGACGCTGTCGGTCGCGGCATCGTAGGCCACTCTGCGGAAGCGGCTGACCGTCGGATCGTCGGCGGTTCCGAAGATGCCGTCGCGGCCAGGCCTCAACCAGAAGGCATAGTTGGAAGGAAGTTTGGCCGCTGCCGCGTCGAGCGTTCGATTGAAGAAGATCTGCAGAGAAGTGATCCTTCCCTGCCTGTCCCGCGAGGCGACTGCCCTCAGGGCCGCGGCCAGCGGCGGTTCGACGACTTGCACGGTCGATTCGATCGCCGCGTTCGCTCCGGAAGCGTCCGTCACCCTGATCCGGACAGCGTAATTCCCGGCATTCGTGTAGGTTCGATGGATCGAAAAATTGCGTGGCGACGAATAGGTCACAGGCACGAAACCTTCGCCGGTGCCATAGTCGACCATCACATTCCAGGGGCCTGAGTTCGGGAGATCCGAGACGGACCCGGTCAGGGCCAGGGTCTGGCCCGAATTCAGCGTGGCCGGAATGACGCCGTCGAGCGTGAGTGTCGGTGCGAGGTTACGAACCGTGACATGGACCGTCAGATAGCTGGAAGCTGTCGGATTGCCGGAGTCGAAGGCCCGCACCAGGATCCCGTATTCGCCAGGTGCGGCGGAAGATGCCACGCGAATGCGGCCGGTTACGGAATCGATCGAAACGAACTGAGGCACCGGGCCGATCAGCTGGAACTTCACGCTCTGATCTTCGTTCGGATCGACGGCGGCGACGGGGATTTCCAGGGCCTGGCCTTCGTCGACGATCTGGTCATCCACCGGCGCGAAAACCGGAGGATCGTTTTCGATGCGAATCGTTCCGGTGGCTTCGGCCGTCGAGCCGCCCAGGCTCGTGACGACGACCTTGGCCGCAAATTCGCCCACGGCCAGATACGATTTCGTTCCCGAAACGACGAAGTCGCCGTTTTCGTCGACCGTGATGGTTCCATCGCTGGAAGAGCCGTCACCCCAGAAGATTTTGGCCGAAAGATCCGAAAGCAGCCCATTCGGGTTCGAATCGGTCACCTTGGCGAGAACGCCGGAAACGATGCCGATGCCGCCGGGCACTGCCGGGTTCATCCACTCGGCCGTGATCGCACGATCCGCGACGACGGCGTTGACCTGCTCCGATTGAGAAACGTTCTGGAAAGTGTCGGCCAGCGTCACCATGACGGAATAATTGCCGAACCGGGAATAAGTGTGCGAGCCTGAGACCTGGAAATGCCCGGAACCGGCATCGATGACCGTGCCGTCCGTCGAGTTGCCGTCGCCCCAGGCGATCGTAGCGGTATATGTCGATCCTTCGACGGCTCCGTTCGGCACGAAATCGATGAGAACGAACTGGTCGATGGCCGTCGATTCGTCGGTCGAGACCGGGTGTGTCTGGACATCGAACGGTTCCAGGACCGTCACCTTGATCGTCTGATAATCCCTCGGGTCGCCCGTGCTGCCGCGATCGGTCGCACCTTCCTGCCTTACGCTCAGTTTGAGGTCGAACGTACCGAGGAATCCGGGTTTCGGAGTGACTGTGACGACATTCCCCGCAACGCTGACCGAGGCATTGGCCGGTGAGCCGACCACCAGGGCCTCATAAATCATCGGGTCGTTTTCGTAGTCGATCGAACTCAGGTCGATTTCGAACGATTTTCCGACGATCGTCGAGCGATCGGTGACCGGGCCCAGAATCGGCGGACTGTTTTCGGAGTCGGTGCTCGCGGTGGCGCTGAAAGACTTCGAGTCCGACTCGCCGCCTGGATCGGTCACCGTGACGGTGAAGGTCGTGGAGCCGAGCCCGGGAGCCTTCAGTTGCAATACGGCGTCCGTAACGTCGGTCACGATGGACATGGAAGAGATCGTCACCGGGGCGGACACCCCGTTGAGCGTCGTCAATATCTCGAATCCACGCAGGAGCTGGCCATAGATCGTGTGATTGAAGTCAAGGAATCGGGCTTGATCCTGCGTCACGAAAAATTGCGAGCCGTTGGTGTCCTTGCCCGAGTTGGCCATCGCGAGTTGGCCGGAGCCTGAGAAAATCGCCTCGAGCGAAAATTCGTCGTCGAACCTGAACCCAGGGCCCCCTGAGCCGTCTCCGTTCGGATCACCGCCCTGAATGACGAAATCAGGCACGATCCGGTGTATCGTCAAACCGTCGTAGAACCCGTCGTTGACCAGGCCCGTGATCGTGTCGACGGTGTTCGGCGCGATGTCGTCGAAGAGCTGGAACACCATGTCGCCATAGCCAGCGATCGACATCTTGAGGAACGGATGGCCCGTCCGCACCGAGGCAAGAATCTGGCCGTTGTCGCCCGTGACGGTGTATGTGAGAGGGTCGCCGTCGGCGTCCGTCGCTGTCAGCGGAATCATGATCGTTTTCCCCGCCGGCAAAGCCGCGACCGGAATCGGGTCGAGCACGGGGGCCGCCATCACCAGGCGATCTTCCAAAGAAACGAAACCGAGCGTCAAGCGACGCCGACGTGAACGATTTTTCATCATGGCTCTCCGCGTAAGGGCCGCCCCGGCGGACGCCCGATTCTTCGATACCCGGATCGATTCCGATCCCCTCAACCCCCACGGATCATCCATCGATCATGACGACTTTGGTGCATCCATGCAAGCGTGCATCGTTTCGCTGCAACGCCTGAAAGCCGATTCGCAAGCGACCGTCGTTGCGGCATCCTGGCACCAGTACGCTGGAAAGCCGGCGATTGTTCGATCCGAACCCTCCACTGTCAGGGCGTTTGTCCATTTACGGAAACATAGCACACTTCCGGGGCAGCTATAGGACACCATCGGTCGGGGCCGTCGATCTCGATCGGCAGAATCGTCGGCTCACAAACTTCTTTACGCTTCGGCTGGCCGTCCGTTACGATAATTGGCATCTCACCTGAAGCGCAGGCCCGCCATTCGATCGTCACGGCTCGACTTCAGCCGCACGTCGCGATCCTTCCCGACGACGCTTCGAACCCGGAACTCTTCGAATTCTGAATCAACCGGATTCCGGATCCAGCCCATGCATCTCTCAACGAGTTCGTATTCGACGCGTTACCGGTTCATCGCAGCCCTGACGCTGTTCATCACGGCGACGTGTACGCTGCAGGCAACGTCGGCGGACGACGACGAACGGCCAGTGCCGGAAACCATCACGTTCAACCGTGACGTTCGACCGATTCTCTCCGACAACTGCTTTTATTGCCATGGCCCGGACAAAAACCGCCGTGAAGCGGAACTCCGGCTGGACACCGAATCCGGCCTGCTTGGCTCGAAAAACCGCAAGGGCGTCGTCAAGCCCGGCGATCCGGCGGCCGGCGAACTGATGAAGCGTGCCGAATCGGCTGACCCCGACCTGAAAATGCCGCCGCCGGAATCCGGCAAAAAACTGACCGACCGGGACCTGGCCGTGCTTCGCAAGTGGATCGCTCAGGGGGCGAAGTTCGAAGGGCACTGGGCGTTTCGTCCGGTCGCCGCTCACCCTGGCAAGTCTGCCGAAAAAGCGAATTCCGATCTGTCGCGTTCGATCGACACGCTCGTCGACGAAGTTCGCAAAGCCAACGCGCTGAACGCTGGCCAACCCGCGGACGCACGCACACTCGTCCGCAGGTTGCATTTCGACCTCACCGGTTTGCCGCCAGAACCTGATGAAGTCGAAGCTTTTCTGGCTGATTCGAGCCCGTCGGCGTACGAGAAAAAAGTCGATGCCCTGCTGGCATCCCCCCACTTCGGCGAACGGATGGCGATGTGGTGGCTCGACCTGGTTCGATACGCCGATTCCGTCGGATATCACGGCGATCAGGACGTGAGTGTCTCGCCGTTTCGACAATACGTGATCGAATCGTTCAACTCCGGCAAGCCTTTCGATGCCTTCACCCGAGAGCAGATCGCCGGTGACCTTGCGGCTAACGCGACCCTTCAGGAGCGTATCGCCTCAGGCTACAACCGTTTGGGCATGATGAGCGCTGAAGGAGGTGTGCAGGACAGGGAATATCTGGCCAAGTACATCGCGGAACGTGTCCGGAACGTTTCGGGCACGTGGCTCGGTATTACGATGGGCTGCGCCGAATGCCACGATCACAAGTTCGATCCGTTCACCACACGTGACTTCTATCGCATGGAGGCCTTCTTCGCGGATATCAAAGAGCGTGGCCTTTACTCCGGAGCCAATTCCGACGGCAACTGGGGCCCTTCGATCCGTGTGCCGACGCCCGCTCAACAGGAAAAACTGGCGGATTTCGATCGCCGGATCGCCGAGGCGAAATCGATCCTGAACTCGCCGACGCCCGAACTTGCGGCGGCTCAGGAACGCTGGGAGGCCACCCTGCCCCGCTGGACACCCGTGGCTCCGGCCGAAATCTGGATCGATTCCGGTGCGACCGCGAAAACCCTCGAAGATCGTTCCATCCTCATCAGTGGTCCGATACCCGTGACCGACGAGTACCGGCTGAAGTTCGCGGGCTTGCCCGCCGGCGTCACGGCGATTCGGCTCGAAGTGCTTCCCGACCAATCCCTGCCGGCCAAAGGTCCCGGCCGAGCCGGCAACGGCAATTTCGTATTGACGGAATTCGAGGCCAGGCGGGCTCTCGTCGAAGGCGGCGAATCGCCCGTGAAATTCGCCAGCGCCTTCGCGACTTTCGAACAGACCGGCGCCGCGGGCAAGAATCCGTACGGCAAATGGTCGATCGAGGCGGCCATCGACGGCGACGCGAAAGGCTCGGGTTGGGGCTGGGCCATCATGGAAAAAGCGGGCTCCGCGCAGTCGGCGATTTTTCTTGTCGACCCGGCCACACCGGCAACCTCGGCGGCGGACTGGTCGATCGTGGCGAAACAGCGGCATGAGAACGCCGGGCACTCGATCGGCCGCTTCCGAATCTCCTACACGGCTGCGGCGTTCGAGCCGGGCGTTTCGCCGATCGTGCCTGACGCGATCGCCGCGATACTCTCGATCGAACCGGATCGACGTAATGAGCAGCAGCGGGCCGAATTGTCGGGTTACTATCGTTCGTTCGCCCCTCAGCTCAAGTCCACACGAGATCGATTGGCCGAGGTCGAAAAAGCCCGTGCGGAATTCGACAAAAGCGTGCCGCGAACGCTCGTGACCGAATCGGTCATGCCGCGAATGGTTCGGGTGTTGCCGCGTGGCAACTGGATGGACGAATCGGGCGAACCGGTCAAGCCCGGATTCCCCATGGCCCTCAAGGTCGCCGGTTTCGAGTCGAACGATGATCGCAAGCTCGACCGGCGCGATCTCGCGGCCTGGATCGTTTCGAAGGACAACCCGCTCACCTCACGGGTCTTCGTGAACCGTGTCTGGAAGCTGCTTTTCGGCGAGGCGATCTCGCGTAAAGTCGACGATCTCGGCGCCCAGGGCAGCCCGCCGACCCATCCGGAACTGCTCGATGAGCTGGCCGCCCGGTTCGTCGAATCAGGCTGGAACGTGAAGGGGCTCATCAAGGCGATCGTCCTGAGCGACACCTATCGCCAGAGTTCGCAGGCCCCTCAGGCCGTGGTCGAAGCCGACCCCTACAATTTCTGGCTCGCTCGCCAGGGCCGATTTCGTCTCGACGCCGAACTCGTTCGTGACAATGCACTTGCGATCTCGCGACTGCTGGTCGGCCGAATCGGCGGCCCTAGCGTCAAACCCTATCAGCCGCCTGGTTATTGGGCCTATCTGAACTTCCCTACCCGGGAATGGCAAGCAGATAAAGGCGAAAGTCTCTATCGGCGTGGTCTTTATACCCACTGGCAAAGGCAGTATCTGCATCCGAGCCTGCTGGCGTTCGATGCCCCCAGCCGCGAGGAATGCACGGCCGATCGTGCACGTTCGAACACGCCTCTGCAATCTCTTGTGCTCCTCAACGATCCGACCTACGTGGAAGCCGCTCGCGCTTTCGCTGAACTCGCGTTACGTCAGGGAGGAACGACGGCAGCCGACAGGATCGACTTCATCTTTCGTCGCGCCGTCTCACGCCCTGCACGCGCTCAGGAGATCGAAATTCTCGAACGCCTGCTCGAATCTGCCCGGGCCGAATACATGGCCAGGCCGGAATTGGCGGCAGAGCTGGCGAAAGTGGGCGAGCGGCCACTACCTGCCGATATCGACGCCCCGACCCTCGCAGCCTGGACGGCCGTCACGCGAGCCGTCCTGAACCTGCACGAAACGATCACTCGCTATTGAACGCTGATGAGAATCATCGATTCGCGGCAAGCCCTTGGCCGCCAAATCGAACGATGGAGAATTCGGTCATGAACCTTCCGGAATCGATCGCCAGACGCACATTCCTCAAAAGTCACGGCGTCGCTCTGGGAGCGATGGCCCTGCAATCGCTGCTTGCGCAAGCCTCCTTGTCCGCAGGAGTTTCGGACGCCCGGCGATCTGGCGGCATCCTGAATCCTCTGCACTACCGCCCGCGAGCCAAACGGATCATCTGGCTTTACATGGCCGGCGGTATGACTCACCTGGAAACGTTCGACCATAAACCGACTCTGGCGAAGCTGCATGGCGAACCGATGCCGGAGTCGTTCACCAAGGGCCAACAAATCGCCCAGCTTCAGGGCCAGCAGCTCAAGTGTTTCGGTCCTCAGCATGCGTTCCGGCAATGGGGACAAAGCGGTCAGTCGATCTCCGAAATCTGGCCGCAGCTCGCCGGCCGATGTGCCGACGACCTCTGCATCGTACGATCGCTCCACACCGAAGCGATCAACCATGACCCGGCTCACACCTTCATGAATACCGGCTCGATGATCTCTGGCCGGCCCGCGATGGGGTCCTGGCTGCTTTACGGGCTGGGTGCGGAGTCCGAGAATTTGCCTGGTTTCGTCGTCATGGTCTCGACAGGCAAATTCGGCCAGAAGCAGCCGATCGCGGCCAGGCAATGGCACTCCGGCTTCCTGCCCGGCCAGTATCAGGGAGTCGAATTCCGAAGCACCGGCGACCCCGTGCTTTACGTTCGCAGTCCTCAGGGAGTTTCGCCCAGGCTCCAGGAAGGGGTCGTCGACTCGGTCAAGGCGCTGAATCGCGTGGCCGACGAATCGCTCCATGATCCGGAGATCGCCACGCGGATCTCTCAATACGAACTGGCTTTCCGCATGCAATCCAGCGTGCCGGAGCTGATGGACTCCCGATCGGAACCGGATCATATCAGAAAGCTCTACGGCGCGGAGCCTGGCGATGGCTCCTTCGCATCGAACTGTCTGGCGGCCCGCCGGCTCGCGGAACGGGGCGTCCGTTTCATCCAGCTTTATCACCGCGACTGGGATCACCACGGCGCTGTGAAGGATCACTCGGCTGGTACGGCCAGGGAAGTCGATCAGGGAGTCGCAGCCCTTCTCACGGATTTGAAGCAGCGCGGGATGCTCGAGGACACGATCGTCGTGTTCGGCTCCGAGTTCGGACGCACCCCCATGGCTCAGGGCAACGGCCGCGACCACCACATCGCTGGTTTCACCATGTGGTTCGCGGGTGGCGGTTTCACGCCCGGGATGAGCTACGGCGCAACGGACGAACTCGGTTATCGTGCCGTCGACAAACCTGTGTCGGTGCACGATATCCATGCGACTCTCCTGCATTTGATGGGCATCGACCATAACCGGTTCTCCGTCAAATTCCAGGGGCTGGACGCTCGTCTGACCGGCGTGGAGCCCGCGGAACCAGTCTTCGACCTGATCGGCGGCCGGCATCCGGTCGCATAACCGCGCTCGACCGAATTCCACAACAGTTTCACGGGCCTTGCCGTCAGCCTGGTCAGCGATTCACTTGCTGCGTCGCACTTGACAACTTCGTCTTCAGAGATCAGACTTCACGCATCGGCAGGCGTAATTCAGTGGTAGAATGCCAGCTTCCCAAGCTGGACGTCAGGGGTTCGAATCCCCTCGCCTGCTCTCGATGTAATTCATTTAAGGGGAATGACTCGTCGTATTTCGACGCTGAACGCACACGCGCGAAATCCTGGATTCGCGAATCGGGGAACACCCGGGTTTCGCAAATTTGTCGCTGCTCTTCGAGTTGCGAGTCCCGAAACGGGTGAACAGCTTTCTTACCTGTTTGTTCGCGTTCGACGAAGTCCGCCGCACAGCCGGATTTCATCGCTTCCGGATTCATGGCGATCGACCGCGAGCCTGCGAACGTCATGGCTTCGAGCAAATGAATGATCTCGCGGTCGCGGTTCGACCCGTCATGGGAACGCTGCAATAACGAAGTCGGACACAGCCCCATTCGGACGTCGTTCGAAATTCGGCAGGCGAACGCCTTCGTATCGGTTACGAATTCTGCTTCGCCTGTTTCTTCTTCGCCGCGTTTTTCTTTTTCGCTGCGGCTTTGCCGGGCTCTTCGATCAGGATCGCGTTCGCGCGGCGGGCCCAGGCTTCCCACTTACCGGCCAGTTCCCGAACGAGTTCCGGGCGGTCGCCGGCGAGGTCGTGGCGTTCCGTTCGGTCGGCTTTCAGGTCATAAAGTTCCCAGGCGCCGTTGCGGCCGAGCCGCACGAGTTTCATGTCGCCGACGCGTACGGCGGCGTTGCCCTCGTGTTCCCAGAACAGAGCCTCACGCTCGATCGGGCGATTCGCGAATGCCGGAACCAGACTTTGCCCCTCCATCGGCAGGATTGTCTTGCCGCCGAATTCGGCCGGATAAGTAGCCGCGCCGACCTCGACAGTCGTGGCCATAACATCGATCAGGTGCGCGGGTTGCGCCCTCAGTTCACCGCGAGCGGAGATGCCTTTGGGCCAGTGGGCGATCAGGGGTGTGGCGATGCCGCCTTCGTGGTTGAAGTGTTTGTAGCGGCGGAACGGAGTGTTCTGCAGAAATGCCCATGATTCGCCGCAGAACCAGTCCGAATCGGCCTTCGTCGGGTCGCCCACGGATCGGCCGTTGGGGCCCGCCTCGGCGTTGCCGCCGTTATCGCTCATGAACAGGATCAGGGTGTTTTCGAGAACGCCGCGACGTTCGAGGCCCTGCACCAGATCGCCCACGGCACGATCCATCCGGCTTACGCAGGCGGCATAAGTCGCCATGATTCGGTCGAACCGGTCCTGGTCTTCGGCGGCGAGTACGCTCCAGTCGCGAATGGCAGGCGGGCGTGGTGTGGGCTCCCAGCCCTTGTCGACGATTCCGAGTTCGACCTGGCGGGCGTGGCGTTTCTTCCGCAGGGCATCCCAGCCGTCACGGTATTTGCCGCGGAAAGAATCGATCGCGTCGGCCGGCGCCTGCAGCGGAAAGTGGGGCGCGTTGTGAGCCAGGTACAGAAAGAACGGCTTGCCGGCCTCGCGCGCATCATCGACGAACTTCAGGCCGAAGGTCGTCCACAGGTCAGTCGAGTACCAGTCTTTCGGCAGCCGGGGATCATCTACGGCGAGCGATTCGCCGTTGAGGAACAGTTTCGCGTTTTTCGAACCGGGATAATAAAACCCGCCCGCGGCCGCGCTGAGACTGCGGTCGAAGCCTCGGCCCCAGGGTGTCACGCCGTGGTTCTGGCCGACGTGCCACTTGCCCGTCATCGCCGTGAAATAGCCTGCCGGTTTCAGGACTTCCGCGAAGGTCACGCATTTGTCGTTGAGCCGGCCCCGAAACCCGGGCTGATTTTTGTCCTCGACCATGTGGCCGACGCCCGTCTGGTGCGAATAGAGCCCCGTCAGAAGAGCGGCCCGCGTCGGGCAGCAGCGGCCGGTGTTGTAGAAATGAGTGAACCGCACCCCGCCCGCCGCGAGTTTGTCGAGATTCGGCGTCGGTATTTCCGACCCGTAACACCCGAGATCCGAAAATCCCATGTCATCGACGAGGATGACGACGATATTGGGCTTTTCGGCAGCATTAGCGAAAGCCGATCCGCCGAAGAGTGCGGCCAGAAGCAGCGAGAGGTGCGGTCGTTTCATCGTTCAGAGTCCGGCGGATCAGTGCGTTGCGGTTTCGGAGAATTGGACCATACCCGGTGGCTCGAAGGTATGCCCGCGTCAGGGTTTCTTCGGGAAGATCGGTTCGCCCCGTTTGGCGGCCGCATGGGCTTCCGGAGTGTCGAGAGGCACACCCGGATCGGCTTGTGCGGTCATCCAGCGGTCGAGGGCGTCGCTGAGCCGCTTGCGAATTGCCTCGTGATCCGGGCTGGCGGCCAGGTTCGTCATTTCGGCCGGGTCGGTCGCCGTGTGATAAAGCTCCTCAGCCGGGCGCATCATGTATCGCTGGACGAGCCGGTACGTGCCGGGGTTCTCGCTGGCCGTGGCCAGCCACGAAGGCCAGTAGGCGTTATGTGCGGCCGAACCGCCCAACAGGCCCATCAGGTGCTTTTCGATATAAAGCGATTCGGGCTTCAGGTTTCGGATGTATCGCCATTGGCCATCGGTCACGCTCCGTACGGGATATGGCGTGCCTTCCGGATAATTGTTGTGGGCGGCCCAGGCGAAATCGCGGTGATGCGCCTTTTCGCCTCTGAGTACCGCAGCGAAACTCGTCCCATCGAAGGCGTAAGCCGGATCGGCCGGCATGCCGCCGGCAAGTTCGATGATCGTGGGTGCGACGTCGGTATATTGGACGATGGCCCCGGTTCGCGCTGCCGCCGCGATCTGGCCCGGCCAGCGGGCGACCAGCGTGGTGTGCAGGCCGACATCCCAACATGTCCATTTGCTGCCGGGAAACTGGGCCCCCTGTTCGCTGCTGAATAGCACGAGCGTGTCGCCGGCCAGCCCGGTCGCTTCGAGCGTGGCGAGAATTTCACCGACCTGGCCGTCCATATAAGTGATTTCGGCGAGATATGCGGCGAAGTCCTGGCGGGTTTTGGGCGTGTCCGCCAGATGAGGCGGCAGCTTCAGCTCGCCCGGCGGATATATCGAGCGGTCGCCCATGACCCAGGGAACGTGCGGCTCCACGAGCCCGACGACCAGGCAGAACGGCTGGTCACGATCGCGCGACATGAATTCGCGAATTCCGGCCAGGTCGTGCGGTTGTGTCGGTTCACGCACGGCGTTCGGGTCGAATCCCGCAACATTTTCGAACGGGAAGACGTCTTTGGGTGCCACATGCACCTTGCCCGCGATGCCAGTGCGGTAGCCGAGCGGGGCCAGATGCCGGGGCAGGCTGCGGGTGCCTGGGCGGCTGGCGCTGTGGTTCCAGGCACAGCCATTTCGGACGGGCTGCTGACCTGTGAATAGTTCGGCGCGGCATGGCTGGCACATGGCCGAACTGACGTAGGCCCGGTCGAACGTAAGCCCCTGTGATGCGAGCCGGTCGAGGTTCGGCGTCTTCGCGTTGCGGCCGCCATAAATCGGCAAATCGCTGAAGGTGCAGTCATCAGCCAGAATGATCAGGACGTTGGGCGAAGCCGCGCGGGCCGACTGCAAGTTCATGATTGAGAGAATCGCAATCGTGGCCAGAAAGTTGACAGAACTCCCCAGGGGAGAGAACCGTCCGCGAGCGAACGAATTCATGTACTTGACTCGCTTTCTTCGATCGGGGGCATTCGACTTTTCGTCTCTCTGAGCGACAAGCGCGGCTTGTCATCCGAATCGAGAAGGATTCGACGGTTCCCTGCAAGATCTCGAACCAATTCGTGGACGCTTCGTCAGAGGGTTTTCCGAGGGTTTCGCCGCCGGCTTACGTTCCGGATCGACAGGCTCAGGGTATGTCGCGAGGATCGCCCGCAGCTCTTCGACGATTTCCGGCCGATCGGCAGCCAGGTTGCCGGTTTCGTCCGGATCGGTGCGGTAATCGTAAAGCTCGAATTCCGCCGTTTCGGCCGGGGCACCGGCTTTTTTCCATTCGACGAGGCGGTAGCGTTCCGTGCGGATCGCGCGGCCGAGCTTCGCCTTCGGAAAAACGTGGAAGGCATGGTCTCGTACGCGGGCTTGCGGGTCGCGCAGCACCGGCACCAGGCTTTTGCCGTCGATGCGCTGCGGGCCCGCCGGCGCAGGCAGGCCGGCCAGTTCCGCAAGCGTCGGGTACAGATCGACACTTTCGGTCAACTGGCGTGTCACGCTGCCCGGTTTCGTCACGTTCGGTGCCACGATCACGAGCGGAATGCGGTTGGCCTGCTCGTAATTCGTGTGCTTGGTCCAATAGCCGTGATCGCCCAGATGAAAGCCGTGATCGCCCCAGAGCACGACGATCGTGTCGTCGGCCAGCCTCAGGCGATCGAGTTCGTCGATCACCATGCCGATCTGGGCATCGACATAACTGACGCTGGCATAGTAACCGTGCGTCAGCTGGCGTCGCAAGCTTTCGTCCACGGCACCGCTGGTTGGGACAGGTTCGTAATTGGCCAGTTCGCCGTTGGTCTTGTCGGCGACTTTGGGGGCTCCTTGCGGCGGACCGACTGTCGATGGCGCCGCGAAAACCGCCGGGTCGAACTGGTTCCAGTACCGTTGCGGCGCGGAGAACGGCAGATGGGGGCGGGCGAAGCCGGCGACGACGAAAAATGGCGTGCCGTCCGTATCTCTCCGAATTTTGGCTGACTTAAGCCGCCGGACAGTTTCGGAGGCGACTCGGCCGTCGGCATAGGCATCGTCGGCCACGTCGGGCGCTTCGAACGCTGCACCGCGTGGAAGCTGACGGATCCTGTCCAGCTCGCGATTCGAAAAGTAAGCTTCTTCACGAGTCAATTGATTTCCGCTCGTGCTGGACCGGCCGGCGTATTCGATGACCTTGTCGTGAAAATGCTTGACCGAAAACGAGCCGGGATCGCCCGGGTTGCCGTGGCCGATATGGAAAACCTTGCCCAGCGATTCCGTCCGGTAGCCGTGTCGGACGAAATGTTGCGGCAGGGTGACGGAATCCGGCAATCGCTGACGAAGGTTGCTTCCCAGGCCGTAAAGGCCTGTCGATGTCGGATGCGAGCCGAGCAGTAGCGAAAACCGCGACGGGGCACAAACCGCCTGATTGCAATACGCCATGTCGAACCGCATGCCACGAGCCGCCAGCCGGTCCATATGCGGCGTTTTCGCGAGTGTGTCGCCGTAACAGCCCAAAGCGGGCTTGAGATCGTCGACCAGAATCATCAGCACGTTCGGTTCGGTCGATGGTTCCCTAACCGCCGCAGCCTTTTTCTTCTTCTCCGCCGGGGCATTGCGTCTGCGCAACACCTCCTCTCCCAGTTCCGGGCCGTTGTCGGGCGGCATCGACCGATGCCAGGCTAGAGCAGCGGTCGTCAGCCGCTTGACGATATCCGGATGCCGGCCGGCCAGGTTCGTCGTTTCCTCGCGATCGTTCGCCAGATCATAAAGTTCCGGGTTTGCGCCGTCGTAATCGCACAGCAGTTTCCACCCGCCGTCGCGCACCGCGAGGTCGGGCTGAGGCTCGGGCAACCCCGGTGGCGAGTTCTTCCGGTCCGGCGGCCGACGCCAGAAGATCGGGGCGGTTCGTGAGGCTGTGCTGATGCCTGTCAATGTGCCGGAAACGTCTTCGCCGTCGAAGCGAGCGGAGTCTTGCGTTTTGGCCTGAGTGAGCTTCAGCAGCGAAGGCACCAGGTCGAACGCGGCGAAAACCGACGTGTCGTTCTGCGTGCCCCGCTTTTCGGCCGGTATCAGGCCCGGGCCCCAGACGACCAGGGGCGAACGGATGCCGCCTTCGTAAAGCCGCGTTTTCGACCCGCGAAACGGCCCTGCACTGCCTGCGCCGAACTCCGGGCCGTTGTCCGAGCAGACGATAACGAGCGTGTTGTCTCGCAGGGCCGGAGTGTCGCGGATGTGGTCGAACAGCTTGCCGAGCTGCCTGTCCATTTCCTGCAGGACGGCCAGATACTTGCCACGCTTCGTTTCGGCCCACTTGTCGACCGGCGGCCAGAAGGGCGAATGAACGTCGTCGGGCCAGAGATTCACGTAAAACGGCTTGTCGTCGCGGGCGGCACGGTCGACGAACGTGATCGCGGCGTCCACGAAGCCGGTGGTGATCTGCGACCTCTGCATCCAGGTGAACGGCTGGCCGAGCCGTTCGGCGTCGGCCCAGATGCGGCCAGGCTCTGTATCGCGGGGCTTGAGCGTCAGCGGCAGCAGCTTGGGCCCCATGCCTTCGAAGTTCGTGAGCGATTCGTCGAAGCCATAGGCTGTGATCGGCGGGGCGTTGTCCACATCGCGCTGGCCGCCCAGGTGCCATTTGCCGAAGTGGCCAGTCGCATAGCCGTTGTCGTGCAGAATACGAGCGAGTGTCGGGGCTTTCGGGTCAAGCCAGTCGGCGACACCGCGACGGGCGTTGGCGGCCCGGTTGTCGAGATAGGAGTTAATGCGCCACCGCTGCGGATATTGCCCTGTGGTCAAGGCACAGCGTGAAGGCGAACAAATCGGGGCGTTCACGTAGAACTGAGTGAACCGCAGCCCTTCATCCGCGAGCCGGTCGATGTTCGGAGTGCGGGCATCCGGGTTGCCGAAGCACGAAAAGTCACCCCAGCCCATATCGTCGATGAAGACCATCACGACGTTCGGACGCCGGGCTTCGCCAGCCGGCAGCGATATCGATCCGAGCATGATGACCGCGATCGCCGTCAATGTTGCGGACCTCATGCGAATGCTCCTTATGAGAGATCGGCCTCCTCGTAAATAACGACGAAGACAGAAATCAAAGCCCGTAGCGATTGGAGGCATCTCGATCATGATACGCGTCGGCTTCGCGGCGATGAAGATTCCATTGGGCAGATCCCAGGGTGTTTCTGCCGCCGGTTCGCCGGATCCGAACCTGGGTTCTGACACAGACGTTGGGGATCATGGGATGGCCGGACCAGCTGGCTCGCGGTTCACCGAACGCTCCGCCGACGGTGTGTCGGAGGCTTGAGCCGCGATCGATGCCCGTCGAATGTCTGACGCTACTCGGCGGACACGCTCACGTCAATCCTCCCTGAGGGCGACTTCGAGCCAGGCTCGCCCCAATGCCCTCCATGTGTCGGCCGTGCGTTCCGGCTCTTCGAGTGCCTCGGTGTACTTGCCCGGTGTGATCCGTCGAAGTGTCGCGCCTGGATGAGTTCCGCGATGCGCGGGTATGAGGTGGCCAGTCGGGTCACGGCGGCGTCGAACGTTTCGAATTCGCCTTCGAGCTCGATCGCGAGATGGTGCGATTCGAGGTCGATCCGCCGGCCGCCGCCGCGAGCCTGCGAAGCTCCTCGTAAACCTCCGGCATGAAGTCGCGGGGCTTCATGCCGGGCCTTCGGCTTTCGCAGCGGTTGATTTCTCTCGCTCGGATTGTCCGTTTGGTCGGGTTCGTTCATGGCCGTTCAGCGAGATCCATCGGCCGGATATATCGACTCACCGCATCGAGTCATCGCCGTTGCACACGATCACTTTTTCTCCTGGGTAGGTTGTGACATTGGCCGCGTCTCTTCGACTTTGGCCTGCGAGTCCACGTCCGCAAGCAGCTTCTGGAAGTCCTCTCTTTCCTGGAGAGGGGCGAAATCCGGCGATCGCAGTACGGCTCGGGATTTCGCGTTACCGAAATATTTTGACTCGAAGGCCAGGCGGAGTGCTGCGACGGCCCGGGCTTGCAGGTCTACCACGGTCTTCGGATCGTGTGACGCCGCGGTCGCAGCCGCGACGAGCACTTTGGACGCGTCGAACCAAACGAAATTCCTGACCTTTGCGTTTGCCGTCTCCGCATCGACTGCCGCCCGGGCTGCCTGATGGTCGCCCGATTTCGCCAGGGCCATCGCTCGTGCCATTCGAATTTCCGGGAGGTTGCGCTGATCGGCCATGGTGATGGCACTGTCATAGGCCACGATCGCCTCAGCGAACTTCTTGATGGCCAGGAGGGAGTCCGCTCGGCCCCAGTGATTGTTCCGAAGCACCTGCCTGATTCGGGGATCGTTCGATTTTTTCAGCAGTGGCTCGAGTGTGGCATTCGAACGGTCGAACCAGGCGATAGCCTCGTCCCATTTTCTGGCGTCCATGCCATTGTTCCCTTCGTTGCCCTCCGCCGCTCCCAGGGCGTATGCGTATTGCGTCAGGCTAGGGAATTGTCTCGTAAGGTCGAGCAGCAAGCCGATCGATTCCCTGTTCGCCAGATCGGCTTTCTCGAAAGCGCCTGACGTCTTGAAAATGACCGCCAGATTCGTCAGGACGGACGCGAGGGAGCTTCGATAACGTGCCACGCCCGGGTGTTCCCGGACGAGTGTCCTGTAAATGTCGACGATCTCCTGCGTCGCCTGGATCGCCTCGACGTACTTTTCTTTCGATCGCAGTACGAGAGCGACATTCGAAATCGAGACTGCCAGGCCTTCCCTGGACTCCAGCGAGGTGGGGTCGGCCTGTACGTTCGTTCGATGAATCGCCATTGATTTCCTGTGCCAGTCGTCGGCCTCGTCGATGTCCTGCGACTCATTCGCAAGATAGCCACGATGCTCGAAGATTTTCGCCAGATCTCGGGAATACTCGTAGACATCGGGGCGTACGAGCACCAGCCGTTCCAGAATCTTCGCCGCTCGTTCGAAATCGGCGATCGCCTCGGCCTTTCGGTTGCCGCGGCGAAAGATCGTGCCCCGGAGTTCCAGCACGCGGGCGATCATGTTTTCGAGGAGGGTATCATCCGGCTGCGCCTTTTGGGCCGTCTCGGCGTCGCTCAGCGTTCGATTGACCGTGCTCAGGGCCTGGTCGAATCGGCCGAGCTGGAGATGAAATGAACTGAGCCTGACTCCTGAGCGGAGGAACTGAAGATCGGTGCTGGCCGCCGGATCGGCCGCAAGCAGGGTTTTTCGACTGATTTCCAGTTCTTCGATGGCGGCCTCGTTCTTGCCGAGACGCCAATCGATGTCGGCGATGTTGGCGTGAGCGATCGCGAGGTCTTTCGCCGCAGTGCGATCCTCACGTCTTCGGTCGGCGAACGTCTGATAGAATTCTTTTGCGGATCCCAACAGCTCCAGCCGGAGTTCGTCCATGTACGGTTCGTTCAGCAATCGGTTCTCGCTGACCTGGGTCAAATAGCGGTCCACGGCTTCGCGGGCGAGTCGATAATTCTCCTCCGATTTCTTCTGGTTCTCGACCGCGAGTCGAAAGTTCTCTTCTGACCTCTTCAGGTTCAATTCCGCCATATTCTGCTGCTCTTTTGCCTTGACCATGCCCAAGGTCGTGCCGACGACCCCGGCGAACAATGACAGCAGCACCAGGCTCGCGGCGATCACCTGCCCCTTGTGGCGGCGGACGAACTTCCTGAACCGATAACCGCGACTGGGCGGCCGGGCCTCGACGACCTCGTCGGCAAGATAGCGCTGAAGATCCCGTGCCAGGCCGTTCGCCGTTTCGTAGCGGCGGTTTCGGTCCTTTTCCTGCGACTTCATCACGACCCAGTCGAGTTCGCCCTTCAGCAACTTCGAAAGTTTCGCCGGTTCGATGCTCCGGTTGGCAGCGATATTCGGCAGCGTGCCGGCCGTGCTCAGCTTCGTGCTTGGCCGGGGCGGGTCGACCTCGCGCACCATCCGGAGCATCTCAACGATGGCGCCGCGCTTGAACTGCTTCGCATCCAGCGGCGGCGAGCCGACGAGCAGTTCGTAGAGCATCACGCCCAGGGCGTAGACGTCCGTGCGCGTGTCGATGTCCATCGACGCCGGGTCGGCCTGCTCAGGGCTCATGTACGCCGGCGTGCCGACGATGGCCCCGGTGTCAGAGAAGCTCATGTCCGTCAGCTTCTGTTCGGTCGCTTTGGCGACGCCGAAGTCGATGACCTTGGGCGTCGGGTGGCCTTCGACTTCAGTGACGAGTACGTTGGAGGGCTTCAGATCACGGTGGATGATCCCCTTCTGGTGGGCGTGCTGGACGGCCTGGCAGACGGCCACGAACAACTCCAGGCGCGCGTTGACCGTCAACCGCTTCAGGTCGCAAAAGTCCGTGATCGGAACGCCGTCGACCAGTTCCATCACGAAATACGGCTGGCCGCTGTCGGTGACTCCGCCGTCGTAGATGCGGGCGATGTTGGGGTGGTCCATCAGGGCCAGGGCCTGACGTTCGGCATCGAACCGGGCCAGAACGTCGCGGGAGTTCATGCCCGTCTTGATGAGCTTCAGCGCGACTTGCCGCTTGACCGGCTGGGTTTGGCTGGCGCGATAAACCGAGCCCATGCCGCCTTCGCCGATGACGTCGGCCAGCATGTATTTCCCGGCGATGACAGTGCCCGGCCGCTCGTCCTCGTCCTGATCGCCCTGGTCGGTGATCCCGGGCTTGGGCTGATCCAGTGACGGATCGGAGTAGGTCCGGTCCGGAGCCACGTTTTCGGTCTGATCATGCTGGACCGTCGAGTCACGATCCTCTGGCTCGGTGGCAAAAAGATCCCTGGACGGATCCGAGACGAGCCGATCCGTCCGAGCGTCGAGTCGGAAGTTCTCCTGGAGCAGCCTGTCCAGCCGCAGGCGAAGCTCCGGGCGGCCTGCACATTCACGCGACAGCAGGGCGTCTCGCTCGCGAGGATCGTCGATCGCGATGGCTGCGGCGAACAGGTCGAGTTCGTTCATCGTAGGAGTCCTCCGACCGGTTCGGCGAAATCGACAGAAAGAAGGCGTAGTCGAGAGGATAAGTCATCCGAGGTTGCGGGGAAAGCGGCGATGCGATTTATGATGACTTTCGCCTCAGTACCGGGACAGATACGGCGTGATCCGCCACCGCTGCGGATACTGCCCTGTGGTCAAGGCGCAGCGTGAAGGCGAACAGATCGGTGCGTTCACGTGGAACTGAGTGAACCGCAGCCCTTCTGCCGCGAGCCGGTCGATGTTCGGCGTTCGGGCATCCGGGTTGCCGAAGCACGAAAAGTCACCCCCAGCCCATATCGGCGATGAAGACCATCACGACGTTCGGCCGCTGGGCTTCTTCAGCCGGCAGCGAGGCCGATCCGCACGGCAGGATCGTGAGAACGGCGAGAAGCTTCGCCAGGAATTTTCCGAAGCTGCTTTGCGTTTTCGAATTCGGTATCCGTCGAATTCGAAATGCGAGTGACCTCGGAACGAATTCTCGAGGCAGCTTCATGGCAGAGATCCAGAGACGATAGGAAATCGAAGAGGCACATTCATCTTCGAGCCGATGTGCCGGACAATCTCGAAATGGAAGTTTCATTCCCCGGCAGCCTGCCGCGTGACGATCGGCACGTATCCGAATTCGAGACCCTTCGGCGGCGTCACGATCACGGCCGGGTCGAGATCGGCCAGCGTGCCCACGGTCGGCGCGGGAAGATACTCGCGGTCCTTCGTCCAGCTCCTGTGCAGCAGTTCCACGCGTTTCTGGAGGGCCTCCCGCTCGTCGCTGGTCATGTGGGCATGTCGCAGAGCCGGCTGGTCAGCGAACCGGTACCAGGAATAGGTCACCACGCTGCCATCGCCGAGTTTCGTTTCGAAAGGCCCGGCTGACGGACCTGGCGTTTTCCAGACGCTGGCCGGCTCCTCGGGCGTTACGTACGGCCGGCGGTCAGGACCTCGGCGGCGCGGAAATTCGACCTGAGACAACCCCGTCTCGACTGGTACGTCCTTGCCGGCTACGACCGACCAGCGATCCTTGCCGGCAGCGTCCTTGTCCAGACGGAAGTACTCCGGCAGTGTGATCAGGCCGTTCGCTTTCGTGACGAGGTCTTCGGACCACTTGTATCCGTATGTCGTGTCGTCAAGCGCCAACGGCGTGGCGAACGAATTCCAGGCGAGCGGCGATCTCTGCTCCCGAGCCGAGTCGGGTGGATAAATCCGCCATGTCGCCCCGCCGCGGCTTTCGAAAGTGTGGACTTTCGCAGCCTTCGGGTCGATCGTGCCGGTAGCGGGGGCACCGCCTTCGAACCAGGCCTGGACACGATCCCATAACGCGGCCCGGCTGAAGGCCGTGATGCGGTGGATCAGCGGAGTTTCGCCCGCCGAAGCTCCGGGAAAATGCGTCGGCGCGACTCGTGCATATGTGACTCCTTTGCTATCCCTGCCAAGGTACGCCGGGATGTGCTGCGTTTCCATCTGCACGGCCTTGTTCGGGTCGGACGGCCGCGTATCGAGGAACATGCCCGCCAGACTGGGGTTTTCGACAGTCGGCTTCGTCCAGAATTCCGGCAGAAAGAACGTGACCGGCCCCTTGAAGTTGCCGGTGTTCAGGAACAGTGTCCAGCACTGGTTGCCGGTCGGGACGTTCTTGTCCGCCGTGGTCTCTTTCGGCGAAGTCAGCGGCAGCGGCAGGTATCCGTAACCGAAAAGTTCGCCCGATGTCCCCTGCTTCACGTTCAAGCCGTCGGGCGGCCAGAGCACCCACGGGCTGAGCTGGGCGATGGCATAGTGGCCTTTGGGGTTTTTCCAGTCGCGGCCTTTGCCGGCGCCGGGGCCGTTGGCCCATTCGCTGAAGTTCAGGGCCACACCGCCCATGATGAACTTGGGCGTCTCGGTGGCGAACCGTGTGTCGCGCCACCAGCCCAGGCCGCCTTCGATGTCCGAGTAGGCCTTCTCAGGCTTCCGCCCGTCGTACTGCGAAAACATCCAGGTGCCGAACAGACCGCTTTGGAAGTCCTGCCCTGGATAGTTCTTCAAAAGCGGCCACGCGGCCACGTACATGGAGAAGCCGGCGTTATATTTCGCGTCGACCTTGCCGTGCGGGACGAGCAGATATCCGGCCATCTCGGCCTTTTGCGGTGCCTTGACATCGTCAGAAAGGACGGCGTGTCCCATGAGAATCAGTGGCAGGATCGCGGCGATGGGGCGAAGCCGGTTCGACATTCATAAGCCTCCCAGGGATCGATGATCGATATTCATTTCGCAGGTGTCTTCGTGCAAAGCCTTATCATGGCCTGCCCCATGGCCTCACCGATCAGGTAATAGGTTTCGGCGTTGGTGTTCCAGTGATACGCCTGCCCGGTGGGCGAGTCCTCCTTGTCGCGCCAGAAGGCCTTCGTGCCGACGAACGCGACATTTTCCTGAAATTCCGGATATTCGGCCACCGCCGCCTGGGCCTTCATCAGCGAGAGAGCCCGCGGGTGCCGTTCCTCAGGGCCGCTCATGCCTGTCTCGGCGATGACGAACGGCAGGTTCGGCTTGCCAAGATCCTTGCGGATGTCGCGGATGAAGTTGGCCATGTTCTTTTCGTATTCGTCATTGAAGGCCTGATCGATGCGGTCATTCCAACCCTGATGCCAGCCGAATCCGGCAAGCTCGTAACCCCGGCCGCCGAGTTCGGGAAACTGCGACTTCAGGTCCTTCAGGATGGCTCGGGTGCGTTCGACGATTTCCTTGTAATATGGCCCGGTCTCGCCGCCGGAACTCGGCGGACGGAAGTCCCGGGCCAGGCTTTTGCCGCCCCAGGCAAGCTTGATGAGCAGCACCGGTTCTTCGACGGCATCGCCTATGACGGTACCGAACCCGAGTTCCGGGCCGATGCGGTCCTCCTGCACCCCGAAGCCCGCCGTGAGCTTGCCCTTGCGGTCGAGATAATGGATATGCACGTCGTCACGCACGACCCAGTTGCCGTCGTTACCGACGAGGTGTGCGAATCTGCCGGAAGTCGCCGGATCCCGCACGACAGTCTCCAGGCTGCCTTTGCCGCCGTTGCGCTTCGGGTCGGCCGGAATAAAGCCGTGCCCTTCCATGTTCGACTGCCCGGCCAGGATGAAGACCTTGATCGGAAGGTTATTGTCGCCGTTGGCGGACGTCGAATGCGCGACCCGGGCCGGAACGCCCGCAGCGCTTTCCGCTGCCGAAAGTGTCGAAATTGTGACGACGAGTGAACAGGCTATGATGCGATTTCGTTCGATGCCCATCGCTCGCCTCTCGTTCAGGGGGGCTGATTCGATTTCGATTACCGCCGAAAAGATACGGCGATCGGGATGATCGTTCCGGCCGACAAGGCTGGTTTCATCCTTCTTACGGTCATGATAGCCGTTGAATCTTTCGGATGGCAGTGGCGAATTGCCCCCTGCCGGGGGAATGAGGTCGGCCTGGGAGATGTCTTCAGGCAGGAACTGGGTTCGTTCTCGTTTTGATTTGAGTAATGCCAATTCAGATCGAGAGCATGCGCATTCAGCGATCGAGTCGAAGTCTGGTTTCGCTTCCCTTACCGCCATCTCCCAAAGAATCGGCGAGCGATGCAGACGCTTGCCGGACGAGAATGTTTCGAAGTCAATCTCTGCAGAACCTGATCGGATCATTCGTCGGTAGCGAGCATCATGCTCAGCCGTGATGGTCGAATGCAACGGAGCCGCATTCCTGACACGGCAGCTGAAATCGATTTCGCCGAAGACGATCTGATAGCCTTCCGGCCTGAATCCCGCCGTGATCACGCCAGCGGTGTCCCTTGAGCGTTCCCGTTCAGGACCAACTCCGAAGTCCGTCGATTTCAGGACAGCATCTTCTGGATTTCTCTGGATTTCTTCGGGGCCAGATCGACTCGGCCAGGCCCTGTCGGAACGACAGGTTGAAATCGTAAGACACGAAGGACATGCGCAAAAGAGGCTTGATGAACATTTCTGAGGGATACGCGAAACTTGATTCCCTGCGAGGACACAGACATCGTCCCGCGTTCGATGGGGAGTTCCATCGAACGCGTTCGGCCCGGACGCATACTTTCGCACGACGTCCGGGCCGAAGTGGTGGGGAATGACCTGATGTCGTCGCCGTCAGAGATTCGGGTTCCAGGCGCGGCGAATTCGCGTGGCGGCGGCGATCCAGCGCAGGGCCAGCGTGTTCGGGAAGGACCGGTCGCGGCGGTTGATCAGGTCGATGAACAGGCGTAGTTGATCCATGCCTGAACTCGTCTGACCCGCGTTGAACGACTGAATGGCCGACAACGGCGTGTTGGAGAGCGCCTGCTTCATCGTCGCGTTCAGGGTCGCCACACTCACTTCACTGAGGACGTAGCCCGACGCCGTGGCATAGCTCTGCATGGAGAGTGTGCCGCTTACGTACTGAAAGTCATAGTTATTCGAAATCAACCCGCCGGGGGTGACCGAATTAAGGCCCGGCAGGCTTGCCGAGGTGGCAGCCGTCCAGTACTCCAGCGATCCGCCGAGCGAGCCCGGCCCGTCGTTCATGACAAAGCCGTCGTAGCTTACCGTGAAGCCCGGGTCGGCCTCGCCCTGGATCTTCGTGGCGTCGAGTGCCTTCACCGCAAGAGTGCGGGCAGAAATGGTCAGGGCTGTGGCGTTGCCCGGGGCCTGGGCGAGCACATAGTTTGGGTTGATCAGCGTGAGACCCGAGCCGTCGATCGCGTACTGGCCCTTGCCGCTTGCGGCCGTGGCGGTGCTGGAGAACTGAGGCGTGCCGGTCACGACGCTATCCATGGTCTGGTTCAGCACGAGCCCCGTCACGCTGCCGGTGAAGGCAGGGTTGGAGTCGCCGTAAGTCTTCGACGCCGGTTTGGCGAGGTACGTCAGCCTTGCCGGATTCACCGTGCCGGAATAGGTAACGGACGCGGTCGATAACGAGCCGGAGAATCCGAAGTTCCCCGAGATCGAACCGGCCTTCGCCCCGGGCGCGATCCGGGCATAGATCGTGACCTTGTTCGAATTCACGAACAGGCTCTTGGGCAGGACGTAGAAGCACCAAGAGGACCAGTTCTGGAGGTCGTGCGAGAACTCGACCAGCCGCGCGCCCTGGTCGGAAGAGGCCAGCATATTCTGATCAACCTCGTAACCCGCGATTTCGACCGGGACGATGGTGCTGGTCTGGCCGTAGGTCAGAGTGCCGAGATCGAGCGGGTTCGTGATTACCGTCATGCTCGAGCCTTCCACGGCTCCGATCGTCGGTTGGTAAAGAGACCGCGGCCAGCCGCGCTGGTCGGTCAGGATCGGGTTACCGCCGGAGTCGAGCGACACGGCACTGATGACGGCCATCAGCGCCGGGCTGCCCGATAGCGGTTTGTGCGTCAGCGTCGGCCCGCCGTTGTCGGCGAGCGGGCCGAGTTTCGGGTCGCCGCTGAGGATTTTCTGGCCCCGGTACCTCATCACGGTGAACGTGCCGAGGTCGCCGCCGGTATTGTCCGCGATGATGCTGTTGCCGGCTTCGAAGATCCGCGCGGGGGCAGGCTGGACTGCGGCGCCGGGCGAGGTCGTCGTGTACTGAGTGATCGTGACGTTCGTCAGAAACAGATTCGAAAGCGAAGTCAGGATCGCGCCGCCGGTGACACCGGTATTGCCGGATATGGTCGAATTCAGGATCGTCAGGGACGAAGTGTTGAGATAAAAGCCCCCGCCCGCGCCATCGGCGATATTGCCCGAAATGGTCGAACGAGAGATCGTGCCGACCGGGGCGAACGAGGCGTGATCGTCGACCTCGATCACGAGTGTGCCTTCCGGTAAAAGCAGGCGAATGACTGTACTGTGCATGTCGGTCACGCCGGTGGCCTCGGCAGCGCCGAGAGCCAGAGCCGAGAACAGCATGACCGTCGCCGCGAGTCGCATTCCCCGGCCGAATCGGCGGCGCTGGCGCTCGCCCGAACTGGCTGTGGATTTCGGGTCGGAATTTCGGGCCAGCATCGCGGACAACTCGTCGGCGACTTGTGCCGCGGCCTGGGGGCGATTGGCCGGTTTTCGTGAATGCAGCTTCGCGACGAGGTCCGAAAATTCCCGCGGGATGGCCGGGTTGACCTCTCGACTCGGTTTCGGAGTCTGGTCGCAGACCTGGCGGATCACGCCGAGGATCGACTTGCCCCCGAAGGGTGGCCGGCCAGACGCCAGAGCATAGAGAACGCTGCACAGGCTGAAAAGATCCGCCCGATGATCGACGGATAGACCGCCAGCCTGCTCCGGCGACATGTAAGCGGGTGTGCCGGCGATCAGCCCGAGCTGAGTGGCATGGGGGTCGTCGACGGCGCGCGCCACGCCGAAATCGGTGATTTTGACACGTTCGCCGTATCTTTCGATCAGGATGTTCGCCGGTTTGAGGTCACGATGGATGAGTTCTCTCGCGTGAATCGCGGCCAGCCCCGAGGCGACCTGAACCCCGATGAGGAGAGCCGCTTCGATGGGCAGCGGCCATCCCGCAGAATTCATACCTGCAGGGAATCGCCGTCCACGAAAGGCATCACGATTTAGGGCAGCGAGCCCGAATCGTCGACCGGGTGAATGCCGATGACGTTTTGGTTCACCACGGATGCGGCACTGCGTGCTTCGCGAACGAAACGCCGACGCGCGGAAGCGTCCGACGCGATCTCCGGCGGCAACAGCTTGATCGCGACTTCGCGGTGCAGCTTGTCGTCGAACCCCTACAAAACGATGCCCATGCTGCCCCGGGCGACGACTTCGAGTATCTCAAGACTGCCGCTTCGGCCAGATGAGCCTACACGATCCGACGGCGAAATCAGGCCTGGGGGCAGTTCGCCCTCGATCCAGGAACCGGATTCCTGGAGGATCCGCAATTCCTGGCCGATCTCGATCTCCGCAGGCCGACCGGAACCGAAGACGGGGGTTTCCAGAAAGCTGCCCGCCGCAAGATGAGCCTCGACGATCCTCGTCATTCGATTTCTTAGCGTCGAGTCGCCACGGCAGACCTCTTCAAGGTACGAAGCGCGCTCTTCGGGGGTCGACTTCCCGAGTGCTTCTTCGAAGATGATGTCTTTCGACGGCAGACCAGACATGGGAAAGGACTCGCTGGATCGGATCGAAGACCGTCAGGACAAGATACAGTGCGAAAAATCCGCGCATGGCCCCTCACGGATTTTCGGAATCCGTTCGATCGTTCCGTAATTCGACATATAGCCAGGCTTTGGCGTAGCTCCACCAACGCTCGGCCGTCGCCAGAGAAATTCCGAGGGCCTCGGCGGCCTCCTCGGAAGTGAGTCCGGCGAAGAATCGAAGATGGACCAGATTCGCCTTCTCCGGTTCTTCAGCCGCGAAACGGTTCAGAGCATCATCGAGATCCATCAAGTCTTCGGGCGAATCCACGATTCGGTGGAACTCCTCGAGCGGAATTCTCAAGTTCCCGCCGCCCCGTTTCGTCGCCGCCCTTTGCCTCGCATTTTCGACCAGGATGCGTCTCATGGCCAGGGCCGCGGCGGCGAAGAAGTGTCCTTCGCTGTTCCAGGGACTGCTGCCGTTCGCTGCCAGCCGCAGGTAAGCCTCGTGAACAAGTGCCGTCGGCGGGAGCTTCAGGCCGAGCCGATACTGTGCGAGCCGTTGGCTCGCCAGAATGCGCACCTCTTCGTAGACCAGCGGCAGAAGCTGTTCCGAAGACAGGCTGTCTCTTTCTTCGCCGTCTTTCAAGATCCGGCGTGCCTCCGTCGTCGTCTGGAACGAGAAGCAGCGAACGACATGCGCTGGTCACGGTTCGTCCGGACTCTCAAATCGAAAATCATATGCAGGAAACTGCCGATGCGATGACCCGGTCGAGGGGCAGTTCGCCACAAGCCGGGTCACAGGCTCAATTTTTCGAGGCTAATGCGTTTCGGGAGAGCAGGCTCAGCTACCTCATGGATTTCGCTCCGGCACTCATTCGAACGTGACGACCTCTTCGGAAGTCGAGACTTCAGGCGCCGCCTTCACGCGATTGCGCTTGCCGCCGTACTGGATCGTCAGGCCCGCCAGAATCGAGTCTACCTGAGCATCCATACGTGCCGATGAGTTGGGAATTTGCAGGACAGGCCCTTCGATCTCATTGCGGAAGCTGTGCACCCAGCCAGCCGTGAAAACGATATTCTCGTTCAGCCGAAGCGAGGCACCGATCGACAGCGAGTGCTGAAGGAACCCGGGGGCCTGAATGTTGAAGATCGTGTTGATCTGGTTGATCGGGTTCTGGTTGTACAAATACCCGCCACGAAGCGTCAGACGGTCGGAAAGCTGATACTGGCCGCCAGCGGCTACGGCGAAGATGCTGCGCCACCCCAGGCCGCCGCTGACGATCGAATCACCCCAGAGCGCGGCATTGGCATAGTCGAAATAACGCACATCCACGTCGACGATGAGCCTCTCGATTCCCTTATAAGCGGCACCCAGAGAGTAGATCGCCGGCATGTCGGACTGTATGCCGATCGTGCGGGCCGAATAATCGGGATTGTAGCTGTTGTAAACCCACTTTTCCTGCCAGACCGGGCTTTTGAACGAGAAGCCGAGATTCCAGTTCTCGTCGACTTCGTACATCGTTCCCAGCTCGAAACCCGCGCCCCAGAAAGGCCGGGAATTGGTCGCCGTCGGAAAGGTCGCGATCCCGAACTGATCCCTCGGCCCCGGCGCGAAAAAGGCAGGGCTAAACTGGGCCGTGCCCGTCGTGACGACTGGAGCGAAGGCCACGGAGAGCTTGTCGCTTACCAGATAAGAGGCCATCGGCTTGATCGAGAGCAGCGCCGTATTGGCATAAACCGGTCCGACACCGAAATAGTTCGGCGGCTGACGCGGCGCGAGAGTCGGCGTCGTCGTGCTTCCCGCGAAATTGACGTTACCTCCGACCAGACCCGTGATCAAAAGGCCCATCGTCATCGGAGAGTCAGGATCGAGCTTGAACGAACTGCCCACGGAAAGATTCGTCGGCACGCCGGAATCGCTGCGCGTCGTTCCGGAGCGATTCGTCGGCGGGAATACGCCGTTGATCGACCCGGCACGCATCGATGACGAATAGTGCATGCTGGGAAAGATCAATTCGGTGCCGAGAAGCGTCTCGTCCCGCTCCAGGAAACTGATCGTCGCCGGGTTCCAGTAGCTCGAACCGAAGTCGAAAGCCGCGGCCGTCGAAGCGCCCGCCATCGACCGGTTGATCGGACCGGCGCCAGGAGCGATCACGCCCTGTGCCCGTACGGAGGTGGCGAACGTGCCGAGGACGATCGAGAGCAGGGCCAATTCTCGAATCCGCATGATCATGTCAGACACCTGTCGTCCGGAATCAGGATCAGTGTTTGCGTACATATGTATCACTTTTCGTCCGGAACGATCCTCAAAATCCATACAAATTACCGAAACGTCATCGCACCTGTCAGATCACCCCGGCCTGCGCCGTGTCCCTTTCGAAGTCGCTTCGGCCTGAAATCCGATGCTTAAGCGATAGAATCGGTGCGACCAGTGCGACAAGAAAATCTTACGTAACCGGTACGAACGGTCGATCAAAAGATGTGACGGGATCCTGTCTGCAATGCATGGCATTCGGATCCACGCGCTGCGTCAGGCAAGTTCGGATCCGCCCGGGAAGTCCGTTCGGATCCGGCTGGCGACGAGGAGCGAGTATGGTGGTGTCGGAGCGAACCTGCCGAAATCGCCGGGACATACGCCTTCTGGCGATGGTCCTGGCCGTTTCGTTCGCGTCCGGCATCGCACGGGGGGGGGACGATTCGACGAAACCTTCGGAAGCCGCGGATCCGGCGCGTCTCGAACGGCTCGAAAAGCTCCTGAACTCAGTGATCGACGAAAACCGCCGACTCGCCAGCGAAGTTCGTGATCTAAAAAGACAGGTTGAATCGAAAACGCCCGAAAAAAGTGACGCCGGTCTGAAAAGGGTCGGGGAACTGCCTCAGAGAATTGGCCAGGAAGCGGTTCAGCCGCCTCAAGTCCCCGATCCGGCGCTGCCCCGGGGCATTCCCGACGGTACGGTTCCTCCGGAAGTCGTCGAGGATCTGGACTCGGACGGTTGGGACCCCATGGCCTTGCCGGATTCGTCCGAAGTTCCCGCCTTCACGGACGCTTTCACCTCAGGGGATGACCTTCGGGCCGATCGGTTTCGAGTCGATTATGATAACGGCTTCACGATCGTGCCTCTGAATCCTGATGCGACGCCGTTTTCGCTCAGGGTCAGAAGTCAGAACATGTTTCGATACAACGGCTTCGCGAGGAGCGCTTCGTACTGGACGGATAGCGGCGGCAACCGGATTCCCATCGCGAACGACAATTACTTCGGAATCCCCCGCGGACGGATCATCTTTTCGGGTAACGCGCTTTTGCCGAAGCTTAGTTATCTTCTGAACATCGACTACAACTCGGTCACGAACAACCCGATCGGGTTTCGGGCCTATGTGCTGAGTTATCGTTTCAGCGACGCGATCGAGCTGAGCGTCGGCCAGAGCAAGGTGCCAGGATCACGTGAATGGCTCGAAAGCGCTTTCGCGCCCCTGCAGGGGCCGGATCGTTCGATGGCCACGACCTTCTTCCGGCCGAGCTTGAGCCAGGGGGTCTGGATCACGGGGCAGCCGCTGGAAAGCTGGTACTATCATGCGATGGTTTCGAACGGCTTCAACACGTTGAATCTCTCGCCTGAGCGTCTCAATGACCGATTTTGCTGGTCCGGATCGTCCTGGTGGGAACCCTGGGGAGAATTCGGCGCCGGTTATTCGGACCTGCAGGATCACGAAGACGCGGCCGTTCGGCTTGGCGGAAGTTATACGTATGCGATCGGCCGGGGAAGCCAGTCGGAAAGTGACGCCGTCGAAAACTCGCCGATCCGCCTTTCGGACGGGACACTCATTACGACCCCTGGCGCATTCGCGCCTGGTGTCACGCTTCGAAGATACGATATTTCGCTCGCCGCGATCGACCTGGCTTTCAAATACCGGGGCCTGGGCGTTTCGACGGAATTTTACGCCCAGGATCTTTTGGGGCTCGAGGGCAACGGCCCGCTGCCGATCCGATCGACACGGGCTTTCGGCGGGTTCCTGCAGGGTGGCTATTTCGTCGTTCCCCAAAGGGCGGAGTTGTATGCCCGTTCGTCATACGTCAGAGGCGATTACGGCGGCGGATACGAGGTGGCAGGCGGCTTCAACTGGTTCTTTCGCCGAGGCCGGGAAAATTTGAGGTTCACCCTCGACTCGGCTTGGCTCGATGGTTCTCCCGCTGGTCAAAACCGGACCGGTTATGTGGCTGGGCAGACCGGCATCCTTCTTCGGGCACAAATTACGGCTTTCTATTGAGAAGGCGAGCGTCGGAGAATACCCGACGAATGCCGTTCTATCGTCTTTTCCTGCTGATTCTGCTGTTCATGCAGCGAGCGCAGGCTCAGGATCTCGCCCCGGCTGAGGAACCACCAGTGGTCAAAGTGACCGAACGCATTGCTGAGCTTTGCACGATCGACCTGCGCATCGAAGATAAGATGCGGGAACGGCCGACCCACGATTACGTCCGCAACGGCACGCCCTCGCTGTTCGCGGCTCTGAAGGTGGCGACCAGTGAGATGATCGGCCAATCTCAACGGCGACACAGGCATCAGGTGTTTTTCGAATTCCACAACGATCTGGATTCGAAACGGAAACGCGAACCCGTATTCGAAATCCATATGGTTCTGGACAACTACGGGACGCACAAGACAGCAGCGGTGAAACGCTGGTTCCTGAGGCACCCGGAGTATCATTTGCATTTCACGCCGACCAGCGGCTCATGGCTGAATCAGGTGGAGAGGTTCTTCGAAGAAATCCGTGAAAAGCGAATCCGCCGTGGTGAATTCCGCAGCGTCGCCTCGATCGAGGCTGCGATCCGGGAATGCCACGACCACCACAACACCTCGCCGAAGCACTTCCGCTGGAACGCTGACGCCGACCTGATCCTCAACCGAGTCAAGAACGTTTTCGAACGAACTTCCGACTCAAGATATTCGTCATTCATGCACGAACGTGGCCGGAATCGTCCGGAACGCCTGGCACCCGCTTTTAGCGATCCAGAGCTGAGCGACAGACGAAATCCCGGGTTTCGAGATACTCCGATCGATTCGATTCTTCGGGCGAACATGCGATACGTGACGCATTGCGGGTGCGAGCGGGGAGTCGCGACAGCTCTGCGGCTCATTCGCGATAGATTCAGGCGAGATCACAAGCAGGCGATGCGAGTGGGCCGAATTTCCGGAGCCTCATGGCCTCGTTCTGGTTTGGAGCTGCAAATGTCGAGAAAAATCGCATGCAGTGGAAAGGTCTCCGAAAGCCCTGAACCGGCAGCGTGATCAGGTCGATGAATCGACTTCTTCGATTTGCAAGGGGCCGCGATCATCTCGCTGATTTCGGCACATTCTCTTGCACCTGCGAGCTTCGCAGGCCATGATAGAGAGATACACCCCCTCTCTTTTCGACTCGCCTGCACTTTCTCCTGGTCCTCGACCGAAGCTCCGAACGGGCGAGAAGTCTTTCGGATCTCACCAGGAAAGGCGGATGAATCGAAACGCCCTGCCCGGCATCGTCTCTCCGCATCGTAGCCTCGCACCCGGCCTGCCCTCCGTACGCACCCGCTTTCGGATACTGCACATGAGCACGAACCACATGCGAAACACGGCGGTCGCCGTTGCATTTTGCATCATCATGTCCGTGTCGTCCGAAATGGTCGCTGCCGCCGATTCCCCGCCCGTCATCTCCTCGATCTTTCCCGCGGGAGCGGCGGCCGGTAAGCCCGTCTTGATCGAGTTGACCGGAAGCGGCATCGATTCGGTGCGGTCTCTCGTTCTGGCAGTGCCGGGAAGCACCTGCGAACGGCTCGAGCCCGGCCGGTTCCGCGTGAGCGTTCCTGATGCGGCGAAACCCGGGTTTTACGACCTCTGGGCATTCAGCGCAGGCGGGTTGAGCGCGCCGGTTCGGTTCATGGTCAGTCGACGATCCGGCGATCGCGAATCCGGCGACGATCGTGCAAACAAAGCCAGGCACATCGCACTCGATGTCACCATCGATGGCCGGATTCTCGCAGCCGGCGAGACGGACCGGTACGAATTCGAAGCCCGGAAAGGCCAGTCCGTCGTTTTCGAATGTTTCGCCGACCGGATCGATTCCCGGATGCGTGCCGTGCTCGAGCTTTATGACGCGACCGGGCGGCGAATCGCATCGAACCGCGGGCATTTCGGAGTCGATCCCATGATTTCATGGGTCGCGCCCGCCGACGGCACTTATGAGATTCGCGTGCATGACCTGGCTTATGGCGGCGGCAGCGATTTCGTTTACCGGCTCGATGTCGACACAGGCCCGCGTCCCGTGTTCGCCGTGCCGGTTCAAGTCGTGAAGGGGCAGGCTTCGAAGGTGAAAATCTCCGGGAGAAACCTGCATACCGGAAAGGAAACACGATCCGGCACTTCGAAGAGCGATGCGTTGAGTTCCGCCGATTTCGAAATCGCGGCCGATCGCGCGAACGTTTCGGACGATCCGCCGGTCGTTCGTTCGATTTCGCAGGCGGTCGCCGACTTGGTCGGGGTCGACGTCCCGAATTCCCACATGCCTGTGACGGTCGCGCTTGGGGATTACGATCCGAAGCGGGTCGGCGAAGGTCATGAAACGCCAGCGAAGGCTCTGGAAATCGCGGGCCCGGGAGATTTCAGCGGTCAGTTCGTCGATTCGAACGTTTCGAATTCACGCTGGTTCGCATGGAATGTGAATCGTGGAGAGGTCTTTCATTTCGAAGTCTTTTCCGAGCGGCTCGGTGCGCCGACGGATCTGCGTCTGGCGATTTTCGATGCGACGGGTACGAAAGAAATCGCGAGTTTCGAAGACGAATTCGATTTGCCTGATTCGCATTTGCCGACAGGCCATGCGGATCCGGCGGGACGCTGGGTCGCTCCCGCCGACGGGCGATTCCTGATCGAACTTCGGGAAACGAAATCCGGTCCGGAGCCTGATCCACGCAAGATTTTCGTCTTGTCCGTTCGCCGGGACGTGCCGGATTTTCGAATCATCGCATTGCCTGCCGCGAAATCGGCCGGAGCGATCAACGTTCAAGCTGGCGGCCGGGTGGTTTTCGACCTGGTTGCCTTACGGCGGCGTGGCTACCAGGGGCCGATTCGGGTGTTCGCGGAAAACACGCCGTCAGGGCTGAGCTGCCCGGACGTGTGGATCGGCCCGGCGACGGACAGTGCTGTGATGGTCGTCTCAGCGGATTCGGACGCGGCCACGGGTGTCGAAACGCTCCGCCTGATGAGCGAAGCCGACGGTATCGGTCGCAGAGAGGTGGCGATGGCGGCACCTTCGCGTGGGACCGGTCCTCTCGTACGGGGGCGGTTGGTTTCGCGGTCACTGATCGGTGTCGCCGGCAAGGCGGCGATCCGCGTGCATGCCGATGTTCATCGCACGTTTTCGCATCCGTTATACGGCACGCTGACGCCCAGGCATGCGCAGGGAGGTTTTGCGGACGTGGCCGTGCGGATCGACCCGGGCGGTCGCTCTCAATCCTCGCCGGTGCGGCTCGCTTTCGAAGGTCTCCCGCCGCAGCTTTCAGCGCCGGTCAGTCATATCCCGGCTGGCAAGAACGAAGGCTGGCTCAGTCTGGAGCTGCCAGCGACGCTCATGCCGGGTCAGTATTCGTTCGTCGTTCGCGCGGAAACGACCGTTACTTCCGCGGATCCTTCGAAACCGGAGGCCGTAGTCGCCTTCAGCGAACCGGTCACGATCGAAGTTCATCCGGCAGCGTACGTGGTGGAGGCAGACCCGTTCACGCCTTCGAAAGCGAAGCGGGGCGAGAGTTTCGAAATTCGCTACCGGGTGCGCCGCCGAAACGGATTCATCGGCAAGGTTCATACGGAACTGGCCGTGCCGGGGATCGTGACGACGGTTCCTGGCCTGCGCGGGCGTGGCGAAACATTCGTCGGGCAGACGGATCAGGGACTCCTGAAAGTCGTCGTGAATCCCGACGCGCCTCTGGGGCGAGTTCCGTTCCTGCGGCTCCTGACGATCGGAGTCGTGGAAGACGAGGCGATTCATCAGGGGGCCGATTTTCTCGACCTGGAGATCGTGGAATGAAACTCGCGATTCGATCCGGAACCCTCTTTTCGAAACCGCTGTCGCGTGCGGATGCCGGCGTATTCGCGGCTCGATACCTGCGGACATGCTTCGTGTGGTTCACTTCTGTTCGAATCTGTCTTGCAATCTTCGGAGCAGGATCGAACGAAGCCTTTGCCGGAGATGTCGGTTCGGTCGAATCCCCGGTCCGGTTCGGTACGGACATCGTGCCGATCCTGACGCGACTCGGCTGCAATGGCGGGGGATGCCACGGCAAGGCGACCGGTCAGAATGGTTTCATGCTGTCGCTGCTCGGATTCGAGCCGGAATTCGATTATCAGTCTCTGGTTCACGAAGATCGCGGCCGGAGGATTTTTCCGGCCGATCCGGACCGAAGTCTGATTCTGCAAAAGGCTACCGGACGATTGCCCCACGGCGGCGGCCGCCTGATCGACGCCTCGAGCGACGATTACAGGCTCCTGAAGTCCTGGATCGCCCAGGGTGCCCGGCCGCCGGCGAATGACGATCCGCTGATCGATCGAATCGAAGTGGCGCCGGCCGAGGCGATTCTCGAGAGAAATCAGGAATTCGCGCTGAAGGTCACGGCTTTCCTGAGCGACGGTTCGCAGCGCGACGTTACGAAACGAGCCGTTTACCAGACGAATGAGCCGGCGATCGCGTCAGCGAGTGCCGAAGGAACGGTGCGGACGGCGAATCGCCCCGGCCTGGTCGCTGTCATGGCCCGGTTCGGCGACAAGATCGCAACCTTCCGCGGGGCCGTGCCTTTCGTCGCTGACGGAGAAGCGAAAGGCCGCGTCGAAGCGGATCTGGACCTCCTTGAAGCGCAATCCGGCGCGACGATGGTCGACCGCTTTCTCTTCCGCCAGTGGCGTCGACTCGGAGTCGTTCCTTCCCCGCCCGCGGACGATGCGGCGTTTCTCAGGCGCGCGACGATCGACATCTGCGGCACGCTCCCCACGCCCGAGGAAACGGCAGCGTTTCTGGCCGACGAACGGAAAGACAAACGCGCGGCGCTGATCGACCTTCTTCTCGAACGTCCCGAATATGCCGATTATTTCGCCGTGAAGTGGGCCGATATCTTGCGTAACCGAGGAGCCGGCTATTCGACGGCCCGGCAGCGCCCCGGTACGACGCTTTTCGCGGGCTGGATTCGCGACTCCCTGGCCGAAAACAAGCCTTACGACCGCTTCGTGTCGGAACTCCTGACCGCGACGGGTTCCCAGTCCGAGAATCCGCCGACGGTCTGGTACCGGTCCGTGCGGAAGTCCTCCGATTACGTCGAATCGGTCGCACAGGCATTTCTGGGCGTTCGCATCCAGTGTGCCCAGTGTCATCATCACCCGAGCGAATCCTGGAGCCAGGCGGATTATTACGGCCTTGCCGCCGTTTTCGCGCGCATCGGCCGGAAGGGCGGTTTCGCCGATGCCGAAGTGCCCACCGACGAGACGATCTATCTCTCGGAAACGGGAACCGTGCGTCATCCGCGAACCGGCAAGGTCGAGCCACCTCGCGCACTCGGCTCAGGCCCGTTCCGGCTGCGTGCCGGCGAGGATCCGAGGCGCAGTCTGGCCGCATGGATGTCCGACCCTTCGAATCCCTTTTTTGCCCGTACGATGGTCAATCGTATGTGGGCTCATTTTCTGGGCCGGGGGCTGATTCACCCGGTGGACGATGCCCGCAGCACCAATCCGCCGACCGACCCGGAACTGCTGGACTCGCTCGCCGCCGATTTCGCTTCGCACGGCTACGACATCAAGCGGCTCGTGCGTACGATCACGACCAGTCTGGCCTATGGCGTTTCGTCCGAGCCCATCGATGGCAATCGTGGCGATACGCAAACGTTCGCAAGGTTCTACCCGCGCAGGTTGTCGGCTGAAGTCCTGCTGGACGGACTCGCGCAGGTTCTCGACGTGCCGACTCCGTTTCCGGGCCTGCCGCCTGGCACGCGGGCGATTCAGTTGCCCGACGAAAACGTGGCGGCTTCGTTCCTGGATATCTTCGGCCGACCGGCTCGCCAGACGGCTTGCGAGTGCGAGCGAGTGGACGCCCCCTCGCTCAATCAGGCCCTGGAGCTGATCAATTCCAGCGAAATCCAGCGGAAACTGACAGCCGTGGAAGGCTTCGCCGCCCGGCTCGCATCCGGCCCGACGACACCCGAAGAAACGGCCAGGCAAGCGTTCGTGCGTGTCCTGGGCAGGCCGCCGACGCCTGACGAGTCGAAAGCCGCGATCGCGTTTCTGCAAGCTGAGCCGGACCGGGCCGAGGCTTGCAGGTCGCTGTTGTGGTCGCTGCTCGCCACCGCGGAATTTCTCTTCAACCACTGACCCGGAGAGGCCTGCGCCATGCGACCAAGCTGTGATGGCTCGATTCCGGCGAACCGGCATGCGTTAACCAGGCGAACGCTTCTGCGTATCGGCGCGCCAGCGATCGGTCTGACTTTGGCCGATATTCTGCAGGCTCAGTCGCGAGCGGCGGATGGCTCAGGAAAGCCTCGCGCCGTCGGCAGCCGCAAGTCGATCATCGTTTTCTGGACCGATGGCGGACTCAGTCAGCAGGATACCTATGACCCGAAGCCGGATGCCCCTGCCGAATATCGCGGCAGCTTCCGCCCGATCGATTCGCGAGTGCCCGGGATCACCTTAAGCGAAGGGCTGCCGAACCAGGCCAGAGTGATGAATCATCTGGCGATCGTGCGCTCGGTGCATCACGACAATGGAATTCATGCTCCATCGTCGCACTGGATGCAGACCGGTTACTTCGGACCGACCCTGGCGCGAAACGCACCTCAGAAGCCTTCCTTCGGCTCGGTCATTTCCCGGTCGCTGGGGACTCGTCAGCCGCCGATGCCTGCCTATGTGACGATTCCGAAATCCGAGGCGTTCGGCTATCAGGGGGCCGTCTATCTGGGTAAGGCCCATAACCCGTTCGAAGTCGGAGGCGACCCGAACTCGGCCGGCTTCGGCGTTTCGAATTTGTCGCTGCCGGCAGGTCTTTCGTTACGAAGTGTCCAGGCCAGGCGCGAACTTTCGAAAAGCTTCGACACCCTGAGACGCGATATCGACGAAACCGGCGCCATGGAGGGGCTGGACGTTTTCAAGGCTCAGGCGATGGAGATGGTCGCCGGTGACCGAATGCGGCAAGCCTTCGACATCGGGACCGAAGACCCCCGGCTGCGCGACCGCTACGGCAGACACCGCTACGGGCAGAGTGCCCTGCTCGCCCGCAGGCTGATCGAAGCCGGTGCCAGGTGCGTGAACGTCAATACCGGCAACTGGGATCATCACAACGAAATCGACCGGGGGCTCGAGCAGCATCTGCCGCCGCTGGATCGTGCGATCGGCACATTGATCGAAGACCTCGCCGATCGCGGCATGCTCGACGACGTTCTGGTCTACTGCGTGGGCGAATTCGGCCGGACGCCACGAATCAACGGCGACGCGGGCCGCGACCACTGGGCCGACAGCTTCAGCGTGATGCTCGCGGGTGGCGGCGTCAAAGGTGGAACGGTGGTCGGCGCGAGCGAAAAATGGGGCGGATCGGTCTACGAACGTCCCGTCAGTCCGCTCGATCTGCTGGCCACGGTTTATGAGTTGCTCGGCATTCCGCTCGATACCCATTACGAAGATTCCAGCGGCCGGCCGACGGCCATCACCACAGGGGCACCCATCAGGGAAATCATCGCATGAATAATCACCGGAGAGCTTTCCTCGGCACGATCGGAACAGTCGGAGCGGGACTTCTGACCAGCGATTTCACGCGTGAATTACCCGCTTTCGAGGCCGATCCTGAACATCGCCGAAAACTGGCCGTGGTCACCACGGAATGGCGTTACCATTCCCATGCCTGGCACATGGCCGAGCGGTTCCTGGTCGGATATCCGGTCGAAGGCCGCTGGCATAAGCCGCCTTTCGAAGTCGTATCGGCCTATGTCGACCAATTCCCCGAGAAAGACCTGAGCCGTTCGCGAGCGAAGGAGTTCGGCTTTACGATTTATCCTTCCGTAGCCGAGGCCCTTCGAGCCGGGGGCGACCGGTTGGCTGTCGACGCCGTTCTCATTATCGGCGAACACGGCAAATACGAAATGACCGAATACAAGCAGACGAAGTATCCGCGATACGAGTTCTTCAAGCAGGTCACCGACGTTTTCCGCAAGGACGGCAAAGTCGTCCCCGTGTTCAACGACAAGCACCTTTCCTGGAACCCTCAATGGGCTCAGGAGATGGTCGATATCTCCCGCGAAATGAAAATTCCGTTCGCGGCCGGTTCCTCATTGCCCGTCACGTGGCGCATGCCCTCGATCGAAATGCCATTCGGGGCGGACGTCGAGGAACTGATGAGCGTGGCGATCGGCGGTATCGACAGTTACGACTTTCATGCACTCGAAGTGATTCAGTGTATGGCCGAACGCCGCAAAGGTGGCGAAACCGGTGTCGTCGCCGTCCAGGCGATCTCCGGCGATAATTTCTGGAAAGCGATGGAAGCCGGTTCCTGGGCGAGCGGCGGCTGGGACGCGAAGCTCTTCGAAGCGTGTCTTTCCCGCAGTCATACGCTTGCCCAGCCGGAAAGCTTCAGCCATCGCTATCCGACCAAGGCCCAGATCCGTGACTGGGTGAAGGAGCCGATCGCCTATCGAATCGAATATGCCGACGGTACCCGGGCCAGCATGCTGCTGATGAACGGCCTGGTGGGCGACTTCACCTTCGCGGCAAGGCTCAAGGGGCGGGACGAACCCCTTTCGACCCTGTTTCATTTGCCGCCGAATCCGAACGTCGTCTATTCGGCTTCTCTGATGGCGAAGGCCGAAGAGACGTTTCTGACCGGGAAGGCCCCGTGTCCCATCGAACGAACGCTTTTGACCGGAGGTCTGGTCGAGGCCGGCGTGCGCTCTCTCGGTAGCGGCCAGAAGCGGCTGGAAACGCCGCATCTGAAGATTCGCTACATTGCGCCTGAACGATCCACGTTCGCAAGTAGCTGAATGACGCCGCATATGGCGCAGAATTCCATCAGGCAATTTCGAAAACGAAACGAAGCGAACGATGACGATCGGACGGCTTGCGAAATGCGAATTCGTGTTTCTGACGACATTCCTGAGCCTGGCCGCCGTATTCGAAATTCATGCGGCGGATCCGCTTCTGGCCGTCGCGCGTGGCTTTCGCCATCCCCTGCTCGTCGGCAACGACGCGGACCCTGTGCTGCGAATCGAAATCGATAATGCATCCGATGCTCCTGTCCGGACGAAGTCGATCAGGTTCGGCCTCGAGGAAAAAAACGGTTCCGACGCGTTCGCTGAATTTCGGGTTTATGCCGGCACGACTTCAGATCTTTCGAAAGCGGCGAAGGTCGCGTCGATCGAACCGAACGCTTCGACAGATCGAATTCCGGCGGAGTTCGTGATTCCCAGGGGCAAGTCCTTCGTGTGGGTCACTTGCCGGGTTCGGCAAGGGGTGGATTTGACCGCGACCGTGAAATTCGCCGAACCTGAGATCGAAACTGGCCAGGGGGTCATCCGGCCACGAGTCGAGGGCGGGGCGATCGGATACAGGTTCGGAATCGCGCTTCGCAAGGCCGGTGACGATGGTGTTCATACGTATCGTATCCCCGCATTTACGGTTTCGAAAAACGGGACACTTTTGTGCGTTTACGACATGCGTCGGCGCATGGGCCGCGACTTGCAGGAAGATATCGACATCGGGCTGAGCCGAAGCGTGGACGGTGGCCGCACGTGGGAGCCTGTCCGCGTGATCATGGATATGGGCGAATATGGCGGACTGCCGCAGGAACTCAACGGCTGCAGCGATCCGGGGATCGTCGTGGACCAAGAAACGGGCGAGATCTTCTGCTTCGCAGTCTGGATGCACGGCAAGCGTGGCAAGCACCAGTGGGTGGACGACGGCTCCGAGCCCGGATTCGAAATCGGCAAAGCGGCCCAGATGCTGATGATACGATCGACGGACGACGGCAAAACGTGGTCGAAGCCGGAAAATCTGACCCGAACGCTGAAAAAGCCGGAATGGTGGCTGCTGGCCCCTGCACCGCAATCCGGCTTCCAGATGTCGGACGGAACGCTCGTGATGCCGGTCCAGGGCCGAACGGGGCGTGCGGACAAGGAAACTTTCGCCACGATCATGACCAGCAAGGACCATGGCCGCTCGTGGACAGTCGGCAACCCGGCCTATGCAGGCGGTAACGAATGTCAGGCCGTGCGACTGAACGACGGCCGGATCATGCTGAACGTTCGCAACGATCATGAGCGATACCGGGCCGTGCTGGTGTCGGCTGACCTCGGGAAAACGTGGACGCCGCATGAAACGAGCCGGAACACGCTGATCGAGCCGAATTGCAACGGGAGCCTGATCCGGATCGATTGGGAAGAGGCGGGACGCCCTCGAAGCGCGCTGGTCTTTTCGAACCCTCATTCGCAAAAAGCCCGGACGCACCAGACGATTCAGATCAGCCTGGACGACGGCAAGACCTGGCCGGAACGGTTGCATGTGCTGCTCGATGAAGGCCGAGGGGCAGGTTATCCTTCGCTGACGCAGATTGACTCAGAGCACGTCGGCATCGTCTATGAAGGCAGCCGTGCCCATGTGGTTTTCCAGAAGTTCCGGATCGATGAACTCGTCAGGGCGGCCGGTTCCGCCGATGCCGGCCGCTGAATCCGCAATGATCCTGACCTTCGATCGAGATGACGACCGCCCTGGGGGGCACGCGATGATCGAGCACGCCACAAAGGGTTGCGTCGGATCTCTTCGATGTCGATTTCGAAGAATCGCACGGGATGCGGGCATTTCCAGTGTCATGACGGTATCATAGGCCGGTCCGGGTCTGCCCAGCGTTTCCAACCACCTGCCTGAAGACCCGGCATTCGCCACATTCGAGACGACCGCCAGCGCCACGATCCCGCGCCGGTGTCATCTCGATCCGCACCGCGAACTCACAGCCTTCCACCAGCTCGGGAATGACTCGATGTCCCAACGACTGTGCCGATTCGGTTTGGTCATCCTCACACTTTGCTTCATCGCGGCCGATCCTGCGCCAAGATCCGAACCGTTTCCGCAACCGACGAATTCGGAGAAGGCGAATTTTGGGGCACTCGAGAAAGCCGAAGCGATCCGGCAATTGAAACTTCCCGAAGGCTTTCAGGCGACCGTATTCGCGGCCGAGCCGGACGTTCGTCAACCGATCGCGTTCACGTTCGACGCTCGAGGCCGGCTCTGGGTCGCCGAGGGATACACGTACGCCGATCAGGCGCTGAATTATGACCTGAAACTTCGAGACCGCATCGTAATCTTCGAAGACTCGGACAACGACGGAGTGTTCGACGTCCGCAAGGTCTTCTGGGAAGGTGCGCAGCGGCTGACGGGCCTGGAAATCGGCTTCGACGGCGTCTTTGCGCTGACATTGCCCGACATGGTGTTTCTGGCCGACCGGAACCGCGACGACGTGCCTGATTCAGGCCAGGAAGTGCTTCTGGACGGATTCGATCATGCCAGGGCACGGCATACGATGGCGAATGGACTGGCCTGGGGCCCCGACGGCTGGCTCTATGGCCGACAGGGCATTCTGGGAACTTCACTGATCGGCAAGCCCGGCACGCCGGAAAAAGAGCGGGTTTCGATCAATGTCGGCATTTGGCGGTACCACCCGGTGACGCATAATTTCGAAATGGTCACCAGCGGCACGACGAACCCCTGGGGCATGGACTGGGACGCCAACGGCGAGGCCTTTCATATCAATACCGTGATTGGCCACCTCTGGCATGCCATCCCTGGCGCTCACTTCCGGCGCATGTTCGGCGAAGATCCCCGGCCGAACGTCTATGAAATTATCGAACAGCATGCCGACCACGTGCACTGGGACACCAAAGAGCTTTGGAGCGATATTCGCACTCTGGGCGTGACTCCCACGACATCCCAGGCCGGCGGCGGCCACGCCCATACGGGGCTGATGATCTATCAGGGCGACAACTGGCCTGACGCCTATCGTGGCGATGTTTACATGATCAACTTTCATGGCCGAAGGCTGAATCGCGATCGGCTCGTGGCCCAGGGCTCCGGTTTCGTCGCGAAACACGCCCCGGATTTCGCCCAGTTCGGCGACCCCTGGTTTCGAGGGATCGACCTGAAATATGGCCCGGACGGCGGCGTTTTCGTCGCGGACTGGTCCGATACAGGCGAATGCCACGACCATGACGGCGTACACCGGGTTTCGGGCCGGATCTACAAGATCACTTACGGCAAACCTTCGAAGCCGATCGTGAGCGATGTCCGAACGGCTTCTTCGGCTCAGCTTTACGAGCTTATGAAACACAAGAACGAATGGTTCGTCCGTCAGGCCAGGCTCGAAATCCAGCGGCGGGCCGCCGCCAGTGAACTCGATCTCGACCAGGCCCGAGCGCAATTGACGAAGCTCATAAGCGACAATCAGAATCCTCTGTTCCAGGTGCGTGGCCTGCTCGCGCTGCATGCCGCCGGGCTCGATTCGGAATCTCTGCTGACACAACTGACCCAGCATTCCAATCCGCATGTAAAAGTCTGGGCCATTCGATTCCTGACCGATCGATCTCGCAGCGCGATCGTGTCCGATGCCGTTGCGGGAACCTTTACCCGAATGGCGAAGGAAGCCGATAATCCCGTCGTGCGGCTTGCTCTGGCATCTGCTTTGCAGCAAGTGCCTGACGCGGCCAGGGCAGCCATTGCCGAACCCCTGCTCACTCATTCGGAAGATGCAACTGATCACAACCTGCCCCAGATGCTCTGGTACGGCATCGAACCGCTCGCCGTTTCGAAGCCTGACGCACTGGCGGATCTGTTCGCCGATTGCCGAATTCCCCAGGTCGGCAAGTGGATCGCTCGCAGGCTTGCTCAGGATTATGAAACGGACGAAACCACACTGAATCGATTGATCGGAAAATTGGGCAAGATGCCCGCGGACCGGCAGGCGGAAATGCTGCGAGGTATCGCCGAAGCTATGGTCGGCCGCAGGCGAGCGAAGAAGCCGGAAGCCTGGGATGCGTTCGTCGGTTCGATCGACTTGTCCGCGGAAAGCCCTGCCGCCGAGCTTGCCCGCACACTCAGCGCCGTTTTCGGCAACGGTGTCGCACTCGAATCGATCCGAGCGATCGCGCTTGACCCGAAACGGGAGATCTCGACCCGGCGCAAGGCTTTGAAAACGCTGATCGAAGCCCGTGCCCCGCAGCTCAGGCAGGATTGTCTCACGCTTTACACTGTTCGCGATATGTCGGCCCTCGCGGCGGAGGGGCTTTCCACGTTCGATGATCCTGTCCTTGCGAATGACATTCTCGGGAAAATCGGCAACGTTTATCCGCAGGAACGCCCGCAAGTCATTTCGGCGCTCGTCGCCCGGCCGGGCTGGGCGATGAAGCTTCTGGAGGCCGTCGAATCAGGGCGCATCGCCCGCGACGAGATCACGGCAATCATGGCCAGACAGATCCGGGGCCATAATGACAAAACCCTGACCGAAAAGCTCAATCAGGTGTGGGGCATTGTACGTGAAACCGGGGCCGATCGGCTACAGGCGATAGAGCGTTGGAAGAACCAGCTTTCGAAACAGAAACTGGCCACTGCCGACCTTTCGAACGGCAGAAACGTCTTCCGGAAAACCTGTTCGAATTGCCATAAGCTTTATAACGAAGGGGGAACGAGCGGCCCTGACCTTACCGGCAGCGGCCGGGACAATCTCGATTATCTCCTTTCGAACATCCTTGACCCATCAGCGCAAGTGCCAGTGAATTATAGGGTGTCCGACATCGCCATGAAAGACGGCCGTGTGCTGAGCGGTGTGATTACGTCTCGAACACCCAGAACGCTTTCGGTTCAGACCGCGACCGACCCCGTCGTGATCGACGCCACGGATGTGGAAGAAACGCGCCAGTCCGAATCATCTCTGATGCCGGAAGGGCTGTTTCAGAACTTGTCCGAACAGGAAGTGCGCGACCTCATCGGCTATCTCATGAAAAAATAGAGCCAGCCCGACACGCATACGAATCAGGCTGATTTCGAAAGAAACGGGCCCGAATCGACTCGGCGGCTACACGGGTGAAGGACGGAATCCGCAAATGCAACTCGCAGAAATGACATGGCCCGAGGTGAAAGCCGGGGTGCCCGACACACCTTTCGTCATCCCAGTGGCCGCCGTGGAGCAGCATGGGCTGCACATGCCGCTGGCGACTGACGCCATGCTGCTCGCGGAAGTCGTAAGCCGGGTCGACCGGCAACTGCCAGGAAGCGTGATCTTCGCCCCCGTTCAGTGGCTGGGCAATTCGCACCATCACCTGGAATTTGCCGGGACGATGTCCGCCGGGCCTCGAACGTATCTCGACCTGCTTTCGGATATGCTCGAAAATGCCCTGCATCATGGCTTCCGGCGTGTCCTCATTCTGAACGGCCATGGCGGCAACATCACGCCGCTGAAGCAGGCGATTTTCGAAACCCGGCAGCGATTGCGTGCCAGGGCGGATTTGCTTCTGCTGGGTGCCAGTTACTGGGATTTTCGCCCTGCCGGGCCTCTCGGGGCCGAATTCGTGCAGGATTCCGTCGGCCATGCATGCGAGTGGGAGACTTCGATGATGCTTGCGATCCGGCCCGACCTCGTCAAACCGTTCGAACATCTGAAAGATCTCGATACAGGCTATTCGTTCGAACCGGCTTACAGGGGCTGGATAACGCGTGAACGTGTTCCGGCGGGCGTCGAAGCGCCCGGGCACCTGGGCGATCCCCGCCATGCCAGCCGCGAAAAAGGCGAAAAGCTGCTCGACACGTTCGCCTCGGGAACGGCCAGGTTCCTCGAAAAAGTCATCGCCTGGGACGGACATTCCTGGGAGTTCCCTTCATGAGTTCCCGTTCGCTTTCCGAAAAAATCGTATCACTGTGGTCGCGCAAGTGGGGCGTCAGCGGGCTGCTGATGCTGGCCACGATGCTCAATTACATGGACAGGCAGACGCTGGCCAATCTCTCGGTCCGGATCACCACCGAACTGAAGATGACGCAGGAGCATTACGGCGATCTCGAACTGGCGTTCGGCTGGGCGTTCGCGATCGGCTCGCTGTTCTTCGGAGCGGTGGCCGATCGTGTGCCGCTGCGCTGGCTCTATTCGTTCGTGGTCATCGGTTGGTCGACGATGGGCATTCTTGCCGGCTTTTCGGACGGTTTCACGTCGATGCTGGTGTGCCGCACGCTGCTCGGCTTTTTCGAAGCCGGCCACTGGCCCTGCGCCTTGAAAGCCACGCTGGCCTTGCTGAGCCGCGAGGACCGGATCTTCGGCAACAGCATTCTGCAGAGCGGCGGGGCGATCGGCGCGATCGTGACGCCACTGGCGATCCGGTCGATCATGGGGGCGGACACGAGCCCTGGAGCCTGGCGATCACCCTTCGTAGTGATTGGCTGTATAGGTTTCGTCTGGGTCGTGGTCTGGTTCGTTGTGATCAGCAGAGTCGGGATGGACAAACCCGCCGAGTCGCGATCGCCCGCCGATGGGAAATCACCGGAATCACCCGCGACCAGCGGCAGATGGACATGGCTGCTTGAATGCATGCAGAGCCGGAAGTTCTGGGCCCTGCTGCCGATGGTCATCTGCATCAACATCACGTGGCAACTGCTGCGAGCCTGGATGCCCAAATTCCTGCAGGAAGGCCGGGGGGCGACCGAACAGGCCGCCCTTTTCTTCAATTCGCTGTATTACGCCGCGGCCGATGTCGGATGCCTGACCGCAGGCGCCGCCGGGATCTGGCTGACCACCCGGGGCCTGACCGTGCGGGGCTCGCGGTTCGCCATCATCGCGACCTGTGCCGTGCTGACGGCACTGACGACCCTGACGCCCTTCCTGCCGCTGGGCACGATGCTTTATGCCGTTTTGCTCATCATCGGGGCAGGTGCGCTTGGCATTTTCCCCTGCTATTATTCGATGTCGCAGGAAATCAGCGACAGGAACATGGGCAAAGCCACCGGGCTGCTTGGGGCGATGAGCTGGCTGATTTCTTCGCCCCTGCAGAAGTATTTCGGTCGCGTGGTCGACCGCACCGGCTCGTTCGACCTGGGCTTCGCCCTGGCGGGCTGGGCCCCGATGCTCGCCCTGGTGATCCTTGTGATCGTCTGGCCACGCAGAGATGATCTTTCCGGCGAGGCGAACTCTACCGGCTGATGCGCCGAATGGTCCAAAATGCCTCAGACATCCGCGAAAACTCTGCGTTCGAAGCAGGGTTTCAGGCCAGCACTTCTTTCACCACGTTGCCGTGTACGTCAGTCAGGCGATAGTCGCGGCCGGCGTTGCGATAGGTGAGCTTCGTGTGGTCGAAGCCCATTAGGTGCATGATCGTGGCGTGCAGATCGTGCACGTGCACGGGGTTTTCGACGGCCCGGAAGCCGAAATCGTCCGTGGCGCCGACCACCGTGCCGCCTTTGACGCCGCCGCCCGCCAGCCAGACGGTGAAGCCCCAGTGATTGTGGTCGCGGCCGCCGCCGGACTTGCCGTTGACCAGCTCGACGGCCGGCGTCCGCCCGAATTCGCCGCCGCAGATGACGAGCGTGTCTTCGAACAGGCCGCGCTGCTTCAGGTCATTGAGCAGGGCCGCGATCGGTCCGTCGCACTCGTTCGCCAGATTCCTGTGGCTCTTGGCGATGTCGTTATGGCTATCCCACGGCTGCACGTCGCCATGATAGACCTGCACGATCCGCACGCCCCGCTCGATCAGCCTGCGGGCCATCAGAAGCTGCCGGCCGTGTACCGTGTCGCCATAGGATTCACGCACGTGTTTCGGCTCGCGCTGGATGTCGAAAGCGTCGGTCGCCTCCATCTGCATGCGATAAGCCAGTTCGAAGGCCTGAATGCGGGCCTCCAGTTCCGGCTCTCCCGACCGGGCCGACTGATGGAACCGGTTGAGCCGCTGCAGCAGGTCGATCTGCCGTCGCTGGTCGGGCCGGGTCACGGCCGGGTTCGTGATATTCTCGATCAGTTCGTCGATCTTGGTCTTGCGCGTGTCCAGGTGCGTGCCCTGGTAGACACCCGGCAGAAACGCCGACCGCCAGTTCGAAACGTCAGCCACCGGCAGCCCCGGGCACATGGCGATGAAACCCGGCAGATTGGCGTTTTCGCTGCCCAGGCCGTAAGTCACCCACGAACCCATACTCGGGCGCGACAGTCGCTCGTCGCCGCAGTTCATCAGCCGCATGGACTGTTCATGATTCGGCGTGTTGGCGTGCATCGAACGGATGAAGCACATGTCGTCGACATGCTGTGCCGTTTTCGCGAAAATCTCGCTGACTTCGATCCCCGATTGGCCGTATTTGGCGAACTTGAATGGCGATGCCATCGCCGCGCCGGTCTGCCGCTCGGTCGAAAACTTGCTGTCGCTGGGCAGCGGCTTGCCGTCGTACTTCGCCAGCATCGGCTTCGGGTCAAAAGTATCCACCTGCGACGGGCCGCCGTTCAGGTAGATGTGAATGATCCTTTTGGCCTTCGCCGGGAAATGGGGCAGCTTCGGCGCCAGTGGCGATGCGATCGCCGCGGGGTTCGATCCGCCTGATTCCTGAGCCATCAGCGTGTGCAGCCCGAGCATGCCCAGGCCAGTGCCGGCTGAGGCGAGCATCCGACGGCGCGAAATGGGCATTCGATTCGGTTCAGTCGACATACATCATCTCGTTGGTCGAAAGGAGAACCTGGGCGAATTGTTCCCAGGGCGAGAGTTTCGAACCGGCTTCGACCGGCGCGCTGACGAAATCGACGGCCGTGGCGACTTCCTCGATCGTCGGTTCACGCTGGAACACGATCCGGTAAAGGGCCGTCGCCTTGCGCACGGGGCCTTCCTGCTCCGCAACTTCCTGTCTTGCGGCAAGGGCTTTCGCCTGTTCGATGACGAACGGCGAATTCAGCGCGAAAAGTGCCTGTTGTGGCCCCATCGTACGGACTCGCCGCTCGACGGAAAGATCCGGCGAGGCGAAATCGAACGCACGGAAAACGCCGGGAAGGCTCTGACGATCGACCATACCGAACACCGTGCGGCAACGGCTCTGCGGATCCGTCACGTCCGCGGGCCGGCCACCTCCGCGGTATTCGATCCGCCCTGAAACGGCCAGCAAGGTGTCTCGCATCGCTTCGAAACTCAGGCGCTGCCGATTGGCCCTTCCGATAAGGCGGTTTTCAGGATCGGCGGCGACCGAATCACGAACCTGGTCGGCTGATGCCAGCATGTAAACGCGTGAGTTCATGATGCGGCGATGCAGCTTTTTCAGCGACCAGCCGTCACGAACGAATGTGGTGGCAAGGTGATCGAGCAGTGGGGCATGGACAGGCTCGGCGACGCGTTTGCCGAAATCGCTGGGCGATACGACGAGCGGCTCACCGAAATGATGCATCCAGACCCTGTTCACGAAGACGCGAGCCGTCAGCGGGTTCGCGGGCGATGCGATCGAATCGGCCAGTTCCAGCCGCCCGCTGCCGTTGCCGAACGGTTTCGAACCTGAGTTCGAAAGTAGATCCGGAAACTTCCTGTCCACTCGCCGGCCAGGTGCCGAAGGATTTCCGCGAACGAAGATATGCGGGTCGAAAGGCTTTTCGGCATCGACCAGGGCCATCGCCCGAGGCGGGGCATCGGGCGACTTCACGGCCATTCGGTCAAGTTCCTGCACCATGCCGCCGAATTTGTCGGTTTCGGCACGGGACATATACCGCCGAGTCTGGCTGCGAGAAAACGCCGTCGGACTCTCTGGGCCCGTCAAAAGTTCGGACAATTGGCGGATCGATTCTTCCTCGGCCGACGCTGGCTGCCAGGCTGTTCCGTTTTTCGTGGCGATTTTCGCCGCGGCATAGGCTTCTTCGATCGCCATGCCATAGGCTTTGGCCACGTCGGCCCTGCTCTCAAGCGGCTTGGCGCTGAGCGCGGCGAGAATTTTCGGATTGAGCTGCCCTGACTTCGTTCCGGGCGGCACTGTGCGCCAGATCGTCAAGATCGTCGCTGCTGTGGTGGCGAAGGTTTCGCCGCCCGTCCCGGGGCCATTTTCGCTGGCTTTCGTCTCCGGCTCGGTGATCTGCATCAGGTCGAGCCAGGGCCCGAAGACAGGGTCTTCGGAAGTCGCGCGGCGTTCGATCAGCTTACGCCAGCGGGCCGTGATCGGCGGCCGAAGTTCGTCGGGGGCCAGAGAGAGAAAGAAGATCGCCGTTTCCAGCGGATCAGGCTTGCTCGACGCGACGTGCACCAGATAATCGTCCGTCCGCTGGCGGGCCGTTTCGCTGAGCATGGCGAACTGATCGTCGCGGAATTTGCGGATCTCTTCCCGCTTGGCCGCTGCCAGTTTCTCGAATTCCCGCGATTTCGCCGGAATTTCGTCCGCCGTCATCGGCAGTTCCAGGGGGGCCTCGCTGCTGGCGAATACGCCGTAAAGGCCATAATAATCGGCCGTCGAGACAGGGTCATACTTGTGGTCGTGGCAGCGGGCACAGGCGATGGTCAGGCCCAGCAGGCCGCGAGAGACAGTATCGATCTGGTCGTCGATGATGTCGTGTACGTTGTTGTCGTACATGCGGCCGAGCGTCAGAAAACCCAGGGCCGCCAGCCGCCAGGCGGGAACTTTGGGCTGAATCCTGTCGGCCGCGATCTGTTCGCGAACGAACTGGTCGAACGGCGTATCCTCGTCGAATGACCGAATGACGTAATCCCTGTATGTGTAAGCATAAGGCCGAATCCGGTCGTCGCCGTACATGAGCACGCCGTCTTTCGAGTCGGCGAAGCGGGCCACGTCCAGCCAGTGGCGGCCCCATCGTTCTCCGTAGCGGGGCGAGGCCAGCAGCCGATCGACGACCTTGCGGAACGCCTCATCCGTCGATGCCGGATCGTTCACGAAGGCCTGCACTTCGTCCCACGTCGGCGGGAGCCCGGTCAAGTCAAAAGTCGCACGCCGCAGAAGTGTCCGCCGATCGGCCACGGGGGCCGGTTTCACAGAAGCCGCTTCGAGCTTTGCCAGAATGAATCTGTCGATGCTCGAAAGGGGCCAGGCGGAGTCTTTGACTGCCGGTACAGGCGGTTCGGAAACCGGGCGAAACGACCAGTGCTGCCGGTCGGCTTCGCTGACGGCGAATTCCTTGCGGGCGATCGGGGCGGATTCGACCTTTGGCCAGGGAACGCCCTGGGCGATCCAGGCGCGAATCGTCGCCGTCTCGGCCTCGGTGAGTGGCGTGTCGGGCGGCATCTTGATCGGCCCCTGCCGCCGCACGACTTTGTCCAGCAGGCTTTTGTCCAGGGCATCCAGCTTCACGGCCGGGCCGCTGTCGCCGCCTTTGAGGATCGCCTCGCGCGAAGTCAGCCGCAGACCGGCCTCAGGCTCTTCATTGCCATGACATTCCAGGCATTTGGCGACGAGAATCGGGCGGACGTTCTTTTCGAAGAATGCGTCGGCCGTGTCGTCGCCGGAGCTTACGCGCATCGTCAAACCGGTGCTGACGATCAGGAGCATCGTCTGGACGACGTACGTTCGGCGTACACGATTCGGACGGATTGGAACCATCGATTCGACCCCTGAGGCTCGGGGCATCGCGTCGAGAACGCGAAGGCGGGAGGAGCTGGTGTGTGGGCTGCTGCGATCATGTCGATCGAGCGAGCGTTACTCTATTCTAACCTCAATGCTGTGGACCGGGCAAGTTCGCGCAAGTGGAGAGCCATCGCGATGCGGAAGCGACGTCCCGAAGCATTCGCAAGTTGAGAATACCGGCATGGCATGTTGTCGACTCACTTTCGTTTTCGATCGACCTTGCGATGAAATCCGAACGATTCGAAATATCGAAATATCACTGCCCGGGCTCGATCGCTTCGAATCAGCTCATGGTAAATTCGAAAGAATGCTGAAGCCCGAGATTATGGCATTCCAAACGACAAGTGGCCAGGCGAATCTGTCGGGTATAAGGATCCGGTCGATACCTTCCATGCGTCGTTCGATAAATTCAAACAGACAAATGTTGCCGGGCACGAACACCCCAAGCTGAAATATGAACGGAATTATCGAATCCATCCTGCCATCCGCCACCAATGCCTGCTCATGAAATGAGATGTTCGAAATGTAACCGATCGTGCAGAGGATTACGCCGAGAATGAGGTTCGATCTTTGCGAGGCTCTCATTATGACTCTCTCAGAATCGAAGTGAATCGAATACGAATGGAATCCAACTTATTCGGAGAGCGATCGGTGCGCCGATGATCAGCCCTTCGAGCCCGCTGCCGCCAGCAGTATCCCCCCGACCACGACGACCGATTCTCCCAATGAGGCCGTCACGACGTCCGTCATGCCGCGAAAGGCCTCCATCGTGTTGTCGTTCAGCGATTTTCGAATGACGTCGGCCCAGAGTTCGTCAGGCAAAAGGCTGACACCGCCGCCCAGAATGATTCGCGACGGGGCCGTCAGGTGCACGACGTGCGACAGTGCCAGGCCGACCGACTCGGCCGCGGTTCTTACGACGCGAAAAGCCTGAGTGTCGCCCTGGGCGATCGCGCCAGCCACGGTGCGCACGTCAGGCATGCCGCTGCGCCGCTGGATCGACCAGCCCGATGCGATCAGCTCCAGTTCTTTCACTTTTCCGGTCGCGTCCGGATCCGGCACGCGCAGGTGGCCGATTTCCATCGCTCCACGCCCTGAACCGGCGTAAATCTGGCCGTTCACCACCAGGCCTCCGCCAATGCCGCTGCCGATGGTGATATATGCCAGTGGGTCTAACCCGCGGCCCGCGCCGGCAAGCGCTTCCGCAAGTGCCGCAGTGTCGGCGTCGTTGCGGACGGTGACGCTCGTGGCTTTGACGGCGTCCTTGAGCCAGTCGGCGAATGGGAATTCGGACCAGCCTTCGATCTGGTGCGACTTCAGAATCGCCCCGGTTTTCGTGTTCACAGGCCCGCCGAAGCCGACGCCCCAGTGGGCCTGGCTATCGGTGATTCGCCCTTCAGCGCGTGCCTGTGCGGCCATTTCGACGATCTGTTCACGAATGCCGGCAGCGCCTTTCGCCGGTTCGATGGTGCGGCGCAGCAGCCAGCGGACGGTTCCGTCGGCATCGCCGCCGCCGATCTGGAGCTTCGTGCCGCCGATTTCGAGACCGATCAGTTGTCTGGACATATGTTTTGGGGATGAGCCGTGATCGATGATGGCTGTGGTTTCAGGCTTGTTCAGGATGCATTTCCGGTCCGTCCGGGCCGTAAAAGCGTTCGACGCTCACCGGCAGGCGGGCTGCGACACGTTCGGCGATTCGGTCGAGTTCGGCACGCTTCAATGGCGTGACGTAATCGACAGGCGGTTTGCGAGCGACGGTGTAAATCTGCACGCGATCGATCTTTCCGCCGTCATCGAGAACCTCTTGCAGGCGATCGCAATAGGCGTCGATTTCGTCGTCGGTCGGGGCCTGGCCGTCCACATTCATGAACAGGCTCTGGATCACCAGCGGGCGAACGGTGGCGGCGTCTCGAATATTGGCCAGGACGCGGGAAAACGGGATCAGGCTTTTGTCGATCCGTTTGTAATAGGGCTCGCTGCCGGCGTCGAGCTTGGCCCAGATTTCGCCGTTGTTGGCGTCGAAGGTCGTCAGGGCGTCCTTCACCTTCGGACGGTGAAACATGGTGGCATTGGTGATCAGCACCATCTTGACGTGGTCCAGGCCCTTGTCTCGCTTGAGATCCGCCACGCGGCGCACGATTTCGTCGAATTCTCGGGCTGTAGTCGGCTCGCCGTCGCCAGAAAAGGCGATGTCGTTGAGCCGGCGAAGTGGCTGCGGCACATCACGAAATTCCGGCTCGTCGAAAAGTTCGTCGGTCACCACGAGATCGATCATGGCCGCCAGTTCGCTCAGGATCATCTCGACATCGACGAACCGCGTGACGGCCGCCGTTTTGCGGTCGACCTGGCAGTAAATGCAGTCGAAGTTGCAGATTTTGTCTGGGTTGAGATTCACTCCGATCGAAACGCCGCGACTCCGGCGGGAAACGACGGAGTAGACGTAAGTGTTATCCCTGAAAGATCTTTTGTGATCGAGATGGGCCGCGATGACGGAGTGCGGCTCGGCGTTTTCGGACATCGTAGAAGATCTCGTTATGATGGACGGGCCATTCGCCGAAACCGGCTGAGGCTTCGAACTGGCTGGCGTCCCTTCATGCATTATAGCGATAATCTGTCATGTTGGCAGTTCCGCTGATCCTCAAGTGCTGAGATTGCCGGCCGGCGAAGCCAGTCACAAATCCGAAGCGACCGACTGACGTGAACTTATCGATGGCGCAACTCTTTGTACCGATCGCCCAACTTACTGCGTTGCCAGAGTTTGGCCGAATCGGCCTGGCCCTTCTCTGGCTGCTGCCGTGGGCCATTTCAGCTTTTGCGACGAGACGCAATCGATGGTCGACCGACCGATGGCTAGATTTGTCGTTAAGCCTTCAAACGGCAAGTTGTTGCGTCATTCTGACGGCTCAGGTCGCAGGAGCGTTCGGCGCGCTGCGATGGGCGATGCCATGGCTGCCTCCGCTGATCTTCGCTCTCGCCAGACGCCGCTGGGCTCGAGTTTCGGACACACCATCATGGAATGCGAACGACCAAGCCGGTTCGAACGTCTCAGCTCTGGCCCTCGTGGCGGTTTCGACGGTGATTCTTACCTTCGGAAGGCTATTCCCGGCTTCGCTTTTGGGGGCGGTCAAGGTCGTGAGCGATGCCCCGATCTATCACCTTTACTTCGCGGCGAAATGGTGGCTGACCGGTACGATTTCGTGGATACCGATTCCGTTCGGCGAAAACGCGGCACCCTACTTTCCGGCCAACGGCGACCTCTGGTTCACTTATCTCGTGGGCTGGACGAATGATCTGACGCTGGCGAAAGTCGGTCAGGTGCCTTTCTGGTTTTTCGCCGGATATCTGATCGTCTGCCTCTGCAGAACGCTGGGAGCATCCGTAAGTTCAGGCATCATCGCCGCTTCGATCTGGATGACGCTCTCGCCTCTGGCCCTGTTCACGTTCGAGGCGAATGTCGACACGATCTTCGCGGCATGGTTCCTGGCCAGCGTCTACTTTTATGTCGAATACGATCTGAATCGATCGCTCGTGTCGACTCGAGAATCATCGAACACCCAACCGACATCCCCCGGCCTGATCGACACGCCGGGGCTCGGGCGAATTCTCCTGATTCAGAGCCTTCTCGCCGCCGGTCTTGCCTGGGGAACGAAAGCCCCGGGGCTCGTTTTCGTTCCGCCGTGGGTGCTCCTCGTCTCGATTCGGGAGTTAAGATCGCGAAGCTCATCTCGCGCGTCGTCGATCCCGCTGCGTTTTCTCTCGATCTGGGTAGTTGCGGTCATTCCAGTCGCGTTCTGGTGGGGCCGGAACCTTCTGTCTACGGGCAATCCGCTTTATCCATTGCCGATCGAGGCGGGCGGCTTCGTGCTTGCGGATGGCTGGTACGGGCCTGAGGTCATGCGCTTGAGCCCTTATTACATTCCGTTTCAGGAATGGCGGGCCGGGGCGGATCAGCTCCTCGCCGTGACCGATCCGCGGATTTTGCCCCTTGTGTTCATAGCCCTCATCTGGTGGGGGCCGAGGTACTTGAAACCGGATTCGGCCCGCCACCGCTGGGCCGGAATCTTAGCCGCCATTGGCATTTGCACGATTGCGGCGTTCTGGTGCCTGATCCCCTATCGCACGCAGCAACGCTTCTTTCTGCATGGCCTGGCGGCGTTCGCTCCGGTGACGGCCCTTTGCATGGACAGGTTCAGGATCCATAAGGCTTTATGCGTGTCGGCCCTATGCCTGCACGTGTTCACGACCCAGGGCTGGCCGTTCGCGTCCTTCGGGCATGAGCCGCCCTGGGACTTCAGCCCTGCGATTCCGAACGCCGTGCCAGGCCTGGTGCCGCTGGCGGACGTTCTGGCCAAGCTGCTTATGATCGACACAAAAACGATTGGCCTGGTTCTGCTTACGGCTGGCATCGCTGCCGCATGGCGGCTGAACCTGGGTTCGAAACGAACTGGCGTTCGTGTCGCAAGTGTCATAGCCATCATGGGATTCGTCTTGCTGACTTTCGGTGAGCAGCGATCGTTCGATCGCACGGGCCGCGGCGCGAGGTTCCCCGTTTTCCCCGACTATGAACGTGCCTGGAACGCGTTCGATACGATTACGAAATCGAACCCGAAACGTGTGGCCTATTCCGGAACGAATCTCGCGATCTATCTGATGGGGCCAAACCTGGCGAACTGGGTCGAATACGTTAACGTGAACGATCGCGTGGATTTTATGCCCCATGATTATCACCTCGCATTGTCGCCCGACAAGCGGAGATGGCCAGACCCTCGCCCGACGTGGGAGCGTCTGGAAGTCGACTACGATGCCTGGCTGAAGAACCTGCATCGAAAGAAGATCGATCTCGTGATGGTCGCCAGGGCGAATCCGAACGAAGGGCGGGCGAATCCCTACGACCGGCAAGGTTTTCCGATCGAAAGAACATGGATGGATTCGAATCCCCGGCAATTTCGCCCGGTTTACGGTGTGCGGGAGAATGACCCGGAGATGCGCATTTACGAGGTCGTAAAGTCTTCTCGAAGCGTGGATTAGGCTGCGGTTGCGGCTTACGGGGTGCCCGGGCTCGACAGACATCCTGCCGGGCTCATCGAGCGAATGTCCTGCGGTTTCTCGTGTCATCGAATTTTGGTGTGTCTGTAAGTTATTGTAAATAAATGGCTTGCGTGCTTCGATACGATCGGATTCGGATTCGACTGGACTCAGTGTATAGAATATGTGTAGTGCATCCCGCGAATAGACACGGAGGTCGGCGGCATGCGAGTATCCACAAACGAAAGGTCATCGGGGGAAAATGGGCGTTTTCGATTCGCTGAGAGCATTCTGGAGTCCCGTCGACGCGCCGGAAGCGTCGCATCTGAAGAAACAACAGGAAGCACTGCGGCGAGCCTGGGGGTTCGAGGAAGACGACCCCGTGTATGCTGACGATTCGCGTGAGCTGCGGGCGATCGCGCCCGAATCGGCCAGCGATGTGACCAGGCTCGATCATAAAATTTGGCAATCCAAGATGTTCCGCATCGCCGAAGAAGCCCGCGAGCATGCCTCGACGGATCCTTCCGAGGAAATCCGCGAACTCATGATCGACCGCATTTCGCTCGGAATCTCCGACGAATCGGCTCAGGCGACAGCGCGTACGGTGCTCGAAACGGCCGTTCGTCAGGTCGTATCCGATCGGCACATCAGCCTGGCTGAACTGGCCTATCTGCATTCGCTGCGCAATGCACTCGGCCTGACCGAGAGCGTCGCCGAAGAGATCGTGTGCCGAGTCGTGACCGAAGCGGAATCGATCTTCGACGCGCGAATCGAAGGCTTCTCGCCAGTCAATTGCCGCGATCACCGGTCGGAAACCGCTTTCGCCGCGAATTGATGCTTACTGTGTGACCCGAAGTCTCACTCGACAGGCTCACGTCTCGATAGCGTGTGCCTGTCTCGTTTTTTGTGGTCAGTCGGATTACGGTTTCGGCAGGTTCGAATCGTCATTGAATATCGAATCCGATCGATCGCACGGTTCCGGCGATCGCTCGGCCCTTGACCACACCGACCACGCCACAAAAGCGAAACAAGCCAGGCATGAGGCTTTGAGAACGAGCAACCACCAGGGACGCCACCAGGCACCTGTCCGAAGTTCGACGTAGTCCGACCAGGAGAATGCCATGAGGGCGATCGACAGAATCGCCCGATTTCGTCCGGAGAGATTCGTACGATGGCCGAACAGGACGACCGCGAGTGCGAACATCGCCCAAAGGCCGATTTCGAGAAAGTTGAAAATGTCGGTCGATGTCATCGGGTTTTCGTGAACGATTGTCACGTGGCGATGGTCAACGGTGCGTCTTATCCGCCAGGCTTCTTCGAGTTCGGTTCAGGCGAATTCTTGCGAAACCACTTCAGCCAGGCTGAGACGATCGCGCCTTTGATATCTCCCTTTTTCTCGTTTTCGTCGATCGTGGCACCCCAGTAAAAGCTGACGATTCCGTCGGCGATCTCGTGCGACTTCGCAATGAAATCGCCCGTTTCTTCGATTCCGGCCGCCAGCGGAAAGATCTCTTCGATGACGATCGGCTTGCCCATTTCGTAAGTTTTGAGGACATCGAGTGCTTTGCCGACTTCGCCTTTTTTCGGGTAGAAGTGCACGGCCACGAAATCCAGTCTGCCGACCGTCTCGGGCATATAAAAATGGGGCTTCGCTCCGGGAAAGACCATGCCCCAGGGGATCACGCCCACCGTGATCATGTGCGATTTGTCGACCTCGCGGATGGCGTCCGTCATCGTTTCGACCCACGCCCGTTCGATATCCTCCCGCTTGCGGCCTTTCAGGTCGAGTGCGATTCGCTGCACGAAGTGCTTGCCGGCAAGATCGCCCGCCAGCCAGTCCTTGTCCGACTTCGCACCGCCGACGATCGGCTCGTTCATCAGGTCATAACAGAAAACGGCCGGGCTTTGGGCACCGACGGCCGCGACGGCATTCCAGAAACGGGCCTGCACCTGCCAGCGCCGGGCTTCGTCCAGGTCGTCGTACCAGGCGGGTACGTCCTTCTTGTGATAGCAGCCCAGGCCGGTCAGGTCGAGATAAAGCCCCGACCGTTCAGCCAGCCGGATCAGTTCTCCCAGCCTCTTCAGATTCTCAGAATCAGCTTCGTCGGGCGATTTCATGAATTTCGCCAGTTGCAGGTGAATGCGGACGACATTCGCCCCCAGTGCTTTGATTTCGGCGAAGTCGGCTTCGACTCTCGGCCATTCGGTGTGCCAGTAATCCTCGATCAACCGGCCCGATTCGTCGTGGTCGTAGTTCACGCCCCACACTCGAAAGGGTTTGCCGCTATTCGCCGAAACGAAACCTTTGCCGTCAGGGCTGACTCGGACCGGTTCCATTCCTGAAGCCGCAAGCATGCAAGCATGCGAACAAAGGGCGATCAGGCAAAGCACGATCCGGCGGGGCTGCGGCGGAATCGTGTCTTGAAGTGCTTTCGTGGTGAGCATCGTTCCCTCAGTTTTCGCAGGGCGTGAATTCGTCCGCTTCGCTTCCTTGCGATCATACGCCGAACGGGCCATCAGGTGTCGGTTTGCGTCAGGGGTTTCGGATCGCTTGCAGGGAAGATAGCGTCGTTTCTTCGCGCACGCCGGTGCGCCAGTTCGCCTTCGAAAGCAATGTGACCCGCATGGGAATTCCTTTGGGGCAACGGGATGCGATCCAGGCAGCGAGGCGGCGGTGAATTCGCGATGCGGGATAAGGGGGAACGCCGCAGCGGGCCCGGCTCCAGAGTGTCAGGTCAAGGACGAGATCGTCACGATCCGTTTTCAGAAAAGGAGCGAATTCAGCCGGGATTTCGGCCTTCAGCTCCGCGGGCCAGTCGATGCGCAGCTGTTCGACGTGCCCGGCGTAAAGCGCGAACGAGGGCCAGGGATCCCATAGCCCTGCCCTTTCGAAGAACGGCAATAGCGCCACGGCCAGCATGCCGAGCTGAACGATTCCCAAAGCTGCCGGTGGAGCTGTGCTTGCCGGTCGCGGGGAATCGTCGGCATGATCGCGATTCGAGACGATCGCGTCAGAATCGTGCCCAAGCGGCGACCGGAACAGAAACCAGGCCTGGATGAGCATGGAGACGTTCCAGAGCAGCACATTGCCGGAGTGGTCGAGAGCCCAGGGGCCGAGCAATGCCATCAGCCCCAGGTGCATGAACGACGCCCCGGCCAGGCCGATACGACAAAACCCGCAGGCTAGAGCCAGAGCGAACGCCATTTCGCCAGCCGGCAGTGAGAGAGCGATGGCGCTTCGCATCCCGGCATCGAGAGCGAACGGAAGTCGGTTCAGAAAGGGGCTCAACAGATACGGACCCATCGAGTGCGCGAACGACCAGTCGAGTTTCGAAAGAGCGGAATGAAAATAGAGCGTGACCGCGAAAAACCGGACGAAACCGACCGCCGACGGTGCCGGCAGCAGGGCGTAGACCGAAGAAAGGATGATTGTCTGGTAAAACCAGGCCTGAAGTCGATTCTGGTCGAACGCGATCAGCACCAGCCCTGAAGTGGCGGCGAGGGCTGATCCGAAGCGGCCCGCCCTGCCCCTGAACAGCCCCAGAGTCAGGCCAGCCAGGCAGATGGCGAAGGCGGCCGAATCGAGAGCGGGGTTTGCGTCGACGAACGCTTGCAGACCTTGAACAGGGAAACGCGGGATCGAGGAATCGGGCACCCATATCGGCCAGGACATGGCCATCATGGCCAGGGTGAAGACGATCATGATTCGGCGATGCCGGATGGCGGCCGAACGGGATCGATCGTCGAAACCGGCGCGGATCGGCTCGCTCACCTTCGTTTCCGCTCAGCGACGAAACCGTCTGGGTCGGCGAGCCAGCGAGCCAGCAGTGTGGTCAAACGCGCAGGGGCTTCGATATGCGGCAGGTGTCCGACTTTTTCGAACGATTCGAAGCAGGCATTCGGGGCATGGTCGGCGATGATGCGCGTCGTCTCCGGTGGAGTCACGCGGTCGGAATCGCCTGAGACCAGCAGAATCGGCATTTCCAGCTTGTGCAGGTCGTCCTGAACGTCGTGCACGAGCACGGCCAGGGCTTGACGCGTGAAGGCGTCGGGCTCCTGCGGGTTCGGGTGACGTTCGGCGTGGCGGATCATGCCTGAAATATGTGCCACATTCTCGAACGCCTCGGTGCCGAGCAACCAGGGCAATGTGGCATGGGCGAATTCGACGGGCGAGAGCTGCCGGCGCAGGCGTACCCAGCTTTCGACCAGAGCCGACTTCCACGGATAGTTTCGCGGATGGCAGGACATCAGCATGAGGCTTCGAAATCGATCGGGCGCCGCGACCGCCAGGTGCTGCGCGATCATCCCGCCCATGCTGTGACCGACAATATCGACGCGATCCAGGCCGTGGTCGTCCATCAACTGAAGAACGTCGGCGGCCATGTCGGCCATGGAATAGGCCTTCGACGCTCGCGGGCTCGCCCCGGCATCACGGGGATCGATGGCGAAGCAGCGAAATCGTGAGGCCAGGTTTTTCTGAATGCCGGAGAAGGCGCGATGATCGCCCCCCAGGCCCGGCAGGAACAGAACGGGTGCTCCCTGGCCCTGAATATCGGTGTGCAGCTTCAGTGTGTCGGACATGGCGTCTGAGTTCGTCTATCGGAAGATCGTCCAGGGCGAAACGTGCCTCTGTCGGTTAGGGTTGAGTCGTCAATGGCTGCCGCTTTTGTAGCGGGCGACGAAGCGGGCGTAATCCTCGGGCGTATCGACACCCGCGGCATGCTCGCTGACGAGGCCAAGGGCGATCCTGAAACCGTTTTCCATGACGCGCAACTGTTCGAGCTTTTCGGCGTTTTCGAGATCCGCGGCAGGCATGGTGGCCACTTGCTGGATGAACTTGCCCCGGAAGGCGTATAGGCCAATGTGCAACAATCCCCAGGGCATCCCTTCAGCCGGTTTGCCCTCGCGGTGGTAAGGTATCGGCGAGCGGGAAAAATAGAGGGCATAGCCACCGTCGTCTTTCACGACCTTGACGCAGGAGGGGTCCCGATAGACGGACTCGTCATGAATGGCGGTCGCAAGCGTCGCCATGACGGCTTCCGGGCGTTTGGTCATGACCTCGATCAGGGCATCGATCGTTTCGGCCGTGATTTCGGGTTCGTCCCCCTGAAGATTGATGACCAGATCGCTGTTCTGAACGTATCCGAGCTGGCGGGCGGCTTCGGCGACCCGGTCCGTGCCTGAGACATGATCGACACGCGTCATTACGACTTCGCCGCCGAAGGCCTTTACGGCTTCGAAGATGCGCCGGTCGTCGGTGGCGACGATCACCTGAGTGAGTCGTTTGGATTGTCTGGCGGCTTCGACCACATGCTCGATGAGTGTGCGGCCCGTGTCGGAAAGGAGGGGTTTTCCGGGTAGACGGGTTGAAGCGTATCTGGCGGGGATCACTGCTAGAATTCGCATGGTGGGCGTCATTCCGAGACCATGAAGCGTCGATACATGAAAAACCTTGATCAACCCGGCGTTCGGGTATCGCCTCGGATCGTATGGTCCGAACGTACTGAACGCCCGTGGTCGTGGTGAGCCGCAGGAGGGGCCCGGCAGCTCTCGCTTCATTCTAGCGGGAAACGCATGGTCGTCGGCAACAAGATTCGATCGGTATTTAGGACGAAAACCGAGCCGCAACGGAATCGGCACCGGGAATCGCACACCGTTAAGGTGCGGCGAACTCAGGGAAGATTCAGGGATTAGGTCGAGGTTGGTCGAAACCGGCAGGGCGCCGCTATCCCAGCGCTTCCGCATTCAGCGGATTCGCACCGGATCGCACATCGCCAGGGCGGTTTCGAACGTATTCGCGGAATGAATGGGCGGAAATCGGGCCCGATGGCGTCCGATACCAACCGCCCTGTTCGAGCCTGTGGATGCGAACCGACCGTTGCGCTGCCATGGAGGGGGCGCCTCCACCTCGTACTCACCGACGGACGTGACACGAAGGCACGTTCCGTTCGAACGGGAGAGTAGTGAATGTTCCTATTGAACTTCCTGAGTCGACGCAAAAAAAGCAGGCGATCCCAAACGCCCCGCCTGAATTGCGTCGAACTCGAAGGACGCCAGTTGCTCACCACCGTCGCAGCGCCTCGGCCGCGACATGGTGCCGCACTCGTGGAACGGGCCAGTCCCGTGAAAACGCCCCGGCTGGGTACGCCAAAACCGACGCAATCCTCCCCTTACGCCAATCTGAAGGCTCCTGAAGGTACTCCGAAAGTCTTCCAGGACGCGGCCTCGGTTCGAGCGACGCAAGGGCTCGACGGTTCGGGCTTCTCCGTCGCCGTCATCGACACCGGCGTGGATTACGGTATCGATGCCCTCGGGCACGGCTTCGGGACCGATCACAAGGTCATCGCGGGCTATGATTTCGGCATGAAGGACGCCGACCCGATGGCCACGTGGAATCACGGCACGGCCGTTTCCAGCGTGATCGCTTCCGAAGACGCTTCGAATCCCGGCATCGCCCCCGGGGCTGATATCGTCGCTCTGCGGGTTTTCGACGACGGCGGCAATTCCACCTTCGCCCGGATCGCCGACGCCCTCGAATGGGTCGCCGCGAATCACGACAAATACAAGATCTCGGTCGTGAACATTTCGCTGTCCGATTCGATGAACTATACGCTCAACTGGTTTCAGTACGACACCAGCCATGGCCAGCGAGTGACGGACGCGATCGCCAAACTCAAGGCCCTCAACATCCCGGTCGTCTCGGCATCGGGCAACAGCTTCAAGGGCCGTGAGGGTATGGGCTTCACGGCGATCGTCAAAGACACGATCTCCGTCACCGGCGTCGATCCCTCGACCGGCCAGATCGCTTCGAACGCCCAGCGTCTCGGGTCGGCCACCGCGGGCGAAAATGCGACAGATATCGCGGCCCCCAGCAGCGGATTCCGGGCCATCACGGGCAATGGTTCGTACGAATCCGTCGACGGCACCAGCTTCGCCGCTCCTGTCGTCAGCGGGTCGATCGTGTTGATGCAGCAGAAGTACTTCCGCGAATTCGGCACGCTGCCCACCGTCAGTCAAATCGATTCCTGGCTGAAACAGGGCGGAAACGCGACGATCGATCCGGTGACGAATCTCAAGATTCCTCAAATCGATCTGGCCGCGAGCCTGGCCCTCGTCCCAACCAAACCGGTCGCTTCGGGATCGAACGTCGTGACGACGCCCGTCGTTCCCTCGACTCCCGTGACACCTGCGCCGAGCACACCTGAGACACCCGTCGTCAGCGTGCCAGGCAATGCGAATGCTCAAACGCCTGAAACTCCGGTCGTCACCCTTCCGACGAAAACGGTCAGGATCAACGGCGTCAACGTCAACCTCGCGGCCAATCCTGCCGGCGGAATCTCGCTCGATTCGCTTCAGGGCGGCGTGAAATGGAATAACGTGCAGGTCTGGACGGGCGAAGCCGTCGCACGGCGATCCAGCGAATCGACCGCTCAGCCGGTGCCGACCGGCAACCTTCAGAAGATCGCCCAGAGCTCCAAAGCCACGGTCGTGAAAACCGCACGACCCGGGATGATCGCATCTGCCCTTCGACGAAACCTGTCGAGAGCGACGCGGCGTTTCGGAGCCTGAGCCGGAATGTGAGCCGGGGTTCGAAGGCTGCGGCCTTCGAGGTCCGGTGAACACGACCGAACCCGCTATCTTCCATGAGGCGGGTTTGATTTCATTTCGTCAGATCGAAATCCGGATTCCGTCGGTCCGGAATGACGATTGCATTATCCATTCGACGGTTGACCTGTAAACCAGTCTCGGGAATAGCGATTCCCGGCGAAAAACCGAATCAACTGGTCCGCGATCTTCGCTTCGCCGGTGCGTGTCGGATGCACTCCGTCTGCCTTCAGGTCGCTTCGATTCATCGACAGACCGTCAACCTCGCTGGGCTGTCTGCCATCCGTCCAATAATACGGGCCCCAGAGCACGACCGGTTTCGCGACTTGTGGCCATGCCGATTCGGCGGGATCTGGCACTCGGGACAGAATGAGGTCACGAACGCCGAACGCGGATTCGTAGGCATAAGGTTCCGGCGAAGTCGGTTTCGTCGCCCAACCGCCGTAATAGCGTGACGAAACGAAGATCAGCTTCGAATTCGGGAACTGCTGTGAAGCACGGTTGACGATCGCATTCAGATGTCGAACGTAAATCGAATTTCTGGCTTCGAAATTCCCGTATCGTTTCGGGAAAAACAGCGCGGACTCGAGCCAGAGGACCTGAACCTGAGATGCCTTCAGACCTGCCCTCGTGACTTGCTTGAGCGCACTGGCCCACGGACCGCTCCGGTTCGCCCAATCGTCGGAACCGTCGCCATCGATCGCGCCGTTGACCAAAACGACATTCGCGGATTTCTGGCTCCTGGCTACTTTCCGAAACGCATCGAAAACCATGCGCGTCGTGGATTGCCCGATCGTGAGAAACCCGATCCGGCCATTCGAGGCAGCGGTGCCGCTGGCATTCGTCGGCTTGATCTGCTTCGCCGCGGCTTCGGCCGCACGGGCAAGAGCCCCGGTCGGCTCATTCGTCCCTTGTCCGTAAAGCCCGCCTTCTCTGCCTTCGTATGTCGTTTTCAGTTCGTCCAGCGGGGGCGTTGTCGGTTCCGAAACCTGGACGGCCACCTTCCGGCTAACGATCGCAGTCATATTTCCGCGAATCGCCATGGCGGCCATAAGCGTGCGATCTTCGAAACTTTCGAAATGCGAGGGCCTGAATCGCTTTCTCACGGCGTGGTCAATCACTTTCCTGGCATTTGCTTTCCGGGCTCGAATCGTGTCGGTTCGCATGGGGCATGAGCGACCAGGGCGATTCGCGATAGTTCTCAGTCACACCGGATGCCGTGGCATTCCGGGATAACTTGCTTTCGAAATCAGCGTCCGGGTGACTCATGTACTGGACTCGAAGCCATGGAATCGCTTCGAAGCAAGGGGCCGCGTGATCGAAAAGGCTGTTCATCGCGAGGCTTGTGGCCCAATGGTGCGGAATCGGTCGAAAGAAGTCAAGAATCGCCCGACCGGATCATTCGGTGCGATCCCAAGAGTTCGTGATGACCGTACGACGCGTGGTTCGTCGAGGATTCCGGATCGCCACGATTGCGCGATCACTCGTGACGAACCCGGAATGGCCAGGGCGATTCATCGAAGGAAGTTCGCACAGCCTGCGACTTCTCAGCTGCCGGCATTACGACAGGAGCGGCTTTCGCGGAAGGGGCTCAGGTCGCTATAATCTGCCCGCTACGGACATTTCCATCCCGCCTCTTCGCGTATTCGAGAAATCAGTACCATGTCATCCTCTTCCACTCCCACGGCTATCGTCACGGGAGCCGGCACCGGTATCGGTCATGCCACGGCGAAGGCCCTCGCGGCCGAAGGGTTCGAAGTCGCCCTGCTTGGCCGGCGCGCGGATGTCCTTGAAGTTACCGCGGCCGAAATTCTCGCTGATGGCGGAAAGGCCATCGTCGTTCCTTGCGATGTCGTCAACCGTGACTCGGTCGCCGAAGCCATGCGGATTCTGGAAAGCCGCTGGACACGGTTCGACGTGCTCGTTTCGAACGCCGGCACCAACCTGCCCCGCCGCACGATGAAGGAATTGACGCCTGAGGATTGGGATACGCTGATCGACGTCAATCTCAACGGCGCTTTCAATATCGCCCGGGCGGTTTTGCCCCACATGCGGCAGGCGAAAAGCGGCACGATCGTCCAGATCTGCTCCATCTCGGGCAAGCGGGCGAGCACGCTCGGCGGTATCGGCTATTCAGCGGCCAAGTTCGGGCAATCGGCATTCGGAATTTGTCTGGCCCGTGAAGAGGCCGCCAACAACATCCGTTCGACCGTGATCTATCCCGGTGAGGTGAACACGCCGATCCTCGAAAAGCGGCCCCAGCCCGTGCCGGATCATCGCCGGCCCGTGATCCTGCAGCCGGAAGACGTGGCAGAGGCCGTCAGGTTCGTGGTGAAACTGCCGGCCCGGGCCAATGTCCTGGAATTGCTGATCAAGCCCACTGTCGATGATTACGCCTGAGTCGCAGGTTTTTCAGGGCAGCTTTCTGTCGATCTTCATCAGGTCGCCAGGCGGCTGTTCCCTGGATGGCCCTTCGGCGATCAGCCGTGCCGCACGATGCCTGGATTTGGATTTCGACCGGGTATTCGCTTTCAGGCCCAGGCCCATTTCGGCCATGGCGCGGCGGAACCCTTTATGTGTGGCCATAAGCTGGCGAGGATCGCCCGAAATGACGCGACTCTGGCCGATCAGGACGACCTGATCCGCCACCAGGACGCTCGCGGCATGGCGCGTGAATAGAATCACCGTGCGATCCTGGCTGAGCCTGCGATAAGCGTCGCGCAGAAGTTCCTTCATGCCTCGCGTCATCGGCGCGGCGGGTTCTTCGACGATCAGGATGGAGGGATCGTGCCACTTGCCGCGGGCCAGCGCGATCAGATACCGCAAATAGGCCTGTTCTCCGGCAGGTTTGTCCGAGTCGATGATCGTATCGTAGCCTGAGGGCAGCCGCTGGATCATGCGGTGAGCGTGCACGGCCTTGGCGGCATCGATGATGTTGGAAAGATTCGCCCTGGGGTCGTTCAGAACGATATTTTCGATGACGGATCCGTCGTTCACGTAGGCATCGGACCGGATCGTGCCGATTTGCAAGCGCGTGGAGGCGATCGAAAATTCGCGAAGGTCGACGCCGTCGATTTCGATTCGGCCAGTCTCCGGATCTTCCCAGCGAGCCAGCAACCGCATCAGTTTCGAACGAAACGTCGGGTCGGGACAAACGATCGCTGTGATTTTGCGGGCCGGGAGAACGATATCGAGCGTTTTGAGGTATTCCGGATCATGCGATCGAGCCGCCAGCGGAATCTTGTCGACAAGGATCCGGTTTCGGCAAGGCTGAAGGATCCGGGGGCTGCTGACGTCCCAGATCCGGGCGGAACTCGTCAGTGCCTGGTGCAGACGCTCGATCGGGGCCATGCCGGGGGTGGACTGCCGTTTCGCCGGTCCCTGACGTGAAGTGCGATCCAGAAGCGTGAACGAGGCTGCGAACGTGCCCAGAGTCAAGAGCGAGATCGCCTGGAACGGGGTCGGGCTTTCGCTGGCGGCACGCGTGGCCAGGCACAGGAGCGTCATGGCGACGATCGTCACTTGACCCCAGCGGCGGGTCGCGACGATCGATCGCAGATTCTGTGCGAATTCCGCGTCGCGCTGGGTCAGTCGATCCAGGCAATCCTCGGAAGGTCGGTCCTGGCCCATCTCCGAACCGATGGCACGCCCTTGATAGGCCTCTCGAAGCTCTTCCCGCAGCGCGTGGCGAAGACGGTCCGATTCGCGGCTCTGCGAAGTGAGTTCCTGGTCGGCTGCTCTCCGGAAGGCCTCGTCGAGCAGCCGGAAAAGAATCGTCGCACAAGCCAGAATGGCGGCGAAATCGACTCGGATCGCAGCCATGATCACGAATCCGAAGATGAGCCTGACGAGGACGTTATCCCGATTCCGGCGTTCGTCGGCAACCGCTTGCCCGTAGACGGCGGCCTGATTCTCGACCAGGTCGATCGTCTCGTCCGCCACCTCAGGGGCGATCAATGCGCCGCTCGTACGATGCGTTTCACGGAACAATCGAGAACGAATTTCGCCGACGATGCTCAGTGCCGTTTCGTCCCCGGCCTGGTCTCGAAAGCCCAGACACAGGGAACGCAGGCCCAGAAGAACGACGGCGATCAGCGAGACTCGAAAAAAATGCGAACCGAAGAATGTCGCACCAGCTTCGAAACCCAGCCACTGAGCCGGGACGATCAGCGATCGCGGCACTTGACCGGTGACCGCGTGTTGAATGAACTGGGATGCGACGTCGTACAGGATCGTTTCGACAAGGACGGCCGCGATGAGCCAGGCGGCCATCGATCGACGATGACGAGTCGCGACTTGCTTCAGGCCACGGATGAGATTCGTTTGCGAATCGGGATGCATCGATGGAGGTCTCCGAGCCGAGGGGCAAAGGCCGTCGAAACCTCATCCGTGACTGCGCGGGAACTGGGTCAGGCCAGGTCCCGATCCTCGAAAAGGATGAACGCGAAGCAGAGAGCGACAGCCGAATACATGGCGCAGTAGATGAACGCCGGCAGCACGTATTCCGTCCAGGGGATCAGCGAACCTGTCGCGATCGACGGACCGGCGTTGAAGAATTCGAGCGAGGGCAGCACGAATTCGAAGAGCCGGGCCATGAACTGGACGAGGTCGTTGGCACCTTCGCCCCCGGTCGCGCTGACGAGCACGGGTGTGAGGTGCCCCAGGAAGAATACGGTGATGCACAGCACCATGTTCACCAGAATCGGCAATCGTGTGGAAATGGCGACGCTGATGGCGGTCAGCAGGCTCACTTCGAAGAACACCAGCGCCAGGCCCGGAAGCACCTGCATCACCTGGCTGATTCGCTTGTCCAGCTCGGCTGCACCGCCGGCCGATTCACGCAGGTCATAGGCGTATTTGTACCAGACACCGGCACAGAATGTGGCCCCCAGGATCAGGATCATCAACAGCACGGCGGCTTCGATGCCGAAGTATTTGCCCAGCAGGAACTGACGGCGATTGATCGGTTTCGAAAGCAGCGTGATCGCCGTCTTGCCTTCGATTTCGTCGGCCACCGTCGAACTGGCCGTCAACAATGCCAGCAGCAGCGAGACGAAAGAAATCGTCGTCAGACCCGTGTCCTTATACATCTTGATGTCTTCACCGAAGGTGAAATAAGACACGAAGATGGACCAGAACAGGTAGAACGAGGCGAGGAAGATCAGGACGAAGAAAGCTGGCTGACGCACGGCCTCCTTGAATGTCGCCCTGGCGATGACGAGTGTCTTCATGAGATTCTGCGGTTCCTGCGGACCATGGACGAAACGGATGATGTCGCCGTGGCGATGATGACGCCCGGAATGAATTTATCATAGCGAATCGCCGGCCTGGCCGCCAAGCCCGCGGAACGGTTGTTCGGCGGTTCGGGGGCAATGGTTCCGGCTCGAACGTTACGACCGAAAAGGTCGCCAGAAACGGATTCGCCTGGAAGTCGCCGAAACTTGACTGCCGCACAGGCTTCGGTTCGAAACACGTCGATTCGCCGAACCTGCCGCGGCCGTCAAGCCTTCGGAACCGTCGATCAGGCCTGAGTGCCTTTGCCCCAGACCCGCGTGCGAATGCCGAGCCCGCCGCACACGGCGACCAGCTCGCCGAGGATGTCGCCATAGGCGACGGCCACATGGTTCGACATATAGTGGGCCATCACGGCGTTCCAGTCGCAGCCCAGATCGGCCGCCATGAACGGCCATTGCCGTGTCGTGCCCTGCCACCATGATTCCCGCACGTCTTCCGGCAGATCCACCGATTCGCCGCGGCCGAGATCCATGACGAGTTCGCCTGAACGGTCCAGCCAGGCCCGGGCCCAGGTGATGTCGCCCGGCATGCTCGAACCGGCGAACGTGCCGCCAGGAACGGGGAAATAGCCAGCCGGCTGCCGGTAGCTGTGTGTCCCCTTCAAGCTCGTCACGTCATGGTTGAAAGCATATGCCCCGCACGAGCCGCTGTTGAGCAGAATCCACAGGAACCGGCCATCGTGCTCGGCACCCCAGCGCACGTCGTGGAACATGACCGCCCCGGGCAAGCCCTTCGCCTCAAGAATCCGCTTCATCAGCTCCATCGGAATCAGGTTGCCCTGATCAGCTTCCGTCGAAGTGATGATCGGGTGGCCGTTGCCTTCAGGCCGGGCATGCGAATTGAACAGGCCTTCCGCGAAGTCGCTGGGCGGCGTGAGCTTCAGAAGGCCGAGCTGATATTGCCACCCGAGGCAGTCGGCCTCGAATTCCTGAATCATGTCGAGCACCGTCAGGTAGTCTCGCAGCTGTTCCCGAGTCGATTCAGGCGTGAAATCCTCGGCGTCCGTCTCACCCCAGTGGAACGTGACGCCCTTGTCCACGACGAACTTGAATGCCGCTTCGACTCGTTCCGCAGAAACCGAGCCACGACGTTCGAGAATCCACGCCTGATCGACCTTATGCTCGGTGAAGCCGATCTTCGTAAGCACCCTCGGGCCGAAATAGCCATTGATCATGCCCATCGACGTATCGCCCAGCATCAGCGCCAGAATGCGCCTGGCCGAAATCGCGTCGAGCACGCCCTGGGCCACACCCTTCGCCGCGGCGGAAACCGGCGCGGTCTTGTGGATTTCGTCTTCCGGATACGTGGTGACGCCCGTCTCAGCCCATTCACGAAGATGCTCCATGAAAAACTCGTCTGTCGTCCAGTCAGCAGCGCGTGTCCACACGCGGCTGGCCGATCGACCGACGACTTCAAGACTGGCAGCCGTGTTCAGAAGCGCCACAAGGCCCGGCCAGGTTCCCGAAAAGTTCGAGGCCAAGAGCAGCGGCGTGTCCTTACCCACGACACCGTCGACGGTGTGCGGGGCGTAAGTCCAGTGAACGAAGAGACCTACGGCGGGGTCGTGGACGGGCCCGAGTTTGCGGATCGATTCACCGGGCCGGGTCAGATACCCTTCGATCAGATAAGGGCTCTTGCCGAGCGTTTTAAGGGCGGCGAAAAGCTGGGTCGTGGCTTCCTTCGATTGATCGAGAGCCCATTCGTTCGGTTTGGCTCGATAGTCGCCAGGCCAGAAAACGGCGATTTTGGAACTCATGTCAGCGATCCTGGTCGTTCTGTTGCGTGAGTGGTGACGCGAAATCCGGCAAAAATCAGGACGTTGCCCGCTCCCGAGCCGGCCGATCCGATTCGACCCAGCCGCTGACCTGAGCGTTCAGGCGGAGAACTGGGCTTCGCGATCATGATTCGTCGCATTACTATGACAAAAGATGGAATCCGAAGCTATGCGTTGGCCGGTTCATGACACGCAAGTCGTTGCGTGGACGATTCGATGGCCAGCAAGTCAGGGATGGAGCCGAACGATGTCTCGACGCCTGTATCATTCGCTGCTGATGTGCCTCGTCTCGCAGACGTTGCTGCCGGTCGATTCCGCTTCGGCTCAGTCCCGGCGGCGGTCTGCCGCCAGTCCGAGCGCACGCTCCGCCGCTCCTCGCGGATCGACATCCGCCAAATGGATGGGGCAGACGGGCGAAGACTTCGCGGGCAAGGCCACCACACTCGGCGGCAACGGAATTCAGGACATTCGCATCGATGTCTCCGGAATTCCTGTCGGCCAGGTCACGAACATCGTCCTGAAAGGGCATGGCGGCGGTGAATGGCAATGGGCCCCGAACGGCATGCCGCCAGGCGGTTGGGCGATTCACATGATCCCCGACCCGGCGAATCAATCGGCCAGGCTCTTTTTCGAAAGCGGGCAGGAAGAAACCGGGCGTGAATTCGAACTGAAGTGGACGGTGCCCGGCCAACCGGAAAAGAGCGTCTATTTCCCGGGCGGCAAGGCGGATCCGACGAAGCCCGTGGCTTCCGCCCGAATCGCTTCCCGCTGGATCGGCCAGGAGGCCGGCAAGCCCGTCGATCTCACGAACCCCTCCCCGGCTGTCGGTCCGGACGGCTTCGAAGATGTCGTGATCGAACTTTCGGGGCTTTCGGATCGCGACGACGTGGCCGCCGTCGACGTCCGCACCGAGGACGACAAGTTCCGCTGGTCGTTCGGAGTCAATCCGAAAGGGGCATGGAACGCGGAGCTGGTTCGTGAACCGAAAAACGCTCCTACCGCGAGACTGATTCTGGCGCTGCCTTCGAAAACCTGGGGCTCGCTCGATGGCCGCAAGATGGAAGTACGCCTGAAATACGCCTCGGAAGCGGTGACGGAAGCGAATCTCTCCGCCGGGGCCGCCGTCGCCGACAAACCGATGCCCACGCGGGCGTTGCCGAAAGTGACGGCATCGAAGATCAAGGCGAAATGGCTCGGGCCGGCGGCCAGGTCCAAAGCCGGCGCCTGGGCCGTGAAGCTGGAGCTTTCGGGTATGGCTAGCGATCCACGAGTCATGTCCGCGGTTCTGACCGATGAAGCCGGCGCGATTTTTGCGACTCAGAACTCGAAATCCGAACTGCCGTTTCAGCCCCTTTTCGTCGAACGAAGCGGAACGGACAAAGCGATTCTGGAATTCCAGCCGGCCCGTGACATGGACGGCCAGCCCCTCTCACTGTCGCTCACTTACGCGGACGGCTCGTTCGGCTTCGTGAACGTACAGGGCGGAACGACGGACATCGATCGCCGGATTCCTCCGGTTTCGGCCAGTCGTACCCAGGTTCGCCCCGGCCAGGATTTGCAGGCTGCCGTGAATCGAGGCGGCACGATCGTTCTGGCCGATGGGGATTACGACTTGCCGGCGACACTTTCGATCGATCGCCCCACACGGATCGAAGCGGCCCCGAATGCCCGGCCCGTACTCCATTTTTCAGGCCGGTCGGGCGAGCCCTGGCGGGCTGCGATCAAGGTTCGAAGCGGCGGTGTCAGCCTTTCCGGAATGACGATCCGCTGTTCCGATTCGATCGACTGGAAAGACGATGTCGCATATGGCCCGGCGGTAATATCCACGACCGATCCTGAGGATCGAGGGTTCGATCACGATGCGACGCACTGGGGGATCGTTCTCGAAAAGCTGGACATCACCGGCCCCGGCGGAAAGGGCGGCTCGACTCAGCCCCCTGAAGCCGTCAAGCTCGTCAAAATGTTGAATGCCGCGCTGGGCAGGATCGAGGGCTGCGTGCTGAAAGGCGGAACCGTGCACCTGGCCGGCGGGCCGTGGAAAATCGCCCAGAACCGGCATGACGGCCCCCTGCCCGGCACGTTTTCGTACGACGCGTTCGCCGTCACTCGGCCGGTCGATCTTGAGATCCTGTCCAACCGGGTCGAACCCACGCGAGGCTCCGGCAAACTCTGGCGTTTCGCGAATCTGACGCAGCAGGGTTATGGCGTGCGCGTCGAGGGCAATATCGTCCGGAACGTCGGCCCGCGCAAGGACGACACGATCGGCGACATGAACGCCAACGAAATTCTGTTGACCGAATCGTATCGCCTGAAGTTCGAGGGCGTTCCGTCGGCCGTTTCTTCGGACGGCTCGATCGTCGTACTCGACGAATCGCCTGGCGGGCCTCCGGCACCTGGCGATGCCGTCACGGTTCTGACCGGTGACGAGGCGGGCGACTTCGTCACGATTCAGCAGAATCTTGGCCAGGGTGCCTTCCGGGTGAGCCCTCCGTTGCCGTCAGCCGGCGATTCAGGGCCCAGACCGGTGATCAGTGTGGCGAGCGGTTTCCGGTCGACACGCATCGAGGGCAACACGATCGACGCGACCGGCTCGGACAACGCCTTCAATCTCTGCCTCGCCGGCAACCACTTCGGCACCGTCGTCGCGAAGAACGTTCTGACCGGCGGCGGCGAAAGTATGCGGATCACGGCGTTTCCGACCGAATCCCCGAATGTCTGGGGCTGGTCGCACGCGCCGATGGCGGGGCTCGCGATCCGCGAAAACCGCGTCACCGGGGCCGCTTTGCCGGCCCGCATCGCGACCGATCAGGGGCCGACGATCAAATCGAGCGCTGGGCGCACCTATTTCTCATCCGAAATCTCGGGCAACACCTTCGGCGCGAGTTCCGCCGGGCCCGCGCTGAAGATCGGCGACCCGGGCACGCTGGACGCCGCAGGGACGGCCGCGAAACTCAAGGCCAACACGGGCGACCCGGCGAATGCCGAGATCGAAGTCGTCTCTGGCCGGGTCAACGGCAAGGACCATGTCGATCGGAGAATTCCTGTCCGCTGAGGCATCCCGCTGGCTCGAATTTTCGAACGGGGGCGGTCAGATCGACTGCCCGGCCCGGAATTCGTCGATCACGTCCTTGAGGATCGAGTCGAGATTCCGCTTCGGTTCATAGCCGAGCAGGTTGCGGATTTTGGACAGGTCGGGGATCCGGCGGTGCATGTCTTCGAAGCCGGCCGGATAGGCCTGGCTGAAGGGTATGATGTCGATCTCCGACTTCGAGCCGGTCATGGCGATGATTCGCTTCGCGAGTTCCATGATCGTCGTTTCTTCGTCGTTGCCGATATTGAAAACTTTGCCGGGCGCGTCGGTATGGTTCATGAGCCCGACGATGCCCTCGATGACGTCCTTCACGTGCCCGAAGCAGCGTGCCTGTGAGCCATCGCCGTAGACCGTGATCGGGTCGCCCGCGAGCGCCTGGCGGACGAATCGCGGAATTACCATGCCATATTGGCCGGTCTGGCGTGGTCCGACAGTGTTGAACAGGCGGACGATCACGACAGGCAGACGGGTTTCGTGCCAGTGGGCGAGGCCCAGGAATTCGTCAAGAGCCTTGGCACAGGCATAGGCCCAGCGCCGGGTGGTCGTGGCACCGATCACGCTGTCGCCGTCTTCACGGAAAGGGAGCTGATCGCTTTTGCCGTAAACTTCGCTCGTGGAGGTGATGAGCGTGCGGCGGCGATAACGGGAGCAAGCGCGCAGGACATTGTCCGTCCCGTTGACGATGCTTTCGATCGTGAGCACCGGCTGATCGACGATCAGCCGCACGCCGACGGCACTGGCCAGGTGAAACACCGCACTGCATTCACGCACGCATTCTTCGACGAGCTGGTAGTCGTTCACGGAACCGACGCGCAGCTCGAAGCCAGGACGACCTTCCAGGTTCGAGATGTTCCCGTACCGGCCAGTGCTCAGGTTATCGAGAACGAGCACCTGGTTTCCGTCGGCAAGCAATCTCTCGCACAAGTGACTGCCAACGAATCCCGAACCGCCGGTGACCAGATATTTCATGTCTTCTCAGGTGCATGCGCTGGAGATGTGAACGAGTGGACGATCCCGAACCGGATCGTCCTTACGCTAAAATATACGACCCCCGTGGATTTTCGCAACCATCCCATGCGGGTATGATGTGGCCAGACAACGAAACCGCCCACGACTCGCCCCAGGTTCGCTCGTAACTGCATGCCGCGCATAGGCCTCGCGGTCGGCATCCGAATGCCTGACGCAGCGTCTTGCCATGTTCCGTGAGTCGGGCGAAATTCCTCGAAGAAGATTCCATGAAAGCCGAAATCATCGCAGCGGGTACGGAGCTGATCACGGGCCAGCGGGTCGACACCAACACCGCATGGATAGCCGCCGCGCTTGCGGAATTAGGCATCGCCTGCATCTATCACACGACTATCGGCGACGACATGGTCGAATACGTCACGGCGCTGGCGATGGCCTCTCAGCGTGCGGATCTGATCGTGATGACCGGCGGCCTTGGGCCCACTCAGGACGACATCACCCGCGACGCCGTCGCGGCCGTCGCCGGGCGCAAACTCGTGCTGGACGAACCGAGCCTGGTCGCGATCTGCACGCTGTTCGCCAGCCGGCGCGGAACTTCGACCGATCCCGATCGGGTCGTCGCTGAGCTGGAAAAAGCCTTCCCCGACCTCGTCGCCCGTAACCGGATTCAGGCCACACTGCCCGAAGGTGCCGAACCGCTGGCGAACCGGGTCGGCACGGCGCCAGGTATCTGGATGGGCCTCGGGCGGGCGACGATCGCGTGCCTGCCCGGTGTGCCCTCCGAAATGAAGATCATGTACCGGGAACAGGTCGTACCGCGTCTTTCCGCGCGGGGGCTCGCTCAACAGGTCACGAGAATCCGCAAAATCAATATGTTCGGTAGAGGCGAGTCCGAGATCGAGGCCGACGCACTCGACCTCACCGCTCGCGGGCGGATCCCGGAGGTCGGCATCACGGCCCATCAGGCGACGATTTCGTTTCGTGTCTTCTCGAGCGGATCGACGCCCGAAATCGCGGACGAAATCGCCCGGAGCACAGTCGAAACGATCTACGAACGGTTCTCGGATCTGATCATCGGCGAGGACGAGGACGATCTGGAAAAAGCCGTTTATGCCGAATTGACCAAAAGATCTCTCACGCTGGCCTGCGCCGAAAGCTGCACGGGTGGCACGATCGCTCATAAACTGACTCGCGTGGCGGGCGTCAGCTCGGTCTTTCTCGGGGGTGTCGTCAGCTACTCGAACGCGGCGAAGCAGGAACTGCTCGGCGTTCCGGAAGGGCTGATTTCGCACTTCGGGGCCGTATCGGCGGAAGTTGCGGCAGCCATGGCCGCCGGGGCCAGGCTGAAGTTCGGGGCACACGTCGCCGTCTCGACCACGGGCGTCGCCGGACCAGGCGGTGGAACGCCTGAAAAGCCGGTCGGCCTGGTCTGGCTGGGCCTTGCCACGCCGGACGGTGTCAAAACCAAGGCCCTGCGGCTGGGTGAGGAACAACCCCGCGATATCATTCAGGAACGTGCCGCAAAGCACGCCCTGAACTGGGTGCGCCGCTGGGCGAAAGGGCTCGACGCATGAACGGTCGAGCACGCGCGTTCCTTCGATGATCGCGAACCCGTTCGCATCGCGATCGAACGAAAAATCGCCCCGGCGAAGTGCCGGGGCGTGACGCAAAACGCGGCTTCGCGTCAAGAGTTTCGGATTATTTCGCCTTCTTTTTGCCTGCGAACGTGCCATTGGGCTGTTCGACGGCGATGCCTGTGGCTTTGCCCGCGGCGTCGGTTTCGAACCGGATGCGGAAGCCCGTCAGGCCATCGAAGTCGAACGTCAGCTCCTTCGATGGCTTGAGACGATAGATCGGCTGCCCTGCCAGAACGGCCTGAAGCGTCGTTCCGGTCCTTTCGATGCGCAACAGTTGCGTCGCGAGTTCGTATTCGCCGGTAAGCGTATCCAGAAATGCCGGGTCGGACGTTCGGCCGTCGGCGATCCGCTTGAAGACCACCGGAGGGATCATCGGCTCGAAGTCTGAGGTCACCGACCCGATCGACCCGTCCGTTTCCACGACGAACCGGAAGAGCTTGTCCTCGAACGCGTCGTCTTCAGGTTTCAGGCCATCGGCGACGAAAACGTCGTAATGCCAGTGCTTCAGGGGGATGTTCACGACGCCGTAAGCGAGCTTAAGGCCGTCGCCCTCGTTCGATACGACGAGCTTTCCGAAAGCCGGGTTTTCGTAAGTGCCCGCATAGGCTTTCGCCGGGTGCGACTGTTTCGTGTCGGCGATCCGCGATTTCGCCTTGTCGGCCTTCGCGATAGCGGTGGCCGCTTCCGCGGCGGCGACCTTGGCCAGAGCCTGTGCGGACCAGTCCACTTCGGCATGGCCGAGGAACTTGTCGGCGACCGTTTTGGAGACGATTCCCGGCAGTGCCGAACCGGATTGATTCACCAGGGCCACGATCCCCAGATCGTCGTCCGGCCAAAGCGAAACCAGGGCCACGAACCCGTCGATCGCACCACCGTGCTTGACGACACGCCTGCCGCGATCGCTTTCGGCACCCCAGCCCAGAGCATAGCCCAGGTCGTGCACGTCTTTTCTTTCGCCCGCCGCTCCGCCGCCGGTCATCACGGGCGTGTGCAGCTCGGCGATCGTCGTCTTGCGCAGGATTTCCTTACCATTTTCACTGGTCTTCTGAGCATGTCCCAGGTGCATGGCCATCCAGGCCGCCATTTCCCTGGCGGACGAATTGATCGACCCCGCGGGTGCCATCCCCGCGATTTCACGATAGGGCTTCGGCTTGAAGCCGTCCTTAGACTTGCCCTTGTCGTGATATCCGACGGCATGATCCGGGTCGGAGGTCATTTCGCCGATGTGGAAGTTCGTCCGCTTCATGGCGAGGGGGTCGAGAATCGTGGCCCGCACGAGCTCTTCCCAGCTCTTGCCGGTCGCACGTTCCGCTGCCGCGGCGGCCGTGACGAACATGATGTTGTTGTAGATCCACTTCTGCCGGATCGGAGCGGCCGGCTGAAGGTGCTCGACCCGCTTGAGGATCTCGGCACGCGGCAGTTCTCCGGCGAACCACATCAGGTCATGACGCGGCAGACCGGTGCGGTGCGAGACCATGTCCCGCAGGGTGACGAACTGGGTCGTCGCAGGATCGACGATCCGGAACTCAGGCCAGTATTGGTTCACAGGTCGATCCCAATCGAGCACACCCTGCTCGACGAGCGACGCGATCGTGGCCGTCGTGAACGCTTTCGTGCAGCTTCCGATCGCCAGGAGCGTGTCGGCCGTCATCGGCTCTTTTTTCTCGACGTTCTTGAACCCGTATCCCGCGGCGTGCACGATCTGACCGTCTTTGACGACCGCCAGGGCGAGCCCGGGAGCTTTCCAGTCGGCCAGAAGCTTGTTCGCGATGTCGTCGATCGTTTTCGAATCGATGTTCGAAACCTTAGCCACGACTTTGGTCAGCTCCAGCTCGAAATCGACGGGCCCCTGGCGGTATCGCCCCTTGAGCGATTTGCCGTCCTCGGTGATCGTTCCCTCATAACGGGCATCGCCGGGTACGCCGCCGAGTCCGAATTTCAGGGCTTTGCCGGTCCAGTCGATTTTCTCGAGCGCGTAACCCTTGACGTTCTGAGCCGGTACGTCGAACGAACCTGACCAGCTTTTGCCCGATTCGGACGGGGGCAGGAACTTGAAGATGATTTCGAGTTGACCGCCGACCTTACCGCGCCAGGATCCTGCCAGTGGCGATGCGCTCGCTGCTTTCGCGTCGGCGGGTTTTGCGCTGCCGTCAGGGCCTTCAGGAGCAGCCAGAGGTGGCTTCGTCATCGTTTTATCGGCCGGTTTCGGAGCGATCGTCAGATTCAGATCGAGCTTCGCGGGGCCCTGATAGAACGTGCCGGAGATCGATTTGCCGTCGCCGCTGATCTTGCCCTCAAAACGTGCATCGCCGGGCACGCCTTTCAGGGCGAACGTGATCGCATCGCCCTTCGCTTCGATCTTGTCGAGTTCGAATCCGGCGACATTCTGGGCCGGTACGTCGAACGAACCCGTGAAACTTGCCGGATCGTCTTTTTTCGGCACGATGGTGACGATCAATTCGAGCTGGCCGGCGATTTTGCCACTCCAGCTTCCCACAAATTTGCCTGGCGCCGCCGCGGCTTTTTTCGCCGGTTCGTCTGCGGCCCGTACCGGGGTTGACACTGCGGTGACGAACACTATGGCCGTCACGCTCAAACAGAGGCGGAAGAACTTCCTCGCGATCATCGGGGCTGGCCTTTCCTGTCGAAACCGGTCGAAAAAGGCGACCTTGCTTTCAAGAACGCTATGACGTTCTTGGGATATCGATGTGATATCACTTCGATAGGTGGTGTGTCAAGAACTTCATCGATGAAAGTCAATTCCGAAAAGCGAGAAACGTAGCCGGGGGATGATGCCCGGGATCGTTTCGGCAATCCGAATGGCTTTGTGGGTAAGGCCTTAAGGTCAAGTTGCAGGCTTGTGGCGATCAGACACGTTCGGTCGGCCCGCCGTCGTTGAGGAACCGGCCGCCGTCGACGCGGATGCAGGTGCCCGTCACGAAAGCCGTGCCTGTCAAAAGATATTCGATTAACTGATTCACGTCGCCCGGCTTGCCGACACGCCTCAAAGGAGTCGCCGCTATGACCTCGTCGATATCGGCGTCCGTCATGTGTGGTGGAGGGTCGATCATGGCCGGCTGAATCATGTTGACGGTCACGTAAGGCGCCAGTTCGGCAGCCAGCGCGAGAGTCATGGTTTTCAGCCCCCCTTTGGCGACGAGGTAAGGCAAATAATCGCGGTAAGGGCGATCGATGGCCCAGTCGCCGATGTTCACGATCCGGCCCTTGAGACCGTCCGGGCCATCGGTTTGACTGAGCATGGCCTGACCGGCTGCGACGGCCGTGTGGTAGGGCCCCGCGAGATTCGCGGCGATGTTGCGGTCGAAGTCTTCGGGCTTCAGCGTTTCGAACGGGGTCCGCGGGAAGATCGAGGCCATGTTCACCAGGGCATCGATCCTGCCGAAGGCTTCGATCGTCAATTCCACAGCCCGTGCGGCCTGCCGGGGGTCGGAAAGATCCGCCGGAATCGCCAGAGTGCGGCAGTTCCGGAGTTCGCTCACTTTTTTGAGAGTCGCTTCGATCTCCTCCCTGCTGGTTCGATAGGTCATCGCGATCCAGGCGCCTTTCGCGCCCAGCCGCAACGCCAGGTCGGCCCCGACACGGCGGCCGCCAGTGATCAGAACGCACGTCGGTGGCTTTTCAGGCGTTTGGCCCATGGCGGCGGATCCGGATTCGATCGGTTCAGGGTTGAAGCGGAAGGCGGAAAATCCTGGCCACGATCACTTCGGGTGCCATGGCACATCGGCGACGCCTGCCCGGTGATTGATGAGCCGGGAGATGACGAACAGGAAGTCGCTCAGCCGGTTCAGAAAGACGATCGCCACCGGGTCGACCGGTTCATGTTCGACATGAGACAGGCTGACGACGTCCCTTTCGGCCCGGCGGCAGATCGTGCGTGCCAGATGAGCCACCGAGGCGGCTTTCGAACCGCCGGGCAGGATGAATGTCGTGAGAGGCTTGAGTTCCGCCTGCATGGCGTCGATGGCGCGTTCCAGGTGTGCCACGTGCTCGGCGTGAATGGCGTGAAAGAAAGGCCCTTTGGGGTCGGGATCGGCCAGGGCTGAGCCGAGGACGAACAGATCGTCCTGAACGGTCTTGAGATACTCGTCCAGCTGCGGGTCGATCCCCTCCGCGCGGATCACACCGACCACGGCGTTGAGTTCGTCCACGGTGCCGTAGGCATCGATTCGGGCATGGTCCTTGAACACCCGGCGCGGGCCGAGCATACCCGTCATGCCTTCGTCGCCGGTGCGTGTATAAATCTTGGTATCCAAAGGTTCCGAATCCATGCTGGAGACTTGCGGGAAGAATTGGGTCGAGCGGAACGGCAAAGCGCCGGCACAGAGTTCACAATCCCGGCGACTGACGGTCGCGCTGCCTTGGCGGTCAGGCCGCTCGTCACTATACTATCCGGAAACGGACCGGCGGCCAGTGCCGGACGTCGCCCTCTCAGTCACCGCGCATTCTGAATTTCCTCTCCGAAGGTGCATCTCGCCATGATGATTCCCGTACTCGTCGCAACGGCGCTTTTGAGCCAGCCCCCGGGAAACTCGACCGAGCCGAAACGCCCGGCCGCGGAGATCGCCAGGCTCGAGAGCGTCCATCTGAAGAATATCCGCCAACTGACTTCGGGCTTCTCACGTGCCGGTGAAGGGTACTTCAGCCCGGACGGAAAACAGATCATCTATCAGGCTGTCCCCGATGGGCAGAGCGAATATCAGATCTACGTACAGGACACCGATCCCGCCGCGAAACCGAAGCTGGTTTCGACCGGCAAGGGCAAATGCACCTGCGCCTATTTCCACCCGAACGGCAAATCGATCCTGTTCGGCTCGAGCCATCTTGACCCGGCGATCGTATCCGGGAAAGCGACCGATCCGAAGGAAAAAAGCCCGGCCTATAGTCGCAGCGAGCGCTATCGCTGGGATTTCGACCCGCACATGGACATTTTCATCGCCAATCCGGACGGAACGAACCTGACCCGCCTGACCGACACGCCCGGCTACGATGCCGAAGGCAGCTATTCGCGTGACGGCAAGCAGATCATCTTTACCTCGTTCCGCGACGGCGATGCCGAAATCTACATCATGAAGGCCGATGGCAGCGGCGCGAAGCGGATCACGAAATCCAAGGGCTACGACGGCGGCCCGTTCTTCAGCCCGGACGGCAAAAAAATCATCTATCGCAGCGACCGGAAGGGCAACGACCTTCTCCAGATCTTCATCAACGACCCGGAAGGCAAGTCCGAACGGCAACTGACGAACAACGAAGCCGTGAACTGGGGCCCCTGGTTCCTGCCGGACAGCCGTCATATCGTCTACTCGACGTCCATTCACGGACACGCGAACTACGAAATCTATCTGATGGACACGGAAACCGGTAAGCAGAAGCGGATTACCTACGCCGAAGGTTTCGACGGCCTGCCCGTATTCAGCCCGGACGGCAAGAAAATGATGTGGACGAGCAAGGGCCGTAACCCGGAAAATACCAGCCAGCTCTTCATCGCCGATTTCGAACTCGGCGATGGAGTCAAAGATTCGGATGCCACAGCGGCCCGGGAATGAGCCTCTATCCGACGGCAACCGCGCGCATCTGGGCCCCGACGACCATGAAACCCCGAGAATTGAGACGCCACCGCCAATGAACGCCAAAGACCCCATCAAGCACAACCTCGACATGTCCGACATGATCGTCAATTCCTACGTCGGCGACTTGTCCGATGCCGATTTCCTCGCCGTCCCCGTGCCGGGCATGAACCACATCGCCTGGCAACTTGGCCACCTGATCTCCGTCGAACGTATGGTCATCGAAGGCATCAAGCCCGGCAGCTCTCCCGAACTGCCCGCCGGCTTCGACGGCGTGCACTCGACCAAGGCCGAAACCAAAGGGACCGAACCGGGCCATTTCCACAAGAAAGATGAATATCTCAAGCTGTATGCCGCTCAGCGTGCCGCGACGAAAGCCGTGATCGACTCGCTAGCCGATGCCGATCTCGACAAGCCCGCCCCGGAAAACTTCGCCCGGATCGCCCCGACCGTCGGCGCGGTTCTGAACCTGATCGGTCAGCATTATCTCATGCATGCCGGTCAGTTCGTGCCCGTCCGCCGCGCGACCGGCAAGCCGGTCACGATCTGACCTGCCCGCTGCCGACACGAATCGATCAGAACCCGGCCGGATCGTTCCCGCCGGGTCCTTTTATTGCACCCGAGCGCGAAGGATCGTCCCGAAGTGCCAGCCGGAAAGAGCATCCGCGTCCACGGCGCCCGTGTTCATAACCTGAAGAACGTCGACGTCGAATTGCCCGTCGGCCGGCTGACCGCGATCACCGGCGTGAGCGGTTCCGGCAAAAGCTCGCTGGCCTTCGACACGCTTTACGCCGAAGGCCAGAGGCGTTATCTCGAAACGTTCACGGCCTATTCGCGACAGTTTCTCGAAAGGATGGAAAAGCCCGACGCCGACCGTATCGAAGGCATCCCGGCCTCGGTCGCCGTGGCCCAGACCACGCCGAAACGGTCGTCGCGAACGACCGTCGGCAGTATGACCGAAATCGATGACCATCTGGCCGTACTCTTCGCCCGCCTGGGAAAAGTGAGATGCCGGAAATGTTCAGCCGCGATCGAGCCGGCTTCGGTCAATAACGTATCGGCCTATGTCGATGCCCTGCCCGATCGAGCTCGTTACATGATCGCATTTCCGCTCGAAATCCTGCCCGGGACGAACCTGGAATACCTCGCGGACAGTCTGCGGGAAAGCGGCTTTCTGCGCCTGCGCATCGGCTCGAACGTCCATGTTCTCGAACATGGGCCGATACCTGCCCCTGACGCATCGAGCGAAACGGACGTGATCGTCGACCGTCTCGTTCGCGGCTCCGATGCGATCGAACGGCGTGAGGACTCGATCCGGACAGCCTTCGAACGGGGCTTCGGCCGCTGCCGTATTATCACCGACGAAGCCTCGCCCCTGTTCCATCAGGACTGGGTCTGCCCCCACTGCTCTACGCCCCATATCGCACCCGAGCCAGCCCTTTTCCGGACGAACAGCCCGGTCGGCGCATGCTCATCGTGTGAGGGCTTCGGCCGCGTGATCGATATCGATTTCGACCGCGTCATTCCCGACCCGGGCCTGACTCTGGCACAGGGTGCCATAGCCCCCTTCCGCACCCCGGCCTATCAGGAGATGCAGGAGGCCCTCGAAAAACATGGCCCGGTTTTGGGGCTGCGTCTGGACGTTCCCTGGTGCGAATTGTCCGACGCTGAACGGTCGCTGGCGATCGAGGGCCGCAAATCCAAAGGCCTTTACGGCATCCGGGATCTCTTCGCGTGGCTGGAGAAGAAGTCCTACAAGATGCACGTGCGGGTTTTTCTCTCTCGATGGCGGGCATATCGGCCATGCGTGGCATGCGGCGGTGACCGGCTCAGGCCCGAGGCGCTCGCCGTTCGTCTGGGCGACCTGAATTTCGCGGAAATGGCCGTTCTGACTCTCGATCAAGCGAAAATCCGTATCGAATCGATCGCTTCGGAGCATGCCGGACATCCGGCCGCCGAACGTGCGATCCGCCCCATTCTGGCCCGGCTCGGTTATCTGATCGACGTCGGTCTGGGCTATCTGACACTGGCACGACAGGCCCGAACGCTATCAGGCGGCGAGGCACAAAGGGTCGGTCTCACGACCGCTCTCGGTTCAGGGCTCGTCAACATGCTCTATGTGCTGGACGAACCGACGGCGGGCCTGCATTCTCAGGATGTCGACCGGCTCATCACCCTGGTGCATGCCCTGCGCGACCGCGGAAATACCGTCGTCGCCGTCGAACATGACGTCGATTTCGTTCGAAGATCCGATTTTCTCGTCGACCTCGGCCCCGGAGCGGGCGAAAATGGCGGCGAGGTCCTTTTTCAAGGACCTGTCAGCGTAGCCTTGAAGACGACAGCGAGCGAAAAATCCCGCACATTGCCATTGCTGAGCGCCGAGACAAAGAGAATCACACCGGCGCGCAGGGTTCGCCCGATCGACAAAGGCGTGATTCGACTTTCAGGGGCCCGAGGCATCCATCTGAAATCGATCGACGTTTCGATTCCGCTGGGGGCTTTCACCGTATTCGCGGGCGTCAGCGGAGCGGGCAAATCGACGCTTCTGCGTGATACCCTGTTCCCGGCAGTCGCCCAGGTGATCGGCCAGGAATGCGAACGCCCTGAACCATTCGAAAGGCTGGAGATCGAAGGGCAGAATCCGAGAGAGGTCGTTCTGGTCGATTCGTCAGCGATCGGCCGGTCGAGCCGGTCCAATCCGGCGACTTTTCTGAAGATCATGGACGAAATCCGCAAGGTCTTCGCCGAGACCCCCGATGCCAAGGCTCGAAAATTCGGCGCGGGGCGTTTCAGTTTCAATAACGAGGAAGGCCGTTGTTCCACCTGTGAAGGCAACGGTTTCACGACCGTCGAGATGCAATTTCTGGCCGATGTCACCTTGACCTGCCCGGATTGCCAGGGGGCAAGGTTCAAACCCGAAGTCCTCGAAATCACCTACAGGGGCAAGTCGATCGCCGACGTGCTCGAAATGACCGGTCGCGAGGCATGGAGCTTCTTTCGCACGAAGTCGAACGTGCAGAACCGGTTGCGGCAATTGATGGACGTCGGCCTGGATTATCTTCGTCTCGGCCAGTCGACGAGCACGCTTTCGGGCGGCGAGGCCCAGCGACTCAAGCTGGCCGCTCGGATGGCGTCAGCCGGCGAAGCGCCGCCGGGCTCGGCCCGCTCAGGGCAACTTATCCTGATGGACGAACCGACGACCGGCCTGCATCCGTTTGACATCACCACATTGCGGCAGGCGCTCGACAGCCTTGTCGACCGGGGGCACACGCTGGTCGTCGTCGAACATGACCTTGAGATCATCCGAAATGCGGACTGGGTCGTCGAGCTTGGCCCTGGGGCTGGCGATGCAGGGGGCCAGGTCCTTTTCGAGGGCCGCCCAGCCGAACTCGTCGCGCGTGAAACCCCCACGGGGCTCGCCCTGTCACGGTGAGCCCGCCGTGGGCCGTTTCGTTAGGTGACTTTTCGGCGGAACGAAAGATACCGTATACACTTAGGAGTTACGCGATTGGTGTAAGTCTGAGCACATTGCGCTCTGTCTCTTTT
>CAZSQA010000015.1:0-131901 GCA_964608915.1 uncultured Isosphaeraceae bacterium
TTTTCCATACCAGAAGTCGAACATAATCAGCGACTTGAGTCAATAACAGGCTCTAAGCTCACTTAGCGAGAGATCTACCAACCTTCTACCTGAGTCCAGCTTCTCGATGTCAATCGCTTTATTGATATAGTATTCCGCTATTGACCAGTCGCCTAGCTCCTGCATTATTAACGACATATTAACGAAAGCAATCGCCAACTCCGGAGAGTTTACTCCATATGATTTCTCCGCGATATCAATTGAGCGAGTCATCTCTGAAACAGCATCTTCCAATCGCCCTATTATCATGAATAGGATCGCAATGTTATTCAAAACCATCGTCAATTTCGGATTGTCCAATGAATCTGATTCATGAATCGAGATCGACCTTTTGTACAAAGGCAGAGCATCTTTATATCTCCGCATCTTTCTCAATAGCTCTGCATAATTATTTAGAAAATCTGCCAAACGTGAACGTTCCGGACGTCTTCTTCCCATTTCGACTTCTATCGCGATTTTATAACACCTTTCTGATTCAGGATATCTATCCAATTCGAACAATAATTTGGCATAGTTATTAAACCGAATAGCGACTCTAGGATCTCGCAACCCATAGATTTTTTCGTAAGCCTCAGCGATCCGACGCAAAATCGGTTCAGCCAATTCATAATGATGCATTGCGTTCAGCAACATACCATACTTTTCTTCGAGGATCCCCAAATCACTTCTAGGGTCTGTATTTTCATTTGCCACAGACCTTAAGATCAGTGCTACATGCCCTTCCAAGGATTCCAGTCGTGATCGATTCACTACTTCTGAAGGATCACCTGTGAAACGTTTCCGTAATGCAGCAACTATAACTGTGCAGACTTGAGATTTCCTATTCTCTTCCATCTTTTCCCGCACAACAGATTGTACCAGACGATGCATCTGTCCAATGTTCGGAAACGCATTTTCCGAACGGTCCAAAAGCAAATATCTCTGGAGTTCAGCCACCGCGGATTCCGGAGTATTCCAGTCCGGCTTATTCTCAGTTGGGTCAAGTTTATGGAGCTCGTCAACCAATATGGTCGGAATCGGTTCGGGGGCTAGGAATGCAAGATGATCCATCCACCATCGCGCCGATTTTGACAGGCGATCGAACGTGGTCTGCCATGTGGTCAGAATCGTCAGCAGTTCGCCGCCCTCGTCCTTGTTGTAGAGATAAGAATTCTTGAAACCAGCGAGTTCACGAAACTTCTTCTGCCAGCGTTCCCTATATTCAGCGATCGAGAGGCTTGGGGAGGCATTGATGTATGCCGCGGCCTGTTGAATGGCCAGGCTCAAACGTCCCAGATCGGTCGCCAGCCCTTCAGCTTCCTTTATGTCATCCGGCGTTTCGCGCCGATTTCGCTGTGTCAGCTTCAGAATCAAGTCACTTGCCGAAGACAATTCCAGCAAATCGAGCGGACGAACCTTGTAAAACTGATCGTTCCAGCCCCTCCAGCGGCTGGTGATCAGCACATGGCCGCCAGTGAGAGCCTGAAGCAATTTTTCGACATTCCCAGCGGCCGTTTCGTCGTCGACATTGTCGATGATCAGAAGCCAGCCAGGATGGCTCCTCAAATGGTGGAGCACGCGATTGGCCTTATCGCGAGGAATCATGTCATCAGGAAGCCTCAAGTCGAGGCAATTCGTCCCCGCCAACCCTGCAAGATCACCGATCAGGCGTGCAAGATCGTTACCACCGACGAAGAGCAATGCATCGTAATGTTCCGCATACTTCCAGGCGTATTCGACAGCCAGCCGCGTTTTGCCGATTCCTCCAAGTGCATGGACTACCTGAAAGAAAGGCGATTGGGCAGAAGTTTTATTCGCTTCGACGAACGCATGCCGGAGTTCTTCAAGGACTTTCTCACGACCGACGAAAAGCGTCGCGAGAGAAGGATACGGCAGGTTGTGGGGCTTTTCCCCCTTTGGTTTCGCCGATTTTTCGAAAACAGGAGGCATTGGAGGAAGATCCGGAATCTCCCCGACCGGTGGTGGGATCACAGCAGGCTGATTCGTGAGATGCCGAATCATTGCTTCGTAACTTGCGTCTGTCAGGAGAAATTTCGAAAGGCGATAAGAAGGACGTCCCTTGAGAACAGTCGGTATCTGGTCACGATCAGCAGATTCCAAAAGGATCGGCACGTATTTGTGAACCTTTTGTGCTTCGTAATAAATCTCATTGAGCCAGAGAATCGATTCGAACAGGACTCCACTCGATTTGGCATTCGAAGGATTTGTGGCAATCTCGTGATATCGTTTCGTGCAGACGATCAGAACATAGTCAGCCTGGGCGACCTGTTCCGTCATCCAGCCGGGAAAGTTGGCAATCTCATTGGGCGGTACGAATTGGTCAATGATGACGTTCAGCCCGTTCGAACGAAGCGATTCCGCCAATGCCCGGACATTTTGTTTATGCGATTCGTCATCCCAACTGTAAGAGATGAAAACACGCAATTTTTCCTTCGAAGGAGATCCGTGAGTCCCTGGATCTGGCCGCCCTGGATTCGATCGATTCAAAGGACGCATTTCTTCCGCACCTGTCGCTAAGGGATTCACTTGATCAGCGTCGGAATCCATCGGACGACCCTCGTCGATCTTTCCTGTAGAAACCGACGACGAAAGAAAATCGAAAAGGTGCATGCTTCTGTGATCTCTGCCCGCGCTGAGCGATGGTTTGCGGAAGCCGTCGTTCAGATGGCCCGCACACTCCGTAATCGCGAACTCCAAAGATGCGAAAAGAGGTCGAGCGGCGCGTTTGAGAATCGGAATTCCGTGATAGTAAAACTGTCTGGAAATCTTGATCGCGTAGTGATCTTCCACATCGCCTTCATAGCCGATCGCAGAAATTCCAGACCGCTTCAGTGGAGCGAACATCGATTGAGAATGGCAGGCACTGAAAAAGATGAGCCGAGGCTTGATGCCTCGAAGGGTGAGCAAGCGGGCAAACTGGCTAGATTGCAAGGGCTCAACATTCCCGTTCGGATTGAGCATTTGAAGACGGCGGTACTCGCCATGTCCGATCGCGTGAATGAAGCGGATCGAAGCGGGCGGATATCGATCGAGAATTTCGCCCAGGCTGGCGGCCGAATCAACGTAATGATCCGCAACACGCAGCTGCCCAAGCTCTTCGAACTGGAGCAGCAGATTCTTCAGTTCATTTCGTTCGACATTGTCGGCAAGCCCTCCGACCTGAAAGGTCAAGATCAGAAAAACTGGAAGACCGGCGGAGTCAGGCGGCATTCGGGTAAGGTTCCCTAAACGAATCGTTCATCACAGGTACTGACAGCAAGTTCAGGCGATCAGGGCCATTGTAGCAAAACTCCGATCGCTCTCATAAAATCTGGCGTCGAAATCGTACACTTCAAAATTAACGGGAGGAGGGAAACCGAAACACTCCGCTTCGAAAGCGGGATTTCAGACCCATACCCTCAATCAAATGAACTTTCGACCGCATCAAACGACATTGGCGATCGATCCGATCCAGTATTAAGAGCGAAAATCACCTCGGCCGTGGCAGCGATCGGCGCGATGTCGGCGTGGCATCGCCGCGTGCAGTCGACGCCGAGCTGGGTGCCACGTTCAGGCTCGGGTTCACAGGGCCGACACGTTTCGGGGCCACGCCTTCCGGCGTCGGGTCACCCGGCAGGACACTCGGAATCTCGGGCGCCTTCAAGGGTTCCGGCTCTTTGAGCCGGGCCAGCGGCGGCGGGTCAGAGACTTTCGCGAGATTGTCCGACGGGGCGTTCGCGTTCATGCCAGGTGCCGTGGGGCGGCTTCGTTTCGATGCCAGCAGACGTGGGTCAGAAATGTCGATGAACTTCTGTCCCCGCTTTTCCTGCGGCCGGAACTGGGCCATCCGGAACTCTTCGTTGAAGGGCTGATTCACCTGCGGGTTGTGCAGCCGCACTTCGATCGTGAGCTGATCGAGCGCCCAGAACAGCTTGATCTTCTCCGGCAACAGGACGGTTTCCGCGGCGGCAGAATTATCGTTCGAGCCTGGCGGAGGCACGGCCGAGCCAGCTTCGCGCGGCAGTGCGATCGTCTGCCAGCCTTCGATCTCGGCCGATGCCAGCAGCTTGCGCGGCGTGTGATCCTCGAACAGCCGATGGGCGATCACGTCGCCGGCGGCGTCCATTTCGGTCTCTTTGATCCAGCGTTCTCCGGCCGGTCCGTCACGCCGCTCGCTGAAGATCATGTGCCGCGTCGCCGGATCGCGGCGAATGTCGAGCTTCGCGATCTGCTCCGGCGTCATCACCTGCAGCCCCATCGCCTCCATCACCCATTGCGGGTCGATGTTCAGCGGGGCCGATGGCTGACCGTCTTCGGTGTAGCGGGCCAAGTAGACTCCCTCGGTACCGTCCTTGACCCAGAACCAGATCATTTCGTCGTTCGAACCGATGTCGGCCACCTGGCCGAAGTTGGTCGAAAGGTCGAGCTTGAAATTCCGGGGCCGTTCCATGGCCATTCTGCCGGAAACCCCGCCCGAGAACCGGCGGCGGCCGTCGACGCTGGTGAGCTTGACGGTCGGCTGGGCTTTAAGGGTTCGAACCTTGGCGGCGTTGTCGGACCATTTCTCGACGATCTGAGTCGCTGCCGGCGAAAGCCTGCGCTGATCCGCCCCGGGTCTGTCCAGCCGGTTCGGGCTGTTCAGATTGAGCGTACGGCACCCCGGCGCGAACGCCAGTGCGGCCATCAGAACGATGAGGAGATGCGAACCACGACGCGACAAGAAACGGGCCCTCTTCCCTGAGTGACCATTCCGCTGATCTACAGATTCCATCGGCCGCCAGCAGGCCCATCCTTGGGCAAAAAGGCGGGAACCAACAAAGTGGTGTCAGCTCGAAGTCGCTTGTTCGATCGAAGGTTCGAGCGGGTTTTAGCCGATTCTCCAAGATCGGTCAACGGCATCTCACGAGGGTTTTTCCCGATGACGCAGGCAAAAACGATCGCCGTTCGCAGGACCAGTTGCACCGAATCGACCTCCCAAACCTATCAGCCGGGAAGACATTCATCGAACTTGCCCACATCGGCCCGATCGGTCATGGGTAAGCCCCTTGCCCGTGCTGAACGGCAGCGATGATCGGCAGAAAATGGGCGATCAGAAATCGGAATCGGCCAGGGATTCGCCGCCAGCGCGCGTCGCCAGCTTCTGCCAAACACCATTGGGCGGCAGAGCCTCCATCCGAAACCCAACGCCGCGATAGGAGTCGCCGATTCGACCGCCTCTAATCGGCCAGCTATCGATCGAATTTCGGATGAATCGAACCGAGCCGTCACACATCAGCGCATTGATCCCTCCTGCATGGCCGGAAGAAAACGTCTTGATGAAGGTATCCAGATACCGGGCATCTCGTTTCGAAGGGAGGAGCGTCAGCGTGGAATTTGGCGGATACGTTGAACTTACGGTCGTGTCGTTACCGAACGAAGAAGTCCAGCGGCAGACGGAAGTCAGCAAGTCATGATTCAATTCGCCGATCTGCCTTTCGCCGACGAAGAGCGTATGAGACAAACCATCAGAAATCGATGCGATTCCGAGATTCGATCGATAATTCAGACACCCGTTCATCTGCCCTGCCGGATCAAAAACAGGATCGGCGGGATCTTTGCACATGAGCCAAATCTCGCCTGAGATCGTTCCGAACGAGCCTGCGTAACTGGAAGCCGCAAACGGCCAAAACCCGTTGCGGGGATCGGGAATTCCGAACCGGGATTCCGGCCCACCCGGTCCTGGAGAGGTCGAATAGGAATCCGAAGGGCAGAAGTAGACGCCAGGCCTTGCCAGCTCGGCCGCGAGATTTGCGAGCGAATGAGCCTGCAACCCCAGATTGAACGCAGCGTATGCAGGATTCTCATCCAAATAAGGTAGAATCCGCACGAGGAAAGAGAGCCCGAACGATGATTCGTCGGCCGGATCGAGCCGAGGAGCGATGCCAGGCGGAAAGACGCCACCGGCATCGTGATAACCATGCAAAGCCAGCCCGATCTGGCGCAAGTTCGAAGAACACCTGAGCCTGTCAGCGCGGGCTCGTGCCGATTGCAGTGCGGGGATGAGCAGAGCGATGAGAATCCCCACGATGCCGATGGCGACCAGCAGTTCGATCAACGTGAAGCCCGTTCGGCCACGTCCGTATCGAGTTCGGGAAATGCCACGACTTTCTGGCATCGATGAACGGAAGAACCGCGAAACCCTTACGCCAGTCATCGATCGGTCGCTAATCACAGCGAACAGGCAGCACTCGATCGGTAAACTCAGCGCCGCATCTTCAGTCGACTGCGCGTTTGTCAACGATCCGCGATGCTCCGGAACCAGGTGGATCATACCGCCCTCCTCTTCCGAAAGACAACGACGGCCGACGCGATGACGAGTACCGTCGTCAATACCACGAACCAGGTCGCGAATCGTCGCTGGGGTTTCCATAAAGTGCTCTCAGGCTTGGCCGTGCTCACGAGCGATTCGAATCGGGACCGTCGCTCGCCTACAGCAAACGTGTCACCACTGGCCACATCCAGGATTTTGCTCCCTTCCGGGAATGAACGGTCTTCTTCCGTGGGAGACCAACCTGTTTCGAATCCGTTGATTTCGCATGTCAATTCACCGGCTTTCTGGTTCGGATGCCTCGAGGGATGGCCGTAAATTTCCATCCGAATGCGGGTTGGGAGGAACAGGAATTGATCGACGGGAGTCGAACCGCTGCAATGGATCGCGCGCTTGAGAGGACCGGTTCGGGTCCATCGCCATTCGCGCTTGACGATCATGTAATTCCTGGCGACAGCGAGCCACAGCTTGTCGATCCCGTCATGTTCCAGAACCACGCAATCAAACCCATTGACAATCTCGTCGTTCGCCCTGCGGTAATTACCTTTCGCGACGATATCGACCAGGCGATACCGTTCGCCGGGCTGATCGCCGCTGATATTTCTGAAAGGAAGATCGAGATTGTCAAGTGGAAATCCGATCATGTCCCGGAAATGATCGTCACCGAGCTTCGCACTCGGGGCCAGCCTCTGATGTCGGACGATCGTCATCCGGTCGGCATCGCCTGATCCCTTCGAGGCATAGGATCGCTCGCCATCCCACATTTTCAAGAACCGATACGACCGGCCTGGTTCGTTGCCCTCGGCGATCAGATCCGAAAAATAGGAGCCGCCACGATACGAAGAACGCTCCGTCCATGCGAATCTCGATCTTCCCGGGCGGCGAGTAGTTCCCTTCGCGGGCGCGCTGATTCCGGGCGGGAAATAAGCGTTCCCCAGCGCAGGATCGTCCGGAACGAACCGGACAAGTTCGAACTTCTTGGAGACCGTCCACCCGCGTGAATCCAGTGCACGCCACGAATCCTGAGCGGCCTGAACGCCCAATTCGAGCGACAGTGCTTGCTCATCTGGCTGTATGAAAGCCAACGCCAAAGTGATCAATGCAACCGACATTTCGCACCAGCTTCCGACCAGAAGAAGCGAATCGCAGCCAGGAAGAACATGCCGACCACTGATGTGCCTTAAACGGACGAAGAGGCTTTCGATACCTATCGCCACCGAGCGTACCGGAGAACTTGAAGTGGCCCCTGCAAGTTTGAGCTGGAGAGCGGTCCATCGACGGCTGCATTCGGAACGGAAGGCCGATTCGCTGAAATTGTCGCTATGTCGCGGTCACATGGAAACCGTGCATACAACCTCGCTGGCGAACATCGGGTGCGACGAAATCATCTGAACATCGATACTTCGCATTCGAACACAAGATCAGGCATCGCTGAGTTACGACTTTATGAATCCTTGAAACCCGATTCCTTGTCAACTCTTTTTTGGGGAATTCGGGGACGGGCAATCGGACAGGGAGTTTCGGACTATACGAGCTACCACTCTCGACACCGTTTCGTTAGAATTCATACGAATGTCGCGGTTCTCAGTCCGAAGGATGACTTCCGAACCACCTTCCGTTTTCGATCCCTGTTCAGGTACCCCGAATGCGTCGGACCCGAGGCCGTGAAGTCGCCCTTCAAACCCTTTACCAAAAAGAACTTAACCCAGGCGTCGGCGCACGCTGGATCAACACCTTCGTGCGGCGCAGGCTGAAGAACACGCCCCAACTACTGGACTTCACCAAGTCGCTTATCGCTGGCGTCGAGGAGCACAAGTCGGACCTCGACCAGCGAATCCAGGCCATTTCGGAAAACTGGCGGCTGGACCGCATGCCGCCCCTGGATCGTAACATCCTGCGGCTCGGCCTTTACGAGATTCGGTTCGGCGGCGAGGAAACGCCCCCCGCTGTCGCTCTGGACGAAGCCGTCGAACTCGCCAAAAGATACGGAACCGACCAATCGGGCAAATTCGTCAACGGCCTGCTCGACCAGTTCCTGCCCGGCAAACCCGGGGCTCTCCTGAAGTTCGACAAAACTCCGGAACCCGAAGCCGAAGCCACGGAATCGACGGACACGAGCCCAGAACCGCCCCCGGAATCGACGACCGGTGAAGCGACGGTCACCGCCAACGGCGAGACGGATGCGAGCGCGGTCATCGCGACTGGCGAAGCGGGCGAGTGAAACGCTTTTGACGGCAAGTCGAGCGATTCGAACACGTTTCAAGTATCGGAATCGATCTCTATGTCTTCCTGGTGGACACGCATCAAATCCGGCCTCGCGCGGACTGCGCGGCTCTTCGATGTCCGTAACTGGTTCGGCAAAAAGGTCGATCAGGATCTGTTGGACGATCTCGAAGCCCGGCTGATTCAGGCGGACGTCGGCGTCAAGGCGACGGCCCGGATCCTCGACGAAGTCCGTGCCGAATTCGCGGGCAAAACGGCTGACGCCTCGCTCGTCGACTTCCTCAAAGCCCGGCTGGTCGTTCTGCTGGAAACCGACGAAGCCGGCAAATCCGCCCCCACGGCCACGCAGCCCGAGCCCGGCTCACCGCTCGTGATCCTCGTCGCAGGCATCAACGGCGCAGGCAAGACGACTTCCATCGCGAAATTGTCGAAACGCTTCGTCGGAGAAGGAAAATCGGTCGTCCTGGCCGCATGCGACACTTTCCGCGCCGCCGCCGCCGACCAGCTCGGAATCTGGGCCGGGCGGATCGGGGCCGATCTCGTGCGCGGAAACGAAGGGGCCGACCCCGCCAGCGTCGCCCATGACGCCTGCCAGCGGGCCATTTCGCGCAAGACCGACGTTCTGATCGTGGACACTGCCGGCCGCCTGCACACGCAGGAACACCTGATGCGCGAGATCGAAAAGATCCGTAACGTCATCGCTCGCAAGATCCCCGGCGCCCCGCACGAGTGCCTGCTGGTGCTCGACGGCACGATCGGTCAGAATGCCTTGAAGCAGGCCGAAGTCTTCACCAGGGCACTTACCTGCACTGGTGTCATCCTCACCAAACTCGACGGCACAGCCAAAGGCGGCATCGTCATCCCGATCCGCCGCCAGCTCGGGTTGCCGGTCAAATACGTGGGCATGGGCGAAGGGGTCGACGACTTTTATCCCTTCGACCCTAAAGAATTCGTCGAGGCCATGATCGGCACCTGACGGATCTCGAAAGCCAGGTCAATTCGTTCACCGATTCGGATCGGGGATTTCGAGACAGGATTTGGCCATGACTCCGAACCGGACGGAAGAGCCCGAACCGATCGATCCGCCGACTGACCTCAAAACCGATGTCGCCCGATTTCCGGTCAATGCTTTCCTGACCGTCATTTTCGTCGGTCACGTCTGGCATCTTTGTCTGCTGGCCTTCGGAAGTTCTTTTTTCGAACCGCCGAAGACGGTCGACAAACCGCAGAGCCCCCAGGAAATCGCAGCGAAGATCATCGTCAATGAGACATGGCCACCCGCCCAGCCATTTTATCACTGGGACGCGCTCTGGTTCGTTCATCTGAGCCGTTTCGGTTACGTTCTCGAAACCAGCCAGGACGGCGAGATCGAACAATCGAACCTCGCTTTCACGCCGGGGCTCGCTTTGGTCGCCCGGGGTGCGTCGGAATGGCTCGTTCGGGACGAGTGGGATTTTCTGATAGTCTTCAATGCGCTCGCGACACTAATCGCTATGGCCGGACTGGCCGTTTTGGCATGGAATTCGACGCATTCCCGCTCGACGATGATCTGGTCGGTTGTCCTGTTCAATGTCTGGCCTTGGCGGTTCTTTCTGGCATTCCCTTATCAGGAAGCCGCCGGCGCGGCCTTCGCATTCTGGGCATATTGCGCGGCCCTTAAGGGCAAGGTCATTCCAGGGTTCGTCTGTTCGATGCTCGCATCCGCGTTTCGGCTGAACGCGGTTGGCCTGTTCGGCGGCATGATCGCCGGTTGCGGTCTGGAATATCTCAGAAACCGCGACCGCCCTCTACAGTTACGGCGCGTGATCATCGCTTCGGGTGCCCTGCTCGGCTGGGGTTCGCTCCTCGCCTATTTTCACTGGAAATTCGGCGACGCGAGCCTGGGCGTGAAGATCCAGTCCACCTGGGGTCGCCAGCCACCCCACCTAACAGGCATCGTCGAAAGCCTGGCTGGACCATTGCTGCATCGGATGACGGGCACCGAGTGGCTCGATTGGGCCGCTGCCTGGACGGTTCTGGCGGCCATTCCGCTTGTTTACCGAAACTATGGCCTGGCATCAGCTTCGAGCTTGGCCGGGCTGACTTTACAGGCTCTGTCTACCGGCCGAGTGCTGAGCTTCGGGCGGTTCGCTCTACTGGCTTGCCCGTTTTTCGTCGTCGCGGGGGCGCTCGCGGCGAAACGGCCAGGACTGGCGAAAGGCCTTTGCCTATTGAGTCTTGCGGCTCAAGTCGGGCTAGCCTGGCGATATGGCCATGACTTGTTCGCCGGCTAGGCCCGGAAGGACGCTCATCACTGTCAAAATTGTTGAATCTTTTGCATGCCAGCGTTTTTTTGGTTTGACGAACTCTTGCCGATAACCGAAGATAAGAACGACCCGCCGACGGCACCGGACTGCCGTTCCCGCCTAGCAGATCGTTCGTCATCGTCGCCCCCACCGGAATCGGAACCTTCCTCATGATGCGAATCGAACTCGGCCGCAGCGGCCCTTATTGCGATCGCGTATCCCGCCGCAGCTTCCTTCAAGTCGGCATGGCGGGCATGGGCTCGCTTGGCTTGCCGCAGATCCTGAAAGCCAAAGAGGATGCGGCGACGAAGGCCGGCCGTTCGAAGAAGGAAACGTCGGTCATCCTGATCTGGCTGGACGGCGGACCGAGCCACCTCGACACATACGACATGAAGCCGGACGCCCCCGAACTTTACCGGGGCATCTGGAAACCGATCCCGACGAAAGTTCCCGGGTTCGGCGTCACGGAACTGTTCCCGGAGCACGCGAAAGTCGCGGACAAGTTCTCCGTGATCCGCTCGATGCATCATGATACGGGCGATCACTTTGCAGGTGCCCACCGAATATTGACGGCCAAGGCTATGGGCGTCAGCGGTGCGGATACGACCCAGAAGTTCCCGTCACTGGGTTCGATCGTGACCCGGCAGATGGCCGAGCGCCGGCCGGGAATTCCGCCCTATGCATCCGTTCCGGTCGCCAGCAGCGTCGGACTGGTGCCGGGGTATTTCGCCGGGCACATGATCGGCATGCAGTTCGACCCGTTCCAGACGGGTGGCGACCCCAATGCCAAAGGCTTTGCACCGGATGGTCTTGCGATGAGCCCGGGGCTGTCGATCGACCGGCTCGAAAACCGCAAGTCGCTGATGAGTCACGTCGATTCGGCCAGGCGACAGTTCGAGTCGTGGTCCAAAGCCGAGCAGGTGGACAAGTTTACGGAACAGGCCTTCGAACTGGTCACCGGTCAGGCCGCTCGCGATGCCTTCAAGCTGGACAACGAAGACCCCCGCATTCGCGATAAATATGGCCGCCACACCTGGGCCCAGAGCATCCTGCTGGCGCGGCGGCTGGTCGAGGCGGGCGTGGCGTTCGTCACGGTGCACCTGGGCGGCTGGGACCATCACTGGGATCTCAAATCCGGCTACGACAACTATTTGCCGAAAGTGGACACACCGGTGGCGGCTCTGTTCGAGGATCTTGAGCAGAGAGGCCTTCTGGATACGACTCTGGTAATCCTTTGCGGCGAATTCAGCCGTACGCCGAAGATGAACGACGGCGGGAACGGCGGCCCGCCCGGCAGCAAGGGTACGCCCGGCCGGGACCACTGGGGCAACGTCATGTCGGTCTTGATCGGCGGCGGCGGCGTGCAAGGCGGACGACTGATCGGCGCCAGCGACCGGCTGGGCATGTTCCCGCAATCACGGCCCGTCACACCTTCGAACCTGCACGCGACGGTCTATCAGGTGCTGGGCATTGACCCGAACATCGAACTGACCGACCCGGAAGGCCGGCCGATGACGGTTCTGGACGACCCGACTCCGATCGCAGAACTGTTCTGATATCGCTCAGGTCTCGCGATGCGGGCCTTTCAGCCCATCCAGGCCCTCAGCCATTCGACCAGTCTTCCCGAGAACGCACTGTTCGGGAGAACTTGGTCGAAGCCGGCCTCCTGCGCGACCTTGAACCGGCGCGTATCCACATGAGAGCCGAACCCTGCGAGCACGATGGGCCGGGGCGCGGCATCTCGAATGCTTATAAAGACTTGCGGATCGTCCGGATCGAGCTGTTTCAGGTCGACGATCACGGCTTTCACGCCGGGATTCGAAGTCAGGACCCCGGGCAGCTGCGAAGGCCCGAGGCAGACTTTCATGGCCAGGCCCTGCGCCCTTGCCGTAGCCGTGACCGATGCCGTAAAGAACAGGTCCTTACAGACGAGAATTCCCGTAACTTCAGGTTCGATCAAATCTTGGGTCATATCAGGCAACAATCCGAATCGATCAGGCTTTCGAAGTGACGGAGCGTTCGATGACCCAGTCCGCGAAGGCCTCGAGGTCGGGAACGACGGCCGAAGGACTGGCTTCGATCAGCGTTTCCACGGGGTAAGAGTTCGGAATCCCCACGACATGAAAGCCGGCGGCCTTGGCGGCCTGGATGCCCGCGAGACTGTCTTCGACTGCCGTCACCTGGTCCGCCCCGAGATCGGGAATCGTTGCGCGAAGCAGTTGCAGGGCTTTGAGATACCCTTCCGGATCAGGCTTGCAGGCGGCGGTGTCTTCGGCGGCGACGATCCCCAGAAAGCGGTCGGCGATGCCTGAGATTTCGAGCCCGAGACGAACCTCGGCCCTCAATGCACCCGAGCAGACGGCCAGAGCGATCCCGGCGGCAGCCAGACGATCGACGCTTTTGACGAGCCCCGGGAAGAACTTGAGCGTATCCCTCGCCGTTTCGAGATACCGAACCGCTTTGCGATCGATGAGCGTCTGGAGGAGGCTTTCGTCACAAGGCTTGTCGTGGTCAGACATCGCAACCGAGAAACAGCCACGGTCGTCGTAACCGAGGTATCGGTCGGCGTAGAGCTTTTCAGTCAGAACGATGCCCTGAGTGGCCAGTTGTTCGGCGAAGAGCAGGAAATGGAGATGCTCGTCGTCGACGATCAATCCGTTGAAGTCAAAAACCACGGCGCGGATCAAGAGAGGCGGTCTCCAGGAGCGTGTCGAAGGAACGCAGGGCCCGTGCCACCTGAAAAGGCGGCGACGGACACCATCGTTCGAAAAAGTTCGGTCAGATGGCTTCGGAGCCGCGTTCGCCGGTCCGAATGCGAATGCAGTCTTCCAGCGGCAGGACGAAGATCTTGCCGTCGCCGATCCGGCCATCGGGCAGCGTGCGGCCGGCTTCGATGATCGCGGCGATCGTCGGTTCGACGAAATCGTCGTTCACGGCGATCTGAAGTTCGATCTTGCGCAGCAGGTTCACCGTGGTTTCGGTGCCGCGATAGACTTCCGTATAACCCTTCTGACGCCCGAACCCCTGCACTTCGGTCACCGTCAGGCGGAAGACTTCCACTTTGGACAGAGATTCTTTCACAGCTTCCAGCTTGCTCGGCTGGATAATCGCGATGATCAGCTTCATGACGAATTGGATTCCGATTGACGAACCGAAGGGTTCGAGGGTCCGACCTGGTCGCTAGGTTTTAGTGTGACCATGCGTTCATGGTCTTGCGTGCGTTCTCATCTATGATTGTATCGAGGCAGCCCAAACGATGCCATGTCGGACCCTTACGAATTTCCTTCGAAAATCCGTACCGATTCGGCAAAAAATTCCTCTAGCCGAACGACCGCTTCTTCGATATATTATGCGTAGTTCCCCGGTGGTGTAACGGTAGCACAGGAGTTTTTGGTACTCTTAGTCCAGGTTCGAATCCTGGCTGGGGATTGAGAAAAAGCTCTCCGATCGGAGAGCTTTTTTCGTTTTCCGCGGCGGCGAATTTTTGGCATTTCGTCTGGCCGGTCTTCGGCCACGCCGGGCGATTCAGTTCGAATAGCTGACGCCGCCGCTGGCGTGCGTCACCTTGTAGACGAGTTGTTCGAGCTGGATCGACAGATCGACCGAAATCACGCTGATTTCCGGCTGAACACGCAGGGCGACGGGCGCGAAATTGAGGATGCCTCGAATCCCGGCGGTGACGAGCCGGTGCACGACGTCCTGAGCGACTTCCGAGGGCACCGTGAGCGCCGCGATCGAAAGGCCAAGGGATTTCACCGATTCCGGAAGGGCGTCGATGGACTGAACTTCGTAACCTGAAACCACTGTCCCGATTTTGCGGGAATCGTTGTCGAAAACCGCGGCGATCCGAAACCCGTGCCGCTCGAATTCGCGATAACGAATCAGCGCCCGGCCAAGGTTCCCCAACCCGACCAGCGCGATCGGCCAGAGCCTGTCGGTGCCGAGGGCCTTGCGGATCGCGGCCTGAAGGTCGTCGATCTGGTAGCCGATTCCCGGATGCCCGAATTGCCCGAAAAATGCGAGATCCTTACGGACCTGGGCATCCCTGAGCTGGAGGATTTCGGCGATCTGATTGCTCGACACGCGCGAATGGCCAGCGGCCTGAAACGTTTCGAGCTGTCTCAAATACAGGCTCAACCGGCCGACCACGGCACGCGGGGCCAGCTTCCTGTCCATGGCGTTCTTTTTTCGCTCGTTCGGCATACCGTGCGAGTCCGTCGGGCCGCGATGCGAATTTCCGGAACGTTCCCGAAAAATCCGCGAATCGCTACATTCCATGGTCCGTCGCCGACTTCGTGAATTCCGTACCAAAGTAGTCGAGTCACGTGATATGGGTCAAGAGCCGGCGAACTACCCACTGGCGAATCCATGCCTCGCCGTTGTGCCGCAGCCTACCGGATCAGGTTCGAAAACCCCCAGATGGCTTCGGACTATTCCGGCATGGAATGGACCGTGAGCGACGCCGGTTTCGGATCGAATCCCTCGGGGGGCAGCGACATTCCCGCACAGGTTTCCGGCAGAATGGCGATCTCGCCCGTCGTCACGTCGTAAACCGCGCCGACCACGGCGATTTTCGATTCTTCCACCAGCTTGCGGATCGTCGTGCTTTCGCTCAGGACGTATCGCACCGAGTGAACGACATTGCAGCGGATGACCTCGTCGACGGTCGCTTTCGGTTTCGCCATCGAACCGGCGGTATCCTTGCGGCTCTCCGGCTCGATCGAGTCATAGATCCTTCTGAGAATATGATCGAGATGCTGGCAACCCGTGATCTCCACGGCCTTTTCCTCACCCCCGTGAAACTGCACCGCCGCCGTCACCGCCCCGCAGCGCGTATGCCCCAACACCATCACCAGCTTGGCACCCGCCACGGCCGTGCCGTATTCCATGCTGGCCAGAACTTTCGGGCCGACGACGTTGCCGGCGACCCGGATACTGAAAATGTCGCCGAGACCGAGATCGAACAGCAATTCCGCGGGGCTGCGCGAGTCGATGCAGCTCAGGATCACGGCGAGCGGATGCTGCCCGTGCGAAGTCGCGACGACCTGCCGGTTCAGGTCGCGGCTCAACCGGTGCCCCGTTCGAAATCGCTCGTTGCCCTCCATCAGAATGCCCAGCACCTGCTCCGGGGTCATCTGATTCTGCAGTTCGCGAGTGGCGTAATCGACATACAGAATTTCATCCTCGAGTGAATACATGTCGCGAAAGCCGTCCAGGCTGACCTGAATGCCGTGCTTCGGGGCGACATGCGTCCGGAAGTCCTGAATCATGCTGAGGATATCCGAATCGATATATCGCGAATTGCGGGCATCGATCAGCACATGCGAACCATCGGGCAGCCCCACCAGCACTTTTTCCAGCGAGGCCTTGTTGAGAAAGCTGACCTGCTCGCTCAGCTCGATGTGCAGCACCTCGCCGCCGATGTGATTCTCATGGATCAATTTCAGCGGCCGATTCAGGTTCTCGCGCAGAATGAATCCGAGACTCACGATCATGCCGATGATGATCCCCGTCAGCAAATCCGTGCCGACGATCGCCACGATCGTGACCAGAAACGGCAGGAACTGCCTGAATCCGCCGCTTTTCATTTCCATGAAAATCCGCGGGCTCGCCAGCTTGCACCCGGTCACGAACAGAATTCCGGCCAGGCTCGCCAGCGGAATCCTGTTCAGCCACGCCGGCAGGAACATGATGCACACGATCAGAAAAAGGCTGTGGATGATCGCGGCCCAGCGAGTTTTCGCTCCGGCGTTGATGTTGAGCGAACTGCGCACGATGACCGACGTGATCGTGATCCCGCCGATCGCCCCGGCGATCATGTTACCGACCCCCTGGGCGATGAGCTCCCGGTTCGGAGGCGACGTCCGGCGCTCGGGATCGATCTTGTCCACGGCTTCCAGATTCAGAAGCGTTTCGAGCGATGCCACCAGCGCGATCGTCAAACCGGCAAGATAAACCGCGGGATTGGCCAGGGCCGAAAAATCGGCCATGCGGAAAAATCCGTAGAACTCCTTGAGGTTCGCCGCCACGGGCACCTGCACCATGTGCGAGGGCTGGATCGTCCAGCGCCCGCCAAGCACGTTGAAAACCGACGACAGCACCACGCCCAGCAGAATCACGGCCAGGGCCGACGGAATGCCCCGTTTTTTCATCGGACCGATCCGGTCCCAGAAGAAGAGCGTCAGCACCGAAAGCACGCCGATCACGGCCGCGCCGGCATTGATGTCGCCCGAAATCCGCAACAGTTCGGAAAACGTCGTTTCCCGGTCCGGCTGGAAGAACGACATTTCCCCTTCCGGGTCCGTATCGTGGCCGAAAAGGTGCGGTATCTGCTTGAGGATCAGAATGATGCCGATCGCCGCCAACAGCCCCTGAATGACGTTGTTCGGCACGAAAACCGCAATGGCGCCCGACTTCATCAGCCCCAGAATGACCTGGATCACCCCCGCCACGAAGATCGCCGCCAGAAGCGTCTCGAACGATCCCAGATAGGCCATCTGAGCCGCCAGCACCGCCACCTGCCCTGGGGACGGGCCGGACACCGAAGTGTGCGAGCCGCTGATCGCTCCGACGACCAGACCGCCCAGAACGCCGGCGATCAGGCCCGAAAACAACGGCGTGCCCGATGCCAGCGCGACACCGAGACACAGAGGCACGGCGACAAGAAAAACGACCAGCCCGGCCGTCCAGTCACCGGCGTAAATTTGCGGGAAGCCGAAGGGGCTGCGCGGGAGCGAGCGATCCATGAGTCATTTCCTGAATGTCTGCGACCCCCGCAACCTGCCGGGAGCCTGTGCAGCGGACTGACGAGCGAAACCGCCGCGGCGGCATGGAATCGAAGCCGATTCTAAGCACTGGGCATGTGCGACGATATCGGGCGATGCGCCTCAATATCGTCGCATGGGCAATCGGCCCGGGCCCTTCGCGGCGAACATGCGAAAAAGCTCGATCCAGGTCAAATCCTTAAGGGCGCGCGGTCCCCATTGATCCATCGATGACCACCGTACGACCCGAAAAAACCGTGCCGGAACTCGCGGTCACCTTCGAATTTTCCGAGCCGCGAACGAACTTCCGCGAACACTTGACCTTCGTGCCCCGCGTATCGAAAGCCCCGGTGCTGAGCACGCCCGATCCGAACCGGCTCGCACCGGATCGATTCTTCGGCTGGCACGCGGTCGACACCGCTCTCGGCTGCCGATTCGACCGACATCGACGATACGGACAAAGGCGTCGAAGCCGTAATCAGAAACAAAACGACCGAAACGCATTTCATGAGAAAGCGTAATCGCTCGATCTGGCGTGTATTTCGACGCTTGCGCAACACGTTATCGGTGTTCCTTGAGGATCAGCCGCGTCAGCGTCGTCATCCACGACGCACAAGGCCATCCTAAAGGACACCGATCATGACCGTCAATCGCACAAACGTCAGGCGCACACTGAATCCTGGCCCGGAACGGTGTGACCGTTCGGTTCGACTCCGCATGGGTGCGGTTACGATCGTCGCGGGAATGTGCGAGCCATTACAGGGCCATGCGTTTCTCCGAATTCGAAGGAGCTTCGAACAGGCGAATCGCCGGACGAACGATCATCCGCCCGGCATCGCTCGATTCGCCCCGAAGTGGGTTGCCCCCGAAGCTTGCACGGCTTCGGGGGCGATCGGACGGCAGCTTCGATTCAGGAAATCTGGAAGCGAACCAGATCGAACCGGGCTGAGACCGATTTTTTCGACAAACGTGTTCGACAGGCGATCGACCAGCTTCTTCCAGAGCGCCGAACCATGTTCCTCCGGTGGCGTTTCGAACTGGTCTCTCAAGAGATCCCGGCTTTCGTGGCCTGCCGTATTTCGCCGCCGTGAACATGAATCACACCTGCCCTGCCGGCCGTTCGGAAGTGAGCCAACGCAAAAGGCCGAACGACCTGCCGCACATCGTGCGAGTCGTTCGGCCTGGTGATCTCGAGCGCGATACCCGTCTCGAAATCCGTCAGCTCATGAGTGTATGTTCGCGAAGCCCACGGCTCGATACCGTCCGCAGTCCCCGCATAAAATATTCTGACCCGATTTACGTCCGCCGGCAAGTGCGATCGCTCGAAATTTCTGAAGCCGAGGTGTGCGATGCCTTTTTCCTGGATTGGCTTTTCGTGAATTCGAACGCTGAAAGACGAGAAATGCGGTCTCCCATGCTGTTCTGCCAAGGGCTCGCATTTTTTGACTTCGCATCGATGTAAGAAATGGATCGAACTTTCTCACCGATTTTGGTTTTCTCTTGACCACTCAAGTCGGCTCGGCGAATCTGGATTTCATAAGCGGTTTCCCTCATTCGTTCGTGTTTCGCCCGTTCGCTTCGCGTTTCCGGTCGTCGAGGCCCTCTGGCCATGAATCACGCCCCCGGACATCCGCATTCGCCGTTCTCCGCCGGGCTCATCCCGGCCGGGTTCGATGACCTGTTCCTGCACACCGCCGACGACGCCAACGGCAATCGCGATTCCGCCGGCTACACCGTCGGCACTGGCGGCACGATTACGGCTTCGCCGAACGCCACTTACACTTATGACGCGGCCGGGCACCTGACGGCCAAAACCGACACCTCCACGGGCAAGGTCACCACGTTCGCCTACGACCATCGGGACAGGCTCACCGGCATCACGCGCAAGACTTCGGGCGGCACGGTCGATTACCGCACGACCTACGTTTACGATGCCCTGAACCGCCGCATCGCCGAACAGGTCGACGCCGACGGCGCGGGGGCCGGCTCGCCCGTGACCACATGGACCGTCTTCGACGGCCAAAATCCCTATGCCGACTTCAACGGGGCCGGCTCGCTGGCGCAGCGCTATCTCCATGGCGCGGCCGTGGACGCCCTGCTGGCCCGGTCCGACGCCTCGGGCGTCACCGACTGGTACCTGACCGACCGTCTCGGCTCCGTGCGCGACATCGGGGGGGGGGAAATGGGGACAGGAAATGGGGACATTCTACTTTTTGCAGGAAATGGGGACAGCAGGAAATGGGGAAGCAGGAAATGGGGACATTCTACTTTTTGATTGACGGACAAGGCATTGGCCCATAAAATCATGGCATGCCAAGAACTGCGCGAGCTTCTGCGGGCGATTACTGCTATCATGTCCTGAACCGTGGCAACGGGCGGGCCGAGGTGTTTCACGACGCGTCCGATTACGAGGCGTTTCTCGAACTGATCGCGGCGGCGACGGCCCGGCTACCGATGCGGGTTCTTGGGTGGTGCCTGATGCCCAATCACTTTCATCTTGTCGTTCGGCCGCATCATGACGGTGACCTGAGCCGCTGGATGCAGTGGCTGATGACGAGCCACGTGCGGCGTTATCGTCGGCGTCACGGGTCCAGCGGCCATGTCTGGCAGGGCCGGTTCAAGGCGTTTCCGAGCCAGGACGACGGCCATCTGCTCACGGTGCTGCGTTACGTGGAACGGAACGCTCTGCGTGCCGGGCTCGTCGGCCGGGCCGAGGACTGGCGTTTCGGGTCGCTCTTCGCGGGCGTGAACGCCATCGGGCCAGTCGCGTTGGACACGACATTTCAGCCGCGTGACGCGAAATGGATCGCGCGAGTGAATCGTCCGATGGGCGAGAAGGAGCTTGCGATCATTCGTCACAGCATTCGCAGGGGCACGCCGTACGGGACAAAAGACTGGGCCTCGCAGACCGCCGAAAAGCTGGGATTGGAGTCGTCCCTCCGCCCCCAGGGCCGGCCAAGAAAGCAGGAAAAGTAGAATGTCCCCTTTTCCCTTCGCCCATTTCTCGCACTCAGCTTACTTGACTCATATGAAAAAGAATTCCGAATGGACCCTATCATCAAGGAGTTTATAATTACGAGGTTAATAACACATATTGAGTCTGGGAATTATGAACATGCAGCTAATTCTCTCTTGGATCTCAAGAAGATACATATCGGTGTTGACGGCTTTCCAGATCTTCGCATTCTCGAAGACGCTGTCTCAAAGAAACAGCATTTTATTCCGATTGGTTCAGTCCCACTATTCTTCTTACCTGAATGATCCAATTCGTTCATATCCCAATATGGATTAAAGGTAAGAGATATCATAACGTCACTTTGTCACCAGCAGGAAATGGGGACATTCTACTTTTTGATTGACGGACAAGGCATTGGCCCATAAAATCATGGCATGCCAAGAACTGCGCGAGCTTCTGCGGGCGATTACTGCTATCATGTCCTGAACCGTGGCAACGGGCGGGCCGAGGTGTTTCACGACGCGTCCGATTACGAGGCGTTTCTCGAACTGATCGCGGCGGCGACGGCCCGGCTACCGATGCGGGTTCTTGGGTGGTGCCTGATGCCCAATCACTTTCATCTTGTCGTTCGGCCGCATCATGACGGTGACCTGAGCCGCTGGATGCAGTGGCTGATGACGAGCCACGTGCGGCGTTATCGTCGGCGTCACGGGTCCAGCGGCCATGTCTGGCAGGGCCGGTTCAAGGCGTTTCCGAGCCAGGACGACGGCCATCTGCTCACGGTGCTGCGTTACGTGGAACGGAACGCTCTGCGTGCCGGGCTCGTCGGCCGGGCCGAGGACTGGCGTTTCGGGTCGCTCTTCGCGGGCGTGAACGCCATCGGGCCAGTCGCGTTGGACACGACATTTCAGCCGCGTGACGCGAAATGGATCGCGCGAGTGAATCGTCCGATGGGCGAGAAGGAGCTTGCGATCATTCGTCACAGCATTCGCAGGGGCACGCCGTACGGGACAAAAGACTGGGCCTCGCAGACCGCCGAAAAGCTGGGATTGGAGTCGTCCCTCCGCCCCCAGGGCCGGCCAAGAAAGCAGGAAAAGTAGAATGTCCCCTTTTCCCTAGAACACTATTCATGGTGAAGGATAACAAAAATGGGTTGGATCGATATTGTTTTCAAGCCTGAAGCAATCTTATATACGTTCGGGTCAGAACCCCCACTCACAAATGTTCTCGTGAAAGAGCTCACTTTGATTGGATGCAAAGGAGTATTAGAAATTGATTTTTGGCTGTCTTCTTTCCCTGTAAGTCCACCGAAGAAATGGTTAGACAGACAAAACGATACGGTTTTGGTCAGATTTGCCTTATTGGAGGTCAATCACCTGTGCATTCAGAATTGGGATCCACGCAACGATGTATTTGGCGATATATCGTTGGATAAGGATCCTAACGGTATCCGTTTCGAGTTTTTGTCCTTTCATTCACGGATCATTTGCGTCTCAAGTTTCGTACACTTGGCTTCTGTCAATGCCATCACTACATATTAATTTGACGTATGTATAACTTTCATAGCCTCTCGATCTTCCGGACACTCCTCCAAAACCTCCTCCCAAAGCCTCCGCGCCGTTCTCAAGTCCCCTTTTTCCTCAGCGATCAGTGCCAGGTTCCGCCGCGTCAGGTGCCCGTAGATTCCGACGTCCACGCTCGAAAACCGCTCCGGCCGTTTCAGCGTCAGAATCCGGTTTCAGCACGCTTCCGCTTCGTCCCGCGCCCCCAGCGTCCTCAGGGCCACGGCCTTGCGGTACAGCAGCTCGGCATCGTCCGGCGCGATCTTCAGGCCGTCGTCGCACACGGCCACGGCTTCGTCCGGACGCCCCAGCGACTGCCGGCACTTGGCCACCAGGGCGTAGAGCTTCCGCGTGATCGAGTCTTCCGGCTCCGAATGGGCCAGGCTCACCAGAAAGTGCTCCAGAGCCTTGCCCCACTCACCCTTTTCCACGGCGATGAACCCGAGATTGAACCGCACGAACGGTTCGTCGGGCGATTCGGCCAGAACCCGCTCGAGGATCCGCGAATCGCGGTCGAGCTTGCGGCGGCGGATGGCTTCGTCGACGTAGCCCGTGTGCCACACACGAAAAAGGGGACAGGCACACTCGCTGCGCTGCGTGAGCCAGCCCCCTTTTTCTGACGATGTCCGTCCACTCGACCGGGATGCCCGCGCGCCGCAGGGCCGGCAGGATGCGTTCGTGCACGGGGTAGGTCCAGCGGACGTCGGGCCGCAGCGGGAAGAGCCTTATGGCGAACGACAGGCCGTTCAGTTCGGGTAGGTCCGTTCCAGCGTGAACACGATGATCCGTTCGCCGGTGCGGGTGCTGATGTCGGTGTGCAGGCTTTTGACCGGGATGCCGAGCGTCTCGCGCACGATGCCTTCGAGCATCGGCCGGCCCCGTTCGAGGAGTTGCTGGCGGAGCTGCTTGATGAGAATTCGGCCCCGTTCCGAGTCCTCGTCCGAGGCAAGCTGCTGCTCGGCGGGCGTGAGGACATTCTTGAGCCTGACGAGGACCAGGTCGTCGATGATCCAGGTGCGGGTTTCCATCGGCCCCCGGCCCATGAATTCCTTTTCGAAGCGCACGATGGCCTGACTGATGCGGATTTCGAGTTCCGAGCGGTTCGAAGCGGGCATGGCGTGTCCAGGGGGGATGAATCCGGGGGCAATCGGAGCATGATAACGCCGACGCGAGCGGTATCCAATGCTGAAAAAGCTGTGTCGCTAAGAGGCGGAAGCACCGAACCGAAGGTGACCGGGCACGCATTTGCAACGGAACTCCGGCAGGTCTATACTGTACTTTGAATCGAACGAATCCCGTGAGCCACGATGACGGCTGGCCGTATCGTCGCAGCCTCCGGGATCACCCGCATCCGTTCGCTGAACCTCCTTCCTCAGGTGGCCCGCCATGAACGACCCGACCTCCGGATTTTTCCGACAACTTCAGGAACGGTATCAGGAAAATCCGCTGGTGACGCTGGCGGTGTCGGCAGCGCTGGTGGCGTTCGCGTCGACGCCGATCGCGTTCGCGATCCTGGGGCGGATGGACTGGTTCGCGCCTCGTCGCGGGCGGACATCGGTGAAGCCGACTTTCCTGCAGATCGTGACGGCCATGCTGCTGGTCATGTCGATCCCGGCGATCTTCACGGCGATCGTCATCAAGGCCAGCTATTTCGACAAGGACCGCTACGAATTCGACCCGAACCGGACATGGACGGTTCTCAGCCAGGGCCGGGGCCTGGCGGACGTGCAGGCGGCCGACAAGGCCGTCGCTGAAGAAATGAAGCGTCTGGCGGAAGAGCGCAAAAACATTCTGGACGGCGTGAAGAAGCTGGACGAATCGCTGCTGGCCCTGCGTGTGGCGGCCGTGACGGCCCCGCAGACGATCGCCCCGCTGAAGGACGTGCTGGAACGGGTCGGGCCGCTGCGCAAGGCCGTCGGCATCGACGCGCCGCAGCAGCTGGAAGACCTGAAGGCCCCGCCTGCGGCGATCTCGGCTTCGCTGAGCCAGCCGGTTTACGTGGTGGCCAATGCGAACGTTCCGCCTGCCGCGGGCGTTCCGACAGCTCCGTCTGCGTCGGCGTCACCGTCCGGGCTGACCGCGGCCCAGCGCGATGCCGAAATCGGCACGGTGCCGGAGCCCCAGAAAGCGATCGCGGGCATGTTGCCGCTGACGGACCTGCCCGCGGGCTGGACGATCGGCAAGCTGGGCGACAAGCACATGGAGACGTTCAACGCCGAGAACCTGTTCGAAAAGATCGACGGCCGCGCCGAGAGCTTCATTCAGTATGACGTGCGCGGCATGGCCTACACCTATTTCCACCCGGCCGGCGACGATTCGAACGAGCTTCAGCTCTATATCTTCGAGATGGCCAACGACCTGAAAGCCCTGGGCAAGTACGGTTCGGAGAAGCCGGAAGAGACGAAGCCCGTTCAGGTGGGCACGGAGGGCTACAGTGCCTCCGGCTCGCTGTTGTTCCGGGCCGGAAAGTATTACACGCAGATCGTTTCGACGAAGGACGACCCGAAGTTCAACGAATTCGCTCTGGCGATCGCGAAGCGAGTCGCCGCGGCTCAGGGTGCCGGTTCGGCGTCTGAGGGGACGAAAGAAGGCGGCGAGTCGATGGCCGGGCCGGACGCGATCTTCGCCCTGCTGCCGAAAGATCAGGGCAGAGCGAATCCGAAATACGTCGCCCAGGACGTTTTCGGGTATGCGTTTTTGAACGACGTGTTCATGGCTGACTACGAGGCCGGCGGTTCGACGTGGCAGGGCTTCCTGCGGCCATACGCCAGCCCGCAAGAGGCGAAGGCGATGTTCGACAAGTACCTGGAGACAGTCAAGGCCGACGGTGCCGAGGTGAAGACCGAGGCCGCGAAAGACTGCGACGCGATGGTCGTGAGTTCGAATATCGGGCTGGTGGACGTCGTTTTCCTCAAAGGGAATTCGCTGGGTGGCGTGAACGGAGCGACCCAGGCAAAGCCGGCCGTCGAATTCGCGAAAGCGTTCGCCGCGGCATTGCCGGCGAAAACGCCGGCTTTGCCCCCGATGGAGAAATCCGCCGAAGGCGGGCACGAATGACGCTTTCGCTTCCGCGCGAAAGTGATAGAATCGAATGAAAGAGCGGCCGTTCCAGCCGCTTCCGCCGAAAATGTTTCGCACCGGATCCCGTGCGGTTCGACTCCGCCGAATATCGTAGCGATCATGCCCCAACGAGGTGTTCGATGAGCGAGAAACTGACGGCCAAACAGATATCGAACCTTCAGAAGTTCGGCGGCGTGAATCCGGCCGACGAGTCGTACAGCAGGCGGGATTTCGCGAAACGTGTCGGCGCGACCGGGGCCGTGCTCGCCGGTGCCGTGGCGACGGGCGTGGCGATCACCGATCCCTGGGGCATGCAAGGCGTGAAGCCGCCGCCCCCGGTGAAGCTGGGCAATTATTCGGTGCGCGACGAATTAGGGGCATCTGCCCCCACCGTGGTGGTGGTGCACAGCAATCCGGAAAGTCAGCCGCCGAGCGAGTCGGGCGAAAATCAGGCCCAGCGGATGATCGAAGCCGCCCTGAAAGCGATGGGCGGAATCGACAAGTTCATCAAGCGCGGCGACATCGTCGTGGTGAAGCCGAACGTGGCGTTCGACAAGAACCCCGACCTGGCCGCGACCAGCCAGCCGGACAGCGTGGCCGCCGTGGTGAAGATGTGCCTGGCGGCAGGCGCGCGGGAAGTGAGGGTGTGCGACAACCCGATCAACAATCCGGAAAGCTGCTTTTTCAAGACGAAAGTCGGCGACGCGGCGCTCCGGGCCGGGGCGAAGCTGATCCTGCCGCAGGAAAGCTACTTCGAGGAGCTCTACATCGGCGGCGAGACGATCACGAACACCTGGCGCATGTTCTACAAGCCTTTCAAGGACGCGACGAAAGTGATCGGCGTCTCACCCGTGAAGGACCATAATCTGTGCAAGGCGACGGTAACGATGAAGAACTGGTATGGCCTGCTGGGCAACCCGCGTAACCAGTTCCACCAGAACATTCACGGCATCATCACCGACTTCGGCCTGATGATGAAGCCGACGCTGGTGATCGCCGACGGCCGCAAGCTGCTGATGCGGAACGGCCCGACCGGCGGCAGCCTGAACGACGTGAAGCGGGGCGACACGATGGTCGTCGGCACCGATCAGGTGGCCGTGGACAGTTGGTGCGTGTCCAAACTGCTGGAAAAGCAGCGGCATGAGATCGTCTATCTCGACAAGTCGATCGCCAAGGGCTACGGAGCCGACTGGCGGCCGCAGTGGACCAGCGAGATCACGGTTTAAGTCGACGCGACAAGGGCAAGCACAGGGCTTCAAGAGGTGGGGGGAGGTCATTCGATGAGCATCGCGACACGAATCGAGCCGAATGACACCGATACCGCCGATCGTTCCATGCTGCACGCTCAACCCGTCGCGATCGTCATTCCTGACGGCACCCGACTGAAGACGACTTCCGCCGATTTCGAACGCCTGACGGCAGCGAACCGGGATCTTCGGCTCGAGATGTCCGGATCAGGAGAATTGATCGTCATGGCTCCTGAAGGGTCTGTCACGGGTGCGACGAATTTTCTGATCGCCGGCAAGTTATTCGTCTGGATCGCAGAATACGGCGGGGTCGGCTTCGGCAGTTCGGCGGGCTTCACCCTGCCGAACGGAGCGATTCGAGCACCCGACGTCGCCTGGATCTCGGCGGATCGCTGGCAAGGCTTGCCCGCATCCGAGAAAACGGGCTTCGCCCGAATCGTTCCCGACTTCGTCGTCGAGTTACGGGCACCGTCAGACAAGATCGAAGACTGCCACGCAAAAATGGCGGAATACGCCGCCGTGGGCGTTCGCCTGGGCTGGCTGATCGATCCCGAGGCGAAAACCGTGACGGTCTATCGCCCCGGCCAGGAGCCCCGGCTTCTGGAAAACCCTGAACGAGTATCGGGCGAGGACGTTCTGCCCGGGTTCGAACTGGAGACCAGGCCGATTTTCAGCGGTTGAGTCCATGCTGGCCGAGTGCCGGTTCCATGACGCTTGGAACCGTCGCCGCGACATGCTAGATTGTGGGGGTCGAGTCTCGGGACCAGGAGTTGCCGACCGCCCCGGAGCCTTCCCGTCCGTGCCGTGGAGCTTTTCGAAAAATGGTCCAGATCCGACGTGCCTACGAAGTTCTCTTCCTCGGCCTTTTCCTGTTTTTCCTGCTCGTCACGGACCTTCGCTACCTGAAGGGCTGGCCGGTTTCGATCTTCCTCGAAGCCACGCCCCTGGTGGCCGTGAGCACGGCCCTGACGACCCACACGATTTACCGGAATCTGTGGTGGGGCGTTTTCATTCTCGGCGTCACGATGATGTTCGGCCGGGTCTGGTGTAACTGGATGTGCCCGTTCGGCATTCTTCACCACTTCTTCGGCTACATCGGCAACCGCAAAAACACGAAGCAGCTGATCGAAGTCAACCGGTACCGCTGGTGGTATTCGATCAAATACTACATCCTGATCGCGATGCTTGTGATGGCCGGGGCCTGGATCATCCCGACCTTGGTCGCCACTCCGGGCGAAGTCATCTCGGCCTGGAACACCGATGAGGGCTCCGCCGCGACGCGCCCCGTTCGAGCCCTGGCGAACGGGTTTACGGCAGCGGCGGACCGCTACAAGGAAGGCGGCTCGAATCTGCAGATCGGCCTTCTCGATCCGATCGCCCTGACGGTCCGGTCGATGACGACGAGCGTATTGCCCGTAGCCCATATCGCGACGGAAAGCATTTACACCGAGCCGCGTGAATACTGGTATGCCTGGATCGTCGGCCTGATCTTCGCGGGCTTTCTGGTCGCGAACTGGTGGATTCCCCGGTTTTTCTGCCGCGCCGTCTGCCCGCTGGGTGCCCTGCTCGGCATTCTCAGCCGGTTTTCGCTGTGGCGGATCGACCGCGACCCTGTCCGATGCACCGACTGCGACCTGTGTCTGAAGAATTGTGAAGGCGCTTCCGACCCGCATAAGGACCTCCGCAAAAGCGAGTGCTTCGTCTGCCTGAACTGCATCGAAGACTGTCCGCACGATGCACTGACGTATCGCTTCCTGCCTCGCAAGGCGAGCGAAATCACCTGGCCGGCCGTGGGGCGACGTCAGGTGCTGCTGGCAGGCATCTTCGGCTCGCTTTTCTTCCCGATGACCAAACTCTCGGGTGGCGTCAAAAAGAATTTCTCACGATACGCGATCCGGCCGCCGGGATCGGTCGCCGAAGACGAATTCCTGCGCCGCTGCATCAAGTGCGACCAGTGCATCCGCGTTTGCCCGACGAACGTTCTTCAGCCGGCCCTGTTCGAAGCAGGCGTGCTGGGGTTGTGGACGCCCATCATGATCTCCAAAATGGGCTGGTGCGAACTGAACTGCACCCTGTGCAGCCAGGTCTGCCCGACCGGGGCGATCCGCGAAATCTCGATCGCCGAGAAACTCGGGACAGGTCCGTTCGAAGCCAAGGGGCCGATCAAGACGGGCACTGCGTTTTACGAACGGGGCCGATGTCTGCCCTGGGCCATGGACGTCGACTGTGTCGTGTGCGAGGAGGTCTGTCCGACGAGCCCGAAGGCGATCTTCACGCGGAACATCGAAATCACCGACCGCTGGGGCAAGACCCTGCACCTCAAGCGGCCCTATATCGACCCGGAAAAGTGCATCGGTTGCGGAATTTGCGAGCACGAATGCCCCGTGAAAGACGAGCCGGCCGTCTACGTGACGGCGATCGGCGAAACTCGCGACAAGAGCCGGTCTCTTCTGCTTTCTCTGGTGGACGATCCGGCCGGTGCGCAGGATCTCGTCAGTCTCGGTTGATGGACGAATCGACCTGCTGAAGTGCATGATGGATAAGGATCCCCCACGACGGAATGGAGAAGGATGGCCGCGACGGACATGAGAGGTATCGATGCGTTTGCTGATCGACGGCTACAACCTTCTGCACGCTCAAGGGCTCACCGGGCCCGCGCATGACGCGGAGCGGCTGCGGAAGGCCCGCGAAAAGCTGCTCAAGACGCTCTCGAAACGGCTCAGCCCGATGGACAGGCACGTGACCCGCGTCATTTTCGACTCCGCGCAGAAGCTGCCTGTCGCCCCGAAGATGCTCTGGGTCGATGGCATCACCGTCGAATTCGCCGCGGAATCGTCGTCGGCCGATGAGCGGGTCATCGACCTGATCGACCGGCACGATGCGCCGAAAAAGCTTGTCGTCGTCAGTTCCGACAACGAAATCGCGGACGCCGCGAGGCGGCGCGGGTGCCGGATCATCGGTGCCGACGAGTTCATGGAAATCCTCGAAGATCCCCGCCGGCCAGTTCTTATGCCCCTGAACGTCGCGAAACCCGCATCGCTGGGACGATCCGCCACGCAGCTCCCTGAAGGCATTGTGCCGAAAGAGACCGATTATTGGCTTGAGCAGTTCGCCGATCTGGTTTCCGACGAAACGATCGCTCAAAGGCTGGACAGGGAACACACGATTCTGAAGTCGATCGACGTCGCCGCGATCGAGCGGGAGATTCGGGATTCCGACCCCTTCGAAAAGAAAACGCGAAAACCGCCGTCGAAATCGTAAAAGAAATCCGCTTCGAAGTCGAATTCCGATCGAGTAAGATTACGATAACTCTCCTGCCCCGACGTCAGTTCGCATCCGAAGCCTGGAACATCGACTTTCCCGAAGTCTCCACTCTGCCCCTGCTTCGGGCTGACGATCGCCGCCCTTCCCTGAACATTCCCTTCCGGGAGCCTGGCCCGCGATGAACCCACCGCTTTCGCCCTCCGCTCACTCACGTCATCACGCGCAGGGAGCTTCGCAATTTCGTCCCGCCGCGTCAGATATGCTGCGAATCGGCTCGGCCTCGCGCCGCTGGTTCCTTCAGGCTGGCCTGGGCGGCATCGCCGGGGTGTCGACGTCCAGCATCCTGGCGGCGGAAGCCGCTGTACCGAAATCGCGAAGATCTTCGTCGAACAAGAAGTCCGTCATTCTCTTCTGGCTTTCGGGCGGGCCCAGCCACATCGACATGTGGGACCCCAAACCCCATGCCACGGAGCAGATTCGCGGCCCCTGGGGCACCATCGAGACCACCGTCCCGGGCATTCGCATATCGGAGCATCTGCCGCGACAGGCCGCGATGATGCACAGAATGTCGATCCTTCGCTCCGTCGACTGTTCCGCCAGCAATCACACGCCGATCACGATGCAAGCCGGCCACCCTCTGGCTCGCCGCACCGACGACGGCAAGGACGGCGGCGGTTTCCCTTCGATGGGCTCTGTCGCCGCGAAATTCGCAGGCCCCGTCGACCCCGCCCTGCCCCCATTCGTCGCCCTGGCCGACAGCATGAAGGCCGACATCTGGGGCTCCGGCGATATGGGCAGCGCCTTTCAGCCGATTCAGGGCACGGCTCTGGCCGGTTCGTTCGCCCCGCCCAAGGGTGTCTCGATCGATCGGCTCACGCATCGGGAACATCTTCGGCGCAGCTTCGATACCCTTCAGCGGTCCGTTGACGAATCGGCCTCAGCGGCGAGCCTCGACCGCTACACCAGCCTCGCCACCGACATGATCCTCTCCGGCAAAGCCCTCAAGGCGTTCGATACCAGCCGCGAAGATCCCCGCCTGCGCGACGCCTACGGACGCACCAGCGTCGGCGAAAAAGCCCTGCTGGCCAGGCGAATGGTCGAAGCGGGCGTGCGGTTCGTCGTCGTCAGCGGCGCCTGGGGCTATTTCGACCACCACGGCGACCACGTCCAGTGGAAGGGCATCGAAAAAGGCCTGAAACCCCTGATGCCCCATGTGGACAACGCCTTTGCCACCTTGATCATGGACCTCGAACAGCGCGGGCTTCTGGACGACACTCTTGTGCTCATGATGGGCGAGTTCGGCCGGGCCCCGGTGATCAACAAGGAAGCCGGCCGCGAGCACTGGACGAACGTCATGTCGATGCTCGTCGCCGGCGGCGGCCTGAACCACGGCCAGGCGATCGGTGCGTCTGACTCAAAGGGGCACAGCATCCTCGACCGGAAAATCACGCCCCAGGACATTGCCTCGACCGTGTTCCGCCATCTCGGGATCGACCTCGACGCCAACTGGACCGATCCGCAGGGCCGGCCGATTCCTCTGGTCTACAACGGCGGTCAGCCGATTCAGGAACTCTTCGGTAAGGTTTGATCGATCGATTCAGGCCTTTTCCAAAACGCAACCCGCTTGACCCGGCGATCGCTTCGCCGGATGATTCCATGAGATCCGAATCGCACGGAACCCGGCCCGAAACGTTCCGGTCGAGTGATGGTGTGTGTCGATCCGAATCCTCTTTCAGGAGCCGCTCATGGGCGGAAATAGCATGAGCCTGATCATGTTTCTCGTCATCGGGATCGCCGCCGGATGGCTCGCCAATCAGCTCATGAAGGGCGGAGACGGCGGGATCATTTCGAACCTGATCGTGGGCGTGATCGGGGCGATCCTCGGCGGCGTGATCTTTCGATTCCTGAGCATCGCAGCGACGGGAGCGATCGGTGAACTCATCTCGGCCACGGTCGGGGCCATGGTCCTGATCTGGGGCCTGCGAATGATCAAGCGATAAACAATCTTCGATGGATCTGGCTGAAATTCGATAATCTGTCACCGAATGAGATGGGCCGTATGAATTGGCGCAACGCATTGGGAGCCCTTGTACTTCTCGCCGTTTCACCGATTTCGTACGCCGAAGATGCCGCGAAAGCCCAGCTGAAAAAGCTCGAAGGCACGTGGCAACTGGTTTCGGCCGTGACGGACGGTAAGCCGGCAGCCGATGACTTCGTCGCGAAAGTCCAGGTCATCATCAAGGACGGCAAGCATTCGGTCAAAATCGAAGGCGAATTGGTCGTCAAGGAAATCCCTGTCGAAGTCGACACTTCGACCGACCCGAAATCGACGACCGACACACTGCCGGACGGTCAGACGATCCTGGGCATCTACAAGCTCGAAGGCGACAAGCTCACGAGTTGCGTGGCGAAGCCGGGCCAGGAAAGGCCCAAGGCATTCGCAGCCGAAGCTGGTTCAGGGCTCACCCTCAGGGTTTTTCGGCGCGTCCGCGACTGAAGCATCACGAGCCTCGGCCATGGCCGACTTGCGAAGCTGATCCGACAACAACTGAAGCGGGATGTATACTATTACAATCACGTTACTTGCGTAAAATGCGAGTCCGAACCAGGGATCGACGTAGAAATTCCCGAAGCCACGAACCGGGATGCGATAATCGAATTCGCTGAGGTGCATCCGACGGCCCCATTTCGGGATGGTCCCGATAACACCCCAACAAAAGAAAAACGCTGAGATTCCCACAAATCGAAACAGAGCCGGGATTCTGAGCTGAGTCGATCGAGAAGATCGACCGCCCGAATCCGGCTCATGCAATTCGCCAAGTTCGCTCATCAATCGGAAATCTCGCAATTTTCGTCAGCGTCGCGGTTTGGATGCATCCGCTGACGTCAATTCGCAATTCCAGGCGAATCCATGATTTCGCCGACAAGCGACACTGATGTCAGTTTTTATGACACATCCGCGGGAACCGGATAGCTCTTGAGCATCTCGGCGACGGCGGCCGCGACGTTGGCCAGGTGTGCGTCGTCATCCGGGGCCTTGAGCGCTTCGACGATGTAACCGGCCACCTGGCGAATGGCCGATTCGTCCATGCCCCGAGTGGTCAGGGCGGCGGTGCCCATGCGGATGCCGGAGGGATCCATGGGTTTACGCTGATCGAACGGAATCAGGTTCTTGTTGACGGTCACGCCGGCTTTGCCCAGAGCGGCTTCCGCCGTTTTGCCCGTCAGGCCCCGGCTGGTCATGTCGATGAGAATCAGGTGATTGTCCGTACCGCCGGAAATCAGGCGGAAGCCGGCCTTCATCAGCTCTTCGCCGAGCGTTTTCGCATTGGCCACGACCTGAGCGGCGTACTTTGCGAAGTCGGGGCGAAGCGCTTCGCCGAAGCAGACGGCCTTGCCGGCGATGACGTGCTCGAGTGGCCCGCCCTGAAGGCCCGGGAAGACGGCCATGTCGATCTTCTTCTGCCATTCGGCCTTGCACAGGACGATGCCGCCCCGAGGGCCTCGCAGGGTCTTGTGCGTGGTCGTCGTCACGAAGTCGCTCACCGGCACCGGGTTCGGATGCACGCCACCGGCGACCAGCCCGGCGATGTGGGCCATGTCCACGAACAGCAGGGCGCCGACTTCGCGGGCGATTTCGGCAAAACGGTCGAAATCGATCTTCCGGGGATAGGCACTCGCCCCGGCCAGAATCATCTTCGGCTTATGCTGGCGGGCCAGTTCGGCCAGTCCGTCATAATCGAGCTGCTCAGTCTCGCGGCTCAGGCCATACGGCACGATATTGTACCAGCGGCCGGAAAAGTTCAGCTTCATGCCGTGGGTCAGGTGGCCGCCTTGGGCCAGGTCCATGGCCATCACGGTATCGCCGATTTCCAGGGCGGCGTAATACACGGCCTGATTGGCCGTGGCGCCGGAGTGGGGTTGCACGTTGGCGTGTTCGGAGCCGAAGAGTTTTTTGGCCCGGTCGATCGCGAGCTGCTCGGACGAATCGACATGCTGGCAGCCGCCGTAGTAGCGTTTGCCCGGCAGGCCTTCGGCGTATTTGTTCGTGAGGACGGAGCCGACGGCCTCCATGATGGCGCGGCTGGTGTAGTTTTCCGATGCGATCAGTTCCAGCTCGTCACGCTGGCGATGTTCTTCCGCACGAATGGCGGCATAGACTTCGGGATCCTGACGGCGAAGGATTTCCAGGTCGGACATGGGGGCTCGTTCTCGATTGGTCGATAGTCGGTCGGACATCCGGGCGATGCGTCCGCCGACCGGTTATTGGCGAACGCTCATTTTAGCAAGAAATCAGGCGGGGTTCACCCACCGCATGACATAATCCCACTGCAACGTGCGGGCCGGCAAAGGGGTATCGGAGGCAGACGGATCATTCTCTGCCGGCGTGACCTGCAGCCTGAGCGCGGAACGCCCGGCTTCTGCAAGCGCCAGCCGGGAATTGCCCGCGGCTTCGATCCGCAGGATCGAATCGGCATCCGGCACGGCGATCTCCAGGTGATGCGTGTCGGCTGTCCGAATCTGGACGGGCGTCGCGAACAGGGTGTATGTCGAGCCGAGCCGCAGCGGCGCTGCCTGACGAACTCTCGCCGCGATGCCGAAACGAAGCTCATCCGGCCGGTCGAAGCGATGTTCGATCACGGCGGAAAAATGGACCTTCGCCCATTGGCCGACAAGCATGAGCCTCAGGCTGGCGTTATGCGTCTCGACATGCGACTCCTGGAATACAGGGCTGGTCGGCCCGAGACCCGGTTCGGAGGGATCGAGATCGACGGAACGGATCCGTTCGACGGACGGATCCGTGTGGCATGACAGAAGGGAATGAGCCAGCCGATCGCCCAGATCGTTCAGAACGAGTTGGGCGCACGGCAGCTTGATCGCGACCGTTTCGCGGCCGCGATCCGGAACGTCGGCCACTCCGGTTACGCGCCTTTCTTCACGGCGTCATCGCCCTTGGAGAGGCGCGTACGCAGCAGAGAATTGATGAATTCGTCGATGCGGCCGTCGAGAACGGCCTGGGGGTTGCCCGATTCGCAGCCCGTACGCAAATCCTTCACGAGCTGATAAGGCTGAAGGACGTAGTTGCGGATCTGGCTGCCGAACGAGATTTCGCCCTTTTCGTCGTAAGCTTTGGCGTATTCGGCCTCTCGCTTCATTTCTTCCATGCGGATCATTTTGGCCTTCAGGAGCTGAAGGGCCAGGGCGTCGTTCTTGTGCTGCGAACGTTCGCTGCGGCTTTCCGCGGCGATTCCGGTGGGAAGGTGGGTGTAGCGGACGCCCGACTCCGTCTTGTTCTGGTGCTGACCGCCAGGACCGCCACAGCGGAACACGTCACGCTTGAGTTCGTCGTCACGCAGCTCGATGTCGATCTTGTCGTCAATTTCGGGCAACACGTCGACCGAGGCGAACGAAGTCTGACGTTTGTCGGCCGAACCGAACGGGCTGATCCGGACCAGCCGGTGCACGCCCGACTCACCCTTCAGATACCCGTAGGCATTCTCGCCCCGAATCGCGATCGTGACCGTCTGTATCCCGGCGACATCGCCCGGCTCACGGTCGATCAGTTCGAGCTTGTAACGGTGCGACTCAGCCCACATCGTGTACATACGATAAAGCATGTCGGCCCAGTCGCAGGCCTCTGTGCCGCCGGCGCCGGGGTGAATCGTCACGAAGGCGTTGCAGTGGTCGTTGGGGCCGTTGAGCATGCTCTGCAGCTCGAAGGCTTCGAAGGCCTTTTCGCCTTCCGTGACACTGTAACGGATGTCGTCGTCGAGCGAGCCGTCAGCCGCTTCGATCGCCAACTCCATCATCGCCTGAAGATCTTCCGCGGTCTGGCTCAGCCCTTCGAAGGGCTTCAGCACGGAGTTGAGCGTCTTGATCTCGTCGATCGTGGTTTTCGCGGCGTCCTGATCGTTCCAGAAGTCGGACTGACCCATCCGGTCTTCCAACTCCTTGCGTCGTTCGATTTTGTCGCCGAGGTCAAAGAGAGTCTCGGAGATTGACGATCTTGTCGATCAGAGTCCGAGCCTCGCGCTTAAGTTCATCATTCATGGTCGGGCAAAGTCTCACGCTTCAAGAGCAGCCAAGCCCACACCGCCGGAATGGAGGTGCACATAGTTGACCTTATGCCACTTGCTACGCTTATTTATAGCGGATCGTTCGCTTCTCCGCCAGTCAGGAAGGCCCGGAATGTCCGCTGCCTCGAACCTTGCCCGCTCATCGTCCGACACGAAGCAGTCGCCCGTGATCGGCCGGCTCGCACCCTCGCCCACCGGGGGCCTCCATCTGGGCAACGCCCGTACCTTTCTGCTCGCCTGGCTGCTTGTGCGCCGATCAGTCGGCCGGATCGTCTTCCGCATGGAAGATCTCGACGCGGGCCGGGCCCGGGCCGACGCCGCCGAAGCCGCGATCGCCGACTTGCGATGGCTCGGACTCGACTGGGACGAAGGCCCCGACGCCGGCGGCCCGCACGGGCCATACATCCAGTCGATGCGCACCGAAATCTATCGCCTGGCTCTCGGCCAATTGATCGAGTCCGGGAAAGTCTACCCGTGCACCTGCACGCGGGCGGATATCGCCCGCATGGCATCCGCCCCCCATGCCGAAGACGAACCCCTGGCTTATCCCGGCACTTGCGCCGGCCGATCGGCCGACGACGCACAACGACTGACGGAACGAGACCTTTCATATGCCTGGCGATTCCGCGCCAGCGGCCGGAACGTCGAATGGACCGACGCCTTGCTAGGCCGACAGCGGCATGAACTGGACCGGATCGGCGGCGATTTCATCATCGCCCGCAGTGGCGACACGTATTCCTATCAGCTCGCCGTCGTCGTGGACGACGCCCTGATGGGCGTCAACCAGGTCGTCCGCGGGCGAGATCTCGTCGACAGCACACCTCGGCAAATCCTGATTCAGGAAGCCCTCGGGCTCTCTCGTCCGGAATACCGGCACGTCGGTCTGGTGCTTGGCCCGGACGGAAAGCGGCTGGCCAAGCGAGACCTGGCGGTCAAGATCGGCCAATTGCGGAACGACGCAATTCGGCCTGAGGCGATCGTCGGTTCGCTGGCCCGATCGCTCGGATTCGATATCGAATCGGCCACCCCGGATCGATTGATCGAAGCGGCGTGGCTGGTCGATTCGAAAATGTTGACCCGGGACCTGATGATCGATCCCGAAGAATTCGATTGACGAATAGCGAATCAATACGCGTCGGCCGATATGACCTCGCCGCCGTTGGCCGTGCCCAGAGCCCTCCATGTGAAGATGTTGATCGTGTTCTTGATGAACTTCACGGAGCCGTCGCAGAAAGCCATATTCACGCCGCCAGGGTGTTTCGACCTCCAGGCGTATGTCGGCGGAAATGCGGTCGTCGCGGCCATGCACGGCGGATTCTTCACGTTGAAGTCGCAATAACCGGCGGAATTCTGCACATCGGGAAGCGGCGAATTGGGTGCCAGATAGGCGCTGGAACTCACGGCATCGCCCCACCAGGTGAAGCCGCGCAAGTCCGCCCCCTGCCCCTTGATGACTTCGCCAGCCAGAAGAGTGTTCGAAGTGCCGTCCGTGATGTTGCCGAAGCCGTAGCACATGCCGCGCGACGGGTAAAAGCTCTGCGATTTGTCCGAATCGGAAAACGGTGCCCCGGCCCAGGGCGCGTTGGTGTAGCGGCCGACGGCATAGCCCCCGGGAACTGTGCCCAGGTCCTGATAGATGTCGCTCTGGCCGAAATTGACGGTGTAGTTGTGCCAGGTGACGCCGTTATAGACGGACGTGTTCGAAGGCTTCTGTTCGTCCGACGGGCACAGCAGCGAATTGACCAGCGAACGGGTGACGGTCAGGTTGAACACGCTGCCGTAGCGGATACCGTTGGCCGGTCCGTTACCGCCGCCGGAAGTCGTTCCCGGGGCCCAGTATCGGCCGAAGTGGTTATAGCTGTTCGAAAGGGCCGTCTGCTCCAGGAAGGGCAGAACGAAGGTCTGGAACGTGCCGAAAACGGCCGTGCGGTGGCCGGGCGGCAGCACCGTATTGGCGTCGGCATAATTATGGCAGGCCAGCGCGAGCTGTTTGAGATTGTTGACGCACTGGGCACGGCGGGCGGCTTCGCGGGCCGATTGGACAGCCGGCAGAAGCAGAGAGATCAGGACGGCGATGATGGCGATCACGACGAGCAGTTCGATCAGCGTGAAGGCGTGTCGGCGGTGAGTCATATGGAAAATCTCCCATCGATGGAGTGCGGAAAGGTCGCGAAACGATGGAGCGAAGAGTGCGGCCGGACCGTTGAATCGGCGCCGGCGAAGGTCGATTCGAAATCGAGGCCGGGCTCGGCAGGCCCGGCGAATCACTTGGAAGTCAGGGGGAAGTCGAACGTATTGGACGCTCCGGCTTTGACTTCGGCCGTCAGAGTGGTCTTGGCGTTGTATTTCGCAGGCAGGAGTTCCTTGTCATGCTTCGGGCCTGTGCCAGGCATGCCGTCGGATCCTTCCGGAGGAGCCTGTTCGCCCCCGGAGGCCGTGATCTGAACGGAATACGTCCCGGGAATCGGTCCGATGTCGCGCGGGATCGAATACGAACCGCCTGTGATTTTGGCCCCCGTCGCGATGGCGTCCTTGGCGTTGGCGGCCGGGAAGAACTGAATCTGCCCTTCCTTCAGCGGTGTGCCGTCGAAAGTGACCGAACCGGAAACCGGCTGCCGGTCCAGGCCGTCGCCTCCGCCGCAACCGGCGATCGCAAGGCTCAGGCAGGTCATGAAACGGACGGACGATAAGCGCATGCGCATGTATACCCCCTCTTCGTGGGAGACGTAAATACGTCGAACGGCACCGCCACGGGTGTCGAGTCGATCGAAATGTCCGATTTCGCGATCTCTCGCAAAGACGACTTCGGATGCGATTCGGCGAAACGCATCTGCGGCCTGATCGAACAAGATTAAGTGTGTCGATCCTATCGGCCAGTTATGACGAGAGCGGGCGAATCAGGCGACTCTTCGCCGTATTCGGCAGCCTTCAACTGAATCGTCGTAGAGCCCGAAACGCGTGTCAAGTGTGTGATGTTCAACTTTTCCGAAAAATCTGCCATTTGCCTGAACCACTTTTCGCAGTTGCACAATTCGGACACCTGAGTTCATGAATTCTTCGTATTCGCGATTCGGCCTGATGACCCCGGGCGTCGCTTTCAGGTATCTTGAAGCAGTCGAAGGCATCGATCTCCCCCGAACGAGACGCGACGGAAGCACATGGACCAATCACTGATCTGTTCCGCGAAAGAATCGGATCCGTACGGCGAGCTGAAAATCTTCGCCGGGAGCGGCAGCCACAGGCTGGCCGACGCCATTTGCCGCAAGATCGGCGTCCCGCTGGCTCGAAGCGAAACCAAGATCTTCAGCGAAGGCAACATTTTCGTCCGCGTGCTCGAAAACGTCCGCGGCCGGGATGTCTTCATCATTCAGGGCACGGACAAGCCGGTCAACGACAACCTCGTCGAGCTCTGCTTCTGGATCGACGCCCTCAAGCGTGCCAGCGCCACGCAGGTCACGGCTGTCATCCCCTATTTCAGCTATGCCAAGGGCGACAAGAAGGACGAGCCCCGGGTTTCGATCCGGGCCCGCGTCGTCGCCGACATGCTCGAAGCCGCCGGTGCGGACCGCGTTCTGACCATGGACCTGCACAGCCCGCAGATCCAGGGCTTTTTCAAGGTGCCCGTCGACCATTTGTATGCCATGCCGGTGCTCGTCGACGAATTCAAGCGCCGGAACATACCGAACCTGGTCGTCGCCTCGCCGGACGTCGGCTTCGGCAAACAGGCTTACCGCTATGCCGAGATGTTCCGCTGCCCGGTCGTCATCGGCAACAAGACCCGGACCGACCACAGCGAAAACGCCGAGCTTCTGGACATCATCGGCGACGTTGACGGCCGCAACGTGCTCATCGTGGACGATTTCACGATCTCGGGCGGCACGCTCATCGAAATGGCCAGGGCCTGCAAGCTGCGAGGGGCCAATGACGTCTACTCGTGCGTTTCCCACGCCGTGTTTTCGCAGAACGCGGCGTCGAAGATCGCCGCGAGCCCGATCAAGGAGATCGTCGTCACCGACACGATCTTCCACGCCCAGGAAAATCTGCCGAGAAACTGCCGAGTGATCAGCGTGGCGAGCCTGTTCGCCAAGGCGATCCTGTCCATCCACCGCCGCGAATCGGTCAGCAGGCTCTTCGAGTCGGAAGAATCGCTGTTCTGACCCCAAATCTGGTCCGCGACGCGAATCAGCCCTTGAGCCGATAAACTCTCAAGGCATTGTCGTGAAACAGCTTGCGCCGATCTTCCGCCGATCGTGGTGCGGCGATCTCTCGCAGGGTCGTCACCCAGGTCGCGTACGAGCCGCCCAGCAGGCACACGGGCCAGTCGCCGCCGAACACGACCCGATCCGGCCCGAACGAATCCCAGACGTGGTTGACGAACGGGGCGAGCTGATCCTTGACCGGTTTGCCGGGATCGATGCCGGCGATGACGCCCGAAATTTTCCCTGAGACGTTCGGCAGCGACGCCAGGCTACGGATATCGTCCAGCCACTGTTTCGAGGGCCGTTCACGCACGTTCGGATTGCCGCAATGGTCGAGGATGAACTTCGTCTCCGGGCATTTTTCCACGAGCTTCACGCCATCGGCGAGTTCAGGTGCCCGCATGCACAGATCGAAGCTGAGGCCACGGCGGCCCAGCTCGCGAATGCCGCGCACGAAGTCCTCGGACAGGCAATAGCCGGCCGGAGTGGTCGATGCGTGCAGCACTTGCCGCAGCCCCTTGATGTGCCGGTCGTCACGGAACTGGTCGAGGTATTTTTCGAAACCCGCGGAAGACGGCCGACCGGAAATGACGGCCGCCTTCGTCAACCCCTTGCCCGAAGCGGCGAGGGCTGAGACGTATCGGGCCTCATCGGTTTGCTGTTCCGGCACGACGTCCACTTCCATATAGACGGCAGCCGCGACGCCCAGGCCGGCAGTGGCCTTGTCATAGTCTTCTGGAAGAAAATCGCGGTCGAGCACCGAACCGGGGCTGACCCACGCCAGGCGGAAGCGGGACCGGTCCCAAAGGTGCTGGTGCGTATCGACGATCGGCGGATGGTCCTGCGATTCAGAGCCCCAAGACAGCGGATTCCATGCGCCGAAGGCGACCGCGGCGGACGATTTCATCAGGCTGCGACGATCGATCCGGTGCATCGGCGGACTTCTCCCTGGCTCAACGTTCATCTTTGGTTCGGGCGAGACCAGCCGGCGGCTCTGGCCGAGCGGTCGGCCAGTTCGGAGGCATCCGATGAGGACGCGTCCCGTTTCTGCAGGTCAGCCACGTTCGCCCGGCAGAACGGGCATTCGATCAATTCGAGGTGAAACTTAAGATAGCTCGAAAGTTCGGTCTCCAGCAATCCTGCGAGATATTTTGACCATTGCGTACGCGTCGGGCAGGTGAGACGCCCGGCGACCCACGCCATGCCGATGCTGTGAACGGCAGAAGGCGAAGGCTCCCGCCGAAGTCGTTCGAGAAGCCTGTTCAGTGCAGGTTCTTCACGCAGACGCTTCTCGATCCAGGCCATCCGCTGGGGGTCGAGAGCCTCTTCGAGGTAAAGCCCGAGCCACTGCTCGTCACCAAGTTCTGTCATGGTTCGTTCCGAATGGTTCGCAAAAATGCGGGGCGGGCCTCACGGACCGGGATACGCGGTGCGGCTGAGGGCCTTGTTCTTGAGACGAGCCAGGGCCTGAAATTTGAGCCCGGCGACTGCCGTTTCGGTCATGCCGAGGGATTTCGCGATTTCCTTGTTCGCCCAGTTCTTGACGAAGATCAGTTCGAGGCATCGCACTCGCTGATAGTCGCCCTTGCCGAGCCATTCGCCGATCATTTCGCCCAGCGTCCGCTTGAGCCATTCGTGCTCGGCTTCACGGCGTTCCTGGCTGTGCAGAAGGCTGGAGACCTGCCGCATGTCGTCGGGAAGGTCGTTCCAGGCGTCGCCCCCGGATTCGGACGAGGCCATCTGTTCCGTGCGGTTTCGGCCCATGCGGCGGAACTGGTCGATCAACTTATGGGAAGCGATCGTGAACAGATAGGCTTCGAGATCCTGATCTTCCTGAAAATTCGGCAGGCTCAGCATGAAACCCACGAACGTTTCCTGGACGAGATCCTCGCACGTGGCACGGTCGCGGATGCGGGCGGCCACGAAGGCCATGAGCCGCCCCTGGTATTTCTGAACCATCGTCCGCCAGGCGTCCGAGTCTCCGGTACGAATCTGGCGGATCAGCAGCAGGTCGGACTGGGATATGGCCATCGGGTAGAACGCTTTCGCGGCAGAAAACAGCGTCTGGCCGTTCAGACGAGACTTTTGTCGGCCGTTACCTCGGGTGTCGCTCGGCCCAAAACCAGCCGGTCGATGCCGATCAGAAGAGCCACCAGGCCGAACGAGAGGCCCATCAGGCCAGCGAACCGATGATGAGCCGTCTGCTGATTGACGAGTTCCAGAGCCTGTCTTTCGAAGTTCGAGCCAAGATCGACGTCGGCCGAGGCGACATAAAGAGGATAACGTTCACCAGCGACCTCACGAAAGCTCTCTTCGACTTCGAACTTCGGTTTCAGCCGGTCGATCGCCTTTTCGAGGTACTCGCCGTCCGCGAGCCCGTAAACCGTCAGCCGGGCTGAGACGATTTTTTCGAGATTCGTGCGAGCTTCGCGAATCGCCTTCTCACGAGTCGCGCAGGGGCCGCTCTTGACCTGAACTTGTTTTACGGCCACAGCCGTCGATCGAGACTTCGGCCCCATATGCGGCATGGCGCCCGGCACGGGCGGAACCGGAGGCACAGGCGGCACCTGAGGCACGGACGGGATCGAAGGAAGCGAACTCTCGCCCATAATGTGTGATACGATCGCGCTGCGAGAACGCTCGGTCATTTTCGCGCCGGCACGTTCGGCGGCGGCTTTCAGCTTTTCGCCGGCTTCCGAGAGTTTGGCTTCGAGCTCTCTCATGCGCCCGTCCGAAGTCACGCTCGCTTTGACCTTACCGTCGATGGCCTTGCCGTTTTCGTCGGTCACGACGACCACTTGCCGATCATTCGGGCTGCCCCCGGTGCTGACGGCGTTCGTCGTGTGCCCTGAACCTCCGTGAACGGTTTCCGTAAGGACTTTGCCTTCCTTCGTCGCGACGACCACTCGCGAACTGCCTCGGTTGATTTCCTGATGTCCTTCCCGGCCCGCCGCACGGGCGAGTTCGTCCGTGTCGATCATCAACGGCGACCCCTCGAACACGAATGGCTCACGGGAGGAAACGATCCGGTCGACCGTGACCGATGCGGGTGGTACCGGTGCTTCTTTCTTTCGATCGCGGCTGCGGTTCCGGCCGTTATCATTGTCGGCGACGGCAAGGAATGCGATGAGCAGACCGATCCAGACCCAGCCGTTGGCGTTCTTGTCGTCTTTGTTCTTCTCGCGGGCTTTCATGGCGAATACTCCAGTCGATCAGAAGAACCGGCGCTTGGCCAGTTGCCGCAGTTGGGCGTAATCCGCCAGTTCCTTATCCCAGGGGCCGACGAACTGAGCCACGACACCGGTGACGGCGAACACCGCCAGGGCGAGAGGAAATTCTTCGGTCGCGATGCCGCTCACGAGCAGGCAGGCGAACCCCCACTTCAGAAGATTGCCGAAGCTCCACCGCGTGGGCCGGTCACGTTCCACCATGCGCCACCAGCGAGGCACGCTCATGGACAGGCCGCCCATCAGGGCATACTGGAACCACTGACCTGAGCTGAAAACCTGTGCGAACGCCGTTCCCAACGCCGGCAAAGGCTGATCCATAGCCCTGGGTCTCTGATCGATCCCCAGCCAGTCCGCCAGAACCGATGCGACGACACCGAGTGCGGCCCCTGAAACGAAACCGACGGCACGCTTGCGGCCCGTCGTGACTTTCCAGTTTTCCCAGGAGTTCTGAAGAATCAGCATCAGGGACGTGAGCAGGCTCGAAGCGACGGCGACGTAGGCGACCCGGTTCGGGGCGTCGCTCATGTTCACGCCGACCATGAAACCTTCCGGCGAAGCCAGCAGCCAGCTGCACAGGATCGTCCAAGCGACGGCCCGCAACAGCGACCGTTTGCGATCATGATCTTCCGGCCACGGGGGCGCTTCTATCACCACTTCGTTCGCCGAAAACCTGGCCCTGGCGAACCGGCCACGCAATCCGGCCGGCTTGGCTTCCGGGCGTTGTCCGCTGGTTTTCCGCAGCCGTTCGGCCTGTGGGCCACGCACCAGAACGCCGAACCGGTTCGTCCAGGAATCCGGCGAGACCGGCGCGAACGGCTTCGGCTGCAGGTCTTCCGCGGGCTGAGTCGGGGCGGAATTCGTATCGGCGGCCGGTTTGGCCACATCTTTCAGCCATGGGCTGGCGACACGTTCCAGATTCGAGCGGAGATCGCCCCAGAGGCCGGAAGCCGTGACCGACCTCTCGACACCCTGAAGAATCTCCCGCACGTCGGCCGGACGCTTCGAGGGGTCTTTGTCCAGGCATTTCTCGACAATCGGGCGATACCGCTGCGGGATCGAAGCCACGTCCGGGCGGTCGAACTGGTGCCGCATCAGCACTTCGGCGGCCGTCTGACCATGAAACGGCGGCTTGCCCGTGATCATTTCGTAAAGAATCACGCCGATGGCATAAATGTCGACCGGCTTGTCGTAACGGCCAGTCCGGATCTCGGGGGCCATGTAGTGGCATGTGCCCACGCTCACGGAATGATCGCGGTCGACTTCGGTGATCGTCTTGGACAGGCCGTAATCGCCCACCTTGACGAGCCCTTCCTCGACGAAGATGTTCGCGGGCTTGAGATCCCGGTGCACGATGCCGGCGGCGTGAAGTTCGGCCACGCCCGCGACCAGACCGGCAAGGTGCGACCGGATCTCCGCGTCGGGAAGCCCGGCCGGATGCCGTTCGATCACCTCTTTCAGGCTCGGCCCTGACACGTATTCCATCAGGACGAACGATGCCCCTTCGGTGTTCGTCTTGATGTCGTACAGACCGACGAGATTCGGGCTTTTCAGGTTGATGCAGTGAGCAGCGCCACGGCGCTCGACTTCGACCGCGCGAGTGATGTGCTTCAGCGCGATCCGTTTGCCAGCGTCGGTCACGGCGAAATAAACCTCGCCGAAACCGCCGCGTCCGATGGCTCGCTTGATCGTTACGCCTTCCAGCGGCTGATCGCCTGCCTGGTAGTAGTAACGCCCCGGGGCCGCCGGCCCGTAGGAGTCATCGATATTGATCGTTTTGTTCATGTCCATGGGATCGGTTCTCACGAGTTGCCGCGTCGCAGGGTCATTCGTTCGAGAATCCGCCTTATTGACTTTCGATTGTACCCGAACTACGAAATTCCAGGAAAAGGATCAGTCAGCTTTCCCAGAATATCCCGACGGCCCCTACGCGCATCCGGCACGGTGGTTTGAGACTCGCATCGCCCGCGATCTCCTGGCCTTCGAGCGTCCATGATTTACGCCGCCGCGCCACCCAACCCCCGGCGGAGCGGGCCAGAATCAGCGGTTCGGTGATTTCCGCATGCGGCACTTCCGCCGCATGACCGCCGATCTGGAGCATCTCACCCAGCAGCACAAGCCCCCGGACGCCTTTCGCCGATGACCTCCCGGTTCGCTCCAGACGTGCCGTGCCGGTTTCCATCCGCGGCTGCACGAATCGGAATTCGACGCCCTTCTCCTGCAGGCGAACCAGGCTGCCATGGAACAGGCATCCGCTGCGTTGCGGTTTGCCGTCGACGAAAACGCCGGAATCGCTCGAAAACAGCCAGCAGCCTTCGGAATCCCGCTGCAGCCGGAAGCCGGTGGGTTCGGCCGAGCCGAACAGATCGGCGAACCGGGCATCGTCCGATGTCGCGATGGCGATCACGTCCTCGTGACAGACGAGCCAGGTGTCGGCCCTGTCGAGCGAAATCTGGCCGATATCGATTCGAACTGACGCCACGCCTGGAACGACTGGCGCATCTGCGGCTGCCGTCAGGGGTTCAGGCTCGACGACTGGTGCCGCCGGTATGTCGTCCGACCCGCGCGGTATCTCCGTCATCAGTCCGCTGAAGTCGGCCCGAATCAACGAAGGAGCCAGATTGCCCAGCCGTTTCGCAAGAGCCTGCGCGCCTTTGTGCCTGGGTGCGATCGCCAATATCCGCCGGGCCACGGCAAGTGATTCTTCGTAACGGCCGTCGTCCTCGAGAATTCGCATCGCGACGGTGCACTGCAGGAGCGTTTCGTGATCTTCGGCGATGCGTTCGCGCAAACTGGCCAGGACATGGTCTGCCTGACCGGCCTCGACAAGCAGGCTTCGCGCCCGGTCGAGGTGGTTCAGGGCATCGCGAAAATCGCCGGCGGCACAGGCCCGTTCCAATTCCCATAAACGGTCCGCGGCTTCGCGAAATGTCTCCAGCCGAGGGTCCTTGAGCCCCCTGTCCGGGAACCGGTCCACCCGCCGCAACCACCTCAGGGCCGTCGCGCGATTCAGGTCGGCCCATCCGGCCGCCAGGAAGGCTTCCGTCAGGCGGCGTTCCCAGTCGGGCAGCAGAAGTTTCACGGTCGAGTCAGCCGGCTTCTGGCGAAGTTGTTCCAGAAGCACCGCAGCGCGATCCCACTGGCCGGCCGCCAGCCATTGGGACCATTCGGCATGCGGCACGAAGGTCGTGTCCAGGGCGTCGACGCCCCTTGCCCTTTTCAGGCGCAAACGGTCGCGATTGCGTTCCAGCCAAGCCCAGGCCATCGTTCCACCTCGTCCAGATCGCAAGTCGTTCGATTTTCGTTCATTGTCCCAAACGCACACATGTTTCGCCACTGATACGGCAAGCGGGCAGCGGTACGGATCCGAACGAAAAAGGGGTCAGGTCTCTTTTTGCAGCCATTCGAATACTTGCTCGCCTTGAATCGCCTTGCAAAAAGAGACCTGACACTTTTTTGGATCCTGGCTGTCCACATATGCGTCGAGCCCTTGTCGATGCCTTCGTCAGGCGGATCGCAAGGGCTCGGCGAAGATTATCGTTCGTAGCACGCAGCCGTGGTCATCGGTGCGTTCACGTCAGAGCTTGACGGAAGAGGCGACCTTCGACTCGGACTGCTCAGGAGCGAACTTGGCGTCGAATTCCTTCGTCACGTCGCCCACGGCTTCAGGCTTGGGCCCGAGCGATCCGTCTTCGGCCATGCGGCCTTCGACTTCCGAAACCCGCGTGATCACGTTCAGGCGGCGATCCAGCTCTGAGACGCTCTGCTTGGCACGGGCCAGGGCCGAGCCGTCGAAGTGATACTTACTGCGGGCGTTGGAGGCTTCGATCGCCGCCAGCCGGGCCTGAATCTCTTCGAGCTTCGATTCCAGAGCCTTCTTCTGGGTCGCGATCGCCGTCAGGTGCTCACGGGCCGATTCCACCACTTTCTGACGGCTGGAGAGCGTGGCCTTCTTCTCTTCCAGAATCCGCTCGCACCGGTTGTAAGTGTCGAGCCGGTTCCGCAGAGATTCCTGAACCAGGCGTGAGTTATCCTGACCGCCGGTCTTCGTCACGCCAGGGTTGCCGAGCTGTGACCGCAAGGCGACCATCGTGGACTTCTGCTTTTCCAGATTGGCCGTCGTTTCGGCGATCTCGTCTTCCAGTGTCCGGGCGTCCTGCTCCGCACGTGCCATTTGCTCGATGTGCTGGCGAATCGCCGGGGTCAGCGATTCGATCTCGCGCTTGGCACGTTCGATTTCGAACTGAACCGGCACGGAATCCTTGGCCACGGTACGAACCTTGAAGGCCGCCGTACGGACATAGCTGCCCGCGGGCGTCCCGAAAAGCCCCACCATCAGGGCCGAGCCAAGGAACCCGAACACAACGGCCTTCTTCATCATGGACAGAATCATCTCAAGGTCCTCCTCAATCGTTCGCTGCCGTTTGGGATCGTCGATTCCGGCCGCTTTCTCATTCGCCGCCGGAGCCTTCTAAGGAGTTATTCGCCCCCGTCCAGGAAATATTCACGCCCCGACATCGATTTTCGAAATACAGCCCTATCTCCAGAAAAAAGAAGAACATAGACACCACCTCAAACACCTGCCCCGGCTTGAATTCGCGACCGCCGCCCGATTATTCTCGGAACCGACCGAGATGAATGAGCCGGCGGCAGCGAAGGATCGATCGATGGCCCGAAAACGTGCGGACATGTCTCCCCAGAAGCCCGGGACCGCCACGCCCGCCACTGAACCGGACATCGCCGAGCCAAGCGGCCCCCCGGCCATGCCGGATGACGTCATTCAGGTCGTCGGCGCGCGAACGCACAATCTGAAAAACGTGGATGTCGCCATCCCCCGCGACAAGCTCGTCGTTTTCAGCGGCGTATCCGGCTCCGGCAAAAGCAGCCTGCTCTTCGACACCGTCTACGCCGAAGGCCAGCGGCGGTTTCTCGAAACGCTCTCCACTTACGCCCGGACCTATCTGGAACAGCTCGACAAGCCGGAAGTCGATACGATCGAAGGGTTGCCCCCGACCGTCGCGATCGATCAGAAGGTCGGCAGCTTCAGCCCCCGGTCGACCGTCGGCACGATCACCGAAATTTACGACTACCTGCGCCTGCTTTACTCGAAAGAAGGCACGCCCTTTTGCCCAAAGTGCCAGGTCGCCGTGCGGTCGCAGTCCGAGGACCGCATCGCCGGGATCGTCCTGGGCCTGCCGGAGGCCACGCGCGTCATCCTGCTGGCTCCCATGATCAAAGGCCGCAAAGGGTATCATAAGGACGTCTTCGAAGCTCTGCGCAAGGCAGGCCTGATCCGTGCCCGCGTCGACGGGACGATGGTCGAAATCGATCCGCCGCCTGCCCTCGACCGCAATAAACTCCATACGATCGAGGCCGTCGTCGACCGGCTCGTCGTGCGCGAAGGCATCGCCGCGCGCCTGGGCGAAAGCCTCAAAACAGCCCTCAAACTCGGCGAGGGCGTCATTGTCCTCAGCATCGAAAAAGAAGGCGCCTGGACCGACACCCTCCTCTCCACGAAGGCCTCGTGCCCGGGCTGCGGCCTGAGCCTGCCGGAGCTGGAACCCCGCTCTTTCAGCTTCAATTCCCGCTACGGCGCATGCCCGGACTGCGATGGCCTGGGCTATCGTGAACGCTTCGACCCGGAACTCGTCCTGCCGGATCATGCCCTTTCGCTCGGCAAGGGGCTCGTCGCGGCCTGGAACGATCCGGCCCTCATGGACAGGCTCGAACCGCCGTGGGACGCGATCCGCTCCTGGCTGAAGGCCCACGACCTTTCGGATCGCGTCGCTTATGCGGACTGGCCCGACGATATCCGCCGAATGTTCTTCGAAGGCGAGAAAGTCGACAAAAAATCGGGCCGCGCGAAATTCGCCGGGCTCGAAGAGATCCTGGCGAAGCAGCTCGAATCGGCCCGCAGCGATAAACAGCGGCAGGCACTTGCGGCTTATCGAACTCGAAACCTCTGTGCGACTTGCGGTGGGGCGAGGCTCAAACCCGAAAGCCGCGCCGTGCGGCTCGGCGATGTGCCGATCGAGGAAATCGTCGGGTGGCCCCTGTCTCGGACCGGGCCGTTTTTCGAATCGCTTCGATTCGAAGGCGAACGCCAGGCCATCGGCGGGCCGGTGGCACGGGAGATCGCGTCGCGGCTGAAGTTTCTCAACCACGTCGGGCTTTCGTATCTCACGCTCGACCGCTCTGCCGAAACCCTGAGCGGCGGTGAACTTCAGCGCGTGCGCCTGGCCGCACAGGTGGGCTCGGGCCTGATCGGAATCGCGTACGTCCTCGATGAACCGACCGCAGGGCTGCATCCGCGAGACACCGAAAAACTGATCGAGACGCTGGTCCAGCTCCGGGATCTGGGCAATTCGGTACTGGTGGTCGAACACGACGAAGCGATGATCCGAAGCGCCGACTGGCTCATCGAAGTCGGCCCCGGCGCTGGCCCGGACGGCGGCACGATCGTCGGCTGCGGCCGCCCTCAGGATGCCCATGCCTGGCCCGATTCACCGACCGCGAAAGCCCTGAATTCGCCCGCCGCACCGCTCGCGAACGGCTCCGACTGGTCGCCCTCCTCACATCGCGAATGGCTGTGGCTCAGCGGTGCCGCCGAAAACAACCTCAAGAAGATCGACATCCGAATTCCGCTCGGAAAGATGACGGCCGTCACTGGTGTCTCAGGGTCCGGAAAAAGCACCCTGATTTACGACATCCTGGCACCGTCCGTTGGCCGTGCGATCGGCCTGAAAATGCCCAGGCCAGGCCGCTACGAAACCGCCGGCGGCACGGAGCCTGTGAAGCGGCTGGTGCTGGTGGATCAGTCGCCGATCGGCCGGTCGCCCCGATCCACGCCCGCCACGTTCACCGGCCTGCTCGACGAAATCCGCAAAGTTTACGCAGGCACGCGCGACGCGAAACTCCGCGGTTTCGGGCCGGCCAGGTTCAGCTATAACGTCGCCGAGGGACGCTGCCCGAAGTGCGACGGTCAGGGTCAACTGAAGCTGGAGATGCAATTCTTGTCGGACACCTGGATGCAGTGCCCCGAATGCCGTGGCTTGCGCTATGACCGTGCCACGCTGGCCATCACGTTCAAGGGCTATTCGATCGGCAAACTGCTCATGACCCGCATCGACGAAGCCCTGCGGCTCTTCGAAAACGTGCCGCGCGTGCTCGACGGGCTCACGGCCCTGCACGACGTCGGTCTGGGATACCTGACTCTGGGCCAATCCAGCACGACCCTTTCCGGCGGCGAGGCCCAGCGCGTGAAGCTCGCCGCCGAACTGGCCCGGCCCTCGAACCAGCACACTCTGTTTCTTCTGGACGAACCGACCACGGGGCTCCATTCCGGCGATGTGGCGAACCTGACTCGCATCCTCAAAAAACTCACGGAACAAGGCCACAGCGTCGTCGTGATCGAGCACCAGCTCGACTTGATCGCTCGCAGCGACTGGGTCATCGATCTCGGCCCGGAAGCGGGCGAAGCCGGCGGCGAACTCGTCGCCATGGGCCCGCCGGCCGAAGTCGCCGCATGCGCGCGAAGCCGGACAGGCTTCTGGCTGGCGAAAATGTCGGACAACTGACCGGTATCGAGCCTCGATGCTTCGGAAGGTCGCTCGGCCCACGGCCGCAGCGTCAGGCGAAATATCCGCGAAACCGCCGCAATGCACGAAACGCTTGTTCCCGAGCCACGCGCGGATTACGATGCGTGCTCCTGCATGCCCTGACCCGCGATGATCCGCCGCGATCACGCCCCACAGGCTTAAGCTGCACCCCCGCCATCGCACACCCGACCGGTTCCATTCGCCTACACTTCGCTCCGGAGCGTTCCCCTCATGTCGCGTCCCTTTATCGTTTCGGCATGCTTCGCACTGATTGCCGTCGCTGTATCGCAGCCCGCGAAAGCGGATCTCAAGGCCGGCGCGGCGATCGTCGACATCACGCCCGACAAGCTCCCGGTGCAGATCAACGGCGGCATGACGGCCGCCACGGCGACGAAGATCGTCACGCGCATCCACGCCAGGGCCATCATGCTGGACGACGGCAGGGAACGCCTGGCGATCGTCGTGGCCGACAGTTGTATGATGCCCCGGCCGCTGCTGGACGAAGCCAAGCTGCTGGCATCGCGAAAGTCGAAGATCAAGCCCGACCGCATTCTCATCTCGGCCACGCACACCCATACGGCACCCGCGTCGATGAGCTGCCTGGGGACAGATCTCGACCCGAATTATGTACCCGTCCTGCGCGAAAAGCTGGTCGAAGCCATCGCGGCGGCTGAAGCGAATCTCGAACCGGCGGAAGTTGGCTGGGCCGTGGCGAACGCGGCCGAATACACGGCACTGAGGCGCTGGATCATCCGGCCCGACCGCATCGGCCTTGACCCGTTCGGCAATCCGACGCTGAGAGCCAACATGCACGCCGGGGCGAACTGGGACGCCGTCACCGGCGAATCGGGCCCGGAAGACCCGGCCCTGACGATGCTCTCCATCAGGTCCCGTGCCGGTCGGCCAATCGCCCTGCTATCGAACTTTTCCATGCACTATTTCGGCACTTCGCCGCCGATCCACTCCGATTACTTCGGGCTCTATTGCGACACTCTGCAGAAAAAGATCGGGGCTTCGGCCTCGGGCGATTCGGCGGCACCGCCGTTCGTGGCGATCATGTCACATGGCTGCAGCGGCGACATCTGGCGGCGTGATTACAAAGTGCCGGCCGACCAGGCCCCGCAGTGGACGCTTGAGCAATATACAGCCGGGCTTTCAGCCATCGCCCTGAAAGCTTACGAATCCATCACTTACGAAGCGAACGCCAACCTTGCGATGGCTGAGGCCCGAATCCCGTTCAAGTATCGTGTGCCCGACGCTCAGCGGCTCGAATGGGCGAAGCGCATCATGGCCACGATGGGTGACCGGCTGCCGAAGACGACGGAGGAAGTCTATGCCCGTGAACAGATTCTGCTGCACGAGCGTCAATCGACCGAAGTCGTCGTGCAGGCTCTGCGGGTCGGATCTTTCGCCATCGCCACGACACCGACCGAAACTTACGCCCTGACCGGCCTGAAGATCAAGCTGCGCAGCCCCCTTCCCAAAACCATGGTGATCGAACTGGCTAACGGCGGCGACGGCTACATTCCGCCCCCCGAGCAGCACCTTCTGGGCGGCTACAACACCTGGGCGGCACGTTCCGCGGGGCTCGAGGTCAAGGCGGAGCCCGTCATCGCCGAAACGGCGATCGGGCTTCTGGAAAAGGTCACCGGCAAGCCGCGTGCACGATATGTGCAACCCCTTGGCTCGGAAGCAGAAGCGATCGAAAAAGCGAAACCGCTGGCCTACTGGCGGCTCGACGAAATGGAAGGCCCGCGCGTTTTCGACCGATCCGGTAACCACCGCGACGCGATTTATGAGCCCGGCGTCGTCTATTTTCTCGACGGTCCGCGCCCGGACTCGTTCAGTGGCCCGGGTGAAATCAATCGAGCGGCGCATTTCGCGGGCGGCCGAATCGATGCCTCACTTGCGGACGTGCGCGAGAATTACTCGGTTTCTCTCTGGATCTGGAACGGCATGCCCGCGGAAGGCCGGGCCACCGCCGGCTGGTTCTTCTCTCGCGATGTCGGCCACGGGCTCAGCGAGCACGGCGACCATGTCGGAGTGGGCGGGACTGCCACCAAACCGGGTGTCCTCGTCTTTCGGCACGGAAAATCGGAACCGGTTACCGGCAAGACGCAGATCGCCCGCTGGACTTGGAATCACGTGCTGATCGTGCGTGAGGGCGGCAAGATGCGCGTGCATCTCAACGGAGCCGCGAATCCTGAAATCGAAGCCGGCGTCGAGCCTGGCCTGTCGGGTGACCCTGGCCGATTCTTCTTCGGCGGCCGTTCGGACAATTCGGAAAACTGGGAAGGCCGGCTCGACGAGATCGCGGTATTCGATCGCGCGATCTCGCCAGCGGATGTCGTGAAATCGGGTGAATGACGATTCGGAATCGTACTGGCGGCGGCATCGAAAAGAAAAACCCTGCGAGAGTTCGCAGGGTTTTCTTTGCGGTTCCGGATGAACTGTCGGAGCGTGGCTCAGTAAGTGAACCGGTCCATCGTGCTGCGCCACAGAGAACGTCGGGGGAACAGCAGGTCGCAGGCGACGGCGGCCGAGGCGTTCTGGAAATGAGCGGCCCCGGAGAGGACGAGCGACTCGATCGATTCCTGGCCGAAGGCGAGGAGGATCAGGGCCTTGTCCGTCAGCGTGATCGACTTGCGCCCGCTGCGGCCCGATTCGACCGTCATCGGCTGTTTTTCGTCCCAGCGGAGTGTCCACCGGTGCGAACCGATCGACAGGCCCAGCTCGCCGTTATGATTGCCCGCGGCACGAACCCGGCGATCGAGTTCGGGAGCCAATTGATTCAGGAACATGCCGATGTTCGTGAGACGCATCATCAGGCAGTTCGGCTGATCGGCACCCAAAGATCGGGACGGACGCCCGTCGGTCGGCCATTCCGCCAGGTGGGACAGGACAGGGTGATCGGACGGAACGTCAAGCAGAATCTCAGGATAGGCTCGCTCAAGGCTTTCGGCCCGGATGCGTCCGAGGAGCATTTTGAAGACTTCCTGAGAATCGTCGTCCGAACCGATCTCCAGGACATGGTGATCCTTGACGAAGGCATAGCCCTTGACATGGTCGCCACGACAGGCGACCCATACGGCGTGAGCCAGTCGCATGCCGACGATCCAGCGCCAGTAGGATTCCGTCCGCTGCACGGAGCCCACGTGCGTACGCGACATCTGATGATCGTAGATTCGCATCAGGTCATTGAGTTCGACCTGACGCCAGGGACGCACGGTCCAGCCGCCGCGGGCGGCCTCGATCTGCATCGTTTCTTCCGTCGGGAGGTGGCGGGGCGAAACGGCCAGCGGCCGCGACTGCCCCACTTTCACCCAGCCCAGACGCTCGTAATGCTCAGGGGATCGGGTCGTCAAACCCATGAGAGCCACACCGCCGGCATCCGACTTTCGGATGGTCTGACGGATCAGCTGCTCGGCCAGCCCCTGGCCCCGAAACTCAGGCACCGTACCCAGCCAGATCAAGCCGCTCAGGGGAATTTCGGCCGAGTCAATGCGGACCCGCCGACGCGTCATCAGCACGTGGCCCGCAAGACGGCCGCCCACCCGAACCAGCAGACGATGCTCGGGACGGTAGTCCGGGTCGATCAGCGAAGTGTGAAACCGTTCTTTGTCCAAATTTCGCAACGTGTTGACGAGCATCTGACCGACTTCGTCATGATCACCTTCGGAGGCTTCGAGAAATTGGGCGGAAGGAATGCGTTTGGTGGTCGCGAGTCGTTCCGTCACGGAGCCCGTTCTCATGGGTTCGAACCTCTCTGGTGTAGTGCCGAAGACGTCAAGCCCGCCGCGTAGAACCTCATTACCATAGGCGTTACGCGGTGGTTCTCCTCATTATATCAAAAGATTTCGTGAAAAAAAGAACCAAACGCATCTTGACAAAAACCGGCAGGGGAATTTAGGAAGACTCTGCCGTTTGTGAACTGCGTCCATCCGCCAATTCCCGAATTTTTCCGGCCAGCCGGCGTAGCCTCTCGGCCGAGTGGAGGACGATCGAAAATTCGCGCGACCGAACGATCGATTCCGCCTCCGACCGCTGGCTCAACATCTCGATACTGGCCTCCGCCTCGCGTATCGCCGGTTCGAGGAGATGGGCAATCTCACGATTGACTTTCCGCAACTGCGTCGCTCGCAGCCGTCGGTCCTGGCGATCCTCTTGCGGATGTTCCAGCCATTTCCGTTTTCGTTCGAAGAGATCCTGTAGTCGCGGATCGTCCGGCAAAAGACGCTCCGCCTGCCAGGTCAGCCATCGCTTCGCACGGATCTGCCGCTCACGCTCCGCAAATGAATGCGCGGCCGGATAGTCCGCCAGCCGCAACGTGGCCGTAATCACGGCATATCGCGGCATGGAAACTCCGAAGAACTCTCCGAAAACGGCGTCGCCCAGGACGTCGTAAATCGCCCCGCCGATCCCGTGCACGAACAGATCGGTCAACAGAATCCGGCAAAGGGCCGTCGTGACGAGTGCCCGGGGCCGAATCCGCACCCCCTGACTGGCCCAGCCTTTCCATAATTCGATCGCCTGGTCGTCGATCATGTCCCGGCGGACCGGTATCGACCCCAACGCCGCCGATTCTCCTTCGATCCGCAGCTCCACGGCCGTGCCATCCTGGCAAGGCCTGCACCATAGCTTCCTCCGCACCGGCGACTGGTCACGCCAGACCCACATCGGAGCCTCCCACCAGCCGCCGGCCTGAGAGAGGTCGGCGACGGGGTGATTTCGACTGTGAATTTTACGCTCCCGCCGGTATTCGGTCAGTTTACGGTCATGAATCACATGAAAACCGGGCAGGTCTGACAGAATCGCCAGGAACAGGCGGATCACCTGCGGCGTTTCTGACCAGCGGCCCATCGTCGATTCGACGAGTCCGAAGCCCCATTCCTTTTCGATTTTGTGTCGCGCCAGCGAAAACCGGTTCGCCCCGGATGCGTCGCCGACCTCGCGGGCCATCGGCCAGAAGGAGCCCAGCAAAGCGTCGGTGGGCAAGTCCGTGTCCACGGCACGCACGGTCGACGCGAAATCGCGGAACACCGATTCGTCCTGAACCTTCCAGGCTTCGAATGGCCGGCCGTCCTCGACGGTGTCGAACGGAACCGGCACGATTCGTGGCGATTCCCGATCGCCCGAAATCACGCGCACGGCATTCGACTTGATCTTGTCCGTATCCGCGACGAGATTCCCCCCGAAACCGCCGCACGCTCGCGCGACGGCCGCGACGGCGAAATTTTTCGCCCACACGCCCGGGTGATAAAGCTCCGGCTGATGGCCGGTCATGAACCAGAGCGACTCCGCCGCGGCCGAGGGGCCGTCCGGCCCGCAGCCGAAAGCGGCGGCCGTCGCGAGAAAATCGGCCCGGGCCCGGGCCCGCATCGATTCCAGCGGAACTCCGCCGATCGACAGATTCCATGCACGTAACAGCGACTGGTTCGAACGTGCCAGTCGCCCCCATTCGGACATCGCCGGGCTCGCGAATACGCCGAAATCCTCCGCGGGTGCACGTGGCGCGGGGTGTACCGTCATGACTGGTTTTTCCCGCTCGGGCGGTCGCGTTCTTCACGTGTGAGCGCGTCGTCGAACACCTTGCGGTAATGCCTCAGGCGATATTGGGAATCGTCGAGCGATCCGCCGAAGGACCGGCTGGCGTCCAGATAGATCAGAGGCACGGCCATTTCGACGATCCGCATGTTCGCCCGCGCGGCCTGCACCCAGACTTCCAGCGGCATGGCATAGCCGAGGTCGTGAATCCGGAACGATTCGAGAACCGACGCCCGATAGGCCTTGAACCCGCAGAAGGCGTCCGTCAGGTTGAGATTGAGTTCTTCGCGGAGCCACGTGAGCACCGTCATGTTGATCCGCCTGCGATCCTCCGGCGGTGGCTGGGTGGGGTCGTACGTGTCGATATAGCGGCTGCCGCTGACGATATCGGCCTGGCGTTCGCCGAGTTCCTCGATGAGCCGGGGGATCAGCTGCGGTTCGTGCTGACCGTCGCAGTCGATCGTCACCAGGGCGTCATAGCCGCCTCGAACCGTCTCCTGAAAGGCGGTCACCAGCGCCGCGCCGTAGCCCATGTTTCGCGGGTGCCGAACGGTGCGGACATCCGTCCTCCGGCTCAGGATTTGCGGCGTCGCATCCGTCGATCCGTCATCCACGACGAGGACGTCGCCGGCGTATTTCACGACGCGGGGCAAGACTTCGTCCAGATATCTCTCTTCGTTATAGACAGGCAGGGCCGTCAGGTATCGCATGAAGGGTCTCTGCGACGGATCTCTCGGAAGATCCGGTGAAGTGAGGCGTCGTTACGGTTCGCGGCAGTCGACGAAGCTCTTCGTCGAAACGACCCGGACCAGGCTTGCGAACGCAACCGGCGGCGTTCCGATCACCGGTTCGAACGATTTCGCCCTGAGGAGTCATTGTGATTGACTGATTTCCACGTTGTCAACGTCGCGCGGACGGGACGGTTGCCCCGGAGCGATCCGGCCGCGAAATTCGCCGCTATCGCACGGATCACGGCACCGTCGGGGAATTGCCCGACGACGGCCCTGCCCGACGCGAATACGAATTCGGAACGAACTTGCCGGCTCAGCGCGGAGGTGCCCCTTTGCCGCTCCGAACCCATGTTGTCTATACTGATATCTTCAATGATGGGGCGACCCTGTTTTAGGGGGCGGGCCGCGGCTGGTCCGATTCCGCCGAATTTGCCGATGATCCGCTTGCGCAGTAGGACGAACCATGCGAATTCCGGTCATGACGGTTCCGTTGATGTGTCTGGGACTTTCGTCCGGAACGGTGATGGCGGATCGCGTGACCATCGATCTGCGGGGAGGCGGTCGAATCGTCGGCGAACTGCTTTCGGAAAAGGCGGACGCCCTTTTCGTCGACCTCGGCCACGATGTCATCCGGCTGCCGAAGGACCAGATTCTCAAGCGGGCCGCGGGCTCCGAAGCTCCGGCTCCGTCAGCGGAACCCCGTGGCGTGGCTGAGGATACCATCGGCGGGTTCTATCGCACGGGCGGTGTCGAGGGGCAGTCCGTCAAGCAACTCGTCGATCAGTTCGGTGAGGGGGTCATTTCGATCGACACCCCATCCGGCAAAGGTTCGGGCTTTATCCTGAATGCGGACGGTCACGCGATCACGAATCATCACGTCATCGCCGGCGAGACAAGAATCTCGGCCACGCTTTACATCAAGAACGCCAACGGCGGCCTCCAGCGGGTGCGGGTGGAGGACGTCGAAATTCTGGCCATGAATCCGCTGATGGATTTGGCTTTGATTCGACTTCCCAAACGTGACGATGTAACGTATAAACCTTGTCATTTGTCGGTCGACGAGCTTTCCGCCGGCGACGGCGTGTTCGCGATCGGCAACCCGCTCGGGCTTGAGCGCAGCGTCAGCCAGGGCATCGTCAGCACCAGGAACCGCAATTTCGATGGCCTCGTGTACGTGCAGACAGATGCCGCCATCAACCCCGGCAATTCCGGCGGTCCGCTCTTCAACCTCAAGGGTGAGGTCGTGGGCGTGACGAACATGAAAGCCACGGCGGGCGATAACCTGGGGTTCGCGATTCCCACGCGCTACGTCAAGGATTTTTTGAGGAACCGCGACGCGTTCGGCTACGACAAGACGAACCCCAACGCCGGTTACAGATATCTGGACGCTCCCCGCCGGGTCAAACCGCGGGACGCGTCGGGTTCGACGGGCAAACCAGCCGTTCGCTGAATCCCGCGAGGGTTCGGCGAAGACGGTTCGCTCGTCGCTTGGACGTCCTGATCGGATTCGGAACTAGAGAAATTACGGGCTTCCGTGGAAGCGCCGTGAACACCTGAAGGAGTGGATGACTCATGAGAGCAACGATCGCTTCGAAGAAGCTCTTGCGGCAAACGTTGACGCTGGGGCTGATCTTCGCGACGGGCAGCATGTCGGTTCGCGCCGCCGCCGTGGAAGAGTCCCTGCCGAAGAACACGCTGGTCTTCGCGAAAGTCGTGAACGCCGCGGCACTGCGGAAGGCCTTCGAACAGACTTCGTTCGGCCGGATGGTCCAGGATCCTGCGCTGAAGGACGTCGTCGAGGATGTCGAGAAGAACCTCAAGGAATTCTCCAGCGACGTAAAGAAGGCCGCGGGCATCTCGCTCAAGGAACTGCTCGACCTGCCGACCGGCGAAATGAACATCGCCATCATTCCCACGAGCGATCCGAAAATTCCCGCCGGCTACTATGCTTCGTGCGATGCCGGAACCAACGAAAAGGCATTCTCCGAAGCCATGGCCAAGCTGATCGCCTTCGGCACGGAAAAAGGCTCGAAGGTCTCTGACGAGGAATTCCAGGGCGTCACCATCCGCAAGATCGAAAGCGAAGTCAAAGACGAAGACGGCGAATCGGTCAAAATGACTTTCGCCGTGGCCAAGACCGGCACGGTTCACCACGTCGCTTCGACGGCCGATATCCTCAAGTCCGTCATCAAGGGCGCCGCGGCCGACAACCTCGCGAGCGTGGCCGAATACCGCAAGGCGACGGCCAAGTTCCGCAAGGGTTCGCAGCTGCAGCTGTTCGCCAACGTGCCCTCGATCGTCAAGGTCGGCATTCAGGCCGCCGCCGCCAACGCCGAAAACGCGCAGGTCGACGCCCAGCAGGTCGAAACCATCGTCAACATGCTCGGTCTGGGTGGCGTCAAAGCGATCGCTTCGTCGGTCAGCCTGAACGACCCTGAGTTCGACATGGTCACGACCAATTCGATCATCCTCGAGAAGCCGGTCGAAGGGCTTCTGAAAGTCTTCAAGCTTCAGCCTTCCAAACTCGAACCGGAAGCCTGGGTGCCCGGCGACGTCGTGAGCTATCAGACCATGGGCTGGGACTTCGATTCCGCCTTCAACGGCATCAACGACATCGTGAACATGTTCAATCCGGGCTTCCTGAACGTGCTGGAACAACAGCTCGTCGGCCCCAACGGCGGCGATCCTCTGAGCCTTCAGAAGGACATCTTCGGCCCTCTCGGCAACCGTGTCACGATCATTTCGGACATCACCAAGCCGGTGAAGGAAGACAGCCAGCGAACCCTTTTCGCCGTCGCACTGGACGACCCGAACGGATTCGCCAAAACGCTCGAAAAGCTCTTCGATCTCGCCGAACTTCAGCCGAAGAAGCGTGAATTCCAGGGCACGACGATCTATGACATCGAGCCGGACCTGGCCGCCGCCGGCGGCGTGAACGTGGAACCCGGCAAATTGTCGATCGCCATCGCCAAGAATTCGCTGTTCGTGACTTCGAACGTCACCCTGCTGGAATCGGTCCTTCGTGGCGGTTCGACCAAACTGGCCGATTCGCCCGCCTACAAGGCCGTCTCGAAGCACTTCCCGGCCTCGACTTCCTCGATCAGCTTCTCAGCTGCCGAAGAAGCCTCCCGGGCCACCTACGAAATGCTCAAGCAGGGCCAGCTCGACCAGGCTCTCGACGCTGCCGCCCAACAGGCCGGCCGTGGCGACGCGCCGGAAGTCGGCCAGCTCTTCGACCCGAAGAAGCTGCCTGATTTCTCGGTTTTCGCCAAATACATGTCCAACGGCGGCGGCTACTCCGTCGTCGACGAAGACGGCGTGACCCAGGTCCAGTTCATGCTGAACAAGGAAAACCCCTGATTTCGACGATCGTCCGTCCGGCCTTTTCGAAGTCGCCCGGACAGATTCCGATCGTTCCGAATATGACGAGGGCCACGACCGTTCCGGTCGTGGCCTTTCCGTTTTCCGATTTCCGTCGAACCCGTGCCGAACGGGCCGTCGAAGAAAAAGGAGTGACAAGACTTGACGGGGTGGGTATAGTTGCATGGATGCATGCATGTACTCAAGTCGTGCTTTAGGGAGGGATGATCCGATGGACCCGCTCGCTCGAATTCTCACGATCTGGACGAAGCCCCAGGAATCCGGGCGTTCGAAGAAGCGACGGCATCTCTCCATCGACGATATGGTGCAGCGTCTCGAACGCCGCGACGTACCGGCCACGATCGGCCCGCTGGCCAACGTCAGCATCCCGGCCAACACCGGCATGCCGGTCACGATCACCGGCGGCACGAACCCTCAGTCCTACACCGTCAGTTCCAGCAACCCGCTGATTTCTCCTTCGATCATCCAGGGCCAGTTCCTCACGTTCGACATCACGCATAACTCCAGCGGTGCCAACGATCCGCAGATCACCAACCAGAAGATGACCTATCAGTTGTTCGACCAACTGACGCCCATCACCACCGCACGCATCAAGGAACTGGTCAACGACGGGTTCTACACCAACAAGATCTTCCACCGGATCGCCAACGGGTTCCCCGATCTCAACGGATACATCCTTCAGGGCGGCTCGGTCAATGGCGACGGCACCGGTGAAGTGAACAAGCCCGGTTTCCCCTTCCAGGACGAATTCGTCCAGTCGCTGATCTTCGACACGAAGTATCAGCTCGCCATGGCCAACGCCGGCCCGGACACGAACAGCAGCCAGTTCTTCGTCACCACAGGCCAGCCCCAGTTCCTCAATTACAAGCACACGATCTTCGGCCAGCTCGTCCAGGGTTCGTCACTGGTCGATCAACTGACGACCGTCGCCCTCAACGGCACCACGCCGAAATCGAACGTGACGATCAACTCCGCCACGCTCAGCGATTCCAACCTGAACGCCGTTCTGCTGCTCAACGCCAACAACGCTCTGACGGGCCAATCGGCCACGATCACGGTCACGGCGACGGACCTCGTCGACGGCTCCACGACCACTCAGACCTTCCTGGTCAACATGATCGACAGCCCCGTCGTGAACAGGCCGTTCCTCAAACCCGTCGAACTTCAGTCGAGCTACAAGACCGATACGACCGCCAGCTTCTTCCTGGAAGTTTCGAACGTCCAGACCGGCTCGGTTTATAGCTATGTCGTCGCGAGCGGGATCCAGACGAATCCGGTCACCGGGCAACAGGAATTCATCCCGGTCACGAACGCCACGGTCAACATCAATCAGGCCACGGGCGAAGTTCAGGTCACGCCGCAAGCCGGTTTCAAGGGTGCCCTGAACCTGCTCGTCGGCGTCCGCGACGGTGTCGATCGTTCCGGAACGGGCAACCTGAACAACCCTTCGAACTACGATCGTCAGAACATCACCCTGAATTTCTCCGACGACGCACCCTTGCCTCCTCTGGCATCGCCTCTCACGATCAATCGAACTCCATACCAGGAGTTCGAGAACATTCAGCTCGTCGGCACTCTGGGTAATCCCAACGCCACTTCGCTGACTTATACCATTCGCACCCAGCCCACCAAGGGCACGCTTTCGAACTTCAACGCGGCGACCGGCACGGTTCGCTACACGGCCAACGCCGGTTACATCGGCAACGACTCGTTCACCTACACGGTCACCGACAACTTCGGCCTCACGAGCACGCCGGCGACCGTCACCATCGTGGCGATCGGACAGAACACCCGGGCCGTGCGGATTCAGAACGATATCCTGGTCGTGACGCCGCCTCCGGGCCGGGCGAACAACGTCATCGAGCTCCTTTCTGTCGGCAACGGCATGATCCGCGTCGTCGTCAACGGCATCGCGGACGAAACCCAGCCTTTCGAATCGAACGTCCGGCGCATCGTTCTCTTCGGCTCGAAGAACAACGACACCTTCGCCGTCGATCCTTCGATCACCGTCCCCGCCACCATCAATGGCGGCATGGGCGGCACCAACACCCTCAAAGGCGGCGGCGGCCGGAACATCCTCCAGGGATGGTACGGCAAGCACAACACCCTTCAGGGCGGCTCGCAAAAGGATATCCTCACCGGCCGAGCCGGCAAGGTGCGGTTCCTCAAGTCCGAGGGCAACGACATCATGTTCGCCGGCAACTCGGGTTCGCCGAAAACCGGCCCGAGAGGCACGTTCTATCGCTGGGTCGGCAACCGCCTGGTGCCGGTGCGGCAAGTGAACTGAGCCGGATCTGACACCGAAAGCGATCGACCGAGCGTATCAATTTTGGGGGCGCTCGCCGATCGCTTTCGCTTTTTTCTCCAGCCGCGACCGAAACCTGTCCACGTGGATGACGGCCCTTTTGTGGACACCTCGGGCCAGAGGCTCGACCTCGTCGAAAGCTTCGACCGCGAACGTCACGAACGGCGGCCGCACGAGAATCACCCTTGCCCGGCATGTCACACGGTCACCCACCGGGGCCGGGGCGAGATGCTCGATATCGACCGTCACGCCCACACTGCGCTCGTCGGGATGAAGATAAGGCGCTATCGCCTTGCGGGCGGCATATTCCATGTGTGCGATCAGCCAGGGCGTGGCCAGAACTGGCGGCATCCGGTCGTCGGCGAAGACGATCTGGTTCCCAGGGCCGACCACGATCTGCTCTTCGGAACTCAAACCGGCTTTGATCGCGGGATTCAGACTCGGCTGCGGCTTCATGCCTTGAGCACTCCACATGAGGTCAATGCCCGCGCGGGGCGGATCACTTCACCAGTCGGACGTTCCGGATCTCGCACACGACATCCTGAAAATCGTCGTTGGTCGAATATTCCCATCCGATCACATAAGCGTTCGGCACGACTTCGCCCGTCTTCACATCCTTGAGAGGATAGATCATGGCCTTATAGGGCTGCTTCGCCAGCCGTGCGTTCACGGCCTTCACCACGGTCGGCTGCGAAAATACGCCGCCATCGTTGAGCCCGTCGTTGGAAACCCAGACGCCGAACGGCGCGTCGCCGGGATCGAAGTGCGTGCGTGAGCCCGCCTGAAGAGGCGGCGGCAAGTTCCGGTCGTTCTCCAGATCCGCCGTCGTGTTTTTGAACGTGTAAACCCAGGCGTTCACCTTCAGCGGATTCTCAGGGCCATCGCCGACACGATACCAGCCGCCCCGGTTCGTCGTTTCCAGGCCGAGGGCGATCACCGGTGCGTAAGTCACAGGCCCTTCGCCTGCCTTCACGAAGAGCCCGGCGACCGCTTCGGGCGAAGTCTCGACCGGGTTGGCCAGGTCGGCGAACATCTCCAGCCCGTATCGACTTTTGAGCACCACGGACCAGTCGGGCTCATTCGGCCCCGGCGCGACTTTCGGCTGATGCGGCGTTTGCGCCTGAGCCATCGCTGACCACGAACAGAAGGCGATCAGGGCCGGTATCGAAATGGTCGAGCGTTTCATGGCCAGCGATCCTCGAAGCCGTTCGGGAGAGGTTTCCGATCGGCCATTCTAGAAGGCATCACGCTGGTAAACAAGCCGTCGGGCGATTCAACTCGCCTGAGGATTCTCAATTCGCCGGCACATGGCGCCACGCGCAATTCCCGAGACGGCAAGCGCTGCGGCGATCACGACGGAAACGCACGAGATTCGTCCGCCGAGCCGGAACGTCGCAGGATCGTATTCGTAAACGATCTTGTGCGTGCCGGATTGCACCAAAGCTCCGCGCATCATTCGGTTGGCACGCACCGGCTCCTGCGTTTCGCCGTCCACGGTCAATTTCCAGCCGGGATAGTAAACGTCCGCCAGAATCACCAGCCCTGGCCGTTCGAGCGTGGCCGTCATTTCGACTCGCTGTGGTCCGTACGAGTCGATCGTGACCTTCTCGTCACTGCCGGAGCGTGCCCTGCCGACCATGAACGGCCGCACCCTCTCCTGGTCGGCGGCATCGATCCAGGTCAATTTTCGAGGGTCGAATACCTCACGGCCCGTGTCGAACCAGAACGGGTCGGATGGGAAGAGAATTTCGGTCATGACCCCTTCCCTGTCACGCCTCGAAAGGCCGTGCACCGTCGGATAAACCCGCATCTCGTGAACGATCCAGGCTCGCGGAAATGCCGCGCGATTTCGGAAAATCTGTACGTCTTCCTCTTTCGCCCAGCGATCCGTTTCAGCCTTGTGCGTTTCGGACTTGCGCCGCTTGGGATCAGGATAAATCGGATCGGTTTCGTAAACGAACGACGCATAACTCCGCTTGTCGTCACGCCAGTCCGCTGGCCAGCCGGGTACGACGAAATAGCGGGTATTCCACATGTCGTAGCCACGCCGCGGGTGATAGGCCAGCTCCGCGCCGGGTGTGCCGTTCAAGGCCCGTGCCGATTCCTCGGTGAACCGCCGGAAAAACGGACCGAAGAACCACCAATAATCGTAAAGCTCGGTCGTGCCTTCGGTAATCGTGTACTGCACGCCTTCCGTGATACCGTATTTCGGCTGGATCGTCGCCCGTTCCCAGCGTACGAAGTCGCGGACACGGTCCGGCGAGCCTTCGTTGTACCAGCCTGGCGGGTTCCAGAGCGGCATCCGATGGATTCGGTACATCCCCCCGGGAGCCGGCGACTGCTTCTCGGCTTCTTCGATCAGCGTCAGGATTTTCGGCTTACCATCGAAGAGAGCCTGCGGCACCATGCGAACGTAGCGGGCATTGGCAAGAGCCAGATCGCCGGCCATCAGGCATAGCATGGCGGGCATCGCCCAACGGGCATGGTTGCCCCGCCTCATCACGAAAATGCCCATCACGAGAACCACGAACGCCTGAACGAGCCCCAGAACGGTCTCGGCCCAGGCTTCATCCGCGATCAGCGGACCATAGACGGAAGAAGCGGCTGCCGGTTGCCGCCGCATCCAGTCCTGCCAGCCGTTTCTCATGACGATAGCCGCAAGGGCCATGGCCAGGGTGCATCCGGCCAGGATTCGGCCAATCCTGCGAAATCTGCGCCTGACCGTCTCGTCTTGTCGACGATCCCAGGCCAAGCCAGCCAGAAGCCCCAGAGCCATCGACGTAAACGTCAGCAGCTTGGCGGGATACCGAAACGTCTTGAACCCCGGAAAAATCTCGGACATCAGTCCGTACGGGCTGCCAGCACCGTCGCGCGGCAGGCCGTCTTTCCGGATCGCCGCCTGCAGCGGGTCATCAGGCGGACCGACGACCTTATGGATGGCTTCATTGGGTAATCGACGCAGAATCCACAAAGGTCCGGCGAATTCGCCCATCGAACCGACGAGACTCACGACGAACAGAAGCGAAAGGCCGCGAGTCTGACCGTCCACCTTGCGCAATCCGAAAACGCATCCCGCCAGAAGCAGCGTCAGTGTGCCGTGATAGAGGGACGGAACCCAGATCTTGTGGTTCGAAAGGGGCGGAAGGAGCGTGAGCCACGATCGATTTCCCGTCGTCATCGAGCCGAAGAACTGGGGCCAGACCAGTTCCGCAACGCGATACGGCTCAAGGCTGAAGGGGAAAATGTCGTGCGGGCCTTCCGCCGCTGAACGCACCGAAAGCGCGTTGTATTCCATCACCGGCAGCAACTGAACGGCGGATAACCCGGCGGCCAGGGCCATGGCGGCCGCGATACCGGAGAACGTCCGGGGCGTCATGGCCGTTTGCCGGCGACGCCACCAGTGACGGCAAAACCAAAGCCCGACGCTGCCCCAGCCCAGCGCATGCCAGAACCGGCGCGAGGTGACGAGACGTTCGACGATCCCCGGATCATCCAGCCGAACTTGACGAGGCGGCATCGGGAACTGACAGGAAACGATCGCCCCGCCCGTCACGAGCAGTCCGATCAACAACAGCGAAAAGGGATGCCCGAAGCGGGCGACACGACGACGTCCAGCGTCGCTGAGACCTTCCCAGAACGCGAGCCCGAACAGACACAGAAGCGTCAGATAGCCGGTCTGCGGATCGCCGCCGAGGATCTGCATGGCGATCGTCAAAGCCAGCCCGAGCAGATCCTGAAGCTTGCGCCGCGCGATCCAGCGCCAGCCGAAGCCCATCCCCAGCGGCATCCACGCGGCACCGATCAGAAAGATGACGTTGCAGTATTGATACAGCACCGGCACGCCGAAAGCGTAGGCCGTCGCCGCGATCCAGGCACTGACTTTCGTCCGCCCCAGTTCACGAGCCAGCCAGCGCATCGCAAACCAGGCGAGCACCTGGTGCATCAGAATGTAAACTCTGGCGGCCCATGCGTATGGCAGCAGGAAGAAGACGACCTTCAAAGGATAGAAGACCGCCGCGGTGGGATTGCCGGCCAGGGGCATGCCGCCGTTTTCTTCAGGCTCCCAGAGGGGCCAGCGGCCGGCGTCCCATTCCATCTGGACACGCTGATTCAGCGGATAATAGAAATGCCCGGCGTCGCGAAATCCATATTGATGGTGGGGAGAAAGCCCCCAGCCATGGCAGGCCAGAAAAAGCCCCAGAAAGGCAAGGACCGGAATCGATCGAACGAGAAAAATATCGAGACCGCCGGAACCAGGGCCGGCGGTCTCACTGGACATTGACATCGTTCGATCAGTCATCGATCGCACGCAATGAGGTCATTCGGACAACATCAGCCGGTGGGCGGCCGGCAAGGCCGCAGCCTTCGCAGCCGTCGGAACGGCCAGAGCGGCACGCGGGTCCGGCGAAGTGCCGTCCGGGCCAGGCGGCAGCTTCGGCAGTGCCACGGGGACCACTTCACCTTCCAGAGCCTTCATGAACTCGACCACGTCCGCCTTTTCCTGAGCGGTCAGGTTCAGGGGCTTGATGTCCTTACTGAGATAAGGATTGGCGTTTCCGCCACGATTGTACAGTTCGACGACGGCTTCCAGAGTCGATTCGCTGCCGTCGTGCATGTACGGGGCTGATCGCGTGACGTCGCGAACGGTGGGTGTCTTGAAGGCGCCGATGCTGGCGACGTTCTTCGCTCCCACGGGCTCGGCGGCCCAACGACCAAGATCGGCCAGTTTACCGTTCTTGTCCGCGCCGACGCCCAGATTATGGAACTGTTCGTCAGTGAAATTCGTGCCGATGTGGCAGCTCGTGCAGTTCGCCTTCTTCAGCACGATGTTGTCCGGCTGATATTCGTCTTCCATGTCGAGACGCAGGCCGAACAGGACCATGCCACGCTTGGCGGATTCGCTGAGTGCCTTGAAGTCGCCGGTCACGTATTGATCATACTTCGAATTGCCGGAAAGGGCCGTCCGTTCGAAGGCCGCGACCGCCTTGGCGAACCCGTCCATGTTCACGTCAGTGCCGAACACCTTCATGAACTGGTCACGGTAGCCCGGGATCTTCCGCAGACGTTCGATGATCTCGGCATGCGTCTGTTTGCCCATTTCGGTGGCGGCCTGAACCGGGCCTTGAGCCTGAGCTTCCAGCGAAGCGGCACGGCCGTCCCAGAACATCGTCCTGCCGTAAACGGTATTGATGACCGTCGGCGAATTCCGGCCGTTATTGGCGCCACCGATGCCGATCGTCGTGACCTGACCATCAGCCCAGCCCTTTTCAGGGTTGTGGCAGGTGGCGCAGCTCACTGTACCATTCAGCGAAACTCGGGGATCGAAATAGAGCTGCTTGCCAAGCTCGATCCGGCCGACGGTCATCGGATTCGAAGCCGGGACCACGGCGTTGGGAGTCAGCGGCGGCAAGCCTTTGGGGGCCTGAATTTCCGCAGGCTGATCCTGAATCTTCGAGAGGTCGGGTATCGCGACGAACGGATCGGACGCCTCTTGAAAAGCCCACGAAGGTTGACCGGTCAGCCCGAGAAGGGCCAGACCGGCGAGCCATGATTTTCTGAACATCGGACATTTGCTCCGAAAGTCTATCCGCAGCGACCAATATGAAGGACCACACCAAGGTCACATATTGCTCTCAAGTTGTATTCGACAGGGGACCGATCGCCAAGGGAAAAAGCGGAGAAATCACTTTTTGCCGGTCACGAGCACTTCGGCGTTGCGATGCGCCATGTCGACCAGGTCGTCCCAGTGCTTCTCGACATATTCCGGAGGTCCACCTTTCAGGGCGACGTGCAGGGCTACTTCCTGAGTAGGCACCATGTCGATCGCGTCCCACGGGCAAACCTGGGCGCAGTGCTTGCAGCCGATGCAGCGGTCCAGGTCGATGTCGCACCAGCCCTGAACGCTAGAAAACTCTTCGCCGGGAACCTTGTAGATGCACTCGACCGGACAGACCTCGACACATGCTTCGCAGCCCGTGCAGCCGTCGGCATGAATGACGGCCATGATCTTGGGAACGACCTTGCGAGGTTTGCCCGCCAACGACTTGCCGGCCATTTCGATGATCACCTTTCGAATGCTGGACGTGGACCGATCGCGAAACTGGCGGAAGACCGATACGCTCGCCACGCCCGATAAGGCAGATTATCGGTCAAGACACGCGTCCGGTCAAGCGAATCAGGGCGCGGGCTTCGCCGGTTCGCCCGGCGCGGGCTTCGTCCCCACCCCCGGCACGGCAGGAATCGATGCCTCGGGTACCGACACGCCAGCCGCGGGGGCGGCCGCAGCGGGCTCGCCCGTGGCCTTTTTCGCTGCGGGCACAGGCTTGCCCAATTTCTCAAGATAGTACCGGACGATCGGGCCGAATTCCGCTTCAGGTTCCCGGCTCAGGGAATTCGTGAACGATTCCGCCGCCGCACCCGGTGAACCGCTTTCGAGCTGGATCAGCCCCAGCTCGAACTGACGCACCGCCACGGCCCGTAACTGGTCCGGCAGTTCCATGAAAGTCCGGGTCGCCGATCCGAGTTCGCCGGAAAGCCAGAGCTGGCCAGCCATCAGGCCCCGTCGCATCTCGTCAAGCCGCGCCACGGGAATCGACTCGTTGCCCCATCCGAAAACCGCGCCGGCATAATCGCCCAACAGCGCCAAAACCAGCCCCTGCCTGTACTTGCTGATCCCGGCCGAAGGCTCCATGCCGGTCGTGCCGACATTGCTCACGAACGTGATCGCCTGATCCGGCATCCCCATCTGGCAGTAAAGGTCGATCAGAATCGGCAGGATCACGTCCGGGCTCGATCCCGTCCGTTCCGCGTCCCGCAGATCCGGCAGCGCCGTATTCACCATGCCCAGCCCCAGAGCCCGATTGATGCGGACCATCGGATTGGCCTGCTCTTCGAGACTCATCGAACTCATCTCGGTTTCCATCTGTTCGAGTGCCTGGTTCATCTGGGCAAGCTGCGAACGCCGTTCCGCCGCCATCGCGGCTTCCGGATCGAGATCCAGCGAAATCCGCAAATGATCTCGTGCCAGATCGACGAAATTCGCCAGAAGCATCAACTGCGCCATCTCGGCATGCATCGAAGCGAGGTAAACCCGCTCTTCGCTCATGACCGGATTCGGCGGAGAAGTCTCGATCGCGAAATGCAGTGCCGCGACCCGCTGCCGGTACCGCAGGCCCAGGGGATTCGGACCCGCCTGAAGCGATATGATCTGCGGCGTATTCTCAGGCGTGAGAGCGAGCCCCGCCATCAACGCAAGTTCCTGGACATGCAACGACCTGTAGGCATCGGCCAGAATGCGGTATCCCTGAGATTGATCAGGCTTTACGGCGATCGCGCGACGCGCTTCTCGAATCGCCGCCATCGCTTGTGCGGGCGTCGGAATGCGCGGTGTGGCCGCATCGGTCGCCGTGCCTGGCGGAATCAGCCATCTCAAGGCCGCCTGTGCGTGCGGCTGCACCAGAGCCATCGACTTGCTGGCGATGACCTGATCCAGAGCGCTCGTGAACGCCGGCGGACGGTCGAACGCCGGCAACTGCTCTTCCTGACGGTAAACGATCCGGTCCGCGTCCAGTATCCGTGACTTGAAATAGGCCAGATCCCCCGCCGGAGCATCGGAGCGGCCGAACATCGCCACCACGCCGTCGTCGTAGAACGGAATCCAGTTCGGGCTGGCATAAAGCCTCGAAAGGGTCAGCGGTGCCTCTCGTTCCGTGAACGTGCTCATCGCCTGAATCATCACGGTCGAAATTCCGTGCTTGTCCAGAATCGGCTTCCAGGCCTCGACGTCGTCGTCACGCAGCGCTTCCCGAAGCTTGTCCCGCTCGGCGAAGAGCGTATCGCCGAACAGGTTGCGCCGGTTGTCGATGTAAGTCTTCCGCGCGGGAAACGCTTTCCACATCAGGGCGTCGCCCTGCGATGCGTTCCAGTTGAACACCTGCCCCTTGATCTCGGCCTTATTGAGAAACTCGGCCGATTCGAACGCGAACCGGTCCGGATCGAAACCCAGGCCGAACGTCGGCGATGCCAGCGGCAAGCCATAGCCGGTTATGTGCACCACCGCGAGACCGAACAGGGCCAGGATCGTCAGCCCCCGGCCGCCGATCGAAAACGTCGCCCATTTCCAGCCCAGGTGGCCCTCCGAACCGAACGCATCGGCGAACCACTCTTCCAGGTTCAAGCCTACGATCACGGCCAGAACGATCGTGAAATCGCCCGCGAACCGGTACCAGATTCCCCAGGCCAAAGCCGCGGCGACGAACGCCAGAAACCGTTCGAGCCGGAACCGGTCCGAGTTGAGCCAGAACGAAACTGCCCCGATGACGGACAACAGGGCAAGCAGCATCATGTATTGGAGCCGTATGTTGTCGGGGAGCGTGATCGACCCGAGCGGGTTCCCCGGCAGCATCGTGTACTGATTCGCAAGCCGGAACAAAGCCCCGAACCCGAAAATCGTCCAGGGGTTGACCAGACAGGCCAGAACCGACGCTCCGACAGGAACGGCCAGAGACTTACCGGCCACGGGGGGATCCAGCTTGCCCCCTGCCAGGCACAAACCGGCCGTCCAGGCCACAAGAATCAGCAGGCCGAATCCGGCCGACGGAGCGAAATTCATCCAGACGACGAACAGCGCCGGAATCCCCCAGGCCAGCCTGGGCTTCTTGCCGTAGGTCACCAGAAACAGAAGTCGCAGCAGAACGGCCAGGCAAAGCAGGCCCCAGATCTCAGGCCCGACCAGCCCGGAACCGATCCGTTCGTAGATCGAAAGATAGATCACCGCGCCCAGCATGACGCAGCGTCCCCATAGCCCCTGACGCGTCGAGCCGATGCCCAGGAGCACCAGAAACGTCGCGAACCGGACGATCGCGTGCAGAATCGTGACGGCCGAGGCACCGTATTGCTCGGTCTTCTCAGCCGGAGCGAACGAACCGCCCAGCCCGTAAACGACATACGAGACCGCTTCGTAAGCCCAGCCCAGGTTGATCCACCGACTGCCTTCGGCCGTATAAGAAAATGGATCCTTCGTCGCCGGGAACCCGTTGGAAAGCGTATAAGCCCCGCTGCGCAAAGACGACCAGACGGAACTGTCCTCGACCAGGCTCAGGCTCGTCACGAACGCCAGAACCAGAAGCCCGGCCGCGACATAGAGATTGTAATACCGGTTCCATTCGACGACCTTCTCGGCCGTCCAGGGCTCGGGCGGCTTTTTCTCTGTCGCCGCAGTCGCATCGCCCTGAGATTGCACCGGGTCTTCGTTCGTCTGGGTGGTGTCGCTGGACATCGTTGGTTCTGACTTCGAGAGGTGATTCGACAACTCTTCGAAAACCGCCGCTCAATCAGGCGTGGAAGCCACACCCGGCTCGCGATTTTCGCCACGGTGACAGTCTGGAACTCTATTTCCGAATACTAAAGAACATAGACTCACGGAGCCGCGACGGTCAAGTGGCGAAGGCTGTCTCGTATGACCGGGATTCCGCCGAGGTCAATCCGAACGGCCCCGCCTGAAGTCACGCCCGGTACGATCGGCCCAACCACGGAAACGTGCAAGGGCGACATGGCCGTTGCGACCGGATCAAACCGCAAGTGCATCCGAAATCGCATTTTCCATGCGACCGATCCAGGCCTTCGGACCCTTCGAACCCGGGTGGCCCGCACGATCGTCATTTCCTCTTTGGTTTCGAAAGCGTCGCATGACGACCAAACCCTGGCAACCGGAATTCGCCACAACACATTGAATGACAGCGGCTTCGACACGAACTGCGAAACGGATTCGCCGAAGGTTACGAATCTCCCCGGATGACACTCGATATCTCGCCAAATATCGAAACGCACGTGATTTGCGATCACATTACGAAACGAAACACGGTACTTCCATCCGATTCTTGCGGCTCATCCTCATTCGCCGGTTTCGAGCGAAGTACCCGTGCCGAACGTCTCGAAACCTGAAAGGCTCGAAATCCGGATGCGCCGACCGGCAACCGTGCTTCGGAAATGTCTCGACCTTTTTGCCCGAATCACTTGCCCTGCAATCGGTTCGAGGCGAATTGCGAAACGGATTCCCAGGGCGGATTCGGCCAGATCCCAAAATAGCCGGTGTCTTGAAGCTGAATTCGGGCGATAGTGTTCCGGGAAAGCTCGCGACCGATCTTTGGCAATTCGGCAGACTTTGGGTCGACGATCGCTGGAGGCGAATCATCGCGAACGTGGCCCGCCACGATGGAACGATCATGCCGGGTCTGCACGAATTTGCCTCGTTCCCGTGTCCACCGGTTCGAATCGACCTCTTGCAAGGACTTAACGAGGTGGTGCGGACGGGCTTTGAAGATACCGGAACAGGTCCCGGATTTCGTCGTCTTTCAGAGGATCGAGCAGCCCTTCGGGCATGAGCGAAACTTCGGAGAGTTTCACTTCCTCGATCTCGGCGTTGGTGACTTTCGTCGTTTTCCTTTCGGCGTCGATGACGCTCAGCCCGGCGTCGTTGCGGTCGGCCAGAAGCCCATGCAGAACGCGACCGTCCTTGAGCGCGACCTGAACCGCCTGGTATTCGCTGCGAATCTGGGCGCTCGGATCGACCAGCGACGTCAGGAGGAAGTCAAGATTCCCCCTGTCCGCCCCGTTCAGCTCAGGGCCAAGGGCCGAACCGTCGCCAAAGAGCTGGTGACAATTCGCGCAGGTCTTCAGAAACACGGCGCGCCCGCGGGCCGCGAAGCCCTTGTCGCCTTCGGGCAGAATGCCCCGGATCTCCGCGATGCGGCGCACCCGGGCCTCGCTCGTCGGCCGCAGAGGCCGCCCCCAGACCTTTTCGAGCAAGCCGCCGATCTCCCGATCGCCCAGCGAGTCGATCGCCTGGGCACCCTGTGCAGTCAGGCGCGATTTTTCGACTTTCCCTTCGGCGATCGCCGTGAGCAGGGCCTTCGCCCATGCCGGCCGTTTCGTGAGCAAGCTGATGGCCTGGGCCTGAATCGGGGCCGGCCACGTCTGCATTCTCGAGAGCACCTTGCTGGCCAGGGCCGGATCGTTCACCGCGCCTGCCTGGGCCAGCGCTTCGGTCACGAGCGGCACGGGCGTGGCGGGGTTTTCGATCAACTGGCCGAGATCCTGAGCGATCGCGGGATCTCCGGACGCTCCGAGCGATTTCAGCAGCGACTGCCGTAGAGCCGGATTCCGCTTTTCGTCGGCGATCATCGCCCGGGTGCGACGGACGGCATCCGGCTGGCCGAATTTGAGAGCCGCCCGGAACAGGTTCGTATCGGGTTCGCCCCTGGCCGCGGCCGATTCGATCGCCGCCCGCCAGTGTTCGGTCGGCTTCGCCGAGGCGGTTGCCCCCTGCTCCAGCTCGGCTTCGACGATCTTCCGCCGATCCGGGCCGAGGCGGTCGTAAATCGTCCAGAGCCGGTCCCAGTCCTCGGTTTTGCCCCTGGCCACGAGCATCCTGGCCAGCCTGGGCAGAAGCGTCTGCACGACGACCGGCCGCTCCAGCACGGCGGAACCGGGCAGCCACTCCATCAGAATTTCCGGATGCTCGAGAAAATGGGCCTGCAGCGTCCACCAGACGGTCAGCGGGATCATCGGATCTATGAGGATATCGTCCCGTTCGGTCAATTTGGCCAGGATCGGCAGCATCATGCCGGTCGGCCAGCGGCGGCAACTGGCGGCGAGTTGAAGGAGCACCGGGGGCGACTTTTCCTCGAAGGCCAATTCTTCGAGCTTGTCTGCCAGGGCACGCGTCAGGATGTGGTCGTTGCCGAGGAACCGGATCGTCCATTCGCGGATCGCGGGCGAACGATCGGCCAGCGACTCCATCGCGAACCGGGCATCGATCGGCCCCATCGACCCGAGAGCCCAGAGCGACCTCAGCCGGGTTTCGTCGTCAAGATCCTGAGACCTCACATTCCGCATCAGCGGCTCAAGGGCCGATGCGTCGGCCCGGAACAGCAGCTCCTCACGCGCCTGGCGGGCGAAGAAATCGCTGGGCCCGGCCAGGCGGGCGATCAGCTGGTCGGTCGTTTCGCGGGTCAGGTCATACTTCGGCCCTCCCGGCGTTCCCTTCAGTGCGACGCGATAGATCCGGCCGTTGGTCTTGTCCCAGTTGTCGCGCGGGTCAAGGTGGCTGGCGCGTCGGTCGTACCAGTCCACGACATAGACGGCGTCGTCGGGGCCGGTCAGCAGATCGATCGGACGGAACCACGGATCGTCGGCATCGATCAGGGTCGTCCCGAACTTGCCCTTGAACGTTGACCCGAGCGGCTCGGTGTCATGCCTGTAAACCCCGTTCGACAAGAGATTTCCGCCGATAAACGAGTTCATGTATTCCGGCGGCAGGGCTTTGCCGCGATAGATGATGCCGCCGGGCGTGACGTGGCCGCCCTTTTTCGGGCCATCGTAGGCGATAGCGTCGAAATAACCGTACGCGTAAGGATTATGCAGCGGGCCATGTTTGGAGAACCCCTTCCAGTAATAACCGCCCTGGGTCATATGGAAGGTGATGAAGGCCCCGTTCGAGGAGCCGAACGCCTGGCCGGTGCGATCGAAGTCAAGCCCCCAGGTGTTGCCGCCGCCTTCCGCAAACAGCTCGAAACGCTTGCCAGGAAAGTGATACCGCCAGATGCCCTGCTGGAATTCGTTGCCCTGGATGCGGGCGGTGACGGTCGACCCCTGTGCGCCGTAGAGCCATCCGTCCGGGCCCCAGGCCAGGCTGTTGACGACGGCATGGGCGTCCTGCAGGCCGAAGCCCGAGAGCAGCACTTCCGGGTCGCCGTCGGGGCGGTCGTCGTGATTCTTGTCGGCATAATAGAGAAGATAGGGTGCCTGGCCGATGAAGACGCCGTCATAACCCACGGCGATCGCCGAGGCCAGGTTCAGCCCTTCCATAAAGGTCGTGACCTTGTCGGCCTTGCCGTCGCCGTCGGTGTCCTCGAGAATCTTGATGCGATCCTTGCCGCGCGGCCCTCGCGGGGGCGGTTCGGGAAACTTGTCGTATTCCGTCCGCAGGTAGACGTCGACCGTGACCGGCTTAAGCCCTTCGGGAACGGGGTATTGCAGATACTCGATGACCCAGAGTCGTCCCTTGTGATCCCAGCAGGCCGCGACAGGCTGGCGGATATCGGGCTCCGAGGCGAACACGTTCACGGCGATTCCGTCGGGCACTTTCATCCGCCTGGCGGCCTCCTCCGGCGCATAGCCCTGAGCGTTCGCAGCGGCCGGAATCGCCAGGGCGATCGCCGCGATACGCAGCGTTACGGCCACAAAAAGATGAAGTGGTCGAAGTGAATCGGTCATCGGCTAGTGCGTTCCGTGATGGGGAGGCGTTGTCGGTTCGCTCGAAGGATCTGGTCAGGCCGGGCGATCGGTCGGTGCGATCGACGCGGGATCCATGTTCGATCCGACCGATCAGGCGGGCAATTGTCAAAGATTCTAAGACGGGAACGGAGACGGCGAAACAGGCAAGCTCTCCGAATCTCGAACTTTCGCCGATCGCTTTCTTCGGCATTCACCTGATAATAATACCGAAAGGCACGCCAATCCCCTGCACCGGTAACGAAAGTCCATTGTCACGATCAGGATTTCGCCGATGACTGTCCCGCGAACGGACGCCGGTCCGATTCAACCCGAGCCGCTGATTCTCGCGAGCGGTTCGCCGCGCCGGTCGGAACTGCTGAAAAAAGCTGGCGTGCGGTTCCGCGTGCAGCCGTCGGGGTTCGACGAACCCGATCCGGCGGCGGATCAGGACGTGCGGCATTACGTTTCGCAGCTCGCCTGGAACAAAGCCTGGGACGTCGCCCGGCACGAGCGTTCCGGCTGGATCCTGGCGGCGGACACGGCCGGCGATCTCGACGGACTGGCGCTCAACAAGCCGATCGACCGCGCCGATGCCGAACGGATGCTGCGGCTGCAGGAAGGCCGAGAGATCGCCATTCACACGGGCGTTTGCCTGATGCGGGCCGGCGGGCGTTTCTGGCACGGGTTCGTCGAGACTTCGGTGATCCGGATGCGTCCATTGACCGACGCGGAGCGGCTCGCGTATCTTGAATCTGGCCATTGGGAAGGTAAGGCCGGGGCTTACGGCGTTCAGGACGACGACCCGATCGTCACCACCGTTTCCGGCACATGGTCGAACGTCGTCGGTCTGCCGCTCGAATCGGTCCTGCAGCTTTTCGAACGCTGCGCCGGAACGATTGCCCCGGCATGACGGGTATGGATTGTGTCACCTGCACGGGACCGTCACGTCATATGAACATGAAACGCACCGACATTTTCGCCGTCTTGCGGCACCGTTCGCTCCCCTGGGTTCTCGTGGCCGCCGGAGCGATCGTCTGGATGCTGGCCGACCGAAGTCACGGAAACCACGGTATCCTGATGCGACCCGCCGAAGCCCAGGAACCCTCACGGCCCCTCAAACCCGCCGCCGTCGACGGGGCCAGGGCACTCGGTTATCTGAAGAAGATCTGCGACATCGGCCCTCGGCCGGCGGGGTCCGAGGCCAACACCCGTCAGCGTGTCATGGTGGCCGAGCTGTGGAAAGCCAACGGCCTGACTGTCACCGAGCAGCCCTTCACGGCGATCGACCCGGTCAGCCGCGAGTCGAAGAACCTCGTCAACCTGATCGGTTCCTGGAAGCCGGAACGCACCAAGCGGGTCGTTATCGGCGCCCACTACGACACCCGCCCGTTCCCGGACGAAGAGCCTGATCCGAACAAGCGCCGCGGCCGGTTCATCGGGGCCAATGACGGCGCCTCGGGCGTCGCCCTGCTGATGGAGCTCTCGCACCATCTACCCAAGATGGAAACCGAGTGGGGCGTCGATTTTGTCCTGTTCGACGGCGAAGAGCTGGTCTATGGCCGCAACGGCGATTACTTCCTCGGCTCGCGTCATTTCGCACGCAAGTATCTGGCCGACAAGAAAACGCGGAAATGGACGTACGAAGCCGGCCTGATCCTCGACATGGTCGCCGACAAGGACCTGCTCATCGAGCAGGAACAATACAGCCTGGAATATGCCGGGCAAGTCGTCCGCAGCGTCTGGGACACCGCACGCCTGATGGGTGAGAAGCGATTCCAGGCCTCGATCGGTTCCGCCGTGCTCGATGACCACATCCCGCTGAACCAGGCCGGAATTCCGACGGCCGACATCATCGACTTCGACTATCCCCACTGGCATACGATCGAAGACACTGCCGACAAATGCTCGGGCGAAAGCATGGCGGCCGTTGGCAGAGTCGTGTCCGCCTGGCTGGAACTGGGGCCTTCGGCCGTCAAGTCGAGGCGCTGAGGCAACCCCCGTGGACTCAGCGGACTCGCCCTCGACAGACGTAAGGCTCATGTGCTGGCGGTGCCTTCGTGCGCTGTGCTGGCCCGGGAGAAATGCGACTCAGCTGACTTGCAGCACCTGCGGGGCAGAATATCCCTGCCTGGGCGGAATTCCGGATTTACGGACGTCGGCCGACCCTTACTGCGGTAACGATCGTGACGCCGAAATCGCAGCTGACCTGCACGAAGCGGCCCAAAATGTGACATTTGCCGAAGTGCTCGAACGATATTACTTGCGTCATTGCCCGGAACTTGGACCGGCCGACGTCAGGCGGCAAATGCGGCATATTCTCGCCGGCCCGCAACCGGGGCCGATCGATCGATTCGCTGAGGAATCGGCGTCCGCGACTACGGTCCTCGACCTGGGTTGCGGAGCAGGCAGCGGCCTGATCGGATTTTCCGGGGGCATTCCGCCAGAGCGTCTCATCGGTCTGGATATCGCCATGCGGTGGCTCGTGCTGGCTCGCAAGCGGCTTGACGAAGCTGGCCTGGGCGATGTCCGCCTGGTGTGTTGCGAGGGCGAAACGATGCCGTTTACGGACAACGCATTCGGGACGATCCACGGCGGCGACGTCATCGAGCATGTTGCTGACGCCGAGGCCGTGCTCGGCGACACAGCCCGCATGCTCAAGCCCGGCGGCCGGGCACTGTTCCGAACGCCGAACCGCTTGAGCCTGACGCCCGAACCGCACGTGGGTCTGCCCTTCGCCGGTTGGCTGCCGCGCAAGTGGGCTGCGGCATATTGCCGAATGCTGGGTGCGCCGCCGTTTCAGGGCATCTTCACGCGGACTCTGGCAGGCTGGAATCGAGCCGCCCGGGTCGTTTCAGGATGGCACTCGGAAGTGTCGATCGACGTTCAGCCGGCGCTCGTGAATGCCGGACAGGATCGCAGTGGCAGGCTCATGGGCCTTTACGATGCGGCCCTGGTGCGTTCCGGAGCGTTTCGAGCCTTCGCCGCCAGGTTCGGCCCGGTTCTGGAGATTCGCATGGAAAAGAGACTCGAACGATCCATAGCACCAGCCGGCCCATTCCGCGAAGCTCCAGGCCTTCAGCAGGGCGATCGTCCAGGGTAACGACCTGACCAAAAGCCGGCGATGGCTGCGGCGAATCGCCACGACTCCGACCAGCCGGACGAACTGGACGACCACGATCGCATGCCCGCCATGCACCATCTTGATCCTGCGGAGCACACGCGCCCGGCGGCATTCGTCCCTGCCGAATCGAAAGCCCTGGCGAGCTCGTTCGACGATCGCCTCGCCCCCGCCGATTTCACGCCGGCACCGCACCACGGCCTGTTCGTTTCGAGCCGGCTTCTGCCCTGGGGGGACGAACCGGTGCGTCCAGACATGTTCGTCGATCTCTTGTTCCGGAGCCGCCAGCCCCAGCCTGCCGCAATGCACGGCCCAGTGATTCCCGGCGACCCGCTTCAGCGGCAACGGGCTGCCATGGCCGTTTTTCGGCACGAACAGGCCATATTCGCAGAAGAACACGCCGATTGCGGCACGGCTCAGGCCTGATTCGTCGGCCACGACGGTTCCGGTCGCGATCGCCCAGTCGTCGCGGGCGGCCATCGCGTCCCAGGCCTGCCACCAGCCTTTTTCGATCGTGGCGTTATCTTCGAGGAAGATCCGGACCATTCCGCTGGCCGACTCGAATGCCATCGCCCGCCACTTCGGCACATCGGCCGCCCCGCCTGATTCGACGGCAAGTAATGTGACCTTCAGCCCCAGGGATCTCAGCCGGTCCGCATGCGTATCCAGGTGCCCGTCATGCCGGTCACCGGGCACGACGACGACCACCTCGACACCTTGAAAGCCCGAAGCATCACGCGCCAGCGAACCGAGGACCTTGTGCAGGCTGCCGCCGCTTTTCGTGGGCGTCACGAGCACCGAGAGCCTGAAGGCGAACTCAGGCCGCGAATCGGCCCCGGTCATCGCACGCGTTCCAGGCTCCGGCCCGGGCCGAGCAGATATCCGACGCACTCCCCAGCCGCCCCCACGGACATCACCAGAGCGATCAGGGGCCAGCTTTTCAGGAGCGTGATTTTGGGCACATGCCGAGTGGCAAGCGTTTTCGTGGCCCTGAGCGTCAGGATCGCCGGCAGGGCGGCCGATCCGGCGAAATGGATCATCCGGCTGACCGGGCTCAAGTGATCGAGCCGCATCCCGGCGTAGGACCGGCCGAAATGCCAGCGCAGGTTGAGGAATTCGCCCAGGGTGAACCCCTTGCAATGGCTGACGACCATCCGGTTCGTGGAAATCAACCGGTGCCCGGAAGCGGCCAGGGCGTCGTTCACCCAGCTTTCCCATTTACCTTCGGCCAGGGCGTGGGCCTGTGTCAGCAGGGCTTCACGCCGATAGGCGATGTTATTGCCAGGCAGGTCAGCGTGATCGCCTTCAGGCACGGGGCCGACGTATCGGGCGTAATCGGCCAGGAAAAGGCCGCTGTCGATCCAGCCGGTGCGGCCAGCTTCGACGCGACCGCCCACGGCCGAAACCGAGCTGTCCGCCATCGTTTCGAAGATGACGCTGGCCCAGTCCGGGGCAACGTCGACATGATCTTCGATGATCGCGACGAGGCCGCCCGTCGATGCCATGACGCCCCGGTGCCGTAGTCGCGGGATGCCTTCTTCCGTCGAACCGCGAACGACCACAAGCGGGCCGGCCGCCTCCCGGGAGAAGCCGGCGCAATCGGTCTCGGCCGTTTCGACGAGGACGACTTCGATGCTATCACGCTCAGGCAGTCGATCGATCGAGTTCAGCGTGGAACGAAGCGACGCCGTGCCATTGACGGCCGCGATGACGATGCTCAGTCGGTGCGAACTCATGTTTACGCCTGATCCTTCCATGACTTCACGCGATTCGATTCCGTTCGACCACGCCCGGATTATGCGGCGAAATCCTGAAACGGTGAAGATCAATCCCGGCGGACACATTCGACCGGCTATTTCCGCCCGATATCGCCCGGGACTATAATCTTCCATATCTGGTTCGATTCGACCGGAATCGAGCGATTCGACGACGCGACAACGGATACGACTCATGAGACGACCTGCCTGGCGGTTTTGTCGGGCCGCGATATTGGCCTTCCCCGGTTTCGCCGCTTCGGCCCTGACGACAGGCTGCGGAGGATCGAATTCGGCGCCGCCCGGCGCCGTCGCGGCCCAGCCGGCCACTCCTGCGCCCGCGCCGAAGACCGTCTCGACCGAGCCCGAGAAACCGGCCCTGACCGATAAGCCAGCCGAGCCTGCGAAGAAGAAAATCGTGGGCGACCGGCTCAGCGGCAAGGCATCGTCAGGCTCGGTCACGCCCGCGGCACGCCAGGAGCCCAGCCCGTTCCGGTTCACGGACATCACGAAGGAATCGGGCATCGATTTCGTCCACAAGTCGGGCATGAACGAGAAGAAATACTTCCCGACGGCCAACGGTTCGGGCGTCGGCATATTCGACGCCGACGGCGACGGCCTGCTTGACCTGTATTTCCTGACGAACTGCGAGCTTCCGGTCGACAAGGCCACGGCCCCATCGAACAAGTTCTACAGGAATCTCGGCAACGGCAAGTTCGAAGACCGGACGGAAGCCTCGGGCCTGGGTTATCGCGGGTTCTCGCACGGCGTGATCGCGGGCGACATCGACGATGACGGCGACACGGACCTGTTTCTGGCCACCTATCGCGACAACCGGCTGTTCCGCAACGAGGGCGGCGGCAAGTTCGTGGACGTCACCGAAGCCTCGGGTATCAAGCCAGGGCCGTATTTCAGCAGCGGCGGCGCGATGCTCGACTACGACAACGACGGCGACCTGGACTTTTACGTCTCGAACTACGGCCTCTGGGACATCGCGACCGACGACGTCTTCTGCGGCGACGAAGAAGCCGGCCTGCGCATGTACTGCTCGCCCAGGTCGATCCGCACAGTCCCGCACCTGCTTTACCGCAACGAAGGGGGCGGCAAGTTCGTCGAGGTCGCGGCGACGGCCGGAGTGGCGAGAAGCGACGGCCACGGCTTCGGCGTCGTCTCGGGCGACTTCAACGGCGACGGCAAGGTCGATCTTTTCGTCGCGAACGACATGAACCCGAACTTCCTGTTCCTCAACAAAGGCGACGGCACCTTCGAAGACGCCACGGAATTCTCCGGAGCGGCGTTCGACGTCAAGGGCCAGGCGCAGTCGGGCATGGGCGTCGACGCCGAAGACTTCGACGGCGACGGCCGCTTCGACCTGTTCGTCACGAACTTCGCCAACGAATACAACACGCTTTATCAGAACATGAACAACAACGGCTTCTACGACGTGACCACGTTCGTGGGGCTGGCGGCCGACAGCATGCCCCTGGTCGGCTGGGGCTGCGGCCTGATCGACTTCGACAGCGACAGCTGGCCCGACTGCTTCGTTTCCAACGGCCACGTGGACGACAACCGGGCGGGCGTCAGCTATGCCCAGCCGCCTCTGATCTGGGCCAATGTGCCCGTCAGCGGCCGGGAAATGGTAGTCCGGTCCACGGGCGTGGGTGCGGCCGAACGCCGTAAACGCCGGTTCCGCATCGCCACGCGGGAAGTCGGCCCCTACTTCGAAACGAACCACGTCGGCCGCGGCGTGGCTTTCGGCGACCTGGACAACGACGGCGATATCGACATCGTCGTGAATCATAAGGACGCACCGCCGGCGATCCTTCGCAACGACACGCCGCGTGGCTCGAATCACTGGATCCGCCTGGAACTCAAAGGCGGCCGGACGAACCCCGACGCGATCGGCGCCCGTGTCGAAATCCAGATCGATCCGGACCGCCTGATCGAACGCCAGGTCAAAGGCGGCGGCAGCATGCTGTGCGCCAACGACAAACGCCTGACGATCGGGCTCGGCGAAAAGGCCCCGATCGTGAAAGTCCGAATTCACTGGCCTTCCGGAATCGTTTCGGATCACGCCGGGCTTGAGGTGGACGCCGCCCATAAGATCGTCGAACCGGCCGGACAGGTCGAAGTCGAAGACGCGAAGAACAAGCCAAAGCCCTGAACCAGCCCTCGATACCGTGCGAAAAGTACGATATCGGAACGGAAATACGCCGAACGATGATTTCGCCCTTCTCCAGTTCGATCCGTCGAACTCAGATCGCGACCTTCTGGCTTTGTACGATCGCATTGTGGGCACACTGCGGGTGCGATGCCCAGCGCGACAAGACTGTGGATCAACTGGCCCGGGAGTTCGACATCGCTCTGGCTTCGCGTGATTTCGCCGCGGGGGCCGACCTGCTGCGGGCCTATTCCTCGAAGGCCGCGCCGGACGACCCATGGTTGCCCGTCATGACAGGCCGGCTGGATCTGGCCAACGGCAGGGAAGCCGAGGCGCTGGCGATCTTCGAATCCATACCGGAGAACTCGCCCCACTATGCCATCGCCATGCAGATGGCCGGACAGGTGCATTTGCGGGCGGGCCGGCTCGTTCCGGCCGAAAAACGGTTTCTGGCTGCCATCAAGGCCGATGACAAGGCCATCGTGCCGCGCCGGGAGCTGATCTACATCTACGGCCTGCAGCTGCGTCGGCGTGAACTTCGCGAGGTATTCGCCGGTCTGTCCAGAGTCAGTCCGATGTCGTTCGGCAACGTGTTCCACTGGTGTCTCACTCGAGGCAACGACTGGGAACCCCAGGAAATCATTGACGACATGACGAAATTTCTCGCCGCCGATCCGACGGACCGCTGGTCGAGGATCGCCATGGCACGCAGCCTTCTGCGGCTTTCGAAGCGGGACGAAGCCCGCGAAACGCTGGCCCCCCCTGGCCTGGGACGACCCGGACGCGATCGCCCTGCGCGCCCAGATCGCTCTGGACGAAGGCGATTCGGAACAGGTTCTCAAGCTGTTGGCCAGCGGCCCGCGTGATCACTTCGACCTGGCCGTGATGCGGGCCCGGGCGGCTCTGGCGTCGGGCGATCTCGAAAAAGCCCGCGACGAATTCGCGATCGCTTCGAAGCTTGACCCGGACAATCGCGACGCCGTGATCGGCATGGCGCGGGTCCTGGCGGCCCTGGGTGATCAGGCCGACGCGGCCCACTGGCAGGATCGCGCGGCGAAGCTCGACAAGCTCGCGGCCCTGGTGCAGAAAGCGGCCGAACCGAACGCCCAGAACGACCTGGACCTGATCCGCAGGCTCGCGGCCGGCTGCGAGTCCGTCGGTCACATGGCGGAAGCGAAAGCCTGGTGGGATCTCGTCGCCACGCGGAATCCGCTCGATCAGGAAGCCCAGACGGCCCTCTACCGCCTGAATTCGGCGACGAAGCAAGGCCCTTGACATACGCCCGCCCGGACCGCAGGATAAGCGGATCCGAAACCGCTTATGGTTCGGCCGGATCGTTCCGAATCCGCCGCGGCCGAAGCCCCGGAAGTACATGCCGGTGAGACGCGACCGGCATCGCCCGCACTCCGCCCCGGTTCGTCAGCACATTCGACTACCTTTGGCCATTGAGGTCGCTCGGCGCCATGATATCCCCAATGACGCGGTCACGGGCTTTCGCCGCATGCGCAGCGGCCGTGTTTTGTGCATCGCTGCTTTTCGGCTCGATCGGTGCGGCCGGCACGGCCGCTCAGGAGGCCGGAACAGCAGCAGCGAAACAGCAGGCCGCACCCAAAACCGAATCGCAGGACAAATCCGCCCCAGCGGCCAAAACGCGGCTTTCGCGTGAGGAAGAGCTGCGCAGGGAACGCATGCGGGCCCGGGGCGACAGCGGCTCGACAGCCCCCGGCACGGGCCTGAGCGTCATGACCGTCGGCGGCGATCTCGTACTCCGTAAGGCCGAGGGCGAGCCGGAAACGCTGACGGAGACCCCCGGGGCCGAAATCGCGCCGCAGCTTTCACGCGACGGCAAGCTGGTCGCCTACGTTCGCGATCATGCCCTTTATGTGATGAACCTGGACGATCGCAAGGAACGCCGCCTTTCGCCCCCATCGGCGGACGGCCTGGGCTATGGCGAGGCCGAATTCGTCGCTCAGGAGGAAATGGACCGGTTCGACGGCTTCTGGATCTCGCCGGACGGCAAGACGGTCGCCTATCAGGAAACCGACGAGCGCGAGATTCCCGTTTATCCGATCGTTCACCAGGGTGACACGGAATGGTCCGTCGAAACGCACCGTTATCCGTTCGCGGGCAAACTCAACGCCAAGGTCCGTCTGGGCGTGGTGCCTTCCAGCGGCGGCGACACGCGCTGGCTGGAGCCGTTGCCGAATTCGGGTGAGCAGTACCTGGGCCGGGTGCACTGGGTGTCGCCGAAGTCGTTTCTCGTCGAGTGGCTTTCCCGGGACCATAAAAAGCTCAGCGTCGTGAAAACGGACGCCGAAACGGGCAAGACCGAAGTGCTGTTCACGGAAACCGCCCCGGACTTCATCAATCTGCACGAAGACTTCCGCCTGATCGACGAAGCGTCCGGCGAATTCCTCTGGGCGACCGAGGAATCGGGCTTCAAGCACCTGCAGCTTCGGGGTCGCGACGGCAAGGTCATCCGCAACCTGACCAGCGGCCCCGGAGCGGTGGACAAAGTTCTGAAAGTCGTCCCGAAGCTGCGTGAAGTCTGGTATTCGGCCTGGGACGAATCGCCGCTGGAGAGCCATATTTTTCGAGTCAGCCTGGACGGCGACCCGCCGGTGCGACTGACGAAGGAGCCCGGCATGCACGACGCGACCGTGGCCGACGACGGGCTGACGTTCGTCGACCGGTTTTCGAGCTTCACCGTGCCTTCGAAATCGGTCCGCAAAAATCGCGAAGGGACCGAAGCCCCCGAGCCCCCGGCCGAAGCCGATTCCAAAGCCGACGCCGACGAAAAGGATAGCATCACGCCGAGACGGCCCCGGCGGCCGAACGTGGTGTCCACCCTCAACATGCTTGACGAAGGCGGCCCGAGCGCCCAACTCGTCAGCTTCGACAGTCGCGACGGAGTCAAGCTCCACGGCTGTTATTACCCGCCACGTAATCTCCAGCCCGGCCAGAAGGCTCCTCTGCTGGTGATGGTCTACGGCGGCCCGCACGTGCAGACGGTCACGAACACCTACCGCATGGCTTCGGATCCTTCGGTTCTGGCCTATACGTCGAAGGGCATCGCCGTCTGGAAGATGGACAACCGGGGTTCGAACCGCCGGGGCAAGGCCTTCGAAACCGCCGTTTACCGCAATCTCGGTTCGCTCGAAGTGCTGGACCAGGTTGACGGCGTGCGACATGTGGTCAAGACGTTCCCCGAAGTGGACGGCTCGCGGGTCGGTATCACGGGCGGCAGTTACGGCGGATACATGACCCTTCGAGCCCTGATGCTGGCGCCAGAGACATTCCATGTGGGAGTGGCGTTCGCGCCGGTCACCGACTGGGACGGTTACGACACCTGCTACACCGAACGCTACATGGAAACGCCGCAGACCAACCCTGAAGGCTATCGAGAAAGCTCGGTGCTCACGCATGTGGACAAGCTCCAGGGCAAACTGCTGCTGGTGCATGGCATGATCGACGAAAACGTCCATTACCGGCACACCGCTCGACTGATTCAGGCCCTGATGGCCGCCGGCAAGCCTTTCGACCTGCTGGCCGTGCCGCAGGGCCGACACGGATTCCGCCGGCCGGCTGACGGTGCCTTCGCCCGTAACCGCACGGTCGAGTTCCTCACGAAGCACCTGCTGGGCGATGCGTCCGCTTCGAAAACGCCCGCCGAAGCGAAACCGGCCGCCGCACCAGCGGCCGCGGCTTCGCCCCATTGACCTCCCCGCCTCGCTCCTCTCGCCTGCCCTTTCCCCGACCCTTCGCCGAGCTACGACCGAAACCATGCCGCCATCGAATCCACCGCCTGAAGACGTAGATCCGGTCTATCGTAACAGCCTGAAAGACGCCCGGTTCGGCATGACCTTCTGGGTCATCGCCACGACGTTCGTCTGCGGCACTGCCTGGCTGACCGGCTATCAGCGGTCAGGCCGCACGCTCACGGCCGACGACATTCGCCCGATCCTCGGGATCCCGTACTGGTTCTTCTTGTCCGTACTGGTGCCGTGGGTGGCCTGCTCGGTGATCTGCGTGGTTTATGCGGGGTTGATCATGTCCGACGACGATCTGGGCACGGATCATACCGAGGAACTGGAACAAGACATACGGGAAGGGACGGACGTCCATGAACTCGGCTGAACCTGTCCGCGCCGAACTGGCCACGTTTCTGGCCCTCGTCGTCTTCATGGTCATTTCGTTGAGCCTCGGGGTGATCGCCAACCTGGTCGGCCGGACGAAAACCGGCTTCCTGAAGTCTTACTTCCTGGGCAACCGGTCGCTGGGCGCGTTCGCCGTCGCCCTGACGGCGGCCGTCATGTCCGGCGGCACGTTCATGGGCTATCCCTCGCTGGTCTACAAGTTCGGCTGGGTGGTCGGGTTGTGGATCTGCAGCTACATGGTCGTCCCCGTCACCGTCCTGGGCGTTCTGGGCAAGAGAATCGGCCAGCTTGCCCGACGCACCGGCGCGATCACTCTGCCCGACTTCTTCCGCGAGCGATTCGAAAGCCCGATGCTGGGCCTGATCACCAGCATCCTGGTGATTTTCTTCCTCACGGCGAATCTGGTGGCTCAGTTCAAGGCCGGCGCGCTGATCCTCAAGCTGACTTTGCCGCAATCGGTTCAGCGGGCCGTGGGTTCTGAATCCGGCGGCGGCAGCGCGATGGACCGGATGGCGAAAGTCGCCGAAGCAGCCGCCGACGAACCGGCCGCGAAAAAGGCCGAAACGAAAACGGCCGCCGCGAAGCCCGCGGCACCGGCAGACCCGACGGCCAACACCTGGCGTGACCGCACCTATGTGCTCGGTCTCGTGATCTTCGCGGTGACCGTCATTTTCTATACGGCCTACGGCGGATTTCTCGCCGCGATCTGGACGGACGTGTTTCAGAGCCTCGTCATGGCCGTGGGCGTGATGATCCTGTTCCCGCTGGCCCTGACGGCGGCCGGCAGCATCGGCGCGGGCACTTCCGCCGGGATCGCGCAGACCGGCGACGCTTCCTTCGCCTTCGGCCCTGGTGCCGGACGGTCGTTTCACCCTGTCGGGCTGGCCGTTTCGTTCTTCGTGATGTGGGCCATTTCGGCGATGGGCCAGCCCTCGACGCTAGTGCGGCTGATGGCCTTTCGCGATACGCGCACGCTGCGCTGGTCCATTATCTATCTGACGCTCTACAACCTGGTCATTTACATCCCGCTGATCTTCATCTTCATCTGCGCGCGGCAGATTCTGCCGAATTTGACCCGGTCCGACGAAGTCATGCCCCGACTGGTCATCACACTGGCCAATCCCTACGTGGCCGGCCTGATCCTGGCCGCTCCGTTCGGGGCCGTCATGAGCACCGTCTCCGGATGGCTGCTGATCATCAGTTCGGGCATCGTCCGCGACCTTTACCAGCGGTTCGTGCGGCCGCAGGCGACGGATCGGGAAATCCAGCGTGCCAGTTACGCCGGCACGGTTCTGGTGGGCGTGTTCGTCGGCCTTCTGGCTCTCAATCCGCCGGAATACCTGCAACTGGTCGTGGTGTTTTCGTCGTCCGGCATGGCGGCTTCGTTCCTCGCTCCGGCGGCCTATGGGGCCTTCTGGCGGCGGGCCAACGGGCTGGGAATGATCGCGGCCATGGTGACGGGTGCCGGCGTCACGCTGGCGCTGTACGCGGTCGGAATGGTCTGGGCCCGGAGCGGCTATGACTCTGGAATCGGTGCTGGCGGTTCGCTGGCACCGGTCTATCTGCTCGGACTCGATCCCTGTGTCTGGGGCATCGGTTCGTCGTTCCTCGCGGGTGCCGTGGTGAGTCTGCTGACGAAACCGCCCCGAACGGAACTCGTCGAACGCATGTTCCAGAAAGACCGCCCCCTTCACTTGCACGCCTGAAACGAAAACCCATGAGCCGACCACGCATCGCGATCGCGGCGTTCATGCACGAATCGAACGGATTCGCCTCGGGTCTCACGACCGAATCCGACTTCGCGCTGGGCGGCCTCGACACTGGCGAAGCGATTCGCCAGCGCTGGGCTGAGGCCCATCATGAAATCGGCGGCTTTTTCGAAGCCGCCGAGCGTTTCGGGTTCGACCTCCGCCCTGCGCTGACGGCCTGGGCGATGCCCTCGGCCATGCTCGACGAATCGGCCTATGAAGCGATCCTCGACCGCCTGCTGGCGAGCCTGCGCGGCTGCGGGCCGGTCGACGGCGTTCTGCTGGCCCTGCACGGAGCGATGGTCGTCGACGGGCTGGAAGGCTCGGCCGACGCGCACACGGCGATGCAAGTACGCAAGGCGATCGGCCGCGAGATTCCGCTGATCGTCACGCTCGACTATCACGCCAACGTCTCGCCGGCACTGGCTGACGCAGCCGACGGCGTGATCGTCTACCGAACCTATCCGCACGTCGATCAGCGAGAACGTGGCCTGCGGGCCGGCGAACTGATGCACCGGGCCGTGACGACCGGCCAAAAACCGGCGACGTTCATCCGCCCCTTGCCGATACTTGTGCATCTGCTGGCCCAGAACACGAACCGGGATCCGGTTCTCACCCTGACCCGGGAAGCCGACTCCATTCGAGATTCGACTCCGGGGCTTGCCGATCTTCAGTTCGTGGCGGGCTTTCCGTATGCCGACACGCAAGCGACGGGTGCGAGCGTCGTCGCCGTAGCTTATGAATCGGCCGATGTGGCACGAGCGGCTGCCGTAGACCTGGCGGCGAAGGTGTGGTCCGTGCGCCAGGCTCTGACTTCGCAACCGCCGGACGCCGAAAAAGCCGTGAGCCAGGCGACGGAAAACAAGCTATGGCCAACGGTTCTGGCCGATCTTGGCGACAATATCGGCGGCGGTTCGGCGGCCGATTCGACCGTGATCGCCCAGGAGATTCTGCGTCAGGACGGCCCCCGGTTCGTCGTGGTTCTGTACGACCCGGCTGCGGTCGAGACCTGTGTCGCCGCCGGAGTGGGCGGTGAGATCAGCGTCGAAGCGGGCGGAAGAATCGATCGCAATGCCCCGCCGCTGAAGATCAATGGCCGTGTGAAGTGCCTGCACGATGGCCGATACGAAGAGCCCGAAGCCAGGCACGGCGGGGTGAGGTTTCATGATCAGGGCCTGTCGGCCGTGATCGAGACCGACCGAGACGATACCGTCGTGTGCAATTCGCACAGGCATGCGCCGTTCAGCCTTCGGCAACTGACCAGCCTGGGAATCGATCCGCGGCTGGCCCAAATTTTGATCGTCAAGGCGGCAGTTGCGTTTCGTGCGGCCTACGAGCCGGTCGCGGCCTCGATCGTCGAAGTCGACACGCCGGGGCTCACGGCGGCCAATCCGTGCCGATTCGAATATCGGATGGTGCGGCGGCCGATTCTACCGCTTGATGAGATTCCGGCCGACATTCTATGATCGGTGATCCGACTCTCCCGTCCCTCACCGTAAGGCGATCCCCATGATCATCGCGGCCGTGCAGTGCGATTTCGTCCTTAACGACGTCGTCGAAAATGCGAAGCGGGTACGGCATCGCCTGAATATCGCCGCGTCGGAAGGTGCCCGGCTGATCGTCTTCCCGGAATGCGCCCTGAGCGGCTATTGCCAGGATTCGCGTCAGGAAGCGCTGGATGGCTCGCTGGACTTGAGTTCGCGCCATCCGATTATTTCAGCGATCATCGACGATTGCCGTGCCGCGAAGGTCTATGCCATCGTCGGGCTGCTCGAACGTGCCGGCTCGATGGTCTACAACACGGCCGTCTGCCTGGGCCCGGACGGGATCGTCTCGCGCTATCGCAAGCTGCACCTGCCGTTTCTGGGGGTGGACCGGTACGTCGACCCGGGCGACCTGCCGCTGGAGGTTTTCGAAGTCGAGAACCTGCGTGTCGGCATGCACATCTGTTACGACGGCGGCTTTCCGGAACTCGCCCGCTCGCTGACGCTTCAGGGCGCGGACCTCATCACCTTACCGACCTGCTGGCCGCCGGCGGCTGACATTTACGCGAACCACGTTCCGATCGCCCGGGCGCTCGAAAATCAAGTCTACATGCTGGCGGCCGGGCGAGCTGGCGGCGAGCGGGGCTACAGGTTCATCGGCCACAGCTCGATCGTCGCTCCCGGCGGTTTCCTGCTGGCATCGGCCGGATTCGCCGAGGACACGATCCTCTATGCCGAGATCGATCCGGCGAAGGCCCGCAACAAGCGGGTGATCCGCATCCCGGGCATCCACGAGATCAACCGCATCGCCGACCGGCGGCCCGAGTATTACGGGGAGCTGGTCAAGCCGAATCCGAAGTGGCCCCGCTATCTGCCCGGCGGTCCGGTGCGCGACGAAGGCTGAAGCCGAGCGCACGTCGCAGCCACGACATCGCTTTCCTGAAACGAAATCTCTTGTCCGCCGAGCCGGAAGGCCCAATGACCGAAAAGAAACCCGCGCGGCAAAAGTTCGGATACGAAGTCCTCGATTCGCTGCTAGGCGGTGGGCTGCTGCCCGGCAAGCTGACGGTCATCGCCGGCGCGACCGGTGCGGGCAAGACACAGCTCGGCCTTTCGTGGCTCCACGAGGGCATCAGGCAGGAGGGTCAGTTCGGGTCGATCATGGATCTGACCAGCCGCGGCGATTCGCAGAATCACGCCGGTTATCTCAAGGATCGCTACGGCGTCGATCTGCCCGTGTTCGATGGTCACGTGCCTCACGATCTTTCCGAACTGTTCGACCCCGGCCACCCCTGGGGCAATTATTTCCATCCGTTTCGTCAGGCCGGCAAGCGGGTGACCAAGGGCGATCTCGACCCGGACGACTGGCACAACTGGAAAGTCGAACTGGGGCGGACACTGCGTCTGGCGGGGTATTTTCTCTACGGTTCGATGGTACGCGGTTCGCGGCGCGTGATGGTGGACGGTGTCGAACCGACGGACAAATTCAGCGAATCGATTCAGTTCGAATTTTTCGAATATGTCTATCACCAGATTTTGCGCAGGGAGCACGACTGGGCCGCTCGAGAACTGCTGCGTGAGCAGTTTTTGCGGAATTCCGGGCACGTCGCCGCCCATGCCTACGATCATCAGGATGTCGGCTGCCTGTATCTGTACACGACGCAGCACAAATTTCTGGAAGAACTGATCGACGAACCGATCTCCGAGGGAGACATTTTCGCGAACGCCAATACGATCATTCTGATGGGCCGCACACGCGAGCAAGGCCGGCTGGGCCGGGCACTTCACGTGATCAAGCACCGGGGGAGCGCCTGCGGCGATGAGATCGTGCCGTACAGAATCACGGACGCGGGGTTCGAATTCGCCTGAACGGGACACCGGCCACTTGGGAAGGTCTCGCCGCTTTCCTATACTGAATACCATCGTCGCGATTCCGCGCGATTCCGGAGCCCGTCATGTCCAAGCTTTTCCGCAAGGTACTCATCGTTTTCGGTCTGTTCATCCTGATCGATCAATTGATGTGGCATTCGGCGGAGCGATCGATCCAGGCCCGGAAAGCGACCGCGGCTCCGCAGACGCTTTCCGACGAGACGGAAGATGGCCTGAGCCCCGCGACGAAGAAGTTTCGCGAATTGGCGAAACCTGAGGCGAAAGCCAAGGCCAAGGCCGACCTGGAACGCCCGCCGTTCGAATTTCTGCGGGCCCAGATCACGCCCTTCGAAGTTCTGCCCTTCTACAAGCCGAACCACTGGCTGCAGATGACGATCGAAGTGCGGTCGAGCCGCGAGGATTTCGCCGGTTCGGTGCGGACTCAGCCGGTCTCGATCTTCGGATCGCAGCGAGATATCGTTTTCGCCCGACCGGTGGACATGGACCGGAACACACCCACGCGGATGAGCTTTCCGATGTTCATGCCGCCGGGCTTCATGCCGCGGCGTACGTCCAAGCTGATCGACGTCGACTTGTACCGTGAGGGCGGCTTGCGGCCGACGGAAATCTGGCAGGCGAACGTGCGCGCCATGGAACCGCATCAGATGGCGGTCGTCGTACTGGCCCGCGACCCCGGCACCTACACGGGCTGGGGCAAAATGATGGCCGGAATTCCGTCGAGCATCAGCCGAGACGCCACGAGCCTCGACCGAGGCCGGTATTACCGGTTCGTGCTCAACGAAAAACTGAACGCGAACACGGAAGAACCGCAATCGACGAAGCCGTTCCTGCCGCCTTCGATGCTATTCTGGACATCGATCAGTCACGTGATCTGGGACGGCCAGGACCCCGACACGCTCGACGTCGATCAGCAACGGGCCATGATCGACTGGATCCACTGGGGCGGGCAGCTCGTCATCGTCGGCGGTGCCGATTCCCGCATCGGCCTGCTGCGGGAGAGCTTCCTCGCCCCGTTTTTGCCGGCCGATCCCGGCGGCATGAACCGGCAATTCGACGCCCAGTCGTCAAGGCCTCTCGCGGAAGCCTACCGGCCGCCGTACAGGCCCGTCGATACGCTCAACGAAGAAGAGCGGGAGGGCCTCGACCTGGAAAATCGCCGTGCCCAGCGCCCCGAATGGGCCGTCAAACCGGGCCCGGCGAGCCTCTACTACGACTCCGCCCGGCCGATCCTGCCACTGGCCAACGCACCGCTGTTCGTCACTGGCCTGAGACCACGCCCGGGTGCGACGACGATCCCGTTCGGTACCGACAAGGAAACCCCGCTGGCCGTCGAAAAGCGGGTCGGGCGGGGTCGGGTCACGATCCTGGCCACGAATCCGACGGACCCGGCCCTGAGCCGCTGGCGAGGGCTCGACACTCTGGTACGGCGGGTGGTGCTGCGGCGTCCCGAAGAAGTCCGGCCGCCGCCCCGATCGCTCAGCGGTGGCGACCCCAAACCTCCGATGATCGCCGGCCCGGATTTGACCTGGTTCCGCATCGCGGCGCGTGACACCGGCGGGCCATATTCGATCGCCAGTCCGCCGACCAACTCCGATGCGGCCTTGTCTCGCTTCCCGGGCGGCGGCGTGCTTTCTGACGATGTCTATCCGCTACAGGAAGCCGCCACCTGGACCGATTCGGCCATCGTGCCGACCATCGCCCGGGAAATGCTCGAAAAGGCATCAGGCCTGCGCGTTCCTGACATTTCGTTCGTGGCGAAGTCACTGGCGGCTTATCTCATCCTCCTCGTGCCTGTCAACTGGCTCGTGTTCCGCGGCGTCGGCCGCAAGGAATGGGCCTGGATGATCGTGCCGCCCCTGGCTCTCTTGGCGGCGCTGAGCATCGAACGTCTGGCGGCGTACGATCTCGGATTTTCCCGCGGCCGTGACGAAATCGCTCTGCTGGAAATGCAGTCGGATTATCCCCGCGGCCACCTGACTCGCATCGGTGCCCTGGCATCGACTGGCCGCGACAATTTCACGATCGCGTTCCCCAATGACCTGAACGCCGTGTGCATGCCACTGGCCTATTCGGCGTCGCGGGCCGAGCAGCGCGAGACCAGCACGTTTCAGTTCATGCCGGTGCCCGCACTGACAGATTTCCGGGTTCAGCCCCGCAGCCTTTCCTACTACCGGTCCGAACAGATGGTCGGTCTTCCCGGGCCGATCCGGCTGGTCGAAACCGAACCGGGCGTCTACATGATCGAAAACCGCACACGGCTGGTTCTGAGGGACGTGACGATCACCATGCCCGAGGGCAAGTCGATCGCTCTCGGCGAGATCGGCCCCGGCGAATCGAAGCCCGTGAAGGCGGACCAGGTCGACGTCACCGGTGCCCGGAGTTTTTCCGGCACGCTCGGCGATCTGGACCCGAAGCCGTTTCTCGACGTGCTGCGGGAGAATCCGTTGCGGACTCCCGCCGAAAAAGGATCATGGCGCCTGATCGCCTGGTCGGACACCATGATCGAGGGCGTGAGCGTGGAACCGGCTCCGGACCGTGTCCGCGGCCTGACCATGATCGTCGCCCACCTGAAGACCGGCGATACACCGGACCCCGGCGGCCGGGAATATGACATGTCGGACAAGCCCTATGTCGCCCCCCCGCAACCGCCCGCGGCTGAAGAACGCGGCTTGAGGGCCCCCGGCTTTCGCTCGCTGATCGATTCCGTGACAGGTGCCGCCGTACCGAAAGCGACGTCCGGCAACACGCAGCGCAGGCGGCCGGGGATCACCGAACCGCCGATGCCCACGGAAAAGCAGGAAACCAGCCCCGGTCAACCGGTAAATCCGGCCAGCCCCGCCCCAGCGACGAGGAGCCCGCAGTGATCGAGGTGATCGACTTCACCAAGCAGTACGGCGACTTCATGGCGGTGGAAGGCCTGAATCTTTCCATCGCTGAAGGCGAAATTTACGGGTTCATCGGCCCCAACGGCGCCGGAAAAAGCACGACGATCCGGTTTCTGGCGACGCTCCTGCGGCCGACTTCCGGCGAGGGCAGGATCGCGGGCCATTCCGTGACCCAGGACCCAATGGCCGTGCGCCGGGTGATCGGATTCATGCCGGATGATTTCGGCGTGTACGACGGCATGAAGGTCTGGGAATTTCTCGACTTTTTCGCGGTCGCATACGAAATCCCCCGGCTCGAACGCCGCCGCACGATCGGCGAAGTGCTCGAGCTGCTCGACCTGTCGCACAAGCGCGACGACTTCGTCAACGGCCTTTCGAAGGGCATGAAGCAGCGGCTGTGCCTGGCCAAGACTCTGGTGCACAACCCGCCCGTGCTGATTCTGGACGAACCGGCTTCGGGCCTCGACCCCCGGGCCCGGCTGGAGATGAAGTCTCTGCTCTCGGAGCTGAGCCGGATGGGCAAGACGATTCTCGTCTCCAGTCACATCCTTTCGGAACTCGCCGACTTCTGCACCTCGATCGGCGTGATCGAAAGGGGCAAGCTGCTGGCCTCGGGATCGATACAGGAAATCCAGCGGGAACTGCGTGCCCACAGAGTCCTCAAGGTCAGGCTTCTGAACGAGTCGCCGGAACGTTTCGCGCATGTGCTCAAGGAACATTCGTCCGTGAAGCCGGAATCGGTCAATACGATCGATCGCACGCTTTCGGCGGAATTCCAGGGCGACGGCCCGGCACAGGCCGATCTGCTGCGGCGTCTGATCGACTCGGGCGCGATCGTCGAATCGTTCGACGAAGAGCAGCTTTCGCTCGAAGACGTGTTCATGATGATCACCAAGGGCGTCGTCAACTGAACGCTTCCGGCATGGACCGTCACACGCACTGACCAGGACCGAATCCCTCATGGGCATGTTTCGCGACAATCCGGTGCTCTCACGCGAATTGCTCGTGAATTTGCGCAGCCACCGAGCGTTCGTCCTTCAATTCGCATATGCCGGGATTCTCGCCGTCGCGGTGCTTCTGGCCTGGCCGAAGGTCGACGACGGCCGGCTCGGGGCGAGCGTCACTGCGGCACGCCAGCTTTTTGACCTGTTCTTCTTCGGCCAGTTCATTCTGGTGGCGCTGGTGGCCCCGACCTTCGCGGCCGGCAGCATCACGGGCGAGAAGGAACGGAAAACCTACGAATTGCTGTTGGCGAGCCCGCTCAAACCTTCATGGATCCTGATCGGCAAATTGCTTAGCTCGCTCACCTATCTCATTCTTCTGCTGGCCTCGAGCCTGCCGATGATGATCCTGGGCTATCTGCTGGGCGGCATCCTGCTTTCGGAAGTCGCCCGGGCCTATCTGGTTCTGATTCTGGCAGCCGGCACGTTCGGCCTGGTGAGCCTGGCGGCTTCCAGCTATTTCCGCCGCACAAGTTCCGCACTCGTCGTAAGCTATCTGATCATCCTGCCGCTCGTGATCGTATCGCTTTATCTGGCGAGCACCGAAGACATCACCCTGCGAAACTTCGTCTCCTTGACGCTGCTGCCGCCCTGGACTTTCGCCGTCTGGTCGATCGTGATCGGGCTGATCAACCTGAGGCTCCTCAGGCCGCCGGACGTCGGCAGCGAAGGCAAGGAAGTGGTCGACGAGGAAGAAGAGCAGAAGTACGCCATCGGCGTCGTGATCGACCGGGATCTGTTCCCCGACAAGCTTTTCGCACCGGCGAAACGCACGGACCTCATGCCCGACGGCACGAACCCCGTGCTGGACAAGGAGCTGCGTTCCGAAATCTTCAGCCAGGGCACCCTGATGCTCCGGGTGGTGATCCAGGTCAGCATGTTCCTGTCCATTCCGCTGATGGCAGGCTTCCTGTTCTGGCGACCCATGCCCGGTTGGTACATCTGCTATGTGCTCACGTTCAACCTGCTCGTCGGGCCCGTCTTCAGTTCCGGCTCGATCACCCAGGAACGGGAAAGGCAGACGATCAACCTTCTGCTCACGACGCTCCTCACACCCGGCAGGATCGTCCGGGCCAAGTTGCTCGCGGCTTTGCGGGTGAGCACCGTTCTGACGCTGCTGCTGACGGAACAGGTCATCCTGGCCTACGCCCTCGTGCGTGACCTTCAGCTTCAGTTCTGGACGATCGTTCCGTATTTTCTGATCATCCTCGTGACCTGCCTGATGACATCCTCCATCGGTCTTTTATGGTCCAGCCTCGTGCGGAAAACGTCCGTCGCCATGATCGCGACCTACATGAGCCTGATGGCCCTGTTCGTATTGCCGGTCGGGCTCTACAGGTGGAGTTTGTCGGTCGCCCAGGGCATTCCGGACGAAACGCTCCGCTGGATTCTCGTGCCCAGCCCCTACGCCGCCGCGATGAGCGTGCTGATCGTCGGCGACCGGCCCACGAACATGGGTGGCGACGTGCAGCCGATCGAACAGGCGCTGGCCTGGGCGGGCGTGCCGATCTGGGTCGTCTCGATCGCCCTTTTTCTGGTCATCAGCCTCGTGTGCCACGTCGTCACTCTGGTCGCGTTCCGGTATCGCTGGTGGCGGGCGCGTGAATCGGTTTGAGCATCCGCCCATGATGGATCATGAATCCGACCGCCGATCGGCAAAGCCGGCATCTTCATTCCGTGTGTCGGATCTCCTTCTGTGCGTGCTCGCCGCTGCACTGGCCGCCGGGTTGCTGAAGCGACACGTCGAAGAATCGGCGATGGCCTACCGGCTGAAATCGCACCCGCCGCTGAGCGTCTGGACCCGACTCGTCATCGGCCATGGCCTGTCGAGTTTCGGCCTCGTCTTCGGCCTGTCCCGGCTGTTCTCGGCCGTTCGTGAACGAAAACGCTCCGTCACTTTCGGAACGTGGATCTGGTCGATCATCGGCCTTTATCTGGTTCTGTTCGTAAGCGCATCGGTGACATGGGCCATGGCCAACAGACTCTTGCGCCCGATCCTGCATGGCTCGAACCCGGCCGGTGTTTCGCTGGCTGAGACATTCTCACGCGTCACGCTGATGACGTTCGACCAGGCTTGTTTTGACGCGTTCGCCTGGTCCCTGGCTGCGATCTGGCTCGGCGCGGCGCTGTTCCGCGTGGGCGACGATAGCCCCTCGGAAGAAGGCGAAACGCCTGCCCCGGTTGTCGAACGGCAGGATATCGCCGTGTCGATTTTCACAGGGCTCGCGATTTTCGGCACGATCTTCCAGCGAATGCTGGAAAGCCTGGGATATTGAGCGGAAGTGCCGGCTTGTACAGAAGTTCGAAGATCGGGAAATCAATTGGATGGGCGTGGCCCACGTACGTCGTCCCAGGTCTTCGGCATGGTGCGCGAGCTGATTCCGGAGCTCTGGCGGGAAATCTCGCCGCCCAGTTTTTCGGAGAGCCGCCCGAACTCTTCAGGCGTCAGCAGCCCCGAGGCGAAAGCGGCTTCGAGTTCCTTGAGCCGCGCGCGCGGGTCGTCGAAATCGCAGCTTTCGATATCGGAATAGACATCCTCACGCGTCCGCGCGAAGAGCCAGAGCGCAAGGGCCAGGCAGACCACGAGGACGACCATGACGAACCAGTTCGGGAGTTGTATCATGTCCGTAACTTCGTACCTGGTCTGACGGCCCCGAAATCATCAGCATGCAAACAGGTGCGGACGATCTGCCCGCACCTGGATTCTCACGTTCGCCGGCAGGTCCGTCACTTGGACTTCGCGAGGTTTTCGAACCAGTAGAGGCCGCTCTTGCCGGGGGCGACGATGTCAAGATCGCCGTCGCGATCCATGTCGATCGTCGTCAGTTGCAGGCCCGTGCCCGCCGTGCCACGAGGAAAATCGCGCAAGGCGAGCCTCTTGGCGGGATCGGCCGGGGCGTTCTTCGCGGGTTCGCCCTGATAGACGAGCCTGCGGACCCATTTGCCGGCCGACTTGTCGAAGTTGAAGGCCGCGATCACTGGAGCGTCGACATCGCCAGGCTCACGTTCATGGGCGTAAACCCTTTTGCCCGTGATCATTTCGTCGGATCCGTCGCCGTCCAGATCGGCCCAGAGCAGCACGTGCACGGAGGCGATCGAATCGTCGATCAGCTCCTTTTTCCACTCGGTCTTGCCGTCGGCCGATTTCGTCTGGCGCGCCCAGTAGAGGCCCTTGTCATGGCCCATACCCCAGATCAGGTCTGAGAGACCGTCGCCGTCCATATCGCGGGCCAGAATCTGAATGCCGGTCGCGCCGAGATTCCAGTCGGGGTGCCAGGCCCAGGTTTCGTTGGCGGGGTCGGCCGGTGCTTCGAACCAGCCCTTGGGCGTGAGCAGGTCGATGCGGCCGTCGCCGTTGACGTCGCCGGAACCGACGCCGTGCCCGGCCGCCGCGGTGCCGAAGTCATGCTTGCGGAACTTGGGCGTGGGGCCGACTTTGGTCAGTTCGTACCAGACGACGACGTTCGTCGGATTCGGCAGGATCTCGGGCTTACCGTCGCCGGTGAGATCGACGGCCCAGGCGGCTTCGCTCGTTCCGGGTACGTCCACTTCGTGGTACGTCCACTTTTCGCCCTTCTTGCCGGGGTTCTTGACCCAGCCGACATTGCGGCCGAAGTAAGAGACGCTGACGAAATCCGTATAGCCGTCGGCGTCGACGTCCATCGGGAGAACGGCGAAGCAGTTGTAATAGGTGCCCTGACGCACGACGTCGCGCACGTCGTGCTTCGTCCATTCGGGTGCCTCGTACCAGAAGGCGCCGGAGACGATGTCCAGATCGCCGTCGTTATCGACGTCGAAGGCGCTGGCGGCTTCGAATTCGCTCTGGTCGTTGACGTCGTGCTTGCGGAATTTCAATTCGTCGGCACTGGCCGAGATGGCCAATTGCGTGAAGCCTATGGCCAGCAAACCGGACAGGCTGCGCCATGGTTTCGATCCACTCTTCATTCCGAACATGTTCTGCGTCTCCCTGGTGGTCGAGGTTCTCAGGTCAAGCGGGCTTCGCTCCACGTACCGGCGTCAAATTTCGTCCTGCTCGAAATCTTCGTCCCAATCGTCGTCGTCTTCGTCCTCGTCGGGCCCCTGCTCCCAGATCTCCCATTCCATGGAGATCGCCGCGAACCGGATCCGTTCGCCATGAACCAGCCGCGTTCCCGCGGGGATTTCGAAATTGATGGCTTCGACCAGGCCACGGTCGATACTCACGAATCCGACGATCTCATGACCTTCGAAGTGAATCCAGAGCCCCTCGACCTGGCGCTTCGCCTGCGGCTTCTCGCCACATGAATTCAGGGCCGCGAGCCAGTCTTCGAGCGGACAACCCTGGACCCCCGTAGGGGGCACGACGAGCCATTCGACTGGCCCTTCGGTCGAGTCCATCTGCGATGCGTCTTCCGACATGAAACTCCCCGATTGACGGGCCATTCGCATCAGCCCGAGCCGCCGGATACGAAAGTGGATTCAGACGACAGGAAACGCCCAGGGGCTGCGATATTCCGCACGCATCAGGTGCGCGTTCGCGGCTTCGGAATTCGTGAACCGTTCAGCCTGGCCGTCCCATTCGAGACGCTGCCCGGTTTTGAGGGCGATATTGCCCATATTACCTACGGACGTCACGCGATGCCCATAGGCGAAACGGCACGAACACTCCTTCCGCGACTTGATCGCGTCGATCCATTCGCGGTGATGCCCCGGCGAGCGCGGCAGAGTCTTCTCGGGCAGCGCGATGTCAGCGCCTTTTTCCGCGTATATCTTGAAGTCGTTGTAGTGGCCGACCATGGTCGCCTTCGTGCCCTGAAACAGGATGCCAGCGGCCCGGTCGAACAGCTTGCCCTGGGTGCTCACGTCGGAGTGGGTCCAGTGCAGGTCCCAGCCGTCGGCGTAATGCCAGGCCACTTCCAGCGTATCGGGCGTTTCCGCGTTGTCCTTCAGGCCGTAGCGGCCGCCCATGGCGACGACGGAAACCGGGGCTTCCACCTTCATGGCCCAGTGCACGGGGTCGACCAGGTGGCAGACGAAGTCGGACAGCATGCCGCCGCCATAATCCCAGAAGAAACGCCAGTTGAACGTGAACCGGTTCTGGTTGAAGGGCCGCTGGGGGGCGGGCCCGAGCCACATGTCGTAATTGCAGCCCTGCGGAGCCGGCATGTCCTCAGGCTTGCCGAGACCGTTGGGGTAATCACGATCGGCGAACATCCAGACACGGCATTTGGTGATCTGCCCGAGAACGCCGGACTGTACGATTTCGACCATGCGGTGATAGTTCTCGCCCGCATGGATCAGGTTGCCCATTTGCGTCACACGTTTGTGCTTCGCCGCGGCGGCCACCATCGCCTTACCTTCGCCGATGGAGTGCGAGAGCGGCTTTTCGCAGTAGACGTCCTTGCCGGCCTGCATCGCCATGATCGCGATGTGGGCATGCCAGTGGTCGGGCGTGGCCACGACGACGGCGTCGATATCCTTGCGGTCAAGAACCTTGCGGAAATCGCCGTAGACTTCCGGCGAATGCCCTGCCATTTTGGCGGCGTCGGCGGCTTTGCCGGAGTGGGCTTCGAAAACGTCCGCGATCGCGGCGACCTGAACGTCCGGAAACTTCGAGAAAATATTCAGAAGCCCTGTGCCCATGCCCCCGGTGCCGATGAAGCCGAGGCGCACCTTTTCCGAAGGGGCCACCGTGCCCTGGGCCATGGCGAGGGAACGCTGGAGCGAGACCGCGAACGGAAGCGACGCCACCGAAGTGACGAACTGCCGACGACCGAGCCAGAGACGTTCGGTGGATCGTGCATTCATGGGAGAGGTCTTCATCATTTCGGTTCCGTCGGGAGATACGGCGGGGGACGAACGGGGCGAATCCGCGAGAAGGCGGATCCGGACGGCGACGGTCGATTCGCTCGGTACAGCTCTTCGACCGGCTTCATGCTAGTCGGGCGGCAATTCCGATTCAAGCCCACGAGCCGAGAGCCTTCCTACGGCCGGTCTGCGCTTTCCGTCGGCAAGTCCGGCGGTCTCGGCCGATTTTTCAGGACGGCAAAGTCGGCTGGTGTCGCGAATCTCTGCGAAGTCTCCATGCCCCGGGATCGCCGGGCACCAGTTCAGGTTTTATCGAACCCCCAGGGCCCCCGAGTTCCAGCTCGGGGTTTTCGTAATCGTGTATTTCCGGGATTCGATGCGAACGTCGAGAAGGACAATCCCGAGCTGGAGCTCGGGGATCCCGGGCTTATGACCCAGCTGGTTTCGACGTTCTCGGTTTTTCGGAACATGCGGAAGTGCGTATCACGGCTCAAGAGCCACCGGAACGCTGCCGCAATATCATGCCGATGTCGCGGGGAAGCATCGGAACATTCACATTTTTTACCGAAATGTTGCCCGGAGAGTTTGGATTCGGTCTGATATCGGACAAGTACTCGACAGAAACTGTGTAGTCTCGCCAGATTCGCGGGATCGCTCCCGAGCGGGTGTCGCGACCGCCGTAATCGAGCGGGATCCGATCGAAAATCAGGGCCTGGAATTCATCTATGACGAATGCATCGAAACGGGACGAAAAATCGAATCAGGTATCGAGGAATTTCGGACATCCGCTTTCGGGAACGAAAACGCGTCGCAAAGCCGGTCGAAGCTTCCGGCCATCGGCCGAAAGGCTGGACGACCGGCTCGTTCTTTCCACACTCGCATCGACGACGGTCGCAGGTGCCTCGGTCGGGCAGACGCTGGCCAACGTCGTGAACAACTCGTCGCTGGGCGGCCTGACGGTCGAATCGACGGCCGGATTTTCGACGGCCGCCCCGCCCGACTTTCTCACGCTCAGCTCCGGGGGCTCGCCGTTCGCGACGGTCAGCTACATCACTACGACCGGCACGGCATTTCAGACGCTGGCATTGCCCGCGGGCAATTCGACCGTGCAGCTCAGCGGTTCGACCCTCGTGACCCAGGCCGCCAGCGGGCAAGCCGCGGCCGGCAACCCTCAGCAGCTCAGCGCCTCGCCCTTCGTCCTGAACATGACGGGCAGCGCGGCCGACTTCACGCCCAGTGGTTCGCTTTACGTCCAGGGCTCCAAGGGCAACTACATCATCGCTTACACTTCCGTCAGCGTGAACGGCGGCAATGCCCAGTTCCAGGGTTGCTCGATCGTCGGTTCGTTCGGCGCGCTTCAGGCTTCGCCGTTCCAGGACGTCATCAATGCCGGTGCGTTCATCGTGCAGTCGGTCACGCCGGCAGGCGGGCAGACGACGTCGATCAACCCCAACGCCATCGACGTTCAGGCCAGTGTACCGGGCGATCCGTCGCAGAGTTATCCGTTCACGCTGACGGTCCTCTCCTCAGCCGGATTCGCGACGGCGACGGCGAATGACCCGAAGTACACGCTCGTCTACTTCTCCGACGGCACGATGGCTGTCGTTTCCTATACCGGTATCGCGCCCAACTCGGCTGGCGGATATGACCTGACCGGCTGCCTTTCGCAGGTCGCGGGCACGATCGGCGCCTTCGGCTCGACCAGCGGCCCGACGGCCAACGTGCAGTGGACTTCCGCCGCGCCGATCGACTTCGAATTCACCAACGATTCCGGGCAAACGCCCGTCTATGTCGCGATCGCAGGGCAGCAGATCGACCCTGTCACCGGGGTCGCCACGTACGGTTTCCTCTCCCCCGCCGGTGCAGGCGGATCGAGCGCTGGCGACCTTTGGCAATTCCAGGCCTTCGCCGGGCAGACGAGCGTGCCCGCCACGATGGTCTTTTCCACGTCCGACCCGGCCGGCGCGGTCAAAAACCTGCTGATTCCGAACGATCCCTACAAGCGGCTCGATTCGATCCGCATGATCTTCAGCGTCGGTACGGCGCCGAATATCCCGGTGATATCGGGCAAGCCCAGCTTTCCGGCCGCCGGCAATCCAAGCGATCCGAACGACTCGATCACCTACGATTTCGTCGAATTCACCGAACGAAGTTCGCCGAACGACGGCATCCTGTTCATCAACACCACGCAGGTCGATCAGGTCGGCATCCCGTTCCTGATGCAGGCGACCCCGGCCGACTCGGTGAAGTCCAATGGCGTCGGCATCACGGTCTCGCGCTCCGAGCTTTTCTATCAATTCGGCCAGTACGTCACGCAGCAATTTTCGGGGCTGACGGGCACCGCCGCGACGAACGCGGCACAGGCCTTTTCGTCGCTGACGACGCCCAACCGGCTTCTGAACCCCAGCGACGCGATCACCAACCCGCCGAACGCCCAATCGACCAGCGCCTTCGAAACCTATTTCGACGCCGCCCTGACTGCCTTCTTCCAGAAATACCAGCAGCCGGGCCAGACCTTCCTGTTCCAGCGCGACGGCTATTTTTTCAGCGGCCAGACGGTCACCGGCTTCACGCCGGCGCCGTATTCGACCACTGCCACCAACAACGGCTCAGGGCTCCTGATTCCGCCGAACGGCAATGCGCCGACTTCGCTGGTCTTTTCGATCGGGCAATCGCTTTCAGGGCCTGGCGTGCCCTCGGGAGCGACGATCACCGGGGTTTCGGTCGATCCAGGTTCGAACGTCACCACGGTGTCCTATTCGCCGGCGGGCACCTCGCAGTCAGGCCCGGCAAGCTATAGCTTCTCTCTGCCTGGTGGCTACACGGTTCTCCAGCTGAAGGAGACCGACTCGAGCTGGAACGTCATAACGGGCGGCCAGCAGTATCAGATTTATGCCCCCTACTTCAGCAACGGCTCGGCTTACCCGGCTGGATTCCCGGCCTCTTCGACGACGCCGCCCGTCGCGCCGCCGTGGGTCGCCCCGGCGACAGCGGCCTCGTCCGGCCTGATGGTCTTCGGTAACCTGGGAGCATTCGCCGACGGTGCATTTCAGGCCGCCACGGGCCAGATCTCGGGCACGAACGCCAGCGGCCAGATCCTCCTGGATATCGAAAACTCGATCGTCTCAGCCTTCAATCGCGGCATCGCCAACGCCGTTCCTGCAGGCAGCGACGTGACTTCGGCCTGGAACGACAACACGACCTTCTATCCGACCCCCAGCCAGGACGGCTCCAACTGGTCGAACTTCTACGCCGGTTTCCTGCATAACGACAATGTCAGCGTGACCGCGCCAGGCTCGCCCGTCGGCCTGGCTTACGGCTTCGCTTACGACGATCAGGGCGGCAATGACCCGACGCTCGTGAGCTACGCCTCGAAGGTCGCGATTACGCTCCAGCCGTGGACGGCCGCCACGTCGATCGTGATCAGCCCCGCACAGGTGCGGACCGTCGTCGGCCAGACCACGCAAGTCACCGTGACGGCCTACAAGGACAAAGACCACAAGATCGTCGATTCGTCCTATCTCGGCAAAATATTCTTCGACCCCGAAGAGGTCGCCGCCGGGCTGCCCGAATCCTACCAGTTCACGCCGGCGGACAACGGAACCAGAACCTTCACCTTCGTGCCGAAAAAAGCAGGCAGCATCCAGGCCGAGGTTTCCGATCCCGCGAACCGACTGAGCGGCACGGCTGTCTGGCAGATCGATCCTGCCCGCATCGCTTTCGCCGCGGGCACCGATGCCGGAATCGATCCGGTCGTAAAGCTCTTCGATGCACAGAATGTCGAAGTGCTCGAAATCATCCCCTTCGAAGCTTCCTTCAAGGGTGGCGTTCGCGTGGCCGTCGGCGACGTCAACGGCGACGGCTTCGAAGATGCAGCCGTCGTCAGCGGCCCGGGCCGCGTCACCGAAGTGCTCGTCTTCGACGGCCGCGACGGCCAGCTCCTCAGCCGTCAGATGCCCTTCGGCGCTTCGTTCACCGGCGGCGGGTTCGTGGCCGCGGGCGACGTGGACGGTGACGGCCGCGACGAGATCGTCGTCACTTCCGGGGCAGGCATCACGACGCGACTCATGGTCATGAACGGCCAAAGCGGCCAGCCGATCTCGCTTCGAACCGCTTTCCATCAGGGTTTCACGGGCGGCGCGACCGTCGCCACGGCTGACTTGGACGGCGACGGCGATGCCGAGATCGTCGTCGGTGCGGGTGCCGGCGGTGGAGGCCGGGTCCGCGTTTTCGACGGTCGAACCGCTCGACTTCTCAGCAACTTCCAGGCATTCGGGCCCGGTTTTCGCGGCTCGGTCGCGCTTACGGCCGGCGACATGTTCGGAGACGCCCGGGACGAAATCGTCGTCGGATCCGGCCCGACGTATCGATCCGGCGTGCAGGCTACGACGGTCATCCGCGCGTTCGACGGACGTGGCCGGCTGCTTTCGAGCATCCGCACGGGCGTATTCTCAGGCAACTCCGGCCCACGGCTCGGCACCACGCCCGATACGGCAAGGCCGGGAAGGCAGAACCTGCTCGTCAATGGCGGGCCAGGCAGCCCGAATGTCGAGACGTATCGAATCGTGAACGTCTCGCCAAATCCGAAACGCCCGTCGTACGTCTCGAACCTTGTCAGCGTCGTCTATCCGCTGGGCAGCCAGAACGGTTCCGGCTTCTTCCTCGGCGGCCGTTCCGACTGATCGGGTTCGCCTTAACTTATGACGAAGAAACCCGCCGAAAACCGGCGGGTTTCTTCGGATTTTCGATGACCGGTTCGACCTGAAACAGGTCGCTCCGGCGCAATCAGTAACGTCGCACGGTAGCGTCGACTTCGGCGGACCAGGCGTCGATACCGCCATTGAGATTCAGCACGTTCACGACTCCCCGTTCGGCCAGCCAGTTCGCGGCCACGAGCGATCGCATGCCATGGTGGCAATAGACGACCAGGTAGGCATTTTCGCGCAGGGCCGATTCGAGTTCGCCGACCCGTTCCATCAGTTCGCCGATCGGAATGAACAGGTCGTTGACGGCTCGGGCACCGTCGATCACGGCAAATGCGCGTTCATCAGGATTCCGGACGTCCAGCAGGATCACCTGGGCAGGCGACCCGAGCATTTCGTCGAGATCTCGCGGATCGATCCCCGTCACGTTCGGCATGGCTTTTCGATGTTCCGGAATCGGGCTTTCGCCGAACCACGAACGTTCGTGGTTCGGGAGCCTGGGGAAATCACTTCTTGACGGTATTGCCGAAGTCACCCAGCATGCTGCGCCAGAAGGTGTGAATGTGATTGGCCGTGTTCTGGGTGTTGTTGAACTCGATCAGGAAGGTCGGTCCCTGAACGCGGAAGGCGTGGGGCTGGGTGCGGTCGGCCGGGCCCATCCAGGCGAATTTGACCTCGTCGGTCCCCGCGGCGATGATCTCGGCGAGCCAGGCTTCGGCCACTTCGGTCGGCATTTCGCGGGCGAACGAGTGCACCAGGTTCTGCATCATCTTCTTCTGGTCTTCGTCGAGTTCGCCGTAACCCAGGCCGACGGCGGCATCCGTCGGTGCCTGAGGCGTATTGGCCGAACGCACGTCCGAGGGGGCCTTGGCTTCGACGACCGCCTTCTTCGCCTGCTCAGGCGTGAGGGCCTGAACGACTCGCAGGGCGGTGTCTTCGAGATCGCCCAGCGTGCGCAGCCCCTGGCGCGGCCCCTGGCGGACTTCCGCCGGATTGGCCCCGAAGAAGATCGGCGTCGCGGAGACGATCTTGCCGTCTTCGACCGTCACGTTCATCGAAAGGTGGTGCCCCTCGAACCGCCAGCCCCACCGCCCCTGGGCGTTCGGGTCGCCGAAGATCGAAACGAAGTAGAGTTCCGGATCGCGCACCGGCCCTGAACCTTTTTCCTGATCCTTGAGGATCTGCTCCAGGCTCATGATCGTCGTCACTTTCTGGAAGCCTGAAGCCCCCAGACCGCTCGAAACCAGGCCGAAGGCCAGCGACCGCTGAGCCGGCGTCATTTCCTTGATGGAAAGGCCCTTGCGCTCACGCGGGATGAAGTGCCAGTTGAGCCGTTCGGCATCATCGAACTTGAACGTGGCCTTTTGCTTCTGGGTGTCGTCCAACGCGTCCAGAAACCGGTCGGCCGCCGTGGCCATGCGGTTGCCGGGGGTCTGAGCCAGGGCCGAAATCCAGACGATTCCGCCGACGAGGGCCGTCGAAATCGCCAGAAGCCCGAAACTCAGCGGGAATCGTCGAACGCCAGCGGCGTTGGCGGTGGAGGGGGATGTGCTCATCGGCGGAAACTCCCTGGAATTGAGCAGGCGGCGTGACCATGAAATCACGCGGGAAGGCAGGATGTGCGCGTCACGAGGCAGGCACGCATCGTTCTATCGGAAGTTTCGGAACGATCGATTCCGTGACGACCGAAGGATGCGATCCGGATTCGTGCATCCTAACGGGAAAGCGAACGAATGCCAAAGGGTATGGTGATTTTTTGCTGACGCGCTGGTATCGTGAACTCCCGGACGTCGACTCCGGACGTCGCATCGCGAGCGGGCAAGCCGGGCCAGCGAAGCCACGCCGCGAACCTTCATCGACCACCCGCAGAAATCCGCACGCTGAAATCATCCGTTCGAGGGAGATGGCAATCGTCATGTCTTATGCATTCGCACCCGGGAAAACTCGCATCGGCTGGATCGGCACCGGCGTCATGGGCCGATCGATGGCCGGCCACCTCATGGCCGCAGGCTACGAGGCGACCGTCTATAACCGAACCGCCTCGAAAACCGACGAACTGGTCGCCAAAGGCGCGAAACGGGGGGACACGCCCAGGGCCGTCGCCGAAGCGTCGGACGTCATCTTCACGATCGTCGGCTACCCGAGTGACGTGCGTGAAGTTTATCTCGGCAAGGACGGCATCCTGGCCGGTGCGAAGCCCGGGGCCGTCGTCGTCGACATGACCACCAGCGAACCTTCTCTGGCGATCGAAATCTACGAAGCCGCCAAAGCCAAAGGAATCGCCTCGGTCGACGCGCCGGTCTCCGGCGGCGACATCGGCGCCCGTGAAGCCCGGCTGTCGATCATGATCGGCGGCGAAAAGCCGGTCGTCGACGCCCTCGACCCGCTGTTTTCCGTCATGGGCAAGACGATCGTGCATCAAGGCGGCCCCGGTGCCGGCCAGCATACGAAAATGGCCAACCAGATTCTGATCTCCACCAACATGATCGGCGTGTGCGAGGCCCTGCTCTATGCCTACAAGGCCGGGCTCGACCTCGAAACGGCCCTGAAATCGGTCGCCCCGGGCGCCGCCGGAAGCTGGAGCCTCTCGAACCTCGGCCCCCGCATGATCGCCGGCAATTTCGACCCCGGCTTTTTCGTCGAGCACTTCATCAAGGACATGGGCATCGCCCTGGCCGAATCCAAGCGCATGGGCCTCGCAATGCCGGGCCTGGCTCTGGCCGAACAGCTTTACCGGGCCGTGGCCGCCCAGGGCATGGGCAAATTCGGCACTCACGCCCTGCTGCTCGCCCTCGCCCAGCTTTCGAACGTACGCTGGCCGACGGATCCGCGCCACAAATGAATTTCGCCTGAATTCAAAGTCGGTTCGCCGCCGAAAAGCCCCCGGGAGATCTCGCATCATGCCGCTCGCTTCGGATTCTTCGATACCCTTTCGCCGGTCGTTCCGCCTGATGCTGGGGCTGGCCTGCCTGTCGGCCTTCCTCGGCTCGGCCAGGGCCGATCTGCTCGTCGGCTCGGCGAAACGTGTCCTCACGCCCGAACCGCTCCTGCCCGTTTCCGGCGGCCTCGGCGTTCCGAAACCGACGAAAGAGAAAAAGGGCGACATCACGGCCCGGGCCGTCGTTATCCGCAAGGGAGAGACCACCATCGCCGTCGTCGGGCTTGACCTCCTCGGCTTTCCCGGCGTCCTGGCCGAACGGGTCAGGGCCAAGGTGCCGGCGATCCCGTCCCGCAACATCCTGATCGGCTCCACCCATACCCACAGCGCTCCGGACGCCTACGCCTTCCCCGACGGCAAGGGCGGCCACACGGGCGACCTGAAATTCATCGACTCGGTCGTCGACAAAACGGCCGAAGCCATCGCCGAAGCCCTGGCGAACCTCAAACCCGCCCAGCTCAAGATCGCCACCGGCGAAGCCCAGGGCAAGATCGCTTATAACTATTACGCGCCTGACCTTTACGACCGCCGGATGAGCGTCGTCCAGGCCGTTTCGCCCGCCGACGGCAAGCCCCTGGCCACGCTCGTCAATTATGCCATTCACCCGGAAGTGCTGGGCAACGATGTCGGCATCCTCAGCCCCGACTGCATCGGGCCCATGTATGACCGGATCGAAAAAGAGACCGGCGGCATGGCGATCTTCATGAACGGTGCCCAGGGCGGCATGATCACGGCCGATAACCGCGACCTGGCCGCCCTGAAGGACGCCCAGAAGGGCTACTGGGACGACCACCGCCGCTGGGACGAATGCGAACGCATCGGCAACCTCATGGCCACCGAAGCGTTGCGGCTCGTCGGGCCAGCCCCCGTGCAGAAGGATCCAGCGCTGTTCTGCGGCTCGATCGACGTCCGGTTCCCGGTCGATTCCGACATCCTCTGGGCCGTCATCAACCATTCGCCGCTGAAGTATCCGCATAACGCCGACCGCACGATCGACGCCCGCGTCAATCTCGTTAACCTCGGCGACGCCCAGATTCTCACCATCCCGGGCGAAGCCCTCCCCAACATCGGCTTCTACCTGAAGCGCAAGATGAAGGGCACCCACAACATGCTCTTCGGCCTCACCAACGAGGCCTTCGGCTATATCCTGACCAAGGTCGACTTCAAGAGCTTCCCCCGCTACGACTATGTCTCGCGCACCTCGCTCGGCGAAATGACGGGCGAGATCCTGATCGAAAAATCGCTCGAATTCGTGAACCGGTCCCCCCTCCCCGACCAGCCGGCGAAAAAACCATGAATCGTTCGAATTTCAGCCTGATCGCGGTCGCCACGGCCATCGTTTCGGCGGCGTTCTGTCCGTCGGTAGCCGTGGCCGGGCAATTGAAAGCCGGCGCGTACGCGGTCGACGTTTCGCCGCCGAAATTCCCCGTCATCGTCAATGGCGGCTTTCTTCAGGCGATCGGCAGCAAGAATCTCGACCGGCTCCATTCCCGGGCGATCGTGCTGGATGACGGTTCGACGAAGCTCGCGATCGCCGTCGTCGATAGTTGCATGATGCCTCGGGACCTTCTCGACAAGGCCAAGGAAATCGCTTCGAAAGCCACCGGCATTCCGGTCGACCGGATGATGATCTCAGCCACCCACACCCACACGGCTCCTTCGGCCATGTGGGCCTTGGGCACGCCGCCGGACGAAGACTACGTCGCCTTCCTGCCCGGCAAGATCGCCGATAGCATTATCGCCGCGAATTCGAAATTGCAGCCAGCCCGCATCGGCTTCTCGTCGGTCGAAGATTATACCCACACCCACAACCGCCGCTGGATCCGCCGGCCCGACAAGATGGTTCAGGACCCGTTCGGCAAGGCCACCGGGCGTGCCCACATGCACCCCGGCTATCAGAACCCGGAAGCCGTCGGCCCTTCCGGCCCCGTCGACCCGGGCCTGTCGGTCGTGTCGATCCAGACGCCCGCCGGTAAGCCGATCGCCCTGATGGCCAATTACTCGATGCACTATTTCGGCACCGGCCCGGTTTCCGCTGATTACTTCGGCAAGTTCGTCACGGCCATCGCAGGGAAGATCGGGGCGATCAATGATCCAGGCTTCGTCGGCATCATGTCGCAGGGCACCAGCGGCGACCTGCACTGGATGGATTATTCGAAGCCGAAGACCGACATGACGATCGACCGTTATGCCGAAGAAGTCGCGGCGAATGCGTTCGATGCTTACCGGCTGATCGAATATCGCGATGACATTTCGCTGGCAATGGCTGAAACGGAATTGAAATTCATGCGGCGCGTGCCGGACGTCCAGCGCATGCAATGGGCGAAGGACCTGAAATCGAAAATGAAAGGCCCGGTTCCGGCGAGCGTGCCGGAAGTCTATGCCTGCGAAGCGATCGCTCTGGACGACGATCCTCAGCGCGAATTGAAACTTCAGGCGCTGCGCATCGGCGAAATCGGCATCGCGGCCATTCCGAACGAAGTCTTCGCCCTCACGGGCCTGAAGATCAAGGCCATGAGTCCCCTGCCCGCTACGTTCAATATCGAACTGGCCAACGGCGCCGAAGGTTACATCCCGCCCCCCGAGCAGCACGCCCTGGGCGGTTACACCACCTGGCCGGCCCGCACGGCGGCACTGGAAGTAACAGCCGAAACGAAGATCACCGAAGCGATGGTAACTTTGCTGGAAAAAGTATCCGGCAAGCCGAGACGGTCGATGAACGCAGGACTCCGGTGGACAGACGACGCCGTCCTGGCTCTCAAGCCAACGATTTACTGGCGACTCGAGGAAACCGGTGGCTCAAAAGCCATCGACGCATCGGGAAATTCCATTTCCGGAGATTACGTGGGCGGGATCGCCCGTTTCCTGCCTGGGCCCCATTTTGACACCCCCGTGAGCATCGCACATGTGAATCGGGCCGTGCATCTTGCAGGTGGATATCTCACCGGGAAATTCCCTTCGGATCCGAAATCCGATTACTCGATTTCGCTCTGGTTCCGGCGGGGACTTCATGACGAAACAGGCAAGAATCCGCAACCGCTCGTTGAGCTGGGCAAGGCGCTTCGAGTCGGACTCGTCGGTGAAGGCAACAATGCCGCGCAGCTCTTCGTGAGCACTTACCGTACGAAGGTGGTGGTTGACGAGAAAATCAAGCAGGGCAACTGGAACCATCTGGTACTGACGAAGCGGAACGATACGTATAAGCTTTACCTGAACGGACAACAGCGATTCGAATTCGAAACGCCATTCGACGAAGCGCTTTCGAGTATCGAGAAAGCCCGTCACAACGACGATAATCCCGGCATCGTCCTTGGCGGTTTCACCGATGACAAAGCGTTCACGGAAAAACCGAAAATCGATCTCAATTCGACTTTCGAAGGCAAAATCGACGACATCGCGATTTTCGGACGTACCCTGTCCGCGGACCAGGTCAAATCCATCTACCACAAGCCCGTCCCGTTCGAAGGCGAACAGTGAGCCAGGAACCTGTCGAAAAACCCGCGAAGCCCATGTCCGCCTCCGATCGCCCGCAAGTCACCGTCCTCTTCTTCGCCTCGCTGCGGCAGGCGACCGGCGTGGACAGGCTCACCGTCGCCATCGAGCCGGGCGGTAAGGTCGACGACCTGCGGCGAACTCTCGTCATCCGTTACCCGCACGCCGAACGCCACTTCGGCCACGTGCGCTGGGCCGTCAACGAACGGTTCGTCGCGCCGGACGAGCCCCTCAACGACGGCGACACCGTCGCGGCCATTCTGCCCGTCAGCGGCGGCGGCGAACCTCAGCCCGGCCAGGCTGAGGAAATCATCGTCGAACTGACCAGCGGCCCGATCGATTCGCAGGCACTGATCGAACGCGTCTCGACCCCATCCTGTGGCGCCGTCTGCCTGTTTCTCGGCACCGTGCGCGAATTCACACAGGACAAAAAGACCACTCAGCTTGTCTATGAAGCCTATCCGGAAATGGCTCTCAATCAGATGCGGGCGATCCTCGAAGAAGCCGCCGCCCGCTGGCCCGTTCCACGGCTCGGGGTGATCCACCGGCTCGGGCCGATGGGCCTGGGCGAAGTCAGCATCGCCGTGGCCGTCGCGACACCGCACCGGGGCGAGAGCTTCGAAGCCTGCCGCTGGATCATGGACACGCTGAAAGAACAGGTGCCGATCTGGAAGCAGGAGCACTGGACCGACGGCTCGACCGAATGGGTGCACCCGGGCACGAATTGAAACGAAGAAAGAAGCCGGAAGGCTTCTTTCTTCTCGATTCTGTTTCGTTTTCGCCTGGCTACCGAACGGTCACTCGTCGTTCGAACTACCACCGAGCAGGCCGAGGCGGATCAGGTAATAGAGCAGCGTGACGATCGCCGAGATCGTGCCGGCGACATACGTCATCGCGGCGGCGTTGAGCACGCGGCCGACTTCGCGGTCCTCTTCCGGGCGCACCATTCCGGTCATCAGAAGCGCATTACGGGCACGGCGGCTGGCGTCGAATTCCACGGGCAGGTTCACGATCTGGAAGATCACGCCCAGCGAAAACGCGATGACACCCAGCAGGATCAGATTGCCCGCCTGCATGATCATCCCCGCGAAGATCAGAAGCATCGATGCGTTCGAACCGATGCTGGCGACAGGCACGATAGCGTTCCGCAGAACCAGCATGGTGTAGCGGTTGGCGTCCTGAATCGCGTGGCCGGCCTCGTGAGCGGCGACACCCAGAGCCGCGATCGAATTCGAGCCGTAAACCTGTGACGAAAGCCGCAGCACCTTGTGCGTGGGGTCGTAGTGGTCGCTGAGCATACCGTCGACCGGTTCGATGGCGACGTTGTAGATCCCTTCGGCTTCCATAATCCTCTGAGCGGCCTGGGCGCCGGTCAGGCCGGACGAAGCGCGGATTTCGGAACCGCGCCGAAACGCCGAAGATACCTTCCACTGAGCCCAGCCCGCCAGCATCATCGCCGGTGCAAGCATCACGAAATAGAGGGGATCGAATCCGATCATCGTCTCCGTTCCAGCCTTTCGATGAGAAGAGTCGCGGCAAGACAGACTTCCCGCATACGTCGATTATATGTGTTTACGACGCTCGACGAGTGAATGTTCGCCAGAACCCGCGGAAGATTCGAGCCTGGGCGAAACATTCACGTTTCGGGTTCATTGCCGTTGGGCGACCATAACCCATACATCGTACACACCGGGCAGCCCCCGTCGATGACCGTTCCCTTCGGGGGCCAATCGGAAAAATGCCAGAAATCGGGCCAGAGCGACTCATTCCGACCGAACGAACGAACCAGTGGATTATGGCGATAAATCTGACTTTCACGAAGTTTGCGATCCGTATAGATCACGATTTTTCGCATTCTCCGGCGGGTCCTCTCCAGCGTCAGCCGCCGCTCTCTTGCCAGGTCGAACCAGGCCCGGTCACCTTCGAAAACTTTGCGATGGACTTCGAAAAGCCCCTGCTTTACCGCCAGTTCCAGCGCTTCCATCGATGCCGACGGCCGCGGGTTGACCTCCAGGAGATACCAGCGGCGTTCCCGGGCGTGGTGCACGAGGTCGAAGTTCCAGAGCCCCTTCAGGCCGAAATTCTTCGTAAGTCCTTGTGCAAGCTTGTCGAGATCCGGCATCGCCCGCCGTACGCAAGTGTCGTGTATCGGTCCCACACTGCCGGCATAAGCGAAGGGCCTGCCCGGCGCGCCGCGAAGGGACTCGCACAGGCCGATCAAAACGCTCCTTTCGCCATCGCTGGCGACCGTGGCGCCGAACGTCCTTCCCGGAATGAACTTCTGCCAGATTCCGAGACAACCCTTTTCGGCCATATCATGAATGCATGATGTGGTAACTCGATGTGCTCGCTGTGTCCGCCACCCGCCCGTGGTTTTCGCGGGCTTCCACAGCCATTGCCGCAATTTTCGGGGGCGGTCTTCGTAAGCCCTCGTCTCGGGAAACCGGACGTTCGATCCCGCTTCATTCATAGCCCGGGCAAGTGCGGCAGGATCCCGCACGGCCCGGCATACGGATGCCGTATTGCCCCACAGTGTCGAGCCTTGCGAGGATGCCTCGATCCAGTCGGGCGCGTTTTCGAGCGGACCGCTATAAAGCCACGGCCGGTTTCCGACGATCGCACGGAACGCCTCTGGCGCAACATCCGGCACATGACCTTCGAAGCCGATCACCTGCCCCCAGCCGCTTTCCAGGCCAAATTCATCGTCGCCATAAGCGTCGAACAGGCCGGCATCAAGGCCCGAGCGGCGAACCATCGAGGCCGTGGCACGGGCCGCCGCACCGATGACGTAGATTTCCGGCTCGTTCATGCGAAACCCGATTCGAAAAAAGAAAAGCGTTCCGCGCCGAAGATCGGGCGGAACGCTTCGTGATTCGAAGTGGAGCCGGGTCGAATTACTTGACCAGCTCGATCGCCGTGACTTCGACTTCCAGCTTGCCGTCTTTCTCGGCGCAGCTGCCTTCGATCTTGGTCTTGTGCACGCCCTGGCAGAGGTTCTTGTGGAACGACTTGCTCTTGTCGCCGACGAGGAAGTAGTTGGTCTTCTTGCCGTCCTTCTCGACGACCAGAACGTTCTGACACTTGTCGGCGATGCCGAGCGAGCACTTGGCGCACTGGCCTTCGCCGGAGAGCTTGACTTCCTTACCTGCGGCATGAGCCGTGAGGGCCATGACGGAAGCGAAAGCGAAAACGCTCAGAAAGCTGATGATCTTCTTCATCGATTCGTGATCTCCTGGGACCAGAGTACGTTGCCTCGTCCGGAAAAGGTTGGTTGCGAAAGCCGAAACGAACCATGGCCGAGGTTGAGAATCGTGGTCGAAAACTCTCGGACTTTCGGCCACCTTCGGCGCATTGTAAAACAATGGCCAGAGATGGCAAGCGAAATACGGGAAGTCGGTGAAGCATCTCGGAATCGCTCCTGACCTCGCGATTCGTGCGATAGGGTGTTGCCATGGCGATCCGGTGGCGTTTATCATCGGCGATCGTTCCGGGAACCTGCCGAAGGCGACATCCGGTCTCTCCGATCGACGAAGCCTGCCTCCGCGAGCTTCGTGCTGATTATCGACCGTAAACGCTCCAGGTTCCCGCCGGTTCCAATTCGTACGTATCTCGGCAACTGCCGAAATTCCAGGGAGTTCCGTTCGCAACATGTCTATGTACATCGGTGAAGCACTTGTCGGCGAAGGTAACGAAATCGCTCACATCGACCTCCTGATCGGCTCGAAAACCGGTCCGGTCGGGGCGGCGTTCGCGAACGCTCTGGCGAATCAGTCCAAAGGTCATACGAACCTGCTCGCCGTGCTCACGCCCAACCTGGCCGTGAAGCCCGCAACGGTCATGATCACCAAGTTCACGATGGAAAATCTGAAGCAGGCCGTACAAATGTTCGGCCCGGCCCAGTATGCCGTCGCCAAGGCCGTGGCTGATAGCGTCGCCGAAGGCGTGATCCCCGCCGACCAGGCCGAAGACCTCGTCATCGTCTGCGGCGTGTTCATCCACAAGGCCGCCGAAGATGACGCCAAGATTCAGAAATTCAACTACGAAGCCACCAAGCTGGCCATCAAGAACGCCATGACCGGCCAGCCCACGGCCAAGGAAATGGTCGAAAAGAAAGACAGCGTCTCGCACCCGTTCGGAGCCAAGTGAGCAGGACCTTCAACGTCCTCGCGAACTTTCCCAACGAAACAATCGACGACACGAGTCGCCCTGCGCGACTCGTGTCTCGTTCGTTTCGCAATGAGGCCTAACCCGCCAGACTTCTTGCTTTCGGACGACACCCAGACTACGCATTCGCAAAGACTTGTACCAAGGTCCCCAGGGAGCGAGTCCCATGCCGGAACATCCGCCGCGAATTCTCATCCAGCTCGATCCGGACAAGCATCCGAGCGTTTTCGACCGGGTCGTCGCTGCCGATGCCGGTGTGGATCAGATTTTCTCTTACGGATCGGTCAAGCCTGAGGAGGTCGAGCCGCTCGTGCATGGAGCGATCTTCACACGCGGCTTCGACCAGCTGAAAAACACGGCAATTTTCATCGGCGGTTCGGACATGCAGGCCGGCGAAGTTCTCTTCGAAGCTGTCCGCAAAACCTTTTTCGGCCCTTTCCGTGTTTCGGTAATGCTCGACCCCAACGGCTCGAACACGACCGCCGCGGCCGCCGTCCTGAGGGTGATCGAAGGTGTGGGCGGTTCGCTGGACGATCACGACGCCGCCGTTCTCGCCGCTACTGGTCCCGTCGGCCGGCGAGTGGCCATGCTGCTGGCCGGTCAGGGAGCACGCGTGCGTGTCGGCAGCAGGCAGCAGGCCAAGTCGGCTGCTGTCGCCGAAAGTCTGACGGAAATGACCGGCAACCGGTACGTGCCCTTCGAAACGAGTTCGCAGGAAGCGCTCACCGAAGGCCTTCATGGCACGGAAGTGATCGTTGCGGCAGGTGCCGCCGGAATCAATCTGCTGCCGAAGGACGTCCTCGAGAAGTGCGACCAGCTCAAGGTCGCGATCGACCTGAATGCCGTCGAACCATTAGGTATCGAAGGCATCAAGCCTCAGGACAAAAAGACGGACAGGGGCCAGTTCCTGGCCTGGGGTGCCCTGGGTGTCGGCTCGCTCAAGATGAAAATTCATAAAGCCGCAATCCGGAAGCTCTTCGAAGCGCCGGACCAGCTCATCGACGCCCAGGAAGCTTTCGATATCGGCAAAAGGCTGGATTGACCCGATCGCCCGTGTCGCAGGCGATACGAATTCGATGCATCGGGGACGACTCAAAAACGAAGGAACGCTCCGAACGAAGCGGAGCGTTCCTGATGAATTGAGATCGATAGCGATGGTCAGGGACGTGCGAGGCGCAGATCACAGCGAACGAACGGCCGGCGGAGGATATCCGCCGACTTCGATCGCTTACGGCTCACTTCTTGCGGTGACGGATACGGGCTCTCATTTTCCGCTTCTTCCGACCGACTTTCCGACGCCCTTTGCCTCGACGGCGACTGGCCATAGGACCTCCAAATGGTTGATGATCTCGTCAAACGACGCGTATTGAGTCTACAAGGCTTGTACGTCGTCGGGGACGTGCGCGCTTCGCGGCGGCCCCCAAACGGAAGTCACGTATCATAATCCCCGACCCCGTCCGAACGCAAGGCGAATGGTTCGATTTCCTCAGGCGTCAATCCCGCACGGTCTTCTCGACACCATTGAACCGGCTGCGCTGATCCGTCATCATATTCCGAACCTTCCACCGGTTCCTCTCCATCCATAATCTCAACAAGGGTCATTCCGCCATGATTCGACTGCGACGCTCCGCGATCGTCCGCTCTCTGACGCTCGCGGCATTCTGTTCTTTCCTGCCGTGCGTGGCGCCGGGACTTCCCGCCAGCGCCGCGGAACCTCTCGAGATCGTTTTTGTCGACGTCATGGGCGGAGCTGCGACGCTCATCAAAACTCCCGAAGGCGAAACGATCCTGATCGATTCCGGCTGGCCCGGGCTCGACGATCGCGATCCGAAGCGTATCGTCTACGTTCTCAAGGAAGTGCTCGGCAAGTCACGGATCGACCACCTCGTCACGACCCACTGGCACACGGACCATTACGGCGGCGTGAAAGGCCTGGCCGATCGCGTCGAAATCGGCCGGTTCTGGGATCGTGGCCTGCCGGAAGATGCCGGCGTCGATCCCGCCAACTTCCCCGACGGACCGAAGCCGGACGACAAGCTCGGAATCGCCTATCGAGCCGCCTCCAAAGGCAAGCGAACGGTCATCAGGGCCGGCGATTCCCTCGCCCTCAAGGGAGGCATCAAGGCGACCGTGCTGGCGGCTTCAGGCAAAGTCATACCAGCGCCGGCCGGCGCGAAGCCGAACCCGCTGTGCGAACATTCCCCCGGCGACAAGCCGAAGGACGACAGTGACAACGCGCTTTCGACCGTGATCAAATTTTCGCTGGGCAAGTTCGACTTCTTCGACGCCGGCGACTTGACGTGGAATATCGAGAAAAACCTGGTCTGCCCTCACGACCTCGTCGGGCCCGTCGATCTGTATCAGGTCACCCACCATGGCATGGACATTTCCAACCACCCGACACTGCTCAAAACGCTCGACCCGACGGTCGCCATCATGAACAACGGCCCACGCAAGGGCGGTTCGGCCGCGACGATCAAGCTTCTGCGCGATCTGCCCAACCTGAAGGCCGCGTTCGCCATGCACCGGAATCACGGCCTGAGCGAATCCGAAAACATGCCGGCGGAATTCACGGCCAATTCGGACACGACCGGCGGCGAATTCATCCGTGTGACGGTCGACCCGGACGGTTCGAAGTACCGCGTCCGCATCGGGGCATACGGCAAAGAGAAGGAATTCGAATCGAAGTGAACTTCCGACACGATTCATCGTTCTGCCGCCGGAACAGGTACGGCCTGAAGGTGAAGCCTGTGTCCAGTCATTCATGAGGGCATTCGAAAGTCATGGGCCATCAAAGCGGCAAAGGACCTGACTCTCCATTCGCGGCTGAGAACGAAGTCCGGATACGATTGGTGAACCCCGGAGACACGGATGCGATCCGCCACGTCTTTCAGGATGCGTTCGAAAGCCAGGGTGAAGAGATCTCCCGGCTTTCGATCGACCTCCTGTCGGACGAAACGGGCCGACCTTCGTTCGGTCTTATCGGTGAATCTGAAGGCGACACGGTGGGGTGCGTCATTTTCAGTGGCGCACACATTTCTGGCTGCGATCACATCACGGCCAGCATTCTGGCACCTCTTGCTGTCGTCAGGCGTCGGCAGAGAAAAGGTATCGGGCGCACTCTGATCGAATCCGGAATCAGGCATCTGGGCGAGCGAGGTACGGATCTTGTCTTCGTCCTAGGCGACCCAGCCTATTATGGGCGGCATGGGTTCGGGGCCCGGCACCAGATCCAGGCCCCTTACGAACTGCCTTATCCCGAAGCTTGGATGGTTCGTGAACTTAATCCAGGAGCGATCGAATCGGCAAAAGGCCGCTTCTCCTGCGCCCGAACTCTCATGGCGCCAGAGCACTGGTGACAGTAAGCGAGCCTGATTGAACACTCATTCAGTTTCGGTAGCCGAAACGGTAGGAATCGAAGGCCGATTCTCAAAATCCGGAGCCACGCGTAGAGGACCGCGGCGGACTCCGGATTCTTTCGAACATCAGGCCAGGTCGATCGACCACTGGCTGTTTTCCAGAAACACCCGCCAGCTCTGATACTTGCGGCTGCTCAGCTTGGTCGTCAGGAGCGGGCTCGTGCGCGGCCGCTCGGGTGTCTTCGCCAGAGGCATGCCCGCGTCGCGAGGAGTTCGGCCACCTTTGCGTACATTGCAGCGCAGGCAAGCCGTGACGATATTCTCCCAATTCGCCGGGCCGCCGCGGCTGCGCGGGATGACGTGGTCCATCGAGAGTTCGTGCGGCGCGTATTTCTTGCCGCAATACTGACACTTGTTGCCGTCCCTCGCGAAGAGATTGCGCCTGTTGAACTTGACGCGCTGCCGGGGCAGGCGGTCGAAGTCCAGAAGCCGCACGATTCTCGGAGCTTCGAGTTCGAACCTCACGGAACGCAGCACGTCGTCGTCGGGATCCCAACGGCCCGTGCGCACGAGCGATCGCTCGAGCCAGCGATCGAAGGTATATGATTCGAAGTAGCCTTCCTCCTGAACGTGCACGACTTCGGCATCGCCCTTGTACAACATGGACAATGCCCTGCGGACAGAGATCACCTGCACTGCCATGTACAAGCGATTCAACACGAGCACGTTGGCCTGCAAAGCTGCGGAAGAGACGGAACTCATAGGCTGAGAACCTCTTGCGTCAACGGATCGGGCAATTTGCGAGACGAAGACCTGGAGCGACCTTGCCGCACTTTCGTTCGAATTCCGTTCGAAGTGCATGTCGTTTCGACGCTGGCGTGCCGTATTCGGTTCGCCGGTCGAATCTGGTTCGTTTCATCGCTCGCAGCAGCGTAGCGCCGCGAGACGGATCGTCGGCAGCGTGACCGAACGATCGAGCCTGATGTCGATTCCCGCAATCGTGTCGTGATGTCCTGGGCCGGTGCTCCTCCGCAAGTCAGGGGTCATTGTCAGCTACATGATCAGCTGATACGAAAAACGGGGCCAGAAGACCCCGTCGAGCGAATCAGGACAGATCGGAGAAGGCTTGTCTGATCGCCTCTCCGACCGCCCGGGTCGAGTCTTTGCCGCCCAGATCGGGCGTCTTCACCTTGCCATCGGCCAGGACTTTCGCCACGGCCTTTCGAACAAGATCTCCGGCGGTCGTCTGACCAAGATGGTCGAGCATCATCGCCACGGTCAGGCATGTCGCGACCGGATTGGCGATCCCCTTGCCGGCGATATCCGGCGCCGAGCCGTGCACGGGTTCGAACATGCTCGGGAACTCTTTGTCCGGATTGATGTTACCCGAGCCGGCGACGCCCAGGCCACCCTGCAGGACGGCCCCCAGGTCGGTGATGATGTCGCCGAACATGTTGGTGGTGACGATCACGTCATAGCGTTCGGGAACGCGGATCATGTGCATGCAGCAGGCGTCGACGTGGTTGTAGTCGGTCGCGATGTCCGGATAGCCGGCGGCCATTTCGTCGAAGGCCCGCTGCCACAGGTCGTGGGCATAGGTCAGCACGTTGGTCTTGGCCACCATCGTCACCCGGCCGATCTTGCCGGCCTTCTTTTCGGCGTCCGACAGTCCTGGAAAGACGCGGCCCGTGCCTCGGCGGCGTGCCAGGTCGAAGGCGTAGCGAAGGACCCGGTCGACGCCGAAACGCGTGTTGATGGAAGTCTGAATGGCGACTTCTTCAGGCGTTCCTTTGTAGGTGAAGCCGCCGGCACCGACGTAAAGGTCTTCGTTGTTCTCCCGCACGACGACCATGTCGATCTTTTCGGGAGTGGCGTTCTTGACAGGCGTATCGACGCCCGGATAGAGCTTGATCGGCCTGAGATTGATGCATTGCCGGAACGAAAACCGGAGGTCGAGCAGAAGCCCCCGTTCGAGCACGCCCGGGGGCACCTTCGGCGTTCCGACGGCGCCGAGAATCACGGCATCGCACGCCCGCACGGCTTCCTTTTCGGCGGCGGGAAGCACTTCGCCGGTACGCAGATAACGTTCGCCGCCCAGATCGAAAGGCACGGTCTCGACCTGGAACCCGCATCGGCGGGCGACCAGTTCCAGAGTCTCCACTCCTTCACGAACGACTTCAGGTCCGACACCGTCGCCCGCGATGACACCGATCTTGAACACGACGAACCACTCCGGCTGCAAAAGGATCCGACACGGTAGGAGACCTGGGTGCCAGGAATGCCTGAACGGCACCTGACGGCGACTCGTAATTCCTGAATGCGAAAAGATTTCCGCACTTACCGGAACAGAGTCAGGGATCATTCTATCAACTTCGCGCGGGGATTTCGACTGGACGAGACCGATTTTTGATTCCGGCCGACGTTTCGGTCGTTTCGCATCGCACTTGGCTTCGCTTCGTCAGCCGAAACCCGAAATTTGTGAGACGGCGATGCGGTCTCATGATGAAATATGTCGAAGAAACCCGTTTTCCGTTCCGCTCATAGCGATTTTCCGGATTCCCCCCTGCGATTCTCGTCTCAGGATTCGTACAATAATGGTTATGAAGTGATGGCAAACCGTCGGCTGCTCGATTCCGGGACTTCGACGGTGCTTGCGTAATGGACCGGTACCTGGACATTCGCCAGGCGATGCGCTGCTTCGAAGCGATGACTCGATGGGTGTGGAGCGATCGGGCTTGACGACACCTTCGGAAGTGAATACGGGCGAAGTTCCCGGCACGAGAAGCGCCAAGGATCCGCTGGCACAGCTGGAACGGGCGCTCCTCGCCCGTGGCCTGGCATCGCACGAAGACCTCAACAAGGCACGATTGAGCCTCACCGTCGCCGATCCGATGAATTCGGATCTCGGCAACGGCCCGACGGGCACGGCCTTTCTGAACACGCTCGTCACGCGGGGCGTCATTACGACGGCACAATCCGAACGCCTCGGCCGGGAGCTCGTCAGCGACACGCCGAAGCGTATCGACATTCCCGGCTTTCAGGTGCTCGAGCGCATCGGCCGCGGCTGCATGGGAGTGGTTTACAAGGCCCGGCAGACGAGCGTCGACCGCATCGTGGCCGTGAAGATCCTGCTGCCCAGCCTCGCCAAACACCCTTCGTATGTCCAGAGATTCGTGCGTGAAGCCAAAATGGCGGCGGCCCTGTCGCACCCGAACCTCGTGAGCGTCATCGACGCCGGGTCCGCCAACGGCCTGTATTATTTCGTGATGGAATACGTCGACGGAAAAACTGTCGGCGAAAGGCTGCACGATATCGGCCGGTTCGACGAAAAAGAGGCCCTGCACATCGCCCTGGACGTCGCCGAAGCGCTTCAGCACGCCAATGAACAGGGGCTGATCCACCGCGACGTCAAGCCGGACAATATCATGATCCACCGGGACCGGGCCAAGCTGGCCGATCTCGGTCTGGCCCGGCCCACGACGGACGAACGCTGGGCACTGGCCGAAGCGGGGCTGGCCGTCGGCACGCCGTTCTACATCAGCCCCGAGCAGGCACGCGGCGAAGTGCAGATCGACATCCGCACCGACCTATATAGCCTGGGGGCGACTCTCTACCACATGGTCACCGGCCGGCCTCCCTTCCAGGGCGAGACTTCCGCCGAAGTCACTCGCCAGCATGCGGACCTGAACGTGACCGCACCGCCGCCGGACCACATGAACGACGCCATTTCCAGCGGTTTCGGAGTCGTCGTCGAAACCCTGCTTTCGAAGGACAGAAAGCTGCGATATCAGCAGCCGCGCGACCTCATTCACGACCTCAAGAATCTCATCGCCGGCCAGCCCCCCGATATCGCCCAGCAATCGGTCAGCGACTACGGGAACCTGCGCGAGGGCGAAAGCCTGGACGGCACGGACCAATTGCTCGAATTGCAGATGGAGCTGGAGTCGCGCGAAACGCGCATCCGCCAGCTCGTCCAGTGGAACAGTGCCCTCGCGATTCTCTCTGGCCTCCTGGCTCTCGTCACCATCGCCGCGATTTTGATCTGATCTCTGCCGAAAAAGCCAATTTGCGTGACACCATTCTGGGAAAAACGTAGCGATCGCAACGATTGCGCCGAGATTGAGTTGCCTTTGGGGAACATTTGACTGAAATCCATAAGTCCCTGTCTGAAAAAGCTTAAACATGCCAAATGAGGAAAGTCGAAGAGGAGATGACACACCTGTCGTCTTCCTGGAGCGAACCTCATGTTTCTGCGTTCCGTGCTGGCCATCACGTTGGCCCTTGCCACATGCACCGCTGCCACTGGTGCGGATCTGATCAATACGCTCGATGCCCAGACGGGTTTGGGGTCCTGGGGTATGAACGGATTCCGCATGGCGCAGTCGTTCCGTACGACGGCCGTCGATACGATCGTGACCGATGTGACTCTGAAAATCTTCACCGACGCCACGAGCGGCCAGTTCCGAATCGCGATTTTCGATGCGACTGGAGATGCGGGACGGCCCGGCGCGCAGGTTGCCGAAATTTTCTCCGATTCGGTCAACCAACTCCCGACTGGCGGATACACGGATTTCCACATCGGGAATCTCTCCATAAACCTCAATCCCGATCGGCTTTACTACGTCGTCGGCAATGCGACGCCGCTGAACGACGTGGATAAGTTCGTCTATTGGCAATACACCGATTCCCCACCACCGGGGAGCCACGGGGACACTTCGATTTACTGGCAAAGCTTCGACGGATCGACCTGGCGTGACGAATATGTCGGTTCGCCGCAGTTGATGCGCGTGGTCGCCGTTCCGGAACCTGGCACCTATGCTCTCGCTGGCCTGGGCGTGCTCGTCCTGGGTGCGTTCGGCAGGCGGCGACGTCGCAAAGCCTGACTGGTTTTCGTCCGTGACCCGAAATCGAAGTCGATCTCGACACGTGATTTCAACGAACGATCGGCGGCCGAAACGGTTGCCGATCGTTCGCGTTTCTTCGGCGACTCGGCTTCGGCTTTCGGGGCAACCGTGATTTCGGTGAGCGGAACGAGATCCAGCGGGTGCATTCACGCCCTGGCGAAGTTCTCCTGAATCTCACTTCTCACGTCGAAGTTTCCATTGCCACACCCGTTTCACTATAATACGGGTTCAGTCTTCACGCGATCGTGCCGAATCAGGCCTTTCGCCATTGCCACCGGGAGTTTCATAGCACCGTGTCCGCCACATTGTTCGACAAGGTCTGGTCCCGTCACGTCGTCAACCGCACGGAAGAAGCGACTCTTCTTTTCGTCGATCGTCACCTGGTTCATGAAGTGACGAGCCCCCAGGCGTTCGACGGCATGCGTCTTTCAGGCAGAAAAGTCCGTCGCGCGGATCTCACTTTCGCCACACCGGACCACAACGTTCCGACCGATAACCAGTTCGACATTCGTGACCCGCTCTCGCGCCGGCAGGTGGACACCCTGCGCGCGAACTGCAAGGAATTCGGAATTACGCTGCTTGACATCGGTTCGGGCCGTCAGGGCATCGTTCACGTCGTCGGCCCCGAACTGGGCCTGACGCTGCCCGGCCTGACGATGGTCTGCGGCGACAGCCACACGTCGACTCACGGCGCGTTCGGGGCCCTGGCTTTCGGCATCGGCACGAGCGAAGTCGAGCACGTTCTGGCCACGCAGACGCTCTGGCAGGGCCGCAAGCCGAAAAGCCTCGGCGTGGAGGTCACCGGCACCCTGGCGCCAGGCCTCGAACCGAAGGACATCATCCTGGCGATCATCCGTAAAATCGGCACCGGTGGCGGCACAGGCCACGTGATCGAATACTACGGACCCGCGATCCGGGCATTGACGATGGAAGGCCGGATGACGGTCTGCAACATGTCGATCGAAGGCGGAGCCCGCGCGGGCATGATCGCCCCGGACGACGTGACGTTTCAGTACATTTCGGCCGTCGACCGGCAATACGCCCCCAGAGGCGCGACGCTCGAGGCTGCCATCGCCGACTGGAAAACGCTCGTCACCGAAGACGAAACGGGCTTCGACCGCAAGATCACGATCGAGGCCGACAAGCTGGTGCCGCAGGTGACCTGGGGCACGAATCCCGGAATGACGGTCGACGTCACGGGCCGTATTCCCGAGCCGCACGAAGTGCCGTTCGCGACGCCCGATGACGCCCGCCGGTCGCTCGAATACATGGGCCTGACGCCCGGAACGCCGATCTCCGAAGTGCCCGTCGACGTCGTCTTCATCGGCAGCTGCACCAACGGCCGGATCGAAGACCTGCGCACCGCCGCGAAGGTCCTCAAGGGCCGCAAGGTCGCTCCGAACGTGCAGGTTCTCGTCGTCCCCGGTTCGGAAAAAGTGCGTGATCAGGCCGTGGCCGAAGGGCTGGACAAGATCTTCTCGGAAGCCGGCGCCGAATGGCGTCAATCCGGTTGCTCAATGTGCCTGGCCATGAATCCGGACAAGCTCAAGCCCGGTCAGCGCTCGGCCAGCACATCGAACCGCAACTTCGAAGGCCGTCAGGGCCCTGGCGGACGCACCCACCTGGTGAGCCCGTCGATGGCCGCCGCGGCCGCCGTCGCCGGACACTTTACGGACGTGCGCAAGCTGTTGTCCTGAGACGACATTCGCACACGACGCCATATCTCACACGAAACACTGACAGAAAGATCTCTCGCATGGAACCCTTTCGCACTCACACGGGCCGCATGGCCGTTCTGGACTGGTCCGACGTCAATACGGACCTGATCATCCCCGCCCGCTACCTGAAGCGCATCGAACGCGTCGGTTACGGGCCCCTGCTCTTCGCCGACAAAAAGTATGTCGCTGGCGGTGCCCCGCAGCCCGACGAACCGGATAAGCATGGCGCGCTCGATGCGGATTTCCCGCTGAACAGGGCGGATTTCGCCGGGGCGACGATTCTCGTCGTCGGCCCCAATTTCGGCTGCGGCTCGAGCCGTGAGCATGCCGTGTGGGCCGTGCATCAGGCGGGTTTCAAGGCCGTGATCGCCCCCGTGCCCGACGAAGGCTTCGCGGACATTTTCGAAGGCAACTCGCTGAACAACGGCCTGCTGGTCGTCGAAATCGCCGAGGCGGACTGGAAAAACCTGGTCGCACTCGGGCAATCTTCGCCGCAGACGAGTATCACCGTCGACCTGGAAAAGCAGGTTGTCTCCTACCCGAAGGACGGCGGCAAGGCCGAAGCTTCGTTCTCGATCCCGGAATCGGCCAGGCACCGGATTCTCAACGGCCTGGACTCGATCGGCATTACGATCGCCGAAAACGGCCCGGCCATCGACACGTTCGAAAAGACTCGCCCGGCCTGGAGCTGACCACACGTCGCCTCAGGCAACCGCACGATCAGGGATCGATCCATGAGGGGCAAAAAAACGGCCAAAAAGGCGGACACCCGGTCTCGCCAAATCGATGTCCTTGATTCCTGGTACGTCCAGGGTGCCCCCGATGCCCCCGTCGCATGGTACGGGGGCAAAATGTACTATGCCCGCTGGATCATCGAAAGGTTCGCTAACCACAGGGTTTATGTCGAGCCTTTCGGTGGTGCCGCGAATGTGCTTCTGCGGAAAGCGAAAAGCCAGGTCGAGATTTACAACGACCTTGACTCGCGCATCGTCAATTTCTTCCGTGTGTTACGCGATCCGGCGAAGTTCGAGGAATTCCAGCGCAAGTGTGCTCTCACGCCCTATGCTCGCGAGGAATTCGTCCATCTGATCGGCCTGCCTGAGCCTGTGGACGATGTCGAACGAGCCTGGTGGTTCTTCGTAAGGTGCCGTCAGGCTCTCGGCGGGCTGGGCATGTCGAAGCTGACGCCGAAAAGCTGGTCCGCCAGCATCCGCACCCGGCGTAACCTTCCGGAAGGGGTCAGCAAATATCTTTCGGCCATTGACGGCCTCGAAGAGATCGTCACACGATTCCGGGAAATCATGGTCGAATGCCGCCCGGCCATCGAAACCTTCGACAAATACGATAGCGGCGAAACGCTCTTTTACGTCGACCCGCCTTATCTGCCTGAAACGCGTCATGCGGGCCTGGCCGCCACGTATGGCGTGGAAATGACCCGGGCGGACCATGAGGAAATGCTGCGAGTCATCAAGAACGCGAAAGGCAAGGTTCTTCTCAGCGGCTACGATTCGTCGCTTTACTCGAAAGCCCTGAAATCCTGGAACCGGGCCGAACAGGTCGGCAAAAGTCACTTGACCAACTCCGGGCAGACTCGTGTCGAAGTGCTCTGGATGAACTACTGATCGGTGCCGGATAGGGAAGTGCGAAAGTCGAAGTCAGGTGAGAGCTTCGGTATCCGAATCACATGATGGAAATTCCGGCTGACTTTGCCTCGGTTCGGACTGACGGAACCTGGGGCTATTGGTCCGGCCCCAAAATTCCGACTTGGCAAGTTTCGGCGATCTGATATTCTGCCCTCCAGTCCAGCGAATCCCGGGGTGGTCCGCGCTCACGCGAAGCCGTGAACCGATCGCCCCCAATTGGGTGAAATCAAGGAGGATCGCACCCATGCGGCGTGCCCGAGTCACTGGTCGTTCAAGGATGACCCAATCTCGCCGGGTGATGGCACTCGGCCTCATTTGTTCCGCGAGTTTCCCCACGTTCACGTGGGCACAGAACGCTCCCGTACCCAAAACCGCTGCTCCGGCTCAGGCAGCAGCCGCTGGCCGCCCGGCGACGGGCCAGGCACAGCCACAAGCCGCGCAGGGGCAGGCGGCACAGGCCAAGGCCGCGAAGACCCCGGAAGAACTCGCCCAGCTCGCGAAGCGCATGGACCAGCTTCTGGCCACGTGGGAGCAGCGATCGGCCCAGGTGAAGGAACTCGACGCCGAGTTCACACGCAAGGACCATTCGCCCGCCTGGCAGGAAAACACCGAATACAAAGGCCGCGCGCTGCTGAAAAGCCCTGACCTGGCCTATCTCGACTTTCTCAAGTTCGATGCGGCCGAAAAGAAGCACAACCACTTCGAGCGGATCATCTGCACCGGCAAGGAAGTCTTTCATTACCAGACGGCCAGCCGGCAGATCTTCATCTTCCCGCTGTCGGCCGAAGAGCGATCAAGGGCTCTGGAAGAAGGCCCGCTGCCGTTCCTGTTCAACATGAAGGCCGATCGCGCCAAACAGCGTTACAAGATGCAATTGCGGTCCGAAAACGAGCAGGGCGCGTGGATCGAAATCCAGCCTCTGGAAAAGATCGATCAGGAAAGCTTCAGCAAGGTTTACGTGCTCCTGAACAAGGAGAAATTCCTGCCGGACAGGCTCGTACTATACGCCCCGAACGGCAAGGACACCCAGGATTACAAGTTCGTCACCATCAAGATGAACTCCGGCGTCGCCGATGCCAACTTCCAGGGCGTCATTCCCAAAGAGGGCTGGGACGTCGTCCGCAACCCGTCGGTGATCGGTCAACCAGGTGCAGGTGCCACGAATCAGCCGGTGCCGCGTGTCGGCCAGCTCACGCCCGGTGCGAATCGCCCATCGAACGGCACGGCAGCCGGCGTGAAGCCGACAGCCCCGGCTGCGAAAACCGCTGCGCCCGGTGCCATGCGGCGTTGATCGGACACTCAGTCGAACGATAAACTCCAGACGCCCCCGCAACATGCTTGCGGCGGGCGTTCGGCATTGGTCTCTTTCTTTTCCCGGAGCCGGCACGCATGGCCTTCGACGACCGCCTGGCGGAACGTGTCCGCTTCATGTTTTCCGGCAAAATGGCCGTCACCGAACGCAAGATGTTCGGTGGCCTGGTGTTTATGATCCGCGGGCACATGGTCGTCGGTGTCGATCGGCATTCGCTCATGGCCCGGGTCGGCCCTGAAATTTATGACCGGGCCCTGGAAATGCCCCATGTCTCGGCCCAGGTCTTCGGCGATCAGCCGGCCCGGGGTTATGTGATGGTCCAGCCCGATGGCCTGCTGACCGACGGCCAGTTGCGTGGCTGGGTGGAGCTATGCTGCACCTTCGTCGATTCGCTGCCGGATAAGCCGCCCAAGCCGAAAAAACGCGGAAAGGGTTAAATTCGTCAGATCCGTCAATTCCGGCCGAATTCGCCTTACTTCGACGAAGCGTTTCCGGTCTTTCCGATCCCGATCGAAACGAGCGGCTCACCCGTTTGACCAGCATTCGAACATTTGCCGCAGCCGCTGCCGCAGCTCGATGCTTTCCGGCCAGAACGTAACCCGAGGCTGGCGAAGACCGTTTTCTTGAGGAAAAACACGCCTGCGGCGAACACGCAGCCGATTGCGAAGATGTCCTGAATGCCCATTGTCGGAACCTCCGGAAAGCAGCAATGTCGACTTCGGACGTCCAGGTGCGATCAGGCTCCGATCAGCATACCGATGCGATAGGTCGCGAACGCCGCGACATAGGCCAGGCTCGTCATATAGACGAACGAGAAAACTGGCCATTGCCAGCCACCCGTTTCCCGGCCGATGACGGCGAGCGTCGAAATGCACTGGGCACAAAGGGCGAAGAAAACCATGATCGATAGAGCGACGGGGACGTTGAACAACGGCTTGCCGGAATCGGGCCAGGTGGCGTTTCGCATGGCGCTGCGCAAACTTTCCTGACCAGCGTCTTCTTCCACATCGGCACCGACGTCGAAAATCACGCCCAGTGTGGCCACGACCACCTCCCTCGCGGGAAACGATGCGATCACCGCGCTGCCGATGCGCCAATCCCAGCCCAATGGCCGCACGACCGGTTCGATCAGCCGGCCGGCCCTGCCCAGAATGCTCTGCCGCTGCTGAATGCCTGCCAGCTTGTTCTCGGCCGAGCGGATCGACTCCTCGATTTCTCCGACTCGGGCGGAATCGCCCGCGGCCTCAGCCTGTGCCAGATTGGTTTCGAGTGCCTGCTTCTGTTCGACGATCGCGGTGAACTCAGGCGTGGAAGCCCGGGGATAATACAGGGCCCCCCACATCAGGATCGAAACGGCGAAAATGACGGTGCCGGCGTTCTTGACGAAGTCGAGCCCCCGCTCGACGGCTCGAGCGACGATCACCCTAGGCGAAGGCCACTGGTATTCCGGCATTTCCATCACGAAGGCTGGTGGACCGCTTCGCAGGACCGTCCGTTTCAACAGCCACGCAACCACCGCCGCGACGACCACACCGACGGCGTACATGGCGAAAAGAGTCAGGCCCTGCAGGTGCAGCAAGCCGCCCAGCAGAGACCGTTGCGGGATGAAGGCCGCGATCATCAGCGTGTAAACCGGCAACCGGGCGCTGCAGCTCATCAG
>CAZSQA010000016.1:0-126538 GCA_964608915.1 uncultured Isosphaeraceae bacterium
GCCGCTTCGCTTGGCCGATTGCTCAGAGCGGCGTGATAATGTGCGAAAGTCGAGAGCCGAATGGAATGGTCCAAATCGGCCAGGGCTTTTTCGAAATCGCCAAGCGATTTCCAGGCATCGGCCCGGGCAAGATACATCATCGCGTCGTCCGGCTTCGCGGCGATGATGCGGTCGAGATCGGCGATCGCGCGGGGGAACAGTCTCAGAACGGAAAGAGATACAGCACGATCGACAAGGTAATTCAGAGAATCAGGATTCGAAGAAATTGCCTTGTCGAAATCTTCCACGGCGGCTGCGTGACCGCCAAGACGAGCACGGGCCAGACCTCTCGCATGAAATGCCGAAGCGTATTCCGGATACGACTCGATCGCCTTGTCGTAGGCTGCGATCGCTTCCATGTGTTGATTCAAGGCGAAATATGCATTACCTTGCAAGTAATGGAAATATTCGATGTCGGGTTTCAGGCGGATCGCTTCGTTCAGATCCTCCAGTGCACTTTTCGGGTCGTCTTTCGAAAGACGGACGAACCCGCGAGCCGCGAAACAATCCGCGTCGTTCGCGTCCAGGCGAATCGCTTCATTCGCGTCCTGCATCGCTTGTTCGAATTTCCCGAGTTCACTCAAAATCTTGGCCCGTTCCGCGTATGCGGGAGCGAATTTCGCGTCGATCCGGATCGCTTCATCGAAATCTGCGATGGCGGCTTCGTTTTTGCCCAATCGGGCTTTCGCCTGGCCACGCTCCAGATAGTTACCGGGTTTGACGCTTCCCAGCCGGATGGCTTCGTCGTAGTCCTTAATGCAGTTTTCGTTTTGGCCCTTGAAGAAATAGTCGGCGGCGCGGTTTCCGAGAGCGTCGGCAAATTCCGGGTCGAGCCGGATGGCTTCCGTGTTGTCGGCGATCGAACCGTCGACGTCGCCATTCCTGCCTCGTGCATTCGCTCGCTGTGCGAACAAAATGGCACTTTTCGGTTCATCCTTGATCGCCTCTTCGAAATCGGCGATGGCTTCGGCGTATTTTTTCTGCCTGTAGAACACTTGTGCACGCAACGGATAGACCCCGCGAGCCTGAGGGTCGACTCGCAGGCACGCCGTCCAGTCGGCAACGGCCTTTTCGTATTCGCCGATGCGTTCATAGGCGAAACCACGATAAAACAGGCCTTCGGCGGAATCAGGCTCGATCCGGAGCAGTGCGTCGTAATCTGCGATCGCCAGCCGGTCTTCGTTGCGTTCGAGCCGAAGCCTGCCCCTTTCCTTCAGGGCGATCGAGTCCTCCGGATCCAGATTCAGTGCCGTGTCATAATCGGCCAGGGCACCGTCACGGTCGCCTTTCGAGAGCCGAACGACCCCGCGCCGAAAGTACCCTGGTGCGTCATTCGGCGCGATGCGGATCGCGGTTTCGGCATCGCTCAGGGCCGCTTCGATGTTCTCTTTCTCGAAGTGAATTCCTGAGCGGTTGGCGTAAATCAGGGCATCTTTCGGATCGATCCGAATGGCTTCGTCATAATCGGCCAGGACTTTGTCCAGATCGCCTTTCCGGTACCAGGCCAGGCCCCGGTCATGGCGTATCCAGGCATTCTCCGGCTCATAGAAGACCGCTCGATCGTAATCTTCCATGGCTTCATCGAATTTGCCGGTATCAAGCCGCACGCGCGCACGCAGCACAAGGGCTACGCCGGAGCGGGGGTTGATGGCCAGCGCCCGTTCGGCGTCGGCCAGAGCCTTGTCGTATTCCTTGCGGGAGTGATGTATCATGCCCCGGCGCTGGAGGCTCGCGGCGTCAAAGGGATTGATTTCGATCGCACGATCGAAATGGGGGAGCGCCGCGTCGTCGTCCTCTCTGGCCCTCGCGACTACGCCACGCAAGTAGTGGCCTGATTGGTCGTACGGGTCGAGTTCGATGGCCCGCACGGCGTCGGCGTCAGCCAGGTCGAGTTCGTCCCGGTTGAGCCGCACGATGCCGCGGGCGTAAAGGGCATAGTTGCTTTTTGGGTCGAGTGCGACGGCGCGCTCGGCGGCGGCGAGGGCTTCGTCGTGACGATTGAGCACGTTGAGCGTCTGGGCACGCGATGCGTGATAAGTCGAGGATTCCGGGTCGAGCTGGATTGATCGTTCGTAATCGGCCAGAGCCAGGTCGTATTTCGATTCGTCATAACGCACGTTCGCGCGGGTGACATAGGCTTCCGGTTCGAGAGGATCGAGCGAGATAGCCTTTTCGGCGATGGCCAGGGAGCGATCGCGTTCATTCATGGCGCGCAGGGTTCGGGCCTGATTCGTGAGGATTTGGGCGTTGTTCGGGTCGAGCCGGAGGGCCTGATCATGGTCGGCCATGGCTTTGTCGAAGTCTCGCTTGAGTGCGTCAACGAGAGCTCGGGAGGTAAAAGCCTCGGCATTTTTCGGGGCGAGTTCGATGGCCGAGTCGAGGTCGGCAAGGGCGGCGATCCATTGCTGGCGCACGCCGAGAAGTTTACCGGCCTTGATTCGAGCGCCAGCGAAATTCGGGTCGAGGACGATCGCGTGGTCGAAAGATCGTACGGCGGCCGCGATTTCGCTATTGCGCCAGCGGGCCATTCCGAGCCAGAAGTGGGTTACCGCCAGGTTCGGGTCGAGTGCGACCGAGGCTTCGAAATCCGCGATGGCCGCATCGAGTCGCCTGCCGGCCATCCGCAGGATGCCCCTGTCGCGGAGGTCGGCGGCCGTCGGTTTCGCCTTGATGCGGGCCTCGACGTCGGCTTCGGCCTTCTCGGCCGGGATCGTCTTGCCTTCGGGCACCCAGCCCCATTCGTAAGAGAATTCGTCGACGAGCCGCGCCTTGCCCTCGCGGGTTTCGCGAAGCCGATAGACGCTGTGGGGGTATGTGGGGGCGAACTCTTTGCCGTCGCGGGTGAGACTGGCACCCGGGGCGAGCGCGAGGCGCTGGATGGCGGCCGGTTTCGTGTCTTGTTCTGCCAGTGCAGGGGCAGCGAACGCGGCGATCAACGCAATCGACCAGCCGATGGCGGGCCGGATGCGAATGGCCGACGAAGCGGCCCGGGGTGTCGGAACCAGCGATAACACATGCTGCATCGGTAATGCTCCGACATACTGCGGATGAAGTGCGGAACGGGCGAAAAGCGAGAATTCAGGGCAAATCAGGCAACATGTCGCGAAAGGATCGCGGATCACTCGAATGTAATCGGTAAAACGGCCATGGGCAAACGAAAACCGCACGGATTATCGGATGCGATGTGGTGGTTGACGTTCAGGCGGGGCGTAGCGATTCAGGATTCGGGCGTATCGCGGTGCGGTTTATTGGAGCGATAGGATTCGAGGCGGTTTTTGACACCCGTGATGATCTTTTCACGTTCTTCGGAGGGCAAACTGGTCGACCCTTCGAATAGCTTTGTGCAGGCGGATTGCAATTCGATGGCCTTTTCGAAATCGCCGGTTTCGGCATGCGCCGCGGCAAGTGTGTCCAGATAATATTCGGCATTTTTGCCTTTCGCCAATTCCCGTGCCTTTTCCGCCAGCTTCAGCGCCTTTTGGCCGTCGCGAAACGAATCGACCGGGCAAGTCGCTAAAATCCACGCCTGACGTTCGACAGGTTGTGCATAACCCGGGTCGAGTTCGACGGCCTTTTCGAAATCGGCGAGGGCTTTTTCGTAATCCTTCATTGCGAGGCGTGAAAGTCCGCGGCGATAAAAGGGCACGGAGTATGTCGGATCGATCCGGATCGCCTGATCGCAATCGGCGATGGCCTGGTCATATCGTTTGAGGGCATGGTTCATGAAGGTGCGGAAAAGATAGCCACGCGGAATGTCGGGATTGAGGCGTATATCGGTTTCGCTATCCTCCAGAGCTTGGGTAAGCTGCCCAATCCTTTGCAGGGACCGTGCACGCAGCCAGTAAACTTCCCGGTTCTCCGGCTCCTTTCGAATTAGTTTCGAAAAGTCGTCGATCGCCCTGGCGTGCTGGTTCGAATTGGAATAACAAATGCCACGATTCAGAAGCACTTCCGGCAGGTCGGGGGAGACACGCTGAACGTGGTCGAAATCTTCGATGGCTTTGGCGTCATCGCCTTTGTCCATCCAGCAATAGGCGCGGCGGATATAGGGAGCGAACGTGTTCGGATGGGATCGGATCAAAACGTCGAAATCTTCGATCGCCAGGTCAGTCTCTTTACGACGATATCGAACGTTCGCCCGAGCGAAACGCAATGAGGGCTCGTCGGGTGAGAGCTTCACGGCCTTGTCGAGATCGGCGATCGCGGAATCCAGCTTTCCCTGAGCGAGATACGATTCGCCACGGCTACCGAAATACAATGCATTATTCGGGGCAAGCTTGATGGCTTCGTCAAAATCCCGTATGGATTCGCCGATCCTTCCCGTTTGCTGGTATATGATCCCCCGGATAGAGAAATGAGTCGAGTTGCCAGGCTCGATTTCGATCGCCCGGGTGAAATCGGCGAGCGCCTTGTCGACGTTTTTTACATTCCGGTGTGCATGACCACGCAGGCTCAGGAGGTTCGCCAGCTTCGGGTCGCGAGCCATTGCCGGGTCTGCTTCGATGGCCTGATCATAGCCTTCGATCGCGCGATCGAAATCGTCGATCGCATTCGCCGGATCGGTCTTGAGCAACATCGAACCACGCAAGACAAAGGCTTCGACGAGATCGGGTTCGAGTTCGATCGCCTTGTCCAAATCGGCTTTCCCGGATCGAATGTCGCCCAGCTTCCAAAGGGCGTTGCCACGATTGACGTAACCCATTGCGTTGTCGGGGGCAAGGCGAATGGCTTCGGCGGAATCGTCCAGAGCGGGGCGATATCGCTTCTGGTCGATCGCGATCGCGCCACGAAAGATATAGGCTTCGAAAGATTCCGGGTCGAGTTCGATGGCGCGGTCAAGGTCCGCGCGTGCACTGTCCAGGCGATCGGTCATTTTGTGAACGGTCGCCCGCAGCAAAAAAAAGTCGGCAAGCTCCGGTGCGAGACGAATCGCTTCGGAACAGTCCTTCAGGGCGTTTTCGAAATCGCCTGATTCCCGAAACGCGACGGACCGGTTCGACAGGACTTTCGCGGTGCCGGGTGCCAGCTTCAACGCCTGATCGAAATCCGCGATCGCTTTTTCGTATTCGCCCAGATAGGTGCGGCAAAGGCCACGATCGTTGAAGGTGATCGCGTCCCTGGGGTCGAGTTCGAGGACCTTGTCATGATCGGCGATCGCCTTCTCGAACTCATCAAGGTAAAACCAGGCAGCAGCACGTGCGGAATAGATTTCGGATCGGTTCGGATCGAGCCTCAGCGCTTGTTCGAAATCGGCGATCGCTTCTTCCGCATCACCCTGGGCCTTGCGAATTTTGCCTCTTTTCGACAAATCGGCAGCGGTCGCCATTTTCTCGATGGATTTCGTGAGAGGCTCAATGAGCGTATCGGCAAGTACGATGCGGGTTTCGGGGACTCTTCCTTCCGCTCGCCCATCGACGTCCGAAACGAACACAACGCCATCGGTGGATTCGCCAGCGACGTATACGCGGAAAACGGTGCCAGGATCGACGACCTTGCCATTTTGCAGGATCGGCGTCGGTTCCTTGAGAACGACAAGCTTGTTACGCCACGAATCATCGACCGATTTCGAGGGTTGCGGACCGATCGCTTTCTCATGAGAGACGACAGTGACATCGATCGAGGGCTGAAAGATAGCGAAAGCGATCGCAAGCAGCGTGCGATAGATGGTCATCGCTGCAGAAACCTGCGAGTTTCCGAATCGTCGCATGAAACGTACTCCGATTCATCTCCGGACCGAACACATCGATCGAGGTCCAGGCATATAATCACAACGGTCAATGAGATCAATCCTTACGATCCCGTCGAATCCGGTTCACGCAAGGTAGAGATCTATCGTAGCAGAGAGCATGTCAGAGCCGAAGCGGAATTTGGGACGAAAAGACCGTCAGCCTTCCACCTTCACCGCATAAGTCCTGAGAAGACCGCATTTGGGGCAGCGGAGGGCGACGACGTCGAGGAGTTCGTCCTTTTTGGCCGTGCGGGGGGTGTCCATCGACCAGCCGAAGAATTTCATGTATTCCGGCTCGCCTGGATTCCATTTCAGAATCGTGTTCGAATTGCCGTGGCCTTTGTCGAGAATGAATCCGGGCTTCATCTGCACGCCGCAGTCCGGGCAGTCGCGGATGGGGATCATCGGGGCACCGTCCTTTCTTTATCGCTCTCGTTTCATTTCGACCGTCCGAAAGATCGTGCCGAAAGCGTCAGGGGCACCATTTCGACGAAGTTCGTGATTCGAAATCCGTCGCTGACGCTTCCGGCTCGTTACGGACGGGTCAGGAGTGGATGGCGCGTTTGTCGACGGCCAGGGCGGCTTCCTTGAAGGCTTCGGCCAGGGTGGGGTGGGCGTGGCAAGTGCGGGCGATGTCTTCGGCCGAGCCGCCGAATTCCATCACGGCGACGGCTTCGGGGATCATGTCGGAGGCACGCGGGCCGATGATGTGCACGCCGAGGACGCGGTCCGTCTTGGCGTCGGCCAGGATTTTCACGTAGCCGTCGGTTTCTTCCATGGCACGGGCACGGCCGTTGGCTTTGAAATGGAACTTGCCGGTGCGGTAATTCAGGCCCCGGTTTTTGGCCTGTTCTTCGGTCAGGCCGACGGAGGCCATTTCAGGCCAGGTGTAAATGACGCTGGGGATGGTGTCGTAATTGACGTGGCCGGGCTTGCCGGCGAGGATTTCGGCGAAGGCGACGCCTTCTTCTTCGGCTTTGTGGGCCAGCATGGGGCCGTCGACGACGTCGCCGATGGCGGAAATCGTCGGCACGGAGGTGCGGAAGTGCTTGTCGACGGGCACCTTGCCCGTGCGGTCGGCCAGCTTGATGCCGACGGCTTCGAGGCCCAGGCCTTCGGTGTAGGCGCGGCGGCCGACGGAGACGAGGACTTTGTCGCCTTCGACGGTGATAGGGCCCGTTTTCGATTCGGCGGTGAGGATGACCTTGTCCTTGACGACCTTGCCGCCGGTGACCTTGGTTTCGAAATGAAATTCCAGGCCCTGCTGCTGCAGGGTGCGCTTGAGCGAGTCGCCGATTTCATGGTCGACGAAGGGCACGAGCCGGTCGAGGAATTCGATCACGGTGACTTTGGCGCCCAGGCGTTTCCAGACCGAGCCGAGTTCCAGGCCGATGTAGCCGCCGCCGACGACGATCAGGTGGTTGGGGACCTTGTCGAAATTGAGCGCGCCGGTGGAATCGACGATGTTCTTGTGGTCGAAGGGCAGGGCGGGCAGTTCGGTGGGCACGCTGCCGGTGGCGATGAGGATATGGCCGGCGGCGACGGTTTTCTTGCCGCCCTGGGCGTCGGTGACTTCGACGGACGTGGGCGAAGCGACGCGGCCGGTGCCGGTCAGCACGCTGACCTTGTTCTTTTTCATCAGGCCGGCGATGCCGGTCGTCAGCGAGGTGACGACGCTGTCCTTACGGGCCATCATGGCCTTGAGGTCGAGCGTGACCTTGCCGACGACGACGCCGTGGATGCCGAGTTTCTCTTTGGCCTGGTGATAGTGTTCGCTGGAGTCGAGCAGGGCCTTGGACGGGATGCAGCCGATGTTCAGGCAGGTGCCGCCGAGGGCGGACCGTTTTTCGACGACAGCCACGGTTTTGCCCAGTTGGGCGGCCCGAATCGCGGCCACGTAGCCGCCGGGGCCGCCACCGATCACGACCAGGTCGAACGAATCTGCCACGGGTAAGGTCCTTCGAGAGCTTCAAGGGAAAAGCCGGCAGGGACCGGATGGCGGCCCCTGTCGGCTATTGTGGGGGAGTCGGGCCGCAGTGTCAAACGGCCAGCAGCAGCCGTTCGGGATCTTCGATGAGTTCCTTGACCCTGACGAGGAAGCTGACGGCTTCTTTGCCGTCGATGATCCGGTGGTCGTAGGAAAGGGCCAGGTACATCATCGGGCGGATGACGATCTGGTCGTCGACGACGACGGGCCGCTTCTTGATCGAGTGCATGCCCAGGATTGCCGACTGCGGCGGGTTGAGGATCGGCGTCGACAGCAGCGAGCCGAACACGCCGCCATTGGTAATGGTGAACGTGCCGCCCTGGAGGTCGTTGACGGAGATCTTGTTCTCGCGGGCCTTTACGGCGTAGTCGGAGATGGCCTTTTCGATCTGGGCGAAGCTCATACGCTCGGCCGAGCGGACGACGGGGACCATCAGCCCCCGTTCGGTGGAGACGGCCACGCCGATGTCGCAGTAGTTGTGGAAGACGAGATCCGTGCCGTCGATCTGGGCGTTCACGGCCGGGAAGGCCTGCAGGGCCTCAGTGCATGCACGCACGAAGAACGACATGAAGCCGAGGCCGATGCCGTGCTTCTTCTGGAACGAGTCCTTGTAGCGGGCCCGCAAATCCATGACCTTCGACATGTCGACTTCGTTGAAGGTCGTGAGGATGGCGGCCGTGTGCTGGGCTTCGACGAGCCGCTGCGCGATCCGCTGACGGATCGAAGGCATCTTCTGTCGCGTGATGGCTCGCTCGCCAGCCGGTAGAGCGGGCACTGCAGGAGCGGCCGGTTTGGCGGCCGGAGCTGACGCTGCGGGGGCGGTTTGCGAAGCTTTGGCTTCGGCGGCGGCCAGGATGTCGCCCTTCGTCAACCGGCCAGCAGGGCCCGTGCCGCTGACGGCGCCAGGATCGACACCCTTGTCGGCGGCCTGCCAGGCGACCGCGGGAGAAAGATGAGGGCCATTGGCTGAAGCTGCCGGGGCCGCAGCGGTTGCCTGAGCCGCGGGGGCGGCAGGTGTCGGGGCTGGGGCGGCGACGGCCGAGGTGTCGATCGAACCGACGATGGCCCCGATCTGGACGGTTTCGCCTTCGGCGACGGAGGTGGTCAGGACGCCGGCGGCGAGGGCCGGAACTTCGTTGGATGCCTTGTCCGTTTCGAGTTCGAACAGGGGATCGCCTGACTTGACGGCTTCGCCCGATTTCTTCAGCCAGCGGGAGAGGACGCCTTCGGTCACCGACTCGCCGACGCTGGGCACTTTGATTTCGACTTTCGACACCTTCAGAGACTCCTGGCTCAAGGCGATGACGATTCCGGCGGGGGAATCGAAACGGGGGCGATCCGCAGACCCGTCGACGACGGAACCGTTCGTCTCGAACGGTTCCGTGCGGATCGGTCTGAGGATACTCGCAGAGGTCAGTGGCTGACCATGACTTTGGATTCGAACTTCGACTGGGCGCTGATCAGGCTCGGTCCTGTGCCCAGGATCGCGGCTTCCACCAGCGTGGCCTGCTCGTGTTCGTGCACATGATGGCTGCCGGTGGCAGGGCTGCCGGAGGCATCGCGGCCGACGTAATCGAACGACCAGCCCATGAGTTCCTGAAGCCGTGGGGCGACGAAGAACCACGAACCGTTGTTGTGCGACTCTTCCTGCACCCACATCCAGGACGTGGCCGTGTCGGCATAGCGGTTGAAGATCGGCTTGAGCAGGTGGGCCGGCCAGGGATAGACCTGCTCCAGGCGAACGATGGCTACTTCGCCGACCTTGTTCTCGGCCTCCCGCTTCGTCACCAGGTCATAGTAGACCTTGCCCGAGCAGACGATGACCTTACGGACCTTACGCGGATCGGTGACCGTCGGATCGTCGAGCACTTCGTGGAAACGGCCCGTGACGAATTCGTCCACGGTCGAGACCGCCATTTTGTGCCGCAAAAGGCTCTTGGGCGTCATCACGACGAGCGGCTTGCGGAATGACCGGTGCACCTGGCGGCGTAGCATGTGGAAATACTGGGCCGGAGTGGTCACGTTGGCCACCTGGATGTTGTCTTCGGCGCACAGCTGGAGATAACGCTCCATCCGGGCCGAGGAGTGCTCGGGGCCCTGGCCTTCGTAGCCGTGGGGCAGCAGCATGACCAGGCCGCTGGAACGGCCCCACTTGCTCTCGCCGGAGGCCAGAAACTGATCGATGATCACCTGGGCGCCGTTGGAGAAGTCGCCGAACTGGGCTTCCCACATCACGAGCATGAGGGGCGAATCGAGCGAATAGCCATACTCGAAACCGAGCACCGCGGCTTCGGACAACAGACTGTCGTAGACCGAGAAATCGCCCTGACCTTCTTTCAGGTGCTGAAGAGGCACGTAGCGGTCGCCGGTTTTGGAGTCGGTCAGAACGGCGTGCCGATGGCTGAACGTGCCGCGGCCGCAGTCCTGCCCGGAAAGCCGCACGGGGGTACCTTCCATCGCGAGCGACCCGTAAGCGAGCGCTTCGGCGAAGCCCCAGTTGACCGGGCCGTTGTCCTCGAACTGCTTGACACGGGGCGTGAGGATCCGTTCGAGCGTCGGATGAATCGAAAACCCGGGAGGCGCCGTGGAAGTGACTTTGGCCACGTGGGCCAGCACGTCACGCGGGACGCCTGTCTCGACAGGGTCCCAGTTGTAGGGGCGGGTCAGCCCGGCCCACGAGCCGGTGTAGCTGTCGGGCAGCGGGTCGGGCTTGCGTTCCTTGTTGTTGTGAACTTCGACGTAGATCTTTTCGAGTTTTTCCTTGAACGTTTCCGCCAGCGTATCGGCTTCCTGCTTCGTCAGCTCGCGGGTTTCGACCAGCCTGTTCGTGTAAATCTCGCGGATACCGGGCCGCTTGCGAATTTCCTGATACATGAGGGGCTGGGTGAAAGCCGGCTCGTCGCCTTCGTTATGGCCATGACGCCGGTAGCAGACCATGTCGATGACGACATCCATCTGAAACGTCTGGCGGAATTCCAGAGCCAGCTTCGCGACGTAGACGACCGCCTCTGGATCTTCGCCGTTGACGTGGAAGATCGGCACTTCGATCATCTTGGCCACGTCGGTGCAATAACGCGACGACCGGCTGTCGGACGGGAACGTCGTGAAACCGATCTGGTTGTTCACCACCACGTGAATCGTGCCGCCGGTCTTGTATCCGCGCAGCTGGGAAAGGTTCAACGTTTCGGCGACCAGCCCCTGGCCCGCGAAGGCGGCGTCGCCATGGATCAGCACCGGCAGGACCAGGTGGCGGTCACGCGTGGGCGACTTGCGCTGCTTGGCACGCACGCGGCCTTCCACGACCGGGTCGACGGCTTCCAGGTGGCTGGGGTTCGGGCTCAGCGAAAGGTGCACCTTCTCGCCCGTTTCGCAGACGTGGTCCGACGAAAACCCGAGGTGATACTTCACGTCACCGTCGCCGCCGACCGTATTCGGAATGTTGCCCTCGAATTCGCTGAAGACCATGCCGTAGGGCTTCTCCAGCGTGTTCGTGAGCACGTTCAGACGGCCCCGGTGCGGCATGCCGAAGATGATGTCGCCCACGCCCCTGGGGCCGGAGTCCTCGACGATCGCGTCCAGCAGCGGGATCAGCGTCTCGCCGCCTTCGAGCGAGAACCGCTTCTGGCCCATATAATGTGTGTGCAGGAAAGTTTCGAACAACTCGGCGGCGTAAAGCTTCAGAAGAATTCGCCGTTTCTGCTTCGAATTCAGATCGGGCTGGTTGCGGACCGGTTCCATCTTCTGCTGCAGCCAGCGGCGAATCCGCCGGTTGCTGATGTGCATGTATTCCACGCCGATCGTGCCGCTGTAAGTTTGCTTCAGCGCTTCGATGATTTGACGGAGCGTGGCGGAATGGCCTGGAAAAAGCTTCGTGAAGAAAGTTTTGTCGAGATCGGCGTCAGTCAGGCCGAATTCGTCGAGTTCCAGAAGTTCGTGCGTATCCCGCTGCGGAGAAAGGCCAAGCGGGTCAAGGTTGGCCAGATAGTGGCCGATTTCCCGGTAGGCGTCAATCAGACGGGTGACGCCGGCCTGGGCCTGACTCGTCGCGGCGTCCGTCTCGCCGCCAGCCGCCGGACTACTGTCGCAGCCGAGCGAAAAACCTTCGAAAAAGGCCTGCCAGGAAGCGTCCACGCTTTGCGGGTCACGTTTCCACTGCTCGAAGAACTGCTCGACAAGATCCGAATTCCAGCGCGAACCGACAGTGGAACGATTCATAGAACCTGTGTCCTTCGATGGGCCTGAACGGACGTGCGACGAATCCCTCCGTCGATGTCCAGGAGTTTTGACGAACTCTCAGGGTTCAGGCTCGAACCCTCGTCCGAATGTGATCTTACGTTAAGCGACCCAAGAATCTCGGAAATGCTCGGGACCATGAAAATCGCTCGGGGAGATTGGCCGCTTCACGGTGTCGCCGCTCTCGGAAAGCCCTGTATCACCATGATCGGGCCGAATTCCGACATGCTGCTTCAACCGAATCTAGTATCAGTTTATCGAATTCCGGAACCTTGAACAGGGAAAGCTTTGTCACAATTTTCCGGAAAATTCGCCCATCATCAGTCCTCACGCTAGCGATGTGATCAGGCCATAAGAAAATTTGATGAAGATTCGATCGCGAAATCCGTCACGTCTGTAATAAGATAAAATAAAATAACGATTTGCGTCAAAATCGCAATGTCCATTCCGCAAGCCGGAAGCGTTCGTCCGCGAGACGATCCGCCAGGCCGGAGAGATTTCTCGGAAATTCATCCCGCCGTTCGGAAATTTCGGGAAAGCTGGACAAAACCTCGCAAAGACGTATGGGATCGGTATCCAGATTGGTCAAAAAGTCGTCGTGCGTGCGCCCGGAGCGATATTCGGGCCGACGTGCCGGTTCGGCCAGATACCGGCGAATTTCCGGAAGCGGCACCCGGTTCAGAATGCTCAGGTGCACGAGAACGTGCGTCTTCATTCGCCGCTGGGCACTGCCGGCGCATTTGCGGCCGGCGATCGCCCAATCGCCGGAAGCGACGACTTCGAGCCGCGGCTCCAATTCTCGGACTCTTTCGGCAACTCTCTCCAGAATCAGAACTTGCAATTGGCGGGCATCGCGTTCGGCGGGCGTAAAAGCGGCAAGGGGGAGGACCCAGGCGAGGCAGACCGAGCCAGGGCCGAGAAGGACGGTTCCGCCGCCGCTGGATCGGCGGGCGATGGCGACGCCGCGGCGGCGGCATTCGTCCAGGTGGACATCCTCCGCCACCTTGCCGGATGCTCCGAGAACGACAGCCCAGGACCGCTGATGCCAAAGCCGCATAGCGGAAGTGTGCGGACCCAGCAGGCTTTGCTCACAGGCGACGAGCAGGGCCTCGTCGGCCGCGATCTGATATGCGATGTCGTCGGGGTTCCGGTCCGCGAAGAAGATCATAAAATAAGGCGATTACCCTGGAAGATGTGAAACGAATACGGCGATCCGGACGTGCCGGACCGCCGTTGCGGTGAGCCAGTCATTCGCGGGCGAGGCGAATCACTCGTCTTCGATCCGGAAGACTTCGTGGCAGGCTGAGCAGCTCTTTTTGACGGCCGAGTGGGCGTCTTTGGTCGCGGCGTGCTCTTCCTTGGCGGCGACTTCAGCCAGTTTCTCGGTCACCTTGAGGAAGTCGGCGGCCAGCGTTTTCCATTGGGCTTCGGCGTCTTTCACACCTTTGGTGTTCTTGGCTTCGTCGATGCCGGCGACGGTATCTTTCGCCAGTTTGACCAGTTCCTTGGCGTTTTCGGTGACGGCCTTGGTGTCCTTCTTGTAGGCCACCGGGGTCCGAACGGCCTTGTTGATGCCGTTGTTGACCTTGTTGACCTTTTCCATCACGTCGTGCAGCTTGCCTTCGCCTTCAGCGGCGAACGAAAGCGAGCCGGCCGTAACGGCGACGGCCACGGCGGAAGAGACGAGGACACGGTATTTCTTGAGCAGCATAGCGGAGGAAACTCCGGAAAGACAGGAATCGACCGTCGTGAAGACGGCCAGGTGGGTCGAAGCGGGAGGTTCTGGCGTGTGGCGAACGACGTGTCCGTCACACGACAGAGACCGGCCAGACACACGGAACCGACCGGTTCATGGCATCCATTTTTATCGCCCGACGTCACAATTTTCAAGGGGCGAGACGTGACGCTTCCCGGCACCGGGCTTCATCTCCGCCAGGCCTGACGAATGACGGTATGGCCGTGAGCCCTCGAATCGCGTCTTTTCGCAAGCGGCCCCGAATACGGCGATCGCGCGAGCCCGGAAATCATGTACGGGCTTGGAAATCGGTCGATCCGCAAGGTATTCTTCCTTGTCGCCTCAGTGTCCTTCCGCTGCGTCTGACGATGCGCCGACCGGCCAGATCGAACACGGGCGGCATTTTCTGTGCCCTGAGCGTTGGGGCGGGCTCGCGGGATGTCGGGCGTATCCTTCTGAGGGGCATGATCTTGGCGAACAAGAACGAGGCATACGAGGCGATCGCCCGGCACATCTTCGATCACCTTCCCGACTACATGCCCTACATTCGCTACGCGGGCGTATTCCTGGTCGGTTTCGTGTGCGGCATGCTCTGGTCGCAATACGTTGTGGAAGAAGAGGCTGCGGCGAAACCGCCTGCGCGCCAGACGACGAAAAAGTCCGCCGGGACTTCGACGAAAATCGTCAAGGACGGTGGCACGACCACGAAAACCACGAAGAAGAAAGCGGCCGGGAAGTCGGTAGGAAAGCTGCTGGAGCCGTCCGCTGAGGCCGAGATTCCTGAGGCTTCGGAATCTACGACCGGAAGCGTCGATCAATGAATCGGTTGGCGACTGCATAAGTTTATGCATCACAGGCGGATCGGTTCGGGCTCCGGGCGTGCGATTCCTGGGCGGCTTCGACGATCGACCGGAATATGCCGGTGAGATCGGCGAAGCCCGGTGTCGGCTCTCCGCATCGCGGAGCACCATGAAACGTCGCGAGAAATTCGGAAACGTTTTGCGGAAAACGGCAAGTCTCCACGGTCGCTGACGTTTTCGAGATGAAGGCGTTGCGTTACGCCCACGGGTTGTCGCGACGGATACTCGTGACGCATTTCCGGATCGAGGAGAATTGATCGATGTCAAATCGGCGTAATCTCTTGCTGTCGCTGTTCGTGATGTGTGTGATGAACGTGATGTCATCGGCCGCGGATCCGCAAGTCCAGGTTTCGGATGGACCATCGAAAACGGAGGGCACCACTCGTTTCCGCGGGATATGGACCGGTGAATGTGTGCAGGAAGGCATTTCTCCTGCGAGAGTTGTGATCGAGATCGCGGAGTTCGAAGCCGGCAAGGTGTCGGGGCATGTGAAATTTTCCGCCGCGACCGTTTCCGAGGGTGACCTCATCGGGATTTCCGCCGACGGACAGTCGATTCGGGTCTTCGAGTCGATCAAGACTGGCCGGGAGGCTCATTCCGATGGTCTCGTCGAATTGCGGATACAGGAGGATGATACGCTTCGATGGATGCGGATCGACCCGGCATCGGGGCAAAAAAATTCGAAAGCCCTTTTGAAGCGGCTCGGCAGCGAAACGTTCGCGAAGAATGACTTGCCCGGGGGCGACAAGAGCACCGTCAGGAAAGATTCGATCGATCCGTTCGTGGCCGAGAACATTTTGGTTCTCAACGACCCGGATAAGGGCAGGAACTCGAAAGATCAGGCCCTCGAACGATTGATCCGAATGAAGGATCTTTCGGCTCCCGCGGTGCCGGCGATCGACGGTTTCATCAAGTCCCTGCCGGACGACGACAGCGATAAACCGTACATGATCTCCAAATATGCAGAGATCGGCCATGCGGCGGTTCCCACTCTCATGGCGTGGGTGAAAACCGGTCGAATGAACGAATCGATCTCCGCGATCGAATGTCTCGGAAAAATCGGAGTCGAGGCGAACGCTGCTTCCGAATTGCTGAAGAACGTCGCCGTCGAGAATATCGGATCGTTCTCCGAGAGTTTTCGTGATCGCAATGCACTCGAAGTCGCCCGCGAAGATCTGCGTCGCAGGAATGCAGCCATTATGGTTTTCCGCAAAATCGGAATACCCGCCGAATCGGCTGTCCCTCTTCTCAAGGGGCTGATTTCCATTCCGCCGTTCGCATCCAGAGAAATCGGCCGCGTCAGGCAGGACGCTTACGATCAGCTTTGGGTCGGTCTCGTGACTCAGGCCGTCAAGGAACTGGGCAGATATGGAGAGAAATCGCAGCCGGCGGTCGATCAGATGATATCGCTTCTCGAAACGATTCCACATGATCGTCGCACCATCAGGCATCCGCCCGTCGAACTGAAGCGGGAATTGGTCTGGACTCTGGGAAGAGTCGGACATGGAGCGAATGCGGTATTGCCGCAACTTCGGCTCTGGCTGGCGGATCCGAAAGTGAGCAGTACGATCGGCGAAGAAGTTCTCGAGGGTGCGATCGCCGGGATTCGCGGTACTCCGCAGGCGCAAGCCGATCGGGGGAATTGAGTCGGTCCTCGCCTTCCGCGAACGGTTCGAGCTGACAGGGACTCCTCAAAACGTATCTGTCCTGGAAGAAATCCACAGCGAAAAACCGCGAAACATCAGGTTGGATTCCGAGATTGATCGATCAGAATCGTGACTTTCCGTCACGATTCCTGTTTAATTGATCCTTCCCCGGCGAGCATGCCGGCAAACCGCAAGCGATCGAGAATCCGGAAGGGTACGATGGCCGAAGAGGCGAGTTTCGATTACAAGTCGGCCGGGAAGTCTCGCGAAGTCGCTGGCAAGTAACGGCTTAGGGGCGGCCGGAAAGTCGTGTGTCACTCGATGTGTCACCGACGCCGAATTGGCCAGCATCACTCAACTGCTTCGCGAAGCGTTGAGCGGAGATCAGGTTCGGACCCTGATTCGAGGGCTACTCTCATGAGCGAATCTACCATCGTTCTCAGCCGGGCCATGATCCGGGTCGATGAGATCCCGCCGAATGCGGAAGCGATTCGGGCCGCGCGGGCCATGCTGGACGAACTTCGCCATGGCGGTGGGGAGGATTCCGCCAGGCGGATCGAAGGGCTTGCTGGAGAATTGGCCGATTCGCTTCGCGGCGATTGCCAGAATCGGTCCATATTGGGGGCCATGATGTCACGGACCGAAAGGGTACCAGGCGAGTACGAATTCCTGCTATCCGTCGAACTGACGAAATTGCGGCGGCTCGAATATCTGGTGAGTCGGTTTTGGGACGGATACGACGGGCCGAAGCCGTCCAGGGAATTGACCAGAGCACTGCGCGATTTCGTCCAAAGTCAGGGCGTCCGTTTCCGAATTCCGTATCTGATCGGTGAGGAATTCGAGCTTGTGGATGATGTCCTACAAGCCCTTGGCGCGGTTCGCCAGTTCGTTCCGGCCGAAGTCGCCAGGCGAGTCGGTCCGGTCCGTGAGGATGAGCGGAAGACGCTATCCCGGGAAGGGGCCGTAAAGATCATCAAGGACGCATGGCCGAATCCAGACGACTTGTGGAATGCGAGCATCGACGACGCGAGCAAGGCCATCGAAAGGGAACTGGCCAGAGACCCGGCGGGAGCGGGCTTTCGAGTGCCGAGGAAATCGACGATCAATAAGGCACTGATCGAGGCGCGGGGCGGACACGTCAAGCCGCGCGGCGCGGGTCGATCGAAGAAACTGCGACCCGAAAGCGGGGAGAAACGGCGGAACGGCAAGCAGTTCGGGTGAGCGGCGCGGAGCGGATAACGGAAAAATTTCGATTTTCTCAAGTGGTTCAGGAAAAGCGGCTTACGATCAGGCGTCAGACGATTTCCGCCTTCGATTTCCACGAAAACACCGTGGAAATGCTGTGGTTAGAGAGTGCTGGATTTCGGATCGAGATATCCGGCGGCATTCTGACCGATCGAGGCGGAGAATCGATTATGCGAGTCAGGTTCGGGCACGATCTGGAAGGCGACGCCATCGCGATCGCGGAGTTACCGGAACGGCCGGCATTCCCGGGCGACGATACGTGGGCGCGTGCTTCCGCGCTGAGAGTCCAGGGTAACCGGTTCACGTCCGAAGCCATCGGAGCCGGTGACGATCCGATTCGGGGCGAATGGGCGGACGTAAGCCGGGAAGTCGCGGTGAGCGAATTCTTAAGCCGGGCATTCGGAGCCGGGGCGGAAGTCTGCACGATCCGGGACGAATCGGCCGTTCTGAGCGGCCGATGCATTGAAATGCTGCGACCTGAATCCGCAAGCGAACCGAGCGATTTGCACGAGTCGAAATTCTTCGTGGAATCTCTGCTGGAAACCGACCGGGAAACCATGATTGAGGCATGGACCGTTCCGCCTGACGATGCGTCACGGGCATCGGATTTCGACAGGGCCGTGGATCATCTTCGCCAGGCGGATCCGCGCGAACTGATTGACGGGGCGAAGTTCGTTATCGGTAGCCATGGCGGTGTCGAAGGCGCGATTTTCACGGTCCGGAGCGGAGAATTCCATTTCCGCCGTGTCGGGACCGATACGGTGGTCGAGATCGAACTGCCGGACCCCGGGTACGTGGCGAAAGCGGTCCGGGAAGCGGTCGAGGCAGACCACACCGAAGTTATCTACGCGACGAATCAGTGACACACCTTTTCTCGAAGGCCGCGAATCGCTAAAGCGGCCGCTTTTTCTACATCAGGAGTCGCCGATATGCAGTCGAAGACCAGAACGCTTATCACCGTGCGGGAAGCCGCGGAACTGCTCAATATCAAGATCATCACCGTTCGTTCGTGGATCGACCGGGGCACGATTCCGCCGGACATCGTCAAGCGGTTCCCGAATAGCAGCATCGTGAGACTCGACCGGAACCGGCTCGAAAAGTGGATCGACGGCCGAACGGCGGCCGGCAACTGACCGCCAGGCGTTCCATCCAGGGCGAGCACGACTTGAGCGAAAGGGAACACGGAATGAGCGGAACGAACGGTAGAGCACTCTTGCGGGAGCCGATCGAGGCCCAAAGCGGACCAGGCCGGGCACAATCGCGCCGCATCACCGAAGAGATCGAGGACGAATTGAGGATTCACTTACGGCGACAATTCGCCCGAACCGGGCGGGTCAACATCAAGGCGGCCTTGTACGACGTTCTCGGAAAGCTGGGCGGCGGGAACGATCACAAGACCGCTTCCCGTCTGGCGGACGAAATGGGATTCCCGCGAGTCATGCAACGTCGGGCGAGAAAGGCCGACACCGCGCCGCCGCTTGCATTTCCGGAAGTCGAGGCGACGCCGGACCCGAAACGGATCGATCCGGCACCGTGGGTCATCGTGGTTTCGCCGGACAATTGCCATCAGTGAAGTTAAAATCGAAAGGCCCGCCGGTGGGTAGCCGACGGGCCTTGAATGTCCTTGAGGGATAGAACCGGACCCCCTGATTATGCACGCCGAAAAGCCGAAATTCAATCGCGCGGGCGACTGTTACGCGGTGCTTCACATCACGGACACACTCAAAGGACTGTCCGAAAGCGACAGGCAGATTCTCGCTGCGATAACGCTTTCGACATCCGTGAACGGTGGCCAGCGAGAAACGCGAGTCAAGAATCGAGAGATTGCCGATACGATCGGGGTTTCCGAATCGTGTATCGAAAAGGCGATTCCACGGCTCAAGGGCCAGGGATTTATGGAGATCAGCCACGACCGAAAACGTTCGGACCGCCGGTACAGGGGCATTCGCATTCCGCGTTCGGATTCAGTACGGCAACACGTGGCGATTCCGAAATCTCATCCCGTGTGGACGGCAACGCCTACGGCTTTTTGGGTATGGGTGACGTTGCGGCGATGTATCAGCGACGATTCCGACACGACGTTCGCCGGCAACGCCAAAATCGCGGAACTCGGTTGGCTTACTGACGACCAGATTCGGCGGGGGTTGAACGAACTCGAAAAGACTGGAACCATCACCCGCACGATGACCGGATCGAATAAAAGGACGATCGCGGCATCGATTCATCTTATAGTAGATACCGGACAAAACCCCACCCGAGTACCAGACCAGCCCCCACCCGAGTACCGGACAAAACCCCACCCGAGTACCGGACAAAACCCCACCCCCAATAAGATTAAGAACCTGCTATCAGAAACCTGTTATCAGGAACCTAGCGCGCAATCCCCCCAACCCCCAACGGGGGCGGTGGGGGGCGTGCTGCCCAACGGGCCGAATTCTCGACCCCACAAACCCGAACCAAAACCCCGAACCCCGATCGACCCATTCGAGGGATGGCCGGAACATTGCCGGGCATGGTGGGAGGAATTTCGGATCCGGAAGAATCCGCGAGACATGAAGCCGGAGTGGATCGAGTCCGGGTTCCTGCGATACGCATTCGATGACGTCCGGGCGAAGATCGAAGCGGACCCCCTTTCGATCAAGAATCCGGCCGCCTACATCGCGTCGATGTTGACCGATGAGGGATTCCAGGCCTACTTGGACCAACGTGAACGGCATGCACGCCAGAGCCCCGCGGGATTTGACCGTCTCCCGGCCGCGACCGAAATTCCCGAACCGAAGCCCGCGAACCATGCGGCGGGGCTGGAACCCCACGAATCGGGAATGGCAACCCGGTTGCCGGAGCCGGACCGGAAGCCCGAACTTCCGGCGACGGTTCGATATCTGGCCGATCGGATTTCGCCGGCGGCGGCGCAGTGGGCTTGGCAAATGGTTGCGATCCGGGGGATCGACCCGAACGACTGGCGACTGGTCGAAACGCTCCGGAAAGTTCACGCCAAGGGAAACCGGCCGTCGAGTGCCAACTATTTCGAGCCGGTCTTCCGCGAACTTCCGCCGGAGCGGCCGAAGCGGGCGGACGAATACACGCCGGAAGATCGGGAAAAAATCATTGCCGGCATGATCGAGCGGGCGAACCAGCGGGAAGCGGAACAGCGGAACCGGGCGGCACCGCTTTCGGGGCTCTTGGGCGAATCGCGCGAGAAAGTGCCGCAAGGGGCACGGAATGAACCCGTTCCGGCCGCGACCGAACCCGCCAGGCCGGTTGACCAGGTGAAGCCGATCGCGCGACCGAACCCGCCGGCGGCCGAAACCCGGGCGGAGCCGGCCAGCGCTGTTCCGCGCGAATCGTCTAAGCCGGTACCGCCACGCGAACGGCATGAACCCGTTCCGGGCCGGATCGAACCGCCGGTCGAGCAGCGCGAAGAACGGCCGGGGCTGAGGATCGCGGAAGTCACGTCGTCACGTGCCGAAGCACGCGAAGCGATGAGACGCCGGGAACACGCGAACTGTGAAGAGTACGTCCAGAAGGAAATCGGCCGTCAGGTAAGTCGATGGCGTAACGAACGCTATATGGAGTTGATCCATAGGGAAACGCCGCGCGGGGCTCGCGAACAGATACGCGTCGAAGAATCAGCGAAACGCCGCGAAATCGAAGCCATAGTGCGAAATGGATTCGAGCCGGTCCAGGCCGATCGCATGGACTGGCCGACCGGGCGGACCGATCCCGACCAGAAAGCAAAGGCACCAGGGACCAGACGAATCGGAGCGCACGCATGAATGCAGTGACCAGCCTTTCCCCCGATATCCAGGCGATCGTCAATGCGGCCGTCGCTGCAGCGCTGGCACAAGCCGGGGTGACGAACCCGCCGGCCGCCAGCAAGTGGAAGCCGGTGACCGTGGCCGAACTGGCGGGGGACTATCTCGAATATGCACGGGGCTATTACGTCAAGGGCGGGAAGCCGACGGGCGAACATACGACGATCGGGTACGCGGTGCGGCATCTTGTCCGGGAATTCGGCGATATGCAGGTGAGCGACTTCGGAGCGGCACAGATGCGAAAGCTTCAGACCGTGTTCGTCGGGCATGGCTGGGCGCGGAAGACCGTGAACGCTCAGACCAGGCGAGTCGTACGCATGCTTCGGTGGGGCGTCGCTGAAGGGCGGATCGATCCGGCCGTTCTGCTTTCCGCGCAGTCCGTGCCGGGGCTCAAGCAAGGCCGGACGGCGGCCGCCGAATACGACCGGATCCAGCCGGTTCCGGAATCGTCGATCGATGCCATTCGCCCGCATGTATCGCCGGTGGTCATGGCCATGGTCGATGTCCAGAGACTTTCGGGCATGCGCCCGGGGGAAGTCTGCAAGCTGCGAACCTGCGACATCGACCAGACCCGAGAAGTCTGGGAGTATCGGCCGCGCGACCACAAGACGGCGCATCACGGCCGTTCGCGGGTCATTCTGTTCGGGCCACGGGCTCAAGACGTCCTTTCGCCGTGGATGAAACCAGACGACCAGGAAGCCCCGATATTCAGTCCGCGCGAGTCCGAGAGGATTCGAGCCGAAAAACGCCGGCAAGCCCGTGTGACCCCGTTGCCGGCCGCCGAACAAGGCCGCGCGTTGATGGGCGGGAAGTCGGATGTCGGGCCGCGCTATTCGTCGGCGGCCTATCGCAAGGCCGTTGAGCGGGCATGCATCCGGGCCGGAATCGCGCCGTGGCATCCGAACCAGTTGCGGCACCTTGCCGCGACGAACATTCGGCGGGAATTCGGAATCGAAGTCGCGCGGGCCGTTCTTGGGCATAGTTGCGTCCAAATGACGGAAATCTATGCCGAAATGGACATGGACAAGGCCCGCGAAGCCATGCAGAAACTAGGGTGAGCGGATCCGGCCAGGAATCGCTCGAAACTGCCTGATAATCAGTAGGGAAAACACGATGGGACCTGATCACTTGAAGCCATTTCACTGGAAGCCCGGGCAGAGCGGAAACCCGAACGGGCGGCCGCCAGGCCCGACGGCCACGACGGTTCTTCGGGAAATGCTGGAAGCGAACGACGGCGAAAAGCTGCGCGAAATCGCAAGGGTCCTTCTCGGGCTGGCCGTGGCCGGCGATATCAAGGCAATCCGGGAAGTTCTGGACCGCGCGTATGGGAAGCCGGTCCAGGCCATCACTATCGCGCCGAAGAACGAATCCGCGGCCGAGTACATCGCGCGGATTTTCGAGGAAGGCCAGGACGAACCGGAACCCGCGATCGTCCCGGTATCGAAGCCGAAATCCGCCGGCCGGAAACCCGGCAAGGCGAAGCCCCGCAAGCCGGCGAAATGACCCTACGGGGGGGCGGGGTTCCCGTTCCCCCCTCAATGCTGCCTGATGAGAGTGTCCCGGGCCGGGTTCGTCGAAGGCCTGCGCGGGGCGAACCGTTACGCGGGGGACCCCGTGTAACACCCGGCGCGGACCGATTATCACTTTTTCCGATAGTCCGGCCGATCGACCCGGAAAAACTTTTCCGAATTCCGACTATAGGCCATTTACTCTATAGAGCGAACGAGCTATAGTAAGGATGTGGAACGAGATTCGAACCGAACGGGGACGGCCATGAACAAGGCGATCATTTACACACGGGTTTCGACGGACGAACAAGGCCAGAGCGGGGCCGGGCTGGCCGCGCAACTGACGTCATGCATCGAATACGCTGCCCGCATGGGCTTGGAAGTCGTCGCCGTTCATCAGGACGTCATGAGCGGTTCCACGATGCCGCACGAACGGCCGGGCATGACGGCCGCCATCGACGGCTTGAATCGGAATACCGTCTTGATCGTCGCCAAGCGGGATCGAGTCGGGCGGGATCGTCTGGTTCTGGCCACGGTGGACGCCGCCGCCAAAGCGAAAAAGTCCAAAGTCATTTCCGCCGCCGGAGAAGGCACCGACCAGACGGGCGCGGCCGCCGTTCTGATGTCTGGCGTGTTCGATGCCGTCGCCGCATTCGAGCGTGAGCGGATCCGGGAGCGGACGCGGGACGCCATGCAAGCCATGAAGGCACAAGGCCGCCGGGTAGGTGACATTCCCCTGGGCAAGATGCTGGCCGATGACGGAAAAACCCTGATCGACAATCCCGCCGAAGCCGAAGCCGTCGCGATCGTGAAGGCACTTCGGGCCGATGGAATGAGTCTTCGGGACATCGCCGCCGAACTGACCGCACGGGGCATCAAACCACGGGGGGCGAAATGGAATCCCACGACGATCAATCGGATCATCAAGGCGTCGTGAGCCTACAGGAACGCCGCCGGGCGGTCCTGCTGGACCGTCTGGCCGTTCTGGCCGCAAGGGAACCGGACATCATGGAAAAGATCGAGGCGGCCGCCGCGCTCGAGTCGATCGGGGACACGATCCGACGCATCGTCGCCGAACGGGGCCTGACGCCTTATGCCGTCGCCAAACTGGCCGGGAAGCGGAACTTCACCGATATCCGGGAGTTTCTTCGGGGCGAACGGGACGTGAAGTTGTCCACGGTGGAAGCTATTTGCCGGGGGCTTGGGCTGACGCTTCATCCGGACGCGCCGCCGGAGCCGAAGCCCCGGGCCGCCGGCCGGAATCGCGCGAAAAGTAGGGGGCTAAAATCGAAGCCGGCCAAAGCGAAAGCTGGGACCAGAAACGTGAAACAGAACGAACCCGTCGAGGTTCCGGAAGGCGAGGATTTCGACGATCCGGCAACGCTCGCGAGACTCGATTACGATACGGACCTTTCGTACAACCTGACCCAGCCGAAAGACGATGAGATCGACGCGGAAACGCCGAACCCGGCCAGGTCAACCCGTATTCAGTCCGGAAAACGGAATGGGCGGATCCGAGTGAAGCGTGACGCGATTACACCGGACCACGACGGCACGAACTTGACCGAATAAAACCGATGTCAATATCATGAGGCGAGCCGACAGGACTGCTATTCCCGCCGGCTCAATGATCAACCTGATCGAGGCAGGGTGACCGAACGGATTATGCCGCGTCGCCCGGCAATTTATCAAGGGCGACGAAATGGCCACGATCTTCAGGCGCAGACTTGCCGGCCGGAGCATCCCAGACGGGGCGAAAATCGGCCGGTTCAGCGCGGACAACGTCGCCGAAATCCAGTGGACCGACTCGAAGGGAAACCGGCATTCCGGGTACGTCGAACGTGACCCCGGCGGTGAGCTTGTCCGGATGACCCCGACGTTCTTCGCGAAGTACCGCGACGCGGACGGCATCGTTCGGACGATGACGACCGGTTGTTCGACCAGGGCGACGGCCGAAGCATGGCTTCAGAACGTCATGAGGCAGGAAGAGCGGATCCGGGCAGGGCTGATGAGCCGGGCCGAAGTGCGGACATCCGAAGCCCTTTCGGCGGACGTTTCGGCCGTGATCGAGTCATTCGTAGAGGGTATGGGGGCGACGCTGACGGCGAAGCATCGGGCGGACACCCGAACGCGGCTCCGACGGTTCGTGAGAGACACCGAAGCCCGGACCCTGCGCGATATCGACCAGGAGACGTTGGAACGCTGGATGCGAAGCCAGGTCGAGGCCGGGGAGCTTTCGTATCGCTCGATCAATCTCATCGCGACATCGGTGAAGAGCTTCGCGAAGTGGTGTGTCCGGAACCGACGCATGCCGACGATGCAGGGCGTCGATGTCGTGGCCATGCTCAATGTCAAGCTGGACCGCCGGCGGGAACGCCGCGCGTTGACTAGAGACGAATTCGAGGCCGTTTGCCGGGCCGCATCGCCCGAACGCGCGGACCTGTACCGCATGGCCGCGATGACGGGGCTTCGCGCGAACGAAATCCGAACCTTACGGCTGAAGCACGTCGTCGGACTCGGAACGGGCCAAGCCCGGATCGAACTGGACGCGAGGCACACCAAGGGCCGCCGGGCGGACTCGATTCCGCTCCACCCTGACCTTGAAGCCATGATCCTGCGACGGATTCGAGAAAAGGGGCTGACGCCGGAAAGCCCCGTCGTGATCGTCCCGGACAAGGCCGCAATCAAGCTGCGAACCGACGCGGAGAAAGCCGGAGTCGTCACCAGGGACGACCGGGGGCGCGTCATCGACTTCCACGGGCTCCGGAAGACGTTCGTCACGTGGCTGGCGTCCAGCGGGGTCGATATGCGGACCGTCCAGGCATTGGCCAGACATTCGACGATCGAACTGACCGCGCAGACCTACACCGACGCCGGCATGCTGCCGACGCGATCGGCAATGAACAGCATTCCTTGTGTCACTGATTTGCACCCAACCGGGAAAAATCAGAGCGATTTCGATAGGATCAAACCACATTCGGAAATCGCTCCGGAAGTGTCCGGATCTCTCGAAATCGGCATCGTAAACGACTCGCTAGAAAGAAGTTGCGGCACGCCATCATGGAACCCAAAGGATACGATTACAAGTCGGCGGGTGTCGATCTTGATACGTACGAAAAGACGATCGCCGGGATCGGGCCGCTGCTGAAGCGCACGTTCACGCCGCGCGTCATGCAGTGGACGGACGGCTTCGCAGGCCTCTTCCGGCTCAATGACCGGATCAACCTGCTGGCCCGCACCTATCATGATCCTGTGCTGGTTTCCGGGTCAGACGGTGTCGGCACGAAGCTTATGCTGGCCTTCGCCACGGGGCGGCACCGGACGGTCGGGATCGACCTGGTGGCGATGTCCGTCAACGACGTGCTCTGCTGCGGGGCCGAGCCGCTCTTTTTCCTCGACTACATCGCCATGGCCAAGGATGACCCGGCCCTGACTCACGATGTCGTCGGCGGGATCAGCGACGGTTGCGTCGAAGCCGAATGCGCCCTTCTGGGTGGCGAAACGGCGATCCTGCCCGACTTCTACAAGCCCGGGCATTATGACCTTGCCGGGTTCTGCGTCGGGGTCGTGGAACGCAAGATGATGTTGGACGGGTCGGATATCCGCCCTGGCGACGCCGTCATTGGCCTGGCCAGTACCGGGCTCCATTCGAACGGCTACAGCCTGGCGCGCAAGATCGCGTTCGAAGTCGCGGGATTGAAGCCGGATGACCATGTGCCGGAGCTGGGCCGGACGATCGCCGACGAGCTTCTGCAGCCGACTCAGATCTACTCCCGGGCGCTGAAGCTGGTCTACAAGAATTATCGTGTGAAAAAGGTCGTCCACGGCATCGCGCACATCACGGGTGGCGGGATGGTCGAAAATCCGCCGCGCATTCTGCCGGAGGGGATCTCTCTGAAGATCAGACGCTGCTGGGAAGTGCCGCCGATTTTCGATTGGTTGCAGAAGACCGGCAACGTGAAGCGGGACGAAATGGACCGGGTCTTCAACATGGGCCTGGGGATGGTCCTGGTCGTCGCTCCGTATTATGCCGATTCGATCGTCCGGACGATCCGCGAACAGGCGGGCATTCGGGCCTGGGTGATCGGCGAGGCGGTCGAGGGGCCGGAACGCAATGTGGAATTGCTCGACTCGTAAGCTGAATTGACGGGGGCCAATCCCGGCCGTTCACCAGAACGGCTTGTCGTCCGGCGGATTGACGAGATCCTCGGGTAAATCGAAGAGTCGTATGGGTTTGAGGGTGCCGCCTTCCCACACGAGTTCGTTCGTGGCGCAATTGTCGATCCTGATTTCGGAGAGCTGGCTCACGGGCCATTCCGAGACGAGGCTCGAAATCAGCACCCTGATGAGCATTCCGTGCGCGACGACGAGGACCGTGCGGCCGCCGTTTCGGTCGAGGAGATCGGTCAGCGCGGGCACGCCCCGGCGGCGCATGGCCGAATAGCTTTCGCCGGTCGGGTGCGAAGAGTCGAGGTCGCCGGCCATCCAGGCGATCATGGCGTCGGTGAAGATGTGGCGGTTTTCGTCGCGGCTGCTGCCGGCCAGATCGCCCATGCTTCTTTCGTGAAGCGCGGGAACTTGCTGAAGTTCGAGCCCGAGGGCGTCGGCGATGGGCGTTGCCGTTTCCACGGCCCTGCGCATGGCGGAGCTGTAAATCGCATCGATCGACGTATCGGCGAATCGACTGGCCAGCCGTCGGGCTTGTTCATGGCCCCAGGCGGAGAGGCCGATGTCGGATTCGCTGCCATGAAATTTCGATGTGTCGGCGGTTTGGGCGTGACGAAGCAGGTAAAGTCGAGTGATCATGAGGACATTGGCGATTCAGGCGTTCGATACTCGTGGGATCGTTGCGAAGGAAAGTCAAGTTAGCTCAAATCGACATGATTGAACAGACGGCCGTGCCGGCCACACGGCGCGTCGCATGTTCACGAGCTTGCAATCCGATCGAAACGTCGCTGTCTCACGTGGTCACTGGTGCGGCGAGGAGCCGCGCCGGCGCCGCATGGCCATGAGTACGCCGACGGCCGAAATGGCAGCCGGAATTGTCGAAGCTTCGGGGACGGGCGTCGAGTAACTGATGCCTGAACCGATTTGTTGACCGTCGGAGAACGCCATGACGGTGAAGGTGTCGCCGAGACCGAAGTAGGTGCTCGTTTGGGATCCACCTGGTCCGAGGATGCTGGAGCCCTCGCCGTCGATGAAATCGTTGATGTAGTCGAGCCCGGGCTGAATAATCTCGAATGGCTGACCGGAGGTCGCCAGTTCGATGCTATCGATCAACGTAGCTTCGAGCGTCGAGGGAAACAGAGTTCCCCAGGCGATATTGTTGGCCAGTGCGGCCGAGGCATCGCTCATCATCAGAACGACATGTTTTTGATCGGGCGGAAAGCCCTGTAGCCCTTGCGTCAGACCGATGAGCAAGTTGCCCGTGATCGGTTCCGTTTTTGGGAATCCTTCCGAGATCGTGGTCATGGTTTGGCCTGGTCCGCCATTGGCCGAATAGGCCCATGAGAGACCGCCGCCGTTCTGGGTTTTCTGCACGATCATGATGTTCGTGACGCCAGGGATGCCGGGGTCAAGAGTGACATCGTAAGAAACGAAATAGTCCACGGCCCTGGCCGAAGTACCGGTCATTGCGAGAATGGCCGAGACGCTTGCCAGTAGCGAGAGGCACCTTCGATTCATGGCAAATCTCCTTTCACGAGATATCGCGACATCGATCGCCGTTCGGAAACGACATCGATTTCATACGATCCGGAATTCGGATCGGTGTCAAGATGATCATTCGGGATTTCTCATGTGATTTATGAGGCCGAGATCGGGAACTTCAGAAAGAAAAATGCATTGGCGGAGGTTTATGGCATCCGTCGTAACAAGGCGATACCATGCGATGACTTAAGTGTCAATCAAGGCGTCGCGGGCGATTCGCGTGTCATCCTAAATCGATAAACGATGAAATCGTTCGGATTCCTGCCCCGGTCATCCTTCTTCCGCGGCAGGCTCGATGATTGGATCGAAGTGTCCGAAGGAAAACGTCGCTTCATTCGAGTGGGCACAGGTCAGACACGATCCGGGAGCGTGTCACGCGGCGTGGTTCTTCGCTCGAGAATTGGACTCTTTCGAAAAACGAAATTCGTCAATCCGAGATGAGTCGGCGATCAAGTTTTCTGCGATCGAATCGAAGTCCGGTATAGGGCGCACATTCCGGGCGTGCATGGTTCCAGGTCGAATGGATCGAACAGGTACTTGCTCGTGACGAAAAACACAACCTGATGCCAATTCCGAAAAGATCGCATATACTTTGGCATCGAAGATCGAAGCTAGATTCCTTGCCGTCGTTACGGCATGGCGGCCTGGTGTGCCTATCCATGTCTCCATTCCGCAATGATTCACGGGGAAAGCATGACCAGTCAAAAACTCGACCCCGGTCGACTTTCGGATGAGAACGCATGAAACTGGAAAAGTTCACCCCGCCCGAGATCAAGTACAAGTCCATCCTGCTTTTCGGCATGCCGGGTTCGGGCAAAGGCACACAGGGGATGGTGCTCGGACAGTTGCCAGGGATGGTTCACGTCTCTTGCGGCGAAATTTTTCGCAAATTGCCCCGGGGCGGTGAACTGGGCAAAGAGGTAATGGCCTTTACGTCAGTCGGCAAGCTGGTGCCGGATGACCTGACGGTGCGCATTTGGGGCAGGCACCTGAAGATTCTCGAGCTGCAGGAATTTTTCCTGCCTGAGAAGAACGTGCTGGTGCTCGACGGGCTGCCGCGGAATCTGGACCAGGCCAAACAGCTTGCCGATACGCTCGACGTGCTGCAGATTTTCCATCTGGACATTTCCGATGCGGACAAGGCTCGCGATCGCCTCAAGTCCCGTGCATTGAAAGAGAACAGACTGGACGACACCAAGGACGACGTCATCGCCCAGCGGCTGAAGCTCTATTATGAGGAAACCTACGAAACCCTGAGCTTCTACCCGAAAGAGATCGTCACGAATGTCGACGCCGCGCAGACGCCCCTGCAGGTTCTCAAGGACATCGTGAACCGGCTGACGGAAATCCTGCCGAAAGATATCAAGCTTTGATGACTATCCGTATCAGGGCCGCAAGCGATTGCGGCCCTTGATGCATCTCTGACGATGACCGATTCGCATCCTGGAGCGAAATACCGACGATGAGCCGAGCCGTTCCTGAGCGTAAATTCGTGCCGGCGGACACGGTCATGCCGGAACTGACCGGTTCGGCCATTCTGGTCGGAGTGATTCTGGGGATCATTTTCGGAGCGTCCAGCCTTTATCTGGCTCTCCGGGTCGGAATGACGGTCTCGGCTTCGATTCCGGTCGCGGTGATGTCGATCACACTGTTCCGCGCGCTTTCGAACAAATTCGGCCTGAGGCGAGCGACGATCCTCGAAAACAACATCGTGCAGACGACCGGCTCGGCCGGCGAGTCGATCGCTTTCGGCGTCGGCGTGACGATGCCGGCCGTCATGATTCTGGGCTACGACCTGGAGTTGACGCGCGTCATGCTGGTGGCCTGCCTGGGCGGTCTGCTCGGCATCCTGATGATGATCCCCCTGCGGCGTGCGTTCATCGTCGAACAGCACGGCGTGCTGAAATATCCGGAAGGCACGGCCTGTGCCAAGGTGCTGGAAGTCGGCGAGGAGGGCGGCGCATCGGCCCGCACGGTATTCACCGGTTTCGGCGTCGCTTTCTTTTATCAGTTCGCGATGCAGGCGGCACATCTCTGGAAGGAAGTCCCCGCCCATGCCCTGGGCTGGCTGAAGGGGGGCGTTCTGGCGTGCGAAGTCTCGCCGACGCTTCTGGGCGTGGGTTATATCATCGGCCCGCGGGTCGCTTCGATCATGGTCGGCGGGGGCGTGCTCGCGGCGCTTGTTCTCACGCCCATGATTGCGTTCTTCGGCTCGAACGCCGCGGGCGTGATCTTCCCGGGCGACAAGCCGATCCCGGAAATGACGCCGAAGGACATTCGCGACGCTTATATTCTCTACATCGGTGCTGGCGCGGTCGCCACGGGCGGCCTGATTTCGATGATCCAGGCTTTGCCGCTGATCGGGGCTTCGATCCGTTCCGGCCTGCGGGATCTCGGCAAGGGCAAGACCGGCGGAACCAAAGAACGCACGGACAGGGACTTGCCGATGGGCTTCGTGATCCTCGGCGCTCTGGTGCTCGTCGGGGCGATCGCCACATCGCACCTGATTCCCACGGAATTGCCCGGGCGGATCGTCGGGGCACTGATGATCCTGGTTTTCGGCTTCCTGTTCGTCACCGTGTCCAGTCGGCTCACCGGCGAGATCGGAAGCAGCTCGAACCCGATTTCCGGCATGACGGTGGCGACATTGCTTCTGACGTGCCTCGTTTTCGTGCTGGCGGGCTGGGTCGGGCCTGAATATCGCCTGGCGGCGCTTTCGATCGCCGGGATCGTGTGCGTGGCGGCCTCGAATGGGGGCACGACTTCACAGGATCTCAAAACCGGTTACCTGGTCGGTGGCACGCCGGCTTATCAGCAGATCGGGATCCTGGCGGGGGCGCTGAGTTCGGCGATCGTGATCGGCTTCACGCTCCTGCTGCTGAACACGGCGAGCACGGTGGTGACGGCGAAGGCTGAGTATCTTCCGAAAGTCTCCGCCCCGGACCCCGCATCGCTCAAGGAAACCGAAACCGGCCCGGACGGCGCGAGCTACAAGGTCTGGCGTGTGATCAAGCCGCAGGAAGGCGTCGCCGCCGGGAAGTATCTGGTGGACGATGCCGGCAAGGCGAATTATCTGGTCGATCCGGCGATCAACGGACGCGTGAACGTTCGCGACGACGGCACATCGGTCGTGAAGTTCGATGCCCCCAAAGCCTCGCTGATGGCCCTGATCATCGACGGCGTCCTTCAGGGCGACTTGCCCTGGGGGCTTGTCGCCATCGGTGCTCTGATCTCGGTCGTGATGCATTTGTGCGGCGTTTCGGCGCTGGCGTTCGCCGTGGGCGTTTATCTGCCGCTGGCGGCTTCGATGCCGATTTTCGTGGGCGGACTCGTCCGTGCTTATTGTGACCGTTTTGGCCCGAAATATGCCGAGGGCGAAGAGGATTCGAGCCCGGCCGTGCTGTTCGCTTCGGGCCTGATCGCTGGCGGCGCGATCGCGGGCATTCTGGTGGCCTTGCTGGCGATCGTGCCTGGTGGTTCCGCCCTGAGCGCGATCGGCGGAATCTTGCCGGAAAGCTTGACAGAAAGCGACCTGATGGGCATGGCGACATTCGCGGTACCCACGCTGCTTCTGATCGCCGTCGGGGTGGGCCGCTGGCTGTCCGCGCCTGCAAGTTCCGGTCACGGCGAATCTTGATTCGAGCCGGTCAAGGTCGTCAGAATGGAGTATCTTCCGAATTCCGCCCGGCGGCTGAGATGCCTCGTTCGATACGAACTGCGTGGCTCGCGGCTGTCCAATCCCTTGAATGCCAGGAGCCCCGGAGCATGCGACGACTGCGTCTGCCGGTCCTTTCCGCCCTCGTTTCGCTGATTTCAGGAGCGTTTTGCGTGATCGAAGCCGATGAGGGTATGTGGGTTTTCGACAACCTTCCGCTGGGCCAGTTGAAGTCGAAATACGGGTTCGAGCCTTCCCTGGCCTGGATCGAAAGATTGCGAACTTCGGCCGTTCGCTTCAATAATGGCGGTTCAGGCTCGTTCGTTTCGGCGGACGGCCTGGTCATGACCAATCACCACGTCGGCGCCGATACGCTTCAGAAGCTGTCGACCAAGGAAAAAGACATCTACAAGACCGGCTTCCTCGCCCGCACCCGCGCGGAAGAGATCAAGGCCCCGGATCTTGAACTGAACGTGCTCGTCGGCATCAAGGACGTTACCGACGACGTCATGGGTGCCGTCAAACCAGGCAGTTCCGACGCCGACGCCCTCACGGCCAAACAGGCCAAGATCGCCGAAATCGAAAAGGCCGCCGGTGCCGCCAACGGCATGCGGAACGACGTCGTCACGCTCTATCAGGGCGGCCGTTACGCCCTTTACACATACAAGAAATATACGGATGTGCGGCTCGTCTTCGCGCCGGAGTTCGACATCGCCTTCTTCGGCGGCGATCCGGACAATTTCGAATATCCGCGCTATTGCCTGGACGTCTGCTTCTTCCGCGTCTACGAGGACGGCAAGCCCGCGAAGCCCGCGCATTACCTGCCCTGGAGCCCTGAAGGAACCAAAGAAGGGGACCTGACCTTCGTGGCCGGGCACCCGGGACGCACCAGCCGGCTCTTCACCGTCGATCACCTCGAATATTTGCGTGACACCAGCGTGCCGTTCCTGCTCGATTTTCTCAAGGATCGTGAAACCTTCCTGTTGGCCTACGGCAAAAAGGGTCCAGAAGAAGCCCGGCAGTCGAAAGAAGATCTGTTCAGCTATCAGAACAGCCTGAAGGCTCGCACCGGCGGCTATCAGGGCCTCAAGACGCCATCCTTCATGGCCGCCAAGGAAGCGAAGGAAAAGGCTCTGCGTGAGTGGGTCGACGCCGACGGAGCCAAAAAAGCGGCCTTTGGCGACGCCTGGGAGAAGATCGCCGCGGCCGAGAAAGTCGCCGCTCAGTCACTCATTGCCTATAACTTCGTCGAACGGGGTCTGGGGCTGGAAAGTCAGCTGTTCACGATCGCCCGCACACTCGTGCGTCACGCCGCGGAAACCCGCAAGCCGAACGCCGAACGGCTTCGCGAATTCCGCGAGTCGGCCATGGAATCGCTGCGGCACAGCCTGTTTTCCGACGCCCCGGTCTATCCCGAATTCGAGCAGGCCAAACTGGCCCATGCCCTCGAATACTGGATGGCGAAGGCACCGGAAGATCCTTCGCTGAAAATCGCCCTGGCGGGCAAATCGCCCGCTGATCGGGCCGCCGAACTGGTGAAAGGGACGAAAGTCGGCGACGTGGCCGAACGGAAAAAATTCGCCGAAATGACGCCCGAACAGATCGCGGCCTCCGACGATCCGATGATCAAGCTGGCCGTGGCCGTGGACGATCCCGCCCGCAAGGTGCGCAAGCAGCGTGAAGACTCCGTCGAAGCCGTCGAAACGGCGAATTACGCTCGAATCGCCAAAGCCGTCTTCGAACAGCAGGGCGACAAGGTCTATCCGGATGCCACGTTTACGTTGCGTCTGGCCTATGGCCAGGTCAAAGGCTTCACCGAAACTGACGGACGCAAGATTCCGCCCTATACGACCATGGGCGGCAGCTTCGCTCATGAACAGGCACACGAGGCCAGAGAGCCCTACACCCTGCCGAAGAGCTGGCACGACGCCAAAACGTCCGGCCGATTGAAATTGCAGACTCCGTTCAATTTCATCAGCACGGCCGATATCATCGGCGGCAATTCGGGCAGCCCGGTGGTCGACACCCAGGGCCGTGTGGTGGGCCTGATCTTCGACGGCAATATCCATTCGCTGATTCTGGATTACGGCTACGACGACACCCTGGCCCGCGCCGTTTCCGTCGATGCCCGTGCGATCGTCGAAGCGCTGCGGTCGATCTACGACGCCGGCTTCCTTGCCGACGAGCTGCTTTCCGGGAAATGAGGCAGGATCGGGGCTAAATTGCATCGATCGTATTTAAACGACCAGCCGCCTCGATTAAAAAGTCGGGGCGGCTGATACTTTATCATTCAGCTGATGCATTGATCGTATAATTTTGCGATTCGAGCATCCGAAGTGAGAATCGTCGCCTTATGATTTTGAGCGAGAGTGACGATCAGGCGATCGGCAGGATCGCGATGGTCCCAGGGCAACAATACGCTTCGAACCCAAATGCTGGCATCGATCGGAATGATCGAAAATTCACGGCATTGATTCAACAGGTCGAAATATTCGTCGAATGAAGTGCCCAGATCCAGGCGGCGGTTCTTCCACTTGATACCGATCTCCCAGATCGAAATCGAGCAGACAAGTCGAGATTCCGCTTCAGCATAGAGTCGGCGTGCATCTGGTGACAGCCGGTTCGGATCGAGCGTAATCCATAGCAGCGCACAAGTATCAAGAACGACGGTCATCGTTCTGGCCACTCTTCCTCAGTACTTTCGATAGCGACATCCCATGGGACGTTCGCCTTTTTTCGTAATTCGGCGAATGCTTCATCGACGCTCAACCCTGGTGAGCAGCGAGTAATTTTCAATACGGGTTTGCCGTAATCCGTCACGATCAATTCGCCGCCATGCTCTTCCAGTTCACGGAAAAACTCGAACATTTTCGCCTTAAGAACGCTTTTGCTGACGGTTTTCATGATTTCGCTCCCCTGGCTCCAAGGATGCGTTCAGGGTTTCATGCGTTCGTTTCTTCATTATGACTGGAGTCATGACTCCAGTCACAATGTTGCCAAGAAATACCGAACGCCCAAGGATGTACGATCGACCGCAATCGAGAAGTCTCACTCCTTCGGCATCCAGTTTTCTCCGAAAAAGCCCGAATCGACAAGTTCGGTCGTGCCGTCTTCTTTCAATTTCAATACGCCCCAATCGCCCATGCGGGGATAGAGCAGGGCATTGGTGCCTTCGAAATCTTTATCTCCGAATGTGTGGCCCGAATTGATCACGACATAATTGTCAGGGTTCAGCGGGTTCGGAGCGATCAGGGCTGGAATGTAGTCTTTCGTGGAATACGTCTTGCCGCCCAGGGTGAATTCGGTTTCCGTCCAGCGGATCTGTTTCAAATTCGGCACGATCTTAGCCAGAATCGGGTTCGATTTCATATCGCCGAACAGGATGAGATGCTGGCCGCCTGACGGGCCGAATGGGTCGATGCCCAGAGGTGTTTTGGCCTCGGGGCTGATGACAGGCAAGTCGCCCCGCAAGTGTTTCGACCATGTGTTGGCAAATGTTTGCAGCATCGATTTCGCCGGACCAGCTGCACCATCGGATGGGCCGACGACCAGAAATCCGCTGGAGAAGGCGTCGTCGATCGGGCCGGTCAGGCCTGGGCGTTTGGTGGGCCCGAAAGCGACTTTTCGAGCGTCTTCACCATCGACCGATTTCCATTTCCCTGCCTGCTTTACGAAAACGACGAACCGGAAATCGCCAGGCGCTTGCAGGTCGTGGGAATTGCCGTCGAGAATGACTGTTTCGACGCCGGGGCGTTCGACGCGAAATGCCGCGATATTGTCGAGCCGGTCGATCGTCAGCGTTTTGCCGTCGTCGCTCACGTGGGCCTGCACCCAGGCCCGGTCGTAATGGCGATCGAGTGCATAAATCAATACGCCGCCCCAACCGGGGTGCTTGAGCGAATACGTCACGAAATCGATCTTCGGATAGGACTTTTTGACGGGAAACCGTTTGACGAAATCGTCCATCGTCCGCCGGCTCGCCGGGTCGACCTTGTGGCCCATTTTCGCGCCGACGACACGGAGAAAATCGAGACCCTCGACCGTCGTCAGCAGCCCGTCGACTTTCGTCGCGAAGCCTTCCGATTTCAATTGTTCCAGTACGTTCGTCGAAGCCTGAAGCTGCGGGTCTTCCTCGCCGCCGTAGCCGATCGTGGGCACTCCGGCGGTATTTCGGGCCGATTCGAAAGCGTCGTAAATGTGCAGTGTCTTTTCTTCCCAGGGCTTCAGCTCACGCCTTCTTGCATACTTGCGTGTTTCATTGAAACCGGCGCCGGCTTCGACCGTTTTCCAGAGATCGGGTCGGTGCAGGCCGAGGTGCCAGGCCCCCGCACCGCCCATCGAAAAGCCCTGGAGGTCGATCTTCGAAGTATCGACCGGAAAACGAATCTGCGTTGCCTGAAGGGCTTCGATGACGTCCATTTCACCTGCCCATCGATAGGCGTTGTTGGTCCGGCCGTAAACGTGCAGGACGATTCTGTTCATCCCGTTATCGATTTCGGACTTCGGATACGGCTTGCCTTCGTGGGCGTCGATGAACGAGACTTCGTTGAGCGTCTGGTTCCGGCCATGGAGAACGACAAGCAGCCCACGTTTCGTTTCGTGATCTTTCAGCGAAAAATCGGGCGGAAAATAGACTGCGAAAGGCTGTACCGAACCGTCCACACCTGAAAGATAGCCGTACACGCGGCCAAACCCGGGGCGGGGTTCGTGTTCGTCGTTCATCTTCGCAAGCCGGTCCCGTGTCATGGCGATGACACGGTCCGTCATGGCGACGAACCGGGGCTGATAGAATTCGTCGTGCTTCAGGATCCAGCGCAGGGCCTTTCTGCCGATTTCGGCATCGTCCCAGGCGTATGAGTCCTTTTCGTATCGCGCTTCGAAGGGCAAATGCGGCTTGCCGAAGGACGCATCCAGCTCCTTGAGGGCGGCTTCGAATCGCGCACGATCTTCGGCTGCGATTTTAACGGTCTTCGCCGGTTCGAAGTTGGGGGCCTGTGCAGTTGCGTCATCGGGCATCATCGTCGCCATGGTCCACAGGAAACAACATGCGAAGGCAGTTCGGAAGCGAGGTATCATGGCGTCGATATCCCAAGTCGATGGAAGTGTCTCAAGAATCGGCTGAATCAGGGTTTCGGCGGAGTCACGGCGATCATGTCGACGAGCAGCCCCTGGCCACCGTCATGCACCAGGCCGATCGCGCCTGACTTCGAAGCTGTCGGCGGCCGTTTCGGGTCGTAGAGAGTCGGCCGAAGCGTGTCGAGCCCCTTGTTCGCAATGTCGGATGTCACGTAATAAGTGGCCTTGGTGAGATGGTTCATGTCAGTGCCCGTCGATTTCAATATGACTTTCAAAGTTTCGAATATCGTGTCTGCCTGATGGGGTTCGCGTGTTCCGCCTGGTGCGACGAGCCCACTCGTATAGACCGTGTCGAACCTGCCGTGGGTCACAGCTGTTCTTGAGTAAACCGGCGAGGCCGTCATCCCGGGCGGAGTCAGGTAACGTAGGCCTGCGGACGTTTCGGCCCCGGTGGCGGCGACCAGTTCGATTTCGATGGGCAAAGACATCGTCCATTCCACGAGAACCAGCGGCGGGGCTGGCTCGGGAGCGAAATACTCGGCCACGGCCTTGCGGACGGCGGCCGCGTCCGAAGCTGGCTTGAAGAAGCCTTTGAGAAGGACGATCTTCGAACGGTCCGAACCGAGGTGTTTCAGCGTCTTTTCGAGACTATCGAGCGTGGCCTTCGTCGCACTGGAGAGATTGCCGTCCGCCTTTTCGGCCTGCCCGGCGATGTCGATGCGGCCGCCGGGTGGTAATACGCGGGAAAGCCCGGGCGTGGCCGTGTCGTCTATGGCGACGGCGTCCATGGCGAGCATGGCTCCCTGCTTTTCGATGTTGCCACGAACCAGTGTCAATGCGGGCCGGCTGGGTTCATCCGGAAATGCATCCCGCAACGCTTGGAGAAGAATATCCTTAGGAACATAAGGGCTGACGACGACATGAAGGCGGACGATCCGATCGGGGCCACCCGCCAACCGCTTGATCCGTTCGGAGATGTCTGCGACTTGCTCAAGAATTTTGCCGGGCTTTTCCGGGAAGATCTGTCCGGTATGGACCAAGGCCGCACCTGGCGGCACCGTTCGATAGAGAGCGAAGCCTGTCTGTGGATCCGTAGCGGCGAGTGTCATAAGTATCGGCAGAAAGATCAGGTGAGACATGGAGACGGCCACCGGAAGTGAATCGAATCAAGGGCGAGTTCGTGAGTCGGTTCGATCATAATTCGCCCGAGAGCCGGAAGCGAGACACTTGCGGCGGCAGGCTCGGAAATGACAATTTCCTGGCGACTTCGTAAGTCATCTGCGTTTCGAACCCTTCGTTCCGGTTCGAACGCTTGGCAAGGCTTGCCGGTTCTGGCAGACTGTCGCGATACGCCCGAGACCGACCCGCCGCAATCGCAGGGAGCCGACGCCAGAAATGTCCTTGCCCACTGACATCCGCCCCCGCGCCTGTTCGATGTATCTGCTGCCTATCAAGACGCGCATGCCGCTGAAATTTGGGCCTGAAGTCACGACGGAAGTGACGTGTGCGCGAATCTCTCTGACGGTCGAAACCCGCGACGGCAAGATCGCGACCGGCTGGGGTGAGACGCCGCTTTCCGTGCAGTGGGTCTGGCCGAGTTCGCTTTCGTACGCCTTAAGGCATGACGTGCTCATCGAATTCTGCCGGGGACTGGTGAAGGCCTGGGCCGAATTTCGCGAGACCGGGCACCCGATGGAAGTCGGCTCGGCCTTCGTCGAGGGGCCGCTCACCCAGCTCTGGAACGAAATCAACGTTTACCGGATTTCGATGAATCAGGAGCCGATGCCCTGGCTGGCGGCACTGGTCTGCTGCTCAGCCTTCGATCTGGCCCTTCACGACGCGTACGGAATCGTCCATAAAGTCGGGACTTACGAAACATATACCGGGCAGTGGATGAACCGTGACCTGGCCAGTTATCTGACTCCGGCCGAGGATGCGAGTGTCTCTTTCGCAGGCCTTTATCCCGCCGATTTTCTGATGCCCACGCCGCCGACGATATTGCCGGCCTGGCATCTGGTCGGAGGGAAGGATCCTGTCCTGCCCCAGGAATTGACGGGCACCGAGCCGAACGACGGATATCCGGTGTTGCTCGAAGAATGGATTCGGACGGATGGGCTGAACTGCCTGAAGATCAAACTGAGGGGCGACGATCCGGAATGGGACTACGATCGTCTGCTGACAGTCGGAAAGCTTGCGATCGAAATGGGTTGCGACTGGCTGACGACCGACTTCAACTGCACCGTGCAGGACCCTGCCTACGTCAATGCGATTCTCGACCGGCTCATGATCGAGCACCCTCGCGTATACGGAATGATTCTCTATGTGGAACAGCCGTTTCCGTATGACCTGGAATCGCACCCGATCGACGTACGCAGCGTTTCGGCCCGCAAGCCGTTGTTCATGGACGAATCGGCCCACGACTGGCATCTCGTCAAACTCGGCCGAAGCCTGGGCTGGACGGGCGTCGCTCTGAAAACCTGCAAAACCCAGACCGGTGCCCTGCTCAGCCTGGCCTGGGCGAAAGCGCACGGGATGACGCTGATGGTTCAGGACCTTTCGAACCCGATGCTGGCCCAGATTCCGCATTGCCTCCTGGCGGCATATGCCGGGACGATCATGGGCGTCGAGACCAACGGCATGCAGTTCTATCCGGAAGTTTCCGGGCCGGAAGCGGCCGTGCATCCCGGGCTTTATCGCCGGAGGGAAGGGTGCGTCGATCTGTCGACGGTCGAGGGGCCGGGCTTCGGATATCGACTGGCGGAAATCACGCGGGAATTGCCGCCGATGGCGCTGGGCTGGGAATGATGTGCGAACCAGGAGGGGTTCAGCATGTCTCCGGACTGGAGGCGTAAACGAAAACGCCCCGGCGAACCGGGGCGTGAGGTGGAGTCACGTGGGGGATCCGACCTTCGATCGGATCAATGCTGGATCAATCTCTCGGCTTCCATGCGGACCAGTTGCGAATGGACGAGCTTTCGAACTTCGTCGAGTTCGCGAGCACGCTGGACATCGAGCGATTGGCCGCGAATCCGGCCACTCGTACTTTTGGGGCGGGGGTCTCCTGCGTATCGTCGGTCACTGAAGGCGAGCTGTCAGGGTCAGCGACGAAATCGATTTTGACGTTTTCGTTACCGACATTGACGTCCTGCACGCCCAGCGACTTCAGGCCTCGACGGGCACTGACACGATACCGGCCAGGCTTGAGCTCCAGTTGATATCCGCCGGAATTCCAGTTGTTCGTGCTGGAGACTTCTCCGGTTTCCAGATTCTGGGCACGAATGAGGACCTGATCGACACCTTCGCCCGGGGTGTAGAACGAGTTACGGTCATTGTCGTTGTACACGACGCCGACCAGCTTGGGATCGGGGTTCGTGGCAGAGCGGGCGAAATTCTGTGTAATGACCAGCGGGCCGAGATTCCGGTTCGATGTCGGTACGATCCCGATTCCGACTTCGTTGAAGGATTTGTCGGCGTTAACATCGTTCTGCAGGATGTTGCGACGATGGCCCCGGTCGGAGACACCCCAGTCGATCAGGAACGCCTGCATGGCACGATCGACCGATTTAGCGTAGGCGAAGGCGTTTTCCGTCGAACCGGCGTTCGTCGAATAACCCTTCGAGGCCAGACGCTGCTCAAGGTTCATGCCGTTCGGACCGTCGTGCGTCTGCTGGCCGGTGTCCGCCTGATACTGGCTTTGCATCGTGGCGGCGTCGGCCAGTTTGTCGTTCCAGGCAAGCGGCTGCCTGGACGGTGCCGAAGACACTTGTGAAGCGGCGGCCGTAAGGCTTTCGCCGTAGTGATTCATCGTCATGACGACATCGGGGCTTTGCTCGTTCGAAATGCGTCGAGCGGCCGCCGTCGGGTTCATGCGTGCCTCGTTGATCAGCTCAAGCATGTATTGGGCTTGATCCGATGGGCCCCCCGAGGACATCACCTCGCGGCGTTCCAGCTGATCGATACCCGGTTTGAGCGACTTCTTGAAACGAGACATGGGACCTCCCTGCGATCTGATGCGAATCGGCCCTCATCCTTGGGCCGGCCCGCAAGATCGTCACGACCGATACAGAGACTTAACTCTCATCGTTCGCCGTGACGCTTGACTTCAGACTTTTTCGATTACGTCGATCGATCCTCGATCAACGTTCCCGTGTGATGACGGAAATACAATGCACAACCCGTGCCAAACACGCGGCAATAACGACGGATGAGGTTGGGTGGTCGCCATAAACCAGGCGATCCCATGGGGATAAAGAAATCTGTGGCACTTTGCCTGAGCCGCTTGTCATTTGGCGATTCTGGCAAATTGGTGATTTTTGCAAAGGGAATTTTGCAAAATCACCGGAATCATACCCGGATCCGAAATTCGATCAACCTCAATTTCGAAAAATTCCTGCGAATCTATGGAGATTCTCTCCGAAGTGACCGATTGACGCCCCCGAGTCTTTCGGCCGAGATCGAACGAAAGTCCGAATTTCAGGACCGAATCGCCTGATTCTGGCCGGGCTCGACACTGGCCTTCGAAGCGGATCTACGTTAACTTGACGCATATTCCGTCCCCGTGCCTGAACCGAACGGATCGCCAGACGGCATCGCTGGCACCGGGGCTGAATCAGAACAATCGAAGCGGAAAGGCCAACATGGCAGCGACCACCGAAGTCAATGAATCCCTGAGGCGGCTCGAAGAAGCTCAACGCCGAAACCTGATCTCGCCTGAAGCTTCCGCCAATATTCAGCGATGGTTGACTTCCAGCGCTTTTTCGGCCTACCTGGGCACACTTTCCGAATCGATCGCGAATGACCAGTGGAAGACGCTCGAAGATGCCTTCTATAAGGTGCTGGAATTCGGTACCGGCGGCCGCCGGGGTCTGATGGCACCGATCGGGACGAATGTCCTCAACGAGCGGACCATGGCCGAAAGCGCCCGCGGCCTCGTCGACTTTCTTCTTAAACGTCATGAGGGAGAGAATCGCCGTCTTGCCGTCGTCGTCGCTCACGATACGCGGCATAACTCGCCGGAATTCGCAAGAGTCTGTGCACGGGTCATCGCCGCCGCGGGGCTGGACGTTTATCTGTTCGATTCGTTCCGGTCCACACCGCTCCTGTCGTTCGCCGTCCGGCATCTGAACTGCGCGGCGGGGATCATGATCACGGCGTCGCATAACCCGCCTTCGGATAACGGGTTCAAGTGCTATAACGGCCACGGAGGGCAGGTCGTGCCGCCGGACGATTCCGCGATCATCGACGCTGTCGTCGCTTCTGCCGATCAGCCGATCCCCATGGCCGATTACGATAAGGCTCTGGCGGAAGGCACGATCCGGATCGCCGGACCGGATGTCGATGCAGCTTACCTGAAAGCCGTGCTGGGAGAATCCGTTTCGCCCGAGCGCAACCTAAGCATCGTTTATACGCCCATGCATGGCGTCGGCGGCACCAGCGTGGGGGAGGCTCTCAAGCGGGCTGGTTTCTCGAGCGTCAATCTACTTGCCGCGCAAAGCGTTCCTGACGCGAACTTCTCGACGATTCCGGGCCATGTGGCCAACCCCGAAATTCCGAAAACTCTCGAAGCCGCGATCGCCGAGGCCAAAGCCACAGGCGCCGATCTCGTACTGGCCTCCGACCCGGACGCAGACCGTATCGGTGCGGCCGTGCCCGTGACGGCCGACCTGGCCGGCGAATGGACGACCATCGACGGCAATTCGATCGGTGTCCTGCTGGCGGCTTTCGTTCTGGAAAGGACAAAGGCCGCGGGCAAGCTGAAGCCTGGGAATTATCTGGTTTCCACCCTCGTTTCCACACCGATGGCGCCGGCCATTTACCGCAAGGCGGGCCTGAAGGTCGTCAATGACCTGCTCGTCGGGTTCAAGTGGATCGCCGCCGCGATAGATGCCGAAGGACCTGAGGATTTTCTCTTCGGCTTCGAGGAATCGCACGGCTATCTGAAAGGCACGTACGCACGCGATAAGGATGCCACCGTGGCTGCCTTCCTGTTCGCCGAGATGACCGCATGGCTCAAGTCCCAGGGCCGTACGGTACTCGAATATCTCGATTCGCTTTATCTTCAGGTCGGCCACTATGGCCAGGCTGCGTTCAACCTGACGCTTTCGGGCCGTGACGGCGCGGAGCTGATTCGCAAGATCATGGCCAGTTTCCGGACGACGCCGCCCGTGAAGATCGCCGGGCTCGACCTGGTTCGCGTGGACGATTACGCGAAGCACGTCACGAAGATTCTCAAGCCCGCACCGTCCGACAAGCCATTGCCTGAACCTTCAGGCGATCTTTTGATGTTCTCGCTGGACGCGCCTGACGTCCGGTTCGCCGTCCGCCCGTCCGGCACGGAGCCGAAGATCAAGTTCTATCTGTTCGCCCGTACGGAAGTTCCGGCTGGAACGCCCGCATCAGGCCTGGCTGCCGTCAAGGCGAAGACGGCCTCGTTGCTGCAAGCCCTCGAAGCGGATCTGCGAAAGGAAGCGGACAAGATCGTGGCGGGCTGATCACCGGTCACGGAGTGGTTTGCCGAGCATGAACCTGGAACTGGAACGCATGTATCGCGAAGATCGTGCGGAGCACGCGACTGTGCCGCTCGTCGGTACGACCGGATACGCTGAGTTGCGTGCGCGGGATCGCCTCCGCCGCGAGCGGGCACGTTGCATTCTCGTCGAGATTGACGGCCCGGATTCCTTCGACTTTTATCATGCCGCGTGGCTGTTCAATCATGGCGAAGATCCTGAAGAGGCCCGCATGGCCCACGATCTGGCGACCCGGTCGGCCATGACGGGGAACCCCGACGCACATTGGCTTGCCGCGGCCGCGTTCGATCGATGGTGCATGTACCAGGGGCGGAATCAGAAATACGGAACGCAAATCGTTCCGGACGGTAAGGCATATCGGCTCTGGGATGTCGAGCCTGAGACGACGGACGAAGAAAGAGCTCAATTCGGAGTACCTGCCCTGGACGAAATGAACCGGAGAGCCGAGCGTCTTTCGGCCGAATTGCCCCAGCCGGATCTCGCAGGAGCACCGCTATGGTTGCTTGAAGCGATCGATCGCTGGAACGACAGCTCAAACACGAAATGAAACAGGCAGAGCCTTTTGGGCAACTGCCTGCTTTTTCCGAGGTACTGAGTCAGTGAATCAGAGTCCCAGGTCCTGCAGTCGGGCGGTGCTGTCGCCGACGGCCATCGCCGGGACGCCCATGCGGTCGAGCATGGAGAGGAAAAGATTGTTGAGCGGCATATCCGTGCGGTACTGAAGGTGCCGGCCGGAAACCAGTGACCCGTTGCCGCCGCCGGCCAGAAGGATCGGCAGGTCGTCGTGGTTGTGACGGTTGCCGTCGCCGAGGCCTGAGCCGTAGACGATCATCGAATGGTCGAGCAGATTGCCGTCGCCTTCGGGAATCGAACGCAGCTTGTTCAGGAAATAGGCGAACTGATCCATGTGGAACGAGTTGATCTGCTGAATCTTGGCCTGCTTTTCGGCGTTGTTGCCGTGGTGCGAGAGGTCGTGGTGGCCTTCCGGCACGTCGATGAACGCATAGCTCCGGTTCGAGCCTTCGTTGGCGTACATGAACGTGGCGATGCGCGTCTGATCGGTCTGGAACGCCAGAACGAGCAGGTCCAGGAGAAGGCGGATATGTTCCTTGAAATCTGTCGGAACGCCCGTGGGAGCCGGCATGTTGACCGTCATGCCCTCGGCGGTGCCTTCAGTCTCTTCGGCCGGGCGGCTGGCCTTGGCGATGCGAATTTCGACTTCGCGAATCGAGTTGAGGTATTCGTCGACCTTACGCTGATCGTTGGCGGCCAGACGGGGGCGTAGCCGCTGCACGTCTTCGAGAACGAAGTCGATCATGCTCTGGCGGTGCCGTTTGCGGCGCCATGAGGCCACGTCCGAAGGATCGGCGTTCCAGTCCCCGAAAAGCCGTTCGAACACGACGCGCGGATTGACTTCCTTGGGATTGGGGACCGTTTCGGACCGCCATGAGATGTTCGAAGAGTAGGCGCACGAATAGCCGCTGTCGCAATTGCCGGACTGAGCGCCCCGGTCACAGCCGAGTTCCAGAGACCGGAACTTCGTCAGATGCCCGATCGCGTCGGCCGCGACCTGATCGGCCGAAATCCCCGCACGGATGTTCGCGCCGTCGGTTTTGAACGGGTGCGTACCGGTGAGAAAACTGCCGAGGGCCCGGGCATGGTCGCCGGGGCCGTCGCCCAGAGCACGACCGCCGTTCTGGGTCAGCCCGGAGAGGACCATCAGATCCTTCCGGAACGGCTCAAGGGCCTGAAGGGTTTTCGGCAGGGCGGTCAGGGATCCGGTCGTTTCGGGTCGCCAGTCGGGCATGTGCACGCCGTTGGGCACGTAGAAAAAGCCCATGCGGATCGGGGAGTCGGTCGCGACACCCGTCGCGGTCTTCTTCGCGACCGCGGCCGCGGCTTCAGGCGCGGTCCCCATACATTCCAGCCAGGGCAGCGCGAAAGCCGACCCGAGGCCACGCAGAACGGTGCGTCGTGACAGCGGCTGAGGGCGAATCATCATGGCTTGGCCTTTGATGTCAGGCGTTTACGGAACGGGTCGCTTCGCACGATTTCGAGAACGAGGCGGGAGAACCGGTAGCCGTCGGCTTCGACGGTCTTCACGATTTCCTCGACGGCACATTGGTCGTTCGTATCCAGGCCCCTGCCCAGAGCATAGATCATCATCTTTTCCGTCAGGTTCCGCACGAATTCCTTCTTGCGGCCCAGCAGGATTTTCTTCAGTTCGCCAGGCCCCGCGAATTTTTCGCCGGAGGGGAGTTCGCCGGTGGAGTCGATCGGCTCTTTGCCGTCAAGGCTACGCCAACCGCCGACGGCGTCGAAATTCTCCAGGCCGAAACCGAGCGGGTCCATCTTCGCGTGGCAGGTGGCACAGCTCGGATCCTTGCGGTGCTGCTCCATCTGTTGTCGCAACGTGCCGGCCAGGGCGGCCTCGTCGGCCATCAGTTCCGGCACGTTCGGCGGCGGTGGGGGCGGGGGCGTCCCCAGCAGTTGTTCGAGAATCCAGCGGCCCCGCTTCACGGGGCTGGTGCGGGTCGGATTCGATGTCACGGCCAGAACCGAAGCCTGGGTGATCAGCCCGCCACGATTCCGGTCGGTCAGGGGCACCTTGCGGAACTGGCGGCCCTTGACTCCGTCGATGCCGTAATGAGAGGCCAGTTTTTCATTGACGAACGTATAGTCTGCATCGATCAGTTCCAAAACGCTGCGATCTTCACGGATCAGGTGCGTCAGGAATTGGCGGGTTTCCTGATAGAAGGCCCGCCTCAGTTCGCCGTCGAATTTTGGGAACCGTTTGGTATCGAAGCCGATGTTCTGCAGGTTGCGCAACTGAAGCCACTGCATGCCGAAGTTGTCGACGAGCTGGTTGATCCGGGCATCGTCGAGCATCCGCCTGACCTGCTTTTCCAGAACGTCGTCCTTCGAAAGCTGGCCAGCCTTCGCCGCCTTGTAAAGCTCGGCGTCCGGCATCGAGCCATGCAGGAAGTAAGAGAGCCGTGTCGCCAGTTCGTAATCGTTGAGGTTGCGAATCCTGGCGTCCGATTCGTAGCTCGGGTCCGCTTCCATTTTGAACAGGAAGTGGGGCGAAATCAGCAGGGCCTTCAAGGCGAGCTGAATGCCCGACTCGAACGATTCGCCGGACCGCCGCGATTGCTGGACCAGGTCGAAAAGTCTTCCGGTTTCGGAACTTCGGGGCGGACGGCGAAACGCGCGTTCGGAAAGATCCGCCAGGATCTTCTTCACGCATTCGTCGTTATGGTCGCCGGCCGGGTGGCACGCGAACAGCTTCCGCTGGAATTCCAGCGGCTTGGGAGCCGAAACGGGCGCCGGACCCGCCCACTGGACCGACTCCACCATCAGATTCCGGTCGTAGCCTTTTTCTTTATCCGATTTCGCAAGGTACGCGTCGTTGACGAATTCGATCGTGGCTGTCGCCTCGCCCGGCTTTTCGAAAGTCACGGCCAGCTCATAATCGCCTGGCTTGTCGCGCAGGGCAGGGACGTCGACGACCGCTTCGCCCAGGCCGTCGACCTTCAACTTCATCTTCGCGACCTGGTCGCCGCCCTGATCACCCCAGCCGCGAACCTTAAGCCGATAAGTCCCTGGCTTTTCGATCTTCACCGGAATTTGCAGAGTGCCGTTCGAGATGAAGTATTTCCCCTCGTTCGCGGCATGCACCGCTTCGCTGGCCTTCGCTTTTTCGAGGTCGAGCGCCAGGGCCGGGCCAAATCGGGCTTCGTCCGAAAGAATCGCCTCTTCCGCGATTTGCTCCGCGGCCGAGAAATACTTTTCCATCAGGACGGTCGACAACGTCAGCACATCGCCGATGTTGTCGAAGCCGTAACCTACGTCGTCCGAAGGGAATTCGTCGGTCGGCTTGTAATCGACACCGACCAGGTCACGAACCGTGTTGCGATATTCGACCCGGTTGAGCCGCCGCAAGGTCACCTGACCGGGGCTGCTGTCCGAAGGGTCGCATGGCTGGCTTTCGAGGAATCCGCCGATCCAGGCCGCCATGGCGTCGGCCTGTTCGATTTCGGGCTGAGGCGATTCCTCGGGCGGCATCTCGCCGCTCGCAATGTATTCCGCCGCACGCTGCCAACGTTTACGGTCGGCCACGATCGATTCCGGCGAGCCATATTTCGAAAGGTCGAAATTCGCCTTCTTCTCTTTCGGGTTATGGCAACTGACGCAATACCTGGCCAGAAACGGCTGTAACTTGTCGCGATATTCTGCGGCCTGTTCCGGCTTGACTTTCGATGTGCCATGCGCGGGTTCATCCGCGAAGGAAACGGCACGAGCCGTCAAAATCAGAGAGAAGAGCAAAGCTGGGCGGACGATTCGGGCCATCATGGTGGGGGGCACTCGTGCCTGGTCAGGTGGGCTACTTCATCATTATCGGCCGAATGACGAGCGCTTTCAATAAGAATCAGCGTCGGATATGCCGAATCTGCCCCGGAATTCGTTCTGATTGGCGGAAAAATCGACCTGAGTCGCGTGATCACGCCGGGCCGAAAAGCGTTTCCTGGCCGTACTCCTTAGGTTTCGGTTTCGGTCGACGGAACCCTAGGTGGTCGTAGGCCTTGGGTGTCGCGCAGCGGCCTCTCGGCGTGCGGATGATGAAGTGGGACCGAAGCAGGAACGGCTCGACTTCGTCCGAGAGCGTGTCCTGCGAAATCGCCAGGGTGGCCGCCAGGGCTTCGACGCCGGTCGGTCCGCCTGCGAAAACCTGAATGAGGGCTTCGAGATAACGACGGTCCTGGCGGTCGAGCCCCTCACGGTCGATCTCCTGCATGTCGAGCGCTTCGCGGGCGATCGTTTCGGTGACGACCCCGTCCGACCTGGCCGTGGCGTAATCCCTGACCCACCTGAGCCTTGCGTTAGCCAGTCGGGGCGTCCCCCGGCTCCGGTGCGCCAGTTCCAGGGCGGCTTCGTGGGTGATGGTCGTTTTGAGCTTCACCGCGTTCACGGTGACGATCCGGGCCAGCTCCTCGACATCGTAGAACTCCAGATGCTCATGCATGTGGAACCGGTCGCGCAAAGGACTCGACAGCATGCCACTGCGGGTGGTGGCGCCGATGATCGTAAACCGTTTCAGGGGAAGGTTCAGCGTACGTGCAGCGACTCCTTCGCCCAGGACGACGTCGACGCGGAAATCCTCCATGACAGGATAGATGAATTCCTCGACCGATTTGGGCAGCCGGTGGATTTCGTCAATGAACAGGATCGACCCTTCGGCGGCGTTGGTGAGGAAGGGCATGACATCGCCCTTTTTGTCCAGGGCCGGGCCAGAGGTCATCGCCAGATCGACATTCAGCTCCTGATGGAGCACCGTGGCGAACGTCGTTTTCCCGAGCCCGGGCGGTCCGTCAAAAAGAATGTGGGGCAGCGGGTCGCCCCGCTTGCGGCACGCTTCCAGGGCGACGCGCAACCTGTCCGCAACGGCCTTCTGGCCGATCATCTCGACAAGTCGTGTCGGTCTTAAGGAATCGTTGGCCTTGTCACCGGTTTCCGCAATCGAAGGGACGGGGGCCGCCGCGGCCGGATTCGCCGCCGGTGCCGATCCGGTGATTTTGCGTTCGCGCATGGCGGTCTCCGACGCCGGTTCCGATCATCCTGCTGCAATTCGATTTCAGACGATTCTAACGTCCGAACTTCGATTCGAACAGATGTACATCGACATTGCCTGTCAGAAACTCACTTACGCCCTTTCGGAGGCTTCGGCCTGGATGGTGGGCTGGCTTCGGCTCCGTAGACCGTCGCGAGTAGATCCGCCGCGGAGGCGAATTTCGTCCCTTCCGTCAGTGCCGTTTCGATCATGCGGCGAGCGTCGCTATCGGCATGGCCGAACGAGAGCAGCACCTGAAAGGCATCGTCGATGACCTGGTCGGACACGTTCGCCAGTTTTCCAGCCGATTTCGAGCCGGCGTCCGAATCGCCGGAACCGAGCGCGAACGTGGCGACTTTGCGGCGCAGCTTGGCCACGATTCGTTCCGCGAACGCCTCGCCGATTCCGGGCAGGGTGGAAAGGCCCTTGACGTCCTGATCCTGGATCATCCTTGCCAGGTCACGGACGCTGCGAGTCATGGCACGCAGGGCTTTACGCACTCCGACGCCATCGACGGACGTGAACACATCGAAGAATTCGCGGTCGAGGGGCGAGAGAAACCCGATTAGCCGGGGCGTCATGCGCGAACCACCGACACCGCCTTCGATATCGAAGATCGTATAGAGCGTAACCTGTTCGCCCAGTCGCGACTGCAACTTTCCGCGGGTCTCTTCGGAGATGGACAGGGAGGTCTGAATCGGGCCGATTGCGAGAAAAGCTTCTTCGGTACCGAGGATTTCCAGCGTGCCTGTGACACGTGTGATCATGGCCGGCTTCCGGAGCCCGATGTGGCCGTACTGGCTGCCGCCGGGGCCGCGTTCGTCCGGAAATCACCCGGGTGCAGGCCGACCGGACGGACTGCGGCATCACTGGGTGACATTTCGGGCATCGAGATACCACGCGGCGAAGCCGGGCGGGCTGCGATCTGGCTGGGGGCTGGCTGTGTCGCCACCGGCGATTCGCCGGAAAAGCCAGGAATGTTGCGTGCGAGATATTCCTGCCAGGCTTCGACATCGGTTCCCGGATTGGCACCCGTGATCGATTTGAGGGCCTTATACGCAGCCAGGCGGATCGCAGGGTCGTCGTTGTTGAGATTTTCCGAAAGCGAGACGAGCACTTTCGGATCCTTCGGCTTCAGGTTCGCCAGGCCTTCGGCGGCTGCCACGCGGCCGTTGTGGGTTGTGTCGATGGCCATCATCCGGGCCAGAAGCACGGCATCTTCATCCGTACCGACCTTGCCGAGTGCCCGTGCGGCTTCGGTCCGCACGTCGCCGTCTTCGTCCTCCAGGCATTTGATGAGCGCCACACGGGCTTCAGGCCGTTTCAGGTCGCCCAGCGACCTGCAGATCAAGGCCCTGGCGATGGCGGGTTCCTTGTCGCCGTCGAGCCGGGCCGAGAGTTCTGCGACGGCTTCGATCATCTGCTGTTCGTTGTCGTAAGTTCTTTTACGGCCGAGTTTGGCGTAAGCCTCGTAGCGTACGTTGGGGTCGGAGTCCTCACGCACGTGCGACAGCATGCTTCGGGCCGTGGTACCGACTTTGCCGGCACATCCGGCGATCAGCGAAATCATGACGGCGGCGATCGCCGCTCGCCAGACTGACTGGCGGAACCTGTAGGGCTCTCGAACGGAACTCATGGGCCGCCGTGCCTCCGTGCAACGTATCTTCCGTGAACGTTCGATCGGGCATGGTACGGAATTTCCGGAAATGGGCAAGGCGAATCAGGCGGAATCGACATCGGGGGCATTTCGTCGCGGAATTTACGAACGATCCGTACCGGAAAATCGGCGGGTCGCGTTTCGAGTTCAGGGTCGCCACTGGTCGATCGATCATCCCGAAGTTAACTTATGTACGTGTCGGATGGACGGCGCAAGTGTTCGGTTCGAACGTCCGCCAACCTTCAACATGGAGCCTCGAACATGCTGCCGCCCGTACAACGCCGCGCGTTCCTGTCGACCCCGATCGCCGCCCTGTGCGCCGCATCGATGGGTGCCGCGAAAGTCAAGCCGGCCGGCAAAGGCCGCCCGATCGCGGTCTCCAGCGCGAATGGCCTGGAGACGGTCAAACTAGCCATGGACCTCGTCAAAAAAGGGCATGATCCGCTGGACGCCGCCATCGCTGGCGTGGCCCTGGTCGAAGCCGATCCGAGCGATCACACGGTCGGCTTGGGCGGGATTCCGAACGAAGACGGAGTCGTCGAGCTGGACGCGGCCGTGATGCACGGGCCCACTCACGGCGGCGGCTCGGTCGCCAGCCTGCGCAACATCAAGCACCCGGCGGCCGTGGCGCGGCTGGTGATGAAGCGCACGGACCACTGCCTGCTCGTCGGTGAAGGGGCACTGCGGTTCGCCCGGGCACATGGCTTTCCCGAAGAGAACCTGCTGACCGAAGAGGCCCGCAAGATCTGGCTTTACTGGAAAGAAACGTCAAGCCGCAACGATGATCGCGTCCCGCCGCCGGCGGACGAACTCGACCCTGAAGTGCGCAAGTTCTTCGGACCTGATTATGTCCGCGAATATGGCACGATCCATTGTTCCGTGCTCGATACGCATGGCGATCTCGGCTGCACGACGACGACCTCGGGCTTGTATTACAAGATTCCCGGCCGGGTGGGCGACTCGCCGATTCTCGGTGCCGGGCTGTATCTGAACAACGACGTCGGTTCAGCGGGATCCACGGGCCGGGGCGAGGCGAATCTGCTGAATCTGTCGAGTTTTCTGGCCGTCGAGGAGATGCGCCGGAGCCCAGACAAACCGCTGAAGGACGTTCTCGTCGAGTGCTGCAAGAGGATCGTGGCGACGAATCGGGACAAGCGGCTTCAGGACGCCAAGGGCCGGCCCAATTTCAACGTGAACTTTTACGCGATCCGCAAAAACGGCGATTTCGCTGGTGCAGCGCTCTTCGCTGGCCCGAAGATGGCCGTGCATGACGGCGAATCGGCACGGCTTGTCGACTGCGTGCCGCTGTTCGACGAAGAACTCAAGGAAATCTGACGAGCCTGCCGGCTCTGGCCTGAAATTCGAAGGGAGGGGTGATTCCGGCCCGGTCCGGAATCGCCGCGATTCGACTGCCGATGGATGCACACACGCTGGAATTGCTGGAATTCGAGCGCCTGCGGGCGATCGTCGCCGGTTATGCCGCCACGAGCCTGGGCCGCGACGAAGCGCTCGCGATCGTGCCGCTGCATGAGATGGGCGAGATCGATCAACGGCTACAGGAAACCGAAGAACTGCTCGAACTGGTGCGGGCCGGCCTGGGCCCTCCAATGGGTGGCATGACCGACGTACGGCCGCTGGTTCGCCGGGCGATGACCCACGCGACACTTGCTGCCGACGAAATCTGTCAGGTTTCCGCGGTGCTGCGGGTCGTGGACGACGTGCAGCTTTGGGTCGACCGGAATACGAGACAGAGCCCGCGTCTGGCCGCCATCGGCTTCGGTCTCGCCGATTTTTCGTCGCTCAAGAATACGATCGAAGGCTGCCTGGACGAACGGGGCGAAATGCTGGACACGGCCAGCCGCAAGCTCTCCAACATTCGGGGCGAGATTCGGACAGCCGAGGCCCGCATTCAGGCGACGCTGCGGAATTTGATTCGTACGCTCGATGCGCGAGGCCTGCTGCGATATTCCAACTATACGATGGTCGGCCATCATTACGTCGTGCCGGTGATTCGCGAACGACGCGGCGAGGTGCCGGGTTCGGTGCAGCGCACAAGCGCCTCCAGCGAAACGGTCTATGTCGAACCGGCCGCCATCGCGGACCAATCGGCGCAGCTTTCGTTCCTGCGAGATAAGGAAAAGCAAGAGATCCGGCGCATTCTGCACTGGCTTTCGGAGCAGATCGGCCAGGTCGGCGAAGATATCCTGCTGGCCGTCGGCAAAATGGCTCAGCTCGATTTCGCTCTGGCCCGGGCACGTTACGCCCAGGATTTTCGTCATTTCCGTCCGACATTCGGAAAGCAGGGGATTTTCTTGCGATCCGCGCGGCACCCGCTGCTGGAGCACATGTTCCGGGAAGAGGCGAATCAGCCAGCCGAGGCAAAGGACGAGACTGAGAGCGCATCGACTGAGATCGCCGATTCGAAAACCGATCCGGAACCGCCAGCGATCGAATCGGGTGCAGAATTCGAAACCCATCGCGAGAAGGGAACGGAGGCCGCCGCGAGGAAGTCTCCGGACGCGCGATTCGCCGGATTGCCGGCCGGATCGAGGCCTCCTCAGCCGGAGCCCCCAGTAAAGAAGCCCCGTCCGCCGGCACCATCACCCGTTTTCATGAGCCTGCCGAAGGCTGTCGAAAAACCGCCGGAAGTTCCTGTCGAGAATCAGCTTGAGGAAGTTCCCGACGATGAAGCCGATCCCATACCGGCCCTGAAGGGCGGCCTGGGGGTGGATTACGCCGCACTGGCCGAAAAACGTAAAGCGGAAAAGGCGGCGAAAGCGGCGGTTCGTGCTTCGTGGGTCAGGCCGGTCGTGGAGCGTACGACGGAAGAATGGCGCAAGCCGGCCGTCGTTTCGGGCCCGAAGCGGGAAGTCACACCGATCGACATTCACCTGGGCTTCGACTACCGGATTCTGATGGTCACCGGGCCGAACACCGGCGGCAAAACGGTGGCCCTGAAGTCGCTGGGGCTGATTTCTGCGATGGCCCAGTGCGGTCTTTTCGTGCCGGCGGCTGAGGGCTCGCAAGTCGTTCTGTTGAATGACATTCTGGCCGACATCGGCGACGAGCAGAGTCTGCAGCAGTCCCTTTCGACATTTTCTTCGCACATGAAGCGAATTACGACGATTCTCGGCCGGGCGGACGAGCGCACGCTCGTTCTGCTGGATGAGGTCGGTGCCGGGACGGATCCTGCGGAAGGATCTGCGCTGGGCCGGGCGATCGTCGACGAGCTTGACTCGCTGGGCGTTCTGGCCGTAGTGACGACCCACCTGGGCGAATTGAAAACGATCGCCCTGGCCAATCCCCGTGTTCGAAACGCCAATGTCGAATTCGACCTAGATTCGCTCAAGCCGCTGTATCGCGTGCGGATCGGCGAAGCCGGGCGTTCTCATGCACTGACGATCGCCCGGCGATTGCATTTGCCAGGCCACGTCGTCGACAGGGCTGAAGAGTATCTGAGGCAGGAGTCGCCCGGCGGGACGGCGGAATTCGACGACCTTCAACGGCTTCGGGCCGAAGCCGAAAAAGCGAGGCAGGAGGCGCTGGCCGCTCAGGCCGACGCGCGCCGCCTGCAGGAGGAACTCGAAAAGGCTCTGGCCGAGCAACGCGGCAAGGATCTCAAGGCGCAGGAATTACAGGCGGCGAGGGAACGGCTGAAAGTGGGCGACCGTGTCGTGGTGCCACGCCTGGGTTATGACCGGCCGGGCCGGATCGCCAAAGTCGATGCGAAAAAGCGGGTAGTCTCAGTGTCGATCGGCCATATGAAATGGGATGCCCAGCTTGACGAAGTCATCCCGCTGGAAGACACGCCGCCACTGCCGGGGCCCAAGCCTCAATATCGCGATCCGAGATAAGAGAGTCGCCGCCCGGGACATCTCTCTTGAAGAAGTGGACATGTCTGCACTTCGGCAATCGTTATCTCATGGTTGAGCCAGGATTGAATAGAACGAATCTTCGGTTGAGTGGCTGCGGATCCTTGTCCTCATGTGGATTGCGTGTCCATTCGGCGATTGCTTCTGGCGTAAGGTATTTTGGCTTTTCGAGAACGAACCAGCTCACGTATCCATCGTTGGGCACATCGATTTTTGTCGTGAGCGAGCCCTCGTAACGCCAGAATGCTTGATCCGTAAGTCCTGATTGCGCTGGATCGAACGGCAGCAGATGGTTCGGGTCAATCGTTTTTGAGCAATGTCGGGTTTGTGGGTCGTCGAGTTTTTTCATGCTTGCGAACGAATCGTTCAGTGATTTCATGAGTTCGAGAAACTTGTCGTCCTGATCGATTCCGGACTCGCTTTCTTCTACGAAAACTGCGATGACAGCATAAATCACACGCTTCCCGCGAACGAACGGGTCTTGCTCCTTGCTTTTGTGAACGATATGAATTTCGAACTTGGCTCTGGATCCCTTTGTGACATGTTCGCTTCCGGTATGAAAGTGCAGTTTCGCCAATTCGAAATTCACCGGACTCTTTTCTCCAGGATAAACGATCGAGAGTTTCCCTGATCCCTTTTCGAATTCGAATTCCCGGTTCGTGCGAGGTTCGTTCGGTGTCCCGACTTCAACGTCCTTGCAAATACCAGAGATTTTGCGATTCCATTTAAGCTTGTGGAATTTGGGATCGAACTTGTGCTCGATCGGAGTGGACGCATCGAGATCGATCGGCGACTGTTGAGGCAGTGGAGCGTATACGTCCCTGAAGTCGGAAGAATGCAATGGAGGAACTCCTATTGAGGAATCATCATTCGTTTGCGAAACCGAAGTACGAACCCGAGCGATCGAATTTGTCGCCGAATCCGATTCTTGTCATGCGTCCGTATTTGAGTAAAGGGCTTTATCGAAATTTGTCCGGCATTTTTCGGAATGACGAAAAGGAGCGTCCGTCATCAGATTTGCGAATGCCTGAGATTCGCGATTGATCAAAGACCTGGAGGCCTGATGCGATATTCTTCGCAAGATTGTCGACGAATCGGCTGAACGGCATTCAAATCGCCACACGGCGATTGTAGATGAACCATTCGGTCATGAGCACCGCCAGGCCGGCCGCGACGGCCCATTTCCACAGCGGAGACGTTTCGGGTTTCGGTTTCGAAGTTCCGGTGAGCGGGGTGTATCCGATTTTCAGGCCGAACTTTTCGGCGAATGCGGGCGGGGCGTCGCTCGGGGGCAGGCCACGGACGGCAAGGTCGCTCTCGCGCTGGTCGAAAAGATTCACGGCGAAAAGATCCACGAGGGTTACCCCGTCATAAACGGCGAAAGCCCCCTGGCGGGACGACGCCGTCAGTGGCAATCGCCCTGTGCTGTCCACAGTCGCGTTCGTCTTCGAAATTTTCGAATCGCTGACGCAGCGGATTTCCACGGGTTTTCCCGCAAGGCCAGCGGTCGTCAGAAAAAAGTGGTTGCCCGGGGGGCGGGAACTCGCGTCCTGGTCGGAACCGGCACCCGCCAATTGCGTGACGCAATTGTTGAGGAAAATCGGGAAGCTGTATTTCAAAAACCAGTCGGTTTCGAATTCCTTCGCGTTCATCAGCCCGAACCCGACGACGACATCGGAAAACCCCTCGCGGGGCGACACGAAGGCGAGCGGGCCCCGGTCGCTTTCGATCAGCGGCCGAATTCCCGGCGGCAACGATTCGGGGATCCGGACGGAGCGAATTCGCACGAGAGTCAAATCCCGAACGTATTGCATCAACGGGCTGGAGGTGTCGATGTCGAGCACCGTGGGGTTCTCGAACGCCTTGAGCTCCTTGAACTTGTCGCCGGGCGGAAATGCGCCGAAGTAGAGCGTGCTGTTCTGGGGCGACTTATCCGGAGTGCAGCCGTCGAAAATGGTGAGGTTGTCGCTGCCCAGTTCGAGCGATTGCACGATTTCCGGCTTTTTGAGGTCATCCGGCGATATTTCCGAGAACCGGATGGCTTCCGTCATCGCGGGCGACCTGAAAAACTGGCTAAGGTAGCGATTGCCGGAGGTCACCAGCCGCACGCCCGGCTTCTTGCCCGGCGGGATCACGACGTAGGCGATGTCGTCGGATGGCAGGTCATCGCCAGTCGCGGTCGATTCGAGCATGAGCGCCTGAGGGCCCGAATCGGCGATGGAAAACTGGAAGCCTTTTTCGGATTGGCCGGGTACGGTGAATTTGATGGCGTCCGCCAGCGTGCGTCCGCCGCCGGGCGAGTCGAGCGCGATGCGATAGAGCTTCAGGTCGGCGGCGGCGTCGGCCGCGTCGTAATTCTTGTATCTGCCGAAGATTTCGATGGTTCCAGGGGCGTCTTCGTTGCGCCGGGCCTGAAGCGCGAGAATCCCCTGGTTTTTCGTGGGATAATCGATGCGTTCTTCATTCTGACCGGGTCGAAAGGGCGGCGGCCCCTGGCCGACGATCACCAATTCCGGTTCGAGATTGCCGAGACTGAACCCCTGAATGTCCGCGAAACCGCCGTCCGTGAAGATCACGAGCTTGGGTGTCGTTTCTTCGGTGGCGACGCCACCTTCCGCCTGGCGTGAGGGATTCGCGAGCCCGTCCGCGACACGAAGCGCTTCGAGCGGATCGCTGCGCCGGTCCGTGGCCGAAATTTCCTGGATCTTTCGCTTCAGAAGCCCCTTGTTCGAAGTGTAGCTGGCCATGACTTCGGCCGTGTCCGAGAAAGCGATGACCATGGCCAGATCGTTCGAAGCGAGAGAGTCGATCAATTCGGTGGCCCGCGATTTGGCGGCGCTCAGGCGGTCAGGCGGAATGTCGCGGGCCGTCATGCTGGCACTGTTATCGATCGCCAGAATGAGCCGCCGGCCCTGAGACCTCGAACCGGAAAGACTCGGGCCCGCGAGTGCGGCCAGAATCAGGAAAACAGTGGCTAACTGCAGAAACAACAGAATATTGCGACGCAGACGCTGGAACAGGCTGTTGACTCGCAGATCTTCCATGCTGCGGCGCCAGAGCAGTGTGGAAGGCACCATCACCGGCTGACGCCTGAGCTTGAGAAAATAAAGCAGGACGATGCACACCGGCACGGCGGCCAGAGCGGCCCATGCGGCCGCGCTCAGAGGCGACTTCCACTGGATCGGGCTCAGGGTATTGGCCAGGCGTGCGAGGGCGTTCATCAGAGGTCGATTCCGGGCGTTTCTTCAGCGGCCCGCTCACGCTGCCTGAGCCGCCGGGATTTGGTCAGGAAGATCAGCAGCAGATAAGCGACGAACGCGGCGGAAAGGCCGTAAAAGATCCAGTCGCTGGTCACTTCAGGCAGCATGGCGGGGCAGAACCTCGGTTACAGGGGCGGTGTCATGCGGTATCGGAGAGTCTTCATCGTACCAGTCCGTTGCGGCGCATGTACTCCAGTACGAGTTTTTCGAACGGTTCCTCGGTCGAAGCGAAGGTGTAATGGATGCCCCGGGCGGCACACCAGTCACGAAGGCCGGTTTTGAACGCTTCGAGAGTTCGCTTGTAGCGTTCCAGCAGCGGGGCCGTGATCGTGATTTCGGCGCAGTCACCGTCTTCCGCGTCGGTCAGCCGCAGATCACCCGTCAGCGGCGGGTCGATTTCCTCAGCCGAAAGGACATGAATGACGTAGACGTCGAAATTTCGGGCGATCAGATACCTCAAAGCCGCTTCGTATCCGTTCTTGTCGAGGAAGTCGGAAACGACGACCACGACGCCGGGGCCGAGATTGCGTGTGGCGAACGACTTGGCCGCGGCGGAAAGATCGCTGCCCCCTTCGCACTTGAGCCGCTCAAGATAGTGCAGCAGCCGGTGGATCTGCGATTTCGTCCGCATCGGGCCAGGCCCCTGGGCCAGACTGGCCGCGAACGTCTCGACGGTGACCCGGTCGTGGTGCACCATGCCGATGTAGGAAAGCGCCGCGGCGATCCGCTTGGCGTAAAGCAGCTTCGTCGGCGTTCCGAAGTCCATGCTGGCGCTGGTGTCCACCAGCGTGTGAACGCGCAGGTCTTCTTCTTCGAGAAACAACTTCAAAAACAGCTTTTCGAGGCGTCCGTAGATGTTCCAGTCGATTCGCCGCAAGTCGTCGCCTGCGGAATAGTTCCGGTGGTCGGCGAATTCGACCGACGATCCTTTGCGACGGCTGCGGCGTTCGCCCTGAACGCGGCCCTGAACGATCCGTTTGCTGACGAGTTCGAGCTTGTCGAGCCGGGCCAGAAAATCCGGCGACAGCAACGGCTCTTCCGTTTCGGGTGCCGGGCTTGCGGTCGTTTCGGCCATGGCGGATATCGTGCCTTGCTGCGAAGGGAAGCGAATGACGGTGCGATCAGGAGAAGTAGCGGTCACTGATCCAGAAAAGGCCGAGCATCGCCAGGGCCGCTGTGCCGAGGATCACCAGCCACGGCAACAAGGCCGCCACGTGAATGGCTACCCGGGCACGGCGATCCGTCTGCTGGTGCCTCTGCAGGAACAGCAGGGCCGTGTGCCAGCTTTCGAACACGACGAGCCCACCGCCCACAGCCACGAACAGGCTTGCCGTACCGTCGACCGCCCAAGCGGCCAGACTGAGTGCCAGCACCGCCACGCACGAGAACGACAGGAACGTGATGTCCGTACCGGTCAGGTGGAGGGGTTCCGACTCCGGCAGGTTCATCGGCACTGGGGCAGGTGTCGCATCGTAAATGTCACGCATCGGTTCGGCTCGCAGGGCATCTCGGTCAGGTCGCGGTCCGTCACTTCATCTTCCGGGCATGTCACTCGAACGTCAACGGGCCGGTTCGGACGGAAGCGACGATCTTCAGGCGGAGCGGGCGACGGGCGTCTCGGCGATCTCGGGGACGGTTTTGAGGATCTCCAGCAGGATTTCGTCGGTATCCTTGCCCTCCGCCTGGGCCTCGAAATTGAGTAGAACCCGGTGCCGCAAGCTCGGCAGCAATTCGCGGCGAATGTCCTCGTAACTCACGTTGAAGCGTTTGTCCAGCATCGCCCGGGCCTTCGAGGCCAGGACGATCGTCTGGGCTCCACGCGGGCTCGAACCCCACCTGATGAACCGGTTCGTGATCTCAGGCGCGAACGGCCCGCCGGGGTGCGTGGCCAGAATCAGGCGCACGGCGTAATCCTGTATATGCGGCGCGATGAGCACCTGCCGAACCGTCGCCTGGTGGGCGATCAGTGTTTCGCCGGAGATGACGCGGTCGATCGTGGCCGAGACTCCGCGTGTCGTGCGGTCGAGAATTTCGTTCAACTCTTCGCGGTTCGAATAACCGACGACCAGCTTGAACAGGAACCGGTCAAGCTGGGCTTCGGGTAGCGGATAAGTGCCTTCCTGTTCGATGGGGTTCTGCGTCGCCATCACGAAGAATGGCTTCTTGAGCCGGTGGATCGTGCCGCCGATCGTGACCGACTGCTCCTGCATCGCTTCCAGCAGGGCCGATTGCGTTTTGGGCGTCGCCCGGTTGATTTCGTCGGCCAGCACGATCTGGGCGAAAATCGGACCTGGCTGGAATTCGAAGGCCCGGCGGCCGTCGGGCGATTCCATGACGATGTTCGTGCCGAGGATGTCGGCCGGCATCAGGTCGGGCGTGAACTGAATCCGTGAGAAATCGAGCTGAACGGCTTCCGAAAGCGTGCGGATCAGCAGAGTCTTGCCCAGCCCCGGCACGCCTTCCAGAAGGACGTGACCGCCGATGAAGAGGCTCGTCACGACGCCATGAATGATGTCGGCATGACCCACGATCACTTTCCGGAGTTCGTTTCCGACCGCTTCGAAATCTCGGCGGAAGGCTTCCACCTGGCGTTCGAAGGCTTCGGTATCAGGGACGCTCATGGTGCAGTTCTCAGAGTTCGGGGGGTCGTCGGTCGTTCGAATCGAAATCGCGGATCAGGGGCTGACGTATCAGCCGCCTTCCTTGTCCTTTTCTTCCCAGACTTTGCGTTTGGCGGCCAGCAGCCTGCCTGTGTAGGATTCGCCCGGGTCCGGCTCGGCCGGTTTCGGAGTCGATGATGGGGTGCCAGGTGCAGGCTGAGCCGCCGTCGTCGACGGGCCGGGCGATGGTGCACTGGCCTGCCGCGCCAGACGTTCCGCGAAGTCTCCCTCCGCTGCATTTTCATCCCGCCGCCTCGGCTGTGCCGAAGTGGCGGCCGATCGGGCCTCTTTGAGCCGGCCCAGATGCGCCGCGGGATCTACCGTCGTGGCCGAAGTTTGCGGGCCCATGACCCGTTGCCACCAGGCCGCCAGGTTCGAAAAGTCCGGGGCCAGCCGGCGGACGCCGACATCCGTGAGGAAAAGGAATGCGGCCGCGGCCAGCAGAGAAGGCCAGATATCCGTGTAGCCTGAGGCCGGGCGTGTCATTTCGTCCCGGCGAAACGGATTGGTGGAATTGACGGTGGCGGCCAGATCGATCACGTCGCCCCGGGTCTTCCACGAATAAACTTCGCCGCTGGTGATCCGGGCCAGGTTATCCAGTTCGTCGGGGTTCGACCGTAATTCCCTGTATTCTTCGGAATAGGGCACCGAAACGCCGGACGAAACGACGCCCTTCGAACCGTCGGGGCCGCTATAGGCCAGGCTCACGAAGTAATTGCCGCGTGATTCGACGTCGTCGATGACGGCTTCGTACCTGCCGGGGGCCGTCTGAACGAGCTTCAGCTGGTCGTTCGCTCCGGTGGCGCCGCCCGGCCGTACGACGGCACCCTGGATCTGCAGGAAGTTCAGGAACTGCTGCGATTTGTCGAGCGCGTCGACGGCGACCTTGATCTTGCCGTCCTCACGCCTCAGGGTCATCGAAAGGTTGCCGTTGTCCGTCGGCCGCATGCTCCAGCGGATCACCTGAGACCAGAAAGCAGCATATTGATCCCAGTTCCGCCAGCCCTGCGACCATTTGAAGCCGGCGTCGGACGTGAAGGCCACCGACCGGCCCAGGCCGTACGTCCAATGTGCCAGCAGCGGATTCACCTGACCGGTCGGCTGCGGCGAGAGCAGGGGAGCCTCCACCAATTCGCTCTCCTTGAGGCTCGTCAGCACCAGTCCATTGATCGGCGGGAAACTTGTCGGCAGCCCCTGGATCGGTTCCGTGGACCCGGCCACAGTGATCGGCCAGGGCGTGGCCCGTTCGAAAATCAGCGGGCGCGAGATCATTCGCGTCTCTTTCTGATAAATCCGTGGCAGCGCTCGCGGGTTGGTCACGTTGTAGAACCGGCCTTTGGTCTTGTTGGCCAGGTCCTGCATCGTCCGCAATCCTTGAATGTCATTGCCGTGGGCCGCCGTGAGGACAGTCGTCACCTGCACTTTCGCCTGTGTCAGGGCCTGGATGGCGCGGTTCGACGGCGGTGTCGGGTCGCCGTCGGAAATGATTATCACCAAACGGCTTGCGGCGTCCGTCTGTTGCAGGGCCCGGGCCGACATCATCAGGCTGGGGTCGAAATCGGGCATGTCGCCTGGGGTCATCCGGTCAATGGCCCGCAGCATCACGTCGCGATTGCCCTCGATCGTTTTGAGCGTAAAGAGCCAGCTTTCCGTACCCTGCCAGTGCAGCATGCCGGCCATGTCCATCGGGGAAAGGGTCTTCAGCGCCTCCTGAGCGATCACCTTCTGCCAATAATTGCCTTCGGCGATCTCACTGGCGTGCATGATCATCACCAGCGCGCCCTTGCCCGTCACCTTCATCGACTTGATTTCCATGTCGACGGGCATCGCCTTCTCCACCGGCGTATTGCGCCAGCCGCCTGCGCCGAACGACGTTTCGCCGCCCAGCATCACCAGGCCCGCGCCCATGTCGTGCACGTTCCGCTCCAGCAGGGCGATCTGCCCGGCGGAGAACGAATCCTTGGGCACGTTGCCGAGAATCACGGCGTCATAAGGCTGAAGCTGGCCGATGTCGGTCGGCAACTGATCGCCACCCACGTCGCCGCCGCCATCGATTGTCGGAGCCAGCAGCACGTCGACCTGAATTTTCTTTTCCTTCAATGCCTCGACAAGTGCCGCGTGCTCGCCACGGCGGGATTCGATCAAGAGCACCCGCGACTCGCCCCGGGCCTGAGTAAAGCCTTCCGCGACGTTGTTCACGGCACGGCGGTCAACGGTGTCGGCATCGGGGAAGAACTCCGCCGAAAACCGGTAAAAGCTGGCCTCGGTGATCTGCTGCTTGAGCCCGAAGACCGAAACGCCCCGCGGCAGTTCGATCGGCAGCGGCTGTTCGTTGCCCGGCGCGGGTGATCGCCCGCCGCGGGCGTCGATCCGGAAAATCTGCAGCCGGCCCTTCGCCGGCGCCGTCGCCCGCAGGACGACGTTCAGGTTCACCGTCTCGCCCACTTTCACATCGGCCGGCAGGCTGACCTTTTCGACCAGCACTTCCTGATCGTTGCCATAGTCATAATCGATCGGCAGAACGTCGATCTGGATGTTCTGGGCACGAGCCTGCAGCGCCTGTTCGAACGCATTGCCCCGGTTCTGGTTGCCGTCGGAGATCAGCACGATCCGCCGCGCCGAGTCTTCGGGAAAACTGCCCATGGCCAACCGCAGGGCACCGGCCAGGTCGGTGTTGTCCGTGTCCAGAGCGCTCTCGACGCCCAGAAAACGAATCTCCGAAGGCCCGGGCGGCACTTCCACCTTCGCGTTTTTGCCGAAGACCAGCATGCCGGCCAGATCTTCCGCACCGCGATGCTCTAACGTGCTCTGCCGCACGTAGTTGAGCATCGGTTCGATCTTTTCGCGCGGGATCGACTGCGACAAGTCTACGAGAAACAGCGTCGTCAGCCGGTCGTTCAGCCGGACGATCTGCGGCTCAGCCAGCGCCGCCACGACCAGCGCCACGACCGCCAGGCGCGTCGCCACGGCGATCCGCCTGCGCCAACGGCCCAGGCCCGCCAGACTTCGGCGGCTCCAGAGGTGCACCAATATGGCGAGCACCGGGACGAGAATAAGCCAGAATGGACGCCCGAACAGGACGCTGACGTTCGCACTGGTGATCCAGGGAATGGTCATGAGCGTGACGGCGCCTCGGGCGGATTCTTCGGATAGGCGGAAATCGTCGAACCGGCTGCGACGAACGGTCGTGCGAACGGACCGCGAAGAAAGCGTCGCGACGTATCGATGTTCGAGTATGCCAGAACGGTTCGGCGATTCATAGCCTGAACCGCTGCACGCGATGATTATTGGAGTCGATCACAGAAACGGCCCCGGTGCTGTCCACCGCAAGTGCCCACGGATTGTTGAGCTGCCCGGGATTGCGGCCCGGGCCGCCCCACAGCCCCAGACTGCGGCCCTGGCGGTCGAACTTCTGCACTCGTGAGTTGCCGTACTCGCAGACATAAAGCGAACCGTCGGGCCCGAAAGCGATGTCGTATGGATAGCTCATCCGGCCCGGTTCGCCGCCCCGTTCGCCCCACTGCCGCAACAGCTTGCCTGACGTGTCGAAGACCTGGATCCGGTGATTGCAGCTGTCGGCCACATAAAGCGTGTCGTCGGTGTCGATCGCCATCGCCCGGGGCCTCAGAAACTGCCCAGCATCGTAGCCGTGGCCGCCCCACTGCCGCAGCCATTCGCCTTCGCGAGAAAAGACCTGAATACGGTCGTTGTCGCCATACTCGCTGACGTAGTAATTCCCGACCGAGTCGATGACTGTGTCCGTCGGATAGCCGAAAAGGCCCGGCGAATAGCCCTGCACGCCCGCGCCGATCTGCTGCAAGAACTTGCCCGACCGGTCATAGACCATCACCCGGTAAAAATGGGTGTCGGCGACGAGCACGCGGCCGAGCCGGTCGACCGTCAGGCCACTGGGGCCGTCGACGTTCAGCGAAGGCATCGTCCAGTGCCGCAAGTACTTGCCGTCGCGGTCGAAGACCTGAATCCGGTCCGTGAGGTCAGCGATATAGAGATGGTCGTCGGCGTCGAAGGCCGCCACGCGCGGCTTCGAAAGCCAGCCCGGCTTCGTGCCCCGAATGCCCCAGACCAGCTCCGGCGTGCTCGCGTTCGAAGAACCGCAACCGGAAAAGGCCGACGCGATGGCCACACCCGCGCAGCCCCGGGCGAATGCTCTTCGACTGACATTCGGCTCGGGTGACGAAAGAGGGTGCATGCAGGGGTTCCGGAAAGCCGGCGGTGAAAGGCGATTCGGATGCGTCTATGTGAATCGACCTCATTCATTCTTGCCTTGGTTCGATCCGGAAACCAAGAGCGAAACTGGACGGCTTGCGCTCGCATCGGGTCAAACTCTCAAGTTCCACGCCACCGGGCCGTTCAGGGGCGTGCCGATCGGCGTCGTCAATTTGGCGGAGTCAAGCGTGATGCGATAGCTGCGTGCGACTTTGGATTTCGAAGCCGTCCGGAAATTCAGCGTGAATGTCCGTGTCGAGGCCTTGTATGTCACACCTTTCAGGGCGATCGTGGCGTCGTCCGTCGTGTCGAAAATGCCGTCGTTGCCGGCGTCCGTGATTTTCCAGATGCTGGCCGTTTTCGTGTTCGCGGTGCTGATCGGGGCGTCGAACGCGGCAGTGAGGGCGTTGAGGGTCTGTCGGGTCCGCCGGCCGGTGACTTTGACCAGCTTCGGCTTCGGATCGTCGTCGATGACGCTGAAGACCTGTTCCGCCGGCCCTGCGATCTGCGTGTCGGCCGTTGCGGGCGTGCCCAGACGCAGCACGAACACGCCGTCAATGCGGGCGACGGCGTCGTCTGCGATGACGAACGATTTCGAAGATTGCGTCGCCCCGGCTTCGAAAACGAACGTACCGTTCTGGGCGGCGACGTAAGTCTGGCCTGAAACGGGCACGATCGAAAACGGAACGACGACCCGTTTCGAAAGGTCGCCGGAGCGCTGGAGCGTCAGAACGGCTTGTTTCTCCGACTCGCGAACGATCCGGACCGAGCCGGCATTCGTGAAGCTGACGAAAGCGATGCGTGGCCGGTCGTCGTCGAGTACCGTGAGCGATACAGTCGAGACGGCTGAGGTATAGCCAGGGTCGTTCACGTTGAAAACGAAATCGAGGGAAATGTCCGCCCGTTCGGTCGTGTCCTGCAGGGCGGCGACCTGAAACGTTGCCCGGGACTGGCCCGGCTGGAAGCGGACGACGCCGCCGTTGGCCAGTGGGGCGATGACGGATGTCCATGGCTGGCTGCCGCTCGGGCGATCGACCGGGAAAATGGTGACGTCAAGGGCCGCGTCGAGAGGTCCGGAACGCACCAGGGCGAAACTGGCGGAGCCGCCTTCGTTCACGGTTTTCGCATCGGACGATTCGAAACCGATGGTGCGCGTAGGCGGCGATCCGATTTCGAAATCGGATTTCACGTTCGCCTGGCCGACGGTGACCTGATACGAATAGGCTTCCGGGTCGATGCCGGGCGAGGAAACGAAAAGCCTGTATGTGCCGGCGGGAATGTCGTCGAACTGATAACCGCCGCTTCCCCATGTGGTCGTGACGAAATTGCCCTGAGTGCCCGTCAGCGTGATGGATATGCCTTGAATTCCCTCACCGGCCTGATAGAAATCGTCGGACGTGACCGAGTCGTCGAAAATGACGCCGAAAACACTGGCCTGACGATTGAATCGGGAGCCGAAATCCTGGGTGACGATCGGGTCGAATAGGGTTTTGTTGGCTGGCGTCGCGTAACCGGCCGCGATGCCGATTTCAGTGAAATTCGTGAACGCCAGGTTGGCCCGGTGGCCGTCGGAATGGACGAGCGACGAATGGGAATAGCGGATCTGGCCATGGCCGTATGCGATATTTTCGCCCCAGTACCAGGCCTGATAGCCGGTATTCGCAATTCGGGTGCCCAGCTCGGGTTCGCCGGGTAGATCGTGATCGAACGCGTCGGCCGCGATCATGAAATCGGTATGGAACCTGGCCGCCTCGTTGAGTTTGGTGTTCCATGCCAGCGGGGGCACGGCCGGGGTGGCCAGAAGCTCGTTGCGGAATTCCTCGATCGAGGGTTTGTCGATCGGCAGGAACGGCACTTTGGCGAGATACGAAACCGAACCGTCCTGCTGCGTGACTGTCTGATAATAGCGGTCGAATTCGGCGGCCGGGTCAGCCCGGAACCGGTTCACCCATTCGAGCATTTCCTGCTCGACCGCGGTCGGCAGGGCGGGCACGTCACGACGTTCGAGATCGATCAGAGCCGGTCGAAAATCGCGCAACGTCGAAAATCGAACGGCACGAAACTGCCGAATCCGGCGAACGATCGCGAACATACGGCATTCTCGCGTGCGGGGGGACGATCGATCAGGTCACGAATGGAGCTCGCTTCCGGTTCGTCCCTGATTGACGGTCCGCTTGTGGCGCAATCCTTCGCGTGTCGGAAGATCGATCTATCCTCACACCCGAATCGAATGAATTCAAGTGTTCGCCGCTCGAAGATCATCCGGTTCGAGTCGAATCGCAACGGTCAGTACGGTTCCGCGACGAAGTCTCCTCGTGCACCGGATTTCTCCGGCGGGTCGACTCAAAGCCAGATTCGGACCCGGTTTCGAAGTGAGTCGGGCAGGCGGCTTTCGACGATTTTGCGGATCGTCTCCGGATGCTGGCGAGTGCTGAAGTGGGCCAGGATGATCAGTTCGTTGCGAAAGCGGTCGGCCCGGGCCAGGATGTCTTCCAGGTGCGTGTGGCCGAACTTGTGCGAATCTTCCGGTCGTTCGTGTTTGGTCACGAAGGTCATTTCGGTGATGAGCACGTCGGCTTCGTATACGGCCGGTTCGATGTCGAGGCCCGCGGGTGCTGTGTCGCCCGTGTACGCCAGCCGGGGCAGACGGAATTCCTGTGAGACCTCGACGCCCGAAAGCCGCAGGTCGCGGATTTGCGGGCCTTCCAGGTGCGAGAACTCAGGGCGGAGCTTCTTGCGTTTTTCCCAAACGACGAAGCCGAGCGATTCGATCCGGTGATCGGTCGGGAAACAGCTTACGGCCAACTCTCTCGAGACTTCGACGACATCGCCTGGCCGCAGGGCCACGAGCTTCGCAGGGGCCCGGCCACGGTCCATGCGCTGCACGGCGCGGAGCATGGCCTCGACCGGCTCGATCAGCGATTCGGGCATGTGGATCGTCGGCGGTTCCATCTTCAGCAGACGACGGCGTGTGACGAGTACCGGCAACGCTGCGATATGGTCCAGATGGCCGTGGCTCACGAACCAGTTGGGCGTGGCCATGAACGACCAGGGCTGCAGGCCCATGTCGAAGCCGATCTTCCATTCGGGGACACGCCAGTAAGTCTGCACAGCGGCACGAGAATAGCCTTCGATCGTAAAATTCCCGTGCTTCGTCGAAAGAACGGGTGCATTGTCTACCGGCGTTTCCAGTTCGTCGAAATCGGCTTCCATCAATCTTCCTGCATGGACCTCGGGACATTGCGAGACGACGCTCGCCGAACTTGACGATATGATAACCGACGCCGCGACGAATTTCCCCCGAACTTGTGCGGCAACCTGAGCGGTCTCGACACGAACCTGGCGAAGTAATCGGATGCGAACCTCGAATAGCCCCGCCCTGGTTTTCGGCCCCGCTTATCTCGACATCGTCGTCCGTATCGCTGGACCGATCGCCGATCGACCGATCGACCTTGGCTGCGACGGGCATTTCATACCGGACACCATCGACCGCCTGGAAATCGTTTGCCCCGGCGGAGCATCGCTCACCATCTCGGGCCTCAACGGCAGCGCATGCCCGACAGGGCGGCTTTCGACAACCCACGACGTTCTGCCCGCTGGCTGCCGACGTGAAATCGAAGCGATCGAGACTCTCGAAGACCTGGGCGGAATGGGTGCGGGATACGCCGGGGCTCTGGGCGGCAGACTGATTTCGGCACTCGCGTGCCCGTCCGATCCGCTCTCGGCCAGGGTGCGAAACGCCATCGCGCTGCATGGCATCGACCACCGGCCTGTGACGTGCGGCGCAATCGCCCGGGCGGATACGACCTTCATCGTGACCAGCGGCGGCTATGGCGACAAGCTGCCGATCGGTCTTCGGGGCTGCCATGCTTCACTAAGGCCTGAAGACGTCCACGTCCAAGAGCCCGCGGGAATCGTCGTGGCGGCATCGCTTCGGAATGCACTCATGCATGCGGTCTTGGCGGAACATGATCGGGCGCTGCGGATTCTGGCACCCTCGGCGCGGAATTGTCGCGATCGGGAAGAACCACTGGGCCGACTGGCGGCCGAAACCGATCTGCTCGCCCTGAATTCAGGCGAATGGGCGGAACTGACTGCATCGGACCGACGTGCTTTCGAAGAATCCCGCGCGATCCTGAGCATCACTCGCGGGCCCGATGGAGCCGAAATCCTCTGGCGAAACGAACGTGGCGATAGAGAAAGCCACATCGAACCGGCATTCCCTCGCCGCCGGCCCCCGGTCGATACGAACCGGGCGGGTGAAGCGTTCGCTGCTAACCTGATACGGAAACTGGTCGAAATGGGGTGGTCGAACGATGGCCGTCCTTTAAGTACGGAAGCGATCCGATCAGCGGCTCACCACGCTTCGGCCGCCGCCGGACTGGTGATCGGCATGCCCCGCTTCGGATTCCCGTCGTGTGAAGATGTCGAGCGGACCGTCGGTCTCGGCGTGATTTCCTGATCCCGAACTTCGCCGCTATGATGTTCGGATGCGATCGAACGATGCGAGGTTCGTGGCTCGAGGCATTGCGATCGAACCGCGAATCCGGAACGGAAGGTGGAAGATGGTGCGGATTCTGGCATTTCTGATCATGGCCGGTGCGTTCGGAGTCGCTGCAGCACAAGAGGTTGCGGACGGAACTGGACCGGTCGACCGAACCGGTGCGAATCCCTCGACACCCGTGCGGAGGCCTGGTGGACGTGACCGGACGGAAACGCCGAAGGGCTCGCCGTTCGCGGATCCGCGCCGCTGGCTGTTCCTGACCGTCGTCGGGTTTCTGGCCATCGGCGGCGGCCGCAAGTGGCTGCATGGCCGAAAAGGCCGGACTCTTGCCGTCAAACTGGCGGAGGGTACAGCGACGGTCGAAGAGATCCGCGAGGCATACCGTTACGGCCGAATTCCGGTGCATGACCTTTTTCGAGTATTGTCGGAAGGCAATTCGCCCGATCACCGCCAGGCGGCTCTGGTCTCGTTGATCCGGCTCTGGATGGCGGACGAGCTGATACCTGAAGAAGAAAAGGCGATCGTGACGCGCGCATTCGTCGCCGATTGGCAGATTCGCCGCAAATACCCCCGGGGCCTGACGAGCCCGCTTGCGATCCGGGTCAATTACGGACTCTCCGAAACAGGCGACGAAGAGCTGAAACGCTGGTTTCAGGCGCACCTGGAATGGTCGCACCGGCTGACGGGCTCACGGCGAGCCGCTGACGATCAATGGCATGTGCAGGAAAGCACGGTCGCAGGTTGCCGTTTCGAAATCATTCCCGCCGATTTCCCCGAAGATGGCCCACACCGGCTGATCCTGCATGCGCGAGTGACGGTTCGCGGGCTGACCGACAACTGGCAGATCGATCTTCCTGCCCAGGCCACGAGCTTCGAGTGGGACGACCACCTGCAGGCCGGTGCCCTCAAGGGAATGCCCGACGCGACCCGGGCCAGCCGTTGGGGCGAAATGTTCGGAGTCTGGACGGACACCTCCGAGACCGAACCCGGCCGTTCGGAAATCGACGAGCGATTCGCACTGAATTCGCCCCCGGAACTGATGATCTCATTCTTAAGGCCTGGATTGCCTCATGCCGCGCTTCCATGCGACCTGGCGCATCAGGTCTTTCTCGAATTCGATTCGGTCGAAGGGCGGTGGTATCTGGGCGACTGGGTTCTCCCGGCGACTTCCGAAGCATGTCAGGGCGATGCGGCCTTCTTCGCACTTCCGCACAAATTTCGTCCTGATGAGAATGCCCCGAAACTGGAGCGAGCGGGCAGGTTTCGCGGGCGATACGTCCTCGAACCTTTCCCGGAGCTGGGCTGGTCAGATCCAGCCATTCGCAGCGTCTGGCCCGAATCGATCACGAGCGACTGGTTCGAGGTCGATATCGTCCGGCGATGAAATGGGATTTAGACTCGTTCTCGTGAAACCGAAAGTCCTGTGGAATAGGTGCTTCCAGCAAGAGCAGGGGCCTGTCGTCCAGGCCTGGGGGCTCACCGGGTTGCGGCGATTCGAATGTGCGCCGAACGAACAGGTACCGTTCATCGTCGCTTGATGATCCGGCGCGTAACGCCTAACATATCGTAGAACGACACCCCGGGGAGAGGTTCCCGTCTGTGTCAGCACGATCCTGAACTCGGATGAGACAAAAGGTTCGATTCGATGGAAAAGGTTGACGACGGACAACTTAAGGCGATCGAAGAGAAAGTCCGCGGAGGTCAGCGGCTCTCTTTCGAGGACGGCCTCGCGCTGGAAGCGTGCCGCGACCTGTTCTTCCTGGGGGAAATGGCCGACCTGGTACGGACCAGGATCAACGGCAATTTTGCCTATTACAACGTCAATACGCACCTGAATCCGACCAACGTCTGCGTCTACAAGTGCGACTTTTGTGCCTTCAGGGCCGATCTCGACGACCCGCGCGGCTACGTGATGAACGAAGCCCAGGTGCGTCAGCGTGCCAAGGACGCCCACGAAAAAGGCGCCACCGAGATGCACATCGTCGGCGGCCTGCATCACAAGCTGCCGTTCGGTTACTATACGGACGTGATTCGCTGGATCCTGGCCGAAGCGCCCGAGATGCACATCAAGGCTTACACGGCCGTGGAAGTCGAGTTTTTCGCCAAGATCGCCCGCAAGTCGATTCAGGAAGTGATCGAAGACCTTGTCGCGGCAGGGCTTGGCAGCCTGCCCGGCGGCGGGGCCGAGATTTTCCATCCGGAAGTTCGGGAAGCGATCTGTGGAGCGAAGGCGTCAACGGAAACCTGGCTCGAAGTGCACAGGACGGCCCACAAGCTCGGGCTAAGGTCCAACTGCACCATGCTTTATGGGCACATCGACAAGCCTGTGCACAGAATCGATCATATGATCCGCCTGCGCGAACTTCAGGACGAAACCGGCGGGTTTCAGACGTTCATCCCGCTGGCTTTCCATCCGGACAATTCGCGAATGGACGAATTGCCCAAACCGTCGGGCTTCATGGATCTTAAAACGATCGCGATCAGCCGCCTGATGCTCGATAACATTCCTCATATTAAAGCCTATTGGGTCATGCTGGGAATGAAGACCGCTCAGGTCGCCCTGGCTTTCGGGGCCGACGATATCGACGGAACCGTCGTTCATGAAAAGATTTACCACGACGCGGGCGCAGAGACGCCACAGGAAATGTGCGTCGCCGATCTGGAACGTCTAATTCGTGAAACAGGCCGGATTCCGATCGAAAGGGATACGCTGTATCACCGGATCGAGCGCGGTGCGGATGGCTGGAAAAAACGGGAAAAAATCGAGACGCAGCCGATTACCGTCTGATCTCGTTTTCGTCCGAGCGACCGGATTGCAGAACACCTTCGAGATCGCCAGGTTCGATACGGCCTGGCGATTCGCTTTTGTGGTGACGGGAACGAATTTTCCCGTCGTTGCCGGAAATGCCGGTGGGATCCTTACAGTTTCGGTATTCCACGGAATTGTGATATCCGATCTTGTGTGATAATTTAGTCAAGTATTACGTGTTCAGTACCGACGTCGATCGATCCGATGATGCGTAGCGGTTCGTTCGGATTCGATACCGCAAATTCGGTCGGTTCGGCGGTCCTGACACGGTACTCCACTCTTCCCCGAAGTCCTTCGTTTTGTCGAGACCCAACCAAGCTTCCGTGTCGATTCGGCCGGAACCAGAGGAAGCATACCTATGGCCAAGTGGTCGGACATCCTGATTCAGCGCGGCATTATCGGTCGCGACCAACTCGCTGACGCACAAAGACTTCCGAACATGACGCTGGAGGATGCCCTGGTGCGCCAGGGCTACGCCGGTCAGGAAGAAATCACCCAGGCCAAGGCGGAAGAGTTCGGCTATCCCTACGTCAATCTGCGTGAGACGGACATTCCGCCGGAAGCGGTCGCCGCGGTGCCGGAAGCGATCTGCCGCGACAAGTTCTGCATGCCTTATGGCGAAGAATTCGGCGAGCTGAAGATCGCCATGGCCGAACCCGATTACGAAGTGATCGAAAATCTGCGATTCGTCCTGAACAAGGAAATCGCGCCAGCGATCGCATCGAAGGATTCGATTCTGGCCGCGATCAATGAACACTACGGCGAAGGATCGGCCGGCGGCGGCCAGGGCGATACCGAATCGGTGAACAGCCTGCTCAAGGAATTCACCAACTCCGCCCTCGAAGATATGGAGATCGGCGAAAGCAAGAAGGGGGCCATGCTCGGGATGGAAGGGGCCAACGAAGCCCCAGTCATCCGCCTGGTGAACCTGCTCATCACCGAAGCGGCCCGAACCCGGGCAAGCGATATCCATATCGAACCGTTCGCTGACAGGGTGCGTGTAAGATATCGTATTGACGGGGTTTGCGTCGAAAGAGACTCGATTCCCCGGAAGCTGCACGGTGCGGTCCTGAGTCGTCTCAAGATCATGTCGCAGATCGACATTGCCGAGAAACGACGGCCTCAGGACGGCCGGATCAAGATGATGGCCGGCGAGAAAGAGATCGACTTGCGGGTGTCGGTGTTGCCGACCAACCACGGTCAATCGGTCGTCATGCGGATCCTGGACCGGGACAACATCAAGGTGGGCCTGCGCGACATCGGTTTCGCCGATGAGGACTATCGCCGATTCAGCAATCTGATTCGACGGCCGAACGGAATTCTTCTCGTGACCGGTCCGACCGGCTCGGGCAAAACCACGACGCTGTATGCCGCGCTCAATGAGCTGAACACCCCCAACACGAAGATCATCACCGCCGAGGATCCGGTCGAGTACTACCTTCCTGGCGTGAATCAGTGCGAGGTGAAGCACAAGATCGGGATGACGTTCGCGAAGATCATCCGGGCGATGATGCGGCAGAATCCGAACATTCTTCTCGTCGGCGAAATTCGCGACGAAGAGACGGCACAGACGGCTATTCAGGCCTCACTGACCGGACACTTGGTTTTCAGTACGCTTCACACGAACGATGCGCCCAGTGCTATTACACGTCTGGTGGACATCGGGGTGGCTCCGTTCCTCGTGACGAGTTCGGTCATGGGGATTATGGCGCAGCGTCTGGTGCGGCGGGTTTGCCCGAAGTGCAAGGTGCGGGTCGACCCGCCGGCGCACATTATCGAAGCCCTTCGGCTCAAGCCCGAAGTCGTCAAACGAGCGAACTTTATGGAAGGCAAGGGGTGTGCTCACTGCAACAAGAAGGGCACGCGTGGGCGGATGGCGATCTTCGAGCTGCTGGTGATGTCATCGAAGATTCGCGAGATGGCGTTCCGGGGCGAAAGCCCGGTGGAAATACGTAACGTCTCTCGTCGTGAAGGGATGCGTACCTTGTTCGAGGACGGCATGATCAAGGCGATGAAAGGCCTGACGACGGTGGACGAGGTCTTGAAGATCACGAACCACGACTTGTTTACGTCGGGCGTCGCGGCGGTCGGCAAGGGGCATTGATGCGTTCGATACGGCGAGCGTTCCGGCGGATCCAGGTCCGCTGTTTCAGTTCGTCGCGAGCGGTGCGATATTGAGTCAGTTCCGTGAAAATGGGGGTGAGATTTCGTGATTGGGGCGAACGGATCTAGGATGAGGGTGGCCGAAGCGTATGCGCCAGGTTCTCTGGCGCAGGCGTCCGGTCCTCTACCCATCCTCGAATCGTTCGACGACACGACTTCGGTTTCCGCTTGGCACGGAGACTCCCCACGCATGCGGAATTGGGCTATGTTGGCGGCATTCCCGGTAGGCGGCGTTCACGGCTTGATTCGTGATCGTGGCCGTACCGGGTCTTGTCCGTTTCGAGTGTTTCTCAACCGAAGTCCGATGATTACGGAACGTGAGGTCCCATGGGCACGCTTCTGATCGACAAGATGCTTCACACGGCCATCACCCAGAAGGCCAGCGACTTGCACCTGACGGTGGGGGCGCGACCGACGCTGCGTCTGCACGGCCACATGGTGCCGCTCAATACGAAAGTGCTGGAGCAGCCCGACATGGTGGGGCTGATGAAGTCCATCACGCCGGAGCGGTGTCAGCAGGAATTGCAGGAGGTCGGCGGAACGGACTTCGCGTTCGCGTTCGGCGATCTGGGCCGGTTCCGGGTGGCGGTTTTCAAGCAGCGCGGCAATATCGGGATGGTGTTGCGGCGGATTCCGAACGAGTTTCTCACGTTCGAGCAGCTCGGTCTGCCGAAGGCGTGCGAGGAGCTGATCAAGCGGCCGCGTGGCCTGATGCTGGTGACCGGTCCGACGGGCTCGGGAAAGACGACGTCGCTTTCCAGCATGCTCAACTGGATCAACAACAACATGGATCACCACATCATCACGATCGAGGACCCGATCGAGTATTTCCATAAGCACCAGAAGTCGCTCGTGAATCAGCGGGAAGTCGGAATCGACGTGCCTGACTTCCCCGAGGCGCTCAAGCGGGCGTTGCGGATGGACCCGGACATCATCCTGGTCGGTGAAATGCGGGACCTTGCGACGATTTCGGCTGCGATCACCGCTGCGGAAACGGGCCACCTCGTGTTCGGCACGCTGCACACTAACTCGGCGGAAGGTACGGTCAACCGGATCATCGACGTGTTCCCGAAGGAGCAGCAGGACCAGATCCGCACACAGCTTTCGGTGGCGATCATCGGGATTCTGGCCCAGTCGCTTCTGCCCCGGAAGCCGAAGGGGATGGTCGCGGCTTACGAGATGCTGGTGGTGACGCCGGCCATCTCGAACCTGATCCGGGAGAACAAGACGTACCGGATCGACTCGTCGATTCAGACCGGGCGAAAGCACGGGATGATTCTGATGGACGATTCGCTGTTCAATCTTTGGCGGCAGGGAATCGTAGACGAGGAAGACGCGATCTACAGGTCACGAAAACCCACAGATTTGCGTGAGCGGATCGAACTGGCGAAGAAGGGGATCATCGACGACGGCGAGGAAGACGAGGACGAGGAAGAAGCCGATACGAAGAAGCGTTGAGAATATGAGAATTCTTTCACGGCCGGGCGTCACGTCCGGCCGTGAACTCCGTATCGGAACGGGGGCTTGTGCACTCGATTCCCGCCTGTCGGAATTCCTGGATATTTTGAGGGTCTGTCGCACATGTCGCGCCGCATCGGAACTATCTTGCAGGACATGGGTTACCTTGACGAGGACGCCACCTGGCGGATTCTTGAGGAGCAATCCCAGAACGGGGGCGTCGAGCAGTTCGGCAAGATCGCCATCCGGCTGGAGCTGCTGACCGAGGAGCAACTACTGAAGGGGCTCGGCGAGCAGCTCGACATGAAGGTGGTGAGCCTGGCCGACATGACGATTCCGGCCGAGCTGTGCCAATTGGTCAATCAGCAGATGGCCGAGATGTTCAAGATCGTGCCGCTGGCACAGAACAAAAAGGACAAATCGCTGACGATCGCGATGGCCAGGCCGGAAGATCCTCAGGCGATCGATTCGGTCCGCTCGTTCGTGGGCTGCGAGGTCAAGGGCGTGATCGCCAGCGAGACGGACGTCAAGCAGGCGATCGAGCGGCTCTATGTGGGCCAGCAGGAATCGATCGTCGACGTGATCAAGCAGATCGAGACCGACAAGGCTCTGCAGCAATACACCAACCGCAACGAGACGACGATCGACCTGGAAGCGATCGAGGAGATGGCTGACGCGGCCCCTGTGCGCAAGCTGATCAATCTCGTGCTGCTCACGGCGATTCGGGACAAGGCCTCGGACATTCACTTCGAGCCTTTCGAAGACGAATACAAGATGCGGCTGCGGGTCGACGGCGTGCTCTTCGAGCTGGTGCCGCCGCCGCGCCACCTGGGCCCGGCGATATCCAGCCGGATCAAGGTCATGGCGAATCTCGACATCGCCGAGCGGCGGATTCCGCAGGACGGCCGGATCGAGCTGGCTCTGGGCGGGAATCAGGTGGACATCCGCGTTTCGACGCTGCCGACGCTTTTCGGCGAGTCGGTCGTGCTGCGGATCCTTGACAAGACGGTGGTGAATCTCGACCTGAACAAGATCGGGATGCCCGAGGACACGCTCGTTCTCTGGCGTGGCGTGATCCAGAAGCCCAACGGCATCATTCTGGTGACCGGTCCGACGAGTTCGGGCAAGACGACGACGCTTTACGCCACGCTCAACGAACTGAATTCGATCGAGGACAAGATCATCACGACCGAAGAGCCGGTCGAATACGACATCGACGGTCTGGTGCAATGCCCGATCAACCACGATATCGGCGTGACTTTCGGGGCCTGCCTGAGGGCCATTCTCCGGCAGGATCCGGACATCATCCTGGTTGGCGAAACGCGTGACCTGGAAACGGCGGAAATCTCGATTCAGGCTTCGCTGACGGGACACACCGTGTTCACGACCCTGCACACCAACGACGCGCCTTCGGCGGTGACCCGGCTGCGGGACATGGGCCTGCCGACGTTCCTCATCACGGCGACGTTGGAAGGCGTACTGGCTCAGCGGCTGGTGCGGAAGATCTGCCCGAACTGCAAAGAGCAGTTCATGCCGGAAGAGGAGAAGCTCAATCAGCTCGGTCTGACTTCGTCCACGGCGGCGGGGCTGGCGTTCTTCCGCGGCAAGGGCTGTGATTTCTGCAAGAACACCGGCTACAAGGGCCGGATGGGCATTTACGAGCTGCTGATCATGAACGACGAGCTGCGCGAAATGATCGTCCGCGAAGCCTCGCTGGACGAATACCGGGCGGCATGCCGCCGTTCGGGCATGCGGACATTGCGTGAAACGGGCATGCTGGCCGTGCACGAAGGGCGGACGACGATCGAGGAGATCATTCGCGAGACGATTCTCGACGAATGAGCGGCGAACGGGCGGACACGAGAGAACGCGGGCGATCCTGACCGACATGACGAACACGAACGATTGAGGGCCGAGCGCGATGCCGACATTTCAATACGAAGCGATGGATCAGACCGGCAAGACGGTCAAGGACACGATCGAGGCGACGACCCAGGAAGAGGCCCAGCAGCTGATCCGTCAGAAGGGCTTTTTCGTGACGTCGATCGGCGAGAAGACGAAGACGAAGGCGAAGGCCAAAAAGAAGGGCCGGAAGAAGAAGAAGTCGTTCACGATCGGCAAGATCAAGCCGAAGCAGTTGTGTACGTTCACGCGTCAGCTTTCGACGCTTCAGGACGCCGGCCTGCCGATTCTCCGCAGTCTCAAGATTCTCGAAGGTCAGTGCAAGCCCGGAGTTCTGAAGAATTCGCTGGGCGACGTCGTCGAGGACATCGAAAGCGGTCTGACCCTTTCGGAAGCGTTCGCCAAGCACCCCAAGGCGTTCGACCGGCTGTACTGCAACATGGTGCGGGCCGGTGAGGCGGGCGGCGCGCTTGAGGCGATCCTTCAGCGTCTGGCCGATTTCAAGGAAAAGTCGCAGTCGCTGAAGCGCAAGATCAAGGGCGCGATGGTCTACCCGATCGTGGTGATCACCGTGGCCGTGACGATCGTGGGCTTCATCCTCTACTTCATCATTCCGAAATTCGAAGCGATCTTCAGTGACTTCGGCGTCGATCTGCCGAAGATGACGATCTTTCTGATCAGCGCATCGAAGTTCGTCGTCGAGTACGCTCCGGCGTGTATCGCGGCACCGTTCGTGGCGTTCATCATCATCAAACTGTTGTACAAGACGAAGATCGGGGCTTACGTACTGGACTGGATCGTGCTGCGGATTCCGGTCATGGGCCAGATCGCGGGCAAATCCACCGTGGCCCGGACGATGCGTACGCTGGGCACTCTCGTGACGTCGGGCGTACCGATTCTCGAATCGATCGCGATCGTTCGGGAGACGGCCGACAATGCCGTGTTCGAGCGATGTTTCGAACGGATTTACGACTCGATCCGCGAGGGCGAGACGATTTCCGTGCCGCTGAAGCAGTCGCGACTGGTGGACGACATCGTGGTGAACATGATCGACGTCGGCGAAGAAACCGGCGATCTGGACAGCATGCTCAACAAGATCGCGGACAACTACGACGAAGAAGTCGAAGTGCTCGTGGAAACGCTGATGAGCCTGCTGGAGCCCCTGATGATCGTGGTTCTCGGCTCGATCGTCGGCTTCATCGTCATCGCGCTGTTCCTGCCGCTGGTGCAGCTGATTTCCAAGCTGTCCGGCTGATTTTCCCGATTCGCGGCCCCGGACCGGCGGTTCGGGGCTTGCCGGGTTCGGATCAGGACGGCATGAAGTCGGGAATTTCCGGATTTTCGGGTCACGGATTCCCGGGCCTCACGTATGACGTACGGGTGGCGAAATGTGCGGGTCGCGAAGCCTGGCCGAAATGCAATCAAAAATGCAATCAGGTCGGATTCGCTGGAACTTTTCGGTCATTCCGGGCGTCCATGAAATTGTCATCGAAACGATCGAGGCGAACGGACGTTCGGAAGGGGCGAGTGCGGCGCAGGCCGCTGGCCGTGATTTCGACAGGTTCCGGTCCGTGTCTGTGGCCGCTTTCGGCCGAATTCTCAGAACCCCAACGAACCAGAGTGCGGAGAGTCCTCGGATGAAACTTCGAAACCGCAAGGCCGCCGTTCGCTCCGAGGCCAGCATCGGCTGGCGCTCCGGCTTCACGCTGGTGGAGTTGCTGGTGGTGATCACGATCATCGGCCTGCTGGCGGGGCTACTCCTGCCGGCGATCAACGGAGCCGTGCGATCGGCGAAGGAAGCGGCCGTGGCTTCCGAAATTTCGCTGCTTGACCAGGCCCTGGCGAGCTTCAAGACCCGCTACGGCGACTATCCGCCGAGCTTCGTCGTGCTCGACGAATCGGGGCTGTACGCGAACAACGCCCAGCTCGTGCAGGCCGTTCAGACCTACTTTCAGCAGGTCGGGGGGCTCACCGGCACGCAGCTGAACACGCAGACGACCAAGGCGATCCAGCGGTCCGAGCGTTACGTCAAGAAATTCTTCAACCGCATGGGGGCGACGCCGCAGGACATCAATGGCGACGGTGCCTTCAACAGGTTCTGGATTCTCGAAGGCGACGAGTGCCTGGTGTTCTTTCTCGGCGGGGTCCCGCGGCAGAACGCCCAGACGTTCGAACTGACCGGATTCTGCAAGAAGCCGGACTGGCCGATGTTCGCTCGTGTCGAGACCTCGAACAACGCGGCTTACAAGCAGACGCTCAATCGCGACAACCCGATCTTCGAATTCAAGGCCGATCGTCTTGTCGACTTCGACGGCGACGGTTTCCCCAGCTATATCGATTCGCTCGGTACGGACGAACAGTCGCGGCCATACGTCTACTTCTCGTCCTACGGCTCGAACGCTTACGATCCCCAGGATTGCAATTTCAATCCGCTGAGCAATGCGATTTCCTACAATCCGTCGCTCTCGGACATCGTCGACCTGGATTTCGGCAAGAACTACGCGAGAATCTTCGGCGGCAATACGGGCTTTTCGATTTCGCCGAATCCCTACACCACCGGACCGGCTTTCCCGACGGGCCGTTCGCCCGCCTGGCAGAAGCCCCAGAGCTATCAGATCATCTCGGCCGGCGTGGACAGGGTCTATGGTTACGGCGGTCAGTTCGCGGGCAAGACCAAGAGCGAACCGCTGCCTCTGGACGCGACGGACATTTCGGTACCGCGGGTAGACCCCCCGAGTGAGTCGAGCCGTTCTCCCGAAGCCGACAACATCACCAATTTCTCCCAGGGACGTCTCAACTGAGTCTGGCCGAAAGGCCGCGGATGACCGGTTCATCCTGAAGGGAGCGTCGCGACGATCATGAACGTTCGATCCTGGCAAATCACGAAATTCGATCCGAAACGCCGGAGTGGCTTTACGCTGGTGGAGTTGCTCGTCGTCGTCACGATCATCGGGCTGCTCGTGAGCGTGATTCTGGTGGCCTCGCTCGGATCGCTGGCGACGGCGAATCTCAAGGCGACCCAGTCACTGATCGTGAAGCTCGATCTGGCCGTCAAGGAGCGGATGCAGGCTCTGCTGGACGACGAGATCTATCCGAACGCCACGCATATGTGGATTGCGACTCCGGCCGGCAACAAGCCTCCGGTGGTCGGCACGGCGATCTTCGGCCCGATGCGGGGGCTTTCGCCTGGCCGGGGCGCCAATGCCCGGGCGAAAGCGATCGCGATGACCGATTACCTGCGTGCCGAGATGCCCGATTTCTTCGTCGTCAACGACGCTGGCGTCATCGGGACATATCCCGTGAATTTCGGCGGGATGCCTCAGACCATGCTGGGGCAGGTGGCGCCGATCGCGACCAACGCGGCCGTCGCGCCCTACGTCCTGCCGATCGGTACGGCCTATGCGTTCAATGGTTCGAACAGCTTCGGCAGTTATTATCCGCCGAACCCGAACAACCCCGCCGACCCTGTCAATCAGACGTACAACCAGAGCTATAACGTCTCGGGCACGGGAGTCTTCGGGGCCAGCTACTCGGCGGCATCGGGCATTTACAAGCAGCTTGGCTATGCACCCGCTGGATATGACGGTGTCGACAACAATGGCAATGGCCTGGTGGACGAAATGTCCGAAGGCATTCCGATCGCCGCGGACCGGACGAATCTCATCGCTCGCCTGCAGCAGAATCACAACCCGAAAACCGCTCGTTCCGCCATGCTTTACGCGCTTCTGGTCGAGGGGCAGGGGCCTCTGGGCGCGGCGTTCAGCAGAGACGATTTCACCGACCGTGAAGTCGCGGACACGGACGATGACGGGCTATTGGAGTTCGTGGACTCCTGGGGCGAGCCGCTTCAGTTCTATCGCTGGCCGATGTGGTACACGTCGGACAATCAGAGGGGCTGGGCCGAGTATCCGACCGACACATGGGTGACGCGTGACCGGAACCCGGTCGATCCTTCCAGTTCGCTGGTCGGGCTGGAATGGTGGCTGGACACGCCCGGTCTGGGGGGCGACACGGTCAACGGCCGTCAGGGCAGCCTTGAACTTCGAGTGTTCGAGTATTTCTTCCATCCGCTGACGGAGGCGACGACTTTTCCGACGGCGGTATCGAACTGGGACCGAACGGGCCAATTCATGCGGCGGGCGTATCGGTACACGCCTCTGATCGTTTCGGGAGGTCCGGACGTGACCGTCGGGATCCGTTCCTGGGGGCAGGTGACGGAACAGCAGAAACGGCTCGAATTCGAGCGGGATTACGGCAACCTGGCTGTGAAGTTCGATTTCTACTGCTTCTCCTATCCCGACCTGCGGGCTCAGGCACGCAACGTCGCGGGGACGCCGATCGGTGACACGCTGTCGGACGAACTTCTCGCTTCGGCTCAGGACGACATTTCCAGCCATGCCCTGCAGCAAGGCCAGGGTGGGGGTGCCCGATGAGACAATCACTGCTTCGCCGCCGGCAGGTTCGCGGTTTCACGCTGATCGAATTGCTGGTGGTCCTGTTCATCGTCGGGCTGCTCTCGGCAGCGACCTTGCCGGTGCTGATCACGACGCTCAATCAGCGTCAGGTGCAGGATGCATCCCGCGTCGTTCAGCAGGCGCTGATCAGTGCCCGGTTCGCGGCGATGTCGACGGGCAAACCCGCGGGAATCCGGCTGATGGCCGATCCCGTATTCACGGGGCCGGATCAATCGGATCCGTTTCGTCCACTGGCCTACAACCGGATCGTCCAGCTGGAGGCGGCTGAAGATTATTCGGATGGTCAGTTGCGAGTGCATTCGACGGGTGCGAGTGCTGACGAGATGCTCGATTTCTTCCTGATCTGCATCGCGAACGGCGTGAGCTGGAAATCGATGCTCGTGACGTCCAATCCGCTGGTGAGCAAGGGGCCTCAGGATCCGTATCAGAACATGATCTTTCCGGCCGTCGGCGCGCAGCCCGCGAAGTTTCGGGATCCGCGGATCGTGCTCCGTCAATTCAAGTCGGAAGTGAAGTCCGGCGGCGTGCCTTCACCGGTGGAGCCGACCAACTGGAGCTGGAACGTTCGGGCCGGCGACCGGATCACCGTTGGGGTGCAGAACGTGAGTCAGTACGTGGTCGCCGGACCGGTCGCGCCGTTCCTTCCCGCTTCCGGCTACGATCCGGTCACGTTCAATCCGGAACGGTTCGTGAACATGGGCACGCCCTATGAGATGACTCAGTATCAGTTGCCTACCTATTTTCAGCAGCCGTCGAACCTGGGGCCTTTGACGTATCCCTATTACACGAGCGAAATCCTCTACGTCGTCAACGAAAGCAACAAGATGTTCGACGGCGTGGACAACAACGGCGACGGTGTGGTCGATCCGGCGTTCGACGGTCTCGACAACGACGGCAACGGCTTCGTCGACGACTCGTCCGAGCTGTTCTATCACCGGTCGATCGATCCGCAGATCGGTGTCATCGCCCCGCTGATGACTTCAGGCGCTAGCCGCGCCACGATGATCCAGGCTCTCAAGTCGACGTTCGAATGGGATCCGGTGCAATTGGCGGCCGACAAGCTCGGGACCGTCGGCGGCGATGCCCAGGAATACAGCGTGAAACGGCGCATGGTTCCGTCCGCGAATTCGGCCGAAGTCGGCCTGCCGGCCGATGTCGTGATCGACGCGACGACGGCCGTGCAGTGGGTCGCTTCGCAATCCTCTCCGAATGGCGGACATCTTGTGCTGGCCCCGCCGAACGTGAATTACGTGCAGGGGATCGAGACGGCCGAACGGAGCCGTCTGCCGGTCGACCCGCTGACTCGGTATGTCGACATCATCTTCCAGCCCGACGGCCAGGTCGTCACCAGCGCGGCGGCTTCCGTCAACGGGGCTCCGTTCCAGGTGCCTTTCTATCACATCTGGCTGGCGGACCGGGCCGATGTGTTCCCTCCCGTGAATCCCGCGGGCAAGACTCGAGACAAATACGTGCCCCAGTTGCCGATGCCGGACGGAGCGGTGCTCGGATCCACGCATGATCATGCCTCCGATACCGAATGGCAGCTCAAGAACGAGCGGCGCATGATCACGATCCAGACACGAACCGGGCGGATCAGTTCGCAGACGGTCGAATTTTTCGATGGCGATGCCAATACGCCCTTCCAGGACGCCCAGAAGGGAATCGCGGAGGTGGGCCAATGATGATCGACCGTTTTGACCGGCAGCCTGATGAGTGCGTTCGGACGAATGTGCCCCCGATGAATCCGCCTCTTTCGATCGCGCCAGGCCGCCGGCGTGGCGTCTCGATGACCGAGGTTCTCATCGCGATCATGATTCTGGGTATCGGCATGACCAGCCTGATGACCCTGTTCCCGATCGGCCTGATGAAAATTCGCGAGGCGCGCCGCAACAACCGGGCCAGCCTGCTGGCCTCGAATGTCGCGAATGACCTGAAAACTCGCGACCTGCTCAATCGCTACAGTTTCGCGGCCACGCTCAGCGCGACGGGGTTGACCGGCGGAACGCTGTTCGACCCCTGGAGCACGGACGTGATCGGCCTCTCTGGCGCGATTCCCCTGGCTGATACGATTTCGGTCGACAATGCGACCGGCTTCGGCATTCCGGTGGTGTGCTGTTATGACCCGCTGTTCTGGTCGAACCTGGCCTACACGCAGTCTCCGGCATTCTCGAACGTCTCCCAGCTCGTTCGCCCGGAGCTTCGTTTCGGCCGGGCGTTCGGCAACGATTTGCGGAACGACCCGGACGGCAGCCGTCCCAGCGCCTTCGGTCTGCCCAGGCTGACGAACATCTGGCCCGCCCTGGCCGCGCCGGGCATGGGGCCCAGCATGGGCAATATCAACGCCGTGGCCTCGATCTTCGTATCGCAGGATGATCCTTTGTTTCCCGAATTCGAGAACGATGCCTTGCCGACCGGCGGGCGTCAGAATCCGATTCTGCCCCTGATGGGCGATTCGAACATGGGCCTTTACGCCATGAACGAGTGGGAATATTCCTGGGTTTTCACCGGCAAGAGCCGCGACCGGAACGTCTTCGAAGGCGACATGGTGGTGTTCCACAAGCGACAGCTTTACGTGAATACCGACCTGAACAACGCCGTCACGGGTGTTTCGGGCGAGCGTGTCGTCGAGGGGATCTTCGGGCTCGGCACCGTACCGCTGACGATCAACGGCGGTCAGCTCGGATATGCCTCGGGCCTGAGCCGGAAAGTGCTGCTGATGTGGCCGAAGGTGGACGATGCCGAACGGCCTGATCTGCGAGTGGGGAGCTGGATCGCCGACGTCACCTACGAAGCTTCGCAGTCAGTGACGCTCACACGTTTCCTTCGTGATTTCGACAGCGACGGACGCCCGGATGCCGAGCAGAGCGGCCAGCGATGCCACTGGTATCGGGTCGTTCAGAAATCGGAAGTGACGACTCCCTCCGCCGCGAACCCTGGCTACGGCACGACCTACGATACCACTCACGAAGCGATGGTCGTGACGGTCGATCGCCCCGTGGTTTCGAAAACGCTGCTGCAGAGAGCCGGCGGTGGCGGCTACGCTCCCGTACACGTGAACGTGGCCCTGATCGCACCTGAAGTGGTGGCCGTGTTCCCGATCACCCTGGAAGGTCGTTGATTCTGTCGTCGATCCCCGGGCATTTGCCGGGGGCGCGATCTCGAGAAGCCCGAATCGTCCGAATTGGCCTGTCCCGGAAAGCCGATCGACCATGATCCTGAACCGATCCCACACACGACGCGGCCTGACCCTGGTGGAAATGCTGGTGGTCGTCGGCCTGACAGTGCTGATGATGACGATCATCGCCCAGATCTTCGGTGCGACGACGACCGCGTTCCAGGTGGCCCGGGCCATTCAGGAGATCGATCAGGACCTGCGTGCGATCGAGGGGACGATCCAGCGTGACCTGGCCGGAGCGACGGCACGCATGACGCCTCCTCTGGACCCGAAGGACAACATGGGCTATTTCGAATACGGAGAGAACGAATTCGCCGATGCCCAGGGCGAGGATTCGGACGACCACCTGGCTTTCACCACGCGATCGACCGATGGCAATCTGTTCCTCGGCCGGTATTTGCCGCCACCCGCGCCGGTCGCGAATCAGCCGCCGTTTCAGGCGGGTGCGGACATTCGCGGCGCGAATGCATTCGTGGCTCCCACGATCATCACGTCCGACACGGCCGAAGTGATCTACTTCCTTCGCAACGGCAATCTCTATCGTCGTGTGTTCCTCGTGAAGCCGGGGCTTCGGCTCAATCACGAATACGCCTTCGCGACCAACGGTTCCTATCAGGGCGTTCAGGTCGCCAACATGCCGGGCATTACGGGCCGGGTCGGCTGGCAGGCGCTCAACGACGTTTCGATGCGCCCCGGCGAGCTGATTTCGTCGCCATTGCCGAGTCGCCCCAACGCTTTGCCGCCAGCCGGTCAGCAGGTGTTCGACACCTACATCGCCGTGAACAGCGTTCTGACGAAATTCGAAAGCGAAGTCCGGCCCCTCGCCAACAGCCTGGGTGATCTCACGAACCGCCAGAACCGGGCGTTCAAGCCCCGGTTCACGAACGATTACTTCACGCCGATTTACGATCCGATGACGGGCAATCTGGTGAGCGTCCTGCAATTTCCGGACGGTCAGGCCGACGATTTCATCGGTTCGCCGACGGCCTTCAACGGCAGCTACCGCAACGAGATCGACGACTACACGCCAGCGACATATCCGAACCTGATGAACAATCTGAGAACGGTGAACGCGTTCGGCGCGTCGATCAACGAAGCCGGCCCACCCGCCGGATTCAACTACTATCCCGGCAGCGTCGGTCAAACCGATACGCTGGCCTTTCCGTTCGTCTATCCCAACGCCTATTCGCGGTTCGCGGACGGTTCCCTGGCACAGCTCGCGAATATTCCTGCCTCAGGTGGGATTCATGGCCTGACGAATCTCGAATCGGCCGCGGGCAGGAACCTTCGTACGGCGAACCCCTGGCAACCGTTCTGGAATCACAATCCGGTCGATCAGGGCGACAATCTGCCTGTGCCTGGCAACGATCCATACGGCGCGATGCTGGCTGGGCAGACCTGGTGGGGCTTCCCGACGTGGCGCGAACAGCTCTCTCCCCTGTGGATCGATCCGCTCAAGCGGCTTTCCTCGCCGTTTCCGATGGTCGGCCTGACCGATACGCCGACGGTCGCGATGCTGCGGGGGCACCAGCCTTACGGGCTTTCGTGGAGTTCCGACATCAACCCTTATGGCTGGCTGCCCGAAATGGTCATTCCGACACGGACGAAAGACCAGCCATTTTCCGAGAGCGGGTCGCCGGTTCTCTCCGGGCTCAGCTCCAAAATGTACAGCAACATGTCGGCGATCTGGAACTACACGTGGGAGGATGACCTCCTGGCCACGAACGTGCGGTCATTCGACGTGAAAGCCTACGAGGCACTGCCGGAAATTCAGTCTTATGTCGATCTCGGCTACCTGGCGACGCCCTGGGGTGGCAACACCATCGTCGGCGGCCGACCCGTGACACCCCCGATGCCGATCGATTTCATCATCGGCGGCACACCTTCGACCGTGAATATCTCTTCCGCGACGACGATCGAGAGCGACCTGCTCGGCTTCGGCCACGAGGGCCGCATGCCGCCGCTGACGACCGACTTCCGGGCCGATGCCCAGTTCCCGTTCGTGCCCGGCATCGGTCCCCGTTTCCTGGGCGACGACACTGCGGGCGTGGTCCGTATGAGGCGGGTTTGGGACACATGGTCGACCGAATACTCGGCCGTGAACGCCAAGACGCTCGATCCGCTCACGGCTCCGCCGTTTCAGGTGGCACCCAGGCCGAGCTATCCGCCGCCTTACCCGGCACCGCTGCGGGGCATCCAGATTCAGATCCGTATGACCGATCCGCGTGACGAACGCATCCGTACGATCACGATCCATCAGGACTTCACCGGCAAGCTTTGATCCGTCACGCACGCATCGAGAGATCGTAAGTGACCAGAAACGCAAACTCGTCCCGAATCACGTCGAATCGAAGGAACCAGGCCGACCATGATCACGTCACAGGACAGGAGCATCCGCCGGATCGCCCGCGTGACGACCGGCCTGTCGCCGCAGAAGCCCACGAGCGCGAAGGAAATCGCCATGATCGGAAACATCGCTAAACCGGGAACGCTCTCCGCGGGCCGGCGACGGGGCGTGGTGCTGGTCGTCGTTCTGGCCATGCTGGGGCTGCTGGCCGTCATCGGCGTTTCGTTCGCGACCTATTCGAACCAGGCCCAGATCGCCAGCCGCCGGTTCATCGCGAACACCAAGGCCAACATCGACCCGGATTCGCTCCTGAGCTATGCGATGGAGCAACTGGTCAATGATTCGAACAACCGTCTTTCGTCACTGCGGGGGCATTCGCTCAAGCGTGACATGTACGGGAACGACACGGTCTTCCATGGCATTCTGACGACCGTGCCTCTTATCACGGCCAGCAATTTCCCCAAGCCACAACTGCCGCCGACCATCACAGGGGCGACGGCGAACGTCACTTCGGACCCGGTCACCGGTCGAGCCCTTTCGCGCCCCGCGGTTCTGGTTCAGACCAACATCCCGGTTTCAGGCACGCCGTTCGACGGCTACGACTTCTCCCGCTGGGTCATGAAGGTCGCCGTCTGCACCGGCTTTGACCCGACGGGGCGGCCGCTGAACCAGAATCCGAACTTTCTGACCCAGACGGTCGAAGTGCTCAACGGATCGTTCGCGCCTGCCCTTCAGTCCGGCGGATATCGGCGTCTGCTCATCGCCGAGCCCGACACATCCGCGGGGCTTGCCCAGGTCGGCCAGAACGTTCGCTTCGCCCTCGACGGCCGGTTTCTGCGATCGTTCAACGGGTCCGGCGTTTCCTTCACGGACATCGGCGGTATTTCGCATGACTGGGGCTTGTACCCGAACATGCGGCTCAATGCCGTGACGACCCAGTTCACGGATCCGATCTCGGGACTGTATCTGCCTTCCGGGGTTCCTTCGAATCCCGACCTGCCGCTCGCTCCAGGCCTCGACGAAGACTACGACGCCGCCGATCTGGAAAACTGGTTTCTGGCCCTTCAGTCGGCCGACGGATCGATCACGCTGCCGAGCTTTCACCGGCCCGGGATCATTCGCTACGACATGTCGACATATAATGCCCAGACTCCCGCGACCTGGGCGAATTACCTGATTTCGAACGATTGGCGTGCCAGCCTGCCGACGAGCGGAGCGGCGACACCGGCCCAGATGGCGACCTACTCCGCTTCGGCCGCCAAGTTCCTGAGGCCACGTGCCGTCGACGGCCACGACCGGAACACCTTTCCCGACCTTGTGCCGGACATGCGGCCCTACAAGATCAACGGCAACGTGCCGAATCCGACGTTCGGCCAGATCGGCTGGTTCGAAAGCGACCCGACGACGGGGCTGCCCAACGGCGCCACGCCTGACGACTGGGTGTTCCACCCGGGTTACGACGTGGACAACGACGGCGACGGCTACAACGACAGCGTGTGGCTCGACCTCGGCTTCCCCGTGCAGACCGACGCCAACGGCAAGAAATACAAGCCCATGTTCGCGTTCCTGATCGTGGGCCTGAACGGGCGTCTGCCGCTGAACACGGCGGGTAACCTGCATGACCGGGACATCGGCGTCAATCTGACGGATCGCGATTTCGGTCCGCCGCTGGCCTCGAACACCGAAGGCATTCCCAAATACAATCATGCCTCGCACCTGGGGACGAGCCCGACGGAAATCAATCCCAAGTTCGCCCTTCGCAACACCGTCTCGCAAACGGCCGACGCTGCTTTCCGGGAAATTGCGTCCACTCAGGGCATGCGTGGCATTCTGGCCGGTGCCCGGAGCGGTTCGACGGCATTGCCGGGCCGCTGGGGCGACAGCCGTTATCTGCAGGCCTATCTGGGCACCATTCCGCCCAACACGGATCCCCGCATCGGCCCGGAAGTCGTTCTGCCGTTCGGCAATCCAGTGCGTCCTGGCAAGAGCATGCCGTTCCTGGCCGGCGGTGCCTCGCTGCCGGCGACGATCACGCCCGACACTTCGGACGACGACGCCGACGCCTTCGACTTCCTGCCCGATGCCACGGCCGCATCGAATAATGCCCTGTTTTCTCCGGAACGGGCTGACAGTACGTATCCCGTCACGTCTCGAAATCTTCTTCTGTCCGTGGAACGGCAGCGGCGGTTCGTGACTCCGATCGACCCGGTCGGCACGGGGCGTTTGATTTCCTGGAACCGTCCGCCCTATTTCTATCCGGCCTTCGTGACGAATTACGTCTCGGATCCCTCGAAACTCCCGGGGATGACGCCTGCCCAGTCGACGATGATTTCGAATCAGCTTGGGGCTGTCTCCTGGTATGGGCGCGGGGCGGACTCACGGGGCCGGGTCGGCTTCTTCGGATATTATCGTGCTCCGGGCGTGAGCGTGGCCGAAATTCCGCCGCCGGCGACCGGAGTGACGACCGTCCAGATCGCCTCGAGCCTGCTCAATCCGCTGCACGGCTACGAAGCCTTCCGGAATCCGCTGATGATTCAGGATCCCGACGCCAACGTGCAGGGCGGCGGCTTCAATTCGGCGACTCCGTACAACTTCGGCGATGGCTGGAACTTCGTCAGCCTGCCTCAGACGCTTCCGTATCCGTACAGCGGCATCGTAACGATCGCCAACAACAAGATCCCGCAAGCCAATTTCCCGCCCCCAGAGGTGCGTGGAACGTTCACGCGTGATATCGCGTCGGACCCGACGACCGTCAACGGCTTCGTGCCAGCGGCACCGACGCCTGGCGGCTTGCTGACCCGCGATGAAGCCGACGAGCAGAATCTTTACGACGTGAACGATCAGTTCGACGAGCCGTTCCGAGCCTCGGACCTGGCGGACATGTATCTCAAAGGCTCGACGTACGACGCCACGTCGGACCCGGTCCGCAGCCGCGTGGCCAACCTGTTCACGACGGCCGAAGCGATGCACGTGACGGCTCAGCCGCAGCCGACCTATTCGAACGTGGCGGAGTCGCCTGAAGTCCAGACCTTCAAACGCTGGCCGGCGAATCCGCGCAAGCTGTTCAGTCACGAATCCTGGGACACGAACCGGTTCTCCTGGTCGCCGGACAATCCCGGCAACGCGTTCCGCGGGCCCTCGGTGGCCGACTGGAATTCGAATTTCGCAGCCAATCAGTCGGCCAGCGCTCCGAATCTGAGCCTGAACGCCGTCGGCGACATCTTTCAGTTCCCGACGCCTTCGCTGGCTTTGGGCGACCGGCGGATCAATCTGAACTTCCCCCTGCCGGCGTACGATTACCAGTCTGTCGACAATACCGGCAAGCAAGTTCCGCCCGCGGTTCCACGATATCAGGAATCGACACGCCTGAAGTGGCTGCGTGAGACTTATCAGCTCATGCAGCGGGTGTTGCCTCCCAAGGCCATCGATACGCCCCTGGAAAAAGCCCAGCTTGCCCAGTTTCTCGTCAATCTGGTCGATTACCGCGACCCGGACGGCGTGATGACTCTGTTCACGTCGATCGATCCGAACACGGGCTCGCTTGGCCACGGGCTCTACCAGACGATCGCCGCCCCCGGCGTGCCGAGCGTCATCGTGGAAAGCCTTTCGGGCCCCCCCGCGAACGCGAAGCCGCTTGATCTCTGGGGCATGGAATACAATCCCGTAGCGATCAACGAAGTGCTCGCCTATGAATTCAAGTATTGGGAAACCAGCGGCACCGGGGCCGAGAAGCAGCATAACCGGATTTTCATCGAACTCGTCAACACCCTGACGGCCTCGGATCTTGGCCCGAATTTCGCGGATTCCGATGCCGCGGACATGAACATGCTGGGCTGGGAGTTCGTCGTCGTGCAGGACGGCGACGGCACGACTCCGGACGCCACCGGCCGCCCCGACCCGTTCACGGGCCAGCTTCCGACGGCCGCCGACGGAATCACGCCACTCGGCAAGATCGGCACTCGTGCGAGCTTGCCAGTGCCGGTTTCCGGAACGGCGGGGCAGCCGCTGCCCGCTGGGAAGGAAGTCAAGGCCATGCGGATCAACTCGGGCAGCAACGGCACGACCCCGGTCTACTCCGTTTTCGGTAACTCCCAGTCGCCAGATCCGGGTGTGGAACTGAATTCGCCGGATACTTACCTCGCTGGCGCAAACCGGGTTTACAATCGATCCGCCACTTACGACCAGCTTTTGCCGACCGTCGGCGAAGTGACGGAGACCGAAGAAGGCCGCTATTTCTGGCTCTACCTGCAACGGCCCGTCGACCCGGCCGACCCGACTTCGCCCAAGGTGGTCGTCGACAGTATCCGCTTCCCGTACATGGTTTCGGACGCCACGCGAACGGATCAGATGACTCCTGCCTTCCAGCAGTCGAACACCCGCCTGTATTCCGTGCAGCGTATGCAGCCTTATCGAGGCGCCCACGCGGTTCGGAACAATACGACGACTCCGTATTTCCCGTACGACGCCTACGGCTATTCGGAGCAGGGGGTTTTGACTGACGATCAGGACACAGCCGATACGAACACCCATTCCATCGGCTATACCGGTCAGAACAAGACGCTCGTCTCCGACGAACGGTTGCGGCACACGATCGGCGATTCCAATTCCCGCAGCGAAACGTGGGAACTTTTCCCGTTCGCCGACAGGGACTTCCAGAGCGTCGCCGAATTGCTGCTCATCCCGTCGGTCGGTCCGGGCCGTTTCACCAAATTGTTCGTCGAAAATCAGCCGCAGCTCGGCCAGGGCCGGCGTGACCCGACGCCCCGGACGAAGCCGGACGACAACCCGCCGAACTACTCGGTCAGCCAGCAGGCTTATGCGGCCAGCTACGGCACGCAACTGCGAGACGAGCCCTCGGTCTATCCCTATCTCTCCGACCGGTTCTTCTACTCGGCCGCGAAGCAGGAGGGCTACATCGCTCCGTTCGCGACGATCATCGGCTCGGGAACCGTGCCTACGATCCTTCAGCCAGGCGGCAATGCCGAGATTTACGGTAGTCCTTCGGCCGACGGCTGGTACAGGATGCTCGAATTCGTCGAGGTGCCTTCGAGCATGAACGGGGCGATCGGCCCCGTCACGGAAGGGGAAAACGGCGACTGGTACCGCCAGGCTCGGGTGCCCGGCAAGCTGAACCTGAATCTGATCGTCGACGAAGAGGTCTTCATGGGTCTCATCGATGATGCCCGGGTCAACCTGGCCGAAATCGACACGACCGTCGACGCCGTGCCGCAAATCACGACGGGGCAGTTCGTCGATTCCACCAACGCCGTTCCGGTGATCCGTCCGCTGACCGTGTCGATGCCGAATCGGGGATATCCGGTCGACCCGAACGGTCGGCCGCCGGTTAAGTCGCCATTCCCGATGAAGCGGGCGTTCAGCGATTTCCTCAAGCTCCGCCACGGCGGATCCGGCAACCTGCTCGCGTTCGGTCAGGAGCCCACGGGCACGCCGACGGCACGTGAGCGTCCGTTCCGGTCGCTGTCGTTCCCGGACATCAATTACACCGTGCTTCGGCCCGGGGCGCTGCCGCCTTCGATCGCGACGACTCCTTCCGTGCCTGCCGGCAAGATTTACGTACACAACTACGTGATCGGGGGCGATCCGAACTTTCTGGCCCTTTCCGGTCAGGGGTTGCCGCCGTTCCTGGGAGATCCGGGTGTGCGGAACATCTTCCTCGACTATTCGGCCCAGTTCGCCTATGCCCAGCCGCCGGCTTTGCCGTTCCGCCGCCTGTTCCAGATACCGGACGCTCATATCGGCTACACGGGCGGCGCTCGCGACTGGGACCGGAACTCCAACGCGTCGTTGTTCGGCAATCCGGTCGTGAACCAGACGATCGCTCACTTCGGGCTGTCCACGAGCGGCAATCAGTTCTTCACCGATTTCCTGCTCAACGGCGTGTACAACCCGAATTCGACGGACATCCTCGACAACCAGACGCCTTCCAAGGCGATCCTGCCGCCGGCGAGCCTTTTCGTGCCGACGAACGTCGCGACGGCTCTGCTGGATCTGGCGTCGATTCCCGGCACTCAGGACCCGACAGGAACGCCTCCGGTGCCGCCGACGGCGCTGGATCCGACGATTCTGCCGCGACCGCTGCTGGGTGCGAACCTTTACCAGAGCCCGCGCAGGGTTCAGATTTCCGGCCAGCCGGATTCCTATGCACTGGACAAGCAGGAAGATCGCCGCCAGCACCCGATGTTCCGCACGGAACTGCTGCAAAAGATCATGAACCTGACAACGGTGCGGACACATCAGTTCGCCGTCTACGTGACCGTCGGCTTTTTCGAAGTGAAGAAAGAGGGCAACGCAAACACGCTTCAGCCCGACATTCTGGGCCCGGAGATCGACAAAAACAGCCGGTACACGATGTTCGCCGTCGTGGACCGCACGAAGGCCGAGGGCTTCAACCCCCTCAACCCTGGCAATTACCGCGACCTCATCGATTACGAACGGCGGTTGAAATGAGCCGGTTCGTCGCGAGCGATGCGTCAGGAAACGTCGCGAAGGCGTGGCTGCGGGATTGTCGGCCCGGCGCCGACCCCATAGAATTCATGTATCGAATCCCGAATATGTGCGGCATCAGGCCGGTAGTCGGAACGTATCGCGAGAGCCGGTCGGACTATCCGGAATCTTGCACAATTCTGAAAGGACCCTGGATATGAAGCGGAGTTCGTTCGCCCACACCGGTCGCCGCGGCGGCTTTACGCTGATCGAGCTGCTGGTGGTCATTTCGATCATCGGCGTTCTCGCCGGTCTTTTGCTGCCGGCCATTTCGGCCGCACGTGGCGCTGCCCGTCGCGCCCAGTGCACAAACAACATGCGGCAAGTCGGTCTGGGGATTCTTGGCTTCGCCAACGCCAAGAATTCGCTGCCGAGCGCGGGTGTCTATCGCGACCCGAACCTGACGAGCCCGGGGCCGATGATGGCCTTCGCCCAGGCTTCGAACTTCGCTCCGACGGCCCTGCATTCGTGGGTCGTCGAGATTCTGCCCTACATCGACAATCAGGATATCTACAACTCCTGGGACAAGAAGAAGTCGTATCTGGACCAGACCGCCAACGGCAGCAACCCTTCGAACGCGAAGCTCGCGACGACGTCGATCTCGCTGCTCGCCTGCCCGGATGACCTGTCGATCGAACTCGGCCGGGGCAATCTTTCCTATGTCGTGAACATGGGTTTCAGCCGCTTCCATTATTCGAACACGGCCGGCGGCAATGCGGGATCCGTCATTCCGCCCCGCTGGGACGGTACCACCCGCAGCAACCTGACGCCCCACCTCAACTGGGGTGCGGACTCGACCTCGATCAACAAGAAGCTGTCCGTGTTCTTCATGAGTTCCGAAAACAGTGCCGCGCCCTGGAACACCAAGTCGACGCTGACCAGCATCTCCGACGGTGCCTCGAACACGATTCTCGTCGGCGAAAACATCCACAGCGGTTATGCGACGGCCATGCCCATGGCCAGCAACACTTCCGTCGAGACCAACTGGGCCAGCCCGCACCCGAATGTCGTCGGCTTCATCGGTTCGGACGACATCTGCGGCAACTCCGGTGTCTGCTCCGGTTCGAAGGCGACCCAGAACGACGAATGGCCGGGATGGGACAACACGAACAACCGCGATGGCAAGGAAGGGCTCAATAGCGATCCGGACGCCTCCACCGGTCTCTCGCCGTTCCTCTCCAGCGGTCACGCTGGCGGTATCGTGAACTGCGTGATGGCTGACGGCTCCGTTCGCGGCATTTCGCAAACCATCTCGGGCGTCGTCCTTTCGAAGCTCATCACGCCGCAGGGGGCCAAGCTCCCGGCCAACATCCGTCAATTGCCACTCGGCAGCGACGACTGATCGCCTGAATCTCAGGCTTAGGTCAACGTCGTTCCTTCCGTCGAACGAAAGCCAGGGCTTCATGCCCTGGCTTTTTTGCATGGTCGACAATGCTGGCTGGATCGAAAGCCCGGGATCCCCGAGCTTCAGCTCGGGGGTGTCTTTTCCGACGTTCGTCTCCCCCCCCGGAATTCGACGATTACGGAAGCCCCGAGTTGGATCTCAGGGATCCCGGACGGTGCGATATCGCAGAAATTCGCGACTCCGACCGGCTTCGCCGTCCAGGTTTATTTGCGACCTTCGGAGATTGCATTTTCGATCCCTCGGAATTTTGCGGATTTCGACCTTGCCTGGTTTCGGAGACACGTTAGAATCCCTGCCGTCTTGAGTGGTCGAAAGTCTGCCCCGGGCGTTTTCCACGGAAGGAATCGCTACCGGAGACTCTCACGTCTTTCGTCCGAAGCGGGTTCGAAGGCAACGCCGAAGCACGCGATGGCCCTGTTTCTGGGTGAAGCGTCTGGCGGTTCCTGCGACACGGAACTTTGCCGGTGGGAAGGGATGCCCATGCGGTCGAATGGTCGGAATCGATATCGAAATCGACTTACAGGCTTCGGCTTACGCGCCGTATGCACTGTTTCGCTGGCTCTGGCCACGATCCTTGCGATCGGGGGCACGGTCCTCGCGCAAGGGAAGGCTGCGGCTCGGGGCGCGGTGGCTTCGAACAAGCTGCCTGACGGTGAGATCGTCGAGATCCGCATCGAAGGCGCGCAGACGATCCCGGTCGAGGATATTCAGCGCAAGCTTTCGAGCCGCGTCGGGCGGCCTCTCGAACGAAAGTCGATCGAGAAGGACATCCGCTCGCTTCTGGAAAGCCAGTGGTTCTCCGACGTGCAGCCGTTCTACGACAAGGCCGATGACGGCAAGGGCTACCTCCTGATCTTCAAGGTCAAGGAAATGCCGAAAATCGGCCGGGTCGAATACCGGGGCCGTGACAAAATCAAGCTGAAAGATCTGGAAGAAGCCACCGGGATCAAGCCAGGCGGCCGGGCGGATGCCATCAAGGCCCGGCTCGGCGTGGCGGCCCTGGAACGTATCTATCAGGAAAAAGGCTACCTCAAGGCAAGCGTCAAACTGCTTTCCGGCGACAAGCCGGATGATGTCGAAGTCGTCTACGAAATTTTCGAAGGGCCGAAGTTCAAAATCGCGGAAATCGAGTTTCTCGGCAATTCGTTCGTCAGCGATGCCGTGCTCAAGACGAAGATCGGCTCTCGCAGTTCGATCCTCGGGCTCATCGGCGGTACTTTTTCGCGAGAAGAAGTCGAGGAAGACGCCCGCAAACTGCGTGAATACTATCAGGGCAACGGCTTCTTCGAAATCGCCATTTCCGTCGTGGACGAGCCGGGCAAGGACCTGGGCGACCGCAAAGTCACGTTCGTGATCAGCGAAGGGCCGCAGTACAAAGTCCGCAGCATCAGCTTCACGGGTACGGAAAAGCTCGACGAAGCCCGGCTTCGTGAGGGCCTGGCCCTCCACTCCGGCATGCCTTTCCGCGACGAATACCGCGATGCGGACAAGAAGAAGATCATCGAACGCTACGGCGAAATCGGCTGCATCGACGCCCGTATCGAAGTCGAGCCGAAATTCACGACGGAGCCGGGCATCGTCGACCTCGTCTACAATATCAGCGAAGGCGACCAATACCTGCTGGGCGAGCTGATCGTCAAAGGCAACGACCGAACCCGTGAGAAGGTCGTCCGGCGCGAGGCCGCCATGGCCGGTCTGGTGCCCGGCGAACCGCTCAACGCCAACCTGATTCCGACCTTCCAGAAACGGCTCGAAGGCACGCAGTATTTCGTGACCTCGCCCGAAATGGGCAAGCCCCTGCAGATCAACATCATCAACCGGCGGTCGAACGACAAGCCTTACGGCGAAGGTGCCATCCCGGGCCTGAGCGGTCTCGGGCTTACACGCTTCCAGGACCCCGGCGATGATCTCCCGAGCGTCTCGGGGGCGACTCCGCTGGGTGTCGAACCACCACCCGCGGCACGGCGAGCCCAGACGCCGACGACTCCTGAACTACTGGCTCAGTCAGGCGAAAACGGCCAGATTCTCGACGGCACCCTTCCACCGGCACTTCCTCCGGCAATCGAAGGCGGCAACACGATCGTCGTGCCGCCCCCCGCTTCGACGATCACTGTGCCCGGCGAAATGGTCGTTCCGCCCGGCACCCCGGGCTCTTCGGCCGCTGTCACGCCTGAGAACATTCCCGGCGCCGCGCCGCTGGGTGCCGGCGAACCGCCCGCCCGGTTCCCGGACATCCCGGGCATGAACATGAACGACGTCGGCCCGGACCGCCAGGAGCCGTTCGCGAACCGGTCGTTCGCAGACATCAGCACAAGCCTGGAAGAAGCCCCCACGGGCCGGTTCATGTTCGGGGTCGGTGCGTCGAGCTTCGGCGGCTTGTCGGGTAACTTCATCGTCCACGAACGGAACTTCGACATCTTCAACCTGCCGCGCAGCTGGCGCGACATCACCAATGGCCAGGCCTTCCGGGGCGGTGGCCAGGAATTCCGGCTCGAAGCATCGCCAGGTACCCAGATCAACCGGATCATCGGCAGCTTCCGCGATCCTTATGTGTTCGACCTGCCGATCGCGCTGAACGTCAGCGGCTACGCCTTCAACCGGGCTTATCCGGACTGGAACGAAAGCCGGGGCGGCGGCCGGTTCTCATTAGGTCGACAATTCGGCACTTCGGTTTACGCGGACCTTGCCGTTCGCGTGGAAGATGTCGGCTTTAGCGGGTACAGCCAACCCGCTCCGGCCGATTACCTGGCGGTTGACGGCCACACGTTCCTGACCACCCTGCGGCCTAGCGTCACGTTCGACAACCGCAACGACCCGATCGCGCCCAACAAGGGGCAGTATCTTCAGGTCGCGTTCGAGCAGGGCTGGGGCGACTTCACTTTTCCGAAGGCGGAAATCGAAGGGCGTAAATACTTTACCGTATGGCAGCGACCCGACGGCTCGGGCAAGCAGACGCTCACCATGCGGGGCTTCTTCGGCATCACGGGGCAGGACACGCCGGTCTACGAACGGTTCTTCGCGGGCGATTTCCGCAGTATGCGGGGCTTCGCCTATAGGGGTGTCGGCCCGTATGTGTTCAACCAGAACATCGGCGGCGTCATGTCGGCCATCGGATCGCTCGAATACCAGTTCCCCTGGACGGCCAACGACAAGCTCCATCAGGTCTTCTTCTGCGACTTCGGCACGGTCGAGAAGGATTATAACTTCACGACGTTCCGGGCCGCCGTCGGTACCGGTATCCGGGTGGTCATTCCTCAGTTCGGGCCTTACCCGCTGGCGTTCGACCTGGCGTTCCCGGTGGCCAAGGGGCCTAACGATATCGAACGCTACTTCACCTTCTTCATCGGTGCGTTCTGGTGATCCGTCAACCGAATGGGGATAAGCCTCGGGGCGAACAAAAAATGGGCCAGCCCGGATGCGAGCTGGCCCTTGAGGCGAACTGCCTCAAACCAGGCTGTCCGCAGAACCTTGCACATAGTAGAAGCTTTCGTCGTCAGCTGGTCCGTGATGGCCTCGGAACACCACCCGCACCCAGCGCGGGCGATACATGGCCGCATCCCAGACCGACCAGATGTGCACCAGCCAGCCCATCAGGACGAACCAGAGCGCCATGGCCGCCACGAACATGAACGCGGCTTTCAGAAACCGCCCCTGAACCAGTTGACCCAGTCCCGGGACGAACACGCTGCACACCGCCGCGATGACATTGCCAGCCGAACCTGGACCGAAGTTGTAGAACATCTCAGTTCTCCTTTCCTATGATGTCATTCGTGGGCGCCGGGCGATTGTTCGGAAAAATCGTCCCTGTGCGTCCGGATTTTGGCGAGTCACCGAACCATGTCCCAGGAATCGATCCTCATTCGCCTTCAGGCCGTCATCGCCGAGCGGCGTGACACGAAGGCCGATGGCAAAAAGAGTTACGTCGCCAGCCTGCTCGAAAAAGGCGTACCCAAAATCGGGTCGAAGATCATCGAGGAAGCCGGCGAAGTCGTCGAAGCCGCCGGCGAACCGGGCGATGCCGGGCGCGAGCACCTCGTGAAGGAAGTGGCCGACCTGGTCTTTCACACAATGGTGCTGCTGGGCCATGCGCACATCGATTTCGCCGAAGTCGAAGCCGAACTGGCCAGCCGCTTCGGCATCGGCGGCCATGAAGAAAAAGCCGCGCGGCAGGGCCCGAAGAAGCTGAACGATTGAAGGGCCACAGCCCGGATGCAGTTTCGTCGAAAAGAGTCTCGGTTCATCGATCGAACGGCGGAAAGACAGGAAGCGTCATTCGCCGCCCTAATAATAATTTTTCGCGAGACCGATGAGTTCGATTGTGCCAGATGATATGATCATCCGCGAATCCGAAATCGATATCGATGGTCTTGAGTCGTGATTCATCCCACTGCCGGATGAATCACCGGCAAGATGATATCGCAACAGCCATTCGGACACGATCTCGTCCGAAGGATTCGTGCGCACCGAATCGACATTCGAATCTCCCTTCGCGGGCCCGATCGTTTCGATAGTCCGGATCCGTGAGTCGCAGAAAACACTATTGAGAGGCATCATGACGTCCAAAGCTCAGCGAACGCGATTCGATCGATCGAATCGATCAGCCGGGGATCGATTCGAACGTCAGACTCGCCTCAATTGCGAACGTCTGGAGTCCCGCCGCGTTCTCAATGGTGACCCGCTCGGGATCGACCTCGAGACGGCTCGATCGCTGCTTGACGAAAGCCACAAGGTCTTTTCACGGCTCGACCTGGCGATTCGACCTGACTGGGCGAGTGCAGGACTCGATCGTGCTTTGCCGGTTTCGGTCATGGCGCGGCCGCAGACGCCGGGTGTGGCTTCGCTGGTGGTCGAGATCGACGGCAGTGGTATTTTCGCCGGATCGGATCGATCGGTGGTGATCCCGGGGCCCTCTCTCGCAGGCAGCGTGGCCATGAGGGATTTCGCCCTGATGCCCGAAGGGCTGGGGGCGGGCAGCGTGCAGTTCGTCGTGAACGCGCTCGATGACAGTGGCCAGGTGATCGCCACCCGGCGGACGGAAATTTATGCCGAAGCCGATGCCGATGGCCGGGTCTTCGGCAGCCTCGCCAGTGCGGATGACGTCGCCCTTCGCCGTCTCGAAGCCGACCTGGCCGCTGGCGTGATCACGCCCGAAGAGGCCGCGGCGCGGGCTCGCCGACTCTCCAGCCGAATGGCACGCACGACCGGGTTCGACGAAGTGCCCGACCTGGGCAATTCCGAGGATTTCGTCTCGATCCAGGCTGTCGGCACGTTCACTGTTAAGGGTCAGGCGCAATGGCTTGATCGAGCCGGCCAGCTTAACCCGATCCCGCGTGCCCGGGTCGATATTTTCGAACTGAACATCGCGACGATCGACGTTGTCTCAACTGCATTCACCGACGACGCCGGCTTTTACTCCATCACCTTCACCCATGAGGACGAACCCAATCAGGGTAACCCTGACCTGTTCGTCGTGGTCAGCAGCGTCTCGCAGTTCGCGGTCGTGAAGGCGGGCGGGTCTCTGGGCCAGCCTTATGAGATTGTGTCACCCGTCACGACCGAGATTGCCCCCGGCTCCACCATCACCCGCAACCTCACCTCCGATACCATCGACAGCGACGCGAACGCCGCGTTTTCCGTGCACGCGTCGCTCGTGAACGTCGGCCGTTACCTCAGCACGATCCTGGGCACCGTGCCTTCGACGCTCGACACCATCTACCCCTCCGGCGCCACTACCTCATTCTTCTCCCCGGTGACGAAGACCCTCAACATCATCAAGGACGACCGCTGGGACTGGGACGTCATCGCCCACGAATTCGGCCATTATCTCACCAGCGTCAACGGTTTCGACGACAGCACCGGCGGCAAGCACATTTACACCGCCAATCTCTCCGAGGTCAACGGCAGCAAAAGCAAAGGCCTGCCCCTGGCGTTCAACGAAGGCTGGGTCACGCATTTCGCCGTCTCGGCTTTGCGGTCCATCGGCGCGTCGGTCGTCTCCGATCCGACGATCGGGGACCAGTCGTACGATGACACCATCGATCAGAACGCCCAATTCGATCTCGAACAGGTCGGCGGATTCGGCGAGGACAACGAACTGTCCGTCATGGCCACGCTCTGGGATCTCTGGGACAGTGAACAGGACGGCGGCGACGTCACCTCGATCAGTGACAAGGTCCTGTTCGAACTGTTCAAGTCCTTGAACTTCGCCACCATCGGCGGCGTCTGGGACGCCCTGATGGCCAAGTTCCCCAATATTCAGGACCAGGTGAAGATCGCGGCCATTTTCAAGCGCCATGCGATCGCGCCCGAGCCGCTTTCGCCAGCCGACAACACGCACTTGAGCCCGGACGCGAACGTGAGCTTCTCCTGGGGCGCCAACGGCGGCGGGCCTTTGTATCGCAACAACCTGTTCAACCTGCGATTCTTCGACGTGAACTGGAACGAGGTTTACCGCGTCGAAGGCCTCACGGCCAACTCCTATACCCTTTCGCCGCTCGACAAGCTGACGCTTTCGAACTACGGGCAGGGCTTGTACTGGGCCGTCGAAGGCAAGAACACGGCCGGCCCCGCCACGCCGGGTGCCGCCAGCTACTACCTGAGCCCGGCCCGGAGCTTCGTCTTCAACCTGACCCCGGACATCCCGCCGGTCGCCTTCGTGATCGATACCACCGTGTCGATGAACGAAGAAGCCAAGGCGATCGGGAACGTCATGGCCAGCATCGCGGGTCAATACCTGTTGCTTCCCGAGGACCAGCGCCCGCTGATGAACCTCGTCACCTTCACCGACGAGGTAAGACCGGGCTTCCTGACCAACGACATCTCGAAGATCGTCGAAATCCTCAACAGCTTCGATTCCGGGCAAGGCGGCGGGCCTTGCCCCGAGAACGCCATCGGCGGCATCAACGCCGGCATGGCGTGGCTGAGGCCAGGCAGCAAGATGTACATCGCCACCGACGCCTCCGTGAACGGCGATATCGAGATGGCCGAAATCATCGCCGCGGTGATTTCCGCCGGGATCGAGGTCTACGTCATTCTCGACGGCGACTGCGAAGGCCTGGACGCACCCCTGAGCGGCGGCCAGGGCAGCCAGTCCCTGCTGACTCTCGGCGACGGCGACCTTGACGAAGACTGCGGCTGCAACGGTCACGACGACGAAACCGGCGACGACAGCCCCGGCGGCATGATCGAACCGATGTCGACCAAGCCCCCCGGCGACGAACCGCCCCGGGGCTTCATCGACGACCCCGGCCAGCCCGCCCCCGACGACCACGGCGATACGGTCGAAACCGCCACCCGCCTCGTCCGCGGCGGCGAACGAGTCCGTGGCTTCACCACAGCCGGTGTCCTCGATACGGACTTGTTCCGCGTCCACCTGGTCGCCGGCAAGCAGAACCGAATCTTCTTCCGGTCCGAATCGGGCAATATCCAGCGAATCTTCCTGCTGGCGCCCGACGGGACCTCGGTGCTCTTCGGCAGGAACGAAGCGGAATACGACATCGACTACACCCCGGCGGAGACCGGTGACTACTTCTTCAGGGTCGAATACAGCGGCACGCAGGCGGGTTCGGAGTACTACACCGTCCGCCTCGCCGGCGACGGCCTGTACGATGCCTCACGCTCTGCCGTCGCGTTCTTCTCGCAACTGGCGGCCGAAACGGGCGGCATGTTCACTCTGCCGACCAACACCGGCGCTCTGCTGGACCACAAAACGGCCTTGCGCGAGAACATCGGCCGCACGATGCTGGGCGTCCCGGTTGTCTGGGCCGAAACCCAGTTCACCCTGCCCATCGGGCAGGACACGGCCATCCTCCTGCACGGCCACGACACCAACTGGGCCGAGGGCCGCACGACGCTCGAATTCCTCGAAGGTGATATCCAGGTCAAGGCCCTCACCGTGCTTGGCCCCGATCGCATTCTGGTCGTGCTCAATCCCCTGCCGGGGGCGCGGCAGAAAATGCGCGACGTCCGTGTCGTCACGATCGTGGGCGACAAGGCCGAAGTCGCCCTCGGTTCGAAAGTCGTCACCATCGTCAATCCGGCCTTCCCCACCACCAACCCCCGCAACTACGCCGTCACGCCGGAAGTGCTACGCCCCGGCCAGACCCAGCGACTGCAAGTCTGGGGCAACTTCCGTGGCGTCTCGGCCAGCCTGCCGATCGTCTTCGGGCCCGACATCACGGTGCTTTCCAAGACCCTCGTTTCCGAAACGATGATCGAGCTGGAAGTCGCCGTCGCGCCCGACGCCGACACCGGCTACCGCCGGCTCACGGTCGAAGGCTTCGTGGCTCCGATCAACAGCGTTTCGCTCGACCGAGCCGTCTACGTCACGCGCCAGGCGGAAGTGCCCCGCGTCACGGCGATCTCGCCCAACCTCAGCTCGCGTGACGAAGTCCGCGAGGTCGAACTCAAAATCGCCAACTTCACCCTCGACCCCGCCACCGCCTCAGCTGACTTCGGCCCGGGCATCACGGTCGAATCGTTCACGGTGGTTGACCCCACGACCGCCCGTGCCCGCATCCGCATCGCGGCCGACGCCCCGCTGGGCCGGCGGCGTGTCGATATCCGCTCCGGCGAACGCACCGGCACGCTCATCGACGGGTTCACGGTCGATCCTGGCAATGTGCCCCTGATCGACTCGATCCTGCCGATCTCGGCCGACCTGGGGCGGACTCTCTCGGTGACTCTCCGTGTTCGCGGCCTGACCCTGGCCCCGGGTGCCACGGCCACCTTCGGCGATGGGATCACGGTCGAAAGCCTCGATGTGATCGACCCGACAACCGCCATCGCCCGCGTGAGCGTCGCCCCCGGCACAAACCTTGGCGGGCGAGATGTCTCGGTCATGTCCGGCGGCGTCACGGCTTTGGTCCGGGGTGCCTTCCAGGTCGATGCTGCCCCGGAGGCTTTCGGCGTCCACGAGATCGTCTCCGTCTCGCCGGCATCGGCCGCACCCGGCACGACTTTCGACCTGACGATCAACGGAGCCTTCACCCGCTTTTCCCAGGCTGGCAGCACGTTCGAATTCTTCCTGGGCATTCCGGGCATTACGGTCGAATCGTTCACCGTCGTCGATCCGCTGACTGCCGTGGCCCGTATTACGATCGCCCCCGGCGTCAGCCCCCGGGTCGGCAACCTCAGAATCACGTCGACCGTCGGCGACTGGCAGCCGCCGCTGGTCGTCAATTTCCCGTTCCAGATTGCCCAGGCCGAAGCGGCCCGGATCGATTCGGTCAGTCCGAGGCAGGGCATCCGTGGCCAGGACGTTACCGTCCGCGTCGAAGTCGCCAACATCGATCTCACGGGAACGACACCCTCCTCCTACGGCTTCCAGGGCCTGGGCGTCAGCGTTGTGGCCGTCAACTTGCTGAGCCCTACGGTGGCCGAACTCAATGTCCGCATCCAGCCCACGGCTGTGTTGCCCTCGGCCATGGGCAACGCGCTGCGTACGCTTCGGATCGCGGTCGGCTCGAACGCATATAACTACGCCAACGCATTCTTCGTTCTTGACGACCCGTCGGTGCGGCCTAATATCCGTTCCGTCTCGCCCGCCGTGGCGCAGCCGGGCGATGCGCTGACCGTGCTGGTCGATGTCGGCACCATGACTCTTGCCTCGAACGCATCGGCCCTGTTCGGGCCTGGCGTGGCCGTCGAATCGTTCGAGATCGTCGACCCCGACACCGCCCGCGTGCAGGTTCGTGTGGCGGGCGATGCGGCTCTCGGACCGCGAGACTTGAGGGTCACTTCAGGTAGTGCCACGGCGACGCGCCTCACGGCCTTCAACGTCGTCGCGGCGGCCCGCTCGGTGTCGCCGCCCCTTCCTTCGCCGGCCATCACGTCGATCGATCCGTCCTCGGCCCGCCAGGGCGATACGGTCATGGTCACGGTGAATGTCCAAAACCTGACGCTTGACGCCAGCGCCACAGCCGATTTCGGCCCCGGCCTGACTGTTCAGTCGATCGAAATCGTCAATCCGTCGACCGCCCGCGTCCGCCTGCTGGTCGATTCCGCAGCCGAACTGGGCACACGCCAGGTGCGAATCACCTCACAAGGCAGTGCCGCCTCGCTCGCCAATGCCTTCACGGTGCTGGCGAAGGCCACGCAATCGCCGGCTATCGTATCGATCAGCCCCTCTGCCGGCTCTCAGGGCCAAAAGGTGAACGTCACGATCCGGGCCGAGAATCTTCCGTTGGGGACCGATACGACGGTCGACTTCGGCGAGTTCGTCAAAGTCATCCACCTCGACGTCATCAATGAGAATCTGCTGATCGCCCAGATCGAAGTCGACCCGTTCGCCCCCCTGGGCATTCGGACGGTCACCGTCCGCTCCGGGGGCCTGGCCGCGAGTCAGCCGGGCGGCTTCGAGGTGAACCGCTCCGTGGTCGGCACACCAGTGATTCAGTCGGTCTCACCAGCCAGTGCAGATGTCGGAAAGATCGTCGATGTCGAGGTTGAGGCCCGGGATACCGGCTTCGCCGAAGGGCTCACGACAGCCGACTTCGGCCCCGGTATTCAGGTCAACGTCGTCACCGTGCTGAGCCCTTCCCGCGCCACCGTACGGATCACGATCGCCCCCAACGCCACGCCCGGGCCTCGCACGATCCGCCTGACGACCGGCGCCGAGGTCGTCGAATCGGCCAGTTTTTCTGTGATCGCATTACCGGCGGACATGCTGGCTCCAACGATTACGGGTATCGAGCGATTCGGAATTCACGCCCGGCCGACCGCCATCGACCTGATTTTCAGCGAGCCGCTTGACCCCATTCGCGCTGGCAACCTATCGCTTTACACCTTGCTGGCCGCCGGCCGGGACGGCAAGCTGGGCACGGCTGACGACAGGATCCTTGCCCTGCGGAGTCTGGGCTACGACGCCGCAACGGGGCGGGTCACGCTTCGACCTGCCAGGCCGCTGCCACTGCGCCAAAGCTATCTCATCATCGTCGATGCCGGCCCCGAAGGACTCCGGGATGTTGCCGGTAACCCCCTCGATGGCGACCGTAACGGCACTCCGGGCGGTCATGCGGTCGTCCGTTTCGGCGATGAAGCCTTGCGAATTCCCACTCGCAATGGTCTTCAGCCCTTGCCCAGATACCGGAATGCGGACGTCTTGCCTCGCGCGACAATCAAAGATGCGAGAAAAGCGAAAGATATCCCGCGTCTGTCCGCGACCGGGGGCGTCAAACTCCGGTTAGCCTCGCTGAATGGCGGAAATGCTGATAAAACCCGTGATGCGTAAAACTGCAATTCGGCTGAGTCCGAGTTAAGTCGATCGTTCCAATCGACACAATCGCGCGATCGATTTGATCATCGGATCAGGTCGATCGCGCGGTGTTTCGTGCCCGTCTTCGATCCTGGTTCTCCTATCTTTTAGTGGATTTCGAGCCATACGGACTCTTTCGAAAATCTTGCTGACCGGCAGAGTCGCTTGACAGTTATCCCTTTCGATCGTCATCTCGGCTAAGTCGGGTGCAATCCGCGCTGAATCGGGCGGCCTGGATCGGGTAGCAGGATTTCGCTCTGGGCATAGGCGGGCGAGAAGAAAAGGCCGCCAGCCTTCGAAATGGAGAAGTCGCACGATCGATACTTTCAATTCCGGTATGTCAATCTTTCCGATTCGAAAGTCGAGGTAAAAAGAATTCGACGAACGATTTGGCTTTTTCGGCAATGAAGGCCGTCGGGGATCTTGTGGGATCGGCGTTCCCTGATGCAGCTCGGCCGCATTACGCGGAACGGACTGAATGGCATTCGTCGATTTCGAAATGGACGCCTCCCGAAGCGAAATCGAAGCAGGCGATGACACAATCCCGAATCTCGTCCAGCGCTGCACGAGAGAAATATTCGACGTCGTCGCCTTCGTAAAAGAGACGCACGACGAGACGCTTACGATCGGGATCCCATGCAGCCGAAGGGTGAACGATCCATGGCCGTTCCCGAAATTCGGCGGTGAGATGGGGAATGCCGGACCGAATTTCCGGTTCTTCGAATCCGGAAACTGAGATCGTCGTGCGAACGAAAGGCACCGGTTTCACAAGCCGTTTCCCTTCTTCTTGAGTTCCTCGATCCCGCCGACGGCGTGGCGGGTTTCGATACGGAGGAGCGAGTCGATCACCCGTTTCTCGATCGATTTGAGCGTGTAGGTCAGAAATACGCTGTTCGTCGGCGGCGTTTCGCCTTTTTTCAGGTCCCTCAGGTCCGCCTTGCCGGCATCGATCCTTCGGCCGTTCGCGTCGGTCCGTTCGTTTGTGACACGCACGCTGAAGAACTGGTCAGCGGTGTCTCGAACGCGGTCTTTGTCCAACTGCAGGTGCGGATAGTTCGCCTGAAGCACCGTCAGGATCTCGCGTGTCCGCTTGGCCATTTCGGGGGCGAGGACGACGGCCTCCGTCCCTGATGACGACCATGCGGCCGCCACGGCGAAGATCACGCCCGTGCGGTGCTCGACAAGCAGCCGGAACTTGCGGAATTCCTTCACCAGCTCGGGCCGTTCCTGAATGTCGATCTCGTAAACGTCCACCAGCAGAGGGAAAATTGCCCGCAGGACGGCGTCGTCGATGGTGGACGGGATCGCCTCAGGCACCTGGCCGACGCGTCCGTAAGTGGCGTTGAAGTCGGCCGGTTCGTTCGTGACCTTGCGGACGTTTTCGAGCTTGCTGATCTCGCCGCCCAGCGGGATCGTGCCGAAGATGACGTAAGGGCCGCCACGATAACGGTCGAGCTGCGATTCCGTCAGGATGGCCTCTCGCTTCAGGCCGTCTTTCTCGTGGATCAGCTCCGCGATCATTTTGTCGCTGCGGAAGATGCTGATGATCAGAGAATTGATGGCCGATTCCGGGTCATAGGCGGTGACACGGGCCTTGGTGGCATGGAACAGAGGGTCTCCGAACTGGGGCGGCGGGCGTTCGCCACGCTTGACCTTCTCATGTTCGAGCTTCTTGCGCTGATCCTCTCCCTGAATCTTGCGGAGTTCGGCGATTTTGTCGTCGATCTTGCCCGAGTCGTGTTCGATCCGTTTGAGCCTGGCGAAGAGTTCCTCGGCGGAGGCGGGCTTGAGCGGCTCCTGACCGTTGCGCGGCCTGGTCTGCCGGTCGATCGTGCGAGCGGCGGGCGTGGCCGGACCTGCCGGTTTCGAAGTCGCTGGTTCGGCCGCCTGGCAGACGATCAGAGTAACGATAAGTAACATCTCTTGCCCCGATTCGTGAAGCTGGGACGTCCGTGCCGGACTCTACGAAATCATCCGACACACTCAACTTACAGGCGCCGATGCGGTGAGTCAATCAAGCGGTCCGCGAACGACCGTATCGTTTTCGAATGCATTCCGCAGCGCGAAGGCCTCTTACGCTTGCGGCTCTGATTCGCCGGCCGGTTCGGAATCGATCCCGAGAACACTCGCTGTAGCCGATCGAATGCAGATATGATGATGTCAAGATAAAATGATGCCGCAAATCCGACGACACCCAAGACGATCGTCGATGCCTCGGAGAGGACGATCGAACCGAATGTGATCGGGGTTCGTATCAGTACTCATCTCCGGGTCTGATTCGACGCATCATCCCCGGCCGTCGCCGCCGCAGCCTTCCGCGAACCATCAACGGCGTTACGCGATTCGCGGATTCCCGGGGATCCACGCTGGCAGTTCGCCTCATGAGTGAAAGTATACATCCGTGAGTTCTGGCATGCGCGGGCTCTTTGTGAGTATCATCGACTCATCGCCGCATACGAGCATTCACTCACTCATCCAGCCATGATCCTCGGCCTGCGAAATCGCGGTGATTTCGCTGCCCGACCTCCAAACCTCCGAACCAGATTGGCCTGATTCATGATCGAATTGCGCAAGCACCGTCGGCCCCGAAAGCCGCGTCTGAGCGTCGACACGCTCGAACCCAGGATCGCGATGACGGCATTCGCTGCCGGGCAGACGCTGAACCTCTCGGCATCGCAACCCGTCAGCTTCCATGACCCGGACGGCAGTGTCGTCCGGATCCGTCTGGTGGGCGCGGGATCGGGTGTGGTGACGCTAGGCGACGGAACCGTGGCGGGTGAGGCGATCGAGTCGATCGCCCTGAGCGGCACCACGGGCGGCACGCGGCTATCGATCGTGAGCGTCGGCGGCCGAAGGCCGGGAACGACGATTCAGGACGTTTCGATCACGAAGCAGGAAGGTTCGGAAATCGCCCTCGATCGTCTGCGAACGCAGGGTGTGGACATCGTTTCCGGCGGCTCGATCGTGGCCGACGGGTCCGTCGGCAGCATCGTGGTGAGGTCGATCGGCGCTGGGGCCGGTGTCTCGGTCGCAGGCGATCTGGGTAGCGTCAAGGCGCGCGGCATCGCGCCGAATTTCTCGATCGAAGTGGGAGTCAGGCTTTCGGCGTTCGAAACCCAGGTCCTCGGTGATGGCGGCTTCATCTCGGCAGGCGACCGGATCGACCGCCTGGTCGTGCAGGGCGTCGTCGGCCGGCAGGTGCTGATTCAGGCGGGGGCCGGCGGGATCGGCCGGCTGGAGGTGGGCGGACTTGAGGAAAGCCTCGTCACTTCCCTCGGGCGGATCGGCGATGTGATCGTCGTCGGCGACATGCGTGGCAGCTCGATCGTTTCGAACGTGCTTCCGGGCCGTGATTATCAGTTCGGCACGTTTGACGACGTCCGCGCCGACGCCACGATTCAGGGCGGCATCGGCACGGTGCGCGTCCGGGGCGTGCTCGCCGGTCTGGCTGGTTCGGATCAGACCTACGGCATCGAGTCGGCCAACGGGTACGGCATCGGCAAGGTCATCGTCGCCGGCAGGGTGATCACCAGCGAAACCGGCGAAGGCGCCAGTGCCGATGGCCAGGTCACGATCCGGCCCGTGGGTCCGACGTTCGGCGGCTCTCTGGACGCCCCGGCCTATGCCGTGACCGAGTACATGACCAGCTGGGGCAATACGGCGCCGACCTATACGGAAAACGTCGCGTATACGTCGGATTCGAAGTGGGAAAATGTCCGCGTGATCAACTATACGCCCAGCCACTACGCTCGTGCCGATTCCAGCGGCACATTGCTGGACACGAGCGATCAGCCGCTCGTGGACACGAGCTTTCAGGACCAGATCGGCACAGACTTCCCCTACGCATCGCTCAATTACTTGTCGATGGCGTACCTGCTCGGCAATCCTGAGATCACGATTTATCAGGATCTGAAACAGCTTCAGAACGCAGGTTATACTGGTGTAAGGCTTTACGGAGTGCCTTCGAAAGTGGCGATCGCCACGATCGAAGCCGCCTACAAGCTTTCGCACGAAGCCGGCTCGAAAGGGGCTTTCTACGTCGATTACGAAGTGGACACGCCGGATCTTTCCAAAGGAGTTTACGTAACGGGCACGGTCGATGAACGTATTCAGGCACTGTATACGCAACTGACGTCGACGACGGCCGACGAGGGGGCGTTTCAGACGCTCCATTATGTCGTGAACGTCGTCACGCCCGCGGTGTTTTCCGAAGTGGTTCCGCTGGTCTTTTTCGGGCATGAGAACCTGGTTCAGCCGCACGACTCGCCCCCGAAGCTGACGGATGATAATTCGTCGTTGCCGCTCTTGCGCTGGGGCATCAACGCCACACGTGAACTTTTGACGCACGAACTCGGCAATCAGGCGCTTCCCTCGGTGACGACGGCCCTGCTGGCTGGTCAGGCGATCCAGGTTTCCAAGGACGTGCATCCGGGGGTTTCGACGCTCGTCGAAGTCATTCTGGCCGATCCGGGCGCGCCGATCGCCTATGACAATTACCCCTTTCAGTGGGGCAATGCGTATGCGAACACGACGGACATTTATTTGAACGACGGCAATAACATCATCGATAACGCCTATCCGACGCATCCGAACGGCGATCCGGTCAGCTACATCGACAAAACCGTCGTCGACGGCGTGAAATGGGAATCCGATGAACCGAAAATTCCCATGCAATACACCGTGGCGGACACCGTGAACAAGGCCGACCTGATGTGGTCGATGCAGTGGATGGTGGATCGCGTCAATTGGGTCTGGGGCCACCTGCGCGGCACTTCCGACGGCAAGGTGAAGCAGCTCGTCGCCGAAACCGGCTGGCCTGACGAAGGCGTTTACAACGACAAGCTGGACGGTACCGGGCGGATTCTCACAGGCACCCATGCGGATGCGGCGGCCTATTACGCCGCGATCGAAGCGAACGGCTTCAAGGTGGGCGGCGTTCCGGTGATGTATTTCGCGGCATATGACGAGCCGGTGAAGAACAGCAATGTGCGGATGACGTCCGAAAATCATTACGGCGTGTTCCGCTGGACCGGCACGCCGAAATACACCGGCGATGATCAGATGCACCCCCTGACCGAGAAATTCGGTGTGCTCGGTTTCGTGCCGACGAATTACTCCGACCCGAACCAGCCGGTGACGCCTCAATACATCGCCAGCGCGAGCCAGGGGCCACGTACCGGCTCATACGCATATTCGATCAACGGCGGCCCCGAGGTGATCGTGCCCTGGTACGCCGGCAGCAACTGGTGGACTGACGGCCAGAACGGCCGGACCTTGTTCGTCCCGAACCCGAGCGTGCTGCTCGCCGATGGTGACAAGGTGACGATTCGCAGTCTGCAGCCCGGTAACCTCGCTCCTGTCATACGATTGAAATACGATGCCACGACCGATAAGGTGTCGTACGACGGCGATCAGCCTGACGTCGGCCAGACTCTGACCCAGGCGAAAAGCAGTGAGACTGATGGATCGGCCGCGAAAATTCAATTCGGCTTCCCCTGGCTGCACGGCGGCAGCAACGATTACGCCAAAGTCGACAAATTCCCCCGGGTGTTCGCAGACTGGTGGGCGAAATCGAGAGGCAACGGCTGAGCATGAGTTCAAAGCGGGCAGGGGAGCTCCGGCTCAAATCCCGCGATTCGTGCCGTTCGATCAACGAAATCGACTGACGAGGCGAAACGCCCCCCTCCTCTTCGACGGGATTGAAGAGGAGGGGCTTTTTTCGTTATGCTGACGATCGTTCTCGATTCGATTCATTTCGAATTCCGGAATTCCGATTTCGAAAGCAGGTCATGCGATGCTTTTGACGATTACGACAACCCACGAGCCGGCGGGCGATCTGGGATATCTTTTGCACAAACATCCGGATCGATGCCAGAGTTTCGAGTTGAGCTTCGGTATTGCACACATCTTCTGGCCGGAAGTTTCGGATGAGCGTGCGACGTGCTGCCTGGCGCTGGAGGTCGATCCGGTCGGGCTGGTTCGAGGGAAGAGCAGACAAGGGGGCTCGCAGGGCCATTATGTGAACGATCGGCCGTTCGTCGTTTCTTCGTACATGAGCGTCGCGATATCTCAGGTTCTCGGCTCGGCGATGGCCGGCCGTTGCGAAAAACGCCAGGATCTGGCGAATCAGGCGATTCCGCTGATCGCGAGGCTTGACGTATTGAACGTCCGCGGCGACATCGGGTTCGTCAGTCGGGTTTTCGAACCGCTCGGATATTCCGTGACAGCTTCGCCGATCCTGCTGGACGACACGATCCCGGAATTCGGCGCCAGCCCGTATTTTACGGTGACCCTTGAAGGCCGCGTTCGACTTGCGGAACTTCTGGCCCACCTTTACGTGCTGATTCCTGTGTTCGATGCCGAAAAGCATTATTTCGTGGGCCCGGACGAAGTCGAGAAACTGCTGGAAAAAGGAGCCGGCTGGCTGGCCGGGCACCCGGAAAAGCGATCGATCGCCCGTAGGTATCTGAATCGGCAGAAGAGTCTCTGGCGTGAGGCTCTGGAACGGCTCGAAGTCGATTCGTCCGAAGAGACTCAGGCGGAAGAAGACGACCAGGTCGATTCCGCGCCGGTCGAAGCTGAGGCATCGCTCAATGATCAGCGGCACGGGGCCGTAATCGCGGCGCTGCGGTCTTCTGGAGCGAAAAGCGTTCTCGACCTCGGTTGCAGTGAGGGCAAACTTTCGAAATCGCTCTTCGCCGACCGGCAATTCGAGCGGATCGTCGGCGTGGACGTGTCTCACAGGTCACTCGAAATCGCGGCCCGCAGGCTCAGGCTCGATCGCCTTCCTGAAAACCAGGCGGGCAGAATCGCATTGCTGCATGGATCCCTCACCTACCGCGACGATCGACTGGCCGGCTTCGATGCCGCGGCGGTCGTCGAAGTGATCGAACACCTTGATCCACCGCGGCTCAGGGCTTTCGAACGGGTTCTTTTCGAATGCGCCCGGCCCGGAACCGTCGTACTCACGACGCCGAATCGGGAATACAATTCGACCTGGGAATCTTTACCAGCCGGCGAAATGCGACATGCGGATCACCGTTTCGAATGGTCGCGGGCCGAATTTCGTGCATGGGCCGATCGTGTGTCGTCCGAATTCGGATATGCAGTTCGTTACATGGATATCGGACCGCTCGATGCACAACTCGGCGCGCCGACCCAGATGGCGATCTTCTCACGCGTCGGCGCTAACGGTAACGAATCAGGATTCCCCGCGAACTCGACCGATGCAGGAGCCGCCGGCTCATGAAAATCCAGATTCCGAATCTCTCGCTGGTCGTGCTCATCGGGCCCAGTGGTTCGGGCAAAAGCACTTTCGCACGGCGGCACTTCGCCGCGACCGAGATATTATCGTCCGACGTCTGCCGAGGCCTTGTCGCCGATGACGAAAACGATCAGTCCGCGACGCCGGACGCTTTCGATGTCCTCAACTATATCGCCGAAAAAAGGCTGAAACGCGGCCATTTGACCGTCATCGATGCGACCAACGTGCAGAAGGACGCGCGGGCGCCACTGGTCGCTCTGGCGAGAAAGCAGCATGTTTTGCCGGTCGCGATCGTGCTCGACGTGCCCGAATCGCTTTGTCACGAACGCAATGGCAACCGGGCGAACCGGGCCTTCGGCCCTCATGTCCTTCGAAATCAGGTTTCGCAGCTGCGCAGATCATTAAAAGACCTGCGCCGGGAAGGATTCCGCAATATCACCGTTCTCAAGGGGCCGGCCGAAATCGACGATGTCGTGATCGAACGCGTGCCGCTGTGGAACGACCTGCGGCATGAGACCGGTCCGTTCGATATCTTCGGTGATGTTCACGGCTGTGCCGACGAATTGGAAACGCTGCTCATCACACTCGGATACGCAAGGGAAACGGTCGAATCGCCTGGCTCGGTCTGGAATGACATTGCATTCCGACACCCGGACGGACGGAAGGCCGTGTTTGTGGGTGATCTTGTCGATCGAGGCCCGCGCGTTCTCGATACGGTGTCGATCGTTCGGAATATGGTGCGTGCGGGCACTGCGCTTTGCGTGCCTGGAAACCACGACGTCAAGCTGGTCCGCAAGCTGGCGGGTCGGGATGTGAAAGTCAATCACGGTCTTGAACTGACGCTTGCCGAAATCGAAAACGTGCCAGCGGATTCGGCGCGAGAGTTTCGAAAGTCGCTGTCCGAGTTTCTTGACGGGCTGATCAGCCATTATGTGCTTGACGGCGGAAAGCTCGTCGTCGCGCATGCCGGGCTCAAGCAGGAAATGCAAGGGCGAGGATCGTCCGCGGTGCGTGAATTCGCGCTCTTCGGCGAAACGACGGGCGAGACAGACGAATTCGGTCTCCCGGTTCGATACGACTGGGCGGCCTCCTATCGCGGCACTGCCGCAGTCGTCTATGGCCACACACCTGTTCCCGAGCCGGAATGGCTCAACAACACCGTGAATATCGATACGGGATGCGTTTTCGGCGGCAAGTTGACCGCGATGCGCTACCCGGAGCGGGAATTCGTGTCGGTCGACGCGGCGAGAGTCTATTGCGAGCCCGTCAGACCCCTTAAGAAACCAGCCGAAATCGCTTCGGCTTCGGCCCAGCACGTTCACGACGATCTCCTGAATCTGGCCGATGTCATGGGTAAGCGTCTCATTTCGACACGGTTGATGGGCAATTTGACGATCAGGGCCGAAAATGCGAACGCCGCGCTGGAAGTGATGAGCCGGTTCGCCGTCGATCCGAAGTGGCTGATTTACCTTCCGCCGACGATTTCGCCGGGTGCCACTTCGCCCTTGCCGGATTTTCTGGAACATCCGGCCGAGGTTTTCGGCTATTACCGAAATCACGGCGTTCCTAAAGTCATTTGCGAAACGAAGCACATGGGGTCGCGCGCCATCGTGATCGTCTGCCGCAATTCCGCCGTGGCTCAACGTCGTTTCGGCGTGATGCAGGACGCAAGCGGAATCGTGCTGACACGAACCGGTCGCAGGTTCTTTTCGGATGACGCTTTGGAAGCCGGGCTGATCGATCGTGTCCGCACCGCGCTCGATGCGGATGATTTCTGGAACGAATTCGAAACCGACTGGGTGTGCCTCGACTGCGAATTGATGCCCTGGTCGGCGAAGGCGATCGAGCTGATTCGCTCCCAATATGCCGCGGTCGGGGCCGCCGGGACGGCCAGCCTGAAAGCGGTCGATGCGGCGATGCGTTCGGCCGCTGTGCGTTCGGTCGGATCCGATCGGGAAAAGATCGACTTTCTGATCGAAAAGTTCGGACGTATTTCGAAAGGGATCGACGGGTTCGTTTCTGCCTACAGAAATTACTGCTGGCCGATGAATACGATCGATGATTCGAAACTCGCCCCGTTTCATATTCTTGCCACGGAAGGGCGCGTGCATGTCGATCTCAATCACGAGGATCATCTGAAGCGCATTGCCCGGTTTTGCGATAAGACCACAAGCATATTGACGAAGACGGAATACCGGATCGTCGATGTGACCGAGGAATCGAGCATCGAGGCCGGAATCGAATGGTGGAGGGCAATGACATCGACAGGTGGCGAAGGCATGGTCGTCAAGCCGCTTGACTGGATCAATCGAGACAAACACGGGCTTGTGCAGCCCGCCGTGAAATGTCGAGGCCCGGAGTATTTGCGGATTATCTACGGCCCGGATTACGATTCGCCGGGCAATCTCGATCGATTGAAACGCAGGTCGCTGGCGGGTAAGCGATCACTGGCGCTGAGGGAATTCGCATTGGGGATCGAAGGTCTGGAGCGATTCGTGCGACGCGAGCCGCTCAGGCGTATTCACGAGTGCGTTTTCGGAGTACTGGCACTCGAAAGCGAACCCGTCGACCCGAGGCTTTGACTTCGCATTTCTGAAATGCGATTACGCACGTCGAGATCGCCAGACATTCGCGATCACGACGATTCCGCCGACGAATCCCGTGAAATAGCTTGCGTTGTGTGCCCAGAGATCGGCCAGGAACGGAACGTGGCGATCGGCAGGGACGGCTTCGGCGATCGGGCCGATGAGGGAAATGAGATCTCTTGAGGCGAGAGACCAGCCCGTGACACCGGCTGTCATGGCACAAACAGCCATGACGACAAGCAGTTTCGAAATCGGCCGGATCAGAGATTGCAATGATCTGGGTGGACGAGAGCCGGCACGAGCCGCAATGGCCAGCGGCACGCCCAGCAGAAACCCGACCCACCAGGTGGCGATGATGCCCCAGCCAATGCCCAGCAGGGTCGGGTCATCGGTGCCGAACACTGGCGGATGGCCGATCGTGAAATACTCGACACAGACCCTGGCCGTGATCTGGTCATGCAAGATGCCGTAAAAGACGGCCGCAAAAATGCAACTGAGGACGATGGCGATCGATTTCATTGCCGAAAAGTCTCGAAATGCAAATGGACGGTTCGGATCAGTCGGATTCGGATCGCGAGTGAGTCGCTTCGAAATTCTTTCATCTCAAAATGAGGAACTGGCCGGGGCACGACCAGTTCCTTCGGATTTCGACTGCGGAGGAATTGCCTTGCGATCAAGGCAGAATCGCCTTCACTTTCGTTTTCTGGTCGAGCAGATACGAAATCAGGTCCGTCAATTCTTCCGGCTTGAGGGCGTCGGCCCAGTTGGCCGGCATGGGCGAAAGGGGGTTGACGGTCTGCTCGGCGACGTCGGCCTTGGCCACACGCACATCCTTGCCCTGGGAGTCGGCCAGTACGAGCACTTCGCCTTCGTCACGCAGGAGCAGGCCGGTCAGGATCTGGCCCTCTTTGGTTGCGATGGTGGTCGAACGGAAGGCCTGATCGACGTTGCGATTCGGGTCGAGGATGTCTTCCAGAAGCCGCTCCACGCCACGCACTCCGACGCCGTCGAGTTGAGGCCCGATGCGGGCCCCCGTTTCGCCGATACGGTGGCACGTGGCACAGTTTTTGGTGAACACGCCCAGGCCAGTGGCCGCGCTGCCCTTGTGACCGGCGACGAACGATTTGCGTTCGCCGATCAGGGCCGCGATACGCTCGTCACCTGGCGGGATGCCCTTCGTGGCCTTCGCCAGGCGGGCGTCGCGGTCGCGCAGGTCGGTTTGCTTGAGCTTGTTCTCGACGGGCCTGATCTGCAGAAGACGCGCAGAGGCCTTGCCGGCTTCGACGGCCTTCAGCAGTGCTTCGGCACCGGCCGGACGCTGCACCAGGGCCACGGCGATCGCCTGTTGCAGGCGGGCCGGGGCGGTGGCGATCTGTTCGACCAGCACGGCGTCGGTCTCAGGCTGGCCCATCCGGCCCAGGATTCCGGCGGCCTGATCCCGCATCGCCGGGTCGTGTTCGGCGTCGGCCATGAGCTTGCCGAGGACATCGCGGGCCATCGGGCGATTCAATCGCGTCACTGACTCGAGGGCGGCCACGCGAATCGGCTGGGGCCGGGCGTTGTCCTTACCGACATCGGCCAGCGGACCGGCCAGGTCAGTCAGGCCCATCGTGGCGGCCAGTTCGGCCAGGGCCGTCATCTGGCCGGCAGATTCGGGGGCATTCGAAGCGATCAGCTCTCGAACCAGGCCCGATGTCCATTCGCGCTGGGCTTTCAGCGGTTTCTGTCCGGCAGCCTGACGACCTTGGGAAATGGCTCGGGACAGGTCGACCTGGCCAGGTTTGTCGAGAGAGTCACGTGCCCAGGCGATCATGGCGTCCAGTTCCTCATCGGAACCGTAGCGGGCGACATGGGCGGCGAATTCGTCGCGTCGCGGGGCGGCGGCGGGGGCCGTGGTTACGTACTTCCGGACGAAGGCGGCGGACTCACGCGAGTGGGCTCCCAGGGCACAGTCAGCCAGGGCGGCCATCTGGGCCGGGTCGCGGGGTTTCGAATTCACTTTTTCGAGGATCTCGGGTTTTACGAGATGGTCGCGGATGGCCATACGGATCACGTGCCGCTGATGGGTGTCGGCCGGAGGGCATTCGGCCAGGGCGGCCAGCAGGGCATCGAGCCGGCCGGGCGTGGGGGCCTGGCCGAGCGCTTCTGCGGCGTTGCGACGCACGAGGCCGTCAGTGTCCTTCAAGCCGCCGAAGGCCATGCTCTGCCAGTTATCGCAGCCCCAGGCACCGTCGGCCAGCACGCGCATCGCGTGGCTGCGGACGACGGCGTGCGGGTCCTGAGCCGCCGCGGCCAGTTGCTCAGGTTTCAGTTTGTCCGTTCGGTGCAGCACCCAAAGGGCATGGCTCTTGGCGTTGGCGTCGCCCACGGGCGCGGCCAGGATTTTCGAAAGAGGCTCGACGGCGGCGTCGCCGCCACGAGCGACGAGGTGATTCGTGGCCCGGACTCGAACGACCATATTCGGGTGTGCCAGGGCAGCGACGAGTTCTTCGACGCCGGCTTTCGTCCAGTCGGTCGCGGCGGCTTTGGTATGGGCGGTCGTGTCGGGAGCCTTGTCGCCCTTGTAGACGATCCGCCAGATGCGGCCCCGCTCGCGGTCGCGGCCAGGGTGTTGTAGCGACACTTCGTAGTGGCCGATGATGCGGTTATAGAAGTCGGCGACATAAAGGGCACCGTCGGGGCCGAATTTCAGGTCGACGGGGCGGAACCACGGATCTTTCGAAACGAGAAAGTCGGGCAGCTCTTTGGCTTCGATGGTGCCGCCGGTGCGTTCGAAGCGGTCGTGATTGATGCGGCTGGTGACGACGTTGCCGATCCAGGCCCGGCCGCGATATTCCATGGGGAACTGGCTGCCGGTGTCGATGGCGATGCCGGCGATGCCCGTGGAATAGTGGTCGTGGCGGATCATGTCCGGCCCGAAGCCCATGCCGTCGTGCGGCTTGCCGAAGCTGGGGTAATAGGCGCCCTTGAGCAGCTGATAGATCGGCTTCGAATGGCAGTCGGACGTGAACAGGTTGCCCCACTCGTCCTGAGCGATTCCGAACGGGTTCACCTGACCGTTCGTGTGGCGTTCCACGTGCGATCCGTCGGCCTTCATCCGGTAAGTGTTGCCCGACGAAAGGGAAATCGTCGATCCGTCGGCAGCCTTGATGGTCGAGTCATTGTTGAACCCGTGGCAAGCGTAAAGCCAGCCGTCGAAGCTCCAGGTGAAGGCGTTCGTCATGCCGTGGGTGTCGCGCTGGCCGTATTGCTGATAGACCTGCTCCTTCTTGTCTGCCTTGCCGTCGCCGTCGGTGTCCGTCAGCCGCCAGATCGCTGGGATGGAATGGACGAGCGCCTCGTTGGGAGAAAGAGGGATCAGGCCGATGGGGATATTCAGGCCATCGGCGAAGACCTGACGCTTTCGGGCGCGCCCGTCCGGGCCGAAGTCGCTGAAGATGAGCACCTGGTCGCGGCCGACGGTGCCGTCTTTGGCCGGGAAGGGATATTCGAGACTCGAAGTGACCCACAGCCGGCCGAGGTCGTCGAAGGCCAGGTTCATGGGCTTGTGCACGTCCGGCTCCGCGGCGACGAGCTGGGCCTCGAACCCCGGCGGCAACACGAAAGAGGCCTTTTCCTGCTCGGGGGAGAGTGCTTCGGTCGTGGCGACCAGGTCCACGCGGCCGGGGTCGTTGGCCGGATCGTTCTGGGCATAGGCCAGGCCGAAACATCCGGCGGCAGCCGCCATTACGCTCAGTGATCGAATTCGTTTTTTCATGGGCTTCACACGTGGATTGCGGTTCGATGAGACCGGATACGGAGCACGCGGCGGGCAGGTGGGTCGAACGGCCGCTTCATTGGGCGGGCCGAAGTCGCGTGCGTATGCTGGTCATCATAACCAGTCCGCCCGGGGGCGAAAAGCAGGAGAACCGACGAACCGGTCAGGGCAGGATCACAGCCACGGCATCGGCTTGCCGCATGAGTACGGCGGCGATCATGCCGAGAATTCCGGTCAGGTTGAACACGGCATGCGCGACGACACAGGGCCAAAGCCTTCCGGTCGAGATGTAAAGCTTGCCTAAAGCAAGTGACAGAAAGAAGATACCGAAGGGTGCGGGCCAGGCACTGAAGTGGAGGATCGCGAAGAACAGCGAACAGGCGACGTTCGACAGCCTCACCAGCCACGCGCGGTGGCGTGCCTGAACGACGGAGCTTTTGCGGATGAGCGCGCCCAGTAGCAGCCCGCGGAAGAGCATCTCTTCGACGACTGGGGCCAGCACGACGGCCGAGACCGCGGAAAGTACGATCGTCGCGGAATTCAGGCCGCCGTCGAGCATCTTCATCACCGCGTGCGTGCGATGCTCGAACACGAGGTTCGCGATCAGGTTGATCATGTAAATGTAGGGCGAAATCAGCCAGGCCATTCGCAGGCCGGTCACGACCTGATACTGAATGTGCGGACCGGAAAGCCCCAGTCGTTCCAGGCCCGGTTTGAAGCCAGGCCCTGTCAGAACCGGAATCAGGACCAGAAAAATGGCGTTGCAGAGAGTGATCGTCAGGATCGACCTGAGGCTGGATTCGTCCTCACCGGCGAGCGAAGGGATGTAACCGAGGCTCGATACCACGGCGATCTGAGAGACAAGGCTGCCCACCCAGATCACGAAGAAAAACGGCAGAGACCAGCGTACCCGGGGCCTAAGCCCGACCGGGAACAGCCATCGCAGGCCCATGAGCCGGTCCATGATCGAGAAAAAATTCGCGAACGCCATGCCGCCGAGCTGGACCACCAGCAGAATGCCGACCATGACGGAAATCGATCGTGTTGGCAAGGCTGTGGTCCTGAAAGCGCCGGCGAACTTTCGACCGGCTTCGGAACGTGTGGTTCGTGTGCGTCCGGATCGGCCCCGCGATCTTGCGACCGATGCCGAGGATGGCTTAGAATGCCGCAATCGAAGGCAAATCGACGCCTTCTCAGGGGAATCGGGACACGGGTGGTCGAGAACTTCGGAAAACCGTGCCGCCTCGCTTGCGAGCCTGCGGAGTACCGGACTCGAACATGCTTTAACATAGGTAGACGATGCGGTCATTTCAAGAGCAGTGGGACTTGCTGATTCGTGGCGTCGAGCAAATCGTCCCGGAAGACGCCTTCCGCAAGAAGCTCGAGGCCTCGGTCCGTACGGGCAAGCCGTTGCGGGTGAAGTACGGTATCGACCCGACCGGGATCGACGTCCACCTGGGGCACACCGTGCCCCTGCGCAAACTCAGGCAGTTTCAGGACCTGGGGCACACGGCGATCATCATCATCGGCAATTACACGGCGCTCGTGGGCGACCCCTCCGGCCGCGACGAAACCCGTGCGAAATTGACCGAAGAAGCCGTCGAGGCCAATGCCCGGGATTATCTGGTTCAGGTCGGCCGGATCATCGACATGAACCGCGCCGAGGTCTATCGCAACGGCGAATGGTTCGGCAAATGGAGTTTTCTGGAAGTCCTCGACCTGTGCCGCAAAATGACCGTCTCGCAGCTCACCACTCGAGACGACTTCGCCAAGCGCCTGGCCGCCGAGAAGCCGGTTTACCTCCACGAATGTCTCTACCCGCTCATGCAGGGCTGGGACTCGGTCGAAATCAAGGCCGACGTCGAACTGGGCGGCACCGAACAACTCTTCAGCCTGATGTGCGGGCGTGATTTACAGCGGGCACAGGGGCAAGATGGGCAAGTGGCCATGACGATGCCGATTCTGGTGGGCACCGACGGCACCCGCCGCATGGGCAAAAGCCTGGGGAATTACGTCGGAGTGGCCGAGGATGCCGTGTCACAATTCGGCAAGATCATGAGCGTTCCGGACGAGCCGATGCGGCAGTATTTCACGCTGCTGACGGATCTGTCGACGATGGAGATCGAGCGTTGGCTCTCCGACCAGTACAACCCGCGCGACGCCAAGGAGGCTCTCGCCAAGGCGATCATCGGCCAGTATCACGGCCAGGCGGCCGCCGACCACGCCGCCGCCGAATTCCGCCGCCGGTCATCCGGGGCCGACCCGGAAGAAATCCCCGAACTGCCGCTGCCTGCTGACCTTCTTGACGCGGACGGCGAAGTTCAATGGTCGCGGCTGATCGTCGCCCTGGGGCTGGAATCGAGCACTTCGAACGCCCGCCGTGTCATCGCCCAGGGGGGCGTCAATTTCGGCCCCGAGCGTGAAGCCGTCACGGACGTCAACGGCAAAATCGCCCCTCAGGACGGCATGATCGTACGTGTCGGCAAACGCAAGATCGCGAAAATCCGGCTCTGATCGGTTCGATCGGTAAGCCTCTCCGTTACGGCTTCATCGAAAGGGGAAAACCATGGCGACGGGGGCGAATCCGAAAATCTGGACTCGCGACGAAGCCCTGGCCGTCCTGCGCGAACTTCTGCCGGAATTGCAGGCCCGCTACGGTGTCGAACGTATCGGCGTGTTCGGTTCGGTAGCCCGCAACGAAGCCGGCCCGGAGAGCGATGTGGATGTGGTGGTACGATTGCGACAGCCAGATTTGTTCGCTCTGGGGGCGATCCTCGAACTGCTTGAAACCAGATTCGATCGGCACGTCGATTTGACCCGCGAACGAGATTCCCTGGAACGCTCGCTGGCCGACAAACTGAAAATCGAAGCGGTCTATCAAGATGAATGATCGTCAGATCGCCAGAAACCTCGTCCGCATTCTGGAGTATGTCGACCGCGTCGAGCGTTATTTCGCCGGAATCGAAACGCCGGACGATTTTCTGGGTTCCATCGACGGCAACAAAACGCTGGACGCGATCGGCATGATGCTCGTTTCGATAGGCGAAAGCGTCAAGCGAATCGACAAAATCTCCGAAGGTCATTTTCTGCTGCGTTTTCCAGAAATCGACTGGAGCGGCGTGATGCGTACGAGAGATATTCTGACGCATCATTACGAAAAGCTCGATCACGAAATCGTTTTCCACGTTTGCACTCATCACATCAAGCCGCTGCGTCGAGCGATCGAACGCATGCGAAATGAATCATTCGACTCGGGAGAATCCAGCGCATGAGCCACAACTTCGGTTTCGGTATCGTCGGCTGCGGCATGATCGCCGAATTTCACACACGGGCCATCAACGACCTGCCCAACGGCCGAGTCGTCGCAGCCTTCAGCCGGAACGCCAAAAACGGCGAGAAAATCCGCGACCTCGCCGAGGGCGACTGCGTCATTTACGACGATTACGATAAATTCCTGGCCCATCCGGGCCTGGATGTCGTCTGTGTCTGCACGCCTTCAGGCGCTCACCTGGAACCCTCCGTGGCCGCCGCGAAGGCCGGCAAGCACGTCGTCGTGGAAAAGCCGCTGGAAATCAACCTGGCACGTTGCGATGCCATCATCGAAGCCTGCGAAAAGGCCGGTGTGAGGCTGTGCGCGATCTTTCCTTCCCGCTTCAGCCCGGCGAACATACAGCTCAAAGCCGCCATCGACTCCGGCCGGTTCGGCAAGCTGACCCTGGGCGATACCTACGTGAAATGGTGGCGGACGCAGGAATACTACGACAGTGGCGGCTGGCGCGGCACGTGGGACCTCGACGGCGGCGGGGCGCTGATGAATCAGGCCATTCATAACGTCGACCTGATCACGTGGCTCATGGGTGACGTGGCCGAAATCACGGCCCTCACGGCCACCCTGGCCCACGACCGCATCGAAGTGGAAGACACCGCCGTGGCTGCCTTGAAATTCAAGAACGGTGCCCTGGGCGTGATCGAAGCGACGACTTCAGCCTATCCCGGCCTGCTCAAGCGCACGGAAATCCACGGTTCGGACGGCTCGGCCCGTGTCGAGCAGGACGACATCACCCTCTGGTCCTTCCGCGAAGAGACCGACGTCGACAAGTGGATCAAGTCCGATATTCAGGGCCGATCGGCCGGCAACACCGGCGCCAGCGACCCGCGCGGCATCTCGCACGCCGGCCACCGCGACCAACTGGCCGACTTCCTGGCCGCGATCGAAGCGAACAAGCCCGCCCGCGTAGACGGCAGCGAAGGCCGCAAAGCGGTGGAAATCATCCGCGCGATCTACCTATCGGCGAAGACGAAACGCACGGTGGAACTGCCGCTGAAAGGGGATTGGTGATCCTCGCGATCCGGAATAGGGCACGAGAGTTCGTGCCCTGATTTCGAAGGCTCAATGTCAATCTTTCGACTTCTGGTTCGAAATTGCGGCATCGAGCCGTTTTTTCAAATTGGCGTTTCCCGGATTGTCGGCAAGCATGCGCTTGAGGTGAAATGCAGCTGCGAACCATTGACGCGAATTTTCGAATTCCATGGATTTTTCGCTATGATACTTCAGACGCTCATCGCGATTCGGCAAAGGCCAGGGTTCGGTTCCGAAGAGAGGTTGTTTCTGCGGGATCAGCTGAACTGTTCCATTTTTCACTTCCGCTAAATAAAGGCCATCTGGTGATACATCTGATTTAGTGCAGAAACGTAATGGAGGATTTACTGGCAGTAATGTTCGACCAGTATATGCCTCACGGGCCATTAACTTGCCTGCAGAATCACGCACAAAGGCTACTTTCCCGTCTTGACTGAAAGCCACGCTGGCAATTGGGTGTTCATAGAATTCGAAAGACGACAGCTCTCTACCGGTAGCAGTCTCCCATAATTTTGCGGTCTTGTCCATTTTTCCGGTGAGAATTATTTTGCCGTCTGGGCTAAATGCTACGCTCGAAATATCATTTCTCGGTTCGTTGAGCGTAATCGGCATCTTTCCTAAGCCTCTTTCCCAAATTATAACCGATGCATCACCTGCAGTGGCGAGGATTCGTAAGCCGTCTTGACTGAATTTTACGGAGACGGGTTCGGATTCAAGCCCAGGAAGCGTAAGAAGTTCATAGCACGTTACGCTATCCCATATTTTTAACGATCCATCCCAGCTTCCAGTGAGAATTCTTCCGCCGTTCGGGCTGAAACCCACACTGACAACTTGCGCTGCGTGTCCCTTTAATGTGCGTATCTCATGGCCTGTAGATGTATCCCAGATTTTTGCCGTTGCGTCCCAACTTCCTGTGATTACACGAGTGCCGTCCAGGTTGAAGGCAACGCTTGCTACCGGTCCAGTATGGCCTATAAATTCTCGAATCTCTCGGCCAGTGGCGGCATCCCATAACTTCGCCGAATTTCCTGCAGTGTTCGTAATAAAGAACTTCCCGTCCGGACTGAAAGCCGCATCAAAAACGATATCGCCACCTAGATTTATGGTAATTAATTCACGCCCCAAGTTGGCATCCCAAAGCTTTATTGTTTTGTCAGCACTTCCCGTGAGTAACTTATTGCCGTCATGACTGAATGCTCCGCAATACACTGCTTCTTTATGTCCATCTAGCTTTAGCGATTCATCGCCCGTAATTGCATTCCAAAGTTTTGCTGTTCCGTCTTCACTTCCCGTAAATACATGATTCAGGTTCGGGCTGAAAGCTACAGCCGTTACCTCTTTTCTTTGTCCTGTATTCAGTGTTGTTTTTCGGTTGGTGGCTATTTCCCAAATGTTTGCAAATCCATTTTTATATCCTGCGATAATTCGTTCGCCGTCGGAGCAGGAGCTCAAACTGGTAATTGCCGATTTGTCTATATCTCGACTTTCGCACATTATCACGCCGCTCTGAGCAATCGGCCAAGCGAAGC
>CAZSQA010000017.1:0-121979 GCA_964608915.1 uncultured Isosphaeraceae bacterium
CATGATTCTGTAGAGGGGAATCGGGTTTTCTACAGAGCCCTCCTGACCCCTTTTCCCCTCCCGATAAAATCATTCGAAGTTCGAGTAATTTCGATCGAAGGCCAGGAATTTTCGCACTGCCGATGCTATTTAAGCGATTCCCGGCAGGAATTTCCGTCGCTTACGCTTACGGCTCGTGAAATCATTTCTGTCGCTGACGCTTCTGGCTCGTATTTTGAGACCTTCGCTGACGCTTCCGGCTCGTGAAATCATTTCTGTCGCTGACGCTTCCGGCTCGTATTTTGAGGCCGTCGCTGACGCTTCCGGCTCGTTTCGGGAATGCCGTCGCTGACGCTTCCGGCTCGTGAAATCCGATTCGAACGAAACGAAAATGAAACCGGCCGCGAGCCCCATCCGTAGGGTAGATGCTCTCGCGGCCCGGAATATGGTGGACGCCTGAGGAATCCGGCGGGACGTGCTCCGGACGGAGCACGTCACCGGCGGAATCCGAATGATCGATCAGGCTTCCGTATGATTACGGCGAAAATCGCGACGGATCGGGCCGCGAACGGCCTCCACCTGGCGAGCTTCCTGGGGTTCCAGTCGGCTCGCCTGTCGATTCTCACGCTGAATGGCCTCGTACACCTCCTGGCGGTGTACGCTGATCTCGATTGGCGCGGCTATGCCCAATCGGACCTTATCACCACGAATGTCCACCACGGTGATGACGATGTCATCGCCAATGATGATACTTTCGTCTCGGTGACGTGAAAGGACCAGCATCTTACAGGCTCCTTCCTCCTGCCAACGGTCGAGAGCCGTGACCATCCCTGGCCACGCTGTCCGGATTTGTCCCGTGCGCCGCGGATATTTGCGGTTCCTACCCGAGGAACCGGCGTGCGGCACACGCCACGACCTGCTCGAACGCGATGAAACGCTTCGGAACGATTCCGATGCGAACCCTTGACGCTTACGCGGAGACCCGCAGCACGTCGCCGATTCCGATCGAAATCAGCATCTCTTCCGAAGCCGGTTCACCAAGAGGATGACGCACCGAGTGACGGCTGGACGTGAGCACCATCTGACGGCCCAGCCGCTTGCTGAGATTGAAGACCATCGGCCCTTGCAGGTTGACGGTCAGAACCCCGGCTTCGTTGCGGTTGAGAATCAGAAAAATATCGGGTTCCTGGGCGTCTTCCAGAGCCAGCGCCGCCCGGTCACCGCTTCGCACGTCCACATGGTAATTGTCCAACCCCTCACCTGGCGGAACCAGTGCGAAGGCCAGGTCGGGGGTGTCCAGGCTTTGAAGCCAGTAAAGACCCTCGACCTGCTGATCGGCAAGAAGTACGAAGCGTGTCGCCGACCTAAAGCCCACAGGGCCTTCCGTCAGCCGCACGATATCGTTCTCCTCCACTTCCAGCGGACCGAATCGACTCGTCATCACGTTCATGACACGACCTCCTTGAGATGTCAAGCGTTTCGCTCGCCCTCCTCGTGAATGCTCTCCCCCCCTCCCGGCCTCGATTCGTGGCGGCCAGCGACACTCCGGATGTTCCGGCATGTCGAGGTTCCCCCCGCCTGATCACGATCGGCCGAATGTGTGGGATCATTCCTGGGCAACGGCCTTCGATCGACTCGCTTCCGTGATGCGATCGAAGCACCGCACTTGACCACCGTAACTATCGACCCGAGTCCGGCAAGACTCGCCCCCCGGCGAACGAATTGTCCGAGACGCCGTCGTATTGGGCGGAGAGTAGTAGTCGGTCAGGTCGTGCCGATTGTGCGGTCTGTCCCGGTTACGCATGGAACGCCCTCGAAACGCCCCTGCCCCGCAGCGGCGAAATCGCGGCTTTTTCGCACGTCAATCGCGCACCTGGACATCCACGGGCGTCGAGAAATCGGCGAACAGGGCCTCGTTCCGGGCGCGATCCGGGTGACCGTCGTGCACCATCGTCCGGTACCGCCACGTGACGGGCTTGCCGGCCTCCAGGCGCAGATCCTCGCGGTGGGCCGGCACGAAGCTGAAGAACGGCAGCAGAGTCGGATGAATCCTGACGACGTTCGGGAAGCGCGGATTCGCCGGATGATCGCACATGACGGCCCCGACGTATTCGGACGCCCCTTCCGCCACGGGGCCGGTCAGGTCGATCCAGCGGGCCGGCTTCTGATCGGCCTTGGCGCGGGTGTCGGCGCCTTCGCTGGTCAGCACGTCGAGCTTGCCCTTCACGAAAGGCTCGGGCCCGCGATAAGCCATGCCGCCATAGCGGTGCTTGACCAGGACCATGTCCTGCCCCCTGGGGGTCTGCGTGCTGGCGATGTCCCAGACCCAGGCCGGCTCGCCGGGCACTTCGTAGACGGCGATCTCCCACGTTTCGTCGCCCACGGATGCGCCGCTGTCGGCTTCGGGCCTGGCCTTGTCGCGCAATTGCCAGTCGTGGCGGACATTCAGCTTCGCGGTGACGGGGCCGGCCACCGTGCGGATCGAACCCTTTTGAGCCACGATTTTGGCCGTGCCGCCATGAATGTTCCAGAAATCGGGATGATAATCCCCGACCGTGGTCTTAGCATAGGCGAGAAAGAAGCCACGATGGTGGGTATGGTACGGCGAGAAATCGCCGGTGGCGGTCTTGCCGGCAGGTGTCAGGAAGGGATGGATGTATGCCCCACGGTTTTGGGTGATGGGCAGCCCCGGGCGATTTTCCGGCTCGGCCCGATATCGAAAGACGAGCCCGCGGGCGGCGTGATGGAGCTCCACCTGTCCATCTTCGGTCCGCTTCCAGCTCCAGGGCGAACGGAAGTCTTTAGGTGTCTCAGGCTTGAGCGTCCACCGGCGTTCTTCGCCCGATGGCCATGAACCAGGCTCGACCCATGTCAGGCGGACGGTGTCGCCGTCTTTGACGGCTTCCACGGGACGAATGCGGTCCGGATGGTCGTCCGGAACGAGGCTCCAGCAAGCGGGCGAGTCGGCGGAAATTCCGTCGACGGTTTTCTGCCCGAAGCGGTCCGCCATGAGCTTCGCCGGTAATTCCTTGAGTACGATGGCATCCTGACGTGGAGCGTCGCCGGAACGGGCGGAGAGCCGCACGTCCGCGGCGAACGAGTCAGCGGACATCGATTGCCCGATGACGGACCCCAGAAGGCCGAAAAGGATTCGCGTCGTCATTCGCCGCATCGTTCGTCCCATTCTTTACGAGGTGCGTGATTCACGCATCGAGAGGGCCGGCCGTTCGCGAATCGCCCCGGACGAATCGCGACGTTAACCCCGGCCGGTCAGTTCCTGTAGCTTTCTTCCAGCTTCCACAAGCGTTCGAGCTGTGAATCGCGCTGCCCGGGTGTGAAGTCATAGATGCCGACTTCCTCGACGACTTCGCCTTCGACCCTCGGCCAGGATTGCCACCGCTTTTCGGCGCCGCGAAAGATATCGCCGACATGATCCCGGCACGAAAAGCCGTAATTCTTCAGCTCTCGAAACCGCTTGTCCCGCCACACCGCCGCGATTTTGTAGACGACGGATTCCCGACAACCAGGATGATCGCAGCACACATGCTGATCCATTTTCACGCCCTCATGCGAAGGATTCCAGGCGTCTTCATGCCGCCAGCGACCGGAGCGAATCGCCCCGAAACCGGTAGAAGTGCGTCGTGGCATGTACAGGAGAGGTAAAGACAGCCGCTGACCGAGCGAACTCGTATCAGTCTGCCAGAATCGTTTCGATGAATCCAGTATGCCGATCGTGGAATTCCAGCGGCGCATCCAGCCCCCTGTCAATGAGGAAGTTATGCCCGGCTGCCGCCCATCGGTCGAAAACGAGCCGCCCCATCCGTTTCGCCAGGTGAGCGACTCAGGGATGCGAATCGCATCGTTCGATTTGACAGGAATTTCGAGCGCCGAACGCGCTCGCGCGATTGACCGCGGCGAACGGATTGGGATAATTTTGGTAAGCCCGATCCGCCCCGGAACTGTCGACGACGTACGAAGGCGCGCGACGTACGATGGTCCGCATCGTTCGCCGATCGAACGACACCGGGATCGAGAGTCGACGACCTGACTTCAAGCCGAGGTAATGCCTGCAATGACCCAGATCGAAGCTGCCCGCCGTGGCGTCATCACGCCGGAAATGGAATACGTCGCGCGCCGTGAGCAGCTCGAGCCCGAACTGATCCGCAGCGAAGTCGCACGGGGCCGCATGGTCATCCCGGCCAACGTCAATCACATCAAGCTCGGCCTGGAGCCCATGTGCATCGGCGTGGCATCGAAGTGCAAGATCAACGCTAATATCGGCAATTCGGCCGTCACCAGCGATATCGAGAACGAACTGGCCAAGCTCAAGATGGCCGTCGACCTGGGCTCTGACACCGTCATGGATCTTTCCACCGGCGGCAATATCGACGCCATCCGCGCCGCCATCATCGCCGCCAGCCCCGTGCCCATCGGCACCGTGCCGATGTATCAGGCCATTCAGAAGGTCAAATCGGTCGAGGAAATCACCGAGGACAGCCTGCTGGAAATGGTCGAGCACCAGGCCCGCCAGGGTGTCGATTATATGACGATCCACGCAGGCATCCTGAACGATTACGTCCCACTCGCCGCCAACCGGATCACGGGCATCGTCAGCCGCGGCGGCTCGCTCATGGCCCACTGGATGATGGCACATAAGGCCGAAAATCCGTGGTACACCCGCTTCGATGACCTCTGCGACATCATGCGGACATATGACGTCACCTTCAGTCTCGGCGATTCCCTCCGCCCCGGTTCGATCGCCGATGCCTCCGACGCCGCCCAGTTCGCTGAACTCAAGACCCTGGGCGACCTGACTCGCCGCGCCTGGGCCCGCGGTTGCCAGGTCATGGTGGAAGGCCCCGGCCACGTGCCGATGGACCAGATCCCCATGAACATGGAAAAACAGGCCATCGAGTGCGACGAGGCCCCGTTCTACGTCCTCGGCCCGCTCGTCACCGACATCGCCCCCGGTTACGACCACATCACCTCGGCCATCGGCGCGGCCATCGCTGCCTGGCACGGCGCCAGCATGCTGTGCTACGTCACGCCCAAGGAACATCTGGGCCTGCCTGAGCCGGAGGATGTCCGCCAGGGCGTCATCGCCTACAAAATCGCGGCCCACGCGGCCGACATCGCCAGGCACCGCAAAGGTTCCCGCGACCGCGACGACGCACTCTCGCGTGCACGTTATAACTTCGACTGGGAAGAGCAGTTCCGCCTTTCGCTCGACCCCGATACGGCCCGCCGCATGCACGACGAAACCCTGCCGCAGGACACCTTCAAATCGGCCAAGTTCTGCAGCATGTGCGGGCCCAAATTCTGCAGCATGCGGATCAGCGAAGACCTCAAGAAATTCGCCATGGCGACCAGCGAACTCGTCGAACTCGGCACGTTCTGAAAAAGTTCTGCCCCACACGGAAAAGCGCGTAACCCTGTCAGGGGCCGGTCGCTGAGGATCTTCTCGGCAACCGGCCCGTCTTTGTCGGCGATCGAACTCCGTACGGTCGAATCGACTTGTGATTCCGCTTGAGCCGATGACACTTTTCCCGCCGGCCGAATCGACATTCCGGGGCGTTGAAAAATATCGACGCCCGCTTCGTTTCGATCGTGAAATCTCACGATCGCCCGTTTCTTTCAGTGAATCGTTCAGCTATGATCTGAAACGATTCTATTGTCTCTCGTGGGCGAAAAGCCTTTCCAGTCTTCATGTTCACGGCGGATGAGTTCCACCCTGATCTTCTCCCGAATTGAGGCTATCGACGAATATGAAACTGACCGGCAAGCTCCGTATCGGCTTTGCGATCCTCGGGTTGATGTGTGCCCGATCTCCGCTTCGCGCCGAATTCATCAACACGTTCCCTTCCTGGAACGGTTCCGACTACATCTTCTCGTTCGGTGAAACCGACACCGCGACGTACGGACAAACGATCACGACCAACGGCACGGATGTCCTGCTTCAGGATTTCTCCTTCCTGATCCGGACCGATAGTCCCACACCGTCCAATTTCCAGGCCTACGTCATGCAGTGGGACTCGATCAACTCCCACGCCACGGGGCCGGTTCTTTTTCAGAGCGGCGCCAACTCCAATCCCCAGGGGCCGGATTTCGTCGAAATCGCTGTACCTGCGGGTGTCGCTCTCGCTCCGAACACCGAATACGTGTTGTTCTTTAACGCGACTTTTCAGTTCGACGGTCAATCGGACGCAGCCTGGTTCGCGAGCGTCTCGGACGTCTATGCCGGCGGCAGCTTCGTCTTCATCAACAACAACAGCGATTTCGGTCTGCTCACGACCAATGCGTGGACGACGAACTGGATCGGCACCGGCGATCTCGCCTTCAAGGCCCGGCTCAATCCTGTACCTGAGCCGGCTTCCTGGGTCATGCTCAGCACCGGGATCGTTCTCGGCCTGAATCACCTCCGACGCAAGCGTCTCGCCAGGGCGTGACCGATCGCGGCCCGACTCATCGCTCCGCATCAGGCAAGCCTGGCGAGTCTCGCCAGGCTTTTCTTTTCTTGATCCAGGCCGATCGAATCGACTGATTCCCCGGATTTGCCGTTCTCCTCACCGATGTGTCACCGGAAATCGACTTCGTTTCGAGACTAAGGCCGCAAAACGTTTCGCATTCCAGAATCACGATCGCCACTTCGAACGCGATCCCGGCAGGACAGTGATTCTCATCCCCCCTGCCTCCAGGGCATCGTCAGCCGCGGCGATTCCCCACGTCCCGGCTCGATCGCTGACACCTCCGACGCCGCCCGGTTCGCCGAACTCGGCAGCTTCTGAATCCGCTGGTAGGGCTTAGGCAAGCGTTCGGGCCCTTCTCGCTTTCATCAGCGTTCAAGTCATTGCCGTTCGCTGTCGAATCCCTTACGATGCACGAGGTTCAGTCGGCACCCCGTTTTCGGAGCGATTCGCCATGCGCAGCCGGATCATGACTCGAGCGGCCCTCATGCTGCTTTTCACCTCGCTCATTTCGGTCTCGGCCAGAGCCGTGGACGTCTACGCTATCGCGAAACTCACCGAAGGCCAGTACCAGGTCGGCACGTTCGATCTTTCGAACCCCGACACCTCGGGGGGTAGCGGCAATTACGCATATAGCTGGTCAAATCTCGGCTCCGTCTCCTCCGCCACTCTGGGAAATCTCGTCTATGATGCGACGATTTCGCAGATGTATATCACTTCGGGCTCATACGAGTTCCGCACGATCGACACCTCCGGCAATCAGGGACCGATTCTCGGATATCTCCTGAACTCCATGTACGGCATGGCGTTCGATAATTCCGGAACTCTCGCCGGCGTCAATTACGACACGGTTCAGGTCATTTCGCCCGCCGATGCCTCCACGATCTCGAGCGAGCTTCTTTCGACCAACGCCACCTCCCAATTCACCGGCTTTCTCACTTACACCCCATCCGCCGGTTTTCTGATCGCCAATTACGCCGCTCCATCGACTTTGAAAAGCGTCGCGCTCAACGGCAATGTCACCACGATCGGCACATTCTCCGGCACCGGCTTTGACGACACGCAATCGATGACGCTTTTCGCCTCTGGCGATTCCGTCTATATGCTCAACGGCGAAAGACTCTATAGCGTCAACACTTCCAACGCCTCTCTCACCCGTCTGGGAACGGTCGTCAATCTTCCGGCCGGTTTCGAAAATGGCTTCTCCGGTGCCGTCGCCGTGCCGGAACCCTCTTCCGTCCTGCTCGGTTTCGTCGCCGTGGCATCCGCATGGATGATATCCCGAAAACGGCGGAAAAACTGACCAGCAACGCGGCCCAGGTCAGCTTCGCGGAGATCGTTTCTTGCACCGGCTCCGCAAGGTTCCTTATACTTCCGGTCGCTCCGGCAATGCGCCGTGTCGCCCCGTTCGTGCATCGATTGAAGGATCCAGCTCCATGCCCCCCAGCCTCCAGGACCTTGTCAGCGACCTCAAAGAGAAAAACGGCACGAAGATCGTCATGCTCGTCGCCGATGGCCTTGGGGGCCTGCCCATCACACCGGGCGGCAAAACCGAGCTGGAGACGGCCAAATCTCCGAACCTGGACAAGCTGGCGGCCGAAGGCACGACGGGCCAGCACCTGCCTGTCGCCTCCGGCATCACTAACGGCTCCGGGCCCGGCCACCTTGCCCTTTTCGGCTACGACCCCCTCCAGTTCCAGATCGGCCGCGGCGTGCTCGAAGCACTCGGAATCGGTGTCGAAGTCGGCGACCGTGACGTCGCTATCCGCGGCAATTTCTGCACCGTCGACGCCGAAGGCAAGGTCACTGACCGCCGCGCCGGGCGGATCGCCAGCGAAATCGGCGCGAAACTCGCCCAGAAACTCCACGACAACGTCAAAATCGACGGCGTCGAAGTCCTCGTCAAACCCGTGAAGGAATATCGGCTCGTCGTCCGCTTCCGTGGCGATGGCCTGGGCGACGATGTCGCCGACACCGACCCGCTCTCCACGGGCCTGAAGACTCTCCAACCCAAAGCCGGCAGCCCAGGTTCCGAAAAGACCGCGAAAGTCGCCGCCGAATTCCTCCGCCAGGCGAAGGAGATCCTCAAGGACGACGCCCCGGCCAACTTCCTCATGATGCGTGGCTTCGCCAAGTTTCCCGATATCAAGACCATGGAACAGGTCTATGGCCTGAAGTCCGTCGCCATCGCGGTTTACCCGATGTACCGAGGCCTCGCCAAGCTTGTGGGCATGGACGTCGTCGACCCCGGGCAGACGTTCGCGGATCAAGTCGAAACCGCTCGTAAACTCTGGGACAAGTACGACTTCTTCTTCCTCCACTACAAATACACCGACAGCACTGGCGAAGACGGCAACTTCCCCAAAAAGGTCGAAGTCATCGAAGCCCTCGATGCCGAGCTGCCGAAGCTCATGGCCCTGAACCCCGACGTGCTCATCGTCACCGGCGACCACAGCACCCCGTCTCGGCTCAAGAGCCACAGCTGGCACCCGGTTCCGCTGCTCATCAACGCGCCAGCGACCTCCCGTCCCGACGACGTCACCACCTTCGGCGAACGCGCCGTCGCCCACGGTGGCCTGGGCACGATCAAGGCGATCGAAATCATGCCCCTGGCCATGGCCCATGCCCTGCGGCTCCAGAAGTTCGGAGCCTGACCCGGCCCCGTGCCAACGAGCCGGAACAGTAAGCGACGGAGAGACTTCCGAACCGCCGTCCCTCGGCTCACCGGTCCCGGCCAGGGTCGAAACATGCCACGGTTTCCCAACAAACCCAAATCCCGAACCCCCCGGCCTGGTCCGTCTTACGGACCAGGCCGGGGTCGATTACGTCGCCCCTCCGCGCCCGGTCGTTCACCGAAACGTTACGTGCTTTTGAACAAACCGTTCGGGGTACTCACGAGATTCACGGATCCCCAAGGCAGGCCGACACTTGCGGACTACGTCGACATACCCGGCATCTATCCCGTAGGCCGCCTGGACTTCGACAGCGAAGGCCTGCTTCTGCTGACGGATGACGGCCCCCTGGCCCATCGCCTGACCGACCCCCGCTTCGAGCATTCGAAGACCTATCTTGTTCAGGTGGAACGCATTCCGACCGAGGACGATCTCGACGTCTTGCGCCGTGGCGTGACGCTTTCGGACGGCCCCTGCAAGCCCGCCGAAGTCGTGCTTCTGGATTCTCCGCCCCCAATCTGGGAACGCCCCGTGCCGATCCGTTTCCGGAAAAATGTCCCGACGTCCTGGCTTCGTCTGACGATTCGTGAAGGCCGGAATCGACAGGTGCGCCGGATGACCGCCGCGATCGGCTTTCCCTGTTTGCGTCTGGTACGGGAGTCGATCGGATCGTTGCCCCTGGGCGAGCTTGCCCCTGGCCAGTGGCGGGAATTGACGTCCGAAGACCGTGAGAGACTGGGTTTGTGACGATCCGGAAAATGGATGCAATCACTTTTTTTCGAAAATTTCCGATTCTTATTTAGACATATCGGCAAGCATTCGATAACTATTGAAGCATCTTGATTTACGTTGCTTTTATCGCTTATTTTCGAACGTTCCGAAAGCACCGAAATCATGCCTGTCAAACGGGAAATGACCGATCCGCCGAGTTCTGGGGGCTTGACCTTCGGGTATGAATCGTGTCTTATAGAAATAGTCTACCCAAAGCAAATGACCGGAAGGTGCATCGAATCGCCGAATGACGAATGTCACGGATGTTCCCTGACGTTCGTATTCCTTTCGATAGCATCGTTTCCCCGTACTCTTCATCGATGATCGTCATCGACGGGCAACGTATCGGCACGGAAACGACGGTCCGGTAATCACAGCTTCGAGAGATCGATCTCAATGTTTTCCAGCCTTCGCAAGACCGTGGCAATCGTTCCGACCGTGTTCGCCCTGACCCTGTCGTTCGCCGGAATCGGCTGTGGCGGTGGCGGTTCGACCCCTGCTCCCGCACCGGCCGCAGGTGACTCGAAACCCAAGGCTCCCCCCGTCAAGGGCAAGGACGGCCGCAAAATCGAGAGCGAAGAAAACACGCCGAAGCGGCTTCAAGGCCGCGACAACTGATTCACGAACGCCCGCTCGAGCCCGCGCGCCGGAAGCGATCCGGCCGGGCTCGGCCCGAGTTCTCCCCGTGCACCCGTTTCCCCTGTTCCGTCCGTCGAAAAGGAGTCTTTGAATGGTCAAACCTGTCTCCCGCAAGCGCTCAGCCTTCACGCTCATCGAGCTTCTGGTGGTGATCGCCATCATCGCCGTCCTCATTTCTCTGTTGCTCCCTGCCGTTCAGTCGGCACGTGAAGCCGCCCGTCGCGCCCAATGCGTCAACAACCTGAAGCAACTCGGTCTCGCCGCCCACAACTACGAAAGCGCCATCGGCAGCTTCCCGATGGGCGACCACCCGGGCCGCAATTATAACGGAAATCTGATTCGTCAGAACTTCGGCCAGTGGGTCGCTCTCTCGCAATTCATCGAGCAGGGCAACGTCTACAACATGATCAACACCCAGCTCATGATGTACCTCGCCCCGAATTCGACGGCTTCCGGCATCGGCCTGTCCACCCTGTGGTGCCCCTCGGACGGCGACATCGTCTCCACCCGTTATCCCGGTCAAGCCGGCGACGGCTGGGACGACTCCCCGATGCCGATGCGCTACAGCTCGTACGCCGGCAACGGTGGCCCTCACCCGGTTCACACCTGGAACTCCACGACGGCCAACCCGCCCCAACCGTGGAACCTGGGCATGTTCTACCACATCGGCGGCCGCGGCGCCGGCTTCGCTGATCAGGCTCCTGTCCGGATTCAGCAAATCTCCGACGGCACCTCGAACACCATGATGTTCATCGAATCGTCCTACACCAAGGCCGCTCAAATCGACCGTGCCAACGGTGGTGACGGCTTCGGCCCCAAGTGGTGGACCTCGGCCGACTACGGTGACGGCGTCATCGGTACCGGCTTCGCCCCCAACTACTTCAAGGGCACCAACGCTGGCGCCAACCGCTACTGCCGCGGCAGCAACTTCACCATGACCGCCAACAGCTTCCACCCTGGTGGCGTCAACGTCGGCTTCGCCGATGGCTCGGTCAAGTTCATCAAAGACACCATCCAGAGCTGGGGCCCCACCTCGTTCCAGTGCTCGGGTCAAGCCTATGCCGGTATCACGGCTCAGCGTGGCGTGTGGCAATCGCTTTCCACCATCGGTGGTGGCGAAGTGATCTCGGCCGACGCCTATTGATCAGCCGGTCATCGCGAAGTCGCGAAATCGACCGGTCCGACTTCTTTCGACTTGACGAAACGCCAGAGCTCCGGCTCTGGCGTTTTTTAATTGGCGGCAAAGCCGGCTGGATCCGTAAAGCCCGGGACCCCCGAGCTCCAGCTCGGGATTCTCTTTCTCGTCGTTCGTATCGAACATTTGCATTCGAAAAATACGAAAAATTCCCGAGCTGGAGCTCGGGGGTCCCCGGGGCTTCGAAACTGCACAAGGATTCGTACCTCCGACCGTGATTGCCGAGCTGTCTTTTCAGGTTCCTCCACCCGATGCATGTCCAGGATTCCGTTCGAAAGTGGCATTATTTACGTAACCAGCAATTCACGCCCAGCTCCCGCGGAATCTCCGTGCCTCTCGCATCATTGTCGCTTCGGATCACGCACCCGCGACGATCGTATACATAGAACCGGAATTCCCGCGAATTCCACCTGACGGTCAGCATCCGATTTTTTCATTTCTTGCGACTGAGTTCACTCATCATGGAACCCACCGAAGTCCTGCCCCGGCCCACGTGTCGCGCCGCGAATGCGATGAAGCACGGCTTCTGCGCCGTGAAGTACGTTTCCAGCATGATTTCCTCTCTGGCCGAACGGATTCGCCTGGAACTCATGCGCATCCACGAGCCCTGCACCGACGAGGAAATCGATACGATCGAAGACCTCGCACTCGCAAAAGCCCACCTCCAGCACGTCGAGTCGGGCTGGGACAAGACCTGCGCCGAAGACGCTTCGAAGGCCCGCGAACACTTTCAGCGGCAAGGCCAGGCCCAGTTCTGGGTGGACATCAATGCCTGGGTGAAAGCCCCCGCCATGCAGCTCGACACGTTCGGCGGCACTTTCCAGGGTGCCGCATGCCTCGTCCGTCTCTGGTCCGGCATCGTCGAACGGCTGGCCCCGGGCGGCCCCGGGCTCACGTTCGACCAGGCATCGAAGGCTGCCCTCGCCAAGGGCTCTTTGTGGGAAATCTCGCTGATGAACAACGAAGGAGCGTGGATCATGACCCGATTCGTCCGCACGGCCATCGACCCGGCGGGCGAACTTCGAAACTGGATCGACCGATCGGGCGGAGCGACCGACCGGTCCCGCGCCGACTGGTATCTCGAACGCACGCCAGACAGGGCTGTCTGTCGCGCCGAACTCGCCGCGGAAGCAGCCCGCCAGCTCGAACACTGGACCATACGGCTCAATGAGTTACGCCTGGAATACGAAACGAGGTCGGAAGCCGCGGCGGAGAGTTTCATGGGAGTTCTGCCGGGCGACAGAACCCAGACCGAGAAGTTCCGCCTGCACCTTCGATACCTCACCGCGGCACGAAATCAGGTCGAACGCGTTCATAAGCGGCTCGACGCTCTCAAGAAAGGCCGAAATCTGGCCACGCATCGCGCCGCCAGAAAATCGGGCAGAATCGATTCCGAGCCGCCCCCGGAGGCCCCGCCGACGGAGCACGAACCGGCCGCCCCGACGGAAAGCCCGGTCACTCCAGGCCCGATTCCAGTGCCGGCTCCGGCCACCGCGATTGCCCAATCGACGCTCGAATCCGAATCGAATCAAGCTACGGAAGCCACACAAGACGCCAACGCCGATTCCGATTCCGGCCAAACCGAAACGGGTATCGAAACCTGTGCGAGAGACTCCGGGGCGATCGAAATTCCGGCGATTCAGCCATCGCTTGCGAAGCGGCAAGTCATCTCCGACCCGGACTTGCTCAATCCCGGCGTTCCGCTGGCTGTGCGGATCGACAAACTGGCGAACATACTGGGAGTGACCTTCGAAGAAGCCTTCGAAATCGGCGACGAAGATCACTTTTCGATGGATTTCGAAAGTTTCGCGACCCCGGCGGAACGCCAGGAATTCGAAGCATGGCGGAGACGAATGGAGCGTACGATCGCCGAAGATCACGACGAAGATTATGGATAAGGACGTGTCATCAGGCCCGGAACGCATCGTCGACTCCGTTCTTTTTCCGCCTCAGGGCGGTTATGATGGTAATCGCACGATAATCGAACGAGCGAACGGCCGGCCCGGACGGGGCCGGAGATCAAGGAAATCCGCGAAATGGCATTGGCGAAAGTGGCGATCGTAGGTCGCCCGAACGTAGGCAAATCTTCGATTTTCAATTGGCTCGCCGAACGGCGGCTTTCCATCGTGGACGACATGGCCGGCGTTACGCGCGACCGGGTCACGACGCTGATCGAAGTCGAGGGCGGGAAGAAGCACGCCGACGACGTTTCCGGCGACTGGTTCTTCGAACTGATCGACACCGGCGGTATCGGGATGGTCGACCGCGACGACCTGGAAACCGACGTCTACAAGCAGATCGACGTCGGTTTCGCCGAAGCCGATGTGCTGCTGTTCGTGGTCGATCTGAAGGACGGCATCCTGCCGCTGGACGAGCATGTCGCCGGCCGGCTGCGGACACTCGGCAAACCGGTGATTCTCGTCGCCAACAAGGCCGACAATCAGAACGAGGCAGACCGTGCCGGCGAGTTCATTCGCTTAGGCCTGGGTGAGCCCATCGTCGTGGGCGTGCTCCACAACCGCAACCGCCACGGCCTGCTGGACGCGATCCACGAAGTCATTCCTCCGGCCCTGCCGGAAGAGCGGCCGGCCGATGCCGCCATGAAGATCGCCGTCGTGGGCCGTCCCAATTCGGGCAAAAGCACGTTCATCAACACGCTTTTGCAGACGGAGCGCATGATCGTCTCCGAGATCCCCGGCACCACGCGCGACAGTGTCGACGTCCGGTTCCAGCTCGACAATCTGGAATTCATGGCCATCGATACGGCAGGCATCAAACGCAAGGCCAAGGTGCGCGACTCGCTCGATTTTTACTCGATCCACCGGGCGGAACGGTCGATCCGCCGGGCCGACGTCGTCCTGCTGTTCCTGGACAGCATGCAGGAAGTCACCCGGCTGGACAAGCAGATCGCCGACACGATCCTCCAGGAAAGCAAGCCTTGCATTCTGGTGGCCAACAAATGGGATCTCATGCCCGTGGATGCCCGGGCCGAATACATGGAGTATCTCCAGAACCAGTTCCGGGCCATGGCGTTCGTGCCCTTCGCCGTCGTCACGGGGCAATCCGGCCGAAACGTCAAAGCCCTGATTCACCTGGCCCGTAACCTGTTCAAGCAATCGCATCACCGTGTGAGCACGGGCAAGCTGAACCGGCTGATCCGCGAGATTTTCGACACGCACCCGCCAGCGATGCGGTCGAACCGGAACCCGAAGCTGTTCTTCGCCAGCCAGGTGGCCGTCGCCCCGCCGACGATCGCCCTGGTGGTGAACGATCCGAAACTGTTCGACCCGAATTACGTGCGGTATCTGCTGAATGCGATCCGCGAACGGGGCCTGTTTTTCGACATTCCGATGAAGATCGTCCTGCGCAAGCGCACGCCCGGCGACCCGACGAAGAAGGGCCAGGTCGAGGAAGACTTCACCGAAGATACCGTTTATGCCGACGACGAGTCGAAGGCGAATCCCGACTGGACCGAAATCGTGGTTTCGAACCGATCGACACGGCCAAGAAACGATGAAGACGAAGCCGCCTTCGTGGAACGCTGGCTTTCCCGCGAGAAATTCGGGGCCGACGACGAAGCCTTCGAAGAATGACACTCGGGGCGTTTGATCAGGGCTGACTTTTCGGATAGCGTAACCGTCGAGCCAAGATCGCCTGGGCGATCAGGACATTCCGAGAGATTCACGACCGCCGGAGAACGACGCATGGCCTTTTCTAGAAGATCCTTTCTGAGCCGGTCCGCATTCGGTCTCGCGGCCCCCGCGCTGCTCGCCCGCGGCGTTCAGGCCATCGACCCGATCGCTCGCACCCGGCCCAGCCACCTGAAGCTCTCCATCGCGGCTTATTCGTACCGCCAGTTCCTGCAGGGCGAGAAGAAGTCGATGGACCTGCTCGACTTCGCCGGCCTGGCCGCCGACATGGGCCTGGACGCGATCGAACCGACTTCCTACTACTTCCCCGTCGACGCCCCGATCGATTACTTCCAAAAGCTCCAGCGGCATGCGTTCCTACTCGGCCTGGACATCTCCGGCACAGCCATCGGCAACAACTTCTGTCTGCCGCCCGGACCGGACCGGGACAAAACCCTCAAGCTGACCCGCGACTGGATCGACCGCGCGGCGGCCATGCAGGCCCCGGTGATCCGGATCTTCGCCGGCAACGTGCCGAAGGGCGACAAGGAAGAAGTGGCCGTCGAACGAACGATCGAGGGGATTAAGCAGTCTTGTGAATATGCCGGCACGAAGGGCGTCGTCCTGGCCCTGGAAAATCACGGCGGCATCACGGCCGAAGCCGACCAGTTGCTGAAGCTCGTCAAGGCCGTCGATTCGCCCTGGTTCGGCGTCAATCTGGACACCGGCAACTTCCGCACGGCGGATCCTTATGGCGATCTCGAAAAGCTCGCCCCTTACGCCGTGAACGTGCAGGTCAAAACCGAAATTCAGCGCAAGGGTCAGCCGAAGAAAGAGCCGGCCGACCTCGCGAAGCTCGTGGAGATGCTCAAACGGGTGCGTTATTCAGGTTATGTCGTGCTGGAATACGAAGCCCCGGAAGACCCCTTCAAGGCGATCCCGGAACATGTCAAAATGCTCAGGCATCTTATCGAAAGGCCACCCGTCTCGACCACGTGACTCCTTTCAGGCCGCTGTCTCATTCGCCGATGACTTTCACCAGCACGCGTTTGGGCCGGCGGCCGTCGAATTCTCCGTAAAAAATCTGCTCCCAGGGGCCGAAGTCAAGCTTGCCCTTCGTGACGGCCACGACGACCTCCCGGCCCATGATCTGCCGCTTCATGTGGGCGTCGGCGTTATCCTCGCCCGTGCGGTTATGGGCATAGCGGGCGGGCGAAGCGTCGAACGGGGCAAGCCCTTCGAGCCATTTCTTATAGTCCTCGTGCAGGCCCGGCTCGTCGTCGTTGATGAATACCGAAGCTGTGATGTGCATGGCGTTGACGAGCACCAGTCCTTCCAGGATGCCGCTGTTTCGGACGATCTCCTCGACCCTGGGCGTGATGTTCAGGAAGCCCATCCGGGCGGACAGGTTCAAAACGAGATGCTCGGTCAAGGATTTCATGATTCGTCAGTTCCGAAACGGCATTCCGGGCGATAGTGAAGAAGCGAACCGTTGACCGGTTCGCTTCGACAAGTTGTCAGAGATTCTGATCGATCGATCCGAACACGTTCGAAGAATTCGGATCGAATGACTCAGGACGATTTCTTTTTCGTGGTTTCGCTTTCCGAAGGTGGCGTCCAATCGTCCGGCAATCCGGCTTTTTTGCGCAGCGATTTCATCCAGTCTTCGCGGCCCTTGTTTTCGGCTTCAGCCATGGCGGTCTGCACCAGCCGTGGGAATGGCCCCATCGCGCCGTAGAGCTGTTCCGGAGATACGCCCTTGCGGTTCGCGACCGAGACGACGTAATAGAACCGGTGCGTGGCGTTGGGCTCGACGGCGACTTCCTTGTCCTTCAGTGCGAACGCGGCATCCACGAGGGTTTTGCCGGCTTCGTTGAGTTCGAGGAAAGTACCTTCACGAACCGTTGCACTGAAGCTGCTGGGGATGATCTTCGAAGTCGGCGCCGTGACGATGATCTGCTTCTTTTCGGCATCGGCGACGGCCTTGAGGTCTCCGCCTTTCGCTTTCACGGCATCGGCGAAGGCCTTCGCGTCTTTTTCCGCCGCCTCGCGTGCCTTGCGCAGCTTCCAGTAGGCTTCCACAGCAGGCCTGGCTTCGTCGAAAGCCGGCACGTGGGCGGCTTCGTCGGCGACCTTCCAGATCATGTAGCGGCGGCCGCCGACCGTGGTGAACAGCGTCGGCGTGAACTCCCGGAACGTCTCGGCGAAGATCTCCGTGGTGAAGTTCTCGCCAAGGTCACCGATTTCGGTTCCCAGGCGGGCATCGGCGATCGCGCCGAGCTCCAGCACGGCGTCGGGGGCCGAAGCCTCTTCGCTGGAGATCGCACTGGTCTTTTCGTAAGTCAGTTCGAGCTTCTTGACGGCTTCGACGAGCTTCGCCGAATCGTACTTCGGCAGCGGCTTGTCGCCCGCCTGACCTTCGTCACGGGCGGCGTCGTTCTCTTCCTCGACCGCCGCGACGGAGTCGGCGAACGGATTCATGACATCTTCACGCAGTTCGCCGAATTTACGGTCGATTTCGGCCCGGGCGTCTTCCCGCGAGATTTCCTCGACGAGCGAGCTGCGGACTTCGTCGAGGGTCCGGAACCGGGGCCCTTCCGCCGGGGCGGGCGGTACGTTGGCGTCGGCGGGGCCTTTCGGCGTCAATTTGGTTTCGGCATCGCCCTGAAAGAGATCCTGAGGCAGCGGGCTCAATCGAAGCCGTTCTTCGGGCGTCAGAGGCGGCAGGGTGAAGTCGGCTTCCTTGCGACTTTCATAGACTTCTTGGATCTTCGCTTCGGTCAGACCGGCAGCGATCCGGGTCGCAACCTGGTTCGTATCGGCCGAAATCGCTTCGACTTGAACCCGGCGGGGAATCTTGAAAGCCGGTGCCGGAGAGGTCCGTTTCGGCTCGACGTTCTTGCCCTGTTCGAACAGTTCTTTCAGGTCGGCTTCGGAGGGAGTGCCGACCTTGTCCAGATAACTGTCGACCGGGAAGGCCACGGCGTTCACGGAGAGCGTCTCGGCCTGCGAACGGTAGAGTTCGTAGACGTCCATCGGGCTGACTTCAGTCCCGCCGCCGAGCGTGCGGACCTGCAGCAGCCGAAGCTGGTTGCCGATCGCGTTGAGCAGATACTGGTCCGGAACGCGGGTCGCGAAAAACGACTGGTAGGTGCGGTCCAGGTCCGCGGATGTGACCGACCCGATACGATCGCGGAAGGTCTTCATCGTGGCTTCGGAACCGCCCAGGCCCAGGCTCTGGAGCAGAATCTGCACAGGCGCTTCACGCAGCCAGGTTTTGGTCGATTCCAGATCGACCGGAATGCCCAGCCGGTCGGCTTCGTTTTCGAGGATCACGGCGTCCACGATGGAACGGTCGTCGGTCGGCCCGAAGATCGACTGGGGGACCGGCAGCCCGATCTGGGCTTCGGCCAGCTTGACGCTCAGGAGCTTGGTGACGAAGTCATTGGCGAACGCCCTCTGGTTCGCCATCTCGCCGATCCGGCTCGACTTGACTTCCTTGCCGAAAAGCTTCGCGACGACTTCGTCCTGAAGCGGGCCGGAGGACCGGGAGCCCAGAAAATTCATGAGGCTGTCCGAGATGACGAAGACGAACATCGCCATCAGCGCGAACACGGCCAACATCGGTTTCTGGTAACGACGAAACGTCTCGAAGGGCATACGGCGACCTCAATGACGCGGACGCAGGAGCCGGATAGAACCGGCCGGGATCGATACACGATTGGACCCATCAAATTAGTCGATCCGGCCGCAAAACGCAAGGCGGGGAACCGGACCGATTCCGTTGCGTCCCTCTTGACAGATCGTGGCCCAGCGGATAATCCATCAAAAAACGAAGGTTCCTCGTGGCACGGATCTCGGACGGGGTTTCGATTCCATCTTCGATCGTCACCGCTGCGAAATCGCTCAGCGATCTCGCCTGTGAATCGTGTCCTCCCGAGCGATCCGCTCCGATCCCGGGTTCGCCAGAGAATCCCCAAGTCCCGACGGAAGGTTGTTGTCAAAGTGGCACGAAAACGAGCCGAATCCGCGGAAACGAAGCCGAAAAAAGCGAAGAGCCCGGCCTCGAAAGCGAAATCCGCCTCGAAAAGTAAGGCGGTCGAAACCGGAACCGCGTCAGCCCCTCGGGCTGCACGATCCGGAGCGACTCGCGATCTGGTCATCGTCGAAAGCCCCAAGAAAGCCAAGTCGATCAATAAATTCCTCGGCCCGGCCTTCGTCGTGAAGGCGAGCATGGGCCACGTCCGCGACCTTCCGGACCGCAAGCTCGGCATCGATGTCGAAAATGGCTTCGCGCCGACTTACGAAATCATGTCGGACAAAAAGGACACCATCGACGACCTCCGAAAGGAAGCCGACAGGGCCCGCACCGTCTACATGGCGACTGACCCGGACCGCGAAGGCGAAGCCATCGCATGGCACCTCCAGGCCGCTCTGGACTTGCCCGACGATCGCGTTCGCCGCGTCATGTTCTACGAAATCACCGAAAAAGCCGTCAAAGAAGCCTTCAACCACGCGACCGACATCAATCTGGACAAGGTCAACGCCCAGCAGGCCCGCCGCCTGCTCGACCGCGTCGTGGGTTACGAAGTCTCTCCCCTGCTCTGGAAAAAAGTCTTTCGTGGTCTCTCCGCCGGCCGGGTCCAGTCGGTCGCCGTCCGCCTGATCGCCGAACGCGAAAAAGACATCGCGGCCTTCGTCTCCGAAGAATACTGGAAAATCACAGCGACCCTTTCCACCGATTCCGCCGTCGCGAAACGAGTCGCCGAAGAACTCGCCAAATCTCTGACCAAAGCCGAAGACGACGACGCCCCCTTCGACGAGGACGACGAAACGCCTCCGGAAACCCCCAAGGCCAAATACGTTCTGCCCGAACTCGCGTTCGAGGCCCTGCTCACACAGTGGAAGGGCAAAACCCTCAAATTCGGCGGCGGAGCCGAAGGCGATTCCATCTCCGGCCAGGCTCAGGCCGAGGCCATCGTCCAGGCTCTCGAAAGTGCCGCCTGGAGCGTCGATTCGGTCGAGCAGGAAGACCGTAACGACCGCCCCGACGCCCCCTTCAAAACCAGTACCCTGCAACAGCAGGCGGCGATTCGCCTGAGGTGGTCGGGCAAACGGACGATGAAGGTCGCCCAGGAGCTTTACGAAGGGATCGACGTCGGCGGCGACGGCCCCGTCGGTCTCATCACCTACATGCGGACGGACAGTCTCCGTGTCAGCGACGACGCCCTCAAGAGCGTGCGTGAGATGATCGAGACGAAGTATGGTCCCAGGTATCTGCCTGATAAACCGAATCGATTCGCCGCCGGCAAACTCGCGCAGGAAGCTCACGAAGCGATCCGGCCCACGGAATTGAAATATGACCCCGAAAAGGTCAAGAACGCCCTTTCCGCTGATCAGTACAAGCTTTACGCGCTGATTTTCCGTCGGTTCGTCGCCAGCCAGATGACGCCCGCCATCTTCGCCTTCACGAACGTGAAGGTCAAAGCCGACGAAGGCATCTTCTCCGCCCAGGGCAAAATCCTCAAATTCGACGGATACCGCAAAGTCCTGGCCTCCGCGGGCAGGCAGGAAGACGCGGTTCTGCCGGATCTCGCCGTCGGGCAAAAGCTGCACAAGGCAAGGCTTGCGCCGTCGCAGCACCGCACCCAGCCGCCGCCCCGATATTCTGAAGCCACGCTCATCAAGGCTCTGGAAAAGGAAAGCATCGGCCGCCCCAGCACTTATGCGCCGATCATCGAAACCATCCAGACCAAGAAATACGTCGAACAAAAAGAACGCCGGTTCCACGCGACAAATCTCGGCATGGCCGTGACGGATCTGCTCGTCAAGCATTTTCCGAAGATCATGGACGTCAAGTTCACGGCGAAAATGGAAGACGATCTCGACCGGATCGCCGAACATGAAGCCAACATGACGGCCATTCTCGAGGATTTCTACGTCCCATTCCACGAAACCCTCAAAGTCGCCGAAAAGGAAATGGAACGGGCGGCGCTCCCTTCCGACGTGAAGTGCCCCGAATGCGGCGCCCCCATGCAGGTCAAGTTCAGCAGCAAGGGCGACTTCCTCGGCTGCTCGCGCTACCCCGAGTGCAAGACCACCCAGCCGCTCTCGGGCGAACGGAAAAAGGCCGAAGTCACCGAATTCTCGTGCGGCAAGTGCGGCAAACCGCTCCTCAAACGCGAGAACAAACGGGGCGAATATCTTGCCTGCTCGGGATATCCCGACTGCAAGGAAATCTACAACATCGGGGCCGACGGCAAGCCGGTTCCCGCTGCCCAGGAGACCGAATACTCGTGCGACAAGTGCGGCAAGCCCATGATCTTGCGTACCAGCGCACGGGGGCCGTTCTTCGGCTGCTCCGGTTATCCCAAATGCCGTAACCTCCTGCCCGCCGACGATCAGGGGCGCCCGATCCGGCCCGTCGTCGTGAACGTGCCCTGCCCCAAGTGCTCCGGGCCGATGACGATCAAACAAGGCAAGCGGGGCTCGTTCCTCGGCTGCTCCAATTACCCGAAATGCCGCGGCACGGCCCAGATCACCGACGAGATGAAAGAGGCCAACCCGGAACTGGCTGCACCCCCGCCAGTTGCCCGCAAGGGGCCCGACCTCAAATCGGTCAAGCCGGAAGAAAAATGCCCGGAATGCGACGGCGACATGACCGTGCGCGCCGGCCGCAGGGGCTTCTTCCTCGGCTGTGCCAAATATCCCAAATGCAAGGGCACCAAGGAGCCCGGGCCGATCACGCTTTCGCGCATCCAGGCCGCGATCGACGAAGCCGAAGCCGCCGCGCCCGAAGGGGCCAGCGAATGAGTCAGGATTCGTAAGAAACATTCCGGCCGGCGCGAACATCGCGGCACTCCCTCAAACCCTTATCTGGACTCAGGATCGCATGCACCTTGCGATCCCATGAGTCCTGAGGCACTTCGTCCACGACCTGCTGGTCATAACAAACTCCGATCCGCAGCACACTTTCCGGCACCTTCGCCAGGGTGCGGTCGTAAAAACCTGCACCCCGGCCCAGCCTTCCACCCTGCAAGTCGAAGGCCAGCCCTGGCACCAGAATCACAGCCACCGTGTCCGCGCCGGAATCCGGAAGATCGATTCGGGGCTGCGCCAAACCTTTGCCATCGAATTCGAGTTCTCGCACAGGATCCGACACCTGGCGGAACTCGAGCGATCGATCTTCCCAGTTCAGTCGCGGCAGACCGATTTTGATCCCCGAGACCATGAGACCGGTCAGCCAGTCGCGAAAATCAGGCTCTTCCGGCAAAGTCGGCCAAAATGCCCATATGCCACGATCCGAAGAAATTCTCGAATTCCGAATGACCATGTCGAGCCCCGCGACGAGCTTCCCTTCGACATTCCGCCGCTCGCTAACGTCTACGAAAGCCATTCTGACGGCATCTCGTATCTCTCTTCTAAGACGGATCTTGCGTTCGCGAACCTGCACAGCGGACTCCTTCGCGTCGAGAATCAGCGAATCTCGAACATTGATGCGCCTGACATGAGTAGTTATCGTGAATCTCGCGGCTCGGAAACCGCCGATTTCCTCGAAATCGGCCCCGTCTCGGTCCTGCGGTTCCGAACAGAGCGATCTCAAGCCATAACCCCCGAACAGGCAGAAGCATATGCGAACGGATCTGAGGCACTTCTTCCTGATCGCCGGCTTATTGCTCGCGGGCCCGGCAGCCGGTCATGATCCGGAACCACTCGTCAAGGTTCAAGTGCTGGCCAAATCGACGGAATCGTGGGACGGCACGGACCTGCCCGACTTTTCCGATGCCCAGACCGAAGTGACGATGCTGAAGATCACGATCGCGCCGAAGTCGACCATGGACATGCACAAACACCCGGTCATCAATGCCGGCTACATGCTCTCGGGAGCACTCACGGTTCATTCGGAAAACGGCCGGATCCTGAAGATCAAAGAAGGCGACGCGATCGTCGAAATGGTCGACCGCTGGCACTACGGCGTGAACGAAGGAAGCAGCCCGGCCACGATTCTGGTCACTTACTTCGGCCCGTTCGGCGCGAAGCTGTCGATCAAGAAATCAACCCCTGCGAATGCGACGAATCGGTGAGCCCGATGTTGAGGATTCGATCCGAACGATTTCTTCGCTCATCTCGTTCCTGAGCCACTCTTTATATCTTTTTTCCAGAGTACTGCAGTATGCGGTGATAGAATATCCGATCATGCAGCCGATCACGGCGAGCCAGGTCGTCCTGCGCCACCAAATTCTGCCGAACACGAACATGAACGATCCGCCGACAACCTTGCCTGTATCGAGAATCATTTTCGAGCTGAGTAGATAAGGTTCGTCAAACGGCTGTCTCACGGCGAAGCCGATGATGATGAACGAATAGAGCAAAATCAGCGGTAAACCGAGTAGAACGAAAAATCCGGCCGGGATCATACGCCAGCGGAATCGGCGGAATCGAGTCGATGCCGGCGTCGGGGCCAAGTGTTCAGCACCTTGTTCCATTTTCCGAAAGCCCCGGTATTCATTTGACTTACATGATTTCGCAAGGCATCGTCATGCCCGAAATGCTCGGTCGATAGACCAAGGGCACGTGACCGAACGGCTTGACGAAGCCCGAGCGAAAATGGCCAGAGGAATCGACCCGAGAGGAATGGAAATCCTCCGCGAATGCCGTTGCGGACGTTTTTGAGAACCCGTTTTTAAGGTGGGTGCCTAGAGCCACATTCCCAGAGGAATCAACTCGATCGGCTCCCTACGGGTGCACATTGGTTCGCCAAAATTGACGTCCCTGACGAACACGGCAGAGGATACGACCAGTCTAAGCGATCATGGCGGGAAATCAAGACCGGAACTTCGGCCCGGTGTCGAACCGTCCTGATCGAACGGCACCGATTCGCAAGCCATAAAAACCGATCAGGGCGGCGATTCGCGTCGTTTGCCGGAACCGCCCATTCGACGGAAATCACGCTCTCAGGCCTTTTCGGGATACGACGAAAAGCCTGGTCCAGCACTATTGCGGACCAGGCTCTCGTAAGATTGGGCGCGACGATCGACGGGTCGGATCAATAATCCGACGAGTCGTGAACGTGCGGCTCCATGACTTTCGTGTTTCGCTCCACGGCCAGAATCACGGTCTTTTCCTCACCGCCATCGGCTGATGAAGCCACGGCCGGGATGATCTGCCGGGAATCGGGCAGGTGGAACCTGACGCTGAAGCTGCCGTCCGGCTCGATGGGTACCGGCTCGCCCTGAAGCGTGAGCCGGGCGGTCGGATTGGTCATGCCATAGACGACGATTTCGGCATCGATTTCGAACTTCAGAGGCGCATCCTGATGCGTCAGGTACGTCGTGGGCAGGTGGGTCAGCGACGTTTTGTGGATCGGCTGATGGAACCGGTCTTCGAACAGTTCGATGAGTTCGTTGGAAAGCTGCTGCGAGGCCGGATCGTTCTGTCGGCCCTGAATGCGGTGAATTTCCTGTTGTGCGACATTCCAGTCTTCCTCGATGGAAGTCGACATGGAAACCGGCGGCATCTGGACGATGTTCGACTTCGCCACGATGAAGAAACTGCCGCGGCGCGAAAGGAAGCCGAGATCCACGCGATACCGCCTGCCAGGGCAAGCGATGTTCACGTACCAGTTGTTCGCGTCGGACTGGATGAACTCATCCCGCTCGTGACGTTCGCAAAGGGTGCTGGTGTCTTCGCTGGTCACGTCCATGACGCGCAGGGCCGGCCTGGAACCATGCCACTGCTGTCCCATGGCGGCACGTGCCCGTTCGACGGTGGAGGTGCCGATTTCCCAATAGGCATGAATCCAGTAAGGATCCCGGGCGACGGCGAGCAGCCTGTCACGCGATCCGTTGTTCTGAATCCTGCCATGCCAGGGACGAAGCGCCAATCGATCGGAAACGCCAGCTTCGCCGGAGCCATTCGGCACATCGGCCGACATCGCCCCTTTACGCTTTTTCGCACGGACCACGTCCGATACGTCAGTCCGTCCCTGCAGTGGGCTGGTGGGCTGACCTTCGGCTGGTATGGACAGAGCGCGGATCAATTGATCCTTACGCATCGCATGCCAGCCGGGAATTCCTTTGTCCCGAGCGATGCGTGCCAGATTTTTCTTGGTTTGATCGTGAATCGAATCGTTCGACATCGGGCTTCTCCGTATAACTATCGGATCACGCCTGTGATGATACCGTCGAAGATCGTCGTCCTTGACCCGGAGCGAGTCCATCGGAGGGCATGGAGACACTGTCGTCGCAGGAAGGCGACCGTCGTGCCGTGATGTTCGGATTGGCGGCGGACTGAGATGTAGATGATCTGAAGGACAGGTAGGTAATTGAGGTGTAACAAGAACCGAAACGAAATGTCAAGCCCCGTGAATCGATTTTTCTGATGACCGAAGTTCGCAAGGGGTTTTCGTCGCGTGAACCGCTTACGAGCCGAACCACGCCACCGGTGCCACTTCGCATTACGCATCAACAGTTTACGAGGCGTGCGAATTCGCCGAAACGCCCGTCCGTCCGGAACAAAAAAACCGCGTCGAATTCGACATTGTGAAATTTTTCGCATTTTTCTTGGCCGGTATGTTGACACCGTTCGGTGCGGGTCGATACCTTATGCCATCGCTCAGTGGTTCCGAAAACAAATCCCATGCCCGTATACGATGCCCGGACTTTCGCTGAAGCCTACAGGATCGCATCTCGCGTCATCTCCATGGCTCTCGGCTGTATCGTACCGGCGACGCTCGGGTATCTGTTGGATCGCTGGCTGTCCATCTCGCCTGTGTGCGTGACGATCGGCAGTCTTCTCGGGTTCCTGTCGATGGTTCCCCAGATCCGCAAACTGGCGGCGGAATCGTCGGCGAATCGCCCCAAACCCTGAAATTCCGGATTCTTGCGATGGCAGGTCATAGTCCTCTCGATCACGTCGTCGATCACGATACGATCGAACTCCCGTGGGGTCGCGTGCTCCATCTCCCGAAGATCGATCTTCCGATCGTCGGTGAGTTTGCGCTGACCAGGTACATGGTGATGGAAGTGATCGCCGCAGCGATCGTGCTTCTGATCGCCACGGCTTATGCCCGTCATGTACGACGCAATCACGTGACGAAGGGCGTCGTTCCGAACGTCGTCGAGTCCCTGGTCTATTTCGTGAAGGACAAGATCGCCGTACCGGCGATCGGCGACCACGACGCCTACAAATTCCTGCCGTACCTTCTGACGATCTTCTTCTTCGTGCTGGTGAGCAATCTGCTGGGCATGGTTCCTGGCGGCGCTTCGGCCACCGGCAGCATCGTCGTGACCGGCATGCTTGCCCTGATGACGTTCGTGACGGTTTACCGGGCGGGGTCCGAGATTCACGGTTACGGCGGATTTTTCACGAATCTGGTTCCTCATCTGGAAGTTCCGGGCGAAATGAGCCTGGAGAAGTTCGGGATGAAGGGGTCAATCAACATTCCGTCCACCCTGATGTGGTGCCTGATGTTCGTCATCGAACTGGTCGGGCTCCTGATCAAACACTTCGTGCTGGCCGTGCGTCTGTTCATCAACATGACAGCCGGCCACCTGGTGCTCGCAGTCATCCTGGGCTTCATTCTCGAGGCTTCCGGAAGTCTGTTCTACGTCGTCACGCCCGCCAGCGTATTCGGAGCCGTGTTCATCAGTTGTCTCGAACTGCTGGTCGCGTTTCTCCAGGCGTACATTTTCACGTTCCTGTCGGCCCTGTTCATCGGATCGGTTCTGCACGCTCACTGATATTCAGGAGGCGGCTGATCGATACGAGGAATCGGTCCCCGATTCCCCAACCTGCCCTAACCGGCCTGAGGAGTTCTGTTCGATGAAGTTGACGAAGGTTCTGTTCCTGGCGTTCTCCGTGATCGCTCTGGCTCCCGTGATGGCTTTCGCTCAGGAAGCTGGCGGCAACGCGGCTTTCTCCCAGCTCAAGCCCATCGGCATCGGCCTGATCTGCTTCGGTGCCGCCATGGGTATCGGCAAGCTCGCCAGCGCCGCCGTGGAGAGCATGGCCCGTCAACCGGAAGTGGCCGGCAACATCTCCAGCTCGATGATCATCGCCGCGGCTCTGATCGAAGGCTTCACGTTCTTCGCCCTGCTGCTGTTCCTGTTGGGAAGCGCCAGCGGTTATTGATCCGCAAGGTTCGATACGTAGCGTTCGCGGGTGGTTCGACGCCGGGCCACCCGAGAGTTTCCCAACGACGGCCGTCAGCTCCGGAACACACATCATGACGCGTACCTTATTCGCCTTCGCGGCGACTCTGGTTCTCGTGATTCCGTTCACGGCTTTCGCCGCGGACGATCACGCGACTCCCTCGAAGGACAAGCCGGCAGCCGCCGCTCACGGCAACGACGCCCATGGGGCCGATGCCGGTCATGGTGCGGAAGGCGGCCACGGCACCCCCAGCCTGATTCCGCTCAAGCCGGAAGAAATGGCGGCCCAGGCACCGCTGGCGATCTGGACGGTGGTCGTCTTCCTGGTTTTGCTGGGACTGGCCACGAAATTCGGCTGGAAACCGATCGTCGCGGCCATGCACGATCGTGAGCATCATCTCGAGGCCGTGCTCGAAGACACCGAAAAAGCCCGCAACGAGGCCGAAGGGTTGCTGCGGCAATACAAGGCCGAAATGGCATCCGCTTCGGACAAGATCAAGTCGCTTCTGGACGAGGCCCGCCGGGACGCATCGACGACGGCTCAGGAAATCGTGGGCAAGGCCCAGGCCGAGTCGGAAGCCCTCAAGGATCGTGCTCAGAAGGAAATCGGTCAGGCTCGAGACGAAGCCCTCGTGCAGATCTGGTCGAAGGCCGCTGAAGTCTCCGTGCAGGTCGCCGGCAAGGTTCTCCAGAAGAGCCTGACGGAAGAAGAGCACAAGCGGCTCGTGGAACTTTCCGCGGCCGAACTTCCGGATGCTTCGGCATTCGGTTTCTCTGGTGCCGTGGGGAGCAAGCCCTGACATGGCCGAACAAGCCGCGGTTCATGCTCCCACGGTGTTCGACGAAGACTCCGTCGAATTGTCCCGGGTTTATGGCGAAGCGATTCTGTCCGCAGCGGCCAAGGCGGGAGCGGTCGGTGAAGTTGTCGAAGAGCTGGGCGCAGTCGCCGGAATCTTCGCCGCGACACCCGGATCTCTTGACCGCCTGATCGGTTCCGGCCGATCGACCGAGGAAGTGGACGCCATTCTGACGAAATCCTTCGAAGGCAAGACGCATCCGCTGGTCACGAATCTGCTGAGGGTCCTGAATTCCAAGGGCCGGCTCGCTCTGCTTCCCGCACTGGCTGATCGGGTGGCCCGAGATTCGGACCGCGTGCTCGGCCGGGTTCGGGTTCTCGTCTCCTCGGCCAAAGCGTTGACGCCCGATCAAATCGACACCCTGACGAAGTCCTTGAAAGCCCGACTGGGCCTGGATCCCGTGCTTCAGACATCCGTCGATCCGAGCCTGATCGGAGGCCTGGTGATCCGTGTCGGGGATCTCCAGTTCGATTCCTCCATTCGCAGCCGACTCGAACAGCTCCGCAAGAACCTGTTGGAAGGAAAGATCCATGAAATTCAGAGCCGACGAGATCAGCTCCATACTTCAGCGTGAGATCGAGCAGTTTCAGGCTCAAACGACCAGGTCCGAAGTCGGACAGGTGGTCGAAGTCGGTGACGGTATCGCCCGGGTCCACGGCCTCACCAACGTGATGACCGGCGAAATGGTGACGTTCCAGAACGGCGTCAGGGGGTTGGCCTTCAACCTCGAAGAGACTTCCGTGGGCGTCATCATTCTGGGCGATTACAAGCAGATTCACGAAGGCGAAACGGTCACTGCGACCTCACAGCTTTTGCGGGTGCCCGTCGGCGAAGCGATGGTCGGCCGGGTCGTGAATCCGCTCGGCGAGCCGATCGACAACAAGGGGCCGATCGTCACGAAACTTTCGCGTCTCGTGGAATCGACGGCTCCAGGCATCGCGGATCGTCAACCTGTCGACGAACCTCTGCAGACCGGCATCAAGGCGATCGACGCCATGATTCCGATCGGCCGGGGCCAGCGGGAACTGATCATCGGCGACCGGAAGACGGGCAAGACGGCCATCGCGATCGACGCCATTCTGAACCAGAAGGGTCAGGGCGTAATCTGCGTGTACGTCGCCGTCGCCCAGAAGGAATCGACCACGGCCGCCCTCGTCGACGTCCTGCACCGTTACGGCGCGATGGACTACACGATCGTCGTCGCGGCCGGTGCCTCGGACCCGGCACCGCTGCAGTACATCGCTCCCTATGCCGGTTGTGCCATGGCCGAGTACTTCATGTACGAAAAGGGCATGCCGACCCTGTGCGTCTATGACGACCTTTCTAAGCAGGCCGTGGCGTATCGCGAGCTGTCTCTGCTGCTGCGTCGTCCGCCGGGCCGCGAGGCGTTCCCGGGCGACGTGTTCTACGCCCACAGCCGTCTTCTGGAACGTTCGGCCAAGCTCGCCAACAAGTACGTCATCGTGAAGAAGCGTGCGGAAGGCGACAAGAAGCCGATCGACGAGAAGTCGGGCGTCAACGGCAAGTTCTATCTGGGCGTGCCGGGCCACGAAGAAGCCACGCACGAGCTGAAGTCGAAGTACGCCGAAGGCCACGAAGTGGTGAAGACCGACACCTCGGGCGGATCGATGACGGCCCTGCCGATCATTGAAACACTCGAAGGCGAAGTCTCGGCCTACATTCCGACGAACGTGATTTCGATCACGGACGGTCAGATCTACCTGCAGCCGAACCTGTTCTTCGCGGGCGTACGGCCGGCCGTCGATGTCGGCATCTCTGTCAGCCGCGTGGGTGGCAAGGCCCAGATTCCTGCGATGAAGAAGGTCGCCGGCGGTTTGCGGCTCGACTTGGCGGCCTTCCGTGAACTGGAAGCGTTCGCCCAGCTCGGAACGGAGCTGGACAAGGCCACGCAGCTGCAGCTCGACCGCGGTTACCGGATGGTCGAACTGCTCAAGCAGCCGATGTACGAGCCGCTCAACGCCGTCGATCAGGTCATGGTGATCTACGCCGGTACGGAAGGTTATCTCGACAACGTTCCCGTGAACAAGGTTCGGGAATGGGAGAAGGGTTTCCTGCAGTTCGTGCGTGAGCAGCGTTCCGAAGTCCGGAACCTGCTGCTGAAGCAACAGAAGTTGTCGGACGAGGTCCTGACCGGTCTGAAGAAGGCACTGGAGGATTACAACTCCGACTTCATGGCAAGCCTCAAAAAGGCGGCTGGCGAACTCGTCGGAGCCGGCAAGTAAGGCCTTCGGATACGTGGCGGGCGACGATTCCGATCGTCGCCCGCCGATCCATTCCTGCAATCGACTCGACTCCGGGAAGCATCATCGACCATGGCCAAGGCCCGTGCCATCATCGAACGCCGCAAGGCGGTCCAGAATATCAAGAAGATCACGCGGACGATGGAACTCATCGCCACCGCGCGGTTCAAGAAAGCACTCGACCGGGCGACCGAGGCGGAAGCCTACACCCGCAAGATCGCCGAAATCGTCCAGGATCTGGGCGGTTCGCAGTCGGAAGTGAAACACCCCCTGCTCGAAGCCAGGCCGCAGCCGAAGAATACCGTCCTGCTGGTTCTCACCAGTAACCGGGGTCTGGCTGGCGGCTACAACGCGAACGTTCTGCGTCAGTCGATCCGGTCTCGCCAGAACAACGAACTCGAGGGCGTTTCCACGGTCCTCGAAGTCGCGGGCAAGCGGGGCATCAATTTCCTTCGCTTCCAGGGCATCAAGACGGACAAGACCTTCACGCATTTCGAAGACCGCCCGCAATTCGCGGAAGTCGAAGAGATCGCCGAGCGTTACATTTCGATGTTCGTCTCCGGCAAGATCGACCGCGTCGACGTCGCCTACACCAAATTCCGGACCGTCGCCCGCCAGGAAGCGGTGGTCGAATCGCTCCTGCCGCTTGCGAGTCTCGACGTCTCGTCGCTTCAGACTTCCTCGCGAAAGGGCAAGCAGGATTCAGGCGCACCTGCGAAATCGAGCTCGGAGAACGTGCCCTACGAGTTCCTGCCGGACGCCTCGAGCATCCTCGAGGAGATCGTGCCCGTCGCGTTCAAGGTTCGCCTGTTCAAATGCTTCCTGGACGCCGCTGTGAGCGAGCAGATCGCCCGAATGGTGGCCATGAAGGGTGCGACCGAGAACGCCGAAGACATGAGCAAGACCTTGTCCCGGCTGTACAACCGGGCCCGTCAGGCCCAGATCACCCGCGAACTTTCCGAAATCATCGGTGCCGTCGCGGCTCTTGAGTGATCAGGTTCCGGCACGCCTCCCCACGAATTCACCGAACGATTTTCCGTCATTCATCCGCATAAGGGACAAATCCGAACATGGCCACCGCGACAGGTCGGATCATTCAGGTCATCGGTTCCACTTTCGACGCCGAGTTCGAAGAAGGGCACTTGCCCGACATTTACAACGCGCTCAAGATCGACACCGATCAGAAGGGCGTAACGATCCACCTGACCGGCGAAGTTCAGCAACAGCTCGGCGGCAACCGCGTGCGTTGCGTGGCTCTGGGCTCGACGGACGGTCTTGTCCGGGGCATGCCGGTCGTCGACACCGGCGCGCCGGTTTCGGTTCCGGTCGGCAAGGGCACGCTGGCCCGTGTTTTCAACCTGCTCGGCGACCCCATCGACGGCCGTGGCCCGGTTCAGGCCGAAGAGCGCTGGCCGATCCACCGCGATCCCCCGGAATTCGACGATCTTTCGCCGAAGACGGAAGTGTTCGAGACGGGCATCAAGGTGGTCGACCTTCTGACGCCGTTCGTGCGGGGCGGCAAAATCGGCCTGTTCGGCGGTGCCGGTCTGGGCAAGACGGTCATTCTGACCGAGCTGATCGCCCGGATCGCGAAGGTTCACTCCGGCTACGCCGTGTTCGCCGGCGTCGGCGAGCGGACGCGTGAAGGCAATGACCTCTGGCTGGAAATGCAGGAAACCAAGATCGGTACGACGGGCAAGTCGGTCATCGACTCGACCGTGATGTACTTCGGTCAGATGAACGAACCACCTGGCGCTCGTCTTCGCGTGGCTTTGTCCGCCCTGTCGACGGCCGAATGGTTCCGCGACTCGACCGGAGCCGACACGCTGCTGTTCGTCGACAACATCTTCCGGTTCAGCCAGGCCGGTTCGGAAGTGTCGGCCCTTCTGGGCCGGATGCCTTCGAACGTAGGTTATCAGCCGACTCTGGCCACAGAAATGGGTGCGCTTCAGGAGCGGATCACATCGACGAAGAAGGGTGCGATCACGTCGGTGCAGGCCGTTTACGTACCGGCGGACGACTTGACCGACCCGGCCCCTGCGACGACCTTCGGCTTCCTCGACGCGTTCATCGTTCTGCAGCGTTCGATCGCCGAGAAGGGCATTTACCCGGCGGTGGACCCGCTGGGCAGCTCGTCGCGGATTCTCGACCCGCAATACGTGGGCGAAGAGCATTACGCCGTGGCACGCCGCGTGCAGTCGATCCTTCAGCGTTATCGGGAGCTTCGCGACATCATCGCGATTCTGGGCGTCGACGAACTGTCGGAAGAAGACAAGGTCGTCGTGCACCGGGCCCGCCGGATCGAGCGGTTCCTTTCTCAGCCGTTCATCGTGGCCGAAGTGTTCACGAACCGGCCTGGCGAGTACACTCCGCTGCCGGAAACGATCCGCAGCTTCCGCGAGCTTTGCGATGGCAAGTGGGATCATTTGCCGGAGAGTGCGTTCCTGTACGTGGGCGGCATCGAACAGGCCGAAGAGCAGGCCAAGAAGATGGCACGCTGATCGAGATCCGTTCGAACGCTTTGAGGAGCACTTCCCGCAATGTCCACCGGATCGACGGAAACCCGATCGGATACGCCGCCATCACCTGACCTGGCGATCCGCTGCCAGGTCGTGACACCCGAGCGAATCGTCCTTGACGAATGGGTGCGCCAGGTGGTAGTGCCTCTGCCCGACGGCGAATTCGGTATCGCCCGGAACCACGACCCGGTCATCGCTCGACTGGGTTACGGTTCGCTGAGGCTCAAACTCGCTTCGCTCGACAAGAACTACTACCTCGACGGCGGGTTCCTGCAGATTCGCGACAATCATGTCGTGATTCTCACGAACCGGGCCGTGGAAGCGAGTGGCCTTCGTGCCGAGGAGATCGAAAAGGACCTGGCCGCGGCCAAGTCCCGCTCGGCATCGGACGACGCTTCGATCGAAGCGCGTCTGGTCGATATCGACAAACTGCGTGCTCGTTTGAGGATGGCGAAGCGAACGAAATGACGGCCCCGAAGCGGCAACGACGAAACGTACGGTCGGTCTCGCCGATTTCGTACGTTTCGGAATTTTCGGAATTGCAGAAATTTCCGAAACGTCGCTATCGGCTTGAGGGGATTCCCTCGCGCGACTAAAATTTCCTTACGATCTTTCGATCGGAAAGAAATCCGCCCGGGGATGCCAGATCAAGTCATGACGGAAACATCTACACGCGGTCGAGCGGGTTCAGGTACGCTCGGCGCTGGGAGGTTCAAGACGGTGAGATCCACGGCTTTTCGACTTCTGACTGCTGGATTCTGCACGCTGCTAGGCGGGTGCGCGGGCGAGTTCGAAGCGTTCCCGCTGACCTATTCGAAATCGAAAGTCGTCACCGACATCGCCGAGCCTGAAAAACAGGAAGCGGCGGTTCGAGCCCTTGCCGAATTGTTCGGTCCTTCGCCTCGCGAAATCAAGGTGCCACGCGGCCTCGGTCTTCGTAACGGCGGTGCGTACCTGGCGAATTACGTCACCGATTCGAACGGCGAACGCAAGCCGCTGGCCGTCGTGGACGCCACCGGAGCGAAAACCCAGATCGGCGGCGGCTACCAGCTCTATCGCAAACACTGCCTGCACTGCCATGGTGTGACCGGAGACGGAGCAGGTCCGACAGCCGACTTCCTCTATCCCCGGCCGCGTGACTACCGCAAGGGCATATACAAGTTCACTTCGACCACGGCAGGTGCCAAGCCGACCCGGGACGACCTCTGGCGTACGCTGAATTATGGCATCCACGGCACGTCGATGCCGGGTTTCGAAGCCCTGATGTCCCCGCCTGAGATTCAGCAGGTCATCGACTACGTCATTTTCCTTTCGATCCGGGGCGAGTCCGAGATCCTGATCGCTCAGGACGTCGCCGACGGTGCGTGGGACGAAGAGATCAACGCGGACAAGGGTCAGAACTTCGCCCTGATCGACTGGGTCAAGGAACCCGCCAACTCGAAGATTTATCCTCGGGCCCTCGAAACGGCCACGATGGTGGCCGACAAGTGGAAGCAGGCTGAAGAGCAGGTGATGAACCCCCCTGCCCCCCGCGTGGCTTCGACGAACGAATCGATTCTCCGCGGCCGTGAACTTTTCCTCGGGAAGACGGCCGAACGGCTCGAATGCTGGGGCTGCCATGGCGTAAAGGGCGTCGGCGACGGCAAGAGCTTCGTCGACAAGAAGATTTTCGAGAAGGTGCTGTTCACGAAAGCGGTATACCAGGCGGTTCATACCGATCTCGATCGCCAGGTGGCGATCGTCGATTCGTCCGCCGAACGGTTCCGCGAACTCAAATCGGAGCGGGAATCCCGCCTGGCGGCCGCCGGTTTCGGCCACGGACATCACTCCGAAGGTCATGAACCGTTTCATGGCTGGAACGCCGAAGTGACGATGCCTGGTGGCTCCCCGGTCTCGGCCGAGTCCATTCATCCGCACGAATACGCAGGCCTGAACGTTACCGTGAAAACGGACGCCGCTGCGACGAAGCCTGCCGTGAAGGTGATCGCTCCGGCGGGCACCAAACCTCAACTGATCGAAGATCTTCAGCCCGGGATTCGTCAGGCGGTCCTGACTTCGGCTGCCGGAATTACCGACGCCCGTGGCTGGGTGATCACCTACAACGGTTTCGTGGACGCTCCGGCCGAAGCGGCCGATGACCAGCTCCGTCTGGCCAGAATCCGTGCCGAGCGTCTGGGCGAATCGATTCGGGAACAACTCGTTCATGATTACCCCGGCGCGACGGTCAACGTGCTTCTGCATCGTGAAGCCCCGCCGACGGAACTTGCCGTCGTTCCTCTGGACGAAGCCAATTCCGGCCCTGCGGCGATCGTGACGGCCCTGGTGGAAGAGTCGATCAGCCAGGTGAAGAACTTCTACGGCAAGATTCAGACCGACTGGACCGCTTCGCTGGACGAATGGCAATGGCCGCTGCGCCCCGCGAACATCAATACGGGCACATACAAGGGTGGCCGCCGGCCGATCGACATCTACTGGCGGATCGCCAAGGGCATCAACGGTGCGAAGATGCCGGCCCACGAAACGACTCTCAAGCCGCAACAGATCTGGGATTTGGTGAACTTCGTCCTGGCCGTTCCCAACCGTCCTGAACTACTGCGGGACGCGACGGAACCGGTTCGCGACGACACACCTGCCCCCGCCCCGGCCAAAGTCGCGGCGAATCGCTGATCACACGCATTTTTTCGGACTCGAACACGCAGCGGAACAGTGACGCCTCCGTCCGGCTCTTCCGAAGCGTTTCAGATGGGAGTGACAATGAAACCCGAACGGCTCTGGACTCTCCTGTTCGCTTTGGGAGCGATCTTCGCGACGGGGTGCTTCGTGTACGCACGTTCCGACGCGGATTGGTGGCTCGTTCCCAACGTCTCGACGATCGGACGCGAGATCGATCACCTTTTCGTGATCATCCTTCTGATCACGGGCATCGTGTTCATCGGAACGCAGGTCGTACTGTGCTACATCCTCTGGAAATTTCCGGACGCGCCTGGCCGGAAGGCCGAGTACGTGCACGGGCAGATGAAACTCGAGGTGATCTGGACGATCATTCCCGCGTCGATTCTGGTGTTCCTGGCTCTCTATCAGATGGGCACCTGGTCGAAGATCAAGTTCCGCAGTTCGATGCCGAAAGTCCAGCCGGTGGCCGAAGTGACGGCCCGCCAGTTTCAGTGGATTTTTCGCTATGCCGGCGAAGATCGCAGGCTGCACACGGACGATGACGTGATCACGGTCAATGACTTTCACTTCGTCAAGAGCGAGCCTACCGTCATTCACCTGCGCAGCACCGACGTTCTGCACTCCTTCTTCCTGCCGCAGTTCCGGATCAAGCAGGACGCCGTGCCCGGCCTGACGATTCCCGTCTGGTTCGATTCGGACACATCCGGCAAGTTCGAACTGGTCTGTGCGGAACTTTGCGGCTGGGGCCACTACAAGATGCGCGGGAACGTGACCGTGCACGAGACGCAGGCGGAGTTCGAGGAGTGGCTGAAAAAGGCCAAGTCCGAACAGAATCGTGATCAACTGGCGTTGGCCAACGCCGCGAACGGAGGATGACCCCGATGAGTGCACACGCCCACGATCATGGCCATGATGATCACATTCATCCGGCCCCGTCGAATTTCCTGACGAAGTACGTCTTCTCGATCGACCATAAAGTGATCGGGATCCAGTTCCTGTTCTCCGGCCTGATCATGTTCTGGATCGGCGGGCTTCTGGCACTGGCGGTCCGCTGGCAGCTCGCCTGGCCCTGGCAGCCGATTCCGCTGCTGAGCGGCATCTGGGCGGAGTACGGCTATCGCCTGCCGCCGGAACACTACAACAAGCTGTTCACGATGCACGCCACGGTGATGATCTTCTTCGTGATCATTCCGCTGCTTACGGGTGCGTTCGGGAACTTTCTGATTCCGCTGATGATCGGCGCCCGGGACATGGCGTTCCCCAAGCTGAACATGTACAGCTACTGGTTCATGTGGCCGTCGATCGTTCTGATGAGCTTCTCGTTCTTCGTCCCCGGCGGTGCGGCCGAAGCGGGATGGACAAGCTACCCGACCCTTTCGACCTTCCGGTGGTCGACTGCCGGTGCCCTAGACGGGCAGACGCTATGGCTGATGTCACTGCTTTTCGCCGGGATTTCGAGCCTGATGGGTTCGATCAACTACATCACGACGATCATCATGCTGCGTGCCCCAGGCATGAAGATGTTCCGGCTTCCGATGACGGTCTGGGCGATGCTGATCACGGCCCTGCTCCAGGCGTTCGCCCTGCCGGTTCTGACGTCCGCCCTGATCATGCAGCTTCTGGACCGGATTATCGGCACGAACTTCTTCTCGCCGGCGAACTGGATGGTGGCGAACTCGGGCAACGTGGTGGGCGGCGGGCAGATCCTGCTGTTCCAGCACCTGTTCTGGTTCTACAGCCACCCGGCGGTCTACATCATGATCCTGCCCGCGATGGGCATGGTCAGCGACATTCTTTCGACGTTCAGCCGCAAACCGCTGTTCGGCTACAAGCCGATGGTGTTTTCGGTCTCGGCGATCGCGGGTCTGGGCTTCATCGTGTGGGGTCACCACATGTTCCAGTCGGGCATGAACCCTGCCCTGGGTGCGACGTTCATGCTTTCGACCATGATGATCGCCCTGCCTTCGGCCATCAAGACGTTCAACTGGCTGGGCACGATGTGGGGCGGCCGTCTTCAGTTCACGACTCCGATGCTCAACGCGATCGGATTCGTGGCGATGTTCGTGATCGGTGGTCTGTCGGGAATTTTCATGGCGGCGACGCCAGTCGACATGCACATCCACGACACCTACTTCATCGTCGGGCACATTCACTACGTCCTCTTCGGCGGATCGACCTTCGCGATTTTCGCCGGGATCTACTACTGGTTCCCGAAGATGTTCGGGCGGATGATGAACGAGCGTCTCGGCAAGATACACTTCGTGCTGACGTTCCTGTTCTTCAACGGGACCTTCTTCCTGATGCACATCATCGGGATGCACGGCCACCCGCGTCGGATCGCCGATCCGACGGTCTACGAGTTCCTCAGGGGCTCGGGCGTGGTCGGTATGAACCAGTTCATGACGATCAACGCGATGCTGCTCGGCGTGTCGCAACTGATCGTCGTCTACAACTTCATCTACAGCCTGCTCTTCGGCCCGAAGGCACCTGCCAACCCGTGGCACGCCAACACGCTGGAATGGGCCTGTCCTTCGCCCCCGCCGTATTACAACTTCCTCAAGATTCCCACGGTTTACCGAATGGCTTACGAATACTCGGCCGACGAAGTCGCGCCGCGTGATTACTGGCCACAGGACGAACCGGCGGCCGAATCGAAGGAAGCCGCGGCGGTCAGTCATTCTCACTGATCGCGAGCGACGGCAGAAGTCACGGAGCGGGTACCTGACCAGGGCCCGCTCCGGTTTCCGAATGCAGGGATTTCTTCGAAAGGCTATTCCGAGAGAACCGGATGAATCATCGGCGATCGGCTGATCCAATTCCGATTCTGGCGAACAGATTGTTCCTGTTCGCCTGCGTGTTTACCTGGCCGCTGCTCTTCGTGGGCGGGCTGGTGACGACCTACGGCGTAGGCATGGCCGTTCCGGACTGGCCTACGACGTTCGGCGTGAACATGTTTCTTTATGACTTCGCCAATTCGGCCTGGGGCGTCTTCATCGAACACGGGCACCGGCTGTATGGCTCAGCCGTGGGCCTTTGCCTGCTGATCGTGGCGCCGTTTCTGCAGTTCTCGAAGCGGGTTCCGCGCAGCGTCAAAATCGCCGCCTGGCTGGCCCTTGCCGGCGTGATCGTTCAGGGCGTAATGGGCGGTCTGAGGGTGACGCGCATTTCGAGGGCTCTCGCCATGGTCCATGGTTGTTTCGGTCAGGCCTTTTTCGCATACCTCGCCTGCCTGACGGCCTGGACGAGCCGCACGTGGGCACAGGTCGGAGCCGATCTGGACGACACACTGGAGCCGTTATCCGTATCACGGTCCACTCGATCTCTGGCGGCGGTTTCGATCCTGGCGGTTTACGGGCAGGTCGTCGCCGGGGCGTGGCTCCGCCATTTTCCCGCGCCTGGCAAACTTTATCTCCATGCCATTCTGGGTGTCGTCGTGGTCGTGACCCTGACTGTGCTGACGGCTCGCGTGCGGCGTGAGCCGATCATGCGGTCTCGGGGCGTTCGGATCTCGCGAACCGCGCTGGCAGGTCTGGCTCACTTCCAGATCGTTCTGGGCGTGATCGCCTGGTGGGTGATGCGGCCTTTCGACGGTACGCCGAGGCGGGTTACCGATCTGGCGGCCGTCATGAGGACGGCACACCAGGCGAACGGGGCTTTGCTGCTGGCGTTCACGGCGGTCGTGACGCTATGGGTGTTTCGAGCCCGGGCGAACAGGCCGGCAGTTCGGCCTGATCGATCCGTCCCGGAAGCCAACGAGCTGGAGGCCGCATGTCCATCGTGACCTCCGCCCCGTCAGATTGCCGGGCCACGACAAACGACATTCGCGTATCGTTCGCGGCACGCCTGAACAACTATCGAGAGCTTTCCAAGCCGCGGATCGTGACGATGGTACTGGTCACGACCGGAGTCGGCTACATTTCCGGCTGTCGCGGTTCCATCGACCCTGCCGTATTTCTGGCGACGATGTTCGGCACTGCGGCGTTCGCCGCATCGGCGAGCGTTCTGAATCAATCGATGGAATGGCGGCGGGACGCCCGCATGCGGCGCACCGCAGGCCGACCGATCCCCAGCGGGCGTACGACGGTTGCCGAATCGGTGGCGGTCGGTCTGGTTTTGCTGGTGACCGGTTCGCTCGCTCTTCTCGGATTCGTGCCGCTTCCAGCTTTCGACTGTGCCGCGGCGACATGGATTCTCTACCTGGCAGCTTACACGCCGCTGAAGCCGATCAGTTCGATCAATACCGTGGTCGGCGCCGTACCCGGCGCTCTTCCGCCCGTAATTGGCTGGGCGGCCGCGACAGGGTCCGTCGGGAGCGAGGCCGTGGCCTTGTTCCTGATCCTGTTCCTCTGGCAATTTCCGCATTTCCTGGCGATCGCGTGGCTGCACCGCGAGGATTATCGGCGCGGCGGTTACCGAATGATCACGCATCGCGACCCTTCCGGCTGGATCACGTCCCTGCAATCGCTCGGTTACGCCAGCGTGCTCCTGCCCGTGTCGATCCTGCCGTTTCGGCTCGGCATGGCCGGGTCGATCTATCTCCTGGCGGCGCTGGCTTTGAGCCTTCACTACTGGATCCGCTGTTTCGAATTCGTGCGGCAGCGCGACGATCGCTCGGCGCGGCGGATGCTCTATTCCAGCCTGTATTACCTGCCTCTGATCTATCTGTTCCTGATCCTCAATCCCTTGCCCGCCTGACGGCCGCCGGCCGTCGGAGTTCCGGTTCGAAGGACGACCATGTCAGACATCGCAACGTTCCCTGTCTCCTTGCCCACCGCAACGTCCAAACCCGCCGCGACGGCGGCTCCGGTCACGGCCGGCAAGGTGGCGATGTGGCTCTTCCTGGCCACCGAAATCATGTTCTTCACGGGGCTGATCGGCTCCTACATCGTGTTGCGGGCCGGCAGCCCGCCGACGGCCTACTCGGACAAGTATCCGCCGAACACGCCCCTGACGGCGATTTCGAATCCTGAGGAAGTCGTCTTCCACAACTGGCCCAAGCCGTACGACTCCGCGACGAATCCGCTGTCGATCGACCTGACGGCGGCGAACACCTTCATCCTGATCTGTTCGTCGGTGACGATGGTGCTGGCGCTGGGGGCCGCCCAGCGTGACGACCGCAAGATGACGACACGTTATCTGCTGGCCACGATGCTCATCGGTGCCACGTTCCTCGGCGTTCAGGTGTACGAATACTATCAATTGATGTTCGGCCACATCTATCCGGTCGGCATCAGCCCGACGGGCCACTTCCGGCCCAACGTCAGCCTGTTCGCGAGCTGCTTCTTCACGATGACGGGCTTCCACGGAACGCACGTCGCCGTAGGCGTTTTCATGATCTTCTGCGCCCTGCTGCAGTCCTTGCGTGGCGTGTATCACTCGAAGAATTACGCCTCGCTGGAATACATCGGCCTGTATTGGCACTTCGTCGACCTGGTCTGGATCATCCTGTTCACGGTCGTCTACCTGATCTGATCACTGCGGCGAAAGAGCCGGCCGCATCCGGATCGATCGAACGCCTGATTCCCATCTCAACCACGGAATTCGAGTCGAAAAGCCATGTCCGATTCCCACGCATCACATTCGGCAGCCCATGAGCATCCTCATGTGAATTACATGAAGATTTTCTGGACACTTCTGTTCCTGACCGTGGCCGAATACTTTTACGCCATGCTGACCCAGGAGCATTTCGTCCTCCTGGTTCTCGGGCTGATGACTCTGGCTCTGGTGAAGGCGAGCCTCGTCGGCCTCTACTTCATGCACGTGAAATTCGAAGGCAACTGGGTATATGCCATGATCGTGCCGGCATGCATTCTGGCCGTGCTGGTCGTCCTGGCTCTTACCCCTGATATCGCTCGCGACAAAAGTCAGGACGATTTGATCGTTCCCGAAGACGATTCGGCCATGATCACCGTCAGCCAACCCTTTGAGATTCAGCGTTCGTGAAATCGCCTCTCTCCGGCTATGGTTTCGGTCTCCTGGCTGTCGCGGGCTCATTTCTCGCGGCGGCCGGTATTTGTTTCGGACTTCCCTCAGGGCAAACGGCCCCCGCCCGCGGAAGTTCGCTTCTGGAAGGGCGCCAGGTCGGCCCGTTTTCCCTGACGCGGGAGACCGGGACGACCGTAACGTCTGACGATCTCGCGGATTCGGTCTGGCTGGCCGCGTTCACGTTCACGCGATGCCCGTCGAGCTGCCCACGGATCAGTGCGACGCTTAAGGGGCTGCAGGACAAGTTGGCCGGCACGGATGTCCGGATCGTCAGTTTCAGCGTCGATCCGAAGTTCGACACGCCCGAAGTCCTGAAATCGTACGGCGAAAAGTTCGGGGCCGATCCGGCCCGCTGGTGGTTCCTCACCGGTGACGAGTCGGCCGTCTACGACCTGATCCAGAAATCGTTCGTCGTCAGCGTGGTGCCGACCTCGCCTGAGGAGCGTAAAGCCGGGGCGGAAGACATTGCCCACAGCGACAGGATCGTGCTGATCGACCGTGGCCTCAAGCTCGTCCGTCACTTCGATTCGAACGATCCCGCGGATCTCGAAACGCTCATCACCGAAGCACGCCGGCGCGGCCTCGCGTCGTGGATCCGGGCTCTGCCGAAACTCAACGCCACACTCAATTTCTCGAGCTTCGTCTTCCTCCTGGCCGGCTGGGCCCTGGTCCGGCGTGGCCGGTGGCGGGCTCATGCCTTTCTGATGCTCACGTGCCTGGCGATCTCGGCGGCGTTTCTCGGCTGCTATCTGACATATCATTACTTCGTCGGCACCGTGCGTTTTCCGGGATCGGGGCCGATCCGCTCGCTCTATTTGTCGATCCTTCTATCCCACACGGTCCTGGCCGTGGCGATGGTGCCGATGATCGCCCTGACGGTCTACCGGGCCGTCCGCAAGGATTTCGAAAGGCACAGAAAAATCGCCCGAGTCACATTTCCGATCTGGGTTTACATCAGCCTGACGGGCGTGATCATTTACCTGATGCTCTATCAGATGAACCACGCCCCGGTGGCTGTGGCGGCGATCTAAAAAGTCACTCCCGCGATCCGAATTCGAAATTCGGTCATTTCGAAAGACGTCCGTTCGCCGACTCATTTCGGGCGATATCACCGAGACTGACGATCGCAGCTTTATCTTTATGAGCTTCGACGGTGTCGAGGATCAGGTCGATCGTTTCGAAATTCGGGTCGACGACTCCCAGGCATGATGGGTGAGCGAGGAAGTCGAAAGTCAGGCCCTGCTCGATGCACCGCAGAAGGCCGCGGCGAACCGCGACCTTGAAATCGGAGAGGGGCCAGCGGCCGGTTCGCAGCGCGCCGATATCGCTGATCGGGCTCATCGGTATTTCGACGAGCCCCGTCGGATAGACGAACGGCTGGGCCATTGTCTGGGCGTCTTCTATCCCACGAAAGACATCTTCGGAAGGCCGTTCGCCGGGCTTCGAAGTGGCATGGGTTGGGTACAGGCTGCTGACCCAGGAATATCCCATTTCGAGGAGCATTTTCTGCAGGTCTTCCCTGCCCTTCAGGCCCGTAGCAAACCCGCCGGGGGTGCGGAAGCCGCCGGCGCGCCCTGATCGGCCTTTCAATCGGGTTTCGAAAGCCAGTTCGGCCATTTCGATGTTGCGTTTCAATTCAGCCGGGATGTCTCGGCCTTCGAGCAGCCAGGGGGCACGGGCGAACCGGAATTGCAAGTCCTGCGGCTTCGAAGCGAGAAGATAGATGTGGTCATAGGTGTGATTGCCGAGCGGGTGGCCGGCATCCACGATTTCCTGCAGCCAGGAGACGTCAGCCTGCTCCATCGTCCGGCCCAGGCCGAAGAAGTGAATCAGGCCCCCCCTGGCCTTCACCCGCCGCGCCGCTTCCTGGGCGTAGCGTTTCGTCGCTTCGTTCAGATTGCCCTTTTCGAAATCCCAGTGCATCTGGTCGCGGGTGGGGAATTCGCGGCTCATTTCCAGGTCGAGCGTGATCGCCACCTGAGCTTTGCCGGAATTCGAACGAGATGCGACCGAAGTCGTCGCATTCAGGGCTGAACCGACTGAAACCGCGGCGACGGAAGCGAGAAAACGGCGGCGCGTGCAGTCTTTCATTTTTCGATCTTCCGAATCCAGGAGCTTTGCGTGATGAGCAGGTCAAGCGCCGCGAAGCTCACGGCTGCGTTGGTGGCGTGGCGTGGCGAATCCTGAGCCGGGAAGGTAGCGATGGTGGCATCGCCGACGAGGAATACGCTGAAGTCGCGGCGGAGGTTCTCCCAGCCGGCGGTCGTTTTGCACACGCACATGTCGGTGTTGTAACCGGCCAGGATCACGTGGCGGATGCCCAGCGATTTAAGATGATCGCGCAGGTTGTCGTAGCCGTCGGCGTCATAAATCACAAGATCCGAATGGTCGACTTCGATCGACGACATGACCGGGATCGGCAAGTCCCAGAATCCCTTCGGGTCGTATTTCACGCCGGCATCGAGCCCCGGAAAGGCAGAGAAGTAGGACTTCACCGGGTTTTCGTCGTCCAGGACGATCGATTTCGGCAGCTCGCCGCCCCGGTAATCGAACGAACTCAGCAGGGCATGAAGTTCCTTGATGCCTTCTGCCCGGGATTTCCGGGTCGGGTGCGAAGCGAACGAGCGATAGATCTTCTGCCGGATCGGATCTTCCTTGCCGGGCAGGCTATAGGCGGTCAGCCGCGTCGAGCCGCGAAGCTTTTTCAGGAGTGGGTCGATCACGTCGCGGGCGTGCTGGAGGACGAGGGCATTCTTGCGCGGGGTGCACTGAAAGGCCACGCCGGCGGGTTCGGGCGACTTCCAGCCCTGGCCGTCGTCGATGGCCCAGGGGTGCACGACGATCACGGCCGTGCGGTCACCCCGCAGGCGATTGGGAATTTCGACAATGCCCCGGGCGTTATAGGACCAGCGCCAGGCACGGACTTCGATCGTTGCCCCAAGTTCGTCGATGATCGGCGGGGCTTCGAAGCGGGCTTCGCACCGGATCGGTTCGACGTATTGGGGGAAGTCTTCAAGAATCGGCCGGGGGTCGGCGATCGGACGGAGGGTGTTGGCATAGACCCGGGAACCGTCCTGGCCGAATCCCTTCGATGCGGCGACGGAAACAGCCCCCGCAGCCTGAATGAAGCCGCGGCGGGTAACGGCGTGCTTGCGAGAGGCGGTTATCGGGTTCGATCGCTCGATCATGGCGCATTCTCCAGGGATTGCAGGAAGGCGAAGAGGTCGCGAAGCTGCTGGGGGTCGAACTGGCGATAAAGCCCTTCAGGCATGACGGATACGGCCGACTCGCGGGATTCGCGGATCTCCGAAGCGGGGAGAGACTCGATGGTGCCGTCCGATTTCGCGAGCTTCCAGAGGCCACCGGAGCTTTCCACGAGCAACCCTTCGAGAACGCGGCCATCGTTCATTTCGATGATTCGCGACTGATATTCCTTGCGGATGACGCCAGAGGGATCGATGATGCTGGTGAGGAGCCAGTCGCGGTCGGACCGGTTCGCTCCGGTAAGGTCAGGGCCGACCATCTTGCCGACGTCGTAAAGCCGATGACAACCGGCACAGACTTTGGCGAACAGCTCCCGCCCCTTCCTGGCGTCGCCGGTCGCGGCCCGGAGGTCGTTATTGAGCCGACGCACTTCGGCCAGGCGTTCTTCGGGGGTGGCCTGAGCGATCTTGCCCCAAATCTTCAGGACGGCCCGATCGACCGGTTCCGAGCCGAGACGGGCGATTGCGGCGAGTTCCGGCAAGTCGAAATCGTCACGCGGAATTTGCCCGGATGCGACAGCTTCGAGCATCGGCAGACACGTTTCCGTACGAGCGCTGAGGGTGGCCCGGGTTCGTTTTTTTCGTTCCTGAGAGGCTTTGGGATATTCGCCGATCAACTCACTGGCCGTTTTCTCGTCCGCAAGTCGGCTCAAACCTGCCCAGGCGGCATCAGCGATGGCAGCGTTTTCGTTTTTCGAAGCGACGAGGCTGATCTCGGACCAATCGGTCCAGCCCGAATCCGCCGCAGTTTTCAGGAACGCGACCACCCGACCAGGTTTCGGATTGGCCTGAGCCTGCTGCAATTCGGCGAGCGCCGATTCGCGAGGCGCGGGCGAGCCCAGACGGGCGGCGATTTCCCAGCGAATGAGATCAGAATGCCCGTCTCCGCAAATATCGACGAGTGTCGTTCGAAATGGGCCGGCCGGCTTCGGAGCGCCGCCGCGAAGCGATTCGAGCACGAAAGGCAGATTGCGGTCAACGTCGAGCCGCACCAGCCTGACGAGTTGAGGTTCGATCTCATTGCCGCCCACGTAACTGAATTTGCGGATCAGGTTGCCGATGACCTTTTCAGAGACGATTCGGGTCGTTTTCAGCGGTATTTGTTGACCACCTTCATGCATGATCGCTTTCGAAACGATCGCATCGACGAGTCCGGCAGGATCGCGCTGGGAAATTCGCTCGGCCGCCCACCAATAGCGCTGGTCGAGGATCGGATCGCCGGCATCGTCGACGGCCGAAGCGAGCCCGGCCCATCCGGCGATGGCTTCCGGGGCATCGACACGAGCCACGGACGCGACACGCTGCCCCAGGCAGATGAGGTCGACATCGGGCGTAGCGATCGCGGCCACGCGGCCCGCGGGGGGCATCACGGCGAAATCGCCGAGAGCCTGCACGGCCAGGCGGCGGATCGCCGGATCGGTGTCGGCCACTGCGGAGCGGAAGTCGTCGGCCGAGAGGGGCGCGGGCTTCGCCCGGTCGTGGTCGATCATCGAAACGAGCGTGCGGAAAGCCTCGCGTCGGAATTCGACAGGCAAGTCGCGGTCATGCCAGATCTGGTTCAGGCGTTTGACGGAAGGCTCTTCGTGGCGCTCCTTGAGAATTCGGCGGGCCCGGCGGGCGAGGAAAGCGTTCGGATCACGCAACAGACCGATCAGTTCCACCGAGCTTTTCCTGGCCAGTTCGGGGTGGACGGAAAGCGTCGGCCGGTCGTCGGCCGCGGCACGAATGGCGTAGATCCGGCCGTTCGTACGGTCCCAGTCGGCATCGGGGTCAGGGTGCGCCATGCGCTGGTCGTGCCAGTCGGCCACGTAAACGTTGCCGTCGGGCCCGAGTGCCTGATCACACGGCGCGAACCAGGGGTCGCGGCTGTCCAGCACGATACCCACCTGCCGTGACGTAAACGTCGCCCCCTTCGGTTCGAAGGCATGTTCGGCGACGAGATGCGAAAGCACATTCGCACCGATGTAGCGGCCCCGAAGTTCGGCCGGCCAGCGATCGGCCAGATAGAAAAGCCCTCCGGCCGTGACATGGCCGCCATGCGCGCCGCCGTGCGGCATGTGGTCAAAATGGCCGAAAGTATAGGGATTATGCAGCGGGCCATGTTTGCCGAACTGCTTCCAGTAATAGGCGTCCTGCATGACGTGCAGGGCCACGTGCGGGCCGAAGTTCGTACTTGCGAAAAGATTGCCGGCGGCGTCGAAGTCCAGCCCCCACATGTTGCCGCCGCCTTCGGCGAAGAGTTCGAAGCGGTCCGTCGGCGGGTGATATCGCCAGATGCCCTGCTGGAATTCGATGCCCCGGATTTTCGCGGTGACGGTCGAACCCTGCAGGCCATAAAGCCAGCCATCTTCGCCCCAGGTGAGGGAATTGGCCAGGCTGTGGGCATCTTCCATACCGAAGCCAGCCAGGAGCACACGCGGATCGCCGTCGGGAACGTCGTCGCCGTCGGCATCGGCATAATGCAGAAGGTAGGGTGCCTGAAGCACATACACGCCGCCGTCGCCGAACGCGAAGCCCGTCGAAAGGTTCAGGCCCGAGACGAAATCGCGGGCTTTGTCGGCCATTCCGTCGCCGTCGGTATCTTCAAGGATCGTCAGCCTGTCCGCACCTTTCGGGCCTTTCGGCGGCGGCTCGGGCACGCGGTCATAGACCGTACGGCTATAGCGGTCGACCTTCGTACGATTCAGGCCCGCGGGGTTCGGATATTGCAGATATTGAATCGCCCAGAGCCGGCCACGGTCGTCGAAGTCGATCGCCACAGGTTGCCGGACGAGCGGCTCGGAAACGACCGCGGTCGCCTTCAGACCCTTCGCCAGGACCATTCGCTCGATGGCCTGAGCGGGTGACAGATTCTGGCCGTGAACGGACTGCCCGCTGGAAGCCAGAATCGAGAGAGTCAGGAGCCAGAAACCGTAAGAGCGAATCGTCATCGTCAGAATACCTGAGGGGCACATCGAATCGTCGTCCCTGCTTCGAACGAACGAATTCGGAGCGAAACCGGATCAAGTCAAAATCGGGCGGATGACGCGGCCATGCACGTCCGTCAGTCGAATGTCGCGGCCGCCGAACCGGAAGGTCAGACGCTCGTGATCGACGCCGAGCTGGTGGAGGATCGTCGCGTGGATGTCGTGAATGTCGACCGGATGTTCGACAGCCGCCATGCCCATTTCGTCTGTGGTGCCGTAAGTCATGCCGCCACGGACGCCGCCGCCAGCCATGCAGATGGTATAGCCGCTGACGTGGTGATCGCGGCCGTCGGTGCCGCCGGAGTGGGGCGTACGGCCCATCTCGCCCGCCCAGACAACGAGCGTGCTCTCCAGCAGCCCGCGGGCCTTCAGGTCACGAATCAGGGCCGCCACCGGCTGGTCGGTGATCCGGGCGTTCTCCTCATGCCGCAGCTTCAGTTCGCCGTGCTGGTCCCAGGGGGCGTTGTTGGAGTGTGTCAGCGGGCATGTGATTTCGACGAACCGCACGCCGGCTTCGACCATCCGGCGGGCCCGCAGGCACTGAAGGGCGTAGAACTTGTCGAAATCGTTACCCCTGTCGATACCGTAAAGCTCGCGGGTCGCACGACTTTCGCCGGCAATGTCGCAAACTTCGGGCAAAAGCGACTGCATCCGCGCGGCGGTTTCGTGGTTGCGGATCGCGGACTCGATCGCTGCGCGGTCACCGTAGCCTTCAGCAGAGGCGGTGTCCTGCTCACGCAGGAAGTCGAGCTTGGCTTGCTGGATCGCCAGTGGATCGGCGGGCACGATGTTATCCACCGGTACCCCCCTGGCCCGCACGAGAGCGGCCTGCGACGTCGCCGGCAAAAACGCGCTGGCGAAGTTCTGGAAGCCGCCGTTGGGGATCCAGTCGTTGTTCAGCAGCACATAACCCGGCAGATTCTCGTTTTCCGTACCCAGGCCGTACGAAACCCATGAGCCCATGCTGGGAGCCGCGCCGATGCTGCGGCCGGTGTGCAGCAGCAGTGCCTGCGCCCCGTGCAGGGGCGTTTCGCCGGTGACGGAACGGATCACGCACAGATCGTCCGCAAGCTGCGCCATGTGAGGCAGCAGATCGCTGACCCAGAGGCCCGATTCGCCCCTCTGGCGGAACTTCCAGAGAGGCCCCAGCCATTTGCGTGAAGGATTGATGGCCTGGGACTTCTGATCGACGGCCCAGACCGCCTGCTGGCCAGTGCGGCGCGCCAGCTCGGGCTTGTAATCGAATGTGTCCACGTGCGATACGCCGCCGTCCATGAACAGAAAAATCACGTGCCGGGCCTTCGGCGCGAAATCACGTGGATGAACGCCGTCGCTCGCGACCGCCCGAATGCCCTCCAGTCCGGCGAAAGCCAGCATGCCGAAGCCCATGTTCGTGGCCCGGAGGAAATCACGCCGTGAACTTACGACCCCCGCATGGCCCGGGCATAACGCATTTCGCCCGGAAACCGGTTCAGCGGACATGGGCGAACTCCTTCAGGTTGAAGATCGCATGGGCGACGTCTTTCCACACTTCGACGGACGAAAGGGCTGCCGCCTGGTCGATTTTTCGCAGCTCGGCGGATCGGCGGACAAGCTTCACGAGCCTGGCGGTTTCGTGCTCGCCGGCCGGCCGGCCGATGGCACGTTCGAACATATCGGCAGCACGGCGATCGATCGATGCGTCAGCCTCAGCCGCCACCCGTTTCGCCCAGAATTCGGCCATCGCCAGCACGAAGGGGTCATTCAGGAGCGCCAGCGCCTGATCGGGCACCGTGGTGCGGTCGCGTTTGCCCGTGGTCAGCTTCGGCAAGGGCTGATTGAAAATCGCCAGAAACCGGGGCGGCTCCATCAGCGTGATCTTCTGATAGATCGACCGCCGGCCTTCGCCTTCGAGCGGGCCTGATTTGAGCCGTTTGGCGGGATCTTCGGCGGTTCGGTACGGATCGATCGGCGGGCCGCCGAGGGCCGGATCGAGCCGGCCGGAAACGGCCAGAAGCGCATCCCGCAGCGCCTCGGCTTCAAGTCGCCTTTGAGGATAGTGATGCAGCAGGCGATTTTCCGGGTCGATCGTGAACGCGGCGGCAGATGGCACGTTGCCCTGCCGAAATGCGGCCGTCAGGACCATCTCCCGCACGAGTCGTTTGAGTGACCAGCCTTCTTCCATGAACCGGGCGGCCAGGGTGTCGAGCAGTTCCGGATGACTTGGCTTTTCGCCCAGATGCCCGAAATCGTCCGGCGTGCGGACGAGCCCTTCCCCGAAAACATGCTGCCAGACCCGGTTCACGAAGACCCGGGCCGTCAGCGGATTGGCCGGATCCACCAGTGCCCGGGCCAGCTCGTCACGACCGCTCGACTGACCGGGGTCGCTGGAGGAAGTTCCGCCGAGCAAGTCTCGAACGTACCGGGCATTGCCGCGCGGGACGACTTCGCCGAACTCGGTATACGAACCGCGCAGGCCCACCGGCTCGTTGCGCGCTTCGTGGCGATCCTCGGCCGTGCCGATCGTTCGATCCGGGACAATTCGCTTTTCGACTTCCCGGTAGCGGCTCACAAGCTTGCCGATCGGCGTATCAGGCGAAAAAGCATTCGGGAGCCACCCTGCCCCGATGGCTTCGTCAAGAATTTGTGTATCAGCCACGCCGCACCGGTCCTGCGACCAGCGAGCTATAGCGGCAAGTATGACTTCAGCGGCCGCTTCGGCACGTGACTCGCGTGTATCGGGCCGCGTTTTCTTCGCCGCTTGTTCGAAGAGCGGCACGAGCCGGTCGAGAGTGTCCATCGGCTTCGCGCCCGGCGCATGTTCGTAGACACGTGTCACCCCGAACCAGCTTCGCGGGTCGGCTTCGTCCTCAGGCTTCACGCCGCCGTAACCCGTGCGAGGCGGGAAGTAATTGTCGTAAGCCTTGGTGGCCAGTTCCAGATAGACTCGCCGGGGCATCGTGTCGGCGGGCCCCGAAAGCCGGTCGAAATTGCCGGCCGTGAGCGTCAGCCAGCCCACGCGCGGCATATCCGGAAAAGCAAGCCGTTCGGAATGGAAGCAATGATCGAGAATGAACGCCTGAGAAGCCTTTCTGCCGCCCGCGAAACCGACGGAGAACGTCGTCGCCCGCGCTGGGTCCACCAACGGCCCGCGCACGACTCCGCCCAGCCTTTGCGAATAAAGATGCGACCACCGACCGGCCGGTAAGATTTGGTCAATGACTCTTTCGCCTGCCTCGGCCACGACGAAATCGCCGTCGCGGGCCAGCCCGTGCTTCAGACCGAAGCCCTCCGCCGACCAGCCATCAGGAAGATTCTCACCCGTGAAATCGGCAAGCAGTTTCAGCCCCTTGGCCGCCTCGAACCGGCGCTGACGTTCCGCCTGAAACTCCGCCAGTGTCAGCGGTTTCGTCTCCGGACGGCTCAGGAAACCCGCAAGCGATTCCGGCACTCCGGCCGCTTTCTCGTCGACAGGCAGAGATTTCAGTTTCGTCGTCAGTTCCTGCCCCGAATTCGTCCAGATCCGGCCAACCTCTTGCCGGATGCGGCTCTTGATCGCCTTCATCCCGGCGATCGTCGCCAGGTTCGGGTCGGTGGTGTCGGCCTGCCGCACGCCCCAGCGGCTGCTCATGAAGATGCCCGTCAAGGCGTAATAGTCTTTCTGTTCGACGGCGTCCAGCTTGTGATCGTGGCACTGGGCACAGGCGACGGTCGTCGCCTGAAACGCTTTCGAAACGGTGTCGACCAGATTCGCCATCGCCTCCTGGCTGATTCCCTCGATCTGGGCATTGTCGCCGTGCCGCCGCTCACCCAGCCGCATCGCCATCGGTCCGATGATCGATTCGTTCAGCCCCGAGGCCGGGTCGACCCGCGGCTCGCCAAGATCGCCCGCGACCTGCTCTCGTATCAGCCGGTTCACGGGCACGTCTCGCGAAAAAGCCCGAACCAGATAGTCACGATACATCCAGGCGTTTTTGGCGGGAACGTCCCATTCGTAGCCGTGCGTGTCGGAGTAATGGACGATGTCCATCCAGTGCCGGGCCCACCGTTCGCCGAAATGGGGGCTGGCGAGTAATTCGTCGACGAGCCTTTCGATCGCCTCAGGCCGGGTGTCGGTGACGAACGCCCGAGCCCGCTCAGGCTCCAGAGGCAATCCCGTGAGCACGAACGCCAACCGCCGGGCCAGAACGTGCCGGTCCGCCTCAGCCGCCGGTTCGATGCCCTGTGACTTCATCCTGGCCAGCAGGAAACGGTCGATTTCGCCACTTGACCATCGATCGCCCGCGAGCTTCGGGGCTTCATGCCGGACGACGGGCTTCAGGCTCCACCAGTCCAGCCGTTTCCGGTAGACGTCTTCCCAAACCCCTGCGACGGAAGCCTTACGAGGGTCGGCCGCGCCACGCTGCACCCATTGCCGCAGCACCGCGATTTCTTCAGGCCCCAGCTTCGACTTCGGCGGCATTTTGAGCGAGTCATCGCCATGTTCGACGGCCGTGATCAGGAGACTTTCGTCAGGCTGGCCAGGGACGACGGCGGGCCCGGAATCGCCGCCATTCTCCCAGCCTGTGCGGCTGTCGAGCGCCAGCCCGGCCTTGATCGCCTTCGCGTGCGAATGGCATTCGTAGCACCGGCTTTCGAAGATCGGCAGAACGCGGCTTTCGAAAAAAGCGATATCGTCACTGGCCGATGCACCAGGCATACCCAGGCAAGCGACCAGAACGAGGAGAAGTATTCGGCGGAAATTCGGTGATTCGAGAAGCATCGGCGGCGAATCGCTCCGTATCGAAGGCGGAGCCGCTTACATGGTTCGGACCGAACCATGAAGGCCTGAGGGCGGGAATCGGACGGTGAAGGCACTGGCGGCTTGAGGAGAGACCTGATCATCGGCCCATCAAGCCTGATACAGAAATTCTATCACGGCTCTTCGCCCCGCGAAACCAAGCGCGAAGGAATTGACTCGATGATGCAGGAGGGCCAGCTCCGTGAGCCACTCAAGACGATCCGACGCAGAGCATCGTTTACCCGCCCGGTCTGTTGCGTTACCCTGAAACGACGGATCCGGGCCAATCGCCCCAACCGCCCACCGGCCCATGCCCCGACATCTCCCGCCTTTCACCTCCTGGAGTTCGCGAACGAACATGGCAAGATCTCTCCGACCGGCCCGGCTATGTTACTTCCTCATGTCGTTCGGGCTATTCGCCTGCGCAGCCGCACGCACCGAAGCGGCCGAACCGATCCAGGTCGGCATGGCCCAGCGCGACATCACGCCGCCTGACGGCTTCCCGATGGCGGGCTATTATCATGAACGGCTGGCCGAGGGCACGATCGACCCGCTTCTGGCCAAGGCGATCGTATTTCGTCAGGGCAAAACCACGGCGGCACTGGTCGTGTGCGACCTCATCGGAGTCACTTACGACCTGTCGTCAGCCATTCGCGCCGAAGCGTCCAAACTCAGCGGGATCCCATTCGAAGCCATCGTGGTCGCGGCCACGCACTCCCACACGGCACCAGACTATTACAAATCACTGGAAAACGTGCTGAAAGGCGATCGATCCGACGCCAAACGGTCCGCCTATATCGACAAGCTCATCGCCGAACCTGCCGCCGCCATCGCGGACGCCGCGAGATCGGCCGCGGCCTGCACCCTGGAGGCCGGTTCGACCGGTCAGAATACGCCCGTTTCATTCAACCGGCGATTCGTCATGCGCGACGGATCCGTGCGCACCTGGATGAGCTACGCGAACAAGGAGACGATCAAGGCCGCTGGCCCGATCGACGCGGAAATCGGCATGCTGATGGTGAAATCACAGGCAGGCGAACCCGTCGGAGTCGTCAGCAACTTCGCCCTGCACCTGGACACCGTCGGCGGCTCGAAATGGAGTGCCGATTACCCGAAATTCGTCGCGGATTGCGTGCAGCGGAAGCTGGGACCGAAAGCGATCTCGATTTTCGCGACCGGCTGCTGCGGCGATATCAATCACTCCGACCCGCGCGCGACCACACGCAATAAGACCGACTTCATCGGTAATTCCCTCGGCACGACGATCACGGAAAACCTGCTGAAGCTGAGCCCCGTCTCCACAGATGGCAGGCTGGACGTTCGACACGCCGTCGTGAATTTGCCGCTGCAGGAGTGCGGCCCGGACGACGTGAAAGCGTCGATCGAAGTGCTGAAAGCCGTCGAAGCCGGCAAGACCGTCGACTTCTTCGACCACGTGCGGGCCCACAAACTGCTGATGGTCGATCAGCTCAGGCATAACCCTCCCCTGGCCGCCGGTTCGGCCCACCGGCCCTTCCTGCGCACGAAAAAATGGGCCGGCATCGGCGCGAGCATCCCGACGGAAGTGCATGCGATCACGATCGGTGAAGATCTGGCGATCGTAACGCTTCCCGGAGAAGTCTTCGTCGACCTCGGCCTGGCGATCAAGCAAGCCTCGCCCTATCGGCAGACGATCATCGTCGAACTGGCCAACGCCGTCGAAACGATCTATGTCCCCACACGAGCAGCCCACGCCGGCGGCAGTTATGAGGTGCTCAATTCGACCGTCAAACCTGGATCGGGCGAGATGCTCGTCGAAGCCGCGCTCAAGCTTCTGAAGGAGTCGCGACAGGCGAAAGGGGCGAAATGACGCATTCCGTTCGAACTCAAGCCGAATTCGCGAAAAGGTTTTGATGGAAACTGGTTCGCGTCTCTTCGCGCATCGCGAACTGGCGAAATCGGCTTGACGACGAACGGAGATACCTGTAGGATCATCTCTATCGGGGCGTGGCGCAGCCTGGCTAGCGCGCTTGCATGGGGTGCAAGAGGCCGGAGGTTCGAATCCTCTCGCCCCGACTCAAATCCATTTGAGATTACCGCAGCGATCGAATTCATTCGATGGCTTCTTTGGTCAAGATCGCCGTTTCTCACGGCGACTGTCGTACGATTACTGACGCTTTCCAGGCACTCGCCCGGATGCCGCTACACTCGCTTTCGGATTCGAAGTGGCGTCACGGCTATCATTCTCGAGAAATGCAAGCCGCGAGGTCGAGAGGCGCGCTGTCGGATCGGATCAGTACGGATAAAAGAAAAGCGATGTAACGTTGACGCAATGAGAGCCGGAATTGTGTGGTGATTTGCCGTTTTGCGGCGTGTGAGGTGATGACGGCCAGAAATGACTCGACACGAATTCGCCCGCCGACGATCGCGCGGATCTTGCGCATGAACCCGATATTCAGTTCTTCGAGAAGCACAGATTCTGAAAGTATGCCACGTCCGAATCGGTAATCCGACATCATCGTCTGCGCGTCGAACACCTCGTTACGATTCCGGTCTTTCCGATTTCGTTCGCTCATTTCGTGTCATAATTTCGGCCCTTCGGTCAATCTTATACGGAAGCGGCGAATGGAGGGGACACAAGGTGGACGACTCGGTACGAATGGCGACACGTCTCTGGACACTCGCATTGCCACGTGTTTCGGCTTTCGTCGGAGCACAAGTCCGTGACGTCCTTGACCGGGACGATATTCTGCAGGACACTGCGATCGCCGTTATCGAATCGATCGGCAAATTCGACGCTTCTCAGAATTTCACGTCCTGGGCGATGGGCATCGCGCGGAACCAGGTTCGGCACCATTATCGTCGCAAAGCCCGCGACTGGAGACAGATCGACTCGGAATCGCTCGACGTTCTGCAATCGATCATGACACAAACCGCCTTCGTTGACGAAGAACTTTATGCACACCTTGACGAATGCATGGAGAAGCTGGAAGGCCGCGCCCGCGACCTATGCCGGCTGCGCTACGACGAAGATCTCAAGCCAGCCGCGATCGCCGATCGACTCGGGATGACTGCCAACCAGGTCGCCAAAACCCTCCAGAGAATTCGTGACCGACTCAGAGACTGCATGAACCGCAAGTCCGAGATGAGGCCTGCCACATGAATCCCGACACGGACCGACTCATTCACGATTTCCTCGACGATCGTCTCAGCGACGAGCAGCTTGTGGAATTGAACGTCAGAATCCGAAACGATCCGCGATTCGCCATGGAATTCGCCCAGGCCCTCTATCTGCACGACCGGCTATTCGATCTGGCGAGAACGAGCCCGTCGGACGGACGGATTCCCCAGGCGATCTCAATGTCTCAGCGGCATTCGGAACGGTTGCCGATACCTCGCCGATTCCGATTCTGGGGCATTCTCGCGGCTGGCATCGCTTGCCTGGCGTTCACGACATTCTGGAACGCCAGTCGAACGCTCAACGCCGCGACGGAAATCGATCGTCTCATCGCTACGGTCAAGCCGCGAACCGATCGCCGCTACGTCATTCGAAATCTCGACGGAGTTGCGGAACCGAACTCGGGCAGACAGCCGCCGATCGACGGTGCGACGCTCGATGTCCGGAGCCCCGATCGGTACGTGCTCGAACGTCATTTCGCGGATGGCCGGCGCTTCCTGACCGGCAGCGATGGCGAATCGAGCTGGGCGATTCCACCGGATGGACCGGTTCGAATCAGTCATGATCCCGAACGTTTTCGCGGGCCAGTTCCCGGGCATCAGCACGGGCTGCCGTTCGTCGATGTGCAAAGCGACCTTGTGACGTTCCGAAACAGTTACGATCTCGACGGACCGTTCTCAGGCACCGATGGCAGCCTGATGATCAGGGGAACGAGAAAGCCCGGGATACCACGCGGGCCGCGTGCGTTCGAAATGACTTATGAACCCGAAACAGGCACGATCCGGCGAATGCTCTTCGACGGTTTGCCCCAGGCACGCGGGGGACCGCGACGCGTCGCCGTCGAACTGACCGATTCCGAACAGAGACCGGAGGCGTTTTTCGACCACAAGTTCCACCACGCGAACGACCGTGAAATCATAGAGGAACCCTGATGCGAGACTACGTTGACGCACTTAGCTGGATCACCGTCTGCCTGATCGTATTTCTTCCGCAAGCGACTTCGAAATCGGGCGAACCGAACCGCCCGAACGTGGTCCTCATCGTAACGGATGACCATGGCTTCGGCGATATCGGCTGGAATGATTCGAAAGTCGAAACGCCGACTCTGGATCGCCTGGCCTCAGAAGGGTGCCGGCTCGACCGGTTCTATTCCAATCCCATCTGCAGCGTCACCAGGGCAGCATTGATGTCGGGTGTCGCTTCGATCCGCACGGGAGTTAACAATCGCAGCGGCCTGCCTTCGAAATATCGAACACTCCCGCAAGTTTTCGAATCTGCCGGTTACGCAACCTGGATGGTCGGGAAATGGCATCTGGGCGGTAATGAGGACAACAGCTTGTCCACCCCGGAATATCTGCCTCAGAATCGTGGATTCGACCACTTCTACGGGCATCTCCATGGTGCCATCGATTATTACACGCATGAGAGGAAAGACCTCGGCGAACTCGATTGGCAAAGGAACGGCAAACCTGTCGAAGAAAAGGGATTTTCGACCGACCTGCTGGTTGACGAGGCCCTTCGCCTGATCGAACGCCGGGATACGACGAAACCATTCCTGCTCTATGTCGCTTTCAATGCCGTACACGGACCGCTGCAGCCGCCGCCTTCGTCACCGGAGACGAATCGCCGGGAAAAACGCGAAATCCTGACAGCCAATTTGAAACACATGGATCAAGCCGTAGCGAAGATCATGAAGTCGATCCAGTCGCAAGGCATCGACGAAGAAACGATCGTGCTCTTTTTCGGCGACAACGGTGGGCAACTTTCGAACGGAGCTTCGAATGGCCCTTTGCGTGGCGAAAAAGGGACGACATTCGAAGGCGGAATTCGGGTGCCGGCGCTGCTTCGCTGGCCGGGAACGATCGATCCCGGCCAGCGAAGCGCCCAATTCGTCAACGTCGCGGATGTCCTGCCGACTCTCGCTTCTGCCTGCGGAATCCGATCCGGTTTGCCCGACGATATGGACGGCACCGACCTCTGGCCCGCATTGAAGTCGGGCAAAGTCATCTTCAGACCGCCGTTCGTGATGGGAAATCGGGATCTCGCCGTTTTCGAGGCTCCGTGGAAACTCGTTTCGACGGGGCGTGGCGAGAAACCGCTGCTGTTCGATATTTCGTCCGATCCGAATGAGTCTCGGGACGTCGCTTCCGATCATCCGGAAATCGTCGCGAAGTTATTCCGATCGATCCCGAAAAACGCACGCAACGAGGGCGTCGACAAATCAGGTCGTACACGAGCGGTTCCGGCAAAAAAGGCAAGCCGGTGAGCGTCGTAAACGTCGAACCGACGAACCCTCGAAGAATTCGCAATAAGACCATTCCGTCAGTTCTGTGCCGAGGTGCTCGAATATGAAACGACCGGCCTTGATCCTGACCCTTCTGTTGAGCTTCGGCGGATGCATCTGGATGTCTCTCGCAACGGCCCAGATCCGCAAACCGACTATGGATGACACGATTCGGGTCCCGGTGTACGCCGACAACTGGTTCGAAATGTACATCAACGGCGATCTCGTGGCAGTCGATTCGATTCGGTTCGTTCCCCATAATGTCATCACTGTGGACTTGCTGCCCGCTTATCCGATGACGATCGCCGTAATGGCAAGGGACAACGCCGATCCGAAAACCGGAATGGAATATGCGAACACCAATATCGGAGACGGCGGTTTCATTTCGAAGTTCACTGACGGAACCGTGACGGATTCAGGCTGGAAAGCGAAATCGTTTTCCCGTGGTCCGATCGGCGGCGAAACGAAAGATCCGAAAGTCGAGAACGATCCGATTCCCGCGAACTGGTTCGCGCCGGATTTCGACGACTCCGCCTGGCCTCAGGCCCGTGTGTTCACGAGAGATGCTGTCGACCCTAAAGCCTCGTTTTTCGAACATGATTTCGAAGGAGCCGAATTCATCTGGTCCGAAGACCTGGCGTTCGATAATACCGTCATTTTCCGGCGCAAGATCACGAGTCCGCCCGACGGCAGGATCCGCATCGACTTCCGCAATCTCAACGACATGATCCCAGCATCACCTTCGTCGAAAGACGCTTCGAAAAAGAAAAGACGTGGCCGATGAGATTCCGTAGATTTCCGCACCCTGAAGGAGTATCCGCGATGATCACGTTCCGAAGTCGCTTGTGGCTTCTCACCATCTGTCTGGCCACTTCGGCAGTCGCGCACGAAGGCGGCCATGGGCCGGCCGACGAACACGAATCAAGAACCTGGGCGACCAAAGCCGGAACTTTGACGTTCAAGGGCATTTTCGAAGCGGCTCGCGACGGCAAGGTGTTTTTACGATCGACGGAAGGCAGAGTCATCTCGATCGATTTTGAAACGCTTTCGAACGAAGACAAAGCCTGGGTCGAAGTCAAGTTGGCGGCCATTCGGGAAATCAATGCGAGACGTGTTCCGATGCGGCTCGTTTCACGAAAGGTGAAGGTTCCAGTTCCAGGCGATGACTCTCCCGCGAAGTTGCTGCATGCGGCCTTTATGCCTTTCGAAAAGTCGCTCGGGCTCAGGTGGGACGATCGCTATTTCTACGTCGAATCGAACGGCATGCCCGATCACCCGATGATGATCGGAATCACGGCGTGGCAGCAGCAGGTTCCGATACCCCAGAATTACAAGGGGGAAAATGCCTGGCGAATTCCCCTGTATCCCGTTCCAGCCCGTAATCCGATGTCGGCGAAAGACAATTTCTTTCGTGGCGCGATCGCACTGGCCATCAACGGAATTCCGATTTTCAACCCGATCAAGAACGACGGCGTCACAGACACGAATCTCGCCGGCGAACTCGACAGATTCGGCGGACACTGCGGCCGAGCGGACGATTATCATTATCATCTGCCGCCCACGCATCTTTTCGAACAAGCAGGCAAAGGCCGACCGATCGCATTCGCACTCGATGGTTACCCGATTCTGGGTTTCGATGAATCCGACGGTTCGCCCGCGAAGAATCTGGACAAGTTCAACGGCCATCATGACGCCGACGGCAAATACCATTACCATTCGACGAAGTCATATCCTTATCTCAACGGCGGATTTTTCGGCGAAGTGACCGAACGTGGAGGACAGATCGATCCGCAGCCGCACGCCGATCCTGTTCGTCCCGCTCTTCCGCCGTTGCGGGGCGCGACGATCATGGGTTTCGAACGAACCGCGGATGACAAAACGATGATCGTCAAATATGACCTTGCCGGAGACGAACGAGGCGTCCGTTATACGTTCCGCGAAGACGGATCGATTCATTTCGCGTATGACGACGGCACCGATGGCGTTCGGACGGAAACTTATCGTCGCGATGGCCTTGACCGGGGCGAGCCGGAGAAACGCAAAGACCGGCAGAAAAAGGAACAGCGTAAAAAAGGCGGCCCGCAGGGGAAGAACGAACCCCGCAAAAAGGGCGAACCCCGTGACGGATCCGGCAATTTACGAAATGACGATGCCGTTCGGATCGATGTGCCGAGATCGGGAAAGATGATTTCGAAAAGCCCAGATTTCGCCGATGGGCAAAGGCTTCCGAAAGATTACACCGGCGACGGAGCAGGCGTGAGCCCACCCCTGAGCTGGGAAGGTTCGCCCAAAGAGACCGTGAGCTATGCCCTGGTGATGGAGCATATAGCCGGCGACGGCGAATTGAAAGTCTACTGGCTTCTCTGGGACATTCCAGCGAATGTCAGTTCACTGCCACGAGATTCGAAATCGATCGGTACCGCAGGAGCGACCTGGAAGCCTGGCGAATCGTACGTACCGCCCCGCTCCGCTGGCCCTGGTGAGAAAATCTATAAGATCACCGTTTTCGCACTTTCGGAAAAGCCCGATCCGAAGGCGAAAGGCGGTAAAGTCACGCGAGACGAACTCCTCAGGGCCATTCAGGGTAAGGTCCTGGATTCCGCAGATATATCCGTCATTTACGAACGCCCCGAATGAAATTCGATCGTCTCGAAGTCGCGACACTTCGGAATCCGAAGCGAGGTATCGATATGCAATACGTCGAAAATGCGGCCGACATCATCGAAAAGGAAAGACCGTTCGATCGAGCATCGAATCGGTACATTCTGAAGATCTTTCGGAAACTTACCTTCGTTCCGACGATGGCGATCGTCATCGGAATCGCGTTGACGCAATCAGGCATTTCATTTTCTCTGGTGCCAGCGAATGACCTGGCCAGGACGGACACGGACGAACCGTCCCTCAAAGCACACAAGAGTCGCCAGGATTCGACGGGTAAAGACGGGCCTGCGGTGAAGTCGAAAGAATAGGCCATATCGAAGTCCGGACCAGTCCATCGATTCGAAATCGACCCACCAGTGAGGGATTTCGACGTCATTCTCAGCCGGCCCACGGACAGTTCCGTCACTTTGAGCGTCATGACGCAGAAGTCGATGGAAGTCTCCGTTCGATTCGGCCCTCCGGGAGCTACCGAATTTCGCGAATTGCAAGTTCGATCGCTGCTTCCCGACCGACCCGCGGAATGGGTTCTCGAGGGTCTCGAAGCGGATCGTCGATACGAATACCAATTACGGGCGAAAAAGGGAAAGTCCTCCGATTTCGAAACGCTCTCGACGCATTTCTTCCGAACCTCACGCCAGCCTGGCAGCACGTACGCCTTCGCAATCCAGGCAGATTCGCACCTGGATCAGGCAACTCGAGTCGATGTTTACGAAAAGACGCTCGAGGTCATCCGTTCCGAAGAGCCCGATTTCTTCGTCGATCTGGGTGACACCTTCATGACCGATAAATTTCCGGATTTTCGCGACGCAATGCCACAATACCTGGCCCAGAGGTACTTCCTTGGCCAGGTCGCCCGGTCCAGCCCCCTTTTTCTTGTGCTGGGCAATCACGACGGCGAACGTGGAGACCGCTTCGACGGCGGATTCGATAGCATGCCGGGATGGGCCAACGCACTGCGCAAGCAGCTCTTCCCTAATCCCGAGCCGGACCGGTTCTACACTGGCAACGATGTCGAAACGCGACCTCTCGGCCGGCTCCAGAACTATTTCGCCTGGACATGGGGCGATGCGACGCTCATCGTTCTCGACCCATTCTGGCCGACTCGAGAACGCGTGCGTGGCGATGACGAGACTGCTGCCAATTGGTCTCGCACGCTCGGCGAGTCACAATATCGATGGCTAAAGAAAACGCTCGAAACTTCGCATTCGAAATACAAGTTCGTTTTCATTCATCATCTGGTCGGCGGGCTTGACCGTTCGGCCCGCGGTGGGGCTGAGGCGGCCCGATCGTTCGAATGGGGCGGGCGATCTGCGGACGGTTCCGACGAATTCCCGAAACGCCGCCCCGGCTGGGACATGCCGATCCACGACCTGCTCGTCAAGCATCAAGTCTCAGCCGTTTTTCATGGTCATGATCACTTCTACGCTCGCCAGTCTCTGGATGGAGTCGCTTACGTGCTCGTGCCGCAGCCGGGCCATTCTGGCAGCGGAAATGTCGCGAAATCCGCGGAACGATACGGATACGAAACCGGTGTGATCAAATCGTCTCCCGGGCATGTCCTTGTCCGGGTCACGCCAGATCAAGCGACGGTCGAATTCGTGAAGACCGAAATGCAGGCTGACCGCGCCACTCGAAAATCGGGAGAAGATGCAGGAGATCGGTTCTCGATCAGGCCTGATGAATTGGCGAAACCGTTATTTTGATCGTTCGAGCCATCGATCGATCACTTGAAAACGTCTGAACCCCCCTGTTTTCCGACCATGGGCCGACGGGCAGGATTTGCCACGTCGGCCGCTGAGGGTTCTCGTTTCCTGAAATGAAGAATTGCCGTCAACCTCGCGGTTGACGGCAATTCTGGACTTTGCGATTCCGGCCTGGATCTGATCCGCTGACCGGATCGATCGCCGTTCACTCTTTTTTACTGAAAGGCCCGGGTTCTCCTGCGGGGGGCGGCGTGGGCGGCATCGCGGGGATGGTCGTCGCCGGAATTTCCACCGGATATTCATCCGGCAGAATTTGTGACGGCTGGAGGGTCTCTTCAAGCTGATCTGGGGCGGTCGCCTCGAAATCAGGGGCTTTGTTCGGGTCCGGCGGGTTCAGGTAATCCGGATATGGGATGATCCCTTCAAGCGAGTTCCTGAGTGCCTTGTAGAACCGGCCCTTGCCATAATGGAACTTCGAGAGCTTCCAGAAGTCTTCGTCGTTCAGCTGGTCGTGGGTGATCGGAATCGGGATGAGCGTGTTCTCTCGATCCGAGATGGACCACACCGTACCGCCGCCGAGAGCCTGGTAGGCATTCACGATGGCCGTCAGCTGTTTTTCCTTGGCGTCGATGAGAGCCGTCCGCGAATCTCTGAGGTCGCGCTGGGCGGTCAGCACGTCGAGGTATTCGGTCCTGGCGAATTGGAAGAGCTGGTTCGCGACATCGACGGCGCCTTCGAGCTTTGCCATCTGCTGCTTCTTGAGCGCGACGCTCTTGCTGTAGTTCTGGACTTCCGTCAGACGGTTGACGACGTCGGTGAAGGCCTCCAGGATCGTGCGCTGGTAATCGTAGATCGCCTGCATCTGTTTGGCGTCGCTGGCCAGGTATTCGGCCCGGATCGCACGCCGGTTGACGAGCGGCCCGATGAAGCCGGCGGCGACGTTCCCGAGCACGGCCTGCGGCATGAACAGGTAAGACATGGCGAAGGCATTCAGGCCGACGCCTGCGTCGATGATCAACTGGGGATAGTAGTTCGCCCGGGCAACTTCCACACTCAGCCCGGCAGCCACGAGATCTCGCTCGGCCCGGCGGATGTCTGGGCGGTTCTGGAGCAATTCCGCCGGCAAGCCGACTTCGAGCGAGTTGATGTACAGGTCATAGAACGCCGCGGAGTTACGATCGACGGGCTTCGGAAATCGATATGTCAGAACATTGATGCGGTTTTCCGTCTCGACGATATCCTGATAGACGATCAGCTTTTCGCTCTGGTTTCTGCGGACTTCGGCCTCGAACCGGAGGACGGCCAGCTCGGTATCTCGAGCCGCTTCCTTACGTGCCCTCGCGACTTTCAGGCTTTGTTCCATGAAGGCGATGATCTGATCCAGGTTTTCGATCCGTTTGTCGAGCGCCATCAGCCGGAAATAGTTCGACGAGATATCCGCGACCATCTTGGTCACGAAGAAGTTCCGTCGTTCGATGGCTGCCACATATCGCTGCGCCGCGGCGTCTCTGGCGTTGCGGAGCTGGCGATAGATGTCCAGCTTCCAGACGAGGTTGGTTCCGACGAGGTAATTGCCATAGGGGTTCGAGAAAAACTTGCCTGGGAGAAATTCGTCATCCCGAATGGCGGCCCCTTCGATCGCTCGATTGCTGGCCCTGAACAACCCTGCATAGGGCCCCGCGGTCATGAACGGAAGATAGGCCCCGGACCTCGACAGGATGTCGTTGCTGGCGATCTGGACCTCTTCGTTGAGAATTTTCAGTTCACGATTGTTCTCCAGAGCGAACTGGATCAGGTTCAGAAGCATCGGATCCTGATAGAACTCGACGATCCCCAGTTGTGACGAATTCTCGGTGCTCGTCACGCCATTGAAGGTTTCAGGGATTGGAGGCCCGGGTTCCGCCGCGCGGCGTTGAGGTATGCCGCATGCCGGCAGGGAGACGACGATCAACGCACAAGCGATCGCCCGCAAGACCGCGCGTCTCGTTCGCTTCGCGACTTCGAATTCCGTGGAGAGAGCCATGATTACGTCCCTGGCGGATAATTCGGTCATTGGCTTCTCCCGCCAACGGACCGACGGTGCCTGCGACCACCCATGCGCTACCTGCTGGAATGGTCAGGCATCGAGGGGTGGTCGTGTCGAACGAGAACGTTCGGAACATCTACAAGATCGACTTTAGGTAATTTGTGACTTGAGTAACGATTGTCCGGATCATACGGATTCTCACGGTTTCGCAGGGGGAATCGGATGTAACCTCTTGCTGCCAGTCATTCGTGAGAATTGAAATTTATTGCCGGGAATTCTGGGCCTCGATTGTTTTCGAATGCACGGCGAACCCTGGTACTGGTTTCGACGCCCGCAGTTCGTGCTCTCGAAGATGCCGCTACAAGCCCGATATCGACGATCTCAGCCACGATTCAGCTCGTCAGCCGCAAGCATTCGAGCATCTTGCGGATCATAGCTACGGAGAGTTCAGAGCCGGGATTTTCCGGTTTCGAATCTTGATGAAGGTTCCCCACGAATCGAAAGCCGCCCCGGCTCGCAATACGTTCGTGAAATTCGAAATGACGTATACGACTGATTATGCCGCGCCTTTCGCGGAGTCGCGAAAGGCGATCGAATCGAGAAACGCCGCGGGAATTCCGCTGCCTGATTCTTCTCGTGCAGGCTCGGATTCAACTGAAGGAAACGAATGGCACAAGTGCCGACCACACCCCACCAGCGCGGTGACCCTTGTGCCATTCGAATGTGCCGTCAATGTGCTGGCTGGCTATGCACCTCGTGCGAGTGTTCGAAGACTTCGCTGATCGGCTTGTTCGTTTCGTTCTGAAGCAGGCTGCGGCCGTCCGCCAGCTTGCCGAAAATGTAATAGAGCCCGGGAATCACCAGAACACCGATCAGTGTGCCCGCGACCATGCCCCCGGCGCTCGTCGTGCCGATGGTCCGGTTCCCGATCGCGCCGGCACCTTTGGCGACGACAAGCGGAAGCAGACCCGCGATGAAGGCGAACGACGTCATAAGAATCGGCCTGAATCGTGACTTACCGGCCTCAGCGGCGGCCTCCAGGAGCGATTGCCCTTCCTGGCGTTTCTGCACGGCGAATTCGACGATCAGAATCGCATTTTTCCCGAGCAGGCCGACCAGCATGATCAACCCGAGCTGGGCATAGACATCGTTGGCGAGCCCCATGTATTTCAGGGCGACGAACGTTCCGAACACCCCGATCGGCAGCGAAAGGATCACGGCCAGCGGCAGCAGGAAGCTTTCGTATTGCCCGACGAGCACGAGATAGACGAACGCGACGACGATCAGGAAAATGAAGACGGCTTCACTTCCCTTGCGTGATTCGTCGTACGACAACCCCGCCCAGTCAATGCCGTAACCCTTCGGCAAACTGGCCTTTGCGACTTCGTCGATCACCTGGATCGCCTGACCGCTGCTGAAGCCCTGCGCCGGCGCACACATGATCGGGGCCGAGGCATAGAGGTTATATCGCGTGATTTCGTTCAAACCCATCTTCTTCTCGATTTTCATGAACGCCGAATAGGGCACCATTTCGCCCTTGTCGTTCTTCACGAACAGGTTGCCGAGATCCTCGGGAAACCGGCGGAATTCCGGCTTCGCCTGCACGAAGACCTTGAAGAACTGGTTGAACCGGATGAAGCCTTGCTCCCAGGTGCTGCCGATGAGGATGTTGAGATTGTCCATCGCCGTTTTGATGGAAACGCCCTTCTGCATGGCGACGTCGTTGTCGATGATCAGCTCGTAAACCGGATAGTTCGCGGCATAGAACGTGAACAGGTTCGACAACTCCTTGCGTTTCCGCAGTTCGACCATGAATTTTTCGGTCGTCTCGCCGAGTTTCTGATAGTCGTTGGAGTTGGTCTTGTCCAGGAGCATCAGCGTGATCCCCCCGGAAGTACCGAAACCGGGCACGGTCGGCGGTTCGAAGAATTCGGTCCGCACGTCGCTCATCGCGGCGCATTTTTGCTCGAGCACCTTGATGATGTCACGCGCCGTACGCTCTCGTTCGTCCCAGTTTTTCAGGTTGATGATCAGCGTGCCGGCATTCGAGACTCGGCCTTCGGTGATCACCTCGTAACCGGAAAGACAGGTCACGGACGTGACCTCGTCGATGTCATTCGCGATCTTGACCAGCTCGTGCGCCTTCGCGTTGGTGTACTCGAGCGTCGATCCCGGCGGGGTTTGAAGCACGGCATAAAGAATTCCCTGATCTTCCGATGGAATGAACCCGCTCGGGAGACTCGTGCTCACACCCACGATCCCGGCCGCGAAGACCACGACGATCGCGATCGTCACCATGCGAAGAGTCACGATACGCCTCAGGATCGCTCCATATCCGGTCGTGATCCTCTCGATGAGACGGTCGAACGGCTTCCGGACGACGGGCAGAAGTAGCAAACCGAACCCGAATGGGCCCCACAATTCGTAAGCCAGATATGTCACGCCGCCCAGAATGGCCAGGCCCACGATCGCCATGAAAATCAGCTTGAAGAACCCACGTTTCTTCTTCGGGCTTTGCTGCTCCGATTCATGCGAAAGTGCATCGTGATCATGTCCGTGCTCGTGCGGTTTGAGAATCATGGCACAGAGCACGGGCGTGAGCGTGAGCGCCACGACACCCGAGAGCACGATCGAGATGGCCATCGTCAGCCCGAACTGGCGGTAAAACTGACCGACCGGCCCAGGAATGAAGGTGACGGGCACGAACACGGAGGTCATCACGAGAGTGATTGCGATAATGGCACCGCTGATTTCATGGAGGACTTCCATCGTCGCGAGGTATGGCGACAGATGTTTCTCCGCCATTTTGGCGTGCACGGCCTCGACGACGACGATCGCGTCGTCCACGACGACACCGATGGCGAGCACCATCGCGAACAACGTGATGAGGTTGATGGAAAGCCCGAGCAATTGAAGTACGAAGAACGTGCCGATCAGCGAAACCGGCACGGCGAGGGTCGGAATGAGCGTCGACCGCAAGTCGCCCAGGAACAGAAAGACCACGAGCGAAACCAGGATGAACGCCTCGATCAGCGTATGGAGCACTTTTTCGATCGAAGCGTCGAGGAATTTCGAAACGTCGTAGGCGAGTTCGTAGTCCATTCCCGGCGGAAACGACTCCGCCTTGATCGCCTCGAGTTCCTTCTTCACGGCCTCGATCACGTCCGCCGCGTTCGAACCCGGGGCCTGCTTCAAAATGATCGAAGATGCCGGAAGGCCATTGACGTCCGAGTAGATGTCATAAAACTGCGGCCCCAGCTCCACTTCGGCAAGGTCCTTCAGGCGCAGGATCTCGCCGTTTTCGTTCGATCTCAGAATGATGTTCCGGTACTGTTCGGCGTCGTTGTACCGCCCGATGTAAGTCAGAATGTATTCTTTCGATTGCGATGTTTTCCCCGTCGCCTGCCCGAGCCGACCGGGAGAGCCGATGATGCTCTGCTCCGCCAGTGCTTTCATGACATCGTCGCTGGAAATGCTATAGGCCCGCATCCGTTCCGGATCGAGCCAGACACGCATCGAAAAGACCCGATTACCCAGGTACTTCGGAATGCCCATACCAGGAATCCGCTTGATCCGCGGCATCACGTAGACGTTCGCGAAATTGAAGATATCCTTTTGGTCAGCATTCGGATCCTTACTGTAAAGATTCACGTACGTCAGCATGCTCGGCACGACCTGACTGACGAGAATCCCCTCGCGCACCACCAGCGGCGGAAGCTGGAACAGCACGATATTCACACGGTTCTGCACGTTCACGACATTGATGTTCGGATCCGTGCCAGGTTCGAAATAAATGATGATCGCTGCCTCGCCCGCGTTAGTGGCTGACGATGTCATATAACGCATGTTCTGGACACCGTTGATCGACTGTTCCAGCGGAATCAGCACGGAATCGACCAGAACCGCGGCACTGGCGCCGGGATAGGAAATGGTGACGATGACCGTCGGTGGCGAGATCGACGGGAATTGCTCGATCGGCAAAGTGACGATTCCCAGCACCCCGAGGAATAGCAGGATGATGGAAATGACGATCGCCATCGCCGGGCGATACAGAATTTTTGTGAACATGCGTGCGGACCTCGAATGATCGGTGGGGGATGATTTCGTGTTCCGGACGCTTATTCCGCGTGATATTTCTGATGCGCTAGAACCTGGTCCGGTTTCGCGAATTCGAATTCGATCGTTTTCCCTTCGCTCATGTCACGAATGCCGTCGAGGACGATTCTGTCCGTCGCCGAAATACCGCTCGCGATGATGAAAATGTCATCCTTTTCATGCTCGATCGTGATCAGACGCTGATGCACGACATTCTTGTCGTCGACGACGAAAACGTATCGCTTGTCGAGAATTTCGAATGTCGCCCGTTGCGGAATCACGACCGCATCCTTGTGCACCTTGCTGATCACGATCGTGCCGGTTTGCCCATGGCGAAGAATGCCTTCCGGGTTCGAAAAATCGGCCCGGAACGGGATGTTGCCTGTCTGATTGTTGAATTTCGCCTCGATCGCGCCGATCACGCCGACCTGGGGAAACTTCTTGCCGTTGGCCAGCACGAGTTCGATCCGCTCCTGCTCATTCTTCTTCTCGATGGTTTCCATGTAATCGAGATAAGCAGCTTCAGGGACATTGAAATAGACCCACATGACGCTGTTGTCGGACAAAGTCGTGAGAACGTCGCCTTCCGAAATCAGACTGCCGAGCTGTTCGTACAGGCGATCGACGATGCCGTCGAACGGAGCGACGACGTTCGTGAAATCCAGTTCCGCCTTGGCCATTTGAGCATTCGCCCTGGCCTTGGCCAATTTGGCCTCCAGCAGCATCACCTCGTTCTGCGAGACGACATTCTTGTCCGCAAGCGTTTTCGTGTAGTTATATTCCAGCTCGGCGAGTTTGGCTTCGGCCATTTCGGCGTCCAGCTTCGCCTGATACAGCGTCGGGAGGATCTTGAACAGGAGATCCCCTTTTTTGACACGCTGGCCTTCCCTCACGTGAATTTCCTGAAGATATCCTTTCTCCAGGGCGCAGAGTTCGATATGCCGCCGCGAATGGATCTGGCAAACATAGGGCTGTTCCAGCGTGATATCCATCACCTGCGGATTGGTCACGACGACTTTGTGTTCCACATGATGACCTTCCGAATGTTGCGATTCATCGCCCCCCTGATTTTCGTGCTGAGCAGTTTTGCCATGTACTTCTTCAGTCGGTTCCGATTCGTGACGCTTGCCGCCGAGTTTCGGAAGCTGGTTCAGAATCGTTGACGAATCGATATCCGCCGGGACTTCGACGCCCATCGAGGCAAGCAAGCCGGCACTTTTTCCGAGGACGGCGTCGATATCCGATCTCTTGACGATTTCGAAGCCGATGGCATGCGACGCCGCGACAGTGCCGGCGGCAAAAGCGATAGCGAGCGAAATTGACGTGAACGGCCGACGCCTGACGAACGAGAACGGTTTCATCTTCCTGCAATCCTCCGACGTATGAGACTTGATCGATGCCGGGCACTCCGCGAGCGCGGAGCCTCCACCGGCCAGTTGACGACGGGCTCTCATTAGCGAGGCCCGAGGGCAATCACCCGAAGTCCGAGTGCACGGCTTTCGAAATCGGTCGAGAAGTCAATCCCGAGCGATCACGAAGCGTCCCAGGGCAATGTCGCGGTCGAAATGCCTGGCCAGAGAAGGCCAGACAAGGTCTCGACGAATTGCACCTGAATGTCAGCCAATACGATGTGAAAAGTCGCTGGCACACAATGCGATCAGATTCGAACCGTCAATCAACAGCGAAGCGGAAGAGAAACCATGGAAAGCGAAGGATGGCAGGAAGTCAGGCGGATTTCGATCTTGCCGGGTATGACCGGATAGACGAATTCGGCAGGTTGCGGCAATGCCAGGGAATCGAAGGTTTTCTCTTCGCTCTCTTCGATCAGCTCGGAATGATGAGATTCCAGAGAGGTGATCGTGTCGGAACCACTCGTAAAGTCCGAGTGTGACCGAGCGATCGTCATACCCGAAATCACATCGTGCGTGGCTGCTTCCAGCCCTGCATTGTGATCGAACCCCACATCGTGAGACGAGATAGGAGAAAACGAAAAAACCGCGAATCCGATCAGCACGGTGAAAAGGCATCGAATTGCGAGAGTCGAACGCACCACTTGCACTTCTCCGAATCGTCTAGTGGATCGAGTGCAGAGTTTAGTCTACGCCAGTTCGGGCGAAGAGTCAAGTCCAGTCGATATTTCAGCTCCGGCTTTCCGTCAATCGGCGGCTGCATCTTCGAACCCTTACGAGCAAGGCTCCGAACGGTTTCGCGCCCCCAATCGCCCGCTGATCGTATTCATGGATTCGACCGTACATGCGACCGATTTCGAATTCGTCGAATCCCGCGCGTCGATCATCTGCAATTATCGGCATCGAGTAAACGGACACCCCGGTCAACTTCGGCATCCGGCTTTGCCACATTCGAGCTTCGCATATCGCTTCTGAATCCATGATCTCTTCCCCACAATTCGAAATTCCGCGGGCGTTTTTCCGAAGACAACTCATGGCTGTCCCCCTGGCGCAGGAGATTGAGTCGATCCGGCATTCCGACTCTTTGACCTGAGACTTGGAATCACGCCCGGGATCGAGGCGATCCCGGGCGATTGCATTACGATGCCGACCGATGAGACGAAAATCCGTTCGAGCCGCGATCGAGTCCTTACGATTGCGTCTCAGCGATGAAGAGTCCATTCGAATTCGCGGTTGAGCAGATAAGCCTGGCCATCCGTCGGGTCGATACAGGCCAGACGGACCCAACCGTTGCCGAACAATTTGCGTAAAACCGCCTGATTGCGAACGATCTCATCGATCCGCGATTTCGGCGCGTGAACGACGGCCAAGAGCCTCATGAGCTCATGAAATGGCGTGTCGTCGGACGAATAGACCGATTGCAGAGGAAGGCCGTGCATCAGGTCGCTGGCGTTGCCCTGCATGACGCCGATCTTGCCGGCGACGTTATGCGTGACTTTACTGCCAGCACCGTACGAGACCGGATCGACCGTCGAAAAGAAATACTGATTGTTGATCCATTGAGCCACGACCATCGGGGCAGTCAGAATCGTCGTCAGATACTTGCCTTCCGTGTCGGCTCGCCAATCGTACGAATGCAGGAAGCCGCGGCCCTGAAGGTTCGTCGATCGTGTCATTTCACGCGATCCGACTACGAACGCCGCGTTACGGGCAAGCCCCCATTCCGGGCGCACCTGAGCCCAGTCCTGGCTGCGTCGGCCAGTCGTTTCGTACGCGTCTCCGTTCGATTTCGAATTCGAATCGAAGTCCCCGCAACGCACGAGGGAATTTGCGACGCGGGCCTGAGCCAGATCTTCACGAAGTTCGGCGACTCGATCGGCAATCTGGCCAGAAAGTCCATCCGTCCCGAAAAGTTTCATCTCGTCGGTCGTGGTGTCATGTTCTGCCGCAAGAAAATGAGTATCGGCCGGAATGTTCAGACCACGGCCGGCCAGAATTTCGCGGACGTTCTGATCGTTCAGGATCGTGGCCAGAATCCGGGCATTGGCTCCGCCATGATTGCCGCCGCAGGCGCCGCAATCGAGCGCGCTGGCGAAAGCGTTGTTCTCCGTCGTGCTGCCGTGACCGCACAGCACCACAAGCGGCGCGAAGCAGGCGGTCAGCCCCATCATCCGAAGTGCCTGTTCGCCCAGATCCGCCTGCCGCGAAACCGGGATTTGCCCCAGCGAGGGTATCACGTCCAGCTCAGGCATCAGTTCTTTCGAAATCGCCTTTCGAAGGCTGCCGGCTTGCGACGGTGCGAAAGTCTTCGCCGCCATCCAGATTCCGCACCAGGGGCCGAGCATTTCGACCAGGGCGAAGGGCGTGGCGAAGTTGTATTTCAGCGACTGATAGAACCTTTTCCAGAGACCGAGCGAGCGACGGCCCTTTCGGTATTTGTCGGCGCGATCCGCGTGAGTCTCGGCGGGTTGTTCCGCGACTTCATGACCCGGTTTCAGCAGCACCGGGCAAGAGTCGTGAGCGTGAGATTCAGCGAAAGGCCGGATTCGAACCGGGATTCCGAAAAATCCGGCGAAGCCGAGTGTCTCGTAGTGGTTTCGGGCCTCGATGGCTCGGCGGAACGGCTCCGATCGAACGTCGATGCAAAAGACGAGCTGGGCCTTCGGGCGTTCGGTCAGGTTTTCGCTGGCCAAAGCCGCGTTCGAGAGGATTTCGTTCAGCAACGATTCTCGATATTCAGCCTCTTTCGTTTCGACACGATCGAGAAAGCCGGGTGCAGAGGGTTCGCCACATTCGATCAATGCCGCTTCCGGCCAAAGCAGACACGTCAGGACGAGGCGCACCGCGACGAAATCGACGAGCGTCGCAGGGCGTTTCGCATGCTCTTCCGGGCATTGCCAGTTCGATTTCCATTTGACGTAGCCTGCCCAGCCGGGAAGCGCGGCCAATGACTGGCGAACGAAATCCGCACGATCGCGTTCGGGAATTCCCAATTTGTCCAGGTACATTTCGATGGCCGCGGCGGATGAGCCAGGCAAACGGTTCAGAAAGCGGTCGTCGGATGGGGAACGATTGAGCCTGCCGTCGAACCTGGCGAGATCGGCGAAGCAACGGAAAAATCCGGCGTGGCGACCTGGCATCGCGAGTGTCGCCTGACCTTCGTCGAAGAAAGCCGAACACCATTTGATCGTTTCACGATTCACGGCATCGAGCCCGGCACCGACTGAACTCATGGCTTTGCGGTAACGATCGGCCTGATCCACAGCGTTTTCGAAGGGCAGATCTTCGAGTCCTTGCAGCGGATTGACCGCAATGAAATTTTTCAGGGGCCAGACCGGCGCGATGATGTCGGATGCGGTCGAGACCAATTCCTCGGCGCTGATTTTGTCGGCCACGATGTGCTTGTGCTTGAGGGGCTTCGATTTCAATCCGGTGGTCATTGTCGTTTCCTTTCAGATTCCGTAAGTGGATCGACTGGCCGTGACGGTATGGGGATGAGGCTGGCTGGCGTTCAGGGCCTTCAGGTAAAGACGCTTCCATAGGGCGGTCGTCTGCAGCTTTCCGGCCACGTCGAAATTCATGGCGACCCATACGATGGACATGACTCCGAAGCCCGAGACGTAGACGAAATCGAGCGGTTGCGGCCGATTCAGTCCCATGGGTTCGAGAAGCGAATCGATCGCCAGAATGCTGACCCCGTAAGCACCGCCGGAAACCAGACCGATCAGCGGCATCGCGACGAATTGACGCACCCCGCCGGGTATTTCCGGAATTCGCAGGGAAAGCTGGGCAGCGGCCATGAAGGCGATTCCCGTCATCAGACTGCCCGTCGTGGCCAGGTCGAAAGGAATATGGCTCGTCCGGGCAAACGCCCAGGCACCAATCACGCCAGAGACGCTTGCGAGCAGGAATCTGCCGAGCCTCACATCAGCCGGAATGCGTTCCACACGCTTCTCACGTGTGACGGAACCGGCGTTGAGAAAGGAATAGGCCTTGAAAAGACCGTGCCAGCACAGGTGCGAGACCGCCGGGGCGAACAGACCCATACCGCACTGCATCAGCATGAAACCCATCTGGCCCATGGTCGAACATGCCAGCATCCGTTTGATGTCCGTCTGCAGCAGCTTCCAGAAAGTGCCGGTGAGAGCCGTGACGAGACCTGCCAGGAACAGGAAATGAAGGATCGCAGACTGATTCGACAGAATCGGCGCGAACCGGACCGCCAGGAATCCACCGCCATTGACGAGCCCGGCATGCATCAGGGCCGACACCGGCGTCGGTGAATTCAGAGACGAAATCAGCCAGCGATGGAAAGGCCAGGCCGCAGACTGAGTCATCGCGGCGAGCACGATCAGCAGCAATCCGGCTTTCGCCTGGAGCGACGTATCCGCTTTCGACGAAACGATTTCATGAATCAGCGGGCTCCCCGCCGCGTCCGCCAGCAGCCAGAACCCCGCGAGAAGGCAAACGAAACCGCCGGCGAATGTCTTTGCCGCCAGCAGGCCTGAATTGCGGGCGGCGGCCCACTCCGTCTTGTGCATCATCAGCCGAACCAGCAGCAGATTGCTGACCGCCCAGCTCATCGCCAGAACGAGCAGATGATCGGCGAAGGCCATCGTCAGAACGCTTACGGCCAGGAGACCGACCAGAGCGAGATGCAGACCCCGCTTCCGGTCACCGGCCATGTATCGCGCTGAGAAAGCCGCAACGTTCGCGGCGACGAACACGATCAGGACAGCCATCACCCACGAGAGGCTGTCGGAACGGAACAGAGTGGATCGAGAGAATTCCAGCATCGGCATTTGCCCTCCTTTCCTGAGGTTTCGGAATTAGTTTACTTTTCTCTTTAGATTTGTAAAATTGATGATTCTGATACATCCTATGAGCTTTTCGAATCGGAGGAGCGATGCCGTTCTTCGTCGACACCCTGCAGTTGCGAAGTTTCGTCGCGATCGCCGAAACAGGAACTTTCGGGCAGGCGGCCGCCACTGTGAACCGGACGCAATCCGCCCTGAGCCTTCAGATCAAAAAGCTGGAGGAACAACTCGGCTGCGAACTGTTCGATCGCTCGGCCCGGAGAGTGGTTCTGACGCCCCAGGGGGAGATTTTCCTGGGCTATGCCAAGCGGATGATTCAGCTTCAGTGGGAAGCGTACAGCCGCTTGCGTGAGCCGGATGTCGAAGGCGAGATTCGATTCGGCACACCGGAGGATTTCGCGACGCACTATCTGCCGAGCGTCCTGGCCAGCTTTCGGCAGCATCACCCTCGTGTGCAGCTCAATGTGGCCTGCGACCTCACGCTGAACCTCATCGACGGGTTTCATCGGGGCGATTTCGACGTGATTCTCGTCAAACGCGACCCGCAACGGGTCAAGGGAGGCACGAAGGTCTGGCGCGAGCCACTCGTCTGGGCATCGGCAGATGGTTACCGGATCGAAGAGCCGCTGTCGCTGGTGGTGTCGCCACAGCCATGTATTTACCGCGCGAGGGCCTTGGCGGCGCTGGACAGAGCGAAACGCAGCTGGCACATCAGCTATATCAGCCCCAGCCTTGCCGGTACCCTGGCTGCCGTGAAGGCCGGGCTAGGCATCACGGTTTTGCCGGAACACATGATCCCACCCGGGGTTCACGCAATGCGGAATGAGTCGCGCATGCCGCAGCTTGCGGACGCCGAAATCGCGCTGATGAAAAAGGACGAGTTATCGAAAGCCGCCGAAGTCTTCGCAGGCCACATCGTCGAGAGCCTAGAAATTATCAAGGCGTAACCAAAATGCATCCAAGCGACTGGCTTTATCGAAGCTCCGGGAGAGTCTTCATACCACTTGGGAATTCAGCGTTCGGCGGTCGTCCGAGCCGGTTTCGCAGCGGCTTCTTCGATACTGGGCCCACGATGCGGGTGAGGCGAATCCTGCCGCAGAATCACGGACCGTTGCTCCGCCGAGGCGAGGTTCGGCTGGCTTTCGACCGATTCGGTCAACGCGACCAGTTCATGGCGGATCGTCGTATTCAGGGTATGTTCGATATCACGCAGCCGCCGGGCGACTTCCGAACCGTCGAGCGTGCGGTGGTCATAGATGATTTTGATGAGGACTTTTCCGTCGCTCGATATCGGCCCGAAGTTGAACGTGCACGTCAGGGGCGAGATCGGGTGCAGGCTTTCGGCGCCGAGGGCACCATAGCTCGTGATACCGAACGTGCCGAGACGCTTCGCACGCTTTTCGCCGGAGAAGTTGAGCGTCATCCACCAGAGCAGCCGGCGCACGAGGATCGGCATCCTGCCGATTTTGAGAGCCCGGCGATACAGGCCGACTTCCTGGATCGGGGCATTTTTGTAAACGCCCAGCGCGTCCTGAAGTTCCGTGAGAGACTGCTCTTCCGGAGCCCGGAAGTGAGCGAAAAACAGCGACGGCTCGCCTTCGAGATCCCGCTCGACCGCCAGCGAACAGATGCTGAACGGGTGGTCGTAAAATCTGTACCAGGGGTACTTGATGAGGCTGCGGCGAAGTTGCGGATTTTTTTCCGCGACGATCGCGAAGGCCTTCATGAAGATGACGAACCACGAGATCTTCGGGTCGGTTCGCCGGCGGATTTCCTCGATTTCGCGTACGTCGATCCGCCGCTGCACAGGTATGGACGGTACCTGGCGCGCCTCATGCATCAAATCCATGATGATGCGGCGAGATGGGGAGACGGCGAAATATCGACCACGCGTTTCGTGCATCCATGCACCTGTTTTCGGACTCGCCGGTTTCGATAGGCCTGCTTGTCCTGAGTATCGACCATTGGTATCCGAAAACTGGAATTTGGGATAGGGCAATCTGGATAGATGGCTACTTCGATCCTCTATGCGGTGCAGCAGGAAGCGGTTCGCATGAATCGGCTGATCACCCATCAGGCGTTCGGCTAAAATTGGGCGTCGATTCCAACATCAGATCGGACGAATCAGACCGAATTGCGGATTTACTCTATGACCAAGCGACTCCGAACACACTTCCTCCCTCCCCAGAATGACACCATCGGTCCCGACGACATCGCCGTCGTCACGGACATTCTCCGGGCTTCGTCCGTCATCGTTGCGGCCATGGCGGCCGGGGTGAAGTGCGTGCGGCCGTTTCTGGAGATCGAAGAGGCCATCGAAGCGGCGGGCCACGACGCCGCCCCACTGCTCTGCGGCGAGCGGACGGGGATCAAGGTCCCCGGCTTCGACCTCGGAAACTCGCCCGGCGACTTCTCACCCGAACGCTGCCGGGGCCGGACGGCCTTCATGACCACGACCAACGGCACCAGGGCGATCCTGGCGGCCACGAGTGCGAAACTCGTCAAAATTCTGGCCTTCACGAACATGACAGCCACCGTGGAAAGCCTGAAGGGCTTCGAAGGCACTGTCCATCTGGCCTGTTCCGGCACGGACGGTTACGTAAGCTGGGAAGACTCGCTGGCCTGCGGTATGGCGGCGGAGCTGCTGGAGTCATCCGGATTCGAAGCCACGGACGACACGACGCGCCTTGCCATTTCGGCATACCGTCACGAACTCGACGGCATGAAAATCACGGAACCGGACTTTCGCCGGAAACTCGGGCAGGTGCTGAGAAAAGGCCGGGGCGGGCGGCGGGTGCGTGAGATCGGACTGGAAAAGGACATAGACGAGGTCGCCCGATTGGACGACTTTGCTATACTGTGCCATGTCGAGGCCGATCCCTGGCGCATTGTGGCATCCTGACCGATGCCGACCGCCGGATGGAACGCCGCTGGAACCCGAAACGTGTTGGGAATCGCCGTAACCGGCTTGCCCCGCGCGACTTTCTCCGAATCCTGATCGCGAAGGAACCGAGATCCGATGAGTTCGCTGGATATGGAAAAACTGGTGTCTCTGTGCAAGCGCCGCGGGTTCATTTTCCCATCGAGCGAGATTTACGGCGGAATCGGCGGTTTCTGGGATTACGGCCCTCTCGGCGTCGAACTGAAGCGTAACATCAAGGATGCATGGTGGCATGATATCGTCCGCACGCGGGACGACATGGTCGGGCTCGATTGCTCGATCATCATGAACCCGCGCGTGTGGGAAGCGTCGGGCCACGTCGGCGGCTTTTCCGACCCGCTCGTCGACTGCAAGAAGACCAAGGAACGCTACCGGGCCGACCAGCTCTGGGTGTTCATTTACCGTTTCAACGCCAAGGACGATCCGGGCAAGCACCTGGAATTCTGGTGGGGCAGCCTGGGCGGTGCGCCCGAGGAAGCCCGCGAAGCCGCCGAAGCACGGGCGGCGAAAGTGGCGAAGAAGCTGGGCCAGCCGCTGGATAGCTCCGTGACGGGCTACATGCAGCTCGCCCCCGAAGACCGCGACAAGGTCATCGGCCCTTCGGTCGATGAAGCCGGCACTCTGACCGAACCCCGGTCGTTCAACCTGATGTTCAAGACGTTCGTGGGCGCTCTGGAGAGCGAGTCGAACGTGGCTTACCTTAGGCCAGAAACGGCTCAGGGCATTTTCGCGAACTTCAAGAACGTGTGCGACACGGGCCGGGTAAAGATCCCGTTCGGCATCGCCCAGGTCGGCAAGAGCTTCCGCAACGAGATCAATCCGCGAAACTTCACGTTCCGTTCCCGCGAGTTCGAGCAGATGGAGATCGAATTCTTCTGCAAGCCGGAAGATGCGAAGGAATGGTACGCCTACTGGCGCAAGGCCCGGTTCGACTGGTACGTCAAGCTCGGCTTGCGGTCCGAGAAACTCCGCCTGCGCGACCACGACCCGGATGAACTGGCTTTCTACTCGACGGCCACGGCCGACATCGAATACGCCTTCCCGTTCGGCATCAGCGAGCTGGAAGGCATCGCCCACCGGGGCGATTACGACCTCACGCAGCACATGAAGTTCAGCGGCAAGGACTTGACCTATTTCGACGAAGAGTCGAAGGCCCGGTTCACGCCGCACGTGATCGAGCCCTCCGCCGGGGCCGACCGTGCCACGCTCGCATTCCTGTGCGAAGCGTTCCATGAGGATGTCGTCGAGAACGATACCCGCACGGTGATGAAGCTGCACCCGCGACTGGCGCCGATCAAGACCGCCGTGTTTCCGCTGGTAAAACGCGACGGCATGCCCGAAAAGGCCATGTCGATCCACAAGCGGCTTCAGGAAAAGTTCGCGTCGTTCTACGACGAGAAAGGTGCCGTCGGCCGCCGATATCGCCGCCAGGACGAAGCCGGCACGCCCTACTGCGTCACGGTCGACGGCCAGACGCTTACGGACGACACGGTGACGATCCGCGACCGCGACTCGCTGAAGCAGTGGCGTGTACCTGCCGCCAATATCGAAACGATCGTCGACGACCTGATCACGGGCAAAACCACCGTGCCCGGGGCAGATTCCGCGAATTGAGCCCCACCGATGAAACTCTGCCTCAGCCAGGCGACGATCTGCGGCACACCGACACTTACGGCCGTAGAATCCGCCGCTCATGCCGGCTTCTGCTACATCGATTTGTGGTGGCCGAAGGTGCGTGAAGAAAGCGAACCGTTCGGCCCGGCGGCCCTGGCCGAGAAATGCGCGGCGGAGAATATCGTTCCCGCCGCGCTTTCGGGCGTGAAGGCGAATCTCGTGTCGGACGATTCGGCCTGGGCGGAATCGCTGATCGAATTCCGCCAGGCGCTCGCATTCGCACAATCCGCGCGCATTCCGCTCGTTGGTTTCGAGCCTGGTCCATCGAGCGAAATCAGGCCTGAGGAAGTCTTCGCGATCGCGACTCGGCGTCTGGCCGAAATCGTCGAAATCGCGGCACAGGCTTCCGTGGATCTGGCTTTGGAATTTCGTGCGGAGTCCGGCTGGTTGACATCGTTGCCGACCGCTCTGGCGATCGTTTCCATGTTCGACGCACGACGCCTGGGCATCTGCTTCGACGCGTTTCACTACTATTGCGGGCCGAGCAAGCTTGAAGACCTGACGCCGGCGGCGATCGGCAGGATCCGCATGTTGCAGCTTTCTGACCTGATCGCGACCTCGCGGGAATTCGCGAGGGAATCGGACCGAATCTTGCCGGGCGAAGGCGATTTCGAACTTCGGTCGATTCTGGGATGTTTCCGCGCCGCCGATTATGATGGTCTGTTGTGCGTGGAATCGCCGAATGCGATGCTCTGGCAATTCGCACCGGATCGAGTCGCGGATATGGCGCATCAATCGCTGCTCCGTTTCTTCGTCACAGACGACACTGACCACGCCCCGTGACGCAACGGAACGAAGAATCGTGATCTACGAAAACACGCTCAACCCGACAGCCGTGCTCTTTCGCGAGGACCAGCTCTTCGCGGGCTGGGTCTACGTGATCATGGGGTTCGTCGCCCTGAAACTCGTATTTCCGGACTTCAGTCTTCAGAACGGCCTGGATAGCTTTCATCCGAGTGACGATCCGCGAACTTACGTCGTACTGACGGTTCTGGCCGCCATCGTGACGACGCTCTTCAAAATGTCGACCGAAGTTTCCGCTACGTGCGTTACCGTCAGCTTCGGCTGGCTTCCGATTTTCCGCACAAGGGTCACGCTTCAGGAAATCCGTTCGATCGAGCCATGCACTTACAGGCCTCTCAGAGACACGCTGGGCTGGGGCATCCGCCGCTCCTGGCGTGGCGAGACGGTCCTCTCCGCTCGCGGCAATCGAGCTGTGCGCATCGTGAAGAACGATGGCTCGGTGATTCTCGTCGGATCCCAGAAACCGGACGACCTCGCGGGCGTGATCGAAGCCGCCAGGCGCAGTCTTCTGATTTGAAATTCGATTCGCCCGCGAAAATCCGCTGAAGCACAAGCCCGCGGCCAGTGCCGCGTCATCCAGAAGATGTGCATGATCCGGGGTTTTCGGCGATCGTCGATTCTTCGCTCTTCCTCCTTGCGGGCCCAGACTCCCTCGCGATCGGCGACGTTCGACGCACCGCGGCGATTCGGGAGATGATTCCGCGCTTCGGACGCGTTATGATCTTTACGGTAAGTTCCGGCGAATGCTAGCATACTGCGATTCCGGGACTTGAACAGAATTCCCCCCAGTCAGGGCCATATTTTCATGAGTACTGATTCGACGACGAACGACTCCGCTCCCAAGGGACAGTACGCACAGACCTCACACGCACAGCGTGTCGTACTGTTTCAATACCCCAAGGTCGTTTTTCTCCTGCCATCGCTTGTGGCGGCCCTGATCTGCGGCATCGTGATGTCGATTTTCGGGATCGACCAGGCCGTTCCCGACAAGGCCGCGGCTTCGGCGGGAGCTTCATCGTTTCTGACGCCCCAGAACCTGGTCGGCGTGATCTTCCTTTCGATCTTCGCGATCAACCTGGTCGCGATGTCGGTCGACTTTCCCCGTTACTCGGCCCTCGCGCTGGTCTTCGGCGGCACGACGGTCGTGCTGATCTTCCTCATCATCAACAACAAGTATCCGCTGATCGGCCCTCTCAACCGTATCGTCAGCGAGGTCTATATCGTCGCGAACGCCACTTTCTACTTCCTGTTCGCCGCGATACTTCTGCTGATTTACCTGATCGTCTACACCACCCGCTGGATGGATTACTGGGAAGTGCGTGCCAATGAAATCCTGCACAACCACGGGCCTTTGAGCGATCAGATCCGCTACCCGACCTTCGGCCTGAAGTTCGACAAGGAAATCCCGGACATCCTGGAATACATGCTGCTCGGCTCAGGCCGCCTGGTCTTCAAAGTGCCCAACGAAAACCGGTCGATCGTCCTGGAAAACGTACTCTGGATCGATCGCAAGGAACGGCAACTGATGGAAGTCCTCGGCGAAATGGCCGTCCGCCTGGACGTCGAGGACGAAGGCATGAAACCTTCCACGAAACGCTGATCCCGCAACGGGCTTCACCGGCCCGGGCCGTGTATCGCTTTTCGCCGCGGTGAGATCGTCGTTTCGAACGGTCCGCCGCGGCAGTTTCGGCTTGCCTTCGCAGCCGCTTTCGATTTTGCCGCTCTTTCGCGGTTCGCACACAGTTATCACGGCTCGCAAGACGGCACTTCCTCGACACGTTACCGAGCGATGATCAGGCATTTCGGAAGACGTTTTCTTGTCCAGGTTCGTCCGATCGAACGCGGCCGTCGCCGAATGACGATCATTCTCCATTCCCAATGAGTGCGCCCATGCGTGAACACTGCGACCGCCGTTCGTTTTTCGTCCGATTCGGACTCGGCACGGCGGCCTTCGCCGGAAATCATTCAGGTGGAATTGCCGCCACGAGGTCGACACAGTCGACACCAGGGAAAATCGCCATCAGCGGTGATGCGAACGCGGCTTACGCGCCATTCGACGACATGATGACCGGCTTTCTCGAACGACATGGTGCACCCGGTGCGGCTCTGGCTGTGACACGCCAGGGGCGATTGGTTTACGCACGCGGCTTCGGCCTGGCCGACATCGAAACGGGTCGCACCGTGCAGCCCGATTCGTCGTTCCGCATCGCGAGCGTTTCGAAACCGCTCACGGCCATCGCGGTGCTTCAGATCACGGCAAAGAAATCGGTATCTCTCGATACACCGGCGTTCGAAGTTCTGCCACCTGGCAGATGGCTTACCGGTCGAGCTGACCCGCGTCTGAAGCGTGTCACCATACGCCATTTGCTTCAGCACAGGGCTGGATGGGATCGGGATCGCAGCTTTGACCCGATCGTGCGGCCGGTCGAAGCGGTCCGAAGCGCGAAAAAGCGTCTGCCGGCGAAACCCGAGGACATTCTTCGATACGCTCTGACCCTTCCGCTCGATTTCGACCCTGGCGCGCGCTTCGCGTATTCGAACGTCGGATATCTGCTGCTTGGGCGGGTGATCGAACATCTCGCTTCGACCAATTACGAATCCTACGTGCGCGAGAATGTGCTGCAGCCCGCAGGGATCTCCCGCATGAAACTCGGGCGATCCTGGTCCGGAAATCTGGATCAGGGCGAAGTTCGCTATTACGACTCGCTGAATCGGAAAGCACCGGCCGTGAACGGTCCGAAACTGGGCGTATCCGTACCGCTGGTGTACGGGGGAGAGAACTTCGAAGGTTTCGAAGCCCACGGCGGCTGGATCGCGTCGGTCATCGACCTGGTTCGATTCGCTTCGGCCGTCGATGGCACCCGGAAACCGCTGCTCGAAGGCGATCCGCTTCGGGCGATGACCGCAAGACCCGAAGGCGAAGCAGGATACGACTCCAACGGTAAGCCCCGGGCCGCTTTTTACGGCTGCGGCTGGAATGTCCGCCCGGTCGGCGAACAGGGCAGAGCGAACACCTGGCATAACGGCCTGATCGCTGGAACTTCCGCTCTGCTTGTACGACGATACGACGGCCTGAACTGGGCTGTGACGTTCAATACCGATCGAAGCCGCGACGGCCAGGTGCTTACGAATCTCATCGACCCGCTGGTGCATCGGGCAGCCGATGCCGTGCGGGATTGGCCAGACACGCCCGAACCTGAAAAATCCAGGAACGCGAAGAAAGGGAAATCATGATCGGTCGAAGGAAATTCCTGTCGTTCCTGAGCCTGTTCTCTTTCGCGAAGACTCGTCATGCGATCGAACCAGGTGCCGCGCTGCCCATTTCGTTACGGCCAGCCCCGGTTCCGGAATCGTTGTCTTGCCCTGAACCCGAACCTTCGAACGTTCTTCGGGAAGCCCGATCTCTGGCAGAAAACGGCAAATTCGAAGAAGCTCTGCTGAAGCACATCTGGTTTCATGAAAACGCGGTTCGGATTCAGCGTTCCCTAAGTGCGGTCAGGCTTTCGTTCGGCCTGGGATATTGGGCGGAACTCGGCGAAAAATACCCGAAAGCGAAAGCTGCCCTGCTCGAAATTCAGGAGAAAAACCGCAAATCTCTGGAAATGGGCCAGGGCAATTTCATAGTTTTTCAAGAAATCGCAGCGATCGACCGCTATCTGGGCGAACCGGCGCGCACGGTGGAATCGTTCCGCACTCTCCGGAGAATCGATCCGGAACTGGCGGAGAGCTGTTACAACGTCGCTGAGGAAGCCCTGGTGAATCAGGGAGCATTCGAAGAATGCGATGCGTATCTTGCGAATCCTGAAGCGGTACTGCGGCTAAGTGTCGAGTGCTGGAAATTGTCTACGGAACATTTCGCGGATCGCGAAAATGCTAGGAATGCCACGAACGCGAACTTCGTCAAACAAGTGTCACGATTGATTCTGATTCTGACTAGAGTCGGCAGGACCGAGGAAGCGGAGAAGATTCGCGCTGCCGCGCTTCTGACGCTGGAAGATGAAGCGATCCGGAACGCCGGAAAATGATCCGGAGCGATTTTCGACGCGATCGAATCGCTTCGAGAGCGACGAACGCCGAAATCGATCCATTCGCATCCGATATTTCAGACATCGCCGGATGAATGCGATCCCGCAATCATGCACGTCGGAGCCGAGAGAGATGCTCCGATTTCTTCTGGCAATCGGATCAGTTCGAGTCGCCGTCGATCCAGAACCGTTTGGCCTGGAACAAATCGACGAGGGTTTTGATCATCGGCTCGGCTTCGAGCGATTCCCAGCGCGATTCCTTCGCGGATGCAATCTGTGAAACGGATTCGGCATCGGGATTGACGATCACTTCCAGGCTCACTGGTCGACCCCAGATCGCTTTCGCGGCGTCGGCGATTTTCCTGAGATTTTCCGGGGCACGGAACGAATCGAGCTTTTCCTTGTAAGCGGGCGAAACTTCGCACACGATCGCACCGCCCGGACTGACGGCGCGTGGCGGATAATTCGCGATGACGATGCCCAGGCGCGGCCCGAGCTTGGTCACGAAATCCTTCCAGCGCAACCGATACTCTTCCAGGCTTGTGGTTTCCGTCGATGCCGGAACTTCGGCATGTCGACTCACCGGTTCCGGTTCGATCCGTTTGGCGGCTGCAGGCCGCACTGGTTCCGCACGAATTTCGACGACCTTTTCCACGACCGGAGGCGCCGGTGGCGAAGCAGCGATGCGCCGGGTCGCCACGGATTCGGACGCCGTGGAGACGTTGACAGGCCCCTGGGATTTACGATCCGGCACGACAGACCCGCCCGACTTGATTCGGGCGATGACGTCGCCGAGATCGACCAGATCGACCAGCCGGGCCACGCGTGCAAGGCCAAGCTCGGCGATCAGACGCCCTTGTGGATTGCCCTTCGTGCGGGCCTTCGCTTCCGCCAGGATCTGCAAAGCAGCCAGGATCGAGTCGAGCCCCCAGCTTTTCGCGAGCGTTTCCAGCCGTGATTTCTGCCTGGAGCCGACAGCCAGCATCGGGCCGTCGCCACCGGCGGCCAGGACCATCGCATCACGCAGAAGCTCCAGCGTGCCGCTGAGGATTTCACCTGGTTGAACGCCGACATCGCAAGCGGCCTGCACCTTGGCGAACGTTCCGGCAAGGTCATGGGAAGCAAGCGATTCGAGAAGATCGATCATGCGGTCATCGCTGGCCAGCCCCAAAACTTCCCGGGCCCGGTCGTCAGTGAGGCGTCCCTCGGCATGAACGAGCAGACGCTCCAGAAGCGACTGGGCATCACGCATCGATCCGCCCGCCCTGCGAGCGATCGTCCAGAGTGCCTCCGGCTCGACCTGGACACCCTCCTTGCCGCAAATCGATAAGAGCGTTTCGACGATGAGTTCCGGCCGAATGCCGGCGAAATCGAATCGCTGACACCGCGAAAGCACGGTGATCGGAATCTTGTGCGACTCGGTCGTCGCGAACAGAAATTTCACGTGTTCCGGCGGTTCTTCGAGCGTTTTGAGCAGCGCGTTGAAGGCGCCGGTCGACAGCATGTGAACTTCGTCGATGTAATAAATCTTGTATCGGGCGCGACTTGGGCGCAGGCCGACATTTTCTCTGAGGGCGCGGACGTCGTCCACACCGGTGTTGCTGGCGCCGTCGATTTCGATGACGTCCACATCCTGGCCGACGGAGATCGCCCTGCAGATATCGCACTGGTCGCACGGCTTGTCCGTCGGCCCGTGAACGCAGTTGAGGCACTTGGCGAAAATCCTCGCCATGCTGGTCTTTCCGACGCCACGCGTGCCTGTGAACAAATAGGCGTGCGTGACGCGGTTCAGCTTGATCGCTTTCCGCAGAGCACTGACGACGTGATCCTGACCTACGAGGTCATCCAGCGTGCGCGGACGATACCTACGCGCCACGACCTGATATTCGCCGGCGACCGATTCCGAAACCGGGGTCGTTTCCGATGCCGCCGAATCGCTCACGCGCTCGCACCTCTTCGTCAACGATCCTCAGATCGTTCCCGAGCGGACGGCATTTTCCCGGATTTCCGAGTCGATCCGCCTTTCGAGAGAAGGTTCCGGGTGAGCCGGGGAGGAAATCCCGAGCACATGGCCGCGATGCTTATGGCTGCTACGTTCCCGTCCTGACCAGGTTCGCAAGCTGCCATTGCCAGGGCCCCCCCCGGCTCACCTGAAACCTTCCCTGTCATCGATCGGTCGTCTACCTGCCGTACGCCGAAATCGCATGGTCATTCTGACGTGCTTCGCTTATTGTGGAAGCCAGAACGACTCAAGACAACCCCAATGACGCAGGGGAAGGCCTCGACTCGAAGCCTTGTTCCTGTTGCGACGATCGCATCGACTGCAACGATTCTACCGAACATATGCCCTTCCTGCATAGATTCCGAAACCGGCCTTCGAGCTTCCCTGACTTCGAAAGCATCCCGTCACTTTCCCAGCCGGGATCATCGGCCGAGTGGAGCGTCGTTCTCGAAAAGGTTCGGGAAATTCGGCTGGACAACGGGCTCGTCGTTCTGGCTCTGCCCACGCCCGGCACGGGGGCCGTCATCTGCGACATCTACTACGCCGGGGGCTCCTCGGCCGATCCCGCCGGACGTTCCGGATTGACGCACTTTCTGGAACACATGCTTTTTAACGGCACCAGAAATGTTCCCCGTGGCGCCCTCGACAGGCTCATGCTCCGGCTGGCAGGTCAGCATAACGCCGAAACCGGTGCCGACTTCTGCCGTTTCTGGTCGCATGTGCCGCGTGGCTCGCTCGAACTTGCGCTGGCACTCGAAGCCGACCGCATGCAGGGAGCCGTGCTCGACTCCGACGACTTCCTGCGCGAGCGTCAGGTCATCCTCGAAGAGGAAGCCCGATATCGGGAACAGCCTTTCGAAGAGCTTATGATCCGCATGATGGCCGACCTTTACGCAGGCCATCCTTACGCGCATCCCGCGATCGGTACGACCGAGGATCTCGGCCGGATCACGGCGGACGATCTCAGGGAGCAATACGATCGACTGTTCCGGCCTTCGAACGCTTTGATCGTGATCGCCGGGGACACCACAGCACGCGAGGCGCTACGCCTTGCCGAAAAACGATTTGCGGATCTCGGAAGCAGGTCGGTTAGCCCCCTGCCGGCCCTTCCCTGTCCGAAGGAGGATCGGTTCGACGGTCGGCTCATGACGATCGAATCTCAGGAACTCGTTCCACGCGGTGCCATGCTCTGGAAAGCCCCGGGACCGTTCGACATCGCGTCGCGCCCCTGGGGCGTCGCCTCTTCGATTTTGGGTGGCGGCCGTTCTTCACGGCTCTGGAACACGCTGGTCGACGAACGCCAGATCGCGTCCCATGTGAGCGTCAGTCTGTCCGAGGAACGGCTGGGTGGTTATCTGATGATCGAGCTGGAGCTGCATCCCGGCCAGAAGCCCAGGGCAGCGGAATCGGCGATTCTCGAAGTGATCGGCAAGCTCTCGAATGAGGGACCGACACCGGAAGAGATGTCGCGAGTCGCCGTATCTCGTGCCTCGGCGGGCTGTTGGGCACGTCAGCAGACGGGCCTTCTCGCGACGGCGATCGGAACCTGGCGGCTCTTTTCGGACTTAAAATCGCTCGATCAAGCATGGCGGCAAGACGACTTCGTCTCAGCGGCCGAAGTCGCGGTCGTCATGGCGAAATTGAAGCCGGAAAACTGCATCCGCGGCTGGACGGTTCCCGCCGGAACGACCGAAACCACGAAGGTCTCACCGGAGAATTCTTCGCCGGTCGCCAGACACGATGCCCCGGCTCCACAAGCGTCAGCCGCCCCCGAACCACTGGCGAAGCCTATCGAAAAGCTGGCGCGGCAGGCGATCAGCAAGCCGATTCGAATCGGCAGAAAAGCCTCGCCGAAATTGCTGAAGCTCTCGTCAGGAGCGATCGTGTTGGCCGATCCCGCGCCTCGCCAGGGCATCTGTGCGATCGAGCTGCGCTGGCGTGCCGGAGCGCTTGAGGAATCGATTCCAGGGCTGGCGAACTTGACGGCCCGCACGTGCGAAGAGACACCAGCCCCCGGGGGAACCGCAATCCTGGCTGAGGTGCTCGAATCTCTCGGGGCCTCGATCGATTCCGGCCCCACCGGATTCTCAGTGCAGGGCCGGGCTTCGGATCTTGAAACGATCGTCGCCCTGCTGCTGAGAACCGTCGCGGCGGTCGCGCCTTCGGCGTCGCTGGTCAGTCGCACAGCACGCAAAATCCGGACCGAACTCGAAGCTGACCTGGACGATCCCGGGTTCGTCGCGGAGCGAACGTTACGCGAACTGGCGATGGAAGGCCTGCCCGGCTCGACTGATGCACGTGGCACGCTCGACTCGCTCGCTGCGATGCGCGTGACTCATGTGAAGAAGCATGCGGCGACCTGGTACCGCCCTGAGAATCTCATCCTCGGCGTCGCTGGCGACTTTCGGACCGCCTCGATACTGAAACGGCTCGATCGATCGATCGACAAGGTTTTTCGCCCCAGTGCAGGATCGATTTCACCTCCCCCTCAGCCGATTTCGCCAGTTGCATTCGATCGCCCGCTGCCGCACGCGCGATTGCGGGTCATGCGGTCGCCAGGTACACAGACGCACATCGTCATGGGGCATCGCACGGTCGCCAGGACCCATCCGGACTGGGTCGCCCTTCAGGTACTCGAAATCATTCTGGGTGCCGGCCCGGGCCTGACCGATTTGATCAGTCGCCGGCTTCGCGAGGAGCTTGGGCTGATTTATGGCGTGAACATGGCCATGACCGATGGAGCCTGGACGAACCCTGGCCACATGCGTGTCGCGTTTTCGTGCGACCCCGCCGATGCGCCCCGCGCAGAAGCCGAAGCGATCCGGATTCTGGCCGAAGCCTCGCAAGGCCATTTGACCGACACGGATTGCCTGGAAGCGCGAGACCATCTCGCGCATTCCTGGTTCATGAGTTACGAGTCCGCCGACGACCGCTTATCGTCGCGACTCGACGCCGAACTGGAAGAGTGGGATCTGACGCTTCCTCCGGCATGGGCGCGAAAATGCGCTCGACTCTCGGCGGACGACATCCGTGCCGCCGCGAGCCGGCAGATTCGACCGGCGCATTTGCAGATCGTCCGCTACGGGCCCTGAATCCTCAGGCGACCGCGAGAGATGACCGGCGTCTTTTGCCGCAAATCGCCAGCGTGATCACGACCACGCAAGAAAGCACATACGTGCCTGGCTCAGGAACGACGACATAGCCGAAATCCTTGAGGAAGGCCAGATCCAGCCCCGAGTAGCCGAACGTCTTCGGGCCGGTGCCGACCTGGTAATACATCAGATCACTCGGCACGTTCACGTGATACAGGCTGGAGCCGCTCGAGAACGGCAACGGAGTGTACATATTCTGGCCAGAATCCACGACGCCGAGAAAGTTCTTCACGTTCGTGCCGCGAAACTGAACAGGATGGACACTGTTGACGACCGCGGCCGATGCCCCCGTCATCGAAACCATGACGTTATTGATTTCCTGGACAAGAGGCTCGTATTTCTGGGTCGTCGTGTTCCAACCGTACATGTACTGGTCCATCCAGCCGTAAAATCCTGGCGTGGCGGCAGTCGTGCTTCCTGTCGCTCCGATGAGCCCGATGTAACCCATCGCGTGTGTCATCTCGTGCAGAACGACGTACCGAAAATCGAGCTGTTGACTCTCGACGATACCGCCGAAGCCCCAGGTTTTGCCGAAATTGAAAGTCGCGTGTCCGGCATCGGCATTGGCACCAGCGGGATTCGTGCCTTCCTGGGCTAATGTCTGTGTCACCGTTTTGTTGAACGAATTCGAAAATCCGAAAAACGACGATCCGGCGGAACCGAGATTCGAAGTCTGGTTATCGCTGAACCCCGTAATCGCGAATTTCATGGTGACGTTGAAGTCGCCCGATGTTTTGATGACCGAGGAAAGATAGCTGCCGACATAGGACATATCCGCCTGGGCAGCAGACAGATTCGCACCCGCCGCGGTATTGAATGCGGAATCGTATGTGAAACTGAAGGTGATCTCGCCGGCCTGAAGGCCGGGCAGCCACGCCGCCAGAACGACGGCCGATGCGATCATGGAACGGATGCTGGTCGAATTCATACGCCACTCCCTGCGAAGTTCGGGCCGTCACGTCCTGTTCCGGCCATATCTCCTTTAAAGATATCGAACTTCGTCATTTGGTCAATCGGATTCGTCATGGGGTATGTGCCTCGATTTCCGACTGAGTCGACAGGTTCGAACCGGCTTGGCCGTCATGCCAGAACCGGTTCGACCACATTGCCGAACACATCCGTGAGCCGATAGTCACGCCCGCCGAATCGGTAGGTCAGCCGCGTGTGATCCATCCCGAGTATGTGCAGAATCGTCGCGTGCAGATCATGCATGGTGACGACGTCCGACACAGCCCTGTATCCGTATTCGTCCGTCGCCCCATACGCCATTCCGCCTTTGACGGCACCACCCGCGAGCCAGCACGAAAACCCCTGCGGGTTATGGTCGCGGCCGTCCTTGCCCTGGGCGAAAGGCGTGCGGCCGAACTCGCCGGCACACACGAGGAGCGTGTCGTTCCATAACCCCCGGGCCTTGAGGTCGTGAATCAGCGCGGCGATCGGTCGATCGACCGTCCTCGCGCATTTGCCGTGCTCTTCCCGCAGGTTCCCGTGCGAGTCCCATGGAGAAACGAACCGAAGACCATGCACCATCGTGAGTTCCACGAACCGGACACCCCGTTCGATCAATCGCCGGGCGATCAGGGCCTCTTTCGCATAGCGGGCCAGGAAAGGGTCCGGGGAATCCACGCCGTACAAAGCTTTCGTCGCGGCCGATTCGCGGGTCAGGTCCGCTACGTCCGGCACGGCGGACTGCATTGCGGCAGCCAGTTCCATCGTCCGCACGGCCGATTCGACGGCTCGGCCTTCGAAACCGAGCCTGTCGCGAAATTCGTCGTCGGCCGAACGGACGAAGTCGAGCGTCATGCGTTGTCGCTCAGGGGCAGCGCCAGGCACGATATTTTCGACGATCGGCCCTTCCGCACCCACATGAAAGAACGCCCCCGTGTGCTCCGCCGGCAGGAATCCCGATGCGTAACAGCCGACTCCGCCGAGCGGGATCATGCCGCCGTTGAGAACGACGAAACCGGGGAGGTCTTCGTTCTCCGTACCCAGGCCGTAACTGGCCCAGGCCCCCATACTGGGCCGCCCCTGCGCTCCGCTGCCGGTGTGGACGAAGTAACACGCTTGCGCATGCTCGGGGAATTCGCTCGTCAGCGACCGGATCACGCACAAATCGTCGGCATGCCGGGCCAGGTGCGGAAACAGATCACTGACCGGCAGCCCCGATTCGCCCCTCTGCCGAAATGGCCAGAGCGTGGGCAGAACGGTGCCGATCTGGTCGAACTGAGTCGCATCGATCTTCATTGGAAATGGCTTGCCGGCATCGGTTTCGAGCCTGGGCTTCGGGTCGAACGTATCGACCTGGGACATGCCGCCATCCATGAACAGAAAGATGACGTGTTTCGCCCGTGGCCGAAAATGCGGCGAAAGCAGTACTTCCGCCGCGTTCGCCGAACGATACGGTCGTCCGGCGGCACCGCCGAGCAAACCGGCGATTGCCGTCATGCCGAAACCCGTGGCGTGCCGACCAAGCCAGCGGCGTCGCGAAATCAGTCGCGGATCGTACGTTTCTTCCATCGCCGTTTCTCGCATCGCCATTGCCCGCCCCTGTGCATCTCAGGGAACGTAGAGAAATTCCTTCATTCCGAAAACCGCGTGAGCCAGTTCCGACCAGCTTGCCCCCCGGCGAACGAACGCCAGCGCGCGATCGACCTCTCCGGGCCTTGGGTCACGTGCCAGTGCCCTTCGATAAAGCTCGCGAACTCTTCCGACATCATCCGTGTCCGGCAGATCCTGCAACAGCTTGCCGAGACGCTCCGACTCGCCGCGAACGAACGGATCGTTCATCAGGGCAAGTGCCTGCGAAGGCTGGTTGGAAACATTCCGCCGCCCTACCGGCAGCGTCGGTCGGGGCCGGTCGAAGATTTCGAGAAACTCCACCGGAAAGTTCTTGCGCACATTGAGATAGACACTGCGGCGGCCAGCGCCGTCCACAGGCCCGGACACGGGCTTCTTGTCGTCGGTCAGCCCAGGCGGTTGCGGAGTCGGCACCGGCAGGCCGTAGAGCGTTGGGTCGAGCCTGCCTGATGCCGTGAGGATCGCATCCCGCAACGCCTCGGCATCGAGCCTGCGCACCGGTGCGTGCGATATCAGCCGGTTCGCCGGATCCACCGTCGCCGCACGATCGCTCGAGACGCTCGATTGCCGGTAGGCACGAGTGAGAACGATCGACCGCAAGGCACGCTTGATTGAATATCCGTCGCGTACGAATTCGGCGGCGAGGTAATCGAGCAATTCCGGATGCGACGGCGGTTCGCCGAGCCGCCCGACGTTGTCTTCCGTCGCGAAAAGCCCCTTGCCGAAACACCAGCTCCAGAGCCGATTGACCATGACACGTGAAGTCAGGGGATGATCAGGGTGCGTCAACGCTTCAGACAGAAACTCGCGCGGCGACTTCGACGCATCGGGATTACCCATGTTTCCACCCAGCGCGGCCAGATCTCCCGGAGGAGTTTTCACCCCCTGCCTGCGATAATCGCCCCGCAGAAAGACGTTCTGAATCTGGTCGGAGGGTGCGGTTTCGGCCACGCCGACCGATCTCGCCGAAAGATCGATCGCATCTTCCGCCTGACGAAATCTCGCGACCGATTTCGCCAATTCAGGCGCGGCGGCCACCGAATTCCGCAAAAGGCCTGTTTCCAGGAGACTCGTCAGTAGATCGGCCTGAACATCGGTGAGTTTCGAATCCCTGAAACCATCCACCGCCTCTGAGATGACGCTGGCCATCGACTCGGCGAGCGCATTCGGCACGTCACCACTCTGCGGAAAGGCGGATCGCTTTTCGGCCAGTTCCGAAGCGGCGGAAGGCTCGAACGGCGACTCACCACTGGCATGATGCACCACAAAGCGAATCCCGGCGGACGATCGCCCATCGCGTGGCAACTGGTTCAAATCGCGAACGACACCGGTCGAGGGCATTTCGTCGCGTGTGACAAGCTCCAGGTAGGCTCGCCGGCCTTTCCAGATTTCCCGAACCGGCAAACGCACCCAGGTGGGCCTGGCATCGTTCAGCACGGGCGTGACCCCGCCGAAGAGGATGTCGACCCCCTGAAAGTTTTCGATGACCAGACGGAGTCGAGCCCCGGATGTGCCGCTGACTAGCGCCGAATAAATTCCGTCGGTCAGTTCGAATTCCGGCGAACGGAGCGTCACTCCCAGTTTTTCCGAGATCGTGTCTGACCAGAATCCGGACGGGCGAATCGCTTCCACCAGCGATTCCGGCTTCGGCCCGATCCGGAACGTTCCGGCCGGGGTATGCCGCGGCGTGAACATGGCCGCAAACGACCAGGCCGGGAAATTGCCGTCACGGGTGAAATCGGCGATGAGCCTCTGCTTCGAACCCGGCAATTCCCAGGACGCCGCCCCCTGCCCTGACACGGTCTTCCAGGCATGTTCCCACGCGGCTTTCGCATCCGCACCCGATCGTGCGGCGGCTCGTGCCCTGGCCCAGCCATGCGCCCAGAAGCGTGGGTCTTCCGCCTTTTTCCAGAAGGCTTCCCGCTGCGGCTCGACCGGCCCGCCAGGCTGAAAATCACTGAGAAGCTTGTCTTTCAGGTGCTTCGCGCCCTCGGCCCAAATTCCGGCGATTTCCTTTTTCAGCTCTTCTCGCTGATTCCGCAGATTCGCCACGACCGGCTCGATCGTGGCCGGATCCCTGAGTGTGTGGACTGTGGCCCGTGCAGTTCGAAGGGCACCGTAATAGCGATAAAAATCATCGGTGCCGATCGGGTCGAATTTGTGGTCGTGGCAGCGTGCACACGCGATCGTCAGGCCCAGAAATGCCTTCCCGAGGGTATCGACCTGGTTGTCGATCACCGTGATCTCTTCGTTTTTGACATCCACGGGTGAGTGATAGTACTCGACGAACCTGAGCCAGGCGGTGCCGATGGGCGATTCGGCCAGCCCTGTCGCGGGGTCGCGCCGAGGCGGCGAGATCCGGTCCCCGGCCAGGTGTTCGCGCACGAGGCGGTCATACGGCAAATCGGCGTTGAAGGCTCGAATCAGGTAGTCGCGATAGGCCCAGGCATATGGAATCAGGGCGTCCTGCTCCGAGCCGACCGTTTCGCTGTAACGCATCAGATCCAACCAGCGCCGGGCCATTCTTTCGCCGAAATGGGGCGAGGCCAGCAACCGGTCGACCACCTTTTCGTAAGCTTCGGGGCTCGTGTCGGCAAGGAACGCCGCAAGATCGGCCGGTGTCGGCGGCAATCCGGTCAGGTCGAAATGGAGGCGGCGCAAGAGTGTCGGGCGGTCGGCTTCAGGGGCGAAATCGAGCCCGGCCTCTTTCGACTTTTCGGCCAGAAACGCGTCGATGGGCGTTGCGGCGGAAGGAACCTCAGGCGGTTCCACTTTCCTGACGGGTCGAAACGCCCACCAGTCGAGCCGTTCCCGGAAGGTCGTGGCCCAGCCCTTTTCGGCTTTCGCGACCGGCTCACCACCGGTTCGCGGGTCGTAAGCCCCGTCCGTAATCCATTTCCGAATATCTTCGATCATCGTCGCAGGCAGCTTGGCCTTCGGCGGCATGTTCTCCGCCTCGCCTTCGTACCGGATCGCAAGATACAGGGGCGATTCATCCGGCTTGCCAGGGACGACCGCAGGGCCGCTGTCGCCTCCGGTCCGCACGCCGGCCTTCGAATCGAGCCACAACCCGCCCTTGACGGCTTTCGCTTTCGAAGAATGACACTCGTAACAATGTTCCGCCAGGATGGGCCGGACGCGGGACTCGAAAAATTCGCCCTTCGTACGATCCGACTCATCGGCATATGCCGCCACACAGCAGAACAGGCCGAACGAGACCGCCGCGATCGCCCGGATCGTCACCGGCAGGTTCGCCCACGCGAACGTACGATGAACCGAATAGTTATCGGACAGAGAGATCAAGTTTCGTTCCAGTCGTTCGGATTTTGTTTGGCGGGTTCGAGCAGAATGCTGTAGATTATCGATTATATGAGGTCGGGCCGGCGAAATCCATGTGATGGACTTTCCCTTCCAGGCCCACCCGCCCGCAGCCTCCGCTGTCTCAATGATCCCGGATCCGATTCAAAATCCGATCTCGCAACACGAGAGCCCGATCGTCATGACTCGAACGCTCCTCTCCTGGATTTCGCTCGGCATTCTTGCCGGTCTCGGTCCCGCGACTTCGCTTTCCGCTCAGGACGGCAAAAAGCCCGGCGTCGATTTCATCCATGACGTCGTCCCCATACTGCGTAACCATTGCGGCAAGTGCCACACGAACGGCGTTTCCAAGGGCGACTTCGCCATGGACACTCGGGCGTCGCTTTTGCGAAGCGAAACGGTCGTGCCTGGCAAGTCAGGCGAAAGCGACCTGGTGGACCGTATCGTATCCGACGAAAAAGACTTCAAAATGCCTCCCGAAGGAGCCAGGCTCACGGCCAAAGAAGTCGAAACGCTCAAGGCCTGGGTCGATGCCGGCGTGCCATGGGAAGAGAGCTTCAGCTTCCGCCAGGGCAGTTACGAACCACCGCTTCGGCCCCGGGTCGTCAAATTGCCCCCTTCGCAGCCAGGCTTCGAACACCCTGTGGACCGGATCGTAAAGGCCTATTGGGACAAGAATCGCGTCAGCCCGCCGCCCGTAACGGACGACGTCAGTTTCGCACGCAGGGTCTCGATGGATCTCGTCGGCCTGCTGCCCGTTCCGGCGGAAATCGACAAATTCGTCAAAGACACGGACCCGGCCAAACGCGCGCTATTGATCCGAAAACTGCTGGACGACCGCAAGGCCTACGCCGATCACTGGCTGACCTTCTGGAATGACCTGCTGCGGAACGATTACCGGGGCACCGGCTTCATCGACGGTGGCCGCAAGCAGATCGTCAAATGGCTCTATTCGGCACTCGCGGAAAACAAGCCCTATGACCGCTTCGTGCACGAGCTGATCAGCCCACCGACGCCTGAGAGCGAGGGTTTCGTCTACGGCATTCAGTGGCGTGGCCGAGTAAACGCCAGCCAGGTGCGTGAGGTACAGTTCGCTCAGAACGTCGGCCAGGTCTTCTTCGGCGCCAATCTCAAATGTGCCAGTTGCCACGACAGCTTCGTCGACAAATGGAAGCTCGAAGACGCCTACGGCCTGGCCGCGATCGTTTCCGACCAGCCGATCGAAATCAACCGCTGCGATAACCCGACCGGCAAGATGGCACAGGCCCGCTTTCTATTCCCAGAACTCGGCACGATCGACGCGGCCGCACCGAAAGCCGAACGGCTTCGTCAGACGGCCGACCTGATCGTGCACAAAGAAAACGGCCGCTTCCGCCGAACGATCGTCAACCGTATCTGGCACAGGATGATGGGCCACGGGCTGGTTCATCCCGTGGACGCCATGGGCACGCCGCCCTGGAGCGAAGACCTTTTCGACTATCTGGCCAACTATCTGGCGGATCAGGGCGACGATTTGAAGTCGCTGATGTCGCACATCGCCACCAGCCGGGCCTATCAATCGGTCGCGAGCCCGCATTCCGAAAATGTCTCGCCCGATGACTACGTCTTCCTCGGCCCCGAACTCAAGCGGATGACGGCCGAGCAATGGGTCGACTCGCTCTGGACGATCACGGGCACGGGCCCTGAAAAACCGCTCGCCGCTGTGACCCTTCTGGAACGCACCGCCGATTCGCCTGCCGCGGGGCCGAAAGTTCGTGCCGCTCTGATGGACTGTGATCCCCTCCAGCGAAGCCTGGGCAGGCCCAATCGTGAGCAGGTCGTGACGTCGCGCCCTGAAATCCTGACGACACTCGAAGCGCTCGATATGTCCAACGGCAAATCGGTCAGCGACCTGCTGCGAGCCGGTGCCGAGAAAATTCTGGAACGCAACGCCGGAAAGTCGCCGGCCGAACTGACGACCTGGCTGTTTCGCACGGCCCTCTCGCGCGAACCGACCGCCGACGAGCGTGTCACCGCAGCCGAGATTCTGACCGACAAACCAACCGCCGACACTGTGGCCGACCTGCTCTGGGTCGTCGTCATGGTGCCCGAATTTCAGTTGATCCGCTGAGCTGCGTATCATGAGAGAATAAGAACATCCGCCTGGCCGGCGGCACATCCGCACAGGGAATTGACGAGGCGAATCCCATGACTCCTTTCGAATTCGAACTTCGGAACGTGCTGAATCGACGCGACATTCTGCGCACCGCTTCGGCCTCCACTCTGGCCATGCTCGCCGGCGGCGCGCCGCGACTGGCAGAAGCCGCGCCGGACAAGCCCAAACCCCATAAGGCCACGGCAGATACGGTCATCCTGCTATGGATGGGCGGCGGCATGGCCGCGCCGGATACGTTCGACCCGAAACGTTACGAGCCATTCGAAATCGGCTTGCCCGCGGAAAAGATCCTGTCCACCTTCCCGGCCATCGACACCGTGGTGGACGATATCAAGATCACGAAGGGGCTCGAAGACGTCGCGACGGTGATGGACAAGGCGTCGCTCATTCGGTCGCACGTCGTCGCCGACCTCGGCAATATCCTGCACTCGCGCCACCAGTATCACTGGCACACGGGCTACGTGCCGCCGCAGACGGTCGCCGCGCCGCACATCGGCAGCTGGATCGCGCGGCTCCTGGGACCCGTCAATCCAGCCATCCCGGCCTTCATCAACATCGGCCAGCGGCTCGAAGGAAACGGCGAGCAGGAAGAGCTGAAAGCCTTTACCACGGCGGGATTTCTTGGCAGCGAATACGGCCCGTTCAACCTGCCTTTCCCGGAAGACGCCGTGAACGCCGTTCAGCCACCCAAGGGAATGACCAAGGACCGCTTCGAAGCCCGCCAGAGGGCGCTGAATGCCTTGATCAAGGAAAGCCCCCTTTCCGACGTGGCCAGCGATTACCACCAGCAGTCGATTCTCCGGTCGATCGACAATGCCCACAGGCTTCTCAGCTCGAAAGACCGCGATGCGTTCGATCTCTCCAAAGAGTCGAAGGCCAGCTACGACGCCTATAACACGGGCCGGTTCGGCCAGGGCTGTCTGCTGGCCCGCCGACTGGTCGAAGCCGGTGCCCGGTTCATCGAGGTCACTACGGAGTATGTGCCCTTCCTGCACTGGGATACCCATGAAAACGGCCACGAGACCTACACACGGCTGAAGCGCGAAATCGACCGCCCGATCGCTCAGCTCGTTCGTGATCTCGACGCCCGTGGTCTGCTCGATCGCACCCTGATCGTCCTGGCCAGCGAATTCAGCCGCGACATGCTCATCGAAGGCGTCCCCGGCAGCACGGCCAAGGACCAGTCCAGGGCCAAGGCCGACAAGATGGAAAAGCCGATCCAGTACGGCCTGCACCGCCACTTCACCGGCTCCGGCTCGGTGCTGATGTTCGGCGGCGGCATGAAACGGGGCTACCTGCATGGCGAAACCGCGCCGGAACGCCCGCTGGTGACGATCAAGGACCCGGTCTCCATCTCCGACCTGCATGCCACGATTTACTCGGCTCTGGGCATTTCGCCGGCGACCATGTTCGAAATCGAAAAACGGCCGTTCTACGTCACCGTCGACGGCAAGGGTCAGCCTGTGAAGGATCTGTTCGCTAAAACGCCTGCCTGATCGTAGTATGATCATCTCATCTGCCCGGTCCCCGCCGGGCAGATGACGCGATTCGAGAAATCAAGGGGCATGCTCGCGATAAAATCCGGAGAGACCGCCGATGTGCACGATGGTCTATCTCTCATCGCAAAAGCCACTGCCCACATGTGCGTGGGACAAGGATCATCCGGCCTTTTACGTCGAAGCCTTGCCGCCCGACTCCCGCGACAATTCCGTGCGGAAGCATTTGACCGGCCCTTTCGTTTACCGGCTCGGTTCGCATCAATACTGCGGATGTGGCATCAGCTATCGATACGACTCAGAATGGCCAGATGCGGCTGTTTTTCCGGATGAACTCGACGCCGCGGAGAATTCGAGGGAGAGTCTTGCCGAGTATTTGACGGATGCGCTGAAAGATCAGGAGTCTCTGGAGATATGGCTGTGCTGGGCAGGCGACGAAGCTTGTGATCCTGAGGCGAAAATCCATGTTACGCCCGATGACTTCCTGAATCCGGAACTTGTCGAAGAAGAGAAAGTTTTGCTGACCGTCAAGAACGCCCCTGAGTGACGTTCCAGTCTGCGCCCCCGTCACAACCGTGATTCATGTGTTAGATTTCGTTTATCGCTCGAAATCCACTTTTCCGGAACAATTTACCGATTCGGAGAATGCACCCGTGGCTGCACACCAAGAAAATCCGCCTCGACCCGGCGAACCAGCCCCCTGGTTCGAAGCTCGTTCGCCGATCAATCCCCGGTTCCACTTCGACACCGTCGCTGGCCGGTTGATCGTTCTCACCTTTTTCGGCTCGGCCGGCAATCCGAAAACCGCGGCCGTTCTGAAAGAATTCGGCAAACTCGGGCCAATGTTCGACGACTTCCGCGCCAGCTTTTTCGGCGTAAGTGTCGATCCGACAGACGAATCCGCCAAGCGCATCCAGGAACGCATCCCCGGCGTCCACCTATTCTGGGACTTCGACCGTAAAGTCAGCCGGCTATACGGTGTCGCACCTGACGAGGGCTTCGAATACACGCCGAAAACGTTCGTCCTGGACGAACGCCTCAGGGTCGTCAGCATCGTGCCCTATACCGATCCTCCGGAAAACCATGTCGAAGCAGTGCGGCTGATCCTTAAACAATTGCCCGAGCCCCAGCCGCCGAGTGAAGCACAGATACCAGCACCTGTCCTTGTCATTCCCCGAATTTTCGAACCCGACCTGTGCAACGCGCTGATCGAGCATTATCGAAAGCACGGCGGGCAGGATTCCGGCTTCATGCGCGAAGTCGGCGGCAAGACGGTCGCCGCGTTTGATTACGGCCACAAGCGCCGGCGCGATCAGGAGATCGTCGACAAAGCCCTGCGCGACACATGCATGCACCGGATTCACGACCGGCTCGCGCCGGAAATCCGCAAAGCGTTCCAGTTCGAAGCTACCCGTATCGAGCGTTACATCGTCGCTCGTTACGACGCCGAAACGGGCGGCCACTTCCGCCCGCACAGGGACAACACCACCAAAGGCACAGCGCACCGCCGTTTCGCCGTGACGCTGAATCTCAACACCGGGCACTATGAAGGCGGTCAACTCCGCTTCCCCGAATTCGGCAACCAGCTCTACACGGCCCCTGCTGGCGGTGCCGTCGTGTTCTCCTGCTCGTTGCTGCATGAAGCGACACCGGTCACGAACGGCCAGCGCTACGCCTTCCTGCCCTTCCTTTACGACGAAGCCGCGGCACAAACGCGTCTGGAAAATCTCAAGTACGTCGCGGGTGCCACAGCAACCACCTGAACCGACATGGCAGTACGCTCACGGGCCGGTTTCGCTTGATTTTCCGGCCCGATTCTGCTGGACTGGAATCACCGTCAGCTCGCTTCTCCGGCATTTCTGCCGAGGGTGGCTGCCAGTGTTTCCATGGGAGCGAAGTGAGCGATGGTTCCGCGACTGGGCGTCAATGTCGATCACGTAGCCACGATCCGCCAGGCGCGCCGGGGAGCCGAGCCGGACCCCGTGGCAGCTGTCGTTCTGGCCGAGCTGGGCGGCGCGGACCTGATCACGATCCACCTGCGGGAAGATCGCAGGCATATTCAGGACAGGGACTTGCGCGTCCTTCGCGAAACCGCTCGCACGCCCCTCAACCTGGAAGCCGCGATCACGGGCGAGATTCTGGACCGGATTCGCGAGCACCGGCCGGACCAGGTGACTTTCGTCCCCGAAAAGCGTGAGGAACTGACGACCGAAGGGGGCCTGGACATCGCCCGCCACAGTCAGGCCGTCAAAGCCGCAATCGACTTTTGCCATACGCTGGGCGTAAGCGTCAGCCTGTTCATCGACCCTGACGAGAGACAGGTCGAAGAGTCGGCCCGCCTCGGTGCGGATGCCGTCGAACTGCATACGGGCCGTTATGCCGACGCTCCGACACGCCAGGCTCGAATGCATGAGCTGACGGCCCTGAAGCGTGCATCGACGGAGACGGTCGCCCGCGGCATGCACCTGCACTGCGGTCATGGCCTGAATTACGCGAACGTCACCGATGTGGCCGCGATTCCGCATATGGAAGAACTCAATATCGGCCATTCGATCGTCTCGCGTGCCGTGCTCGTCGGCATGAAGGAAGCCGTCGCCGAAATGAAATCGCTCATCGTCGCCGCGCATGCCGCTCGACATCTGCCCTGAAATTGTCCATAATCTTCCGTTCCGGCCATTTCGGGCCGGGTCATGTCCGAGTTCCTCACGCACCGAAATACCGACCATGTCTCAACCCACCAAAGGCCATCGTTTCGCAGGTTTGACCGTCGCACTCGTCACCCCGTTCGACGAATCGGGTGAAGTCGATTACGCCGAGCTCAAACGCCTCGTCGAATGGCACGTCGCGCAGGGCACACCCTGCCTGGCCCCGGTCGGTACCACGGGCGAATCGCCGACCCTGTCCCACGACGAACACGAAAAAGTCATCGCCACCGTCGTGGACACCTCCGCCGGCCGTCTGAAGGTCATGGCCGGAACCGGATCGAACGCCACGAGCGAAGCCATCCGCCTGACGAAGTTCGCCCAGCGTGCCGGTGCCGACGCCTCACTGCAGGTCGCCCCATACTACAACCGCCCCAGTCAGGAAGGTCTGTACGCCCACTTCGCAGCGATCGCCGAAGCTTGCGAAATTCCCCAGGTCCTCTACAACATTCCGGCACGAACTGGCCGGAATATCGAGCCAGAGACAGTCGAAAAGCTCTCGAAACTTGACCCGATCGTCGCGATCAAGGAAGCCGCCGGATCGCTCGATCAGACCAGCGAACTCGTTCTGCGAACGAATTTGACGGTTCTCTCAGGCGACGACAGCCTGACGTTGCCGTACCTGGCCGTCGGGGGCGAAGGTGTCGTTTCCGTCGTCGGCAATATCGTGCCCCGCGACGTGATGAAAATGCTGGAAGTCTATTCGGCCGGGCACCTTGTCGAAGCCCGCCGCATGCACCTGAAGCTATTCGCACTCTGCAAGGATCTACTCGGCCTGGCCCCGAACCCGGTGCCCATCAAAACCGCGATGCAGATCCTCGACCGGGGCAACGGCGTCCTGCGTCTGCCTCTGGTTCCCCTGGGATCCGACGCCCGTACCCGCCTGATCCAGTGCCTGGACAACTACGGCCTGCTGGGCAAGTGATTCGTTACTGCCTGGCCGGCTGATTCGAGAAACAACGGAAGAGGAGTGGCTCTGGCCGCTCCTCTTCTTCGTTTCGAGCAGGCTTCGCAGCCGTGCCGATCAGGAAATGATCGGCAATTGGCTGAAGAACTCATTGCCCTTGTCGTCTACCAGGATGAAAGCCGGGAAGTTCTCCACTACGATCTTGTAGATCGCCTCCATGCCTAGCTCCGGGTATTCGACCAGTTCGACCTTGCGGATATTCTCCTGAGCCAGCAACGCCGCCGGACCGCCGATCGAACCGAGATAAAACCCGCCGTGCCTCTTGCAGGCGTCGGTCACGGCCTGAGATCGATTGCCCTTGGCGATCATTATCATCGAACCGCCCGCTGCCTGGAACTGGTCGACGTAACTGTCCATCCGCCCGGCCGTCGTCGGCCCGAATGATCCGGAGGGCATCCCTTCCGGCGTTTTGGCCGGACCGGCGTAATAGATCGGGTGATTCTTGAAGTAATCGGGCATACCCTCGCCCCGGTCGAGCCGCTCCTTGATCTTCGCATGGGCGATGTCGCGGGCCACGATGATCGTACCGGTCAGAAGCAGCGGCGTAGAAACTTTGTACTGGCTCAGCTCGGCCAGAATCGCCGGCATCGGCCGGTTCAAGTCGATCTGCACACCATGTTCCGGGCCGAGGCCGTCGCGGAACTTGCCGGGAATGAAACGGGCCGGGTTGCGATCGAGCTGCTCGAGGAATACGCCCTCTTTCGTGATTTTCGCCTTGATGTTGCGATCGGCCGAGCAGGAAACCCCGAGACCCACCGGGCAGGATGCTCCGTGGCGGGGCAAGCGGATCACGCGGGCGTCAAGCGCGAAATACTTGCCCCCGAACTGGGCGCCGATGCCGCTCTTGCGGGCAACATCCATCACTTTTTCTTCCCACTCCAGGTCACGGAAGGCCTGGCCGAGCTTGTTGCCGGAAGTCGGCAGATGGTCGAGATATCCGGCGGAAGCGAGTTTGACGGTCTTCATCGTCGCTTCGGCCGACGTGCCGCCGATCACAAGAGCCAGGTGGTAAGGCGGGCATGCGGCCGTGCCGAGCGTCTTCAATTTCTCGCCGAGGAATTTCTCGAGGCTTTTCGGATTGAGAAGCGCCTTGGTTTCCTGATAGAGAAACGACTTGTTGGCCGAACCGCCCCCTTTGGCCACGAACAGGAATTCGTATTTGTCGCCAGGAGTGGCGAAAATATCGATCTGGGCCGGCAGATTCGTGCCCGAATTGACTTCGTCGAACATCGTCAGCGGCACGGTCTGCGAATAACGCAGATTTTCGCACAGATAGGTCGAATAGATGCCCTTGGAAAGCCATTCGGCATCGTTCGCGTCGGTCCAGACCTTCTGGCCCTTTTTGGCGACGACCGTCGCCGTCCCGGTGTCCTGACACATCGGCAGCTTGAAGCCCGAGGCGATCGCCGCGTTACGCAGCAATGCCAGGGCCACGCCACGGTCGTTGTCCGAAGCCTCCGGGTCGTCCAGGATCGCGGCCACTTTCTCGAGGTGCGCCGTCCGATAGAGGAACGAAACGTCACGAAGCGCTTCCCGGGCAAGAAGTTCCAGGGCCTCCGGGCGTACCGTCAGAATGTCTTCGCCGAGAAAGTTCGCCGAACCGACGAAGTCACCCTCAAGCTTGCGATACGCCGTGTGGTCCTTGCCCAGGGGAAAGGGTTCCTGATATGCGAATTCCGGCATCGTTCCGAATCCTGTCGTGTCTCGATTTCGAACTTCCGGCACTGCATCTTCAAGCGCCGGACGCCTTTTTCTTTTTTTCGTCCGTCGTCATCCCGTCGAGCCAGCGATGTCTGGCCATCGGAAGTTCACCGGATGTGGCTTCGATCTCTTCGAATTCGCCATGCGCGACATCGTAGCCGTAAACCTTGGCGTTCTGGATCTCGAAGTACCAGGCGAACATGCGCAGGTCGCCCCGCAACATGCGCGCCGCCACAGCCGGGTGCATCATCACGTGCTCCACCTGAACGAGAACGTTCTCCTGCACGGCCACCTTGAGAAGTTCGTCCGGGTCCAGGTGCGAGTAGTTCTCCTTGATGATCCGCCGTGTCCGCTCCATATGGGCGAGCCACGAGGATACGGAGGGAAGATCCAGCAGCTTTTCGGGATGCAGCATCGCCGACACGGCGCCGCAGTCGCTGTGGCCGCAGACGACGATGTTCTTGACGTTCAGAACGCTCACGGCGTATTCGATCGTCGCCAGTTCGCCAGAACCTGAAGCGGCACCGTAAGGTGGCACCAGGTTCCCCGCATTACGGACCAGAAAGAGTTCGCCTGGATTCGAGCTGGTGAATCGCGTGGGATCGATCCGGCTGTCCGAACACGTGATGAACAGAGTTTCCGGCACCTGGCCTGCGGAGAGCATCAGATAGAGCTGGCGCTCGCGCGGGAAGACCTCGGCCCGGAACTTGTGAATTCCCTGAATCAGCTTCATGTCGGTTCGTTCCGTTCGAAAATGCGGAAAGAAGGCGGACTTCGTCCACGATTATGCGGTTGCCACCTTCAAGGGTCAAACCGACTTTGCTATGTCTGACGAAGGAAGTCAACACACAGCGGGTTGCGCCGACTGGGCCTCCGCACGGCGATCGGACCCGATCAAGCCAGTATCTTGCGGATATTTTCCGTCGTGACCGGAGCGATCACGCCCCGTTCCGTGATGAGCCCCGTGATCAATTCGGCGGGTGTGACGTCGAAAGCCGGATTATAGACTTTCGCTTCGGCCGGTACGGTCAGCTTACCGAATCCTCTGCGAATCTCCGCAGGGTCACGCTGCTCGATCGGAATGCCGGAGCCGTCCGCGAGCGTCAGGTCAAATGTGCTGGAGGGAGCCGCGACATAGAACGGCAGACCATGAGCCCTGGCCAGCAAAGAGACACCGTATGTGCCGATTTTGTTCGCGGCGTCGCCATTGGCTGCGATACGGTCCGCCCCGACCACGACGGCATCGACTTTTCTCTCGCGCATTACGACTGCAGCCATGTTGTCGCAGATTACGGTGACGTCCACACCGCGGCGAGCGAGTTCCCAGGCCGTGAGCCGAGCCCCTTGCAGAAGGGGCCGGGTTTCGTCGGCGTAGACGCGAATCCGCTTGCCTGACTCTTCCGCGGCGTAAATCACCGCAAGAGCCGTGCCGTAATCACTGGTCGCCAGCCCGCCTGCGTTGCAGTGCGTAAGCACGCCAGAACCATCGGACAGCAGGGCGGCTCCATGGCGGCCGATCGCATGGCACATCCGGTCATCTTCGTCCCGGATCGTTCCGGCTTCGACGAGAAGCGCATCGAGAAGTTCGGCGTCGCTCGAACCCTCGAAGCGTTCGACCCGGCGTTTCATGCGATCCAGCGCCCAGAACAGGTTCACGGCCGTCGGCCGGCTGGTCGCCAGATAATCGGCGGCGGAGATCGCGCTGGCACGCAGGCTGGAGCCTTTGCCAGCGCCTTCACGCGCGCCGACGACGACGCCATAAGCCGCAGCGCACCCGATGGCGGGCGCGCCACGAACTCTCAGGGAACGGATCGCTTCCCACACCGATTCCGCGGTGGGTAGTTCGATCATTCGTTCCAGTTCAGGCAGGAGGGTCTGGTCGAGGATCCGGAAGACGCCGTGGTGAGCGTCTCCGATCCATTCCAGAGTCGTCCAGCTCATCGATCGATCCGTAGAGGGAAGCGGGTCGATGCTCACTCGGCTTCTTCGTCGGCGACGTCCGGATCGACCCATTCTTCCAGATGCGAATAAATCTCCTGAAGACGGCGAAGCGTCGATTCGGTATCGACTTCGTTCAGCAGCGTTTTCGGATCGGCACAGCCAGAGATTTTGGCGGCGAGTCCCAGCAGCTCGATATTCTGGGCCCGGATCGTCAGATACGTGGCGATTTCGGTTTCCGAGGCTTCCATGTCGCTCATTTCCGGTTCGTCATCGAAGAATTCTTCTTCGATCCGGGGAGGCTTCTGCGGACCGCGAGGGGGTCGGGGAGTATGGCGGGAATCGCGTTGGGAGAATTCTCTGCGGCCGCCCTGCCCGCCTTGACCGTGACTGTGACTGTGTCCGTGATTGTGTCGTGCCATCTTCGCTTCCTTGTCCTGACTTTGGAGTGAATTCGATGCTCGTACAGGTGGAGGGACGCGGCGTTACAATTCGGACCACACGATATGAGGCATGCCGAACGACTTCGCAACGGCCTCATTGGTGACGTGTCCGCCGACGACGTTCAAGCCGAGAGCGAAACCCGGATCGGTCTGAGCCACGGCCTTCCAGCCCCGGGATGCGATTCGTCGCACATACGGCAGGGTCACGTTGCAGAGAGCGAACGTGCTGGTTCGGCCGACCGCGCCGGGCATGTTCGTCACGCAGTAATGAACGACACCATCCACGACGTATGTCGGATCGGCATGTGTCGTCGGGCGGCTCGTTTCCACGCAGCCCCCCTGATCGATCGCGACGTCCACGATCACGGACCCGTTCTTCATCCGTTTCAGATCTTCGGCTTTGACCAGATGCGGTGCCTTGGCGCCGGGGATCAACACCGAACCGATCACGAGATCGGCCAGAACAAGCCGGTCGCGAACCATGTGACGATCGCTGAACAGGGTCGTCACGTTGGGCGGCATGATGTCGTCGAGATACCTGAGCCGGTCCAGATTCACGTCGAGAATTACGACATTGGCACCCAGGCCGGCCGCGACCCGGGCGGCGTTCGCCCCGACGATCCCGCCGCCGAGTACGACGACTTCCGCGGGAGCGACACCGGGAACGCCGGAAAGGAGAATACCGCGACCTTCTTCCGGACGTTCGAGGAAGTTCGCGCCTTTCTGGATCGACATCCGGCCGGCCACTTCGCTCATCGGAGTCAGCAGCGGCAAGGTGCCTTTCGCATCTCGGATCGTCTCGTAGGCGATCGCCGTAATCCCTGACGAAATCACGGCATCCGTCAATACACGATCGGCCGCGAAGTGAAAATAGGTGAACATGATCTGGCCCGCACGCATTTTCGCGTACTCGCCAGACTGCGGTTCCTTCACCTTCACGATCAGGTCCGAGGAATTCCAGACCGAAGCAGCATCCGGAACGATTTTCGCGCCCGAATCGGCATAGAGATCGTCCGTGAGCCCAGACCCAAGGCCGGCACCTGTCTCGACGAAGACCTCATGGCCATCGCCCACCAGTTCCTCGACACCGACCGGCAACATCGCGACGCGATATTCGTCGGTCTTGACCTCTCGCGGCACGCCGATCTTCATGGTCAGTCAATCCGTGGTGCGGGATGCAGAAATTGCGATGCGATCACGATCGACACAGTCCGATACCGGCGGGTCAGAACCAGGACGCGCCCGGAATCGTCAGACCTTGGCCTTCGGCTTGCGTGCTGCCCGGGCTTTGGCCCAGTCAAGCTTCAGGGCTTTCAGTTCGTCGAGCGTCACGCCGCTGTGGGCTTCGTCGGCCAGCCATTTGGCCCGGATGGCCTTCCAGCGATCGCGCAGTTCACCCTTCGGCAGATAGCGGTTCTCGAAGCGCTTGACCAGCTTCAGGCGAGGATCGGCAGGTTGAAAAGGCTGGGCAGGAGCGGTTTCAGTTTCGTTGGCCATGGGCGGTTCCGATTCCTTCAATCAAGATGACACACGGGCTACCCGTACATGTGACGGGCAACCCGTGTTCGAATTCGAATAGGCTAACAGCATATCGCATCGCGTGCCGCGCGGCAAGCCGCAGTTCAGCGAGGTCCGTTCGTCTCAGGCGCGTTCAGCCCGGCACGGCGACGGCGCCACAGAAACGGCCCCGCCAGATTCGCGATCGGAGCGTATTCCATGCCGTTGCGGCCACCGACAGCCGCGCGCCGCCAGTTTTCGCATGTCATGACCGACAGAATCCATTCCGCGAGTTCCAGTGCCCGATAGGCGTCCTCGCCGGTGACTTTCGGCCTTTGGCCATGGAGAACGGCGTTGACGAAGTCGTCCAGCTCCGCGGCCAGCATCTCGGTTTCCTCGCCCTGAAATTCGTCGACTTTCAGCAGATTGCCGAAGACGTGCTCTCGAATCGCGACGGGCGAAGTCATATCCAGCGAATCCGGGCAAAGTTCGCCACCTTCGACGATCGCCTCGCCGGGTCTCATGCAGAGAGCCTTGCGCGTCGCGAAATCGAGATCGGCGTAGCCTTCCATGCCCCAGAGTTTCAGCCGGCGTGTTGCCGACATGCTCGCCCGGCACGCCGAAAGCGTGGCCACGGTGCCGTCAGCGAATTCCACGCGTGCGTCCACCATGTCCTCGTTCCCGCCGAAAACGGACAGACCGTAAGCGGAGACATGCTTGACCGGCGCCGTGATCATCGAAAGGATCAGATCGAGGTCGTGGATCATCACGTCGTGCACGACGCCGATATCGGTGGACCGGAACGTGTAGGAACTGTGGCGTTCCGATTCCAGCAGACGCGGCGTGACCTGGAACTTGTCCAGAACGCCGAGCACGGGATTGAACCGTTCGATGTGGCCGACCTGAAGCGTCGCACGGCTTCGCTTCGCGAGACCGAGAAGGTCGGAGGCCTCTTCGAGATCGGCTGTCAGCGGTTTTTCGACGAGAACGTGGACCCCGCGTTCCAGAAACGGCCGGGCGAGGCGGTGATGCAGCACAGTCGGTGCCGCGATGCTGACGGCGTCGACCTGATCGATGATCGCCGATATGTCGCTGTGAGCTTCGCAGCCCAGAGTCTCCGCGATTTTCTCGGCCTGTTCCCGGCGGCTGTCCACGACGGCGACCAGGTTCACCTCAGGGTGATGGCCCAGGATCCGGGCGTGGTGACGCCCCAAATGCCCGACACCTACCACGGCCACCCTTGGTATGGATGAAATGATCACGCCATGCTCCCCGGTTCACGTAGACTCGTTGCCACAGGCTCGGCGGACTTCGAAAAATACGCCACGAATTCCCGAACTTCTTGTGTCCAGTTCCCCAGCCGTTCCAGACGTCGAGCGACTTCCTCAACGTTCTGGCCTTTGCGGACGATCGAGCCGAAGGCTTCGTTCATCGCCGCGATGCCGCGCGGCTCGACGCCGATGCGTTGAAGCCCCGTAACGTTCACGCCTCGCAAAATCGGCCCGCGGCCCTCCGCGAGCACATGAGGCGGCACGTTTTCGACGACGTCACTCAATGCTCCGACGACCACGTTCCGCCCGATCTGAATCCCGTCACGCATCCGGCAGCCCGTGCCGCATTGCGTATGTGCCTCGATACGCACCTGATCGCCGACATCGCAGCCGCTGCCGAGCGTGACGCCGGCCGCCAGCCTGGCACCCGCACCGATGCGGCAAGATCCGTCGATCCGGTTGTACGCCCCGATGCGAGTGGAACCCTTGCGGCGGTCGCCTTCGATCACCACGCCCCGGCCAAGTTTCGTATCCCTGCCGACGTGGATCGAGGCCGCAGAACCGAAACCGAAGCGGCGTAAAGTCCTCTGGCCGATCACGCAGTGGTCGCCCACGTGAACGCCCTCTCCCAGGCGTGACGCCGAACCCACCCACACATGATCGCCGATCTGAACCCGGTCCTCGATCCGAACCTCCGGACCGATCACGGCATAACGCCCCAGACGCACGTCGTCGGCCATTTCGGCCCGCGGGTCGGCGAATGTCGTGTCCGAGATCCAGAGTACCATCTTCACGTTCGTTCCTTCGCCATTACGATCGTCATAGCTCGTTTCGAGCGACTATTCCTATTGATCGGTACGACCGGGCCGAAAACTTGCCGCTTTCCTCGTCGATTCGGGACGTCTGCCCTCGTCCATTCGTCATCGATCTCGAAAGTCAAAGAGCCTCCTGATCATGCGCCGATCCGCCCGGTGTCGCGCGGATTCGCGGAATCCGACAATTCAGCCTCGATCATTCGCCGCACCAGTGCCGCGTTCAGCGAATGGCCGGACCGGCTGGCCGAGACCCGGCCATGGATTCGCCGCCCCGCGAGCGACAGATCGCCGAGCACGTCCAGCATCTTGTGCCGAACGGGTTCGTCCGGGTATCTCAGGGGATTGTCGATCGGCCCATCAGGCCCGAAAATGACCAGATCCTGTGCCGTGCAATGTCGGCCGATGCCTGCGGCCTTGAGCATTTCGGCTTCGTGTTGCAGCACGAAGGTGCGTGCCGGAGCCAGCTCACGTTCGAACGAGCCTGGTTCCAGATCGAAAGCCAGCCTCTGCCTGCCGATTATGGGTGCACCTGGGTAATTCAGCTCGTAATCGATCGAAAACCCCGGTCCTTCGGAAGGGGCGATCGAAATCGCCATTTCTCCCTCCTTGAGCGATAGTTCGCGATTGACCTCGAGCACTCGGGCAAGCGGGCTCTGCACCACGATTGCCGTCCCTCGCAGCGCATTGACGAAGTCGAGGCTCGACCCGTCGCAGCCTGGCGTTTCCGCGCCATCGATCGCGACGATGCAGTTGTCGATCGCCAGCCCAGCGAGTGTCGCCATCACGTGTTCGACCATTTCGACGACGGCCTCACCGCGAGCGATTGCAGTGCGGCGCTGCCGTGGTACGACATGATCGATCGTCGCCGGGACCGCAGGCGCACCCGGAAGATCCGATCGCAAGAAAACGACGCCCGTATGTGCCGGAGCGGGCCGGAATTCCAGTGTGACAGCGGATCCGCTGAGATATCCCCGGCCACTCAACCGGACTGCGTCACGGATCGTACGCTGCCGCTGCCAGTCGTCATACCACTCGGTTCCGGTCATCGTCGTCGAAAGTCCTCAGTTGCGACACTATCTGGATATTCAGGTCGAATTTACGGTCGCCGCTGCACTCCGGCGGCTCAGAATCGAGCCGGCGAATTTGGAAGGCCGGCCGGATACGCGCTCTACCTCGACCCGAGGACATCCTTGTCTTCAGGTCGAGGAAGAGCGATTTTCCCTGAGGGATTCCGCACGATCGCGCGGATCCGATACGGAGCGAAGACCCTGATCGCGATTCTCCATGGCATCCGATTCGGCTCAGATGCGGGAATCACGAGCGGGACGGGGAAATCAGTTACCGCGGGCCGGAGCGGCAGCACCAGCGGCCGGAGCAGCTCCGCCAGCCGGTTTAGCGGCACCGCCATTGGCCTTGCGGTATTCGACGTTGAGATATTGAACGACCTGCTGCGTGATGTCGTTGCGCGGATCGGCGTAGACGACGGTACGCGACATCGCGGCCATCACGGCGTTCGGGTCGGAGGCGGTCAGGGGTTCGTTCGAAACCTTGACCACATACGTCATGCCGCGCCAAGTCGCCACCCGGGCAACCATGCTTTGAATTTCACGATAAAGTCCGGCAAGGGCTTCGGCTTCCATCTGGGCCAGCTCTTTCTGAGCTTGCTCCTGAGCGGCCTGGGCCTGAATTTTCATTTGGGTGAGCTGCTGGTCGAACTTCTTGAATTCCGGGCTTTGTTGCGCCAGGCTCGCCTGCTTTTCCGAAGCGGCCTTCATGTCCGCGACAAGCTTCTGCAGTTCCTGCTGTTTGGCCAGAGCCTTGGCCTGCATTTCGTCGCTGGTCGCCTTGACCTTTTCATAGTTCTTGAAGACGGCGTCCATGTCGATCGAACCGAAGACCGGCGCGATCGCCGGCGCGGGAGCGTTCGAGGCGGATCCGCCACTGGCAGCCGTGCCGCCAGCGGTTCGCTGAACGCCACGATCCTGAGGCTGCTGCTGGGCCGAGGCAGTCGTCGCCATGCCCAGGAATACCGAAACGATCAGAAATCGACGAATCCGCATGACGTCACATCCTTGCATTCGAGCGGTTGAGACCCCACCGGCGTACATGAGCGGCGGACCGGTCCCGGCGTAGATTCGGAGAACGAAGGCCCGCGATAGTCCTGCCGCGTGCCGAAACCCATTCTGCCGCACACTCTGACCAATTTCACGCGACCGGTCAAGTCCAATCCGGCCGTTTCTCGACCTGTTTCGGCAGTCCGTCTGACCTCTCGCGGATTCGGTCCGTGAACCGCTCGGCCTACTGGCTTGCCCGACGATGCCGGCCCTGTCAAACTGACGACGAACCGGCCCAGCGCATTCGTTCCGACCGAAAGACCGCCTGCCGTGTGCCGCTGCACGAAATCATGCCAGTCCATCACATCGAACCACGAGAACGCCCCATGCCGCACAAACCCATCCGCACCACATTCGCCATTCTGTTCGTGGCTGCATTCTCGACCTCGCCGGCCCGGGGCGACGACGCTGTCACGCTACCGAAACTCCCGGCCCTTAAAGTCGCCTCGCCCGTCATATTTTCCGCAGGCACCCTGAAGCCCGGCCTTTACGAAGGCAAGTTACCTGGCTCGGACCGCTCGCTCGTGATCCAGGTTGGTGTCGGCCCCGAAGCACCCGGCAAAGCCGTCGCCATCGTTCCGCCTGGCGTGGAACTGAAAGGCGAATCACTGCCTGTGAAGTCTGTCGCCGTCAGCGGCAATGGCGTCGCGAATTCGGACGACGGCGCGGGCATCAGTTTCTCGGTTCTCGGCAAACCTTTCTTCACCGCTCTGGCTCAATCCGGCTCGAAGCCGATCATTTATCCGGTCTATGGCCCCGGCGGTCAGAAAATGACGCGTGCCTACCCGATCGAAACCGTCGAAGGCGAAGATCGTGACCACCCTCACCAGCGTTCGATGTGGATGACCTTCGGAAACGTCAACGGCGTCGATTTCTGGGCCGCTGACCCGATCAACGGCGACAAGCCCCACTTCGGTACCAAAACGGTCGTGAACGCCAGCGCCGAAGGCGGCCCGGTCGCCGGAACGCTTCTCTCCGAAGTCGAGTGGCGCGACAAATCGGACAAACTCGTCCTGCGCGAAGAGAACACGATCGTCGTTTACGCTGTGGCCGATCAAAGGATCATGGACGTGTCGATCACCCTGACGGCCCCCCCGGACAAGGCCGCCGTTTTCGGTGACACAAAGGAGGGTATGTTCGGGCTTCGAGTGCCGAGCGTTCTCGATACGAAGGCGAAAAAGGGCGGCAAGATCGTCAACGCCGAAGGCGTTGAGGACGACACAGCCTGGGGCAAAAGCTCTCCATGGGTCGACTACTCAGGCATCATCGACGGTAAGACGGTCGGTGTCGCGATCCTCAATCACCCGGACAGCTTCCGATACCCCACGCACTGGCACGTCAGAAATTATGGCCTGTTCGCGGCGAATCCATTCGGTTACAAGGATTTCGGTCTCGGCAAAACGGGCGAGCACACGCTCGAGCCGGGCAAGAAGATCCGCTTCGGTTATCGTGTCATCTTCCACGACGGCCGTGCCGACGAAGCCGGAATCGCTGACGCCTTCAAGGCTTTCGCCACTTCTGCCCACTGACGGCGTCCGGAAATCCGTGCCGCTGACCGCGACGATTCGCGGCCAGCGGCATTTTCCGGTGATTTCATTACACGAGCAAGGCTGGCTTCGAACCGGATTCCGCACACAGTCAACAAGAACACGCCTGATTCGGCTGGATGTCGGGGCGAATGGCCTGCTCATCCGCCTAAAACTTCCAGAGAATAATTGAACGCTCTGCCGGAAGGCACCTCGAAATACACAGGCAGCCCGAGCGCGCCGCCCGACGGCACAGATGCATCTTCGACGTTCAGATACCAGTCCGAGCCGCTTTGAGTGCCCCCCACCACCCGGACTTCCGCCGGCAGTCCGACGAATTTGAGCGACTTCGGTTTTTTGACCGAAGGCGTCAGATTCGTGAGAGTGATCGTCTGGCGGTAAGTGTCGTTTGCGATCACGTAGAAAAATCCGCTACGGGCCACGGAAAAATCCGCCGTGATATCGCCGACTTTCGTCACCGTGACGTCATTGCCGTCGCCGCCCAGGTAGCTGATCTGCATCGTGTTCCCGTTGGCCGTGAAGAGTGCCCCCTGCGCCATTCCGGCGAACGTGCCGGAAATGGCCGAGCCGGAAACGTTGTCGATCAGCGTGATCGAATCGCCCGGATTGAGCGAAACGTTCGAAAGATCAAGTGAAAGTACGGCACCTGCCAGGCTGGCTCCGCTCGACAAGACTTTGTCGAACGCCGATTTCGATATCCCGTTCATGCTCACGACGGATGTCGCAGCCAGAGCGAGCGAGCCCGAAGCGAAATTGAGCAGACCGTTGCCCGTTTCGCTGTCTCCTGACCCAGGTGCAAGCCGCCCGGCGACGGTCACGGGCCCTGTAATCAGGCCATGCCCCGTAAGAAGCCCGCTGGACCCGACTGAGACGCCTCCGGTGTTGGCCAGAATGACACCACCGTTGAGTGACAGCGTCCGCGCGACGGTCGCCGCGACGGTCGATTCGAACGTCACCGCCAGCGAACTGACCGAAAGCCCGTTGGCGAACGCCAGAATACCGCTGCCTGTGGTGGCGACGAAAGTACCAGCGATCGTGACCGGTCCGGTGAATGTTGCATTCCCGTTATTGGTCGAAATGGCATTTCGCAGCGAGATCGCACTGCCTGTTACGGCGATCGCGGCTGAACTGGCTGAGGAAGCCAGGGTGCCGTTGATGCCGAAGTTCACCGGCCCGGCCGAATTCACGGCAATTCCGCCTGCCCCGTTGGACAGGATCGACCCAGAAAGGGCCACGGCGGGCGTACCGCTTCCCGAATCAGCCGTGGCGATCGATACCGAACCGCCCGAAACCGTGCCAGCGATGGTGACGCCGCCGGAAGTCCTGTTCGTCAGGCCTGTCGCCGCACCGGTCGAAAGTGCGACAGCACCGTTACCTGCATCGATCGTCACCCCGGAGATTACGACGACGCTGGCCGCACCGGCATCGCGCTGGGAATCGACCACTCCCGACGCGGCCGGCGCGTTCGCAATGACGCTCAGGCCGCCGTTATCCGTCGTGACGCTGGCTGCGAAATTCACCGATCGCCCCGCACTGAGCGTGAGAGTTCCGCCGGCCCCACCCGGATTGTTCGCCGTAAGGGCGTTCGAAAGGGCGATGTCGCCGTTCGCCTGCAGAGTCGTCGCCGTCCCCGCGCTGAGCGAAGCCGCCACGAATGCCGGGCTCATGTTCGAAGTCGCTCTCGAAGTCGAGGCGAAAGTCACGCCATTCGGCAAGGGCGTCGCCAGGCCGACATAGACGGCACCGCCGCCGGTCGATCGGCGAATGACGTACGTGCCCGTTACCTTGTCTTCCACAGGCGCGTTCGAACCGATCCCGGCGATCGAGTTCTCGGTGCTTAACGTCCCGCCGGCAAGCCCGGTGAGAGCGGCCCCGGACGTTCCGGCGAGCCAGGTCAGGGCTCCGGAGTCGAGATTCGCGCCGTTGTCCCAATATTGGCTTCGCACCAGGTAACCACCGCTCGATAGTACCGTCAAACCCGTGAAACCGATCTGATCGAGCGAGGTCGAACCGACGAGACTGTTCGTGCTCGAAACCGCAGCCGAGGTTCCCGTCGTTCCGCTGGCGAAGGTGACGGCACCTGCGTTCGCGATGGCTCCGTTGTCCCAGTTCGGGCTACGAACGACATAATTGCCGCCCGACAAAGCCGTCACGCCAGAACCGACCTGATCGGAAGCCGTCGAACCATACAGGCTGTTCGATACCGAAACCGTGCCGATCGTGCCCGCCGTTCCGTTAACCCAGGTGACGGCTCCGGCATCGACGATCGCGCCGTTATCCCAGGCCGTGGAGCTGACGATGTAGTGGCCGTTGGTCAGGGCGGTCACGCCGCCGTTGCCGACCTGATCGGATGCCGTCGAACCGACAAGGCTGTTCGATACCGAGACAGCGCCGCTGATGCCCGTCGTGCCGTTGCCCCAGGTAACCGCCCCGACATTGCTGACGGCACCGTTGTCCCAGCTCGGACTGACGACGACATATTGGCCGTTCGTCAGAGCGACGACGCCTCCGACACTGTCGAAGGCGGTCGAACCGACAAGACTGTTCGAAGACGAAACGACCCCCGTGATTCCGGCACCGCCGTTCGCCCAGGTGACCGCTCCCCGGGATCCGTTCCATGCCTGGCTGATCACGACATAATTGCCGCTGGTCAGTTCCCGGATTCCCGCGTTTCCGACCTGATCCGAACTGGCCGACCCGATCAGGCTGTTCGACGATGAAATCGTCCCGGAAATCCCGACTGTGCCGTCGGCCCAGGTCGCGGCACCGACATTCGTCGTCGCTCCGTTATCCCACTGCGGGCTCAGCACGACATAATTCCCGTTCGCCAGCCCCGCGACGGATTGGCTGCCGACCTGGTCGAACGCGCTGGAACCTACCAGGCTGTTCGAATCCGAAACCGCCCCTGAACTTCCCGTCGTGCCGTTGCCCCAGGTCACGGCTCCGGCATCCACAATGCCCCCGAAATCCCAGGCGTAGCTTCGGACCACGTAATTGCCATTGGATAGCGCTGTCACTCCGCCGATGCCGACCTGATCGTTCACTTTCGATCCGATGAAACTGTTCGAAGCCGAAACCGCACTTGAGGTGACCGACACCCCGCTGCACCATGTCACCGCACCGACATCCGTGAAGCCTCCATTGTCCCAGTAATAGTTGATGACGACGTAATTGCCGTTGGAAAGCTCCGTCAGGCCACCGAAACCGACCTGATCGGAAGTCGTCGAACCGGTCAGGCTGTTCGAAACCGAAACCGAGCCCACGGTAGCAGCCGTTCCGATACACCAGGTGACCGCCCCCGCGTTGATGACTCCGCCTTTATCCCAGTTATAACTTCTGACGACATAATTCCCGTTCGAGAGTGCCGTCACGACCAGTCCGACCTGGTCGAACGTCGTCGAGCCCACCAGGCTGTTCGCCACCGAAACCGCACCCTTCGTTCCCGCCGCGCCGTCGCCCCAGGTCACGGCCCCGACATCGGTTGCGGGGCTGTTATCCCAGTAGTAACTGCTCACCACGTAATTGCCGTTCGAAAGCGCCGTCACGCCGCCGATTCCGACCTGATCGGAAGCTGTCGTTCCGACCAGACTGTTGGACGCCGAAACTGCGCCGGAAACGCCCGAAATGCCGCTGCCCCAGGTGACCGCTCCGACATTGAGCGTCGAGCCGTTGTCCCAGGAAGAACTCGGGACGACGTAATTCCCGTTCGTCAATGCCGTGACGCCTGACCCGCCGATCTGGTCGTTCGCCGACGAACCGGTCAGGGCACCGATCAGCGCTCCCGTCGTGCCGTCGTACAGGAACACCGCTCCGGCATTCGTCGCCACGGAGTCGTCGCCAGGGTCTGTCACCACCACGTTGCCGGACGATAGGGGGATGATCGCATTGCCGAAATTGTCATTGGCGTTCGGCGTCGGGTTGACCAGTTCGAACATCGGCACGCCGCCCATTACGTTATCGGCGATGACGATGTTCTTCGGGTCCAGCAGAAGCCGGCCGCCAGGACCGACATCGACGACTCCGCCATGTATCAGATCGGCTTTGGAGGAAATCTCGACCGCGCCGCCTGCAGCTCCTTTTGCGGAAATCCTCGCCAGGTTCTTCGTCGATTCCTCCGACCACAGCACCACCGTGCCGCCCGTAACGGCTCCGTCAGCCGAGAACCGTGTATCGGGCGATGCAGCCAGCGAGCCGGCCGGTGTCATTGTAGAGTCACCTCCCTGCCAGCCGCCGCCGATATGAACAAGACCGCCAGCGACGGCACCCGAAGCGTCCGCACCGCCACCGACCCAGACGACGTCCTTGCCGGATGCCCGAATTTCTCCGCCTGCGCTGCCACCTTTGGCCTGCAACATGCCTGAGCTGAAGAAATGCCCGGACAGGCCGCCGTCGATCCGGATCGACCCTCCCGAGCCGATCGCGGAGGAAACGTCGATCGCCGCGGCTTGAGTCGCCACATAATTTTCCGCGAATCGAACCTCGACTGACCCGCCCGGAGCCAGAATCGTTCCGGAGCGAATGGCCGTGTTGACAGCCAGGCTCACTGCGGATGCTTCGATCCCGCCAGCCTGGATCAGCCGGTCGGCCTTCAACTCGATCGACCGGGACGCCTTGAGCGAACCACCCGACTCGATATTCAGCAATCCTTTGGCGGACAACACGATCGATTCCGCCTGGACGGGTGCAGAAATGGTGATCGACTGGGCATCGATTCGCATCACCCCGGACTGGATCACGGGCGTGGCGATCGTGACGGACTGGCTTCGCACTTCCGCGGCCGTTCGGGAACCGCCGAGCGTCGTCGAAAGGATCACCGTATCGAACGGGTCGTCACCGCTCAACAAAACCGACTGCACCGATTGCGGACGCAGGCCAGCCAGTCGGCGGTCGAAACTGCCCCGGTCACGCTGGTCGGACGAATACAGCCTCCCGTTGACCGTCACGGTGAGCATCCCGCGGGCGTTGCGGCCAATTTCGACTTTGTCCGCCCCGGATGTCGCGAGAATTTCGAGACTCCGGTCTGCCTGACGGGTTCGGAACCGGACGATCTCGGCAGCTTGCGGCAGAATCGCGGCTACCTGCTTTCGATCAAGAAGCAGACGCTCCTCGAGACGATCCGCAACCGGCGCGAACATCCGGGATCGATCGAAGGCGACCTCGTATCGCTTCTTACTTTGGATTTCACGAATCGAGGAAGAGAAAGAACGGCGAGCCATGGCATTTTTCATCTCGTTGCTCGATCAGTCGCAGGCAGTAAAGTTCGTCAGGAAATCCAGCACATGTTAAGTTGGCCCATTTCGGAAATCTATCGAAACTCGAAGCCTGAAATCGAAGGCAAGCGGGCCAAGAAAATCGGAAGCCCACTCAAAACCCGACCTGCGAACCAACACAAAACTTTAGTTTACAGATCTTTAAGAACTACTCTCAAGTCAGGCCGATTTCCGTTTATCGGCCCGGTGACGTTTCGTAAATGCCACATTGAGGGCGGCTTGTCTCGGAACTCGGCGGTTTTCGATTCGTGACTCATCGCCATCAAAACGGGATATCGTCGTCGAAATGCGAGGGAACGATGGGCGGGAGATTTTCCTGGGCCAGAGCCACGGCATAAGCCGTCGCATAGGTTCGACAGTGCGAAATCGTTACGAGCACCTGACGAACGCCTCGTGCTTCGGCGATCTCCCGGGTTCCGGCATGCAGCAGCACGAGCGGAGCCCCGCTTGCGTTATTGCGAATTTCGACGTCGCGCCATGAGATTCCGCGAATCCACCCCGTGCCCAATGCCTTCAGCACCGCTTCTTTCGCTGCCCATCGGCCCGCGTAATGCTCTGTGGATTGCTTGCGTGAATTGCAGTAGTCAATTTCACGTTCGGTGTAGACTCGCCTCAGAAACAATTCGCCGTGATCCTGGATCATACGACCGATCCTGGGACATTCGGTGATGTCAGTCCCGATACCGATGATGTGCACTTCCTGACCGGCTCCCGCTGTGCGACCGAAATCGCTCAGTCCCAAGAGAATCCAACCGACGTGTCATGAATATTCATCATAGGTGATCGATCCCGAAAATCTCAACCGGATCGGCATTCGACCTGAAACGCTCCGCGTAATCGTCAATCCCCGCTCAAGCCGCACACGTCCATCGCCGAACATTGTCGAAATCCTCATTATTTCGTTGATCGAAAACCGATCAAGACCGATGACGCCCGTCTTCGACATGAGGGCCAGGCTTTGCCGTCGATTCGGCTCGAAGCCGAATCTGAACCGCTATCGAGTAAAGGAAAGAGATCCATGCGATCGATCGCGATCGTCCTTACCATCTTTCTGGCCAGCAACCTGCCAGAATCGCACGCGATCGAGTTTTATCCGATCTCAACGCCTGACTCGACTTACGTCGACGGCACCACGCTGATGTCGCTGACTTCCTACAGCAACGGAACGCCGCTCGACAAGCTCGTCCAGGGCTCGCAAACGGTTTCGTTCAGCTCGATTCTTGTCAAATCCAACGTCGAGCCTGGAAACTGGGACACCTGGGGCACCCCTCCAGCGACCGAATCCTCCAATCCCGAAATCCTCATACACGAAAACATGTCAGCCCTGGAGCTTTCTCTGTCGCTGGCATCGAAAACCTTCGGCTTCGAACTCCAGGGCGCGGATTTCACTCAGGCCAATTTTCTCGTGACTTTTTACCAGGATACCAACGTCGTCGGTACCCTCGAACAGACCGTCGATGGGAACTCGGGAGCCCTGCTCTTCGCCGGTTATACGTTGAACCAGTCCTTCACGCGGGTCGTGATCGAAAACCCCAGCGCAAATTCAGGCGGCTGGGCCATCGAGAACATCCGCTATGCGACGACCGCCGTTCCCGAACCTTCGACGTATCTCCTGGGCGCGATCGCCACGATCGCTTGCGGTGCCATCGCACGCCGCAAGCGTGCGAAGACCGCCTGAGCTTGGAGCGGACGCTTCCCCCCCCTTCGCCGACACCGTGCCGGATTCGATGCGAATTTCGTGAACTTTCAGGAATTCGGTCGGAGAGGGGTCAGGTTCTGAAAACCGCAGGGGCACGCGGCGTCGCCCACAATCAGGTTTCGCTTTATAAGCACACCGCGAATCCGCTCAGGCCGGACGCTCGACTGCCCCTTCCACTGACGCCTGGCTAGAATACGGTGAAGCGAGGCGATCGCCGGCTCGGCGAAAGTGCCTTCATCCCGAGAGATTTCGACGTCAGGGGCAGTCCATGCGTACCATTTTCCTGGTCGGTCGATTTTGCCTCTTCGCATGCTTTTGCGTTGCACCGGCCATGATCCGCACTGGTGCCGCAGTCGAGCCGACGGAATCATCGCCTTCACGCTGGATCGGCATGAAGGCGCCGGAGTTTCGTCTGTCCGGTACCGACGGTACGACGCACAGTCTCGATTCGCTCGTCTCTCGTGGCCAGCTGATCGTTCTCTGGTTTCCCAAGGCCTATACGGGCAATGTGGAACGGATGCTGAAATCGGCGGATCAAGCCCGTGGAGAACTCGACTCACATGGCATCAGCCTGTTCGCCGCATCCTGCGACAAGCCGAAATACCTGACACCTTACGTTCGCGATCTTGGCCTGGGGTTCACGATTCTGGCGGACCCGACACGCACGACAGCGATTCGCTGGGGTGCCGTGGGGGCAGGCAGGGAAATCCCCCATCGCTGGGCTTATTTCGTCGGACGCGATGGCCGGATCGCCGCGATCCGGACCGATCTTGACTCCGCAAACACCGGTTCCAAACTCATCGCTCAGGCTCGCGAACTCGGATGGCTTGACTGAACATCAGACGACACATCGAGTTGCGTACGAACCTTGCGGGATCGCCATCAACTTTCGGCCCGCGAATGCCTCGAATCATCGAGATTTCGAGACATTTCAT
>CAZSQA010000018.1:0-67851 GCA_964608915.1 uncultured Isosphaeraceae bacterium
GGCGTAGAATTCGTCGAAGTTATCCAGGCCCGTCACGCGGTGGCCGTCGGCCAGGAGCCGGTCGACGACGTGGGAACCGATGAAGCCCGCGGCGCCAGTCACGATCACGTTCATTCGGAATCAATCCTGCTTGCGGCATGCGAGGGCGGGCCTGTGGTGCCCGCACCATGAATCGGCGAGACGCCACGGCCCTGAATCGCGACGGCTGACGGACGACCTGGCCGGCGATTCGCCACACTAGGCGTTCGGCACGGCAAGGGCTTATAATTCTAACCTCGTCGACCGTGATTGATAAGACCGCCGCCGCTTTCGCGGCGGAATCCGACAGAATCGGTATCATGTCCCGAAACATCCTGTATGTCTGCTATTTTGGCCTGCGTGAACCGCTCGTCCACACCCAGGTTCTGCCCTATCTTCGCGAATTGGTCCGCGGCGGCTGGAACCCGACGATCCTGACCTTCGAACCCGGCTGGCCGGACGAATTCCCTGAAGCCGAGCGCACGGCACGGATCGAGTCGCTGCGCCGCGACGGCATCGCCTGGCGCGTGAACCCCTACACGAAGTCGCATTCCCTGTTCGCCAAGGTCAAGGACATCCTCACGGGCCTGCGCACGGCACGCCGGATCGCGCGGGAAAACCAGGTGCAGCTCATCCATGGCCGGGCTCATGTCGGCACGGCCGTCGCCTGCCTCGTCGCCGCCACGATTCGGCCCAGGCCCAAAGTGCTCTTCGACATTCGGGGCTTCAATCCGGAAGAATATGTCGACGCCGGCCGCTGGACCGAAACGGGCCTGAAATTCCGGGCCCTGAAGTTCGCCGAAAAACGCATGCTCAAGGCCGCTTCCGGATTCGTGATCCTGACGGAAGCGGGGCGTGCCGCGATGTTCCCCACAGCCGTGCCGGCCGAAGGCGAAGGGGCCTGGGTTCTGCCGGACGGCCGCCCGATCCAGGTGATTCCCTGCTGCGTCGACCCGGCACGCTTCACGCCGCCCGTGGATGCCGCGGAAACCCGCGAAGAACTCAAGAACCGGCTTGGCCTGGGCGGCGCTTCGAAAATCGTCGTGCATGTGGGGGCACTGGGCGGCCTGTACCCGGAAGACCGGATCATCGCCCTGTTCCGGGCGATTCATGCCGACGACCCCCGGACAGGCTTTTTGATTCTGTGCCAGAACGATACGAGCTTGTTCAGGAAGCTGTATACCGAAGCCGGGCTGCCGGAGTCGAGCCTCTGGATCGGCAAGGCCCCGGCGGCCGAAGTGCCACGGTATCTGGCCGTGGGTGACTGGGGCCTTTCGCTGAAGTGCGAAAGTTACTCGCAGCTTTCCTGTTCGCCCACGAAAATTCCGGAATATCTTCTGGCCGGGTTGCCGGTTCTGGCGAGCCGGAACATCGGCGATACGGACGAAATCCTCACCGCCAGCAAAGTCGGCGTGGTGTTCGACGCCTGGGACGCCGCCGGCCTGGCCCAGGCCGTCACGGCCATGAAATCGCTGGCGGCCGAGCCGGACATCGAAGCGCGATGCCGCCAGGCGGCGCTCGACCGGTTCGACCTTCAAGGCGTCGGCGGGCCCCGGTACCGGTCCATCTATCAGCGCATGACCGGGGCCTGATCCGGCTTCGAAACCGGAACCTCGATTCCCGGTCGATTGTCCGCAACTTGCCCGCCTGATAGAATTTCGCAATCGTCCTTCGCGTGGGGTGGACGGACGATCGCCCGCGCATCGAAACCGGATCAAGTCAGTAACCATTCACCGAAGAGATCGCCCGCCATGCGTCTGGATAATAGCCCGGAAAGCAAGAACGTCGAAGACCGCCGGGGTATGACCCCCGCCAAAGCCATGGCCGGCGGCGGCGGTCTGATCGTCATCCTCATGATCATCGGCCAGATTCTGGGTATCGACCCGCGCGCCCTGATGCAGGTCGCCCAGGTGGTGCAGGCTCCGGCCAAACAAGCGCCGCAACGGCCCGGCGGCGAGGCCGCTCCGAAGGCCGACGACCCCGGCGCCGTCTTCGTCCGCCGGATCCTGGGCCTGAACGAGGAAGTCTGGCAGGACCTCTTCGCCCAGCACGGCCAGAAGTATCAGGACCCCACGCTGGTCATGTTCACCGGCTCGACCGACACCGCCTGCGGCCTGGGCCAGTCGGCCATGGGCCCGTTTTATTGCCCGGCCGACCAGAAGGTCTACATCGACCTGGCGTTCTATAAGGAACTCGGCGAAAAATACGGCGCGCCCGGCGAATTCGCCCAGGCGTACGTGATCGCCCACGAAGTCGGCCACCACGTGCAGAACCTGCTGGGCTACAGCGCCAAGGTGCAGTCGGCCCGCCGCGGGAAGTCGGAAGTGGAGGCCAACAAGGACTCAGTCCGCCTGGAACTTCAGGCCGATTACCTGGCCGGCGTCTGGGCCCACCACGCCAACAAGAAGCGCAAGGTGCTGGAGCCCGGCGATATCGAAAGCGGCCTGCGCGCCGCCACGGCCATCGGCGACGACACCTTGCAGAAGAAATCCACGGGCCGCGTGGTGCCCGACAGCTTCACGCACGGCAGCTCGGCCCAGCGCCTGAAGTGGTTCCGCGAAGGCATCCGCACCGGCGACCTGCCGGCGATGAAGGCGCTCTTCGAATTGCCGTACGAAGAGCTTTGATCCGCGGCGGACAAATCGAATCGGGGCCAGGCCGGGGACATCATCGACCCGGCCTGGCTTTTTTACGTTAGAGGAAAGGCCAGGGCCATGACCGTTCAACGGAAGCGGACCGGGCGTTTCGTTCTCTGGGCGTCATTCGCGACTTGCCTGATCGCGCTGTGGCCCGCGACCGCTTCGGCCAACGCGGTTATCCCGCCTTCCATCATGATCTTCCCCACGGCCTGGTATCTGCTCCCCTGGATCATCGTGATCGAAGCGTGGGCCGGGATCGTCGTCGTGGGCTGGGGTGTCGGACGTTCGTTTCTGATCTCGGTGATCGCGAACCTTCTCTCGTCGCTGGTCGGCATACCGGTTGCGATTTTGGATATCGGTGCGTTGAAGGAATTCGAATTTCGACTTTGGTATTTCCCGGCTCTCGTCGTCCCGCTGTTCGTCGCATCGGTTCTGGTCGAAGGTTACATCGCAACCATGTTCACAGGCATCGATCAGCCCATGCGGCCGATCTGGCGCTGGGCCCTGATCGACAATTCCATCAGCTACCTGCTGTTCCTGCTGGTCCTGTGTCTATTTGTCGCGTATTGGTTTTGAGCGATCCGAGGCCAGGAGCGTTCGAACGCAGCCTTCACGAAAGCCCGGTTCGTCACATTTTCCTTATTTCGGCTAACGAATAAGACGAACCTTGGCCGGGAGTTCCGTTTCGGCCCAGCGCGAATCCGCCGTGATAACGGGAAGGCCGAATCTGGCTCCAATTGTGATGCAGATGCAATCCGCAAGAGTACCGGAGAGATAGATTCCACTTCCGAGCCTCCCGGCTCACGGAATAGCCAGGCAAGCATCGCCGACGAGTCGAGCACGCCGCCCCAGAGATTACCCGATTCCTTTTCATTCCCGGAAATCTCAAGCCTCCCTTGCCGCTTCGTCTCGACGCTCACGGATGAACTCGTCAACGACCATCTCGCCTGGCTTCTTCGTCCCTGAGAAGAGGTCCTGAGCCCGACGAATCGCATCTTGTTACGTCGTAAGGCGATAGCCGTCCTGGCCACGAGAAAGGAGAATGTCTTCGCCTTCCTTGATGCCAAGCTCCTGCCGCACCTCGGCCGGAATCACGATCCTGCTACCGGCGGCGACGCGGACCTTATAGGGCGGTACATGGCATAATTCGTCGTTTCTGTTCATAATACTCGATCGTGCCATATAAGCCGTTTTGAGTCAACATCTTCGATAATCGTCTCCGTCGCGGAAGTGCTCGGTTCGGTTCGCGAGTAGCGCACCGGGCAGCATCGCCGAAATGACGCGGAATGTCCATAATCGCCGGAAAGTGCAATGAGCTATCGCCGCCCACCGCAATTCGACATCGATTTCGAAACACTCCCCAGCGATCCGGCAGAGCGACACGAAGTGCTGGTGGACGTCTTCGGACGTTATCTGTTCTGGCTCAGGAACTGGTCCGTGAGTGCGACACAAGAACTTGCGGAGTCAGAAGAAGCTCGTGCCAGGCTAGGAACGATCCGGCGAAAGAAATACGACGAGCTTGCGGCCCTGACGCCCGAGCAACGTGGCATCGCATTCGAAATCGCCGAAGCCAGCGTCGATCGGTTCATCCAGTTGTTCCTGACGATGATGGCGGATACGGGGACGGATCAACGCCTGGGCCGGGATCACGCGATACGGTTCAATCTCGAAATGGAAATCTGCGATGTCGAGAATGGAGAAGTCGTGGACCAGGAGACGATCAATCGCGGCGGCAAGAAATTCTTCGCCCAATACCTGGGCCGATGGCTCAACCGATATGCCCGCGAGTGAATCATCGGCCTTTCGAAGAGCACGGGGCGAGTTTCCTCGTCCTCGAACTCACCACTCCACCAACTTCCTGACGCGAACGAAGGAGGCTGAAGCTTGATACGCTCCTGGACGTAACGATCAGAAATCGCGGCCGCGAGGAATATTTGCCTGATCGACCAATTTGGCTCCTGAGCCTTTTGGTTCGCCAAAATCGGCTCCTGACCCTTTCCGCTCTCCATGTGAAGCTGACGGATCAAGATTCGAAGCTGCGAGAGCTTTCGGCCGTATCTGCCAGAAATCGGATTCTGCATGACCGGCGGAATCGAGTCTGGAGTGACTGCAGGAAAGCGAGGCGGCGCGGGGCGATCTGGATTTTTTTGACCGGGGCTGTGATTCGCTTGACCGGCGGTTTGAGGCCGGGGCGGTTATGAGAAGCCGGAATTCGAAATCGAAAATGGAAGTGAGACAGGGACGCATCGCTTCGATGGCGATGCGTCCCTGTCTTGTAAAGTCTGAGGCCTGGAGTAACAAAAGGGATTTCCGGCCAAATCTGTCAGTCATGGCTCTTGCGAATGGACTTCATTCGGAAGCGGCTTTGGAATCCGTGTTTCACGAAAATCGACTCTTCAGCATGAGGGATCCTGTGATACGAGACGATGTTCGTGCGAACCGAGCACCAGCGGATGTTTCGATTCCGAATGAAGGTTGATCAGTTGCCCTGGAACAAGCCGCCACCGACCCAATTTGGGTTGCCAGTCGCTGAGCGGCCACCACCACCGCTGACGGTGGAATTTTGCCCGCTCGCGGTATTGGATACACCACCGCTGACTGTTGAGTAAAGGCCGGTGGCAAAGTTGCCGATCCCTCCGCTGACGCTTGCATAACCCTGGTTCGCACGATTCTGGTTTCCTCCGCTAACGCTCGAAAAAGCGCCTGAGGCTAAATTGGCAGCGCCACCGAGCGTGGCTGAATAATTTCCGCTTGCCACGTTGCTATTGCCTCCGATGATTCCGCTGTAGCTCGCTGAAAGCGAGTTCGCGAAGCCAGTGATGATTCCGCCATAGCTGCCATAATTGTTCTGGTCGCCCAGGATGAAGTTGTGTGACCCCGTGCGGACATTCCCTGAAGTACGAATGGCATTGTATCCGATTTGCAGATTGCCCAGGCCGCTGGTGCTTGAAGTGGCACCGGTACCGTCCACGATCATGACGTTGGTTCCCGAGACGGTCAGGAGTTTGTCGGCGGAATCGTAAGCCAGGGGAGCCGTTTTGTTCTCGACGGCGATAAGGCGGGCATTCAGCGAGGCCAGAGTCACGCCGAACTGAGCTTGAGCCGATGGACTGGCGGCCAGAATGAGGCCGCCAAGGAACAGCGCGCCGACGGAAAGCCACATGGCACGCAGGCGGCGGATGGCCGAATGAAGGCGGGAATTGGCCTCGTTGAGGTCGGACTCGACGCGATCGAGCCTCTGGATCAGGGTCTCGAAGGTGGTTGGTTCATGCATGGCAGTAGCTCCATATTCAAGTGGAAAATCGGAGTGGACGTGAACAGGCTTGGGAATCATGGATTCCGGGTGAAGATGTCGGGAACGCATGAGACTGTCGAGAGAAGAATCGAAGAGCGACCGGGCCGGATCAGCCGTTCGAATTCCGACGGTTGCACCGAATCGCCAAAGCCAGGATTGACGAAGCGGCGAGAAGAATTGAAGAAGGTTCGGGAACGACGACGAGAGCGACATTGTCCACGCCCATATTCAGGACGAACTGGTTATCGACGGCACCGAAACGAAGGCGATAATTCGATCCGGGCGTTACGTAAGGCAGAAGGTCGAATGCATAGTTCTGCCATGTGGGTGGACTGGTGTTATTTTGAAGGCCGTCGAACAGATTCACGACCACGTAAGTGGCGCTCGTGTCGTAATCGGGTGCGTCGAATTTCAATAAGTCGACGCGCACATGCTGGTTGGGATCGTCCAGATAGTTGAGGCTCGAACCTGTAGCCCCAGCACCGTACCAATCGTATGTGAACATGTCGAAGGAGAGATTCAGAGACGTCGTGCCCTGCGGTACAGTGAAATTCTGAATCAGCACGTTCGCACCCGGGGCAGTCGAATCGGCCAGAGCATAGAAGCTGCCGGATGCCGGGCCAAGAGTCGAAAGCCCTGACAATGAGGTGGTTTCGGAGGTGTTTTGAGCAAAAAAACCGCTGGCGGCTGGTGTGGAGTTTTCGTCGTAGGACGTGTTCGAAAACTGGCTTACTGCGGTCCAACCTGAGAGATTCCCTGATTCGAAGCCGCCGTTGACGATCAAGTCAGCGGCACTGGAAGCTCGGAAACTCGTGAATAGTATCAATGTCGTCACGACCGAACGGAACGAAATTGGAGATCTTGTCATTTAGACTCTCCTGATCATGAATGAAGTCCTCGCGGAAGGTTATGCTCAAGCCATATGTGCAGAAGAAGCGGGAAGATGCGGAATTCCAGGGAATTGGACGCGGAATCGTCTTGGTCAGATCTCCCAATTCAACTACTGAAAGAGAAATGTACGTTCTGATCGATTTTGGACAAAAATTACGGAATTCTTCGGAATAGTTTAGAAAGCATGGAGTTCTTCGACTTGAAGCCGCCTTTGGATCGATTTCTATGAAGTGATTTAAAGCATCCGCCTGTCACGTGTGCGAATATCGGGAAGCTGTCCATCTGATTTGGTTCATCATCTTCAAGTGGTTTCGCTTGGCCGGCGAAGTCCCAATCTGATCATTTGTGGGAAAGAAACGAGTGAAACGGTTGGCCGTGGCGACGATAAGGTATTATGAGAATGGGGGGTGTCTGCAAGTGGCCATAGCATTTGCGACAGTTCCGGTTATGAGGCGAACGTCGATCGGCGGACAGGCCGATCGACCGTTTGGGGCGGGGGAAAGGCTCCTGCCCGGCTCTGTAGAGAACCTTGTTTTGCCCTTGATGGCTTCCGAAATCATGGCAGAACATTACCATTTTCAGCATTACGATGCATATCCCCACGTACCACCAGAAAGGCTCCTGGCCCCTTTCTTTTCCCACATATCCCCACGTACCACCAGAAAGGCTCCTGGCCCCTTTCTTTTCCCCCTGGCCCCTTTCTTTTCCCAGCCCCTTTCTTTCCTCTTTCTTATCGCTGGCCCCCTTTCCTTTCTTCCCACTAGCGAAATCGGTGTGCTGGTTGAGGCAGGCGGAATTTCGATAAGGATTACGTAGCGGTGGATGGATCGATCCATTGATCCAGAAATTCCAATGCCCATTTCTCAAAGATCGCTGCCGGCGGTGTATCGCTGGTTGCAGTCCTTTCACATGCTCTTGCCCATCCCGATGATGCGGAAACACCGTATGTCTTGTATATCCAATCGCAGAATTGCGAATCGAACGAATTGTGTCTATCGATCAGATCAAGCTCCATATAGCCCAACGAGTGTCCAAAAATAAGTGATTCGAGTTCACCTATTGTTCGGTACATCGTCCCCGGACTTTCTATAGCCGAGAGTACGATCTTTCGACATCGTTTACGGTATTCAGAACAACCAGTTGATTTCATCGGGATCTGTCCATTCGGCCTTGTAGTCACGGATAGGTACCCCATATGGGCCGCCCCGGAAACAATGGGGACATTCCGGGAAACAAGGCGAATTCAGGTGACGGGAGGTTCATTTTCCAGCGGATAGCGGAAATGCCCCCCGTCTCCATTTCCTCTTACGCTGCTTTTACCGCGGGAGGCCGTTGTGATTGCGTGCGGCTTCTCTCAGCCTGGGCATGAGTTCGGTGGCTTTCTCCGGCACTCCCGCCTTGATGCCGATCTCAGGGTGATCGATGACTGAGATCAGGGTCGTGTCGCCATCCGTCGCCGTTGCGAGGAAATACATGTTCAGCGCCGGGATCGATACGGCGTAGAATTCCGAAACGGGCTTGCCGAATTGCTTCGTGAATCGATCGCGCGACTGCGCCAGCGTCATCGTGAGCGCCTTGTTGCCGTAAGCGTCGTCCACCCATTTGTCGTTCCGCTTCTGGATCATGACGCTCGATCGAATTTCATTTGCGGACTGGATCGGGTAGAGGACTTTGTCCACGCCTTTTCGAAAGACGCGGCTCGGATCTCCGCCGGGAAAATTCTGCAGTTCGTCGAGCCCGATCCAGGCGACCGGAAATGGATCGCCGAGCCGGAGATCGCCGACAGCGGCCCCGGGCCCTTCTTTTCGAATGACCAGCTTGCGGTAGGTCTCCAGCGAGCGTTCCGCGATCTCTCGTGTTTGAGCGACTGCCTCTTTGGGATCCGTTCCCTGCCCGGGCCGCATGGCTTTTTTCTCCACTTGTTTCGGTTCCGCCGCGCCAGGGGCGTTCCCCGGTGCGACGACTGCCGCAGTCACGGCGTAGTAATCGTTCCAGTGCGTATGATCCGGGCCCTCGATAAACTCCTCATAGGTAATGTCTCTTTGGTCCCCGATGTTCGGCGGCCACGGATCGTTGATGGAGACGAACCGCTTGCCGTCCACGGTCAAGAACCCTCGAACGACCATCATGTGGCCGCCTCCGCCAATCCAGTGCCACGAAAACGCGAAGGGCCTGTTATGAGTGGCGATCTCGGCACGCAGTTCGTCCCAGCTCAATGCCGTGTCGCTCGTCGTCTGGAACGCGAAGCCGTATTTGTCGAACTCCGGCCAGCCGCCCTGGATACAGGGCGCGGGCGTCGGCGAATTGCAGCAGTCATTGTGGCTGAATCGTTTGTCGGCCTCGTCGCATTGCGAAACGTTCTTCCCGAGAAATTCCATCACCATTTGACCGCTGGCCGCCCAGCACCACATGTTGGTCTGCTGGGCACGCAGAATGACATTCGTAGAGCCGTTGTCCGGCGGGGTTTGAGCCTGGCATATGGTTCCGGGGGATCCGATCAGCCCGATCGTGGCGAGAACGGCGACCGCATAGCTCTTCGACATGACCATTCTCCTCTTCTTCGCGAGGGTCCGAGCGATGCCCGGGCCGATCCGGAAACGGCCCTCTCTCATCGGAAAATCGATCCAGCTGACGAAAAAGCGCAGCGCGGCGAACGGACAGTCGTGATACGTTCGAAAAGATCGCCCAGCCCGCTGATCCGCCCGGTCAGGCTCATTCTCATTCGGCGGGCGAAGTGCAAGTCCCTGACAAATTGACCGGAAAGCCGGATTGACGCAAGGGGTTTCTCGACAGTGGAGATAAACGAACGAAGAAAATGCCCCCCCCTTTTCCTGCCCCATGATTTTTCGAAAAAACCAGGCTCTCGCCGGAGTGGGACACCGCACGCGAAACCGGAGGCCGAAACTCCATTGCCTGAGTACGTTAAGACTGATTTCCGAATCGTAATACTACGGGCGGAACGATGCCCGGCCGGGAAAATCCGGGCTTTCGCGGTGAACGCCGGGGTTGACTGGGGCATCCGGAGGCTTGAAGATCGAAGTCGGCCGATTCGAGAGAGGGGCGATTCACGAGCGACCGCGAATTCGCTTGCGACCATCACGACTCGATACGCTGATTTTCAGGGCGATTCCGGACATGATTCCGATACGAACGATGGTATTACGAGCGGCAATTCTCTTGTCCATCGGCTTCGTAAGCATGAACGGTCAGGATTCCGGTCCGCCGAGGACGAAAGAATTCGAAATCCGGGGCGATCGCGCGTATCTCGGCGGTGCCCGGTTGAAGTTGTGGGGCATTCGGTGCGGCAATGCCCTGCATAGCGAAACGGTAACGCAGCGGCACATTCGGGCGCTGGACAACATGGCCGCGCATGGCATCAATCTGATTGGCGTTTACGTTCAGGGTTCTAACGGCGGCTGGCCGGATCCGGATGCTGGCACGAACGGATTCGGGCGTGACGGCAAGTTGAAAAAGGATGTGGCCGATCGGCTGGAGCGGCTGATTCGTGAGGCGGACAGGCGTGGCATGGTCGTCATGGTCGGCCTGTTTTCGCAGCGAAAGGACCAGGAACTGGAAGGAGACGCGGCGATCAGGCGAGCCGTGGAGGAGACGGCCAGGTTCCTGAACGATCGAGGCCTGGCCAACGTGTTCGTCGACCTGGTCCACGAATTCGATCATACGGCGCGGATGGATCAGCGATTGTTCCGCGAGCCTGACGGCGAACAGAAAAAGGCGCAACTGACGGCCTGGTTCAAGGCGATCGCGCCCGGGATCGAAGTCGGCGTATGTCCTTATATGAAGTCGCCGACGGGGACGACCTATCCGGGCATGGAAGTTCGGATCATTCAGAAGGAAATGGAGATTCCGAAGGAAGGATTCGTCGTGAACGTGGAGACGCAGAAGCAGGACAGCTACGAGGACGACGGCGTGTTCAACGAGGGGCATCTCGAATTCGTGTTCGACGATTGCCGCCGGTATGCCGAGGCCGAGAATGCCGCGATGATGTTTCACGCGGCGTTTATCCAGGGGATTTCGAATCGCAGCGGCACGGCGCCTCATGCCGAGATCGGCGGCCGCGGCACGAGCCCGAGCGATCGGGGCGTGCGGTTCTATTATGAATGGGTCAGGGACAACGTGGGGGCCTGGAAATATCCGAATCATGTCAAGATCGGACCGGACGGTGCGAAATGAAGGGCAATAACGGAAAGAGCCGAAATTGCAGCGGGTTCACGTTGATCGAATTGCTGGTGGTGATCGCCATCATCGCCGTCCTGATTTCCCTGTTGCTTCCGGCGGTCCAGTCCGCGCGTGAGACGGCCAGGCGAGCCCAGTGCACGAATAACCTGAAGCAGATCGGGCTGGCGATTCACAATTACGAATCGGTGCATTCGCGATTGCCATCCGCACGGACCGGTTCGCCGCACTTGTGGTCTTCGCTGGCTCAAATGCTGCCGATGCTGGAAGGCACGTCGGTTCAGAATGCGATCAATTTTCAATTGGGCAGTCTGCCGGCACCGGCCCGCCCGTGGGATTACGGAAACACCACGGCTTTGGCGACCGTGATCCGCACGTTCCTGTGCCCGTCGGATCCCGGACCCGAGAAGCTGACGCCCGATTTCGGCCCGAACAATTACATGGCGAATTCCGGAACCGGCCGGCAAAACGGCGGAAGCTTCCGGCAGGAAGACGGTTTCGAACAGGTGGACGGCGTTTTCTATGACCGTTCGTCGGTTCGGTTTTCGGAGGTCGTCGACGGGCTGAGCAACACGGCCGCGTTCACTGAATCGATCAAGGGGAACGGCGTCGACACGCCAGGGCCGACCGCCGCGGATCCGTTTCTTCAATATGCGCAGGGCCCGGCGCTGACATCGATCAGCGATGACTTCTGCCGGAACTCGATCATCGGGTGGGTCGGGCAGCGCGGGCGCGAGTGGGCACGCGGCAGTTTCATTTACGCCACGATCAATTTCTACCGGACACCGAATCACGCGATGTACGATTGCATGTCGGGCAACGTGATCGGCCGCATGTCGGCCCGGAGCTATCATCCAGGCGGCGTGAACGTGCTATTTCTGGATGGCCACGTCCGGTTCGTGAAGAGCTCGATCACCGAGACGACCTGGTGGGCCGTTTCGACGCGGAATCGGGGCGAAGTCATTTCCGCGGACGCTCTTTGACCGAACAGGAGATCCGAAATGTCGATTCGATGGATCATCTCGCTGATGGCTGCCTGGATTCTGGCATCCGCCGCCGGTTCGAGTCGCGGAGCCGAACCGACGAAGGAGTTCGAAATTCGCGACGGTGCCGCCAGGCTCGGCGGCAAGCCAGTAAAACTCTGGGGCTTGCGCTGCAATAACGCGCTGATGAGCCCGGCGGTGACGGAGCGATTGATCAATAATCTCGATGATTATGCGGATCACGGGATCAATTTGATTTCGGTTTCGCTGCAAGGGACGAACGGCGGTTTTCCGGACGTCAACGCCGGCCCGAACGCGTTCACGTCCGACGGCAGGCTGATCCCCGGCTTCGCCCGCAGACTCACCTGGCTCGTTCGCGAAGCGGACAAGCGGGGTATGGTCGTGTGTATCGGCATGTTCATGCCGCGCAAGGACGATCTGCTCAAGGACGAAGCCGCGATTCGGAACGCGATCGAACGGACGGCGGACTTATTGAAATCGGAGGCGATCGGCAACGTGTTCGTCAACATGTTCCAGGAATTCGACCACCCCCTGCGTATCGATCACGAACTTTTCCGTGAGCCGGACGGAGCCGCGAAGAAGGCGAAGCTGGCGGGCTGGTTCAAGGCAGTCGCTCCGAACGTGGAGATCGGCTTCTGCCCGAATCATCAGTCGAAATCGAAAGTCGAATATCCAGGCTGCGACATCCTGATGTTTCATGAAGAGATGCCGATCCCCGCTTCGGGATTCTCTCTCAATACCGAAACGCCTGATCGGGACGCATCCGGCAACGAAGGAATTTTCAACAAGTTTCATCTCAGGTCTCTCGAAGCCGAATGGAATCTGTATCTGAAGACGCCCGGAACGGCCATGCTGTTCCGGAGTCCATACGTCGAGGACGTGACGGGCAAGCAGGGCACAGGCCCGAATTTCGAAATGGGCGGCGAAGGAACCGGCGAATCGGATCGCGGCATCGCGCCTTACTTCCGCTGGCTCAAAATGAACGTCGGCGCGTGGAAATATCCGGATCACGTCAAGCCTGAAGCCCGATAGCCAGGCTTTCGAATCGCGATCAGGCTTCGAACCGATCGACCGGTTCTCCACGAGCGATCGCCTGGCACTTGCAATTCCCTCTTCCGGATTCGTCTCGATTTCAGGCCCGATCAGAACGACCAGCAGCCCGCCGGCATGATCCGTGCCCGCTGAGCCCGCCTGGAGAGCGATCTGCAACGATCCGACAAATTGACCGGAAAGCGTGAGTGCCGCAAAGGTTTTATCCGGAAAGGAGTTAAGGGAACGAAGAAAATGACCCCCGTCCCCTTTTCCTCACCACTCTACCAGGCTTCGGATCGATTCGACCATCAGGGGGCTCAGGCCTCGGATGGCGATCAACTCGTCCAGCGACTTCACCGGCCGGGCCGCGACGATCTTTTTCGCCAGCGCCGGGCCGATGCCGGGCAGGTTCGCGGCGATCTTGGCTGTGCTGGCCTTGTTCAGGTTTACCCGCAAGACTTCGCTGGATTTCGCACGCACGGGCTTTGCCGATCGTGTCGAAAACGACTCGGCCGCTTTGCCTCGCCCCCCTGCCCCGGCGGCCTGGACGGTCGGCCTGCCCGCCGCGTCTGCCTGAAACGATCGATACGACGAAGCCGAGCGGCCGGCCGGTGTCTCTGGCGCGATCATCGAAAGCCGGAACTGGTGCGTGTTGCGGGCGCCGTCCAGGTCTTTCGGAGCTTTCACGGTCGTGCGCAGTTGCGGGGTGCTGCGCGACCAGGGTTTGAACCACAGGCTCGTCACGACGACCTTGTGGTCGTTGTCCAGCAGCTCCAGCACCGGGTAATGGCCTGTCTCGGCCTGCCTGGCCGTGATCGTCACCGGGATCGGCAGCCCGGCGAAAACGTCGTCCGGCTGCGGCCGTTGCCACGACAGGCCGAAGCCGCCGTCGTTCGGTGGCGTCGGTTCCCATGAGGCGATAACGCTTTGCCCCGGAATGTCCTTCGGCGTGACGATCCGGATCTTCCGCTCGATCGTCGATTCGGACATCGAGCCGTCCTCGGCCCGGAATGCGCCGGTCATCCGCAGCGTCCAGTCCCCTTCCGGCCGGTCGTTCGTGGCCAGGTCGCGGCTCAGGTCGAAATTGCAGACGAAATGACACGAAATGTCACTCATGCCGATCGTCTGCGTCGCGAACGACTTCAGCCCCATCACCTTGCCGGCCGGGTCGATCAGCTTGACGCTCATCGACCGGGGCATCGACCGCAGTGCGATGCCATTTCGGACGACGTCGCGATATGCCCGGCCCACGACGGCCAGATTGCCGTCGCCACGAAACGCCAGGCCGGCATCCGGATAGGCGAACGACATGACATTGGGCGAAGACATGGCACAAGTCCTTTAGAAACCGTCTTCCGATCGATCGACACCGCCGAACCGCCCGGCGGAGGTCGTATTTCACGCCCCGAAGATCGCCTCTAGCGCCGCCCGCATCACGGCCGGTTCGGGGCTTTGGCCGCCCGTCCACAGCTCGATGCCGATCACGCCCTGATTGACCAGCATTCCCAGGCCGTCGAGCGTGCGCAGCCCCTTCGCCTGAGCGTCGCGGATCAGCCGGGTTTTCGGCGGGTTGGGGATCACGTCACACACGATCGCGTCGGGGCCAAGCGGTGCGAGGCTCACTGGCACGTGGGCGTCGACATCCGGATAAAGCCCGATCGACGTGCTGTTGACGAGCAAGTCCGTGGCCGAGTCGGGCTCATAGGTGCCGTTCAAGGGCACGAAGCTCGTCGCGGTTTTCGTGACTTCCTTCAGCCGGGCTTCCAGAGTCCGGCCCCGTTCTTCGTTGCGGTTGACGATCGTGATCTTCGCCGCGCCGGCCAGGGCCAGCTCGACGGCGATCGCCCGGGCCGCGCCGCCGGCACCCAGCAGCACGACATTCGCCCCTTCCACCGGCCGCAGGGCACGCACCGATTGCAGAAAGCCCTTGCCGTCGGTATTTTCGCCAAGCAGGCGGCCGTCGCGAATGGCCACGCAGTTGACGGCCCCGATCTTCTCGGCGGCGGGCGTCAGTTCGTCCAGGTGGCGGATGACTTCCACCTTGTGCGGTATGGTGCAGTTGAAGCCCTTGAAGCCCATGGCGCGGGCTCCGCGCACGGCATCGCCGAGGTTTTCGGGGCGGACTTCGACCGTCAGATACCGCCAGGCGAGGCCCATGGCCGCATAGGCCGGTTCGATCATGGCCTGGGTCGGGTTCTCGGCCACGGGAAAGCCGAAACAGGCGGTCAGGCCCTGCAGAAAGTTCGGTGCGTCTTTGGCCATCGGTCTCGAATGCCCTGGTGTGTGTGCGGCGGCGGGTTTCGCCCGTTCGCTCTCCCCGAATCGTCCGTCGCCGGAAAGAGGTGCTGCCATGCGGTCGAATACGTCGCCGGGTTATCTTCGGTCAATCGCACGCGCGTTTCAAGGGCTGAGGCGGCAGCGGAAGAGAGTCGAACCGGCAATCGTCGTGATTTGCTCATTCGCCGCGACTTGCCTGAATCTCGCGATCGAATCAGCCGCCGATGACGTGCGCCACCCCAAAGCCACGCCGCAGCGGCCCAATATTCTTTTCATTTACACCGACGATCAGGCCACTTGGACGCTCGGCGCCTATGGCCGGCCCGACACCCGCACACCCGTGCTCGACCGACTGGCGCGTGAGGGAACCACGTTCGACGCCGCCTTCACCACCACGCCCGTGTGTTCGCCGTCGCGGGCCGGGCTCATGACGGGCCTGTATTCTACGCAGGTGGGCATTCGCGACTGGCTGAATCCGCAAACCGAACCGAAGGCCGGCCTGGCCCCGGCGTTTCTCACGTGGCCTGAGGTGCTCAAGGCCCATGGCTATGCCACGATGCTCGTCGGCAAATGGCATTTGGGGCTTGAGGATCAATTTCATCCGACCCGCAGCGGCTTCGACGATTTTTACGGCTTTCGCGGCGGGGGCACGACGCCCCGCGACCCGGTGCTGGAAGCTGAAGGCATCTCCGAAAAACGGCCCGGGTTCGTCAGTGACCTGATCACGGACCGCGCCGTGAAATTCATTCGTGAAAATGCAAGCGGCACGTGGCTGGCGGCCGTGCATTTCCGCGAACCGCATGCCCCTTACGCCCCGACAGCCGAAGATGACGCCGCGGCCGTGGCGGACATCGAAATTGCCCTGCCCGATGTGCCCGGGCTGCCGCGCGAGCGTATCATGAAGCTGCGCCGCGAATATCTGGCTTCGGTGCGATCGGTCGACCGCAACGTCGGCCGGCTGCTGGCCCTGCTGGGGGAATTGAAACTGGACGAAAACACGCTCGTCATTTTCACCAGCGATCACGGGTATATGATCGGCGAGCATGGCCTGCATCATAAGGGGAACGGCAGCTGGATCGTCGAGGGCAAGACAGGCCCCCGGCCGAACATGTTCGACAACGCCATCCAGGTGCCGCTGATCGTGCGCCAGCCGGGCCGCGTGCCGGCCGGGCACCGGGTGAAGCGCACCTTCACCCAGCTGGATCACTTCGCCACCGTTCTGGCCTGGGTGGGCCTGGGGCTGCCGGCGAACCTGAAGATCGAAGGCCGTAACGCCGCGCCGCTGCTGGCCGGCGGCGAGGTGAAGGGCTGGGACGATTCGAATTTCGGCCAGTATGACATGAAGCACTATCGAGAGGCCCGCATGCGGATGATCCGCACGCCGAAGGCCAAGCTGATCCGCCATTTCGAAGACGCCGCGCTGGATGAACTTTATGACCTGTCCGCCGACCCCGGCGAGACGAAGAACCTGGCTGCCGACCCGGCCGCCGCACAGTTGCGGGGCGAGCTGGAAGCGGAACTGCTGCGGCGGATGCGGGCGATCGACGACCCGCTGGCGAAGCGGGAATGACGCCACGGCGCGTCCACTTTCCGAAACGTCGGGAGATGACTGTTCGCGGGCGACAGGACTTTGGTAGAAATAGGTCTCGAGTTCGAATGACGCCCGCGACCTTGCCCCGAACGTGGGCACATCTTGCCGAACGTGATCAGCCAGACGATGAGCCAACCCAGCCGGAAGCCCAAATCGATCCTTGTCGTTTCGCCGTATCCTGAGGGCGTCGCGCCTGGGCAGCGGCTCAAATACGAGCAGTATTTCGAATACCTGCGCGCCAACGGCTATTCCATCACGGTCACGTCGTTCGTGACCGCGCGGCTCTGGTCGATCCTGTACAAGCCTGGCCGGTATCCCGAGAAGGTCTTCTGGACTCTGTTCGGCTTCATTCGGCGGCTTCTCTGGATTCCGCGGCTGCCCTTCTACGATGGCATTTTCATTTTTCACTCGGTGTCGCTGCTGGGCCCGGCGCTATTCGAACGGGCCTACGCACGCGTCAACCCGCGGATGATCTACGACGTCGACGACATGGTTCACCTGGCGCACACGAGCCACGCCAATACGTTCACGCGGTGGCTCAAGGGGCCTTCGAGAATCACGTATCTGATGCGCCGGGCCCGGCACGTGATCACGTGCACGCCCGCTCTGGACAAGTTCGCGAGGAAATTCAACGCGAACACCACGGACATTTCGTCGACCATCAATACCGAAACCTATCGACCGGCCAACACGTATTCGAACGAAGCCGAGAAGCCGATCGTCCTGGGCTGGAGCGGCAGCCACGCCACCGAGATCTATCTGGGCTATCTGGCCGGCGTTTTGCGAGAGGTGGCCGCCAAGCGGAAGATTCGTCTGCTCGTCATCGGAACCGGGAATTTTCGGATGGAGGGCGTGCCGGTGGAGAGCATCGCCTGGAACCGCGAAACCGAGGTGGCCGACCTGCAGCGCATCGACATCGGCCTGTATCCCCTGCCCGACGACCCCTGGGTTTACGGCAAAAGCGGCCTGAAAGCGCTGCAATACATGGCCCTGGGCATTCCGACGATCGCCACGGGCATCGGCACGAATTTCCGCGTGATCGAGCACGATCGATCCGGCCTTCTGGTCAACTCGGACGCCGAATGGGTCGAAGCGATCGTCGACCTGATCGATCATCCCGAGAAGCGCCGGAGCCTGGGCACGGCAGCCCGGGAACGGGTCGAGAAATATTATTCGATCAAGGCCAACCGGGACGTGTATCTGGCGATCTTCGACAAGGTCTACGGAGCGCCGGAAGGCTGGCCGCGACCGGCGGGATTGTCCGTCCGGACACCGCAGGAGCTGGAAAGCCAGGCGGAACCGGTGCCCGGCGGGTCAGCCCGCTCATGAATCCGGACCTTGCGGCCGGCGGCCCGAAATGCAAACCGGGCGGAAGGCCGGCGCCGGCATCCGGAACCGGGCCGGTTTCCCGACGGCTCAAGCTTGAATCCGTATCCTGCCGTAAGCTAAGATCGCGAACTCCTGTGCATGACTTTCCCGGGTTCGAGTGACCTGGCTTGTCGTTGTCCGAGAAAACGCGATTCACCAACACACGGCCCAGGCGATCCCCAGGCACTCATGAACCAGCCCGACTTTCCGAAGTATTCTCGACCCTGCATCGAAACGGTCGAACGTCAGGATTCGCTCACGGTCCATCGTTTCGAAAGCCACGATCCGGCATCCCGGAACATCGATCCCGAAGTGGTCAGTTCGTTCGGTCACGAATGGGAAAAGTTCAGCGAGTTCGATCCCGCCGAAATCGAAATGAAGGGCCTTCAGTATTTCGATATCGTGCCCGATAACGTGCTCGGTCCTGCCGCGCGATGCCTGGACATCGGTTGCGGTTCAGGCCGCTGGACTACGTTCGTGGCGAAACGGGCGGGGACGGTCGACGCCGTGGATCCGAGTTCGGCGGCCTTCGTGGCCGCACGGGCTTGCGCGGGGCTGCCGAATGTCCGGGTGTCGGTCGCGTCCGCCGACGAACTGCCTTTTGACGACGACACCTTTGACCTCGTATTCAGCCTGGGTGTGCTGCATCACGTGCCTGATACCGCGAAGGCATTGAAATCGATCACCCGCAAGGCGAAACGCGGCGGATATGTTCTGATCTATCTGTATTACGCGCTTGACGGCAGGCCCGTGTGGTATCGCGGCCTGTTCGCGCTATCGAGCTTCTTTCGAAAGCGCATTTCGAAACTTCCTCCGAAACCCAAGCAGTTCGTGTGTGACGTGATCGCGGCGACCGTGTATTTCCCGTTCGCCCGGCTGGCCGCGACACTGCACGCCCTGGGCTTTTCCGAGAAGGTCGTCGGAATGGTGCCCCTGTCCTATTACAAGCACTGCTCCTTTTTCGTATTGCGCACGGACAGCCTCGACCGTTTCGGGACGACGCTGGAGCAGCGATTCACCAGGCAGCAGATCATCGACATGATGACCGCCGCGGGGCTTGCCGGGATCGTCGTGTCGGACGGCGAACCCTTCTGGCACGCGATCGGCAAGAAGATCTGAGCGCACGCATTCCCCCGGCGGCGGCCCGAAATGCAATGGGACAGGCGCGCCGGTGCGATCCGGTCCAAAGGCGCATGGGCGGCGTCGGTTTCGGAACGGTCACCGGCGGCTATCCCCACGGGGAAGTCGTTCGGCCCTTCGGTCGCTGATCCGGGATGGGGCTCCACCACGTTGAAGGCTGTGGCTTCGCCAGGTTCTCGTGACCTGCGGTTTCTGACGGCCAGGTCACCAGCCGTTCGACCCGGTCACACCCTGCAGAGGCGGCCGGGGCGAAATTTCATTTCGTCGCGATCGCGATCAGGTGCCCGGCGAATGGCTTCGTCACGGCATTGTCGGAGAGGACGCGATCCAGCGGATTGACGATACGGCCCATGAGGGGTCCGATCGGTCCGAGCTTGTAGGTCAGGCGCAGGGGCGCGAACATCGCGCCATGGGTTTCGGCTTTCGTGAAGCCGGCGGCGGTCAGTTTGGAGGCCAGTCCCGCAGGCGTTTCGAATTCCGTGTGGGCCGCGGGCCCGTTGCCGGTTACGGCGCCTCGGAGTTTTCTGAGGCCGACGAGCGTGTGGAAGCCGTCGAGCGCCCATCGGTTGACGAAGGTCGCGAACAGACGCCCGCCCGGCTTGAGCACACGGCGGACTTCGGCGAGCCCGGCGGCGTTGTCATGGGCGTCGAGGTATCGAAACACTTCGAGCGCCAGGGCGAAATCGAAATGGTTGTCCGGATAGGGCAGCTTCAGAATGGAGCCTTCGGTGACGCGGTCCGCGCCGAGCTTGGCCAGAGCCTGTTCACGCATGCGGGGGGCCGGCTCGATACCGTGCACGTCGAACCCGCGGTCCAGAAGCGCTTTGGCCTGGTCACCCGTGCCGCAGCCGACATCCAGAATGCGGGCGCCGGGCGGCAGGCTCGCCACGCAGCTTTCGAACAGCTTTTCGATATGATGCCGCCCATAGCGAAAAGCGTTGCTGTAATGTGCATCTTTCGAACGGTACTGCTGAAGGAACCAGTCGGCGCCTTCGTCATGAACGATCACTGCGCGTTCACGGATCTCTTCGGTCTTCATGATGCTCCTAAACCCCTTGAAGATGGGATCGATGACCGGCCGGACGATTCCGCCAAGGTCAGTCGCGAGTCCGGAAAACTATAGCATCGACCGGATTGCGTGGTCAATCGATAGCGAAGCCACACCGGAAAGAACCGGTCACGGGAGTTCGCTTCTGGCTGCACGACCGCGAAGTTCGCCGATCGTGAAGGAATCGTGAAGACCGCCCGCCCAGCCCTTGCCACTTGTCCGGCGTCATGTCCGGGGGTTAATCTTCACCGTCAGGAAATTTCAGACACGCGAGGCCTCATTTCATGCCGTCCCCCGATCGTGGCGCCCTGGTCATCAGCCTGGATTTCGAACTGTACTGGGGCATGCGCGATTGCCGATCGGTCGAGAATTACGGCGCGAACATCCGCGGCGTTCACGAGGCGATCCCCCGGCTTCTCGAGCTGTTCGAACGCCGCCGCATTCATGCGACGTGGGCGACCGTAGGGATGTTGACTTTTCGCAACCGGGCCGAGCTGATGTCGCACCTCGACATCGTCAGGCCCAATTACGAGAACCCGGCCCTCTGCCCTTACCGTTACATTGAGGAGACCCTGTCCGCCGATGACTCGTCGAGCGATCCCTTGCATTTCGGCGCTCACCTCGTCGACCTCATCGCCCGGACACCCGGTCAGGAGCTGGGTTCGCACACGTTCTCGCATTACTACACGCTCGAAAATCATATCGATTCGGCGGCCCTGGCGGCGGATCTGGCGGCATCGCGAGCCGCCCTGCGTCCGTGGTCGGACAGTGTGCGGTCGATCGTCTTTCCGCGAAATCAGTACGACGACACCGTTCTGAAAGTGGCGAATGACGCCGGGCTAACGGTCTACCGGGGGAACGAAAATCACTGGGCATACCGGCCGAAGGCCTGGTCCGAACAATCGCCGGCGCAGCGGGTGTTCCGTCTGCTGGATACGTACGCCAATCTCAGCGGCCATCATCTACTGGACTGGCCCGGGCCTGCGGCGGACGGAACCGTCAACGTTCCCGCCTCGCGGTTTCTGCGCCCTTACAGCGCCAGGCTCGCGGCGATCGATCCGCTGAAATCGCGCCGGATCGCCCGGGGGCTGGAAAGTGCCGCGCGCGAAAAGAAGATCTATCACCTCTGGTGGCACCCGCATAACATGGGGATCAATATCGCCGAAAATCTGCAATTTCTGGACCGTATTCTGGACCGGTTCGAAAAACTGTCCGAAACGGAAGGCATGATCTCCGCGACCATGGGCGAGATCGCGGACGCCGTCGCTTCGACCGGTCCCTGAAAAGGCGGCGCTCCGAGAATTCCGAATCGTCCCGCATTCGAAACGCACGGCTACGACATGCCTCGGGGCGGCGATGTCATTTCGCGTATTTGTCCATCAGCGGTTTTTCGAAGAAGTGCCAGCTGCCGGCGGCGAAGATGCCCGTCAAAAGCAGGGTGACGGCCAGGAATCGATCCGGCGCGTTCGGCAGGGCCGTCTTCTTCAGCGAGTCGATCACGAGCAGATGCCATAGATACAAACCGTAGCTGATCGTGCCCAGATATCGCAGCGGGGCCGCCCAGCGGGAGATTCGCCCTGCCCCAAGCCCGCAGGCCGCCGCGATGACCAGGGCCCAGACCAGGCCCATCGAGCTGCGCCAGAAGATGACCATCGCCGGTTTGTCCCAATAACTGGCGTTCGGCCAGTAGATGCGCATCGCCGGCCAGGCGATCAGGGCCGCCAGGGCAGCCGGGATCCACCAGCGGTCGAGCCAGCGCCGCCGGAACGAACCGTCCTTGTCGTTGGCCACGAGCAGCGCCAGAGCGCCGCCCCAGCCGAAGAAGTCGAGCATACCGAAGACCTGGGACGTATGCACCCACGTCAGGTTCGCGCCGAAGGCGGTCTGGCCATGGAACGCCATGTATGCCGCCGCACGCCACGCCCAGGCGATACCCAGACACGTGCCGACCAGCACGCGCGGACGGACCCGCGCCAGCCAGCCCGCGGCCAGCATGACGATCAGATAGAATTGCATTTCGACGCCCAGGGACCAGTTCACGCCGTTGATGGAGCCCTGAGTCGCCGGATGCCAGTTATGCACGAAGGCCGCGTGTGTCCACAAATGCCAGCCGATGCGCGGCATGCTCAGCATTGCGGGCAGTACGAACACGACATAGACGAGGCAAGTCAGATAATGCAGCGGCACGATGCGCGTCAGCCGCCGCCGCAGATATTCCCGGCGGAATTCCCGGCGCGAATTCGATTTCGAAATGCCCCGCACGGCCGACATCGTGATAACGAACCCGCTGATGACGAAGAACAGGTCGACGCTCATCCAGCCCAGGCGGAACCAGACGGCCGGCCCCGAGTTCGGAAACGCGGACCATTTCAGGTGTTCGATGACGTGATAGACGATGACCGTGACCGCCGCGAACCCGCGCAGGACGTCGATCATCGGAAAATGGGCCGACTGCCTGGCCGGTTTCGGCGCATGCGAAGCCGATTCCGGCGCATGCGACGCTTCAGCCTGGAGGGCCGTATGCGGGCCGCGATAATTCGAAATCGCCTCGGAATTCGAATTCGTCCGCGCAGCGGTTTCGGACACGATCGGGCTGGGCTCGGGGGGTCTCATGGCAGTGTCCCATCGGTCCATCGGCGGGAGAATCTCGGATCGGCGAATCGGTGCCGCGACCGTTGCGGTCAGACGCCTGAGCGCATCGACTTCCAGGCCATTTTGGCCCATTTCAGGGGCGGCTTGTGGGCGTGTTTGCGCAGCAGGGAAATGTAGCCGGGTTCGGGGGTGTCGCGCCGCAGGATGGCCCGGCGTCCGTTGACCGCGAACCAGGCCGAGTAGTTGTTCGAAATGTCCGAAGTGTCGTAGGGATTCGGGAAGGCACGCTGCAGGTCGGCCCGGTCGCGATACAAGAGGCGTTGTTCGCGCGTGATCGGCTGGCCGTCGTCGAAGGTGCCCCACTTGCCCGGCCGCTTGCCCAGCAGGCTCTGGCCGAATTTTTCGCACTCGGCGACGTACCAGTCCCGCAGGTCGAAGAGCACGGGGCTTTCCTTGCCGTAGCGGTCCAGCATGGTGAGCTGGGCCCCTGAATCGAAGCCCGAGAAGTGATAGAACGTGAGCGGCCGGCCGTTGACCTGCACGTTCCAGGGGGCGGCACCTGAGGCCTTGCGGTGTGTCAGGTTCCAGGTGGCCACGTTGTAGCCGGGGTCGCGCAGGATGGCGATGTCGTCGAAGAAGGCGGGGGCCAGGTCGATCCAGCGCTGGTCGGTGAACAGGCCGCGGGGCTTGTCGTCGTGGCAGAACTGGCGCAGGCGGTCGGCCCACCAGCGGGCGAATTTCAGGCCCTGATCGGTGCGGCGGACGGCCAGGAAGCCCAGGTTATAGACGCCGTGGGCCAGCGAGCAGATTTCGTTGTCGATGATGGCCTGGCGGCTGGTTTCGGGTTCGAGCTGGTGGGGCGTGAGGGCCACCGAATGGCGCGAAAGCGTGGCGTTCAGGTCATCGAGCGAGCCGAGAACGGCGATATCGGGGTCGAAATAGAAGACCCGCTCAGCGCCGACGGTGTCGAAGAGATATTCGACCATCGGGCCCTTCACGGCCGTGCACAGCTCGACGACCGAATGGCCGAAGGCCCAGCTTTCGAAGCGGTCGATGGGCAGTTGCCGGGGTGTCACGATATGGTCGAAGGCCGCCAGCGTTTCGCGCGGGCAGTCGGCCGGAATGTCGTCGGAAATCAGCAGGTGAAAGACGACGCCGGGGTTCGTCCGCCTGAGCGTGTGCGCAAGCACCGCCGCCTTAGGAAGATAGTTGGCGGTGATGCTGGTGAAGACGTGCATGGTCGCTCCTGGAGGTATGCGGCGCGGGCGTCGATGTCGCGATCACGCCAGCGGATTTCAATTCGTCGATCGTCAGGCCGTAATAATCGTGGAGAAATTCCGGGTATTCGGCGAATTTCGGAGTCCAGTCCGACGTATCGGCGGCGGCTTTCGCGGCTTGATCCATCAGGGCCCGGTTGAGGGCCGCGGCGTCAGCATCCAGCGGCAGGCGGCAGCCGACGCCGGCCTCGGCGACCCGTTCGGCCTGAGCCCCGATGTCATACACGACCGGCCGCAAGCCGGCGGCCATGGCGACGGAAAGCGTATACATATAGGTTTCCGGCCAGATGCTCGGCAGCCAGGCCAGGTGGCATTCCGCATCTTCCAGCCGGTCCCAGATTTCGACTTCGCGATAGGGGCCGGTCACTTCCACGCGGCCGGTGGCCAGCAGGCGCGGCTCCTGGTCCGAGGTGCCGACAAGGACGAACTCGACGCGCAGATTACGGCGGCGGGCATCTTCGGCGGCTTCCAGCAGGCGGGCGGATCCCTTGATCGACCCGATCGTGCCGATTACGGCCACGCGCACGCGGTCGCCGGGCACCCAGGCGCGGGCCAGCGACTGCCCCGGCTTGTTCGGCTCGATATGGGGCCGCACGTGAAATTCCAGCTCGGGGAAGTAGTGCACCAGGCGGTTGCGCACATCGGTGCTGGGCACATAGATGCGGCGGGCGCCATGAAGCCGGCGGCGCCAGGCATCGCGCCAGGCGAGCACGTCCGGGTTCGTCGGGCGGCCGTGATAATCGCCCAGCCGCTTCAGGCAGGAGCGGCAGCCCTCGGGCGAGGGTTCGCCGCAGTAGCGGCCGTTGCCGTCGTTCAGGTGAATGCGCGGGCAGACGGCGTGATAGTCGTGCAGCGTCCAGTCGGTGGGCAGGGCCTGTTCGCGGATGGTGTCGAACAGGGCTTCGGGCACGCCCATGCGGTGATGGATGTGGACAAGGGCTGGCCGCACGGCCTGAAGCATGGCGGCGATGCCCTCTCGCGTGGGGGCGATGCGCTTCTGCCGCATGAGTGACCAGTCGGCATCGTGCTCTTCGAAACAGAGCCGGCCGTGGCCGTCGGGCCGGGCGCAGATGGCCCTCACGCCGTCCTCGGCCAGGCGCGTGGCCATGTCGCGGATGTGGCGTTCCGTGCCGCCGCCGCCGATGTGGCTGACGAACAGAATCACGGGGCGGTTGTCGCCGGTGAATGGCCGTGACCGGGCGCGCCACAGGCGCACCTGGCTGACCGATTCGTGCCGGATCTGGCCGACCGTCCGCCGAAACCAGCCCCAGACGCCCCGCTGCCGCAGGGAAACCAGGCTTCGCCTGCCGGCTTTCACGATCGCGCGCCGGCGTGAGCCCTTGGGGGCCAGGTCCCGCGCGGCTCGGCTCAGGCGTGAAACGATCCGCCATGAATAGGAGTGGGTCACCTCGTGCCACTGCCGTTTCAGGAAGGCGTTCTCTTCCCGCAGTCGCAGGAGATTCGCCTCAAGGTCGCGAAGGCGCGCCTGCACCTGGGCCGGGCTTTCGCCGGTCGTGCGTTCGCGCAATTCGCCACCGGCTGGCGGCGTGGTGTTCTCGCTTGATGCAGTCATCCTGACGACATGCTCCCGGGGGCCAGTCATTGGCGTCGTGCGGCGCTCTCCGAGCGGTCGAAAATATGTGATATCCGTTATGACCGGATCTGTCAACGCCGAACGCCGTTCGTGCCCCCGATGCGCACGCGGCCCAGATCACCGGCCAGGCCTTCGGGTGCTGATTCGATTGCCCACGCCATCAGGGCAAATCGCACCGGCCCGTGAGCGATTCGCCGAACGCCCAGATCATAGGCCCGCACGGCCAGCCGTTCGAATTCACGATCGGCCGCGGCGCGGGCCTTTTCGACGTCGTCCGTCAACACGACCACCACCCTGCCCGGCTCCAGGCCCACCTGCATGCCGCCCAGGGGCTTCGCGCGGATATCGCCCATGTCCTTCGACAAAATCCGCCCGTAAGCGAATGCGGCGTTCACCATCTCGAACGCCGGGGCCATGGCCGAGTTTTTGTCGTACCAGAAGCCGACGTCGTTGGCCGGGGCCAGTGCCAGGCAGCGTTCGACAGCCTCCTGCACGGCCGCGGCGGTTTCGGGGCGTGCTCGGGCGTCCAGTTCACGACAGCGGTCGAGCATGGCGAATTCCACGAGCGCCGGGGTCCGGCCGGCATCCACCCGAAACATCGCCCGCTGCGGCCCCTGCACCCCTCCCAGAATGGCCAGGCCGGCGAAGACAAGCGCCGGCGCGTTTCGGGCTGATCCGGCCATGATCGCGACGAATCCGCCGACACCGGCCAGAAAGGTCAGGGCGAACACGGCGGTTTCGTTGGCCTCGCCCGGCGCGATCTCCGGCACCGCCCCTGCCCCGTGCACGGCCGCCAGGCCGGCTGCCAGGAGCACTCCGGCAGGTACATATCGAGCCACAGCCTGGCCAGAAACCGGCAGATAGCGGTCCAGAAGCCCGGCCGCCAGCAGGATGGCCATGGGCTGATAGAGCACGACCCCGTAAAACCAAAGCCTGCCGAACATGTCCAGCTTCAGCGACACGTCCGCCAGCGTGCCGGCCAACAGCGCCGCCGGCACCAGCGTGAGCCAGGCCAGGGTGCGTGCCTCGCCTGCTGTCGTCGTGCCCGGATTCCTCACCAGATCGACCATCGACACGACGCCGGCGGCCGACACGATCGCGGGCCAGATCAGCCACGATGCCCCAGGCAGCCATTCGGCCAGGGCGTTTCGCTGATCCTGAATGGCGAAGGTCTCGTCGTTGCGGAATTCACGAATGAAGTGAAGGTTCGGCTGCCAGATGTGTACGTTCGTATGGGCATGGAACCAGAAATCGGCCAGAACCAGTGTCACCCCGAAGCCGACGGCCCCGATCGCCGTGACGATCGCCAGCCTTTTCGCGATGGCCCAAGTTCGCCCCCCGCCCCATGGCAGGCCCGCCAGCACGGCACCGGTCAGAACGGGCACGAACGCCACGAAGGCGAGGTTCGTGAGCACCACGCAGGCCGCGAAAAAGCCGGCACATGCCGCAGCGAGATTCCGGCCCTGGCCGGGCGCGATCGCCCGCAGCAGAGCGGCGGCCGTCAGCAGCAGATAGAACTGGCCGAAGCCGTCGGTGTAGTCGCTGGCCATGCCCTGAAGGAAAAAGAAGTGCGTGCCGGCCAGCACGACGCCCAGGGCCCCGGCCCGCTCGCCGAACATCCGCCGCCCGCAGGCCCGCACGGCCCAGAGCGAAACGGCCAGCAGACCGCTGTGCAGGACGAATTCGCCGCCAGCCAGCCCGAAGAAGCGCTGGGCCGCGGCCCCGGGAATGAGAATCGCCAGCCGGGTGGCCCAGTACGTCCAGGCGAAGTCGCGCAAGTGGGCCGTCAGGTTGCGCTGGAAGCCGTAATAGATCCAGTGATCGTGAAAAACAGGATTGACCCGCCAGGTGACATCGACGGCCGAGATCGCCACGAAGGTCACGATGGCCAGCCAGCCGAACGATCGCCAGCCCTGGCCCGAATCCGATTCGCTGGCCCCGGTTCCGCTGGGCGCGATCGATTCGCTGTCGTTCGCCGAAGCGATTCGAGTCATCCATGCCATCATGCTGCCATCCCCGCAACTGAGGTGCGAATCAGCGAGACCGGGTTACGGAATCGGGACCCAATCCGGAATTTACGCCCATGTTAGAGAACCGGCGGGATTCGTCAACCGGACTCGTGGCCGCTGCTGCCTGTGGAAGCGGCATCCCGCCGCTTTCGCCGTTTGAGAGAAGACGATCGATGTTGATTAGGCTTTCGCTTGCCTCGTCTCTCTGAAGAGAACCCTGCCCCCCTGCCCCTAACTGCAGAAATCCACGCCGTAAACTCAGGCAAAATGCACGCCTGGCGCTTCGGCGCCGAAAGGCTGCGGCACTGAAGTGCGGACAAGGCAAAAGCACCCGTAGCACTTCAGGCCTGAAGCCCTGAAGCGCTACAAGGCCGATTCACCACCCGCCCCCCTGCTCTGCCAGGTCGTATTCCAGCGATTCGGGGCCGTCTCCCCTGCAGAACCAGATCGCCAGAGTACCATAGGCCTTTCGTTCCGAAGGGGCTGAAACACCTTCAGGTATTGAAGAACTCCAGCCCTGCCTGCCTTGAAGAACTTGAGCCCTAAAGTGCCATAGATCCTTAAGAACTAAAGGACTAAAGAGTTATATCGCTACATCGCTTCAGCCCTTTTTCACCACGGTACATAAGAGCGAAAACCCTGAAGCCTCAGAGTACGTTAAGCCTGAAACTCTTCGGGGCCCCGGGGCAAAAGAACTTCAAGTCTATCGAACTGTAGCCCTGTAGCATCCTGAAGGCTTCAGCCCTATAGCCCCAAAGTGTCATAGTGCCGCGAGTCCTCCGTCGCCTCTTACGACGGCCATGTCATCGGGGTTCCAAGACTTGAGCCTTCCAGCCCTTTCGGACCGAAGCACCGAAGTGCCTCCAGAACTTCAGTCCTGAAACCCTGCGGCGTCGAAATTCTTCGGTGCTGGAGGGTTTCAGCCCTGCAGGTCTTCAGTGATATCGCCCCTTCAGAACTTCAGGGCTTTGGGATTTATGCCCTGCGACACTTCAGGCCTGAAGCCCCGAAGTCGGCCGTTCGACGCGATCGGCTCGAAGAGCGGCGTTCGCAGCCTGGCCGTGCCATTGCCGCAAGCCTGCGAAGAGGCTATCGAATCGACGGATTCCCTTCGGCCCTTCAGGGTCGTAGCCTTTCGAGGCCAAAACACTTTGGTCCTGAAGTTCGACAGATCCAAAAGCCTTCGGCACCGAAGCACTAAAATGACAAAAGACCTTCAGGGTGAAAAGCCTGTGGGGCTTTGACATCGCCAGCACTTCGGCTCTTAGGTGCTTTAGCACTTTCGGGCGGAAGAACTTCGGCCTGAAAGCTCTTTAGCCCCATAGTGTCTCGAACCGGCGGCCGATTCGCCAGGCCGCTCGAAAGCCGCGAAATCCGTGGGCCAATGCTGCCGCACTCATGCCGTAACTCGGCCCGGCTGCATCCATCGGACCGTGGCGCTACAGGACCGAAAGACCCCAGGCTTTGCGGAACTTCGGCCCTGAAGGGATTCAGGCCCTTAAGTACTTCAGTCTCTTCGGCCCTGCAAGACTTTTTACCCCGAAAGCCTGGAGGGCTACAGGCACCGAAGCCCCAAAGCACTGATAGAACTTCGAACCCGAAGTGATTCGGCATCCGAAGGACTTCGATACCGAAAGACTTTCGCGCTGCAGGTCTTCGGGACCGAAGGAATTTATCCCTGCAGAACTTCGTCGCCAAAATGCTCAGGGGCTTGAGTCTTCCAGGTTCGAAGCTCTGAGGGTTCGAGGGGCTCTGGAACTGAAGCGATAAGGTGTCGATGATGCGTCGGGTCCACAGTCCGCAGGTTCTGGGGGCTTTGGGGACTGTAATCCGTTGGTGCTTTCGATGCGGCGGGGCTGAAGTTTGGCGGTCCTGTTGCCGATGTAGAGTGATAAGGAGGGTTTCCGACATGAAGTCGATCGCCTTGATGAGCGAGAAGGGCGGGACGGGCAAGACGACGACGCTTTTGAACGTGGCGGCCGGGCTGGCACGTTCGGGGCGTAAGGTCTTGGTCGTCGACGCCGACCCTCAAGCCAACGCCACGATGGTGTTGACGGCCGGGCAGGGGCCTGGCGAAGGAGCGACTCTTGCGGAGGTGATGGCCGGCACGTCCAGAGCGGACGATGCGCTGGTCGTGACCGCGTGGGAGGGAGTCGAGCTGTTGCCGGCGAGTCCGAACCTGGCTGAAGTGAATCTCAGCCTGGCCAACGAACTGGGTCGGGAACGTCGATTGCGGAAGGCCATGGAGCCCCTCAAAAGCGATTATGATATCGCCCTGGTGGACACCGGCCCGGCGCGCAGCCTGCTGAACGTCAATGTCCTGAACTGGGTCGATCAGGTCGTCGTACCGATCAGTCCCGGTCTCTTTTCGCTGGCCGGCTTGGGTCAGTTACAGACAGCCATCGACGAAGTCCGGACATATCTGGACAACCAGAACTTGTCCCTTCGCGGGCTGGTTCTGACGATGTGCGAACGGACGGCCGTTTCGATGGACGTGGAGCGTCAGCTTCGCGCGATGTACGAAGACCTGGTCTTCGGAACCACGATTCCGCGTTCGGTGCGCGTGGAAGAATCCCACTCACGTTTTCAATCCGTGTTCGAACATTCGCCGCAGTCGTCGGCCGCCAAGGCCTACGCGGCGCTCGTGGAGGAGATCCTGCCTTATGTCGAACGAAAAACGAACAGGCCTGGGAAGCGTTCCGGCGGGACTTCTGCGACCCACGACGCGGCCTGACGCGAAAGCCAGGGAGCGTGAGAAGGAAGAGCCGGAAGTCGTCGTCGAAGAGACGCCCGAACCGGTCGCCGAAGTCGCTCCCGAACCCGAAGTCAAAGAGCCCGCCGCCGCGCCTGCGGCAGCCGCTCCGAAAGAGACGAAGTCATCGACGCCGCGCGTCAGCCGCAAGCGCAAAAGCGCGGCCGAGAGCGAACGCGTCGTCCCCTGGAAAATCTATCTGCCCGAATCGATCCATTTCCGGCTGAGGCAACTGGCCTATGAACGGGGCCTGAAACTCTCCGAAGCCGCCGCCGAAGTGCTCGACCGTGGCCTGCCGTTTTACGAAATCGTGCGCAAGGATCGCGCCGGCTGATCGGCGAAGTGCCCCCGGATTTCTCTCGCCGAAATCGACGAACTCGAAGCGGGCCGATCCGCCAAGGCCCGTTTTTTCGTGCGCGGATTTCGAGTGATTTCGGATATCGGGCAGGGGGGGGAATCAGGGGTTTGGCGCTAAGCCATTCGCCCCTTCGACGATTTCGATCACTCGGAGAATTCGCTCGGAAGCGCGATTTCCATAGTTGATCCTTCGCAGGATTTCGACCTGGGCCAGCCTTTCGGCAGGGGTCCGGGAGTGCCAATAACGCCGGACTTCGTCGTCGTCGAATCGTTCGCTGACCGTGAAAGCCGACCGGTCGAGCTTCTGGCCGGGATTGGCGTCTTCCGTCATTTTCGAAAGGCTCCCTTCATCACTCAGCGCATGGCCTGACTCGTCGCGATCATCACCCCGATCCGCCAGTCGGGCAGAGCAGGGTGTGGCTATCATACGTCATCGGGATGAAAACGAAACCTCTATCGCCGCCTGCACGCTCGCAGATCGGCCTTGAGATTCTCAAGAGACATCGATTCCTCAGCAGCCTGATTCGTCTCGCGAACCCGCCGCTCGATCTCAACCGCCCACGATGCCTGGATATCGCTGTCCGTCGGGGCGTCGTGCGTTTCGATCAGATCACGAATCAGCCGGTCCTTTTCGTCTCGGCTCGGTGCCCGAATACGGGCCTCAGTTTCGTCTAGCTCGATGGACATGATCGCCACGGTGTCATCGACGTGGCCGAAACTGGATCCTGGCCGTTATTTCCAGCCGCGCGATGTCGCGGATGATTCCAACCGCAAAAAGGCTTCCCTGGCCTTCCCGTCATGCGTTCGGAGCCCGAGAGTCGACAAAAACGAAGCGAATGCCGGAGCCTGCACGGAATAGTATTTCGTCATGGCAGCCACGTCGGCCCTGGACATGTCGCAAAGCCAGACGAAGTTGACCATCCGCAGCGATTCGCTGTGTCTGTCCCATGCCGTGAAGATTTCCTCGACGAACTCGGCCTGCTGACGCTCCGAACTTGCGTTTTCGATCCCGCATGGGTATCCGGTTTCCAGGAGCAACACGGGTTTGCCCCCGGCGATCTTGACCAGACGATCGATTTCTTCGCCGACGACCGACGGCTGGCGAACGGTAAAATCGGGATTGAGCGGATAGTAAGTGACCATCACCGCATCCGTTCGCTGGTTCAGGGCTTCAAGCTCACGTTTACGATCCTTCACGATCGAGGCCCATGTCGCCTTGACGCCGATCGGAATGCCGGGACGCGTTTTTCGGATGTGTTCCGAAACGGCATCGACGAATCCGGAATATCGCTCCCAACTCTTCGGATCACCAGCCAGCCAGCCGTCGACTTCGTTACCGAGGGAAACGGCGATGACCTTCAAGTCCGGCAGGGCTTCGAAAACGAAATCGACGAACCCGATGAAGCTCCGGATGACCTCAGGGCTGTCGAGCGGTTTGCCCTGCAAGTGTTTGGGAACACGCAGGGCCGTCGTATCGATCGGATTGATCGAAAGCACGATCGACGTGTCGTTCGCCGCGTAGAACGCATTGGCGATCTTGAGAAACGGGCTCCTGAACTTTCCCGGAGAGACTTCGACTTCGTCCCATTGCTGCGCCAGTTCGACGAACTGGATCCCAACGGATTTCGCGTGACCGAAGGCGGCCTCGTAACCGATGGAACCTTCCGTCACACCACAGCCGAGAAGTCGTTGACCACGGGGTTTCATGTCTCGGACCTTCGGATCGCCGTTCTCCCGCGACTCAGGACGCACCGGTGCCCGGTCACAGCCCGGCGACGAAACAAGTGCGATGAGCAGCAGGAATCGAATGGACACGATCTCGCGCATTCCTCTCGTGGCGTTCGGCCAGAAATTGAGGCCCGCCCTGAATTTTCACCCGTAAGCCCGATGCGAGAGCGCTTGAGGGTTCGCCCGCGGGCCTCCCGATTCGAAACCGATATGCGGAACGAACATCAGGGTATCGTCTTTTCGTTCCGCCTCAAAGGACCCGGCCGGGCGGCTCGATTCGAGCGAACGAACTCGCCGTCGTGTGATCCGTCACTCATTCACTTCACGGCATCCAGCTGCCGCAGTACGTTCGCGGCTTTCGTTCGCCCGCCGTGCGACTTGCTGACAAGCGCATAGCGGATCGTGCCTGATTTGTCGATCACGAGCGTCGTCGGATACGCCGTTTCGCCTTCGGCGTTCCAGCGCAGGCCATAGTTTTCGGTGAAGGCGAAGTCGGGGTCGATCAGCAGCGTGAAATTCGCCGGCAGGGCGAGACCGCCCACGAATTCGCCGGCGTATTTCTTCAGGTTCGCGGCGGGGCCGGGATAGATCATCACGACCGAAGCGCCGCGATCGGCGAACGCCTTCGCCTGCGCGGTGAAATCCCGCACCTGGGCCGTGCATAACGGGCACTGATAACCCGGATAGCCTCGCAGGACCAGCAGCACGACAGGCCCCGATTTCGTGAACGACTCCAGGCTCACGGCCTTGCCGGCGAGCGTTTCCAGCGTGAATGGCCTGGCCTTTTCGCCTATTTCTGGCGGTGAAGCCGCCGCCGATGGCACGAATGTGGCGGCAAGCGTCAGAAAGCAGGCGAATGTCAGACTGCGGCGTGTCGTCATGGATGGCCTCGTCATGGGTTGCGGCGCGTTCGATCCGGGCGGAATCAGTCGGCGCTGGTTCTCGCGCCGCGTTCTCTCCATCTGACGTTCAGGGCCGGATCCCGATTCGATCGCTCGGCGGATTTCGATCGAAATGGGGCAGGGGGCACAATCGCCCGACGTTCGTGTCACGGCCGCCGCGAGCTTCGCTTTACGACCGGCCGTCGCGCCGCCGGAATTCCGGAGCCCGGATCTCGGCAACGCGCCATAATGGCGCAGACAGGCCCGCCGCGGGCGATCGAACCAGGTGCTGAGCCGTTCGCCGGTCTCGACCCACTCGAGTTCCGAATGACGGACGTAGTCGCCGCATCCGCAGCAGAACGTTTCGCTCGAATACAGGAACGGATTGACCAGATAGCTCCTCACGATTTCCTCCGGCATGCCGGTCACCCTGCCGCAGAGATCGTGCCGATCGCTCGTCGGAAACTCATCGAGCGGGCCATCGTAACGCTCGCCAGGCCGCATCGTGCCGTTCGATGTGCGAATCGTAAAACCACCGCCAAAAGTGACGATGACAGAACGGGCAAAGCACGCTGAACATCGGTTGCGGCCGTTTCTGATACGTCCGATGATTCCACGCCAGAGGCGGGACCGATAGCAACCAGTTGCTTCGCCTTGTCGTTTCTCGCGCCCTTATGCGAAACGACCATTCGATCATCCTGCGCCGCCTGGTTCGATTCACCATCGAATGCGAGGGTCAGGAGAATCGTGTCACGAACGGTCTGTGGCCGCAAGATCACGTGCCGGCAGTTGAGTCACGACGGGCGCCGCGACCCGCGGAGCAGGGGCAGGCTTCGCGCAGATGACGCATCGGCACACATGTCGGGATATGGCTTGGGCACTTGGCCCGGAAGAAAGCGCGACAGGCCGAGACATGTTCGGCTGTCGTTACGATTTCGGGCCCCTGCCAGATCCGGCCGGACTGGCGCGACTCGCGACTGGAAGCGTTCCGAATGACCGTTTGACAGGGCAGTTCGATCGTCTCGCTTTCGAAAACGAAATTTTTTTGAGAATTCGTTTGAGGAGCATATTCCGTCTCATTACCTTGGGAATCAGATCCGAACGAACGCAGGTTAACCGAACCGATCTGATTCTCTCATGATTTGAGTATGGGGAAATCAGGCCGTGCCTCTTGCCGATCTCGTTTCCGATCTTGGGTCAATTTCCGAAAGAAATCCAAATTCGACCGATGCGGCAGACGCTGCACGGTGACTCCGAGCTCAGCCCGGAATCGGGATCTCGCCTCAAGCTTTCTGTTTCGAAACGGAACGGACGATGCCGAACATGTCGGATCAACCGAAACTGTTCGTTGAAGATGATGGTCGAGGTCCGGACCGGCTCGTCGTCAATGTTTCGTATCGTTCGAAGGCAGGTTTCGAATGTCGGGCCCTGGACACTGTCGCATCGCGAAAGTCGGACACGCCGATCGCCGTGAACCTCGACGTGATTCGTGAGTCCGAACGCGCGATGTCAGGGCCTGTGCGATGTGGTCAGGACCGTGTTCATCACAAGTGTCTCAGTTCACGAACGATCATGCGGGAGCCAGCATCACCGCTCTGTCGAAAAACCCGGTAAGGAGATTTCAACCAGGCAGACCGTGATTCTGTGCGAAATCGGTCGTCAAGTTTCATTGCCGCGTACGCTCGCCGGGATTTCCGGCGGGTCGCTCAAGGCGGATCGTACCCTGTTCATGTTCCCGGCCAAAACGAAGTTCTGTCATTTGCGAATAAGGAGTCGAAATCGATGCCGATTCAAGGTCCGGTGGACGGTCTGGTTCAGCAGCTTCTCGACAAGCTGGAAAGCCTGTCCCGGCGATTGAACAAGACCGTCGTGATCACATCGGGGAAACGCTCCGGCGATGTGAATGCCAGTGCTCATAACTCGGGCATCGCGGCTGATTTTTACGTCGCCGGGATGAACTCGATCGCGCTTGCCGACGAAATCGTCGACGAAGGATTCACGGGGGTAGGCGAATACTACAAAGCCGACTCGACCGAGGAGCGATTCGCCCACGCGGACATTCGAGGTTTGCCAGGCTCCGAGCGTTCGGGGGCCTACGGTCCAGGCGGAGCGAAAAGTGCTCCGCTGTGCTGGTACCGCATCGGCGAAGCGTACACATACGGAACGCGAAAATCTGGCCGACGTTGTCCACGGCGAAATGCTCAGGGTATGGCTGACGTCATTTCCGGCGTCGATCTCGACAGTTGCGATGCGGAAGGGCTGCAGCTTCTGGCCGGGGTAGGGACATGCATCAACAAGACCGGCGAAATTCTATTGGTCTATGGACCGAATTCGAGCGGCACGCCGCAGAATCGGGATAACGCACTCTATCAATTGCCTTCGAACCGCAAAACCCCGCCCGGTTGGGATTGCGACGGAATCTACGTGCCGAACGACCGCATCGCTAACCAGCAAGCGTTCCCTGACAAGCCGGGGCCTGTGGCGGTTAAGTATGGACTTGGCCCGCTCGATACGACCTTCGAAATTACCTTGTCGGGATCCAAATACGTATTACCGGCCAATCAGGGCGTATTCACGCCCGCGGAGGTGTGCACCCCATCCGACTGGCCCAGATGCGTAAACTGGAATATTCCCAATATTTCGCATGCCCAGGTCAACACATTTCCGGTAGTTCCGGGGCATGTACCTGCATGATCACTTGGCTTGGGGCCTCGAATTTCGCTGTGCCCCGGCCTTGGATAAGTGAAGCGATCGGATCCGAAATTTAAGACGACCGAAAGGCGAACGAACGCATGGCCAGCATCTACCTTTCGCACCAGGCAAACCAATTGCCGTCAGATCCGGCTGAGGAAGGTCGAATCTATCCGCTTCTGAGGAAGGTAGATGACACCCATCTTAGCTGGGCGTTCGCGGTCCCCAGACCGAGCGATACGGGTCAGGTGAAAGAGCGACGCAAGAATCGACTGGTTCGCGCATTGCTCCACGCTATGGGCTTCAAGCTCGACACTTCGCCGAACCCGGATCACTCAGGCTTTGATTTTCTGTTTCTCGAAGGTGAGTCTCTTATCGGTGCATACCAGACTTCTATTTTCGATGAGGACACGCTTCCGAATCTGTCGGGGACACCGGCGAAATTGCTAGTCCTTGATCCAGACGGCGGCACGCTGAAACTCAAACCCGATGAGGTGACCATAAGAATAATCAAAGAGACCGCGACTTTCGGCGTCGATCGATTTCGGTTCGAGTCAGGTGACGAGTGGCGATTCGAATTGCAAGGAGAGGGAGCCGAGACGAATCCGTCCATCACCGTACGTGTGACGCCCGATGAACTCACAAAATCGCAGATCCCCAGCGGAACTCTTCCTGTCCTGAGCTTCGAACAATCGGGTTTGAATGGTGCTTTGAAATGCAACAGGGTCGATGTGATCGCCAGCAACCAGATGCCTGGTAGCGCGACGACGATAGCTTTGGACATTCGCCACGACCGGCTGACCCTGGATGTTGCGACTCTGGTCTGCATAGATCCGGATACGACCCCCAAGCTGGCTATCGAAGTTTTCCCGGCGATCAGTTTTCAGCCCGATGCCGATCTTCCTGTGACGGTGAGTTTGTCGAACGATAGTGTCTGTTTGAGGTTGCAACCGCGCGTGGATGCCGGCGACAATTTGCCGCCGCGTTTGACGGTGAACCGCTTCAAGCCCTGCGTCCGGGTGACCATTCGAGGGCCCGTGATTCATGCCGAAGCGTCCTCCAGCGGAGCGTTGGAAGCGCTGCGGCTTTTGGAACCGGCCGAGCGGAAATTCGAATCGACCGTCGAGCAGATCAACGATTTTCTGGTGTATTCGTTCGAAGTTTGCCTGCCGACGGATCGGATCCCGCAAATCGACCTGCCGCACCTGCTGAGCGTGGAAGCGATCGGCGTCGATCTCCCGAACTGGCCGGTTTCATTTCCCGATCCAGGCGTTTTCGTACCCGAGTACTTACTTCGGCTCGCGATGCCGAGTCTGGGATTACGCGTTCCTGACTATCAGGTGAATCCGCTGGAGATCGATTTGAGACCGTGCGGACTACCGTTCGCCGACTTTCTGGCGACCTTCGGGTTACCTGATATCTCCGCCCCCAACTGGCCGCGATGGAAGGATTTTCTTCGATTCCGAAAAGTGACCGGAGTCCTGCTGCCGGGTGTCGACATCACCGGAATGTCGCTCGATGGGCTGACGCTCAAAGTCACATTCGCCTCGATTCCGGTCGATGCGAAACTCGAACTCCACTTGCCGGACAAGATCAGCTGGAGCCAGTTCGATATACAATTCCCGGAGGTGGGTATCCCCTCGCTCACGGAATTCGAACTCGGGCTGGAGGAGCCTGATCCTGACTTCCATTTCGAAGTGACCCTGCCGGTTACCGATTTCGCTCCGAATTTGCCCGAGCTTTGGAGAATCCAGCTCAAGAAGCCCTCCGGCCCCAAGCTGTCGCTCAAGATCACCGAAGTGAAAATCACTGGTTCGCTCGTTCAATTCAAGGTAGAGAATCTACCGGAAATCGATCTGAACGCGGATAAGCTGCTGGTGAACTGGCGGTTCCGATTTACTGTCCCAAATCCCTCAAAGCCTGATGTTGTCCTTAACGTTCCCTTGCCGCAAGTTCGACTTCCGAAAATCGATGACGTTTTCGATGTCCGTCTGCTCAAGTTGCGGGCGTTCAAGGCCGGGATCGAATTCGGCTCGTTCGGAGTTCTCGCGATCGCCGCGGATCTCAAGACTGTGACGCTGGATATCCCTCCCGTCAATGGCAGGTTTCCGATTGTACAGCTGTTCAAGAGATTCGAAGGGGAGATCGACTTCGAAATCTCTCTGGACGTCTCCCTGTCTCTTTCGAAGTGTTTTCTGAGTGGTCTGCTCGGCGATCTTGCGTCGGTCAATTTTCGGGTTTCCGTTCCCTCATTGGCCAGGTTGCCGGATTTCGAGATTCCGAACCTCAATGACATTCCGTTGAATTTCGATTTCTCCGCCTTGTCTCTTCATTATTCGGTTCCGAAATTACTTGTCAGTTTCGGCAGTCTCTCGACGCCGATCATTCCCTTGGAACTCATCGTCCGTGTGCCGCATCCGACGAGACTCGAGACGGAATGGGACGAAATCAAGCTGGTTCTGGGCATGAAATTCGATGTCGGCAAGCTCCGGCTGGCTGACAATCGCATCTATTTCTTTCTGCCCCAACGTCGCAGCAGCGATCCGTTGTTGAACTTCGCACCTCGCCAGGTGATGGACTTCGACATTTTCACCCTGACGTTTCCCAACCGTCCCGAGCCGCTCGGGTTCCCGACGGCCGATAACCATGACGGATACCTCGACCTGACCTCCCGCGAGTTCGTCATCGACCTGAGATATCCTGAGGCCGAAAACCCGACACCGCCGCCTCGAATTCATGCCTTCTTTCCTGGAGGAATGAATCCGGAAGCGGCCCGCCTTGGCCGTGAAGGTGTCGAGAACCTCAAGAATGGGAAAGAGGAGGACAAAGATAAATACAGCCGGCTTCGCAAGGAATACACGAAACGCTTCGATCTCGAGCTCGACGAGGTGGACCCGAAACTCTGGCCGAACACGGGGCCGGATCGCCTGATGTTCCGTTTCAATTCCGACGGGCTCACGTTCGCGGCCAATCTCGGAAAAACCGATGTCGAGATCGACTCGTCCGGCTTCATGGACGACGGCTCGTCCGATTCGCAGTCGAACGGTCTGATCAAGCCGTTCAAATGCCAGCCTCAGGACAAGCAGCGCGAGTTGCGCAGCCGCATCGTCATCATCGACAACGAATTGAAAGAAGCGGGTGTCTACGCCAAGTCCGAAGTTCCTGGCGTGGACAAGCTGATGGCCGAGATATCTGTCGTGTTGCGGCAACGGCAGAAGGGCATGCTGCCTGAGGTCGTGGCTTCGATGGAGTTGGAGCGGGCGGACGACGCGCCCCTCGCCGAGTTCTCCATCAAGCTCCTGGAAATGTCGTTGGATCGTCTCGCCCTGGGGCTGATCTGGCGGATGGAGGAAAAGGAATGGGACTATTCGATCGTCGCGGACGGGACGATCGCCTTCACGGGAGCCGCCTCGCTCGTTCCCGACCTGGAGGGGCTGCGCGCGCCTTCGATGCAGGTCGTGGGGCTCGACCTGAGGCGAATGAATCTGCGCCAGCTTCGGATCCCGATCGATCTCGTCAAACCGGTGAAGTTCGACATTCTCGACGGCATGTTCGGCGTCGAACTCGGCGACATGGAAATCGGGTGGGAATTCGAAGGCGGGATTCCGAAGCCGCGTCTGCTGGCTTGCGAGATGGCGAAGCTCACGTACAAGAACCCCGGTGCCCTGGAGGTTTCGGTCACCGTGGGCGGATTTCAGATCGAATTCGACGAAGATCTGAAGGCTCACGTCAAGCTTCCGTCATCGCTGGGAATTGAGGTGGCCCTGGGCAGCTCCGCGAAGTTCGCCGGCCGGGTCGGATGGGTGGAGACGGATGTCGAACGTTACCTGTTCGCGTCCGGCAAGCTGATGCTGGAAGGCCTGCCGGAAATTCGCGGGCTTTTGAAATTCGGCACTGGTCTGAAGAACAGCGGCCGCCGTGAGATCAACCTGGTTCTCTATGGCGAGATGGATCTCGACGAGCAGCTCTTCTCCGGGGCGGTCGTCAAATCCCTGGGGCTGGGCGTCGGCCTGAACAACCGCCTGTCGGCGATTCCGGCATCGCCCTCCGCGGATGCCATTCTTCGCCGGATCGATCAGGTGAATCCAGGCGAACTCGAAGGCTGGCAGTTCGTCCGCGAAGGCGGCTTCTACCTGTCGGTGGTCGGCTCGGTGACCCTGGCTTCGAACCTGGGCGAGCCGGATGTGCTGAACGCGTACGTCGCCGCGCTCGTCGTCAGCATCGACACCAATTTCGACCTGGTGGCGGCCGGCAAGCTCTGGCTGTCGTGTACCGTCAAGGGTCAAAAGGATAACCCGAACAACCCGGCCTTCGTCGGTGCGATGGTGCTCAGCCCGCGTCAGCGGAAGCTCGAGGTGGTTCTGGAATCCCGCAAGAATGCCTATGTCGAACAGAACGACCTGATCAAGAAGCTGCTCGACAAGGGCTTTGTCCGTTTCGCCTTTCGAATGACGCCACAGCTCGTCGACTTCCACCTTGCCGAAGTATCCTATCGCGACCAGATGTTCGGCGTACAGATGGAGTTCGCGGGCGAATTCCGGTTCGCCATCTTCAAGCGTGCCGTGCTGCTGAGGAACGATCTTTCGGCCACCGGATTCGTTGCGCGGTCGCTCAATGGTGGATGCGGCGGATTCGACCTGAATGGCCAAGCGTATTTGCGGCTCGGCTATGGCGGCCTGCTGAGCGATCGCGGTGCGATGGCTTATGCGTTCATCGAAGCGGGGATCCGCTTTCGTGTTTCCGCCTGGATCGAGATCGGATTCAGCATTTCGATTCGCATTTGCGGAAAACGCTTCACCAAGAGCTGGTCAATCGTATTCCGCACGCGGGTGCCGGAGCTGGAGCTGACGTTCCGCGGTCACATCGCCATCGCGGATCATGGCGGATTCTGCGGATTCGATCTCCAGGTCAGCATCAACGTGCCGATCTGCGGTTACCGGTTGAATGTCACGGCCGGCTGGGCCGTGAATGCTGATCTGTATCAGGAAGTGCGCGGGCAGGTGGCCGCTTTCGAAGCGGAACTGGAGGCGGCCGTCAAGGCTCTCGACCAAAGCGGAACGGTCTCTGCGGTCGCGCCGGCGGCGCTAGCCATGATGGCGCCGATGGCCGCGCTCGCGGCGATCGAAGAAGAATCGCCGGCACCGCCGCCGGCCGAGTCCTGGCTGATGTATTCCCGGCAGCTGGAGGACGAAAAGTCGGTTGCCCTTTTGATGCCGGCACCGAACGCGCGCTGGCTGACACCGAAGATGGCGACGATTAAGGAAATTACGGTGTCGGGCAATCAGGCGACGTTCGTCATCGGCGGGTCGATCAGCGGGTTGCCGCAGGGGGAGACGAAGGTCCGGCTGGTTGGGCTGCGGGCGGCAAAGACTGAATTCGCAATAACCGTAGCGAAATTGAACCGTTCGTGGAAAGCCCGCATCGATCACGACACGGTCACGTTGTTCGATTCCGACGTCGATCCCGGCAATTACCACCTTCTCGCGGGCGTCTGGTACGTCGAAGAAACGGATCCGGCCCTTTCCCTTTCGTCGCAAGATCAGGATACGGTTCCCTATTTCAATGAAGTGGAACGGTTAGCTGTCCGCACGTCTAAGGAATGGCTCAATATCGTTGAGTTCGACGGATCGAAGGTCAAAACCGATAATCCTCATAATATCACCGGGGAAGCACGCGTTCTTCTGAGGAACGGCAGTGTCGTTCAGGACCCTGGGAAATCAAGATCTTTCGATTCGACGGATCTCTCGAATCTGACGGTCACAGCGAAGCGTATCGACGACAACCATATCGAACTCGAACTTCTCGATCTGGGCGACATCACCCCCGCCGTTGGCTGGCAACTGGCCTCCGCCATCGAAATCGCCCCGCCGTGGTCCGCTCGCAATCGGATCGCGGCCTTAAGAGAAAACGCATGGAACATCGAACAATACGGCGAACACACCGGCGCCGCGGCGGCATGGGCGGAGACCGCTGCCCGGGCGGGAGATGCCGAACCCGTTTCCGCCAATCACGGCTATGCGGTCGTCTTCGACGAACGGTATGCCACCGCGGATCCCCGCTTCCTGGCGGACAATTCGCCCGTCGAACCAGGCGTGACGTCGACACGCTTCCGCCCGATCGACGACGTCGAAGCCGTGGGCGTGGACGCCGTCCTGGAAGCCGCCCGCCGTTACGAACAGGCGAGCTTCAACGTGGCACGGCAGCAACTTCACGAAGCGTTCGACCTGGATAAGGATGATGCCATTCTGCAGGCCCGCGCCCAGGCGACGCAATTGCTCGTACACCGACTCAGCGACCCAGGCGGATTGAAACCCGGCGATCGTCTGGAAGCCCCGCTCGTGGATCATGAGCCCGGCAAGGTGGCGTATGGCTGGTTGTGCAAGACCGCGACCGACCTGCTCAAGAGGGTCGATCCGGCACAACCGGAGGTTCTGTACATCCGCAGGGCGGGTGGCGTTGCGCAACCCGTCGCATTGGCGTTTCCGAAAACGAGTGGCACGAATGCAGTCGTTCCGGAGCTATTGCCGATTCGTCAGGATTTCGTGATCGACGAATCCTCCGAGGTTCGCGAACGCGGGCGAGTGATCGTCCGGTTGCCGATTCGATATCCCGAAGAGGTCTTGCGCAACCGGCCCGAGGATATCGGTCGCCTGCAAGTCTATCGCCGTATCGGCGACGGCCCGGTAGAACTGGTGTTCGACCAGTTGAGGCCAGACATCAGCCGGCTCGACAAAAAGCAGGTCTTCAGCATCTCGCGGCAACGGTTCGTGGATGATCCGGCTGAAACGCAAATAAAACTTCGTGAGGATTTCAAGTTATCGGCCACCTTTGACCAGACGAAGACATCGATCACGTTCGATGAACGTCAGTCACGGTTGCTCTTGCCCGACCCGAAATCCTCAGCCGACAATCTTTCGAATTTCAGTTGCAGAATCGATGACAACGAACGCAGGGTCAAAAACGCGAAGCTGAACGGCGACGGAACCTTGACGCTGGAATTCGAGCCCAAGATCGAGAAGGAAAGCGGAGAGATCACGCTGGAATTGATCGCCGACGGCTTGATCGTACCGCGGCCGGTTTTGATTTCCGACGAGTTCGCGGTGAACGATCGGCAGTTCGACCTGGCGCAGTTACGCTCGGCGATCGGGTCCGGCCGGGCTCCGCAGGTCAGTTACAGCCTGAAGGTGCTGGCCGAAGACGATCCCGGCGGCCCGATATCGGACGAAACGAAACCGTGGCCGACACCCGTTCCGTTGTTCGTTCCGAAGCGCAGGGATCCTCTTCCCAACCTGGCGCTGGCGATACCGGTCAGCAGTCTGCTGGAATCGTCCGATCAGGGGATCGCGATCCAGCTGATCGACCTGAGCGAAGAGACGCCGAAGCTGGCCGAACGGAACGGCAGACTGATTTCCGCCGACGATTTCGAATTCTGGCTGGACGGTGACATCTTGCGCCAGACCGGCTTCTACGCCGGCGAAGCCGCTGACCCGAACCCGCCGCGTGAAGGCGATGGCTCGCGTGTCACGCTGGCGGCGGTCAACGCGAAGGACGGGTCCGAGTCGACCGCCGGCAAGATTCCGATCGGAATCGGTCAGGTTCCCGGCACGTCATATTTCAAGCTTAAGGACACCAGGGATTCGCTGGACCCCAAGGATCAGGCGGACTTGAAGCTTCTCCCTGGTACGGCGTTTCGAGCGTTTTTCCGAGCGAAGGGCGAAACGGCGGTACGCTCGCTGCGTCGCCTGCCCATTTTCCTGATTCGTGAATTTCCCCGAAACTGGGACTCTTCGGTTCGCTACCGCGTCATCGATACGGCCGAGATCATCCCGAGTACCGACCTGGAAGAGGTGAAAAACGGCGTTGCCACACCGATCCTGACGGATTTCTCCGCTGACGACCGTTACGAGGCGGGGCGTTCGGCGATCCGTACCGTTTGGCCGTCGCTGTCGCTCCTCGACGGTGGCGTCGAATTGCAATTCCGGGATTTCGACGACTCATCCATGCGATCGCGGACATTGGTGGAAGTGCTCGAAGCCGACGAATTCGCGCAATCGCAGACCGACTTCCGCGACGATACCTTCTGGACGCCACGCCCGCCTGACCGCGTGGAACGCTACGTGAGCCGGGCGGTGGCGAAGGCCGATATTCCAGATTCCGGCAAACTCAAGGCCGTTTACCGTTGGAACCGGATGGGCAATAAAATCGACGTCGTTCGACGACTTGAGAAGGCAAGCCACGATCTGAAGCCCGCCAACGACTGGAAATCGAATGCCGAAGCAGTAAGCAAAATACAGACCGCTTTGCTCTCGTTCGAAAAGTCGCCCCTGAATTTGAATCGTCTTGCGACCCGGCAACTGATCGAACTGTTGCGGCTGAATTTGCGCGCTGTCGTGGTCGGCAACAAGTTCGAAGGGACTCAGTCAGTTCAGCTTCGAAACGAAAGAAGCGCGCATCAGTCGTTGCTCGAATTGTTGACGCGCATCGAACAATCCCGGGCCGAGACTGTCAGCGATACCGATCCCAACGATGTCGCATTCCTCGACCGTGACACGGCACGCAAGCTGGCCGGCATCGCCCGGCGGCGAATCGCGATCGCCAACGAAGCGCTGGCATTGCAGAACATCGGCGAGGTTCCAAAGACGGCCTCGATGCGTGATCAGGATCACTCCGGCGAGAAATGGGCTCGAAAGACCGAATGGTCAGAAATCTATGGCGATGCGATTTCGCTCGCCGCACAAAAACCGTTGCCGATGACTTCGGAACTGGTCAATCGGTTTTCCGAATCGAATGACGCGGTTACGAATTGTCTCGAACTCATCGATCAATTGAAATCGAACATCGAGCGACTGGATCTGGAAAAGCTCGTTCCTCGCGCGGCCGGACTCAGCGAGCTGCTCGACAAACTCGACGAGAAAATTCGCGACTCCGAAACCGACACGCCGGCCGGTCTGCTGAAGCGGCCGCACCATGAATTGACCACCACGCGAAGGGAAGACGGCGAGATCGTCGCCCGAGAGGTCCCGCTCCGCGGGCTATTACCTGCCCGTGCGCGTCAGGCCAAACTCGGCGAAATCCCGCCGCTTCCGGACGAACGCCTGGAACGGCTCGGCATCCGTGCCGGCCATGTGGCGACTTTGGACAGTAAAGGAACCGTGGCCATTTGGACCACGCGAGGAAACTCCGTGCGTACCGAGCCCATGGAGCGTGTGCAGTATTTCGAAACCCACGCGACGCAACCTGCTCTAGCGTTTGCCCTCGGCGAGGTCGCGGAGGGGCCAAGGCTTCTGATCGCTGCAAAGTTCGGAAGTCAAAATAACGAGGTCCAGCTCTGGGACGCTGGCGAAGCCAGACAGCTAAGGAAATACGGGTCCGCTCTTGGCACGACTTTCGCTGCGACGCCACGTGGCCTAGAAGTGGCATTGGTCCGAGAGACATTTAAGTTGACTGCGATCGGCATCGAGGAACTCAATCGATCCAATGTGCCCGCTGCGGTTACAGAGAAACTAGAACCACTGAAAGGGAAAGAGTTTGCGAATGAGGAAGAGTTTATGGATGCCGTAAGAAAAGAGCTTACTCAGGGAGAATTTGACACCCATAAACCGACGATCGCCAACCATGTACGAAGATATCAAGTCGAGCTTCACACAACGGAGCCGACCGAGGCCATCGATCCTGAGAAGCCATTACCGACGCCTCGTGAGAAATTGGTGTTCGGAGACGGCGAAAAAACGCAGCCGCTTGATGGTCCTGTCGCCTATCACGACGAAATCCAGGTCATCGCGGCGGCTCGCGGGAATGAAATCCTCTTTTGGCGCGACATGGGCCGGCAGGAGAACAGGACGCCGTTCCTCAGGTTCGAACTGGGTTTGAGTACGGCCGCCACGCACATCCAGCCGGTAACGCTTCCCTGCGGTGCTGGTTTCGTGGTTGCGAGCACGGATCCGGGAAAAGGCTTGTTCTTCGTCGATCCGCTCTCACGTCGGCACGATCCGGACAGGCTGCCGCACAAGCAGCCGCAACCGGTCGTGATCGACGATGGTGCGATCGCCGTTACGCAACTCGCCGTCGATCGCCGCGACGCGAAGGCTACCGTCGTGATCGACGGAACGGCCCAAACCCATGATCTGCTCCAAGTCGAAGCCCCCGTCAAACATACGGATGCCAGCCTCATCGCCGTTCTGCATGGTCGGGAGAACGGCCAGGATCAGTCATACCTGGTTCTTCCGAAGGGGGGAAGCGTTCGAGTCGTGCCGCACGGTGATGACAGACCTCTGCAGACCTTGCCTGCGCCTGCAGGATTCGGTGCCGCAGACGCTGGTGAGATCGTCGCCATCGTCTGCGCGCTTCAAACCGGCCGCATGGCCACGGCGGCCGGCGATCCGCTGAGTCTGTTCCACCTCTGGGAACGGATGGGCTTCGCCCTCGACATCGCGGCTCAGGACAAGACGACCCGGCTGTTTCCGATCGAAAAATTGAGGAAGAACGTCGGCGAGGTCGTGTCGGAGATGGGTCCTCAAATCGTAATAAACGATCAACCCCATTATGTATATCTGGTCGAAGGCAAGGAACCGGACGCCGAGTTCCGCGACGACCGGGTCGGATTCTGCCATGTCAACGTCGCTGTCGTGCCGGAGGCGTTCCTGGCCGCATGTCTTGAAGGCAATGAGGCGGCCCTGGAGGCGTGGTTATCGAATCGATCGATCAAGTTGGCAGATGCGGCGGAAGAGAAGCGAGTCGAATTGATGTACCTTGCCCACATGACCCGATTGGTCGGCGTTCCGCACCCGAGTCGATTTGGTGCGAAAACCGGGCCTTCCGATTCCCCCGGCTTGCCACGCGGCTCAGAGTTGCGTCTTCAACCACGTTCCGATCGGTTCGTGCGGGTGCCGGCATCCGCGGGTTTCTCGCACTGGAGCTGGACTCTGCCTGACCGGAAGGGCCACCGCATGCTCGTCGCGGCTCGGCGGGTGTCGCGTTACGAACCGCTGCTGCGCTGGTGGCTGAACTTCCACACGCGATTCAATCTGGCGGAGGAAGTGGCGCTGAGGAAATTGGGAACCGACCAGAACGAACACACGGTCACCGCAGTCTCGCAAGACACACTCACACTCAATGCCAGGTTGGAGCCAGCGTCCAATTGGCAGCCGCTTCGAGTCGAAATCACTTCAGGTACCGGGGTCGGCCAAATACGGGAAGTGATGGAAATCGCTTCGGACTCGGCGACGACGACCGTGACAATCGACCCCGGTGATCCCTGGCTTGTCTCTCCTGTCGCTAATTCCACCAAATGCCGCATCATGGATGCCGCTCCCGGCTGGCGGCTCGTCGTCATCGAACCGATTCACGACCCGGCTCGGGGCGAAGGCGCCAGGCCGCTCATGGTCTACCAGTACCCGCATTCGCGCAAGCCGAGGTTCAGCTATCAGATTCCGCTCGACGGCATGCGGGCCACGTACAACCAGATCTCGCGTGTCCGCACGGGATATCACGGCGTGGAAGCCGCCTTCCGGTACTTCCTGCCTGACCGCATCGATGATCCCGAAGCCGCGACGCTGGAGGAACTCCTGGGCGAAATCGCCGCGTCGACCGACACCCCCGCGCTGCCGCCCCGAACGGTCACGAACGTGGCGGGCGGCGCGGAGCCGGACGTCCGGCTGTTCCGCCACGAGCGGATGGTGAGCCTGCCGGGGCTGCCGTTTTTCTATCGCTATCGCCTGGACATCCGGTCGGCCTACCAGGCACGTGCGCTGGAGTGGGACCGTTCGACCGCGGCGGACCGACTGCCGGACGACGAGAACGCCTCACCTTCCGCCCAGCGCTTGCCCGCGAGCCTGGGGCTGAACGAAATGACGCTGAGCCCGATGGTTCTGACAGGCAAACTTCCGGCGAACCAGCCGACCGACAAGTCGAAAGTCCGGCTCTTCGCCGATGGCGAGTTCGCGGGCGATCTGAAGTTACGCGTACGTGCGACAAGTTCGGACGAATGGATCGAGCGCAAGGTCACGCTTTGGCAAGCCGGCGTTCTCAAGGTGGATCAGCCGTTCGAAGTACAGCCGGCGGAAGGCTGGGAATACGATTCGACGGCAGCGGATGCGTTCGAGGCGGTTCTGTACCTGTCGGCGAATCGCGATCACCTGACACGCGAAGAGGCGAGGTCGGAGCCAAACCCTGTCAAGGTGCCGGTGGGGGCATCCCGAACGGAAGTGGCAGCCCGCGATCTGCCCGACTTCTTCATGGACTACTACTTGTACCGAAACCAGAAAGACGGCGACGGATCGCTCCCTAGTCTGGGCGATTTGTTCTCGATGATGGGCGGCATCCGGATGCCCTGGTCGCCGAATTTCGGGGTGCCCAGCGGGTCGCCGGATGAAGCCAGGAAGAAGCCGGTCGTGACGGTGGCTTCAGGGTTGAAACTCGTGGAAATGGCCGGCGCCGGCGGCCCGCCGAAGGTAGCCGGCCAGGAAAGTTCGATCGTGATCGAGCAAGTCACCATAAACGGTACGCAGTACTGGAGATTGAGGTTCTGGATCGCGAACGACCCGGGTCAGACGATCCTGGCAAAGGACAAACTGTTCATTCAAGCGGCCCGTGACGGCAAGATCACGCGGGCCGTCAAGTGTGTGACGCCGGAATGACCGGGCGTGACCATCTGACGAAACAGAGTCGAACCACAGAAAACCGAGGCACCCATGGCATTACAAGATTTGGCTCGACGAAGCGGGTTCACGCATGATTATGGAAACTCGATTTTCCTGCAGTTGGAAATGCCGGCGTCGAACCCGCGCATGCGTGATTCGTTCGGATGTCAGCTTCTGATCGACCAGGGAGAATGGAATGGATCGGATATCGGGACGCTGATCGAATCCCTGCAACCTGGACAGGAACGAGGGCGGATCGGCTCGATCGCCATACGAAGAGACGACAAAGTGGAGTTCGGGAGCGATGCGTCACGCAAGTATCGTCTACTGAGCTTTTTCGGGAAGGAGGCCGAATTCGGCGCGCGGAAATTCGCCGGGCTGGTTCCCGCCGATTTCGAATATCATTTCGACCTGAACGTGAGAATACGTTGTCTCGACGTCGAACGAAAGAATATCGCGCAGGGCGGTGAGATCTGGCTCGTGCGGGGGGAGATTCTATCAGGAGGCCTGCTTTTCAGGGATCCCGGCCCTCCCGATATGTTCGCTCAAGTCGATCTCGATCGCATTTGGCCTTCGCGTGAACTGCGGGGAATTTTCTTCTCGGGATCCGAGTTACAGATTGAGACCGGGACGAGATATCGAAAGATCGTGTCGGGCGATATGCCAAGCACTCAGCCTGTCGACATGCCGGATCGAGTCAATATCAATCGCGTATCCACCGGCACGGATGTAAGATCGGCACTGGTTCGATTTCGAAATCAGAATCAAGTCAACTGGAGCCCACTCTACGTAATCGTCGAATATGCGGTCATACCGAACGCTATGGCGCAGATACGACTCGATCGGCCGATTCCGTCAGGACAGAAACCTGGTTCGAATTGGGATTATCAAATTTTCGAAGGGGACCCGATCAAAAAGTATCGCCTGACGGACATCTCCCGTAATTCCGCTTCCGATAGTGTGGTGCGAGCCAGGTGGGAACAAATCTCCGCGAAATCGGCACTCAGCCTGAGTTCGATCGAGCCGGAAGGATTGCCTGTCGAACCTCATTCGAAAGCGATCGATGATTTTTTCGAAAAGATCAAGGTTCTCTGCGACCAGCTGAATCCCCAAACCACGATCTCGATCGCCCGCGGAAGCCGACTCGACAGCCGCCTTGTCGTCCTCGTCGACGACATGGACAAATACGGTGCCGACGGCAAACCGAAATCCAGTCTCCGCAAGTTCCTGAAGATCGACTGGGAATTCAAGTTCGAACCTTATCGCGCCGATCCGAGTCCGGTCCGTCTCGCTCAAAGCTTCACCTGGCGGCCTCGCACTCTGGAAATTCTTGATGAATCGAGCGCATCCGCCTCGTACGTTCTGCACGAAGCCGATCTTACGGATGCCGCTCTTCATGGCTCGCCTGTTCATGACACGGGACCGACGGTCCGGATCGAATGGAAATCCGTCGACGCGACACGAATCGATATTCCCGAAACCCTGCTTATCGGCACGGCATTCGATGCGGCTCGCCAAAGACCTGCCGCAAGCAAAGCGGACCGGGAGCTTTGGTTTCAGGCTTCTTGCGATCCCGTGACAGCTTACGGCGGTCTTCCGTCGGCATGGGCCAATATCACTGCCCAGGAACCGCCCGCCGTACCCACGGGCACAGGCCCATCGACCTCAGGTTTGAGCGGCCCGGTCTTCCTCAAAATCAATAACGAATGGACTCTGGAAGCGGCCCCCGTCGACCCCGGAGCGAATCGCGCGACGGCGGTTCCTGGCGTTCGACTCACGTTAGCCCGGGAAAGCTCAACCATTACGGCCAAGCTCGAACTGTTCGCCGCCGACGTGACGCTCGATTCGCCGAAGTTCCGGATCTACGACAAGCCGGTCAAAGACCCGAAATCGGTGCCGAACGAACGGCGGCCCCAGGACGGAACGCTCGAAACATCGCTGCGATTTATCCATCGGCCGGAATGGGAGCGAGTCCCGCCCAATATCGATCATGCCCTGGTCTGTACTTTTGAGACCGACAAGTTCGTCCTGCGTCGCGATCCGCAAGCCGTGCGCCTCTTCCTGCCTGCGGAACGGGCACTGGTCGACCCGGTTTCGGTGACGCGCGGCAATCTGGTCGGCCGTCAAATCGTGGCTTTCCCGGTCTTGTTACGGCCGACCGACAGATCGAAGTTACTGAAAGTCGTTTCGGCCCAGCCCGGAATCGATCCGAGCGGGAAATCCATTGCGACGCTCGTTCTCGAGCTGGAGAGCGAAGAGTTTCCGGCCGACAATCCGAATCTGTTCGAAGACTTTTTCGCCCAGTTGGAACCGAATGACTCGAAGATCGAAACCATCGTCGCCCGTATTCGAAAGCTGAAACGGGACAATGACGATAAGACGAACAAGACGGCGACGCTGGAAATCGTGACGGACAAGGCGATCGAGTCAGGGACGAATTACCGCCTGTCCGTCGGGCCCACACGGCTGGCTTTGCCGCGCGACGTCAACCATGGCCTGATCCCGATCGGGGTGAGCGAATTCGAAATTGCGGCCATCGCAAATGATATTCCGAGCCTGAGGTTCGCTCTCGATACGATCCGGGGCGAAGAAGGCCAGTCCGTGCTTACGCTGCACCCATGGAGCGAGTGGGGACCGAGGCCGAACCCGAACGGCAAGCCCTGGCTCGAGACCGGCCGCGTTCGCCTGCATCACCGCAATTTGATTCAGGAACATGCCGAGTTCGAATCGTCGTTCGAGGATCGATTCCCGCCCGAAGGCCCGGCCAGGAATCCGGACGGGACCACGCCGGGCCCGTCGTTGCCGCTGGCCGATTTCGTACGGGCCGTTCGCGACCGTTACACCGAAGCGACGGGGAATTTGATCGCGCCTTCGGCGGACCTGGCTGCCAAAGCTGTGCGCAACTGGCTTCCGAACAGCATCTTGAAGGACGCCGCCGGTGGCGTCTCGAATCCCCGGGTAGAGATATCGCTTGACGCAAGCGATCTCACCATCCTGCCGAAAGCGGAAGTGAGGACGGCCCAAGGCGACATCGCCAAAGATCCGTTCAGCTTCGAAGCGAACGTCAACGGAACGGTTCGGCATTTACGTCAATCGCTGAAACTTCGTAAAACGCACAAGCCGAAAGATCCGGACCCTGATTTCGAAAACGACAAGGTGGGTGCCGACCAGCATTGGCTGGACGTTTCGTTGACCCCGGACAAGCTCGAAATCGGGAACTTTCCTGAGATCCGTCTGGCGAAAACCGATCCCACGGACGTGACCAGTCGCCGAGCCGTGGATTCGTCCGTTCCGCTGCTGTTCTCACGGCATGACATATGCGCGCTGGCGTCGATCGATCTTGCCGACGGCCGCGCGATCGCGATCGCCGGCAGTCCTGAACGACAGGCGACCGTCTACGTGTTCGACAACATGGGTGCGATCCAGCGCAGACAATCGTTCCCTGGCGGCGCGCTCGTCGACGTCGCTCTTCTTCGGCCCGACAGCGTGATCCGGGGGTTGGCCATTCGCAAGAACGGCAATGACTCCGAGCTGGTCCGCTTCACGATCGACCCAAGCTCAGGGATGCCGAACGTCGACAGCCGTGCGATCACGATGACGGGTATGCCGGTGATGCTGGCCAGTACGCCCGGCGAAGCCTCAGCGAGCGTATTCGTCCTGACGACGAAGCCGGGGGTGTTCGCCGTCGATGTCGAAACAGGACCGGGCAGGGAAATCGCCGGTGCGGGCGCCGGGGCGACAGCCATCGGTGCCGACTTCGTCGGGGGCCAGCCTTACCTTGCCGTGGGAACCGGCACCGGGACCGTCTCGGTCTGGCGAAACACCGGCGGCACGTGGGCCAGGATTGCGGATGGCGACCATCGCCTGGACACCAGCCCGCTGCTGGGTGCGGACAGTTCTGCCGGACTCGAGATCCCGAAGGCTCGATCGATCCGTAGTTTGCGTGTACGAGGCGACATGGCTCAGCCTGGCGTCGTCGCTGTCGACGGCTCACGCTTCCCGTGCCATTGGGTCTGGAAAATCGACGACCCCGCGACCCCCTTGCCGGTCAAGGCAGCGGCTCAGGTCTGGCTGCAGCCATCCGATGCGCTTTGTGTCTCGTTCGGTCGCGTGAAGAATCTCGAGCAGCGTCAAACGAATGATGCAGTGCCGCTGTTCGCCCTTGGTTTGCGGTCCGGAGTCGTGCGCATCAGTGCGGCGATCGCTCGCCCCGAAGTTCTCACGGCGATTCGGCAGTTCGACGCCGCCGAGTCACCTGTGAATCGGCTTTCGCTGGCGGGAAGCGAAGATCCAGCGACTCCGGCCGTCTGTTTTGCGGGCACCTCCGCTGGCGGACTGCTTGCGTGGGACGCTCGAACCGGCGCGGAATGGCCTGAAGCGCCGACACAACCATCGGAGGATTTTCCTCATCCCATCGCACCGAAAACCTTCTTCGACGCTCTCGGTGTCGTGCGCGCCTTGCCGTCCGCCACGGCGGGGTCCGATCTGACGGTCGATGAGCTGTCGATCGGTACGGACACGTTCCGTTCCGTCAGCACGTGCGGCCTGAAACTCGTCGTCGACGAACTCCACGCGGACGCCGCCGAAGCCTCGGACATCACGGACATCCGGCTCTGGTCAGACGCGTTCAAAATTCGCGATAGCGGTTCCGTCGATCCCAGGAAATTTCCGGACGGCGACTTCGATCCGGGCCATATCGCCTTTTTCTCCGCTATTAAGGCTGCTAACGGGCTGAAATCGCTGGCGGTCTTTGACCATGTACCCCGGCTCGCCGGCATTCCGTTCTTCGTGACCGGGATTCGGATGCTGAAACTGAATGCCGCCCAAACCGCGATCGAAATCGCGGAGCTGGAAGGAGTCCCGATCAACCCGGACGAAATCGCGGCGGGGCAGGATCCGGCGGATGCCGGCACGCTGCCCGGGGTCGTCGCCCGGGCGATGAGTCGCGGCAGCATAATCACCGTCAAAATCGAGTCCGGCACCTGGTCCGTTCTTCCGGCAGAGAGTCTTATCGATTGGACGTTCGCGGTCAATCGGCAGGTGCCGATCGAAGGAGCCGAGGGTTTTCCGGCGGCGCTGGCCCGCATTCGCAGCAAGTCGGTGACAGCGAAAAAACTGGATAACCGTGACAGGCTCTGTTTCGAAATCGACGAAACCGACTCGAAAAGCCTCGTATTCGGCCGATTGTGGCCGCTCGGCGATTCCGTCCAGCTCGTTTCGCACGCTTCGTTTCGACGCGAGTCGGCGAGCGATCCGTGGGAACAGACCGGCTATTCGTTCCGCACGTCGGCGGAAACCGAAACCCTGACGTGCGAACATCGCTGGGAAACCTCCACAGGTAATCCGACGGTATCCACGGACCCCCAAACTCTCGTGTGGGATGGAGGCCGTTACGTCAGCTTCCATCTCCCAGATGACCGCAAGGTTCACATCACGGATCGCATGACCGGACTCGCGTTCGACACACCGCTTTTCGAGCATGGTCAGACTTCACCGGAAATCATCACGACAGCGATTCTGGAAACCACCGACGTGGCCGGTGAGATGACGCTGACTGTCGCCGCCGGCCGGGCGACCCCGGTATCGTCGGACAAAGGGCTCGTCGAATTCGGCCACTGGGATGGCGAAGCTCTCGCCGATGGCCCTATCGTCTCGAAAGCCACGAAGGCGAGCTGGGGCTCCGAAAAACTGAAGGGCTATCCCGTCGTCAGGCTTTGCGGACCTTCATTCGGCGAAATCGATCACGTCAGCGTGGTGAACGGCCTGGCCCGGCTTCACGCAAGAGAGGAGTCGCCGTTGCCCGCCGAAGGGGCGGGGCTTTCGTCGACCGTACTGCCCGATAACGTGCGCGTATTCGGACTCGATCGCATCTCACGCACCTTCTCCCTGGCTCAGGATCTCAAGGCCGATGAGGCGACAAGCGTCGGATTCATCCAGTTCGTGCGGCGGATCGAAACGTCGGCGCAAGAGTCCGGCAGCCACCGGTTGACGATCTCGGATTCAGGGTCGGCACTCGCGGTCGACGACCACGTTCGAGTGATCACGAACGGTAATGCCCAGATCGGCAAAATCGTCGATGTCGTCGGGCCGCTCGTCAGCGGGCTGGCTTCGCCCCCCGTGGCGGGATCGCTTCTGCAAAGGCTTTTCGCCGTCACCGAGGTTGTCGACCCTGACGAAAAACGAGCGACGGTCCGGCTGAAGTCGAACACCGAGGAACTTGTCGATCGATCGATCTTCGTTCACTCTGAAATCGCGAACGATTGTCGCCTTTACCTTGCCCTCAATCGGGATGAATTCGGTTTTGACCTGTACCAGCCAGCCACGATTACGCCGCCCGTCGCAGAGACGTACAAGTGGCGAGCCGTGCACTCGATCCTGTCCATTTCTCACGATCCCGGTGAAGCGAAGATCGACATTGGGCCGCTGCCGCTTCCCGCGTTCACGAAGATCGGACTGACGGAAATCGCCGATGACGGCTCACTCATCGGCGTTTGGGACACGATTCCTGAATCGGGCACTTTCGTGCTGCTGTGCCGGGTCAAGATCGGCGACGGCGCCGCGATCGACAATCCCGGGACATGGACCGCAAACGGAGCCGCTCCCATCACCGTGGCCTCGATCGACAATCAGGCGGGTGTGCCCGTCGTCGTGACGACTACGGAAGACCACGGATTGATCGACGGTGACATCGTCGAAATCGCGGGCGTCGTAGGCGCGGCCGCGATCAATGGCCAGGCACGTGTTCAAATCATGTCACCGAAGACATTCAGGCTGTATGCGGTCGCCGCTGCTGTACCAGGTGGTTCGGGCGGGTTTTGGGAGAGGCTCGATCAGGACGAGACGGTATCCGCCATCACTGCCGATCGGTTGCCCGTCGTGCTGTCGGCAGGCAGAATCCCCGAGGTGTTCAGCCGCTTTCGCCTGATCCTCGACGACACGGCACAAGACGAAGTTTTCTTCGCCGGTCCGGCAGGGAATTCACGGACTTCCTGGGAGGCATTAAGCCCCGTCCTGACATTCGACAAGGATGCGACCTACTGGTCGCCATCAGTGTCGATGGAACCGGGAGACGGCAAGACGGTCTTCCTGAGGACACGCTCGGCCATTCTTCCCAAAACGGTTTCGACCGCCATATCGGCCTTCGACCGAATGGGAACGGGTGTGTTGCAAGCCGATCCGGTACGAATGATACGAATCGATCGCCGCGGTGTTTATTTGACAAGGGAAGTGACGCGACTCAATGACGGTCCGGCGAGTTGGTCCATTCGTTCCACTGCAGCGGCTTTCGTGCGTAACGATGCCGATTCGGGCAATCGGCTCGTGTTCGATGCCGTTCCGCCGACCGACACGAATGTGCCGCCGAACGGTACGACGAAGGCACAAGCGAATCCGATCGAGTTTCTGGAAACCGGACGTTGCGGCGGCCGAAGCGTGGCCATCACGGCCGATGGCGGCATCCTGAACGTTTGGCCCATCGACGTGCCTGTGGCAGATCTCGAGCCGGCGCAGAAGCTCTCAGGTGCCGGCAATGTGTCGGCGCTCGCCGCGCGTGAGATCCGGGAATCGTTGTGGGTCGCGGCCGTTCGCGGCGGTCAGCTATCCATTTACAGGCTTGACGATGCTCATGGCAAGGCGGTGAGCGTTTCGGTCGCGCTGGGCTCGACCCCGACGACCGTTTTGGCCGCGATTACGGAACATGAAGATGACGTCGTCGTGGCGATCAGTGACGGCAAGGCCCTGAAATTCTGGCGTATTCGCGCGAAAAGCGACGGCATGCTCGATACGCCGGAGCCGATTTGGGGCAAAACCCAAGTGAATGCGACAGACACGATCATTCGCCTGGCGGGCGGCCTGGATGCGGGCACGGCGACGTTTCTGGTCGGTCTCCGCGATCACGTCGGGTCCATTCGTGCGGAATCCTGGTCACCGACCGGCTTCGTCGTGATTCGATCCGGCGAATCGAACGCACCCAGCCCGCGAGCGGCGCTGGGTGTCGATATTGGTGTCGTGCCTGCCGGCGCGAATAGAAAATTGACGGCAAGGCTGCATCCGTCACGGCGTGTCAGGTTCGACGTGAAGAAGGACCTGATAACCTTCCGGGCTTTCGCTCAGCTCGAGCAAGGCGGATATCGTTGTCTAACGCTGCACCCGACGACGCCTGATGCCTCGCGAGGCAGGGGGGCCCTGGCCTTGTGGACGACCGGCGACCTGGCACGCGACGTATTCGACCCGGCTGTCGGCCGGCTCGAACTTCACGCGGCATCGGTGGAGCTGGAACAGAGCAAGACTGAATGGACAAACCCGCATCCGTTGACATTTACGGCAGGAACCAAAACCGTCGACGCGCAGGATGCAGCCGCGTTCGCAAGCTCTCTGACGACTTACGTCGGCGATCTTTCGATGACTAAGCTGGGCACGACGATCGTCGACTTCAAGCTTGGATACCAGCGTGTCAGAATTCTGCTGGAGAGCGACCTTCGATCGGAGAATCGCGCCGTAACGACAGGCGTCCTGATACTGACGGACTCGACAAGTAAGGTGGAGAAACCATTGCTGCAAGCTGTGGTTCGGTGCAAATTCGATCCGGAGAAAAACGCTCTGGAACTGATCGACGACGTTTTCTGGTCGACGAAGATCACGCCTCAGGTCGACGGGTCGGAAGCGGACATTCTTCTCCCGGAGGATCCCGGTAAAAAAGCCGGGTCCACCAGCTTTTCCGTGACGGGATTCAGCCCGGGTACCGATTCGCCCCGCGGGTTCGTTCGCCTCCGACTGACGAGCCGATCGCCGTGGCTGCTGGGCACTGTCGAAGTCGACGGGAGCCTGGTTCCCTTGATTCCTGAATTGGAACCCTCTTTGGTCCAGGCTCCGGATCGAATCGGTAATGACTCTGTGCGGCTGGCGCATCGCCTGCGCGCCGGTCTCGCGGCCCGTCCCGTCGTGCCGCGAGATTTCTTGTCTGTGTCCATCGCGCAGCCACCGACAGCCGCCACGGAGGTACCGACGACATCGCCCGACGGAAGCGCGCTGCTGCTCGACACCGTAGTGACCGTCGAGAATGGCCCGGTCCTCCGGTTGCGGCCGGAAGGCTGGCTCGTGCCCATGCAGGTACCCGACGACAAACCTCTTACCGATGGGGCCGATTCCGAATCGAAGAAGAAGGTCGACGAGCGAAAGCCCGTCAAAAAATACCGCACGGAAGGGTTGTTCGTCCTGAACGTCGACTTCCGCCGTAATGACATTCCCGCGGTCTCCGCGGTCGAATCCCGCACGCGAGAATTCGGTCCGAACGAACCGGTCATCGAAAACGAACGTGAGCGATACCGTCAACTTCTCCGGGCGGCCGGCGTCCAGGGCGTTGCCGTCAACTATCGATTGACCGACGGACAGGTCGCCGACCTCGGCTTCATCGATTCGCCATTCTATGACCATGCTGGCGAATCCTTTCGAGATACCGCCGGGAGTGTGTCGACGCCAGCTGTCGCGGCGGCCAGTGCACTTGCCGTTCAGGCTCTTGCGTCAGCCGCGGCGATCGCGGCGCCATGGGTTTTCGGTTTCGACCCGCGCCTTCGGCTTCCAGGCAAATTGGGCAACGAACGCGCCTCGGGCGCGAATCGTTATCTGGTGGCCGACCTGCCAGCGGACCCGTACGCCGACGTCTGCTGCCTGGCCCACCGGCAGTATCGGCTGGAACGGCGATCACCGATAGGCGGCGAACATTTCGAGCCTGCCGAAACGCCGATTCTGCACAATGCCGAAGTGCCTGCATTTCGGCAGCCAGCCCTGGTGTCGTCGCCACTCGCGGGACGTTGGTCGAGAACGAACCCCGTCGACGGCAAGCCATCGATACCGCAAGTCTTTTTCCCGCCTCGTATCGACTGGGAACTGGCCGCCGACAAGCCGGGAGCCATGTTCCAGTCCGTCGTGCAGGCACGCGTCACGAACCGGAACGGCGAAACCCGCCGCGAACCGTTGATCGATTTCGCCCTGCGCGAACCGCAATTCGTCCGATTGGCCAGATGCGTGACCGCTGAGGTCTACTGGCAGACAGGCCCCGGCGAAACCACTGTTTCCCAGCCCGAAGATGGCTATACGAATGTCGATCTCGTCTGGACCGAAGTCTTGGGCAGCGTTCAGGTGCAAGACGTCAGGTCCGGTGAGTGGCTGAAACCGGCGGCCACCGGCATCGCACTCTCCCGAACGCCGCTGCAGCTGGTGATCGACTTCAACAGCGAAGTGTTCCTGGTCAACCAGGCGGATGCCGCGGTGCCTGCGTACCGTGTGGAGGCACAGCCCGACGGCGGCGTGGCAGCGGTGACGGTGCTCCCGGCGGCGACTTTCCTCGTGGCGAATCCGGACGTAGCCACAGTATTCGCTCCGCAGAAGGTCGCTCCACAGCTGAAGCTCGATTGCCTCGTTACCCATGTCGATGGCGTCTGGAAAGCGAAGCTCTCGGGAGGAACGATTCCATCAGGCACCACCCTGACCTTGACGGACTTCCAGACGATCCCTGGGCTCAACGATGTCGCTCACCGTCTCGTCGGCAATTCGGGCGAGACCTTCGAACTGATGCAGGACACAGCCCCGGATCTCGGAGTACCCAACAGTTTTTCGATCAAGGTGGGAGCCGACGACTACACAGCGACGATTCGCTGCCGTCGTCCCTTATGCGTCGATCTTTCGGATACGCCCAACGACTCGAACGGCAGAACGATCACGAGCACGAATCCAGCCGCGATATTCCGTCGCTTGCGCGACGGCGAGAAGGTCACGGATATGCGCCTCGCGCAGGTCGTCCCTGGCGGAAAACAGTATTTGATCGTGACGCCCTCCCAACTTCCGGTCGAAGCCGACGGAAAATCTGGAAAGGCGGTGGACGTTACGACACAAGCCGCAGGCTACCTGGAAGCCTCGGTTCGCGAAAAAGTCGATGTCAAATCGATTCCCGACATCTCTCACGGCGCCTGGACCCCGGCGCTTCAGCTGGAGCAAGGCGAATTCGATAAACTCAGTTTCGCCGAAGGCCAAAGGACCGTGCGGATCGACGATCCGAAAACCCCTCAAGCGAACGGCGTTTTCGAAGTCATCGGCACCGAGCATTGGCTGGCTCGCCCTTCTGTGGGAAATGGCAGGGTTTCCACGACCGGCAAAGCCGTCGCATTTCTGAATTCGACCGATGCGTTCACGATCGAAAAAGTCGATGGAACGAAGTGTCCGATAGAAATCACGCTCGATGCGGGTACAGACGATCCCGATTGGGAGACAGGTACGACTGCCGTCTCCGTCACGGAGGTCACGGACGTTCCGCAGGCCAACGGCTCATGGGTCGTCAGAAGGATCGAAACTCGCAGGTATGCCTTGTACGAACCGTCCACGGCGGAAATCCCCGTATCCGAGATCAAGGGAGTCACCGCTTCCGCCGTCTTCACTCTGCGTGAAGCTTTCGAAGATCTCCCCGGCTCGCCCCGCCTCGCACGTCTCAAGCTCGAACCCAATTGGAAGGCCCTGGATCGCCCTCTGCTTCAGATCCACTGGGCTGGGGCTGGCCATTTCAAGAACGACGACGGCAAAGGCGTCGCATGGCGGCCTGGCGGAATGATGGTCGGCCTTTACGAGCAGATCAAACAGGTGAAGTTCCTGGCCAACTCGCAACTGTCGCCGAAGCTCGCCTTCGTCATGACGGCCTCCGCCGGACCATCATGGCAGCGCACTATCCTGTTCGGCGATTCCGCCCCACCGTTCGAAGTCGAACCGGAACTCGCGGAAGCCGTCGACGAGAAAGGCACGAAAACGACGCGACTCTCACTGAAGATTCCGAACAATCGTGAGTCCCTGTCAGTGCCTGTTCCGCGGAATGCCGGCGACAGTTTCGTGCTCCATGTGGTGAAGTCCATGCCCAGCGGAGTGGCCATCTACGACAATTGCACGGTGAAGTCAGGTGGAAATGCGCATCTGAAATCGACACACCCCGGTTCGGAATGAGTGGCAGAAATGGCCCCACCCCGGCTGCCTTCCGTAAGCTGAACGCTCCACGCGAAGAGTTCGCCGCATGAAGGATGAGGGGCTGCTCTCAATGGTCGATTCACGCACCACACGGTTCGGGAAGCCGTCTCGCTACTTCGCCTCGAACCGCACCAGCCGAACCTCGCCGGGATAGGTCGACCGCTCGAATTCTTCGAGCATCCAGCGCTCCACCGTCGCCGCGTCGGCCTTGCCCGAGCCGGCGCCGATCAGCGGAAACGCCACCGAGGCGAAGCCCTTTTCCCCGGCGATCGCCAGCGCGTTTTTGACGGAGTCGCGCACCGAGGCCTCCGACGCGCGCCACTTCAGGTCGATGCCGGCCACGTGAATGATCGCCTGGTACGGCAGGTCTCCGGCCGATGTCAGCACCGCGCCGCCCAGCGGAATCGTGCCCATCTTCGCCAGTTCCTGAAACGGCCCGGTGCCGGCCCGCCGCTTGATCGCGCCCGAGACACCCTTGGGGATCAGCAGCCACCAGGGAATTGCGTTGCGGTTCCAGGCGTTGACGATCACGTCCACCGGCTGATCGAGCAGGTCACCCGTGACGATGACGACGTTCATACTTCGTTTCCCGAAAGGGCACGTGTGCGAAATGCCGGCGATATTCTATCGGGTGACGACCTTCTCCAGAAACCTGGCCGTTTCGGAGCCGACGATCAGAACGGCCAGGCTCAGCAGGATCAGGCAGAATAGGAAAAGCCGGTTCGTGCTTTCCAGTGCGGGGCCGAGCAGCGCGGGATCGTTCGCCGCCCTCACGAACGACTTGCCCGCGGACAGGCACAGCGAGCCGATCACCGCCAGAATGACCCCGATGTACAGCAGCGTCGTATTGACGGCCTGCGGCGTGTCGTACCCCGTAAAGGCCAGGACCGACACCAGCACAGCCAGTATGAGCTTGCCGATGCCGACCAGGCCCATCGTACCCGCCAGCCGCTGCAATTTCCTGACCGGTTCGTCCGTCGTTCCGAATGACATTTGCCGTTCCCCCTTCAATATTTCCGCAACCATCGGCAACGATTTCGATACCCTTGCATATTCCATCACATCCCACAGTCACACGCATGCGAAATCCTTCAGGCGTCGCCCGGCGAACGGCTCATGGATCATCAGGCACGGTCGCGGCTTACCAGGGCCTGGTGCGTCCTTCCCCGCATCCCGCCGACAGGTTACGCTGCTTCACGCGAGGGCTTCCTCATGAAACGTATTCTTCAGGCATTCGGCCCATGAACGACGTCACGCAATACCTCTCGGCCATCGAGGCCGGCGACCCGCAAGCCGCCGAAAAGCTCCTGCCGCTGGTCTACGACGAGCTGCGCCGGCTGGCGGCCCTGCGGCTGGCTCAGGAAAAGCCGGGCCAGACACTTCAGGCCACGGCCCTGGTGCATGAGGCCTACTTGCGCCTGCTCGGGCCCGAAGGCCAAAACCTCGACTGGGCCAATCGCGGCCACTTCTTCGCCGCCGCCGCCGAGGCCATGCGGCGCATCCTCATCGAAAACGCCCGCCGCAAACGGGCCGACAAGCACGGCGGCGCTTACCAGCGGCTCGACCTCATCGACGCCGAACTCGCGATCGACACCTCCACGGACGACCTCTTCGACCTCGACGAAGCCCTCAAACGGTTCGCCGGCGTGCACCCCCGCGCCGCCCGGCTGCTGCACCTGCGGTTCTTTCTCGGCATGTCCATCCAGGAAGCCGCCGAAGTTCTCGGAACCAACACCCGAACCGCTGACCGTGATTGGTCTTACGCCAAGGCATGGCTGTTTCGGGAACTCAACAAATCCTGATCGCCCCGATTTTTTCCGGATTTCCTGTCGTACCCCACAACCCAATTTCGCATGACCTTTCGTGAAGCGGCATCGCTTCCACCGGAGCCCCCTCATGAACTTGCTGAACGTCGAACAATCCATCTTCGCCAACGCCATTGAGATCGCCTCGCCCGAAGACCGTGCGAAGTATCTCGACGACGTCTGCCGAAACGACGCGGGCCTGCGGCAAGCCATCGAATCGCTCATCGACGCACACGACGCCCTGAAGGCCCGCCATTGCACCACCCCGGCCGGCGTCGGCATCCGGCTCGACCTGTTCGGCGATCCCGCCCACCAGCCCGGCCCCGAAACCATCGGCCCCTACAAGCTTTTGGAAGTCATCGGCGAAGGTGGCATGGGCACCGTCTGGATGGCCGAACAATCCGAGCCCGTCCGCCGCATGGTGGCCCTGAAGGTTCTCAAGCCCGGTATGGATTCGAAGCAGGTCATCGCCCGGTTCGAGGCCGAACGGCAGGCCCTGGCCATGATGGATCACCCTAACATCGCCCGCGTCTTCGACGGCGGCACGACCGACCAGGGCCGGCCGTTTTTCGTCATGGAACTCGTTCGCGGCATCCCGATCACCGAATATTGCGACCGCGAGCGGCTTTCCATCGACGAGCGGCTGAAACTCTTCACCGACGTCTGCCGTGCCGTGCAGCACGCCCACCAGAAGGGCGTCATTCACCGGGATCTGAAGCCCACGAACATCCTCGTGACGGTCGTCGACGGTGCCCCGGTGCCGAAAGTCATCGACTTCGGCATCGCCAAGGCCGTCGTGGGCGATTCGCTGACCGACCGAACACTACACACCGGAATCCATCAGCTTCTCGGCACGCCGCTCTACATGAGCCCCGAACAGGCCGATTTGTCGGGCACGGACATCGACACCCGCAGCGACATCTACAGCCTCGGCGTACTGCTTTATGAGCTTCTGACCGGTGCCACGCCGTTCGACGCCGAAACGCTGAAGCAAGCCGCCTTCGACGAAATGCGGCGCATGATCCGCGAGGACGAACCGCCCCGGCCAAGCCTGCGGCTGAGTTCGCTGGCCGACACCCGCACCACCGTGGCCGACGCCCGGCGATCCGAGCCGAAACGACTCAGTTCGAAGCTGAAAGGCGAGCTGGACTGGATCGTGATGAAGGCCCTCGAAAAGGACAGGATGCGGCGCTACGGCACGGCCGCCGACTTCGCCGACGACATCACGCGATTTCTCGCGGATCAACCCGTGGAGGCCTGCCCGCCGTCTCAGTCGTATCACCTGCGGAAGTTCGTGAAACGGCATCGCGGCCGCATCGTGGCTTCCGGGCTCATCGGCGTGCTCGGGCTGGCCCTGACGGTCGCCCTGGTCCGGCAGGCGGTGGAGCGAGGCACCCGTCGAGCCGAAACGGCGTTCGCGGTCGATCAGGCCCTGGATAGCGCCGAACGGTCGGCTCAGGCTTCGAAATGGCATGAGGCGATGTCGGCCGTCAATCTGGCTGAGGCCCGCCTCGAAACCGGCGACGACACGCTCAGGCAGCGAGCCGTCAGCCTCAAGCGTGATCTGGCGATGGTCCTGCGGCTCGATGAGATTCGCCAGGCCATGTCGGCCGTCAAGGACGACCGATTCGACATCCAGTCGGGGGATCGCCAGTATGCCGAAGCCTTCCGGAACTACGGCATCGATGTGGATTCGCTGGAGCCTGCCGACGTGGCCGCCCGAATGCCGGCCGGGGTCTTTCGAGAGGAACTGCTGGCGGCGCTGGACGACTGGTTGCGAATTCGCCGCCATTTGCACACGGGCGAAGACACCGGCTGGAAACGGCTGTTCGAACTGGCCTCCGCCCTGGACACCGACCCCTGGCGTAACCGGGTGCGCGCAGCCTGGATGAAGGACGACCGGGACGCACTGGCCGAACTGGCGGCATCGGCCCCGTTCGATCGCCTGCACCCCAGCGACGTTCTGCTGCTGGAAGCGAACCTCAATGCCGAACAGGCCGTCGCAGTTCTGCGCGAAGCCCAGCAACGCCGGCCGGGCGATTTCTGGCTCAACCACACCCTCGGCATGCGGCTTCATGATATGCACCCGCCCCGGATCGACGAAGCCATCGGCTACCTGCGCACAGCCACGGCCCTGCGGCCTGAGAGCCCTGGCGCGATCCTGAACCTGGGGCATGCCCTGAAACACGCCGGGAAGACGGACGAGGCCATCGCGGCCTTCGAGCAGGCCATTCGCCTGCAACCGGAATACGCGATGGCCAGCAGCAATCTCGGCAGTGTGCTGATCGACGCAGGCCGCTACGAAGAAGCGATCGCCGCGTGTCGTGAGGCGATCCGCCTCAAGCCCGATTCATCCGCGGCCCATGGCAATCTCGGCGTGGCCCTGATGGAGCATGGCGAACTCGACGCAGCGATCGCCGCCCTGCGTGAAGCCATGCGTCTCGAACCCGGCGGCTCGCTGGCACCCCGCGCGCTTGCCACTGTCTACCTCAGAAAGGCCGTCGACGGCCTTCAACAGCTCCACAGGTTCATCGATGAACGCATCGTGCGCCTGGGGAATCCGCGTTCCGTTCCGCTCGCTCTTCTCGAACCATGGAGTTCCGTCATGCTGCGACGTCATTTCGTTCTGAACCTGCTGGTCACCAGCGTTATCGCTTCGGCCGCCGATGCCCAGACCGGGCCGGGGACGATTTACTACCGATACGGTTCCAGCTCACCCCAGGGCGTTTATCGTGTCTCCGGGACAGGCACAGGCAATACGATGCTCGGCCCGTTTCCCGTCGATATGGTTAGAACGACCGCCCTGAACACTTACCCGGGTGGCAGACAATTGCTCAACAGCTCGCTGCCTCTCGGACCGATACCGGGTGTCTCGGGCAATTACGGCGATATCTTGCTGTATTCGGAACAGGACGGCACCCCGACGACCGTGACGAACTTCCGCGGGCCACAATACGTTGACCAGAACGGAATCAGGGCAAGATTCTCCAACGACCAGCAAGACAGCTTCTTCTCGTTCGCGGTTTACGACACGCGGACCACTAACTGGATCTACTATCGGTATAACGGCCCGGTTTCGGACTTTTTCCAGTCTGGTTTCGTTCCCTTCGTGTCAGATGATCCGCGTCTGGTCCCCCTCATGTCGGCGACCTCGAATTATCGATTTCGACAGTTCTGGGATTGGGACCCGACCGGAACCAGACTGACATTTTCGGACATCGATTCCGCCGGAAAGACAATCATATACATTTACGATATGACCACGAATTCATCGACCTTGGTGAATAACCCATCCGTGAGCGGCCTGAACCTGACTTATCCATGGGGCTCTTCCAAAGAATTCCGCCTGTTCGGCCCCGCCACTCACACTAACGGCACCAAGGGGATCGTGTCGTTCTATCCCGCGACCGGTCAATGGAGTTGGGTAATCAAGGAAGGCGGCACTGGCACTAAAAAAATCTCCGAGTTCAAACAAACGGCGATCTCGCCCGACGGCACGACGCTGGCGTTCGGCATGCTGCGGGTGGTGAACAAGCAAACCGTCCCCTCCCTCGTCCGCATTCCGGTCAACGGCGGGACCTACACCCCGCTGGTGAACTTCCCCGCCAACACCGTGAACACCATCAATGCCGGTGGCCTGGGCTGGAAGTGGTGATCCGGGGCCAGTTTCGTCCCGCGCCGGATTCGCCTTCTCGTTGAGACAAGGCCTCCGGCGGCCCCCAAAACGTCAATGACAGGCCCCGAACGCGGCAGCGCCACCCTGGCCCTGCCGCGTTCAGCCCGGTTCGGCGGCGAGATTCCCGGGGGGCGATGACACGGCTGCGGATCTGCCGAATCGTGAATTCACGCTGGATCGCGGTCCGCTGCACGTCTATGATGCGCATGCGGCCTGAAGGACCGCGTAAGCCGAAACTCGGGGCAAAACCCCGGAAATACGCTTCCCCACTGTTCGACCGTTGTTCCACCTTTTCGTTTCGCAGCCCCGGGGGCCAATCGTTTCTGGCCCAATTCTGAGCAAGTTCACCCCTCCCAGTTCCTCAAACCCAGGAGTTCTTTCGCATGCTGTCCCGATTCGCCATTCCCGGCCTTGCCGCCTGTATCGCTGTTGCAGCCTTCGCAACGGCCCCGGTCGATGCCCAGATCGTCAAACCCTTCAAGATCAGCGGATCGGGCGAAGGTCCGATCGGCCTGCCGCTGCCCGGCCAGCCCGCCCGGCCGCACTGGGCCATCGGCGAGGCGACCCTTCTTGGCCACTACAACGGCGCGGGCACGTTGCACACGCTGTCCGTCGATCCTGTCTCGCCGCCCGGCACCATCACCGGCCGGTTCGGCAGCGCCAGCCCGTTCGTCTTCACCGGAGCCAACGGCGAGAAGCTCGCGTGCGACTACGGCGACCAGCCGGGCAGTAACGCCAGCGGTACGTTCGTCCTGACGATCCTGGACGTGCTCGGAATTCTGCCCGACGGCAGCCCGATCCTGCTCGTCGAAGCCCTCTTCACAGCCGACTTCGTCGTGAAGCCCGGGATGAGCACCGGCCGGTTCGCCGGCGCCACCGGCGGCTGGGTGATGTATGCCAGAACGGAGCCGTTCGTACTCGGCAGCGACTTCCCTGTCGTCTATTCCTGGGAAGGCGAAGGCCGAATCCAGCTCAACCGCGGGCGCAGATGACCAGCTGCGATTCCGGGTTGCGAAGATGTCCCAGGGTGAAACCCTGGGATGACGAATATCCGTGACGCCATACCTCCGAAGGCATTGCGGCCTGAACGGTATACGCCGACTCCGGCACCCTTTCAGGGTGCGATCCGAAAGAGTTTACGTGGATCAGAGGTCCCAGGGTTTCACCCTGGGCTCGATCCCTCCGGCCCGTTGGGCCGAAAACCTGCTGCTCTCCGCTGTTCATTCGAAAATTCGCAAGTCCGATTGCGGCCTGAAGGGCCGGAGGGCCAAAGCCCAGGGTGGAACCCTGGGATGACTGAACGGTATACGCCGACTCCGGCACCCTTTCAGGGTGCGATCCGAAAGAGTTT
>CAZSQA010000018.1:67951-121425 GCA_964608915.1 uncultured Isosphaeraceae bacterium
AGGTCCCAGGGTTTCACCCTGGGCTCGATCCCTCCGGCCCGTTGGGCCGAAAACCCCGCCCGAATGATCGCGGTTCAGGGCATCTCCGATACAAGGACGGCCTGAAGGGCCGGCGGGCCAAAGCCCAGGGTGAAACCCTGGGATGGCGAATATCCGTGACGTCCATACCTCCGAAGGAATTGCGGCCTGAAGGGCCGCAGCGTCACGTCTATGCATTCAATCCCACACATATCGTTCGTCGAAGTCGATATCATAGCGCATGAGAAATGCACGGAATTCGTCCTGAAACGTCCGAACGCGATGATGCTCGCGTTGGTTGAGTATGTAGGCGCGAACCTGTTCCAACCCCGACGCACTGACCGAGAACGCACCGTAGCCGTTTTGCCAGGCAAAATGCCGATAGCGCGGGTTCCGCGTCTTGAGCCACGCTGATGAACCACGTTTCACCTGACCCACGACGTCGCTGAGCGAATGCGTGCGCGATAGCACGAACAACAAGTGAATGTGATCAGGCTCTGAGTTGATTTCGACCAACGGCGAATCGAGATCTCGCAGAATGCCCCCGATGTAGGCATGGAGATTCGCACGATCGTCGTCGAGCAGAAGCATCTCGCGCGCTTTCGTGGAGAAAATCAGATGAACGTAGAGTTTCGCAAGCGACTGAGGCATATCGAGTGACGATTCATTCAACGGACTCAGCGTACGATTCTGGATCAGAACCTGGTCCATGATCCATCGCAATGTCGCCGAGGATTCCCTCCCATGCTGCCCTCTCATCCACCTTTCCCTGATTCCCCCTCAGGGATCAACAGCGACCCGATCACCTGGGCATACACCCGGTGCCCGAAGTCGTTCGGGTGGTTCACGCCGTTGCCGGTCTGGTCCCAGTCGTGCTTCAGCTTGAGGAATTCGCCCCACACGCTCGTCACGTCGGCCAGGGCCACGCCCGGCCCGCACAGCTTCGCCAGAGCGTCGCGATATTGCGGAAACAGCTCCTGCTTCAGCGTCGCCCAGCCCGGGTTGCCCACCATCGTGGCGATCAGGACGAACTCGGCCTCAGGTCGCTTATCCCGGATGGCTTTCATCGTCGCCGCGATCTTGTCCTGAAAGTCCGGGGCAGGCCGCCCGGCCGAATCGTTCATGCCGAAGGCGATCAGCACCAGATCCGGCTGGGCTTCGACGACCTTGCCGGCCTGAGTCAGCCCCCAGGCCGAATCCATGCCGCCGACGGACAGATTCGTCACCTCGACGGGGCCCTTGTATTTCTCCTCGAGCATCCGGCCCAGCAGGTCGGGATATGCAGGCTGAAACGGCTTGCCGTCGGCCCAGCCCGAGGCATTGCAACCCGTGGAAATGCTATCGCCCAGCACGACGATTTTGACAGGCTCGCGATTTCGCAATTTCTTCAGCGTGCCGGGCAGGGCAGCGGCGTCGAACTTCGGCACAAGCGATTTCCAGAGCCCCGGCGCGTGGGTATAGCTGACGATCGTTTGAAGATCGTGATATTCGAGCTTGGCGCCGAAATAGATCTCGCCGTTGCCGTCGCGGTGCGTCAGGCGATATTTCTGGCTTCCGGCGGGCCGACGCAGGACATCGGGTTTCGAAACGACGATGCGCGAACCGGCTGGCACGACAATCTCACGCGAGCCCGCCTTCCAGACATAATCACGGCCTTCTTCGTATTGCATTTCTCCGGATGAGCTGCTTACCGAAAGCACGCGATCGATCGGAAAAAGCACGGAGGCCCGCCCTTCGCCGGTCTTCTCGTCCTTCACGAACAGGACCGACTCGCCCTGCATCACATCGCCCAGCCAGAACGGGCGCAGCATTTCGGCCGAGAATTTCCAGGCCGGTTTGGCCGGTTCCTGAGCCGGTAGATGCCGCGACGCAGAGGCCAGAATCAGGGCGACCGGCAGAATAGTGAGGATGGCGGCGCGGCGGGTGATCGACGAGCCAATGACAGCAGGGCAGGAGAGAGCGAACATGAGCGGCGTTCCAGCGGGTTCGGAAGGTCAGGAGGAGCCGGGGTGCATTATCGGTGAAGACGCACCGCGCGGCAATGAAATATCCGATTCGGCACATGACCCAATGGGAAAGGGGAAATCCCTTTGCCGATCCGATTTCGCATTCGAAATCGATCGGGACCGGCGTGAAGTGGCTCCAAAACCGACATGAAACCCGACGACGACGAATTCCGGGCCATTTTCGATTTCGACATTGACAGGCAAGTCATGGCTTGCCTATGATACGAAACATCATGGCGGACATTTATGAGGCGCTCGCGGCTCCGGCTCGTCGGGCGATTCTGGACGAACTGACCGATCGCAGCGGGCAGACGCTCTTCGAGTTGTGTGCCCGGCTGACCATGAAACATGGCTTGAGCCTGACGCGACAGGCCGTCTCCCAGCATCTGGCGATGCTTGAGGAAGTCGGCCTGGTGCGCACCCGGCGCGAGGGGCGATACAAATATCACGACCTGGACACCGGGCCGCTGCGCGAAATCGCGCGCCGGTGGCTGGGCGAAGATGCAACGGGAACGAAAGAGGCGGACCGATGAAAATCGTGATGACGAACGTGTTCGTGGACGATCAGGACAGGGCCTTGCATTTCTATACGGAGGTGCTCGGGTTCGCGAAGAAGTACGATATCCCCATGGGCGAGCACCGCTGGCTGACGGTGGTTTCGAAAGCCGCGCCCGACGGTGTCGAACTGGTGCTGGAGCCTTCGAGTCATCCGGCCGTGAAGCCGTTCAAGAGTGCCCTTGTGGATGACGGCATTCCCTATGCCTCGTTCGGCGTGGACGACGTGCAGGCGGAATTCGACCGGTTGTCGGCCCTCGGCGTGAAATTCACTCAGCCGCCCGTGAACATGGGTCCGGTGACGACGGCCGTGCTGGACGACACCTGCGGCAACCTGATTCAAATCGCGCAAATGAACGGCTGATACCGTATCATTGCCGCGAATCGATCGGCCGGCGCATTCGGAATTCACCCGTTTTCCGGTCCGGTCGATCGCCATGTCGATCCCTCCTCCGGAATGGAGAAATCGCGATGTCGGATTCGAAAGCGACGCTGAGCGTCAGGACCGAAGAGCAGAGGCTGATTTGCGTGATCGAAGTACTCGATCACGATCTGCTCGGTAAGCCCGCGAAGCTGAAGCTGGTCCGGCAGGTGGATGTCACGGAATCGCGGGGAATCCGCAGCTCGGACGAAATCGGCATCGCCGATATCGCGGAACTGACGACGCGTTATGAGATCGAAGTTCCCAGGGAATCGCTGAAGGTCTTCACGTATCGGGGCAAGGGCATTTCGATCCGGATCGACATCCGGCTCGTGATCGACGACGGCGTGATTCTCGATACGACGATCGACGAATCGATCGAAATGTCCCTCGGGACGAAGCCTTCCGTCAGCGATAGCGCCCAGGTTCTCGTCGAGCCTGAGGACGCCTTCTGCTTCGTCACGAATTTCAAGGCGATTCCGCATATCAATCGGCTCATTACGATCGTGCTGGTTTGTGTGGGCGTCATCGTCATCGCAGTCAATTCCTGGATCGGATGGCATGACGAGAACGTGCCGGCAGGGAACACCTATTTTTACAGAAAATACGACTCGGACGGCGACAAGCGTTCGCCGCTGGTCAAATCGCTGATGGCCAGCGGCACCGTCGGCGCCATGATCGCGGCCGCGATCAGGACCCAGCTTCAAAAATACATGCGGTTCGATGTCAAAAGACTGCCGGACACCATTCGCTTCGATGATCGCATTCCGGTTCGCGATCTCATTACCGGCCGATCCCACATTCCTCTCAGCGACATCGCCGTCCGAATCGTCGCATGCAATTTCGAAAAGGGGCAATACAAACGTGGCACCGGGTCCCAGGAACGAACCGTTTCGTTCAACCTGCCGGTACGGGCCGTCTTGCTCTACGAAAAGAAGATCGAATTCGTGCCCCCGAAAAAGGCGGTCGAGGATTACCTCGACGGCGAAATCGACTTTTCGTCCATGTTCCGGGCGCTTTATCCGCCGCAGAACGTCAGTTCCACCCATGGGCTGACGGTTCACTGGGAAGTGCAACTGATTCATCACGAACTCGTGGATCAGGAGATCGTCTGCCCAAGCGAGATCTTTCGATGGGAGGACTTCCGGAAATCATGATCGCGAGCGAATTCGACGATTTTCTCGGCCTGGCGGGCCGCGATTTTTCGCGCCATCGTGTCATCGCTTTCGTCGGCTGCAGCGGCAGCGGCAAATCGACGGCCATTCGATACCTGATCGAGCATCATCCTGACTTCCGGGAGCCCGGAACCATCGTCGTCGACGAGGCCCTGACGTGCCGTCACATTCGCGACCATCGGACGGCGATTCGGAATGGGGCCCGTATTCTGATGGCCAGTCATCTGCATCCCTGGACGATCCGTTCCGCTTTGCCATTGGCCGGCTTGGCCATATTCCGCACCGACGCAGACCCGGCGAAGCTGGCTCGACGGCTCGAACGTTCCGGCGTGACGGCATCACGAAATGCAATTCAGGCGTATGTGCGAACCTTCGGGGCATCGTACACCGACCTCGATATCATTCTGGAGCGGTTTCCAGGTCGAAGTCTCGACGACGCGCTGGCCCGGTTTCACCGGTTCTGCCGGACGGAATGCACACAAACCGCCGTGAATTGACGACGTTCACGTGTGGGATGAATTGCGATATCCGCAGTGACGATCGGCACATTTCCCGAAACGTGTTACACGCCGTGTCATTTCGTCAGCAAGTTTCGACCTTCGTCCGCGTTCGCCTTCGACGCCGAACGACAGCCACCGGATGTCGAAAGGGTTCGATCGTTCCGCGGAATCAGTCGTCGTGGGTGATCATGCCGGTTTCGAAACCGTCGATCGAGAACCGGTTCTTTTCGTTCCAATAGGCCTTCAGCCCGGATTCGCCCTTTTTCGCGGCGAAGTCGTTGAGCTGCGTGCGCTCGCGGGCGAATTCGAAAGATGGCACGGCCATGCCGCAGCTCGTCTGCACGAGATCCACCTGCATTTCGAAAATCTGGCGGCCGCCGGGAATCTCCGGAAACAGGCCGATCATGTCATTCCATTCCGTGTCGGCCCGGTGTATCGCCCGTGCTGACCCGTAAAGCCTGAGGATCATGGGCGGGCCTTCGAAGGCGCAGAACATGATCGTCATGCGCGGGTCGATGCGCACATGGGCGGCGGTTTCATTACCGCTGCCTGTGACGTTCAGCCAGGCGACCTTTTCCGGTGAAATCACCCGCAGCGTGTCCATGCCCTTGGGCGAAAGGTTCACGCGGCCCTCGGGGGCGGCCGTGGCGACGAAGAAGATCTTCTGCGCCTGAACGAACGCGATGTGTTTGTCGTTCATGTGCGGATAGCGCTGGCCCATCGCATTCGGCTCCATCGTCGTTCGTCGATTCCGAAGCGGATATCCTGACCCTGAAATCCCGCTTCGCGGCACGCCATGCCTGTATGCCGTCGTTCATCATACGCGATTCGGTCGAAGGGCATCAGCCTAAATCGCATCTTCGACGCAACGGCAGCCCGGTCCGTCGTGTTTCGAAATCAACGGGGAAATCCGCCGAAGCGACGACCGGACGATTCCGGATCGTTTAATATGGCTTACCGAGAATATGTTCCGAATTCGATACATTCCCCGGATTTCGATTGAGTCCGCTTGACCGGTCGCTTAGCCTTGTCGCGATTCCGCCCGGAATCGCTCGCCTTCGACAGTGAATTCATCCGAACCGTTTCGCCCGAAACGGCTTCAGTCGCATACTTCTATCCGCAAGGTTTTTTGAGGCTGCCACATATGCTCAAGCGTCCCCTGCGCTCCCGGCCGGTCCTGACCGCATCCCGCTATCGCACGAGGCCTGAGGTCATCGCTCTCGAAACCCGGCTGGCCCTCAGCGTGGCCCGGCCCGGCCCGCGGGCCGCCGCCGCCTCGGCAGCCGACGTGATCGCCCTCCGCGGCTCGATCGCGACCGGGACGCTCGACATTCAGGGCACCTCAGGGGCGGACACCGTCGAAATCGGCCGGTCCGCACGCGGGTTCGTGACGCTCACGATCGACGGCGACGTCCGCTCAGGCGACGTCCGCGACCGGGGGGCCTTCGACCGCCGCCTGTCCGGCCTGCGTGTCGATCAGATCCGGTCCGTGCGCCTGTTCGGCAATGACCCGCAAGACACCGTCGTGCTCAACACGATGCTCGGCACATCAGCCCGGCCGGCACGCATTCAAAGCAGCGCGGTGGCCATCGCCGCGCCGGTGAGCCAGGCGGGCACGCTGCGGATCGACGCCCGGTCGATCACCGTCTCGGCCGCCGTTCGGGCCGATGCGATCGTGCTTGCGGCGTCGGGACTCTTGAATCTGGAAGCGGGCGGCTCGCTCACGGCTTCGAAGTCAGTCGACCTGAAGGCCGACCGGCTGATCCAGACGGGCAATCTGACGGCACCCGCGGTTTCGATGGCGGCGGCCGTGATCATTCGCTCGGGCACGATCTCGGCACCTGGCGGATCCGTGAACGCCAATTTCACCGAAAACTACGTGGCGACCGAAGGGGCCGCGATCGACGTCTCGGCCAAGTCAGGCAATGGCGGTTCGATCCAGATCGACGGCGGCGCCACAGGCCACCTGTTCAATTCGGGCACGCTGCGGGCGACGGGCAAGACGAATGGCGGCGCGGTTCGCATCAGCGGCAGGGACGTCGTCTGGATCGGCGGCGGGGCCGACGCCTCGGGCGGGGCCACGGGCGGACTGATCCAGGCCGGCGGCGGCTGGCAGGGGTCGGACGCTTCGATGACGAAGGCACGCACGCTGCAAATTTCGCCCCACACGAGCCTGAAGGCCGATGGCGCCGCACAGGGCGGCACGGTGGTGCTGTGGTCGGAGGAGGCGACGACGAACTACGGCACGATCTCGGCCAGGGGCGTGAAGGGTGGCGCGGTGGAGGTGTCGTCGAAGGCGTCGCTGGCGCATGGCGGGGCGGTCGATGTCGGCCCGGGGGGCAGGTTCCTGCTGGATCCGAAGAACATCGTGATCGCCGACAGCCTCATGTCAGGCGTGCCGAAGTTCCAGCTGGTCAACCCGACGCCGAGCCCGAATGACGGGTTCGGCGCCTCGTTCTTCGGCACGCCGATTCAGACGCTTTCGACCGGGAATATCGTGGTGACCGATCCGTACGACGATGCGGTGGCGCCGGATGCCGGGGCGGCTTATCTCTACAACGGCGCTTCGGGTGCCCTGATCAGCACGATCACGGGCACCTCCGCGAACGACTTTGTAGGCTTTAATGGCGTAACGGCTTTGAATTTCGGGAATTACGTGGTCCAAACCCAGACCTGGAACAGCAATCGTGGCGCTGCGACCTGGGGTTCAGGCAGTGTGGGCGTGTCGGGCACGGTGTCCTCGGGCAACAGCCTGGTCGGTTCGACGACCAACGATTACGTCGGCATCAACGTGACGCCTTTGACGAACGGCAATTACGTGGTCGGGAGCTCGAACTGGTCCGACGGTCCGGCGTCGTACGTCGGCGCGGTCACCTGGGGCAACGGCACAGTGGGCGTGGCGGGGGTGGTGTCGGCAGCCAATAGCCTGGTCGGTTCGACGTCCTACGATCAGGTCGGCGCGTACGGAGTGAAGGCACTTTCGAACGGCAATTACGTGGTCCAAAGCCAGACCTGGCAAGGCCCGACGGACTCGAGCGCGGCGACCTGGGGCGACGGCACGGTCGGCGTGACGGGTGCGGTTTCGGCGTCCAACAGCCTGATCGGCGTGTACAGCGTGACTTTACTGACGAACGGGAATTACGTGGCCGCGAATATTGACTGGGGCGGCAACTTCGGCGCGGTGACGTGGGTCAACGGCGCGGTCGGATTGTCGGGCGTGGTGTCAGCATCGAACAGCCTGGTCGGTTCGGCGGGCGAAGCCGTCGGCAGTGGCGGCGTGACGACGCTGGCGAACGGGAGTTACGTCGTCATCAGCCCGGCCTGGGGCGGCGGTCGTGGGGCCTTCACCTGGGGCAGCGGAACGGCGACCACGGCGGGCGTGGTCGATGCGACCAACAGCCTGGTCGGTTCGACGGCCAGCGATGCCGTCGATAGCGTTGTGAAGGTCCTTTCGGACAGCGATTATGTCGTCATCAGTCCCTACTGGGACAACGGCCCGGCGACGGACGCCGGCGCGGTCACCTGGGGCAGCGGGACGGCGGGCGTGTCGGGCGTCATCTCGCCTTCGATCAGTCTGGTGGGCTCGTCGACGAACGATTTCGTCGGCGGTGGCGGCGTGACGGCATTGACCAATGGGAATTATGTGGTCCGCTCCGAGAATTGGGACGACGTCGGGGAGGGATTGACGGATGCGGGCGCGGTCACCTGGGGCAACGGCGCGGGGGGCGTGGCTGGCACCATCACGGTGGGCAACAGCCTGATCGGTTCGACGAACAGCTACCAACTCATAGGCAGCGGCGGCGTGACGGCACTGACCAACGGGAATTACGTGGTCTCGTCTCCCGCCTGGAACGTCGCCAAAGGCGCGGTGACCTGGGGCGATGGCGCGACGGGCGTGACGGGCTTCGTCACGGCGGGCAACAGCCTGGTCGGTTCGACGGACTACAGTTACGTGGGCAGCGGCGGCGTGACGGCACTTTCCAATGGGAATTACGTGGTTTCGTCTCCCATGTGGAACAGCTACTTCGGCGCAGTGACCTGGGGCAATGGCTCTGGCGGTACTGTGGGCCCGGTTTCGGCGGGGAACAGCCTGGTCGGGACGGCGATCGATTACAACGGTCACGTCGTGCAGGGACTTTCGGACGGCGATTACGTCGTCATCAGTGCATCCTGGAACAACGGCGCGGCGGTCGCCGCTGGTGCCGTCACCTGGGGCGATGGCATGGCGGGCGTGGTTGGACCGATATCGTCTTCGAACAGCCTGGTCGGTTCGACGGCGTACGATCAAGTCGGCTATGGCGGCGTGACGGAACTGACCAACGGCAATTATGTGGTTCGCTCCACGTTTTGGGACAACGGCCCGGCGACGGACGCTGGCGCGGTCACATGGGGCAATGGCACAACGGGCACGACGGGCACCATCACAGCGGGCAACAGCCTGGTCGGTACCGCGGCCTCCAGTCCTGTCGGCAGTGGCGGCGTGACGGCACTGACGAATGGGAATTACGTGGTCCGCTCCGATTCTTGGGACAACGGCCCGGCGACGGACGCTGGCGCGGTCACCTGGGGCAACGGCGCGGCAGGTGTGAAGGGCACGATCTCGGCGGCCAACAGTCTCGTCGGTACGTCGGCCTACAATAATGTCGGCTATGGCGGCGTGACGGCACTTTCCAACGGCAATTACCTCGTCCTCAGCCAGAACTGGTATGGCGCGTCATCGACTACCTCCGGGGCATTGACCTGGGTCAACGGCAGCGACGGCAAAGTGGCCACGGGGTCGGTCGGTGGCGAAGTCTCCACCAACAATTCGTTCGTGAACACAGGCCCCACTCCGCAAACCCAGCCAGGCGACGATACGTATCTCATCCGGTATCCGGCCGATGGTGGTCTCATCTACTTCGGCATTCAGGAATCGATGCCCGTCGTGGCGACTTTCTCCTCGAACCCCTCACTGACCGCCAGCATGGGGCCGAATTTCGTGGCCGCTCCGCTGAATGCGGGCACGGCCACGACGCTTCAGGCCAATAGCGACATCACCGTGGCGAACTCCCTCACCGTGAACAACCCCTCCGGCACCGGCGGGGCGCTCACCCTTCAGGCAGGCCGGTCGGTGACGTTCAACGCCAATCTCACGACCGACGGCGGCAACCTGACCGTGCTGGCCAACGCCGGGCTCGGGACGGGCGTGGTCGATGCCCAGCGCGATGCCGGGGCGGGCGGGGTCTTCATCGCGCAGAACGTGTCGATCGAAGCCGGCACCGGGGCCGTGTCCCTGTCGTCGGGGGCCGCCACGGGGCTGACCAATCGCACTTCCGGCGGCGTCAGCGTGAACGGCAACGTCACGGCCGCTTCGATCGCGATCGCCACGGCCAGCTCGGGCAGCGGTGCGCCGGACGTGTCGATCGCGGGATACGTGAACTCCACCGGGCCGGGCGGAATCACCATCAATTCGGCCGGGGCATTCTCGATCTCTTCTGGCGGTTCGCTGGTCAGCTCGGCCAGCGGCGCGCCGATCACCGTGACGGGCACCTCGCTGGCCCTGCAGAACTCGCTCGAAACCAACGGCGGTAATGCGACATTCACCGGCCCCGCCACGCTCACCAGCTATTTCAGCGTCAACACGGGCAGCGGGCAGTTGTCGTTCACGAATGATCTGGCGATCGGCTTTTTTGCGATCGTTTCGACGTCGCCCACACCGGCGAGCTTCGGCGGCACGCTCTCGGTCAACGGCGGCGTGATCCTGGCCAGCGCCGGCGGAATCGCCGTGACTTCGACCGGCAGTTTGACAGGTAACGCCACGATCCTCGGGCCAGTAAGCCTGGCCGGCGGGCTGGCGCCAGGTTCGGGCGCGACCGGCAGCGGCGTCGGCGCCATGACTCTCTCCTCAGGCGGGCTGACCCTGGCGGGCACCGCGACCGTGACCCTGAACGGCACTTCGAAAACGGCCTTCGACAAAATCGTGAGCCGGGGCGCGAACCTGGCCGGGGCCACATTGAGCCTCGACCTTTCGGCCGCTACATTGAATGTCGGCGATTCCATCACGCTCATCGACAACGTCTCCGGCTCGGCCACCGCGGGCACCTTCGCAGGGCTGGCGCAGGGCGCGATCTTCACCGCCAGCGGCAACACCATGCAGATCAGCTATACCGGCGGCGACGGTAACGACGTCATCGTGACCAGGGTCGCCGACATCACGGCCAGCTTCGCCGTGGCTCGAAGCGGCTTTTTCTACGTGATCGCCAACGACACCTACCGCCAGACGATCACCCTGACGAACCTGACGGCTTCGGCCAAAAAGCCACGAACGTTCAAATTCGTCGGCCTGCCGGGCGAGGTCTCGGTCGTCGGCGGCACGCTGAGCGGCTCGGACTGGTACCTCAACCTCGGCGACGTTTCGGTTCCGGCGAGCGGCTCCCTGGGCTTCCCCGTGGAATTCGTGGTGCCTTCCGGCAATGCGTTCGCCTATACGCTCGAAGTCATCGGCGGATAAGCGTCAGCAAGCCTGGCTGGCCAACATCTTTCCCGGATCGCCCTGGGCGGCGCGATCCGGGGAGCCGCCGGCCCCGGGAATTCGACGGTTTCGCTGCCACGAAACGGAAAGAACTCAAGGAACCTGAAATGCACCGACTGCGATATGCGATTCTGACGGTTACGCTGATGCTGGCCCAAGCCGCTTGCGGATCCAGCGCCCGGGCCCTGGAAATTCTGGTGACGGTCGACACTTCCTCGATCGCCGCCACGACCGCCGGTTCACTCGACTTCCAGTTCAGCGCCGGGCGATCGACGGCCCAGACAGCCACGGCCACGATCACCAATTTCGCGTCGACTTCGCTGACCATGGGTGGAATCACGTTGACCAACAGCGTTTCGGGCGGACCGTTGCCCGCGGAATTGACGATCCTCAACAACCCGTCCGTGCTCAACAACCGGGCCAGACAGGCCGTGACCTACGGCGCCGGCAGCTCGATGAGCTTCACGCTCAATTTGACCGGCAACGCGCTGACGAACGAGGGCACCGCCGATTCGACCTTCTACTTCAGCCTGCTCAACAGCAGCAATCAGTCGATCTTCGGCGCTTACGGCCTGGCACACCTGACGATCACGATTCCGGCGACCGGGCCGCGTGTGCCGACGATCTCGTCGATCCCCCTGATCACGGCCACCGTCGTGCCCGAGCCCGGCAGCATCGTACTGGCGATGTCAGCCACGACGGCCCTGATCCTGGCCCGGCGGCGAATGAAATCGACCTGATATCGGCCACGACGGAAAGCCGCCGGTGCCGAAGTCAGAACAGATTTTCCTGGCGGCGGATTCCGCCGGAGCGGGCCGCTTCGAGAAACGCCTTCAGGCCTCGCACGATCGTGGTCGAGGAATTGCCGGCCAACCGTTCCGGATGGTCGATCTCGCGAGTCGAAGTTCGCACGATCACGGCATCGTCAGCAATCGGCAGCCGGGCCAGATTGGCGACGTAGCGATCGAACACGCCGGCGCGCAACAGGAAGAATTCGACATCCGAGACATAAACGCAGCCGACTTTCACCCGCAATCCACTTAAATAAGCCGCTATATTAGGCATAGCCTGTGTGCCGGCCCAGTCGGCGACGACGGGCAGAATGGCACCTGACCGATGGAGGCCGCGGACGGTGTCGAAAAGGGCATCGTCGGCCAGCCAATGGCCGGGGTGGCCGGAGCGGGTTTTCATGGCGATGAGGCGGCCGATGGCCGGGTACATCTTGAGGGCCAGAAAGCGGCCCTCTGGCCCCGGGCCAGCCAGGCGGGCCTGAATTTTGCGGATCTCGGCCAGGTCACCTTCCGCACGAAAGCCTTTCTCCTCGAGCGATCGCCGCACCATTTCCTGCGCTTCGGCAAGCATTTCAGGCCTCATCGGCGCGGCGGCGAACGCGGCCATAAGCCGGCCGGCATCGGCCCGGGCGGCGGGATCGATCACGGGCGAACGCGCCCACAATCGGCCTAAGTAGGCAGACCGATCGACGGACGCTTCGACCAGCGACTTATGCAGCAGGTGCAAGTTGCGATTTTTGGTGCGGTAGTCGAGGATCAGGGCGGTCGAAGGCCGGGCGGCGGCGATCAGCGAAAAATTCTGATCGGGACCTACACCTAAATAAGCATGACCAGCCGGAACTTCACCGAGTCGATCGAGGACGCTGGCGATGGAATCCTCATTCGTGATCAGGTTATCGGCTGAGGACGGCCCGGCGGGCGGTTCGCTGAGCCGATCGATTAACGCCTTGTATGGCGTGTTTTCGCCGGGCTGAGACGCCATCCCGGGCATACCGGGCGCGACGAGTGTAGCGCCCGTGGCGGCCAGCCAGCCGCGGCGGGAGATCGCCGGGTCAGTCGAGTTCCAGCCGGACATGTTCCAGCTCATTCGCGGCCAGCCATTCCAGCAGTTCTTCCTGTTCCTCGGTGATTTCCACTTCGGTCATGTTCGCGGTATCGAGCGGGCTGATCAGGTCGATCACGCCGTCTTCGAGCACCTTCTGCGTTTCGCCCAGGCGGAAGAAATATTCGTTTTCTCCCAGAGGCGGCACGTCCTGGGCGTTGTGTGCAGCGGCGAAATAGACCAGTTGGCTTCGCAGCCGTGGCGAGATGGTTTTCGAAACGGGAGTCGGACGGCCGACGCTGACGATTTTCATTTCCGTGCCGTTCCTGAGGTTTGTGCGAAGAGGGTTCCGGTGTCGCCGGGCTTCTCCATGAAGCCGGCGGTTACATTTGATTTCATTTCACGACGATGTCGATGGCCGAGAAGTGTTCGTGGTCGCTCTGCGTCTGAAGGGTTTCGACCCGCATCATGTAGACGCCGGGTTTGTCGATCACGAACCGGCTGCGGGCACCGGCCTTGGCGCCGGGTTTGAAGTCCATGTCGAAGGCGGTTTCCAGCTCGACGTCGCCGGAGGTGTCAGGCAGTTCCTTCTGGCCGACCTTTTCGGCTTTGACGACATAGAAGTGCACGACGACGTTTTCGAGCGTCTTGTTCGGATAGACGTTCTGAAAGTACCACTGCACGCGGATCGGCTCGCCGGCCTTGACTTCGAGCACGGGCCGGGGCGTTTTGCCGATGGCCGGCGGAGTCTGGTCGACGAACGACGTGACCTGCTTATCGCCGGCGGTGACGGTGAGTTCGACCTTGGCGTGTTCGGCATGGGCGGCGGCCGCATGACTCACGAAAATCGCGGCGAACGCGAGTAGGGCGGAGAGTCGCTTCATGGTCGTGGTTCCCGGGGGCAGGGGGGGCACAGGGGCACAGGGTCAAGCCGAGGGATTCGCGGTCGATACCGGGTGATCCGTCACCGTCACTTCATCAGTGTAGTGAAGCCAGCCCCGATTCGGCGACAGAAGATCGCACGATCCGATGAAAACAAAGGGAACGAAAAAAGGGGACGGGGGTCATTTTTTGAAAATGACCCCCGTCCCCTTTTTTGCCCCGTCCCCTTTTTTGCCCTGATTCGTAAAGCGACAGATTTGTGTCGATGAGCGTATCGTGCATAATAGGGCGTACGTTCGACGCGATCGGCTTTTCGAACGGAATTGTCGTTCGATTGACTTCCGGTATCGGGCTTCGAAATTCATCGCGCCAGTTTCGGCGCTGGTATCTTCGGCGGAAAGGGTTTGGGCATGATTTTGATCTACGGGGAGAGCTTGAACGGCAAAACGGATCACGTGCGGGGCCTGTTCTACGTCAAAACCCGCTTCAGCCACGTCTGGTGGCTGCCGCTGCTGCCGCAGTATTCCGTCGTGTTCATCGACGACGGAACGGAATCGTACGGAGCCGATCTCGCCTGGAGCTGGAAATCGGCTTTCACCGCCTGGATCCGAACCTACGCCGGGATCGTCGCCGTGGTGGCGCTCGGCTATGTCAGCTTGAATACTTTATTCGTCCATCCTGGCGTGCAGGGTGGTCTGACGTCGGAGCAGTTGACGAAATCCCTCGGGATCGCCGGTCTGGCGATCGGGGCCTATGCCAGCACCTATTTCTGGGCCCGGCCAAGCTATCAGAAAGCCCTGCGACTGGCCGAAAAACTCGATTTACCGGACGAAATCGTGAACGCCCATTACCCCGTCGAAAGCGAATTCGGGCCTGCCTCGTAACGGCTGTCGACGTGCTTGTACGTTGCGGCGCATGATGGTTCGGGCGCTGCAGGCTGGTTCCGTAGAATCGGCTGATTGGTCAATTCCTGCTCCATCCGCCCCGCTCGATCGACGCGCGCACAGCGGCAGGATGCCGCTGCCACGAACGAACTCGGCATAATATGACAAGCAGGTCGGCGTCACAGGCCGCGCTGCCTGGCGTATCGGAAGAAGTCCGGAGTGCACAATGCGGCCTTCGCGACCTGAATTTCCGGAGCGTTGCTGTGCCATGCGCCGGAAGATCGGGCCACCCTTTGACAAAAGGTGTGCTATAGCTGCATAGTTAGGCAATCCGAAGGCTTGAGGGGCGCGCGGATCCATGAAAGCGATCATCTTGTGCGGGGGTCAGGGAACGCGGCTCCGCGAGGAGACGGAATATCGGCCGAAGCCGATGGTCGAGATCGGCGGGCGGCCGATTCTCTGGCACATCATGAAAATTTACGCCCATTACGGCTTCGAGAAGTTCGTCCTGTGCCTGGGTTACAAGGGCAACATCATCAAGGACTACTTCCTCGATTATGAGGCCATGAACAACGACTTTACGATCCGCCTGGGCAAGATGAAGGGCATCGTCTATCACGACGAGCATCAGGAACAGAACTTCGAAGTCACGCTGGTGAACACCGGCCTGCCCACGATGACCGGCGGTCGCATCAAGCGGGCATCGCGCTATATCGGCAACGACGACCTCTTCATGGTCACCTACGGCGACGGCGTGGCCGATATCGACGTCGGCAAGCTCGTGGCCTTTCACCGCTCGCACGGCAAGCTGGCGACCGTTTCGGCCATGCGGCCGACGTCGCGGTTCGGCCAGATGGAAATCGGCGACGACGGCCTCGTTCAGAAGTTCGCCGAAAAGCCCAAGGCCGACGGCTGGGTGAACGCTGGCTATTTCGTCTTCGACCGCCGCGTGCTCGAATATCTGGAAGGCGACGACTGCATCCTCGAACGCGAGCCGCTCGAGCGGCTCACGGCCGAAGGGCAGTTGATGGTCTATCGGCACGAAGGCTTCTTCTTCGCGATGGACACGTTCCGGGAATATCAGCTCCTCAACGAAATGTGGGACGCCGGCGACGCGCCCTGGAAGGTCTGGAAATGACGGTGCGGAACAACGAATTCTGGCGGGACCGGCCCACGCTGGTCACGGGCGCTTCAGGCCTGGTGGGCGGCTGGCTGGCGAAAAGGCTCGTCGAAGCCGGGGCCGACGTCATCTGCCTGGTGCGCGACCACGTGCCGCAGAGCATGCTGTATCGGGACCGGATCACCGAGCAGGTCAAAATCGTGCGTGGCGACGTGCGTGATCAGGCCTGCCTGGAACGTGCCCTGGGCGAATTCGAAGTCGACACCGTCTTCCACCTGGCCGCGCAGACGATCGTGGGCATCGCCAACCGGAACCCGGTCTCCACCTTCGAAACGAACATCCAGGGCACCTGGGCCCTGATGGAAGCCTGCCGCCGCAGCCCGCGGGTCAAGCAGATCGTCGTGGCCAGTTCCGACAAAGCCTACGGCGACCAGGAACACCTGCCCTACGACGAAACCACGCCCCTGCAGGGCACGCACCCTTATGACGTTTCGAAAAGCTGTGCGGATCTGATCGCGGCGACGTATGCCGTCAGCTACGGCAGCCCGGTGGCTATCACCCGCTGCGGCAATTTCTACGGCGGCGGCGACCTCAACTGGAACCGCATCGTGCCGGGCACGATCCGGTCGATCCTGCGGGGTGAGCGGCCCGTGATCCGGTCCGACGGCAAGTTCATCCGCGACTATTTCTACGTCGAAGACGGTGCCCACGCCTATATGACGCTGGCCGAACACCTGGCCCGGCGGCCGGAACTGGCCGGCCAGGCCTATAACTTCTCCAACGAGATCCAGGTGACGGTGCTGGAACTGGTCGACAAGATCCTCAAGGGCACGGGCTCGAACCTCACGCCCGACGTGCGCAACGAAGCTTCGAACGAGATCATCCACCAGTATCTCAGCGCCGCCAAGGCCCGCGATCAGCTCGGCTGGAAGCCGCTCTTCGAGCTGGACGAGGCACTGGTATCGACGATCGCATGGTACAGGGAGTTTCTCAAGGCATGAGTGCCACGCCCGATACGCCGGAGGCCCTGCGGGCCCAGATTCTCGAACTGGTGAAGAAGTATCACGACGTGGCCTTTCCGGCGCGTGATTTCGTGCCGGGGCAGTCGACCGTGCCGTGCGCCGGGCGGGTGTTCGGGGCGGAGGAGATCGTCTCTCTGGTCGACAGTTCGCTCGACTTCTGGCTGACAACGGGCCGCTTCGCCGAACAGTTCGAAAAGCGGTTCGCCAAGGTCTTCGGCACGCGCGACTGCCTGCTCGTCAATTCGGGCAGCTCGGCCAACCTGCTGGCCCTGACGGCCCTGACATCGCCCAAGCTGGGCGACAAGCGCCTCATGCCGGGCGACGAAGTGATCACCGTGGCCGCCGGCTTCCCGACGACGGTCAACCCGATCCTGCAGAATAACCTCGTGCCCGTGTTCGTGGACGTGCACATCCCCACCTACAACGTGGACGTCACACAGCTCGAAGCCGCCCTGAGCGACCGCACGCGGGCCATCATGATCGCCCACACGCTGGGCAACCCGTTCGACCTGGCCGCCGTGACCGCTTTCGCCAAAGACCACGACCTGTGGCTGGTGGAAGATTGCTGCGACGCCCTGGGCGCCCGCTATGCCGGCAAGCACGTGGGCACCTTCGGCGACGTGGCGACCTGCTCGTTCTACCCCGCCCACCACATCACCATGGGCGAAGGCGGGGCGGTGATGACCGACCAGCCGAAGCTCAAGACGCTCGTCGAATCGTTCCGCGACTGGGGCCGCGACTGCTGGTGCGCCCCCGGCGTGGACAACACCTGCGGCAAACGCTTCGACTGGCAACTGGGCGAGCTGCCCCATGGATATGATCATAAGTACATTTACTCGCACATCGGCTATAACCTGAAGGCCACGGACATGCAGGCGGCCGTGGGGGTGGCGCAGCTGGACCGGCTGGGTGACTTCATCGCGGCCCGGAACCGCAACTTCGCGATGCTGACGGCCGCGCTTCGGCCGTTCGAGGAATTTCTCGTCCTGCCCGAAGCCACGCCCAATTCCGAGCCGAGCTGGTTCGGCTTCCCGCTGGCGGTGCGGCCGGGTGCGCCGTTCACCCGGCGCGACCTGGTGCGGCGGCTGGACGAAGCCAAAATCGGCACACGCCAGATCTTCGGCGGCAACCTGATCCGCCAGCCGGCCTATGTCGGCCAGCCGATGCGGGTGATCGGCGAACTGCCGGGGGCCGATTTCGTGATGCGTCAGGCGTTCTGGATCGGCCTTTATCCCGGCCTGGGCTCTCCGGCGCTGGGATATGTGGCGGAGACGGTCGGCGAATTCGTACGCGAGCGGACTTCCGGGAAATGACCGTCGCTGCAAAACCGCCCCTGCCGCCGGACGATCTCGAAGCGATCCGGCACAGTCTCGGCGACGTCATCGGCGGCCTCCAGGGGGCGAACCTGTTCGTCACCGGCGGAACTGGCTTCTTCGGCCGCTGGCTGGTGGAAAGTTTCGTCCACCTGAATCAGTCCGAACGGCTCGGGGCACGAATGACGGTCCTGAGCCGCGATCCGGCGAGATTCCTGGCCTCCGCGCCTCACATCGCAAGTGATGCACTCACGTTCGTCGCCGGCGACGTGCGTGATTTCGCCTTTCCTGACGGGCCGTTCACGCACGTGATTCACGCGGCCACGGAGGCCAGCGCCAGGCTGGACGCCGAAGCCCCGCTGACGATGTTTGACGTGATCGTGACCGGCACGCGCCGCACGCTCGATTTCGCCGTGGCGGCAGGCGCAGGCCGTATGCTCTACGTCAGTTCCGGGGCCGTTTACGGGCCGCAGCCGCCGGAGGTGTCGCATATCGAAGAAGACCGATTCTTCGGCTTCGCGCCCAACGACCGCCGCGTGGCGTATATGGAAGGCAAACGGTCGGCCGAGTTCTTGTGCTCGGTGATTGCTGGCCAGCATGGGCTGACGGTGCCCGTCGCCCGGTGCTTCGCCTTCGTGGGCCCGCACTTGCCGCTGGACACGCACTTCGCGATCGGCAATTTCCTGAACGACCGCCTGCTCGGGCGGACGATCCGCGTGGGCGGCGACGGCACACCGCTGCGGAGTTATCTGTACGCTTCGGACATGACCGCCTGGCTATGGCGGATTTTGCTGAAAGGCGCATCGGCCCGGGCCTATAACGTGGGTTCGGACACGGCGATCTCGATCCGCGACCTGGCCGAAACGGTGGCCCGGCCTGGGGGGCTCGAGGTGGTCGTGGAAGGTTCGAACCGGCCTTCGGGCTTGCGAAATCAGTACGTGCCGTCAGTCCGGCGCGCGGCGGAAGAGCTGGGCTGCGCGGTTGAAGTCAGCCTGGAGCAGGCGATCGACAAGACAGTCCGGTGGAACGGGCGCTGACCAGGCTTCGCCGATCGCTTCGCCCGCGGCCGTCAGTTTCCTTGCGCCGCTCGTAATTGAGCCGCGATGTGGCGCACCTGCGCTTCGGTCAGTTCGGCGTACATCGGCAGGCTGAGTTCTTCGGCGGCCCAGGCGTCGGATTCCGGGAAGGGGCGGACGGCAAGTTCCTTGTAGGCATTCAGCCGATGGACGGGGAAGGGGTAGTGAATTCCGGCCCCGATGCCGGCCGCCTGGAGATGCTTGAGAACCGTGTCGCGGGCTTTCGAGCGGACAGCGTAAATGTGATAGACAGACACCCGGTCCGCGTGATCGACGGGCTGGCCGAAGCCGGGGAGAAGTTCGTGGTAGAGGGCGGCCCACTTGCGGCGGGCGGCGTTCCACTCGTCGAGATACCGGAGCTTCACCCCCAGAATCGCCGCCTGGATCGTATCCAGACGGCTGTTCAGGCCTGGCTCTTCGTGATGATATTTGATTCGGCTGCCCCAGTTGCGGAGCAGTTTGAGCCTGTCGACCAGGGTGTCGTCGCTGGTCGTGATGGCGCCGCCGTCGCCGTAGGCGCCCAGGTTCTTGCCAGGGTAGAAGCTGAAGGCGGCGGCATCGCCCAGGCTGCCGGCCGGTTTGCCGTGATACGACGCCCCGTGGGCCTGGGCGGCGTCCTCGACGATCTTCAGCCCGTGGCGGGCGGCGATGGCCTGAATGGCGTCCATGTCGCAGCAGCGGCCGTAGAGGTGCACGGGCATGATGGCCCGGGTGCGGGGCGTGATGGCGGCTTCGATCCGTTCCGGGTCGATCAGGGCATCGTCGCGACGGACGTCGACGAGCACGGGCGTGGCGCCGGCCTGGGTCACGCCCAGCGCCGTGGCGACGAACGTGAAGGCGGGCAGGATGACTTCGTCGCCGGGGCCGATGCCGAGCGCCCTCAGGATCAGGTGAATCGCATCCGTCCCGCTGGCCACGCCGACACCGTGCTTCGCCTGGCAACCCGCGGCGAACCGCGATTCGAAATCGGCCACTTCAGGGCCGAGAATATAGCCGCCGTGGTCGAGCACCTTCTGAATCGCGGCGGCGATTTCGGGCTTGATCGAAGCGTACTGGGCCTGCAGGTCGACCAGGGGAATACTCATGGCGCATCGTTCCGTTTCGGTTCTTCTGGATTGCCTGTACCTGTGGATGTGTCGGCGGAATCCGCTCGAGCGGGCATTTTGTCAGGGAGAAGGTAGATTCTGCCCTTGCCCACGGGCGAATCGAGCTTTCGCGTGCCCTCGGGCAGATGCAATTCCCACTCGTAAGGAGGATGGCCATTGAAGACGCCGAGCATGACGACGCTGCCGGCGAGGTCGTCATCCTTGATCGGCTCGTATCTCAAGGTCTTTGGATTACGTGTCGTCAGCAGGGAACCGTTTTCGGCCAGGGTGATCGAGCCGATCCGCCCGGAAATCTCCGGGCAGTAGTAGCGGACCACATGCGCGCCGTCGATCCAGGCCCGGCGCGAGCCGACGACATCGGCGAGTCGCTCCACCTGCGCGACCGGCGCGTGCGTCAGATCCGCCGGAGCGAAGGTGGCGAGGATCCAGGCGGCGTAAGCGGCGACGGCACCGGCGGAAATCCACTGCAGCGGTTTAGGACAGACGGAAGCCAGTACGGCGGAACCGAGCACGGACATCAGCACGAGAGCGGGCGTGATATAGGTCACGTTCAGCAGGAATTTCTGCATGATGAGGGCATAGCCGAAGCCGATGACGGCCATCGCGAGCAGGAAATGGCGGCTGGCGAGATCGCGCCGCAGCGCCAGGCCCGCGATTCCGGTCAGGCCCAGGGCGAGCATGGGCAGAATCATCGGCAGAATCCTGATCTTTACGTCCGTTACGCTGGCGTATTCGCTGCCACCGGCGATCGCGTAAGCGTAAAGAGCGAAAATACGGAGCAGCGAAAGCCGGAAAATAGCGCCGGGATAGGTCACCAGTACGATGGCGAAGAATCCGGCCACCATCGAGACACTGCGGACCGTCCAGAGCCGAAGAGACTGCCGGAGCCGCCTGCCACCGGCCGCTACGGGCTCGAAGGCCCCGGAGATCGTGGCGATGCCGACGGCGACGACGGCCCAGAAGGCCGCGAAAAGGCCCGTCTGCAGGCCCAGAAAGGCCAGCCCGAGAGCCGCTCCGGCACACAGACCGGCCGATGGCGAAGGATCCCGCACGAAGCGGCCGACGGCCAGGCCGACCGGCACCAGCATGACGGCGATCCACAGGTGGCAATTCAGTTCCCGGCTCAGGTAAAACGCGCACAGAACGCCGCAGGCGGCCAGCAGGATCATGCCGGCGAGTCCCGGCCGCGACGCCATGCGGGCATACCCCCAGAGCATGGTGCCGATCAGAAGCACGCCGCCGGCGTACTGCACAAGCCGCAGGGTGCGCTCATGGCCCGGAGCGAGCCGTTCATGCCCCGTCAGGGCCAGCGTGTAATGCAGCAGGGGCGGGTGGCTATGCCGCAGCAGGAACACGTCGCGGGTTTCGTCGTAATCCGGGCTCACACGGGACGGGCGCCCCTGAAGCCTGGAGCGGACCACCTCCAGAAAATCACGTGCGGACAGAGCCGTGGCGTCGGTGGCGTTGGTCAGAATGCCCTGGCTCGCGGCGTTGACGTAATCGACCTCGTCGTAATGCAGCGCCAGGCTGAGCCCGGGCCGAACGGCGAAGTAAAGTACCAGGGCGGCCACGGCCCACACGGCGCCGAGCGTCAGGAGATCGAGCGATCTGCGGGTTCTTTCCTGCGGATTGCCCGTTGTTCCGGTCGAATTCATTCGATGTTTCTCAGCGTTGACAGGTTCCTCATCGACAATTCCGCGGCGGCAAGTTCTCGAACGACTTCCGTAGCGATGCGCGCATTGTTGACCGGGGTCTTGCCCGTAAGAATGCAATCGACGAAATGGTTGATCTGGTTCGCCACGGGTTCGCTTCCGGGGAGGTGCGGGATCGTCACGTCACCCTGGCGAATGCTCATGCGGAAACTGCCGTAGGAATCGACATAATCGGACGCACGGGGAACATCGACCGTTTTCGAAAAGATCCGAACGGGGGCGTCGACGTTCATGTCATCGAAGATGGCCATCTTCTTCTGCCCGACGACTGTGATTTCCCGCACTTTGCTGGGGTTGAGCCAACTCGCGTGGACGCAAGCCAGAACCTTGCCGGGATAGGTGAAATTGGCGATGACGACATCTTCGATCGGCGGGTTCAGAAATGACTGGCCACTGGCAGTCACGGAGACCGGCGTGGCTTCGAGCCAGAAATTGATGATCGAAAGGTCGTGGCTGGCCAGATCCCAGAGCGCGTTGCAATCGGTGCGGAACGGGCCGAGATTGGTGCGAGTGGAGAAAATGTAATTGATGCCGCCGAGTTCGCCGGAGCGGATCAGGTCGCGAATCGCCAGAACGCCCTTGTTGAAGAGGAACACGTGGCCGACGGCCAGAATCCGGCCTGCCTTGTCGGCCAGTTCCACGAGTTCCTCGGACTCCCGCACGTCGAGGGTCAGCGGTTTTTCGACGAGCACGTGCTTGCCGGCTTCCAGGGCACGCTTCACCAGTTCGTAATGGGTCCGCGTCGGCGTGGCGATGACCACCGCGTCGGCGTTCGGGTCTTCGATCGTGGCGATCGGATCGCTCGAAGATGCCCGGATCGAAGGAATGTTTCGCCGGACCAGTTTCACCCGGGCTTCGTCGAGGTCGCACACGGTACCGACGCACGCCTGCGGATTCGTCGCGATGGCACGTGTCAGATTCGGGCCCCAGTGCCCCAAACCGATGCAGTTGATCGTCAGACTACGGGAATCGCTCATGGGTCGCTCGCTTTCGTTCCGGCCGAACCTGGAAGTCAGGCAGTGAATGCCCGGACCGGTCCATCTTCCGCTTATTTCTTGATCCCGAAACCGAGCAGGAAAATCGGCCTGAGAATGCTCCACCAGCCCGTGATCGGTTTCATTTTGGTGATGCCAAGCTTCTTCGGCGGATAGATCTTGGTGCAGGGCACCTCGCCATGCCGGTAACCCAGCCGGATGATCTTGAAACGCAGGTAGACTTCCATTTCGTACTGATCCAGCCAGGGCTGGTCGATGTCGACCGCCGGATCGTCGAACACTCCCAGATGAATCGACCGGAATCCGTTGGTCGTGTCAGTGAGCCGCTTGCGAGCCGCCAGACCGAACAGGATCGGATGCACGAACTGTGTGGTGATCCGCCGGTAGATGGGCATGTTGCCGTAATCTCCGCCCGGCAGATAGCGCGACCCCTGAACCAGTGCGAACCCCTGATGACGCACGGGATCGAGAATCCGGTGGATTTCGTCCGGCCGGTCCTTGTCGTTGCCGGCCATGAACATGATCACATGATAATTCCGTTCTCGCGCGATTCGGATCGCCGTCCGGATCGCGGCCCCGACGCCGATGCAGGCACCGATGCTGTGCACGAGAAATTCGTTCGTGTCGATCTTTTCGATCGAACCGTCGGTCGAGCCGTCGTCCATGACCATGACGTCGTAATCCCGTTCCGACTTCCTGGGAAAACGACTCAGCGTCCGTTCCAGCTTGACGTTCTCGTTATAGGCACAAACCACCATCAGGGCTCGCGCATCGGGATTCGGATCGAACCCTCTTGTTCCGCCCTGAATCGGAAGATCGGATTGTCGCATCGTCTCAGGAATCACCCGAATGGTTCGCCCGCCATGGAATTCGAAGCCGGATCGCGGCACGACCGCTTGTCTACCGAAGCCCTTACTCTGGCGAGGTTTCTGCCACGCATGGGTCTCGAACTTCCGATGAGGCAAGGAGAACATCCTAACGGGAATGGGCCCGGCGAAACAAGCCCCGCGAACGACGACCACAAAGATTCGGCAGTTCGTGATGCTTCGCGCGAACGTTCAGGAGACCGCATGACCGCCCGGATCGTCTCCGGCACCTTGATCCTCGCCGTGCGTTTTTCTTTGCGAGAAGACGCGGGACGCGATCGCATGCTCGACGCTGTTCTCGCCAAGGCGCACGCCACAGGCTCCGCAAAAGTCCGCCGGGTCAAGCTTCTGACCGCAGATACAGGCCCGACCGATGATTCGTGCCGGATTCCCCACGACGATCGCATGCGCCGGTACGTCCCGATGCACCACCGACCCCGCCCCGATCATGGCGAATTCTCCGATCGTTACGCCGCAGACGATCGTGGCGTTCGCACCCACGCTCGCTCCCCGGCAGATGCGCGTCGGAGTGGGCAGGAACGTCTCGCCGCGGAAAAATGCCCGAGGCCGCATGTCGTTCGTCAGCACGACGCTGGGGCCGAGGAATACGTCGTCCTCCAAAGTCACGTGATCCCAGATCGCGACTCCGTTCTTGATCGTGCACCGGTCCCCGATCGTGACGGCGTTTTCGACGAATACGTTCTCGCCAAGATTGCAATCCGCGCCGATTCGGGCACCCCTCATCACGTGGGAGAACGCCCAGATTCTCGAATCGGTCCCCACATCGCTCGATTCGCAAATCGCTTTGGGATGCACAAAATACGGTGCGTTTCGATCGTCCATCGCCTCAGGTTCTCCTCGTCTGATGACCGGCTTTCTGCTTGGCTTTCATACTCGATCGAACCGCACTCACTTCGAAGCGGCGCGCGAACGATGCTTCGAAATGGCATCGTCGACACGGCCCGCGATCTCGTCCATCAACGGCCAGGAGACCGCGGGATAGGCGTCGCGGAAATGCCTCGGCCAGGGGGCCTTCAGGCTGTGTTCGAAGCTCACGAACCGGTCCAGGGTCGTGAACGCCCGGGCCGGGTCGCCAGTCACGCAGTGAATGTCGGGCACGTCCGAACGGACGACGCTGCCCGCCCCGACGAAAGCCCCAAGCCCGACACGAACGCCCGGCATCAGCAGCACGCCCGTGGCGATCACGGCCATGTCGTCGATGACCACCTCCAGGCAAAGGTGCGAAGGCGGGAACGGATCATTGGTGAACTGCACACGCGGGTAAAGCCACACGAAGTGGCCGATCTTCGCCCCCTTGCCGACGTGCACCTCGGAATGGAGCCGCACCCAGTCGCCGAAAACGGCGTCGCCTTCGATGTCGCTGTTGCTGCCGACGCGCAGCCCCCGGCCGGCCATGGTGTTTTCCCGCACCAGAACGCCGTGACCGGTGGCCAGGCCGTCGCCGAACGTCGACCCCTGATAGAACACGCTATGACTGCGGATGGTCGAATCGGCCCCGATCACCAGCGGCCGCCCCTGGGCCATCGGGTTCGGATAGCCGATCACGCAGTGGCTGTCGATCTTGCAGCCGTCGCCGATGACGACGTCGTCGTGCACGATCGTGAAATCGCCGATCTCGACATTCCTGCCGATGCGGGCCCCGGGCGAGATTTTCGTGAACGAACTCATGGTATTCGAACTTTCTTGAACCGGTCCGTGTGCTGCGGGCCTTCGGCGAATTCGACCTTGACCGGCACCTGGTGGCGTTTGAGGACCGCGGCACAGTGCTTCTTGAGCCGTACCGTGAAGGCGGCACGGTCCTCCGGCTCGACGAGCGTCACGCGGGCGCACACGATATTCCCCAGGATCGGGTTCTTCTCGCCATAAACGACCGCTTCGGCCACGTTATCGAGCGTGCGCACGACGTTCTCGACCTCGGCCGGATAGACCTTCTCGCCGCCGACGTTGATCAGCTCCGACTGCCGGCCCAGGAACCGGAAATAATCGCCCTTGCGCTCGACGAGGTCGCCGGTGACGAACCAGCCGTCTTCGGTGAACGGGCTGGGGGCATTGAGATAGCCCAGCATGGCCGACCGGGCCTTGATCTGCAGGATACCGTCGACGACGCGGGTCTCGTAGCCGTCGCCGCCCACCTGGACCCAGAGCGAGTCGGAACTTTCCGACTTCGAACGCAGAATCCCCACCTCCGAAAGCCCGTAATTCTGGTGAAACCGCACGCCGGGCAGCAGTTCGCGCAGCCGCGCCAGCGTGGTTTCGGGCATCGGCTCGGTGGCGTAGGCGATCACCTGAAGCGAACTGAGGTCGTGCCGCCGGATCGCGTCGCCCAGCAGCACCAGGTTCAGAAACGTCGGCGAAGTCGGCAGAAGTTCGGCCCGATGGCGTGCGATCGCGTTCAGGACGCCGTCCGGCGAGCGGTCATCGGCCATGATCAGGCAGCCGCCGCTGGCCAGCGTGTGCAGCATCGTGTTGACGCCGCCGATGTGGTCGAACAGCAGGAACGCGACGGTCCGCAACGCCGCCCTGGGCTTGCGGTAGTTCTCCAGGAGCCGTTCGAAGTCGTGTACGACGCCCTTGCTCTTGCCCGTCGAGCCTGACGAAAACAGCACCAGCCCCGGATGCCCCGCGGCTTTCAAGGCCTGAAACAACTCATGCCGCGGCTCGCCGCCCAGCCGTTCGAAGCTGGCTTCGTCGTCGGCACCGAGACGAACCCGCCAGGTGCATTCGCCCAGCGCCAGATACTCATCCTGCTTCGATTCGCTGATCGAAGCCGCCATCGGCAAGACCACGCACCCATGCCCGGCCAGCGCCAGCAGCAGGGCGGCGGCGTTCGGCGAAAAATCGGCCACCAGGGCGACGTTCGCGCGGGCCGGCACGCCCTTGTCCGCGATGTGCCCGCGCCAGTGGCGGATGCGATCGACCAGCCAGCGGTAGGAGTAAGCCCGGTCGTGCCACACGAACGCATCGGCGTCGCCACGGGCCGCGAAGCGGTCGAGCAGAAAGTCGATGGGCATGGCGTTCGACTCCGGCGTCGGGGCCGCGGGCGGACGGCTCATTCGCCGCAGACTCCGCCCAGATACATCACCTGGCCAGTAATGTAGTCGCTATCGGGCCGGAGGTAAAAATCGATGACGTTCGTCACGTCGCGAAATTCGCCGAACCGGCGGATCGCCTGGCGCGCGAGCAGTGCGTCCATCTTCTGCTGAGGCACGCCCCGGATCAGGTCGGTCGGGATCGGTGTCGGCCCCAGAGCGTTGACCGTAATGCCCATTTCGGCGACTTCCCGGGCCAGAACGCGCGTCAGGCTGACGACGGCGGCCTTGGACGACGCATAGATGGCCTCGCCCTCCAGATTCAGCGGCGTGGCCACCGTGGCGAAATTCACGATCCTGCCGAACTTCCGGGCCTGCATCAGCTTGGCGGCTTCGCGGCAGAACAGGAACGTGCCGAACACGTTCGTCCGGTAGATACTCTCGACAGTCCGCATCGGCGTCAGCATGAAGTGATTCATCGACGCGATGCCGGCATTGTTGAGCAGGGCGTCCAGCCGCCCGTACCGACGGCGAACCTCGGCAAAAATGCGTACGACGGCTCGTTCGTCGGCGATGTCGCAGCAGTGGTGCTCGTAAGCGTCGTGGACGAAATCACCCGGGTTCCGGCTGCAGCCGATCACCGTGTAGCCCTGGCTGACGTAGCATTCCGCCAGATGCCGGCCGATCCCGCGGCTGGTGCCGGTAATGAGCATAACGGGGCGGTCAGCCAAGTTCGCCCTCCTGAATAGTAGACGCGATGTAGTCGCACAGCGATTCCACGGTTCGGAACGGCGACTGCTTCTGCGACATCGCCCGTTCGTCAGCCAGCGCCACGGCCAGGCCGGATTCCGCCAGCCGCGCCTCGGTCGCGACGACGAGATTCACCAGGCCGAGCGAATCGAGCCGGGAACCCCGGCCGAAAAGCTGTGTCTCAGGCGCCTTCTCGATCTGTCGATCAGGCGGCAGGGCCGGATTGACCTCGTCGATGGCCGAATAGATCAGATTCAGAATCGCGGATCGGTCCATGAGTCTTCCTGGAACACATTCTGACGGATTGACCGTCGCGAAGCCCGAACGACGACGGCGATCGTTTCGATTCGTCGAGCCTTCCAGGGGCAAAGGGCGGGCTTGAGATACCCATTCATACCCTTGGCCAGGAAAAGGTGTCAATCGATCGCCAGCGAGGTCCGCAAGCCCTTACGTTCTCTACGCGCGGAACCGGATTCGGTGACGCGGCCGGATCGAAGGCGATCGACGCGCGAAATACGGCTCGACGACGCCCCAGCGCCGTGGGCGAAACGGCTGCGGCGATGCCGTTCGTAACGGATGCGCCGGTTCGGATACGATGACCGGTATCCGCGGAATCCCGAACGCCGGGCCGAAACTGTTCTATGACTGTTCATAGCGGCAGACCGCCTGATAAGATCACGGCCCCGAAGCTCGCCGGAACCGAGTCCGGCGATCATTCGGGCGAAGCCGGTCGTTCGGTGAAGCCGATCGTTCGTTTCGGAAGACGAAATGCCCGGAATGCGCCCGAGCGGTTCGACCGATCCGCGGACGATCACGGCTGGATCATCGAAGACAGCCGCCGTGCCCGGGGCCGGTTCTCGAATCGGGCGTGTCCCGAACGGTCAGGCCGCACGTAGGGATCGGTAAGGGGCGAGCCGCAGGATCGACAAGCGGGCATCGGGCGACTTCAGCACGTCAGGGGCAAGGATTTCTCAGATGAAATACTCGGACCAGATTGCGGAATGGCTGCTGGAGATGGGCTACACCACGTGCTTCTTCGTGGGTGGCGGGGGATGCATGCACCTGGTCGAAAGCCTCTCCCGCAAGCTCAACGGCATTCCCGTGATCCACGAAACCGCCGCCGGAATCGCGGCCGAGTACTTCAACGTGGTCGCCGACGGCAAGGAAAAAGCTGTCGCCCTGGTCACCTCCGGGCCCGGGCTCACGAACATCGTCTCGGCCGTGGCCGGGGCCTGGTACGAAAGCCGTGAGCTGCTCGTCATCGGCGGCCAGGTCAAGACGGGCGACATGGCCCTGGGCCGCGTGCGTCAGAAGGGCTTCTTCGAAGCCTGCGGCACGGACATCCTGCGGCCGGTCACGTGCACGTCGGAAACGCTGATGAGCACCGTCGACCGCGACGCGTTCGCGGCCCTCGTCGAAAGCGGTCACGCCGGCCGCAAGGGCCCCGTCTTCATCGAAGTGCCGCTGGATATTCAGGCGGCCCCCTATGAGCCAGCGGCAAGCGAAGGTCCGCGGCCGCCATCGCCCGCGCCGGCCTGGATGACGCCATCGACCGACGACGAGGCCGCGATCGCCGAGATGATCGAAACGCTCCGGCAGGCCGAGCGCCCGGTCGTTCTCATCGGCGGCGGCATCGAGCGGCAAGTGGCCTTCGACCTGGCCGACCGCATGGCACAGGCCGGCATCCCCGTCATGACGACCTTCAACGGCGCCGACCGGATCGATTCACGCAACCCGTGCTATTTCGGCCGCACCAACTGGTGGGGCATGCGGTATTCGAATATCCTGTTCCAGCAGGCCGATTGCGTCGTCGCCCTGGGAACCCGGCTGGGATTGCAGCAGACAGGCTTCAACTGGCAAGAATATGTGCCCGTCGGCAAGCTTTATCAGGTCGACATCGACCCGGCTGAGACTTCGAAAGGGCACCCGAAGCTCGAAAAGGCCATCCACTGCGACGCCAATCTCGTACTCAGGCGCATTTACGACGCTGCAATCACGGGTCCCGGCGCGTGGCTGGCCTTCTGCCGCGAAGTGCGCGAGGCACTGCCGCTTTCCGAGCCCTGCAACCACACGGGCGAAGGCTATGTGTCGCCTTACGATTTTTACTTGCGATTGTCGGCCCTGATGCACGAGACGGACATCTTCACCCCGTCCAGCAGCGGCGCGTCCTACACGGTTTCGTATCAGACATTCGCCCAGAAACTCGGCCAGTTCTACATCAGCGACAAGGGTATGGCCTCGATGGGCTACGGCCTGGGTGGGGCGATCGGCGCGGCCGTCGCGGGCAAAGGCCGGCGGACGGTGCTCGTGGAAGGCGACGGCGGCTTCTCCCAGAACGTCCAGGAACTCGGCACGGTGGCCATCAACCGGCTGAATCTCAAGATTTTCATTTTCGAAAACAATGGCTATGCCTCGATCCGCATGACGCAGAGCAACTACTTCGGCGGCCGCTACGTCGGCTGCGACACGAATACTGGCCTGGGCCTGCCGGATCTGGAAAAGCTCTTCGACGTCTGGGGCCTGCGCTCGATGCGCATCGGCCCCGGCTTCGCCGATGATCCGGCCTTCCGTGAAGCCTTCGAATCGACCGGCCCGTTCGGGTTCATCGTGCCCGTCGACCCGGCCCAGACCTACATGCCCAAAATCTCCAGCCGCATCAACCCGGACGGCAGCATGGTCTCCTATCCCCTGCACGACATGCACCCGCTCCTGGAAGACGAACTGCGTGCGAAGTTCATGAAATACCTTCCAGGCAATGCGTAACGGCCACGAATGATTCCGCGACTTTCCGAAGCTTTCCGCACATGAGCTACGAATCGGTCATCTTCGACCTTGACGGCACCCTCTCCGACCCCAGCGAAGGCATCTTCAGGTCCCTGCATCACGCCTTCGACGCCATCGGCCGGCCCGAGCTGAAGGACACGAACCTGGACTGGTTCATCGGCCCGCCGGTCTTCGCGGCCCTCAGCCGTGTGCTGGGCGACCCTGACCCTGCCGAAGTGGAAGTCGCCCTGAATCACTTCCGCACCCGGTACGGCACAGTGGGCAAGTTCGAAAACCGGCTTTACGCAGGCATTCCGGAACTGCTCGGCACGATCCGAAGCCGCGGCATGCGGGCCTTCGTGGCGACATCCAAGCCGCATGCCTTCGCCCACGACATCCTCGAACACTTCGGCCTGGCCAGCCAGTTCGACGACATCCAGGGCCACGACGTCGCCGCCCCGCACGAAACCAAGACCGAAGTGCTGGCCCGGCTGCTCGGGCGCAACCCGATCGACTCCTCCCGGGCTCTGATGGTTGGCGACCGCCATCATGACGCCGACGCCTCGCGCGACTTCGGCATCCCGTGCGTGGGCGTGCTCTGGGGCTTCGGCCAGCCGGCCGAATTCGATCACCCGAACGTGCTCGCCACGATCGCCCACCCGTCCGACCTGCTCAAAATCCTGCAAGAAAAAGGGGACGGGGGTCTTTTTTAAGAAAAGGGGACGGGGGTCATTTCTCGGAAATGACCCCCGTCCCCTTTTCGGACGCTCATTTCGGAAGCCGCTCCGCCAGGCGGAAGCAGCTCGCCAGTGGCGTGCTCGCGATCAGCTCCAGGCGAAAGTCCTTCAGCACATGATGCTCGATGACCTTGCGCTCGTCCGCGTCGAACGACTCGTCGAAATACGCCAGATCACCCGGCGAAAGGCTCGATCGCAGGTAATCCCACGCGAACGCCGTCGGCTCGTAAATGTCCAGGTCGAACAGAACGCATTTGCGGTGCGGCGAGATCGGAACGCCCGGCAGCGTCCGCTCCACATCGCCCACGTGCCAGTGCAGCCGCGGGTCGTCGATCGCGGGCGGTTGACCACCCGCGTCGAATTCGCCCGCCGGCAATTCCCGCCAGCCTCGCGGCAGACCCGTGAACCGGTCGAACCCGTGCCAGCTTTCCACCGAATTTCCGACCCGCGACAGCCAGAAGTGGGTCGTGTAACCCCAGGCGACGCCGAACTCGTAGACCGTCCACGTGCCTTCGCGCATTTCGCCGATCATCGATTTCCAGAGCGATTCGCGTCGCGCGTGCAGATTCGGACCGCCGAAGCGGTCGCGAAGCCAAGTCAGATGATTCACGCATTCGTTGAGAATCGCGACTTTTCTGCGGATCGCTCCACACCGGTACGTGACGTAAGTCAGAACGTACAGGCCTGTCGTCGACACCCATCCCGGCAACGCGGATCGGAAAGAACGGGACGCCATTCGAAACACCCTCCACCAAAAGGAGATCGAACGAATCGAGATCGAAAGAGCTTCGACCGGTCAGGGAACCGAAACCGCTCGACTTATCCTAGAATCGACCGGCAAGCCGCGGGGCGTTCATTTTCACGCGCCATCGAGATTTTCGATCGGGCGATGCCGGCTGGCCGCCGGACAGGGGCACCGCGACATGGCCGAAATCGCTAGAATGAAGCCCGCTCCCGACCGCTGACGACCACCCGGCCCGGCAATCCAGGTTCACGATGTCGAATCCCAACGCTCCGACCGATCCGATCGCCACGCCACGCAAGCGCGTCTGCGTGCTGGCCCCGTGTTACAACGAAGTCGAGAACGTCCGCGAACTGGCCAGGGCCATCGACGAAGTCTTCGCCACCGAGCCGGCGTACGAACACTCCATCCTGTTCATTGACAACGCCTCCACCGACGGCACCCGGGCCGTTCTGCGCGAAATGGCCGCCGAGTCGCCCCACATCATGGCCATCTTCAACGCCCGCAATTTCGGCCACATCCGGTCGCCGTTCTACGGCCTGCTGCAGGCCCCCGGCGATGCCTGCATCCAGATGGCGTCCGACTTTCAGGACCCGCCGGCCATGATCCACGACTTCCTCCGCAAGTGGGAAGAGGGCTTCAAGGTCATCGTGGGCGTGAAGACCCAGTCCGAGGAATCGCGCGTGATGTACGCCCTGCGCAGCTTCTACTACGGCCTGGTGGGGCGGATCTCCCAGGTCGAACTCATGCAGCACGTCACCGGCTTCGGACTGTATGACCGCCAAATCCTCGACATCCTCCGCCGGATCGACGATCCCTACCCCTACTTCCGTGGCCTGATCGCAGAAATCGGCCTGGACATCCACAAAATCCCGTTCCGCCAGCCCCAGCGCCGCCGCGGCCTGACCAAAAACAATTTCTACACCCTTTACGACATGGCCATGCTGGGCATCACCAACCACTCGCGCATCCCTCTGCGCGTGGCCACGCTCTTCGGCTTCGCCCTGTCGGCCTTCAGCCTGTTCGTGGCCTTCGCCTATCTCATCGCCAAGCTCGTGTTCTGGAACCAGTTCACGCTCGGCACGGCGCCGGTGATCATCGGCATCTTCTTCCTGGGTGCCGTACAGCTGTTCTTCATCGGCATCATCGGCGAATACGTGGGCGCCATCCTCACCCAGGTGCAGAAGCGGCCCCTGGTGATCGAAAAAGAACGGCTGAATTTCGAAGAACCGTGATTTCGAACCCGCCGAACGGTGAATCGATCGGCGGATTTCGAACCCCTCCCTGCGATTTCAATACGCGTCGCCCGAGATGACCTCGCCGCCAGCCCGTGTCGACAAGGCCTGAAACGCACGCACATCGACCGTGTGCTTGATGGCCCGCACCGAGCCGTCCATGAACGAGAAATTGCAGACGCCCGGATGCCGGCAGGCGCAGTCCTTGTCCGTCATCTCAGGGCTGTTGGGCGGGGCTGCGGTTTCGAAAAGCGTCGTGTGGGCGTGGTCGTCGTCCGGCAGCTCGCGGATGGCGCCCATCCAGACCGTCTCCGCCACGGCGTGATTCATGTTGTGGGCGTCGTGTTTGCCGAACTTGCCGTTGTGCCGCTCGCCCAGGGCCAGCGTCGTCGATGTGCCGTCGGGGATCATGGGAATCGAAGTGCGGCTGTTGCGGTAGAACACGCCCCGCATGTCCGTGGGGTCTTCGTCCATGTCCCCCGGGCCGAAGCTGGCGACATAGCTGGCCATGGAAAACCGCATGTCATACCGATCGAGAAAGCCGAATTGCGAGGTTTCGTCCGACGGGCATAAATAAAATTGCATGTGCGTGCGCGCCACGGTCTGATTCGCATCGTGCCAGGCCGTCAGCGACATGTTCATGGCATTGTGCAGATTCCCCTGTTCCATCTGCGGCAGCACGGAAGCCGCCCAGCCGAAACCGCCCCACACATAGCCGTTCTTGTACCAGTAACCGGCCGGATAGGCCCCGTGCGTATCGTGATAGTTGTGCAGGGCGAGAGTCATCTGCTTCAGGGAATTGACGCACTGGATGCGCCGGGCCGCCTCGCGCGCTGACTGCACCGCGGGCAACAACAGCGCGATCAGCACCGCGATGATGGCGATCACCACCAGCAGCTCGATCAACGTAAACCCCCGCCGCGATTCGCCACGTGCCGTCACGCGTCTACCCCCCCTCCAGACCTCATGAATCATCACACGAAATCGCCTGTCTTGCATACGATATGAAGAAACTAACATTCGTAATACTCACGGTCAAGCCGCTGGTGCCGCGTGGGCGAAAATGATTTCGGGGCGGCTTCAGGGGTGTGGATATCGAGTGCGTTCGCGGCTCAGATTTCGCTGCGGCCAAGCCGAAGCAGGGCAAGGGTTGCCAGGACGGCTGACATGGCCGCGATCAGCCCGAGCGAGCCGGTCACGCGCTGGAGCGTCGCCCGGCGGGTGGCAGGCGATGCCTTCACGGCTTCGAAGCGGGGAAATGCGGCGTAATCGGCCGACGTCAGCATGGCTCCGGCTCGTGCCTTCTTGACGAAGAACTGGCGCCATCGTTCATGAAAATCGGCGACCCTGGCAAGGTAATCGTCCCAGCGGGAGTGTCCCGAGCCGGCGAGTTCCGCGATGGTGTCATAAACCAGGCTGGAGGGCAGCGGCATCGAAAGCCGTTCGGCCATTCGGCGCTGCTGGCGAATGACGATTTCCTGCCGGGCCAGCAGTTCGTCGGCACGGGCATCGGCGGCGACGGTCACTTCCAGGGTCCGCGCGGTGCGGTCATCGCGGCGCAGTTCGCTCGTGCCGGCATGTTCTTCACGGAACCGGGCTTCCGCGGCATCGAGATCCCGCTCGGCTCCGACGGACGCCTCGCGGACGGCCAGAACCAGTTCGCTGCGGGCCGGGGCCGGGTAAACCAATGATGCGGCCGCGTTGGCGAAGGCAGGCCCGATCACGACCAGCGCGACCCACAGGATGACGAGCATCACGGCGTTGGCGGCCGAATCGCGTCCGAGCGAATTGACGAAAAGGCACACGGCGGCCCAGAAGGCCCAGGTGGCGAGTATCGCGAGAGTCATTCCCAGCGCGGCGGGCAATCGGTCGACGATCGAACCGCCACCGATGACGAGCGTGCCCCAGAACGCCAGGACCGCGCCCAGGGCGACACCTCCGGTACGAATCGCCATCTTGCCAGCCAGAACGGCAGCCAGCGGTGCCGATGTCGCGGCAGTCATGGCCAGCGTACCCCGTTCGCGCTCGCTCGACACGACATCGTAGCCGACGGCCAGAATCATGAGCGGCAGCAGATAGGCCACGACGAAGGCCATGTCGAACGTGCCGGCAAGGCCATGAACCGGGTTGGCGATCTCATCGGCGAACAGGAACGAATCTTTGCTGGAGGCCGAAACTTCGATCACCTGCGGATACAGATCCGAGAGGCCCACGGCCGCGGCGGCCAGTGGAGCGTCCGGCAGGTGTGCCACCGTCGCACCCTGGCCCCGGCCGACGTAAATCGCATTGCGCGGGTCCCGATAGGGGGCGGCCGGCGGCGGCATCTCGCCCCGCTCGATCTTGCCGAGCGTGCCCTTGAGGGCCTCGACCCGGGCCGCTTCCGCCTTGAAGGCTTCGTCCACGGCCTTCTGCCTGAGGCCGACGTGGTTCCGCCCGTTCGAAGCCGCATAGGCCATGCAGGCGATGCAGGCCAGCACCGCGCACCACCAGGCGAAGTCGCCGCGGATCAGCCGCCATTCGCAGACGACCGCAGAAGCCAGTACGGTACGCGCCGGGGGACGGGCGTCGGGTTGCCTGGTCAACGGCGAATCGGTTCGATCGAGCGTGGCCATGTTCGCTTACCTCAGGAAAGACGAGGCCGTGACCCAGCCACCACCGCCGCCGTGGAACAGAAGACGAACCAGGCCGCGATGGCGGCAAGATTCCCGGCCTGACCGCGCCAGGCGCCGGCACCCGGCGGCCGCTGATATTCCATCGGAGGAATCCGGGACCAGAGTTCCGGCGAGGCCTTGTACGATTCGTCGCCGTTGCGGGCGTTGTCGATCAGATCCTGGCTGGCGGCGGTCTGGATCCGCCTTCGATGCGATTCCGCGGCTCGAACGAAGTCCGCATGGTGGGCGTTATCCGTGCCCGCCATCGCCATGGACACCGGCTGCAGGGCCAGCAGGGGGAAGGCGAATCCGGCCATGGCCCGGATCCTGTCCTGCCGATCGATCCGCGCGACGAGCCGGCCGAAGTGCTCGTCAAAGACCCGATAGCCGCTTTCGTCGTCCTGCCGCAGGGACAGCCCGCGGAAGCTCACGGGAAGCTCTTCCACGCGGTCCACGCCATATTCCTGGAGCACCCGGTTCCGAAACGCGACGAAGGCCGGGTGGCTTTCGTCATGCCCGAACTGCGCCTTTCGGGCCTTGGCGATATCGGCCTTGAAGGCGACGGCCGTCGGCAGCGGTGCGGCCCTGTCGGCCATGTCCGAAGCCACTCGCGGCGCCACGAACGTATTGGCCAGCCAATAGCCCAGCAGAACGACCAGCGCCGCGCGCGAACTGCCGGACCATGCCGAAACCGCCGCCGACAACGCCAGAAACCCGGCGAGATAAAGCCCATACGCCAGCGCAAGACCCGCAATGCGGGGTATGTCGGCCAGAGAGAACGGTACGTCGGCGGCGAAAACCGCCAGGGCAAGCGTCAGCCCGCCGCATGCCGTCGCCACCAGCGCCAGGATCACGCCGCCATAGGCCAGCACCTTGCCCGCCAGCAGGGCCCCCGGCCGAACCCCCAGGCTCAGAAGCTGCTGGAGCGTGCCCGACTCCCGTTCGGCGGCATAGGCGGAGAAGCCCAGAAGAATGGCCATCAGGGGCACGACGCTCTGAAGCACGAACGCCAGCGTGAGCTTGCCCATGCGGGCCGTCAGAGCGCCGTCACGGGCCGACCGGAACCGGTCCTCGTTCTGCTTGTGGGCTTCGAGAAGGACAGCATTGCCGGCGTATTCGTCCACACCGGGATCCGCCACGGCCAGCGGGCTGACCGGCTTGAACGCATACTGGCCGAAGTGTGCGGCCGAATGCGGATTCTTGGCCCCCTGAGCCGTCCAGATCTCACGGTCGCCGGCTTCCGCGGCTTCATGTTCATGATGCAGCCGGTTCAACGTGACGATCCCCTGAACCAGCGAGACGGCCATCAGCAGCAGCGTGACGCCCGCCAGAACCCGGAAGCGCGAATCCCGGGCCAGGTCCTTCCACTCCTTGCAGGCGACGACCCGGACGGCTCCGGGGCCGCGGCTTCTGGCCCCGGGCATCAGCCCTTCACTCGCTCGGGCCGGCGTTTCGATGTGTTCGGTCAACATGAGCCCGATGCTCCCGCCAGGGCCGATGCGTCCAGATAAGCCCGTTCCAGGCCGGCGTGGTCCAGCCCGGCCGAATCCAGCGTCGTCACCAGCCGACCCATCTGCATGATTCCCACCCGCGTTCCGCAACTGCCCGCCAGAAACAGGTCGTGGGTCACCATCAAAACGGCCATGCCACGATCGGCCAGAGCTTCGATCCGCTTCGCGAACTCGTTCGCGGCCAGCGGGTCGAGACCCGACGTCGGCTCGTCCAGAAGCAGCGCCCGGGCGTCTTTCGCCGTGGCCACCGCGATGCCCACCTTCTGCCGCATGCCCTTCGAATAGCCTGAGACATACCGGTCCGCAGCATCGCCAGGCAACCCGGCATCGGCCAGCAAAGCCTTCGCACCCGCTTCGGAGAGCTTCTCGCCCGTCGCCAACGCGGTGAAATAAACGAGATTTTCCACCCCGGTGAGCCGCCCGTAGAGCATCACGTTTTCCGGCACATAGGCCAACTGCCGGCGAGCGGCCAGCGGATCGCGGGCGACGTCGACGCCGCCGACCGTCGCCGTGCCCGATGTCGGCGCCGTGAAGCCCAGAAACAGCCGCACCGTCGTCGTCTTGCCCGCCCCGTTCGGGCCGAGCATGCAGAACACCTCGCCCGGACGAATCGTCAGGTCGAGCGACTCCAGGGCGACAGTGCCTCCCCGATAGACTTTTCTCAGCGAGATGGCTTCAAGCATGGGCCGCGAACTCCCGGCAGACCGATGGCCGATTCTGCGTACGAATGTAGGGGAATCCCGTCGGGGTACGATCAAAGCGCGTCGGAACTGATGACCTCACGGCCGTTACGCGTCGCCGTCGCCCGCCACGTCGCCCGGTCGACCGTGTTCTTCACGAACCGTACCGAGCCATCGCCGAACAGAACGTTCACGCCGCCCGAATGGCGGCTGCGAGGCGCCTTCCAGCCGTGATACTGCTGCCTGTAACAGTCCGGCGTATCGGCGTTGGGCGTCAGATAGTGATTGTACATCGCATGCTGAAAACTGCCCTGAACCCAGGCGGAATTGCGGCGGAAAAAGGTGGATGTCGCCGCGCCGCATTCGCCCTCGGACAATGGCGTGTAAATCGGGCTGCCGCCGGAAACCTGCACCGCGACCATCGATTCATCCAGCCCCGGCCCGCGCACGCCGTTGGCCGAACCGTCGCCGATCAGGCTCTCGCTCATCAGGGCCGTCTGACTGGTGCCGTCGGTGATCTGCGCGATCGAAGTCGTCGAGTTGAAATAAAACACGCCGTTGGGCGTGCCGAACGCCGCATTGGCCACGCCGAAGCCATCGCCCAGCACGCCATCGCCCGTGCACACCATATAATTGCTGGCGGCATAATCCGGTACGCAGCGGCCACGGCCATCGCTCGGGCAGAGAAACTCCGCCACCTGCGTGTTGTTGACCGTCGTGTTCTGGGGCATGATCACCGAAGCCCCGTCGATAATCGGCAACGACAGATTCAGGGCATTGTGCACCGTCGACTTTTCCAGGAACGGCGTCAACTGGGCCAGCGCCGACCACCGGTAATGCCCCTGCTTCGTAAACCCCGACACGACATACGGATGATTCGCCGGCAGAACGATCCCGCCGAACGGAAATTGCCCCAGAGCATCGTGATAGTTATGCGCCGCCAGCCCAATCTGCTTGAGATTGTTGACGCACTGGATGCGCCGGGCCGCCTCACGCGCTGACTGCACCGCAGGCAACAACAGAGAGATCAGCACCGCGATGATGGCGATCACCACCAGCAGCTCGATCAGCGTAAACCCCCGCCGCGATTCGCCACGTGCCTTCATGCGTCCGCCCCTTCGAGTCTCGTGAATCATCACACGAAATCGCGTGACCGTGTTACGGTATGAAGAAACTATCATTCGTAATATTCGCGGTCAAGCCGCTGGTGGCGGGCGGGCGAAAATCGTCGGCGGCCAGCGAATCGGACCGGGCCGGATCCCACGAAACCCGGCCGACCCCGGAGCCTTTACGTCACATCACGATCCGCATATTCGAGAATGTCCCCCGGCTGACAATCCAGGGCCCTGCAGATCGCTTCCAGCGTCGACAGGCGAATCGCCTTCGCCTTGCCGTTCTTCAATACCGAAATGTTGGCCAGCGTGATGCCGACTTTCTCGGAAAGCTCGGTGACGCTCATTTTGCGCTTCGCCAGCATGACGTCGATGTTGATGATAATGGCCATGAAGGTCTCGTCAAACCGTCAAATCGTTTTCGGATTTCAATTCCGCCGCGCTTCGCAGGACGCGCTCGAACAGCGCCGACGCACTGGCGACGACGATCGAACCGAACATGATGAGCACGACCATGAAAACCCCGCCGGCCCGGTCTTCGCCCTCCTGAAGCATGATGAAAACCGCCCCGCCCAGAACGAACCCGATCAGGCTGATCGCGCAGTGTTTGATCGTCTTCGAAGCCTTTACGGCCGCGGCCGAGAAGGCCACGTTGCGTCCGGCATATCCGACCAGCACGAAAGCCCGATCAAGCGCCACGAAAAACGGAATCGACGCGAGATACGCATATGCCAGGAACGGATCTCCGAAATAGATTTCGAAATTCGTCGCGTGCGCGTTCCTGCCTTCGATCTGCGGCTCCCAGATCAGAAAGCCGAGAACGGCAAGACCGATGAGCACGATGACGCCCTGAAGGATTATCGTCGAAATTCTTCGCATCTTGCTTCCTCAACGCCATCCGGTTCCGGATTCGATACCCACCCGCGACGAAGCGATTCCCGCCCGCTCGCTTCCCACCCGATCTTACTCCCGGATTTATCGTTTTACGATAGATTTTTATCGTGAATGATCGAATTCCTGAAGATCGGCCGCAATCCGGAAACCGCTATGGAGCCATGATACGATCCGATACTCGCTTGCCCGCAACCGCTCGCGTAGGATGATCGTGAAGATCCGGTGAAGAGACGCCGGAGAGGACGATTCCGGTCACGGCCTGGAAGGACACGCATAATGATTCGGCGACTTTCGCATTCGCTTTCGAAACGGTTCGCAAAAGGCCGGCCGCTGGTCGTTCTGGCATCCACGGCCGCGATCGGAACCGCGGCGATTTCGCTGGGTCTGCCGGGGCAGGGCAGGTTCTCGGGCCTGAGCATGGCCTTCGCCGAGCCCCAGGATTTCCGCAAGGACGGCCCTCCCCGGGAAGGTGGGCCCGGGGGGCCGCCCGGCTTCGGGCCTCAAGGCCCCGGCGGCTTCGGTGGCCCTGGCGGACCTCCTGGCTTCGGCCCTGGAGGGCCCGGCGGCTTCGGGCCGGGCATGTTCATCGCCCCGCGCATCCTGGAAGCCGGCGACACCGACGGCGACGGCAAGCTCAGCCCCGCCGAAGCCAAAGCCGGTGCCCGTAAATTCGTGGAAGCCGGCACGCCGAAGGGCAAGCAGGGCCTGGACGAAGAATCGCTCGCCAGGGCCCTGAACCAGCACGCTGGCCCTGAAGGCGACCCGGAAGTCGGCCCCGGCTTCTTCATCGCCCCGGCGATGCTCGAACTCGCCGACACGGATAAGAACAAGACCGTCTCGGCCGACGAAGCCGCCGAATTCGCGGCGAAGACCGTCGCCGAAGCCGACACCGAAAAGGCCGGCGGCATCGAAGTTCAGGCCCTGGCCCAGGCCATCAACGCACGCATCGGCCCGCCGCCCGGCTTCGGCCCTGGCGGCCCCGGTGGCCCCGGCGGACCTCCGGGATTCGGTGGAGACCGCGAAATCGCCGCCGATTACGACACCGACGGCGACGGCAGCCTGAGTTCCGAAGAACGCAAGACCGCCCGCGCCGAGCTGAAAAAGGAACGGGCGGCCGGGCCAGGCCGGGGCCGGATGGGCTTCGGGCCTCGGGGCGGGGGCGGCATGCGGCCGCCGGGCTTCGGCGGCGGCGAGCCGGAAGCCAAACCGGGCAAGAAAGTCAGCCCGAAGGACGTGAAACACTATCCGGACAAGGGTCTTTATGACGATGACATCGTCCGGACCGTGTTCCTCAATTTCGAAAACGACGATTGGGAAGCCGAGCTCGAAGAATTTCACGGCACCGACGTGGAAGTGCCCGCCGAAATGACGGTCGACGGACGTAAGTATCCGGGCGTGGGTGTCCATTTCCGCGGCATGTCGTCCTACATGGGCGTAAGCGCCGGCCATAAGCGGTCACTGAACGTATCCGTCGACTTCTCGGACGAAAACCAGCGGCTTTACGGTTACAAGACCCTCAACCTGCTCAATGCCCATGAGGACCCCAGCTTCCTCCACACCGTGCTTTACTCGAAAATCGCCCGGGCCTATATCCCGGCACCGAAGGCGAACTTCTTACACGTCGTCGTCAACGGCGAAAGCTGGGGCATTTACTCGAACGCCCAGCAGTTCGACAAGATCTTCCTCACGGAAAACTACGGCAGCGATAAGGGCGCCCGCTGGAAAGTGCGCGGCAACCCCGGCGCCGACGGCGGCCTGCGCTATGTTGGCGACGACCAGGAAGAGTACGAAAGCCGCTTCCAGATGAAGTCGGGCGGCAAGAAGGACTGGAAGGCCCTGATCGAAGTGTGCCGCGTGATCGAGGAAACCCCGGTCGACGAGCTGAAGGACGCCATCGAGCCGATTCTCGACGTCGAAGGCGTCCTGAAATTCCTCGCCCTCGATAACGCCCTCGTCAACGGCGACGGCTACTGGACACGCGCCAGCGATTACAGCCTGTTCCGCGACGGTGCCGGCAAGTTCCACCTGATTCCGCACGACATGAACGAAGCCTTCGGACCAGCCATGATGTTCGGCCCCGGCATGGGCCGAGGCGGGCCAGGCATGGGCCCAGGAGGCCCAGGAGGATTCGGAGGCCCCGGCGGCGGCCGATTCGGCGGACCTCAGGGCGGACCGGGCGGGCCTCAGGGCGGCGCGCAGCTGAAGCAGCAGCGGGGCGGCCCGCAGGGCAAGCAGGGCAGGGGCTTCGGCGGACCGGGCATGGGCCCGGGCGGCCCCGGCGGACCGGGCGGCGGGAATGTCGATCTGGACCCGCTCGTCGGCCTGGATAACCAGCGCACGCCGCTGCGGAGCAAGCTGCTGGCGGTGCCTGAGTACAAGGCCCGGTATCTGGAACTGGTCAAGCAGATCGCCGACGAGTGGCTCGACTGGAACCGCCTTGGCCCCATCGTGGCAGCCCAGGCGAAGCTGATCGACCCCTATGTGAAGGAGGACACCCGCAAGCTATCGACTTACGAGGCCTTCCAGGCCGCCGTGGCCGACGCCCCGCCAGCGGCTGAGCCAGGCCAGGCAGGGCCAGGCAGGGGCCGGCCGGTGATGAGCCTGCGGACCTTCGCGGACAAGCGGCGGGCGTATCTCAAGGCATATCCCGGCAAGACGGAACCGAAGAAATGACCCGGATTTCGCCCTGGGCAGGAGGTCGGGCATGAACGGCTGGCTCACGAGCCTGACGGCAAGCGGCACATGGGACTTTTCGTCCGGCCAGGCGCTGAGGATCGGTTCGGCCATGGCGATGGGTGTGGTGGTCGCCGGGCTGAACCGCTGGGCACGTCGGGGCGAACAAGTCGTCCCGACGTTCCAGACGACCCTGGTGCTGCTGGCGGGCCTGATCGCCATGTCCACCCAGATCATCGGCGACAACATCGCCCGGGCCTTCAGCCTGGCGGGGGCGCTGTCGGTCGTGCGGTTCCGCACGGTGGTGCGCGACACGCAGGACACGGCCTTCGTGATCATGGCCGTCGTCGTCGGCATGGCGGCCGGCGCGAACCTGATGGCCGTGGCCGTGACGGGCCTGATCGTGCTGGCCATCACGGCGCTGTTTCTGTGGCCGCCCGGCAAAAGTCCGGCGGTGGTCCCGACGGCCCTGCTGTCGTTCCGTGTCAGCCAGAGCGAAACGGCCCGGCAGAACGTGGACGCCGCCCTGGCCACCGTTACGCTGCGGCACGAACTGATCTCGGCCGGTTCGGCGAAAAAGGGGGCTTCGATGGACCTGACCTACCGGGTGACTCTGAGCCCCGGCCGATCGCCGGCTGACCTGGTGGCCGAAATGATCCGGGCCGAGGGTGTCGAGGACGTCCAGTTCCGTCAGGAAGTCTGAACGGCGGTAACTGACTGCGGTGCAGTGGTTTCAGGGCCGCTCGATTCGGTCTGGGCGGCTTCGTGACCGACGGCCAGCCGCAGGGCGACGAGCACGGCGGCGAACGCGGCCGGGCGGCCTTGGCCGAAGTAAGCCTGGAGCACCGAAACGGCCACGAATGCTGCCACGAACGCCAGCACCCGGGCGGGCAGCCCGACGACGGCGATCAGCGCGGCGACGATCGCCAGTGCGCAGGCCATGGCCACGCCCTGGCTGAGGGGCAGGTTGCCGGCGGCGAACGGGTGGCGGGCGGCATCGGGCCTTTTGCGGAAAGCGGGCAGGCCGGTAAGCTGGCCGAAAATACGGCATGCGGCGGCGATGCACCACACCCCAATAAAAGCGGTTATCGTGTTTCTGCCGACGTGCCCGGCCGCCAGAGCGGGCAAAAGCACGAGCGTATCCAGAAGCCAGCACGATGGGCGCAGGGCCTGCAGAATGGCGCGCGGCCGGCTTACGGTGGCCGCGGGCGCGTGAAACGCCACGGGCGCTCGCTGCCCGGCTTGCTCTTTCAGCCGGTCGGAGCCGATGACCAGCGCGGCACGCGACTGCGCCCACACTTTCAGGTCCGCGTGCGAATTGCCGAAGTAGTCGAACTGGCGCAGGCCATAGCGTCGCGAAAGCTCGTCGGCCTTGTCCTGGCCGGTGTTGTTGCTGCCGGGGCGGCTGCCGATGACGCCGTCGAACAACCCCGTATGATCAGCCACGGCATGGGCCAGCCGTTCGTTCGCCCCGGTGACGAGCAGCACGGGCCGGCCCTCGGCACGCGCGCGGCCGATTTCGGCGATGACGGCTTCATGATAGGGCAGGGCGGCCGGGTCGATGACGAGGGCATCGACGGCCGCCGATTTGAACGCCGAACGCCCGCTGCGCAGATACTGGCCGATCAGCGGCAGGATCACGCCCGGGCGGCGCTTCACGAGCTGCAGGATCGTCTCCCAGAGCGTGTCGGACCGCACCAGCGTGCCGTCCAGATCGACGCACAGGGGCACGGCGGCCGGGTGGCTCATCGAATACGGATGCTGACTTGCCGCTTCTTCCATCGATTCCTGTTCCGGGTTGTGCGGGCCGGGCATGACCAGCCCTGACGAACCCCGCGATTTCGATCGCCGCGTCGCCCACGGCCCGGGGCAGGTCCATGCTAGCGAGTCGGGAACGAACCGGGAAGCAGGGGCACGAGAGGCCGCGAAACGACGACCCGGCAAAGCCGGTCAAGAAGCACTCCGGCAAGTGCCGATGCGCTTCCGTAAGCATGAAACATCGCTGGGGCTTTCGGAAAAGCGAACGAAGCAGGGCGGCTTCTCAGCCTCGCGGTCGATTCGAAGTCGAGATCGACCGCGGGCCTGTCGTTCGATGACACGGGGAAAGCAGCGGCCTCGCGACACATCGCCCATGGCTTGTGTGCAGCCGGATGCGTCACTTTGCGTGTGCGAACGATCAAGCATGCATCGGCTTGCCGAAGGTGTTGAACGCCGCATAGCCCATGGCGTTGATCGTGGCCGCGTTCGCGGCCTGGATCGCATTGATCGCGCCTGAGGTATAAATCGGTTCGGTTCCGGACTGTGGCTTGGCGTCCGGAATCAGTGTCGCCAGGGAATTGTACAGGCTCAATTGCTGATCGCCCGACGGAGTCGAAGAATTGATCGATCCCAGAATTTTCCGATCGAGGAACGTCATCAGCGGCACGCCGCCGTTGATCTGCTTCGAAGCGAAGCCGGGCACGAGCACGAGCGTTCGCGTCAATTCCTGCGAAAGCAGCTTCGTCCGTTGCGAAAGATACGATTTCATGGCGCTCGTGGAATTCGCGTCGACGGAGTTCGTCAGATAGATGCTGAAGACCGGCAAATAGTCGTTCTGAAACGACGTGAAGGAATTGTTGACCTGGTCGATCAGCCGCTGGTTCGGTGAGATCCTGCGGGGGCGCGCCTGATAATTGCCCGAGCCTGGCGGCAGCGGCATCGCATTTTCGCTGTGGGCCATCCGCCCCGAGAGCCTGGCTGGCAGAAACCGGGCCAGGTTCGTCGAACTCACGAGATCGAGCGTCGTCGATGCGAGAACTTCCCGTGATTCGAGCGTTTCCAGTGACGACATGAACCGGCGCGACTTGCTGGACCGTGGCATATCCGAATCCTCCTTGATCGAATGGGACATTTCCGTCTCTGGCGCGATCCGTCGCGCCTGTGCTCCGCTCGTCGCTCCACACCGTGGCGAACCGTGCCGCGACGATGCCGCTGGATGGTCCAGCGACGCTTATCTCCGTCGTGCCGCCGCGGACTTCCTCGGCTGCGTCGTCGGCGTATTCGAAATCGCCGGCGAGAACTTCCGCAAGAACATGCCTCCCGGAATTCCGTTACCGGTCGGGAATCGGCCCTTGTATTCGCCGTCGAGCGCATTGCCGGCGACATCCTGAATGCCGCCGGAGAGCACGCGAATCCCGTTGATTTTCCAGGTTCCGACCGAGGCGGGCATGATATCGACGGTCGATATCATCGGATCGCTCGTGATGATCGACGTGTCTTTCAGCTTCCCGACCGCCGCCGCGACGTATCGATAGGGATGCGGCCCGAAAAGATCGTAGTTCGACCTCTCCTCGAGCGATTTCGTGTCCATCCCGCTCAGGTCGTCGCGGAACGAGATCGCCAATTTCCGGTTCCGCCGGTCGATGACGACGCTGGCGATTACGGGTGCGACGGTGTCGATCACGAGCGGAATCGATTTCGCCCGGACTTCCGAGATCAAAGCCGTGGCCGGGCTGATCTGCCCCTTCGGCGAGATCGCGCGAACGAAAATCGAGTAAACGCCATCGACCAGCGGAACGGTCTGGATCGTCCAGCCCCCGCTCGAATCGGCAAGGCCCTGACCGACCTGAACCAGATCGTTTTGCCCATACCACTGAACGAGCAGCTGAACCGTGCTGCCGACCGGGGCCGTGCCCTGGAACGTCGGCCGGTTGACGTTCGTGATGCCGTCCGAATGGCTCGCGCCGGTATCGCTGGCGGGACTCAACCGGCCGTAGGTCAGGGGGCTCGTCCCTGCCGTCGCCGTCGATGTCGCCGTTGCGGACACGTTGCCTTGCTTCCGGGTCAATACGACCTTGACCGGATAACTGCCCACCGTGTCGAACGTGTAGCTCCCATTCACGACGAACGATCCGTGGCTGCCATCGACCTTGCCGGGCAAAACCACGCCGGGCTTCCACGTGATCAGGGCCGAATAGTCAATGGCGACCGTTCCGGGATATGTGTCCGTGAACGTCGCCACGTTGCCTGAAAAAGGCGCGGCTGCGACGGCCTGGATCGCCACGCCCGACATCTGAATCGAGGATGGTACGTTCGCTGTCACCGTCGCAGGCGATGTCGTCGTTCCTGAGCCGCTGACCAGGGAGCGAGTCACCTCGACCTTGACCAGGAAGTCGCCCGCTGCCCCGAACGTATGGGTCCCCTTGACCAGAAACGAGCCATTGGAGCCGACGACCTCACCGGACGTGACGACCCCTGAATCCCACGTGATCAGCGCCGTATAAAGTTCCTGGACGGTAAGGGGCAGGGCATCCGTGAACGATGCCACGTTGCCCGAGAACTGAGTGCCCGCGACGGCCTCGATCGCGATGCTCGACAACTGGGGCTGAGCCGTCGCCGTCACGGTCGCCGCGGATGTCGCCGTTCCCGTTCCGCCGCCCTTCGCACGCGTCAGATCGACCTGAACCGGATAATTGCCCACTGCGGCGTACGTGTAGCTGCCCTTCACGACGAACGTTCCGTCGCCGCCTTCGACCACGCCGGCCGACACTACGCCGGGCTTCCACGTGATCAGGGCCGAATAGTCACTGGCGGCCGCTCCGGGATAGGTGTCCGTGAACGTCGCCACGCTGCCCAGGAACGCCGTTCCCGCGACCGAGTGAATCGCCACGCCCGTCATTTGCGGCTGGGGTGCCGGCACGGCGCCGTTCACGACCGCGTTCGCCGCAGCGCTCGTCACGGACTGACCATCCAGCTTCCGGGTCAGCGTCACTTGCACCGGAAACGAACCGTTCGCCGAATACGCATGGTCAGCCGCAACCGTGAAGGCTCCGCCCGAACCGGTGACGGCCCCGGCTGTCGAGGTTCCGTCGCCCCAGTTCACGCTGGCGAGGTAACTGCCGGCATCCAGGCCCGGGTAAGCGTCGGTGAAGAACGCCGTCACGGAGAATTTCGGATCGAGCGAGCCATTGACGATCGGGATCGCCGTCGAAACGACCGGAATGTCGGCGATCGCCGCAGTGCCGTTGCCGGTTTGCTGCGTGCCTGCCTTGCCGTTCACCACGACCTGGAACGTGTAGGACGCCCCGATCGCATACTTGTGACCAGCCTCAATCTTGTAACTGCTGCCGCTGGGTATCACATTGCCGATCGACGAGGTTCCGTCGCCCCAGAACACCGTCGCGCTGAAATCGCCCGCGTTATTGCCGATCAGCCCGCCACTCAGGTCGAACGTGGCCACCTGGGTCGTGGCAGCCGTCGCGAGGCCTTCCGTGCCCGAAAAATCGGTGCCCGTCACCGTCATCAGCTCACGGCGTTCGAGGGTGGCCAGCCGCATCACTTCGGCCGAAAAAGCCGCCGCCCGCTGGCGACCCTGAAAATTGCGATACGATCGTGAACGATTCCCGGACGAGTTTCCGAACATGACGATCCCTCGATAATCCGCCTGGAGAATCACTCGAACGCAACGGATCGGCACGTAAAGCATTAACGGCCGATTCACTCATCCCTGTGATCGGGCCATACGGCTGCCGCTCGAAAGGCACGGACCGATTTTCCGCATCCGAAGCCTCCGGATGTTCCAGGTCTGCCGATTCTGTGGGCACAAAATCCGTAAAGTCACATCCAGACGGTCGATTCGGAATCCGCGATCATACCCGCGCATCGACCAGTAAGCCTTACCAATCGTCGCGATCGTCATAAAAACGATTTTCCTAAAAACCCGAAGAATCCATTCAATGATTCCGATACATACCCTATCGCTTTCTCCGGCGAGTGCTGTTCCGCGCTCGGCCCATTCCCGTTCCGTTCGTCGTAAGGTGTTGTCGTTCAGACCGTAAGGGGAGATGAATTCCATGGCCGTTATCGCGACTGTACAGTCGGCTTCGAAACTCGGTTCCCGTTCCGCGAGTCGCGCCCTGCGTCGCCGGCACCGGGTTCGTCAGGCTGTCATCGCGGCGTTCGTTTCGGCCCTTTCGTTCGGGACTTTCGCGGAAGTTCCGGCTGTGGATCTCCTGGTGAAGCTGCGCGCCAACAGCGCCCGCAAGGCTGAGACGATGACGCTGGAAGACCTCGCCGCCCTGGTGGACGAGATCGACCGGGAACTTCAGCGCAAGGGCCGGGTCACGGTCAAGCAGCCCGACGTCTGGGGACAGAACCGGCTGACGTCTCGGCGGGCTCGATACAATGAAATCATGCAATCCGAAGAAGACAAGTTCGAGCTTATGCTCAACACTTATGTCGGAACGGTCGACAACGCGGCCCTCACATACGAAATGAGAGCCAGGCAGCAATTTCCCGGTGTAGACGCAGACGGCAAGCCTGTAGAAGGTGACCTGAAAACCCCGAAGGATTTGACCAAGGATTCGGAAATCAATGTTCAGGTAAATAGCGCCAGGAACCTCGTGAACCCCGAGAGCGGTTCCAGTCCGAATTCCGCGCTGTCAAACGCCAATTCGCTCAAGCTTGCGAACAAGGACTCCGCGACAGGAATTGGCCTGGAGCCGACGATTCGGATCGACGAAAAGTCGCGATATATTCAGCACGTGCAGCAATTGCTGCGAAACAATACGGGTGACGACAAGACGGACATGCCAGGCTACGGGCTTTACCTGGTGCGCATGCCGGTTTCGATCATGCCCGGCAGCAACACGATGCGTGACAACGGGGCTGTAGTCACGGCCGAAATCAAGCACAACCTGACGGGCGATCTGCTGAAATCCACGATCAGAAAAGCGACGATTCGAGAGGCGACATTCGCATTGTCGCAGAACCTGCGCCGAATCGAAATGAATCCGAAAGGCGTGTTGTTCGAAGATGGGCGGTCTGGCGTTAGCGTAAATATAGTTGGTATAGGAGCTGCAAATGTGCGTGCAGTCACCGAAAATGTTCCGAAGCAAATTATGGTGCCAGATCCGCTTAATCCCGGAAGCCATGTGACCAAAACAATAATGGTGCCAGTTACCAAATATGTATACGATTCACCCTCTCCAAATGGAATAAATCCCAAAACGTTTGATTTACTAAAGAAAGCCCTTGGGCTGAATGGTGAAAATACTGAAAAGTCATTCACTAGTGAAGAAGTTGAAACATTAAACAGAATTACTGGTGGATCTTTAAATCTATCAGAAAGGCATCGACTAATGCTAAATGGAAGTGAAGTGCGACTGAGTGACGAAACGAGCTGGAATAATTTAGAGGAAGGGACTATTTCTGAATTGAAGACGATTAAGGTCAAGATGACTACTGAGCTGGCAAACCAAGTTCGGATGATGAATTCTGATCCTTTCATGCCAGATCTCAAAGGTCTCTATTGGGACGTGGACGACTTCCGCTTTCTGTATGAGGAATGGAACGGTTTGAGCAATGTCAGTTCGCCGGTTCATCGTCCGGATCTTTTCCTGTGGTTGAACCAGCAGATGTTCGATGTTGCCGATTGGCTCGAAAAGCTGATGAAACATCCCAAAGATGGTGCCGAAATCCAGTCGGCCGCGAGCGATATCCGAGATGCCTATCGAAGCGGACAGCTCGGAATCTCCAGAGGAAGCGGACTTTCGCTCGAAAAAGCGAGGGCCAGACTTTTCAGAGCAATCATCAACGCCATCCATCATTCCGATCCGATCGGAGACACATTTCTTCAGGATTTCGTCAAAGCAGACGTGTCCGATGGGGTCAACGCCATCCAGAACCTGAAGAATCGACTCCAGATCCGCAACAGGTTCACTTTCGCTTATACCTATTTATTGTATGGCGAGATTCTGAACGGACAAATCAAGTCGGACATGAAAGTCATGGCCGAGCGCAAGGGGCTCGTCATGGACGAAGCCGAACTCCTGGACTTCGACTGCTTCAATCCCGACGACCTTGCCAAAAGCTTCTTCACCGACTATGTCCAGGCCAAATGGCCCATTCAGGTCTTCAGCCTTGACCCTGCCATCGATCAGCAGAACGAGGCCGACAGCCTGTCTCGCCGGAGCGATCTCCAGGTCGCATTGGCTCAATCCGTCGCGAACGGCACCACGGAACTCAATCAAGCACTGCAATATGCCAGAAAGATCGAACAGGAATTCGCCACGATCGGCCTGAACCGTACCGCTGTCGGATTCAATGCCGGCGCGACCACTTTCGGCTGGAAATTCTATCCTCGATTTCAAACGCCCCCGCCCCAGAACAATCCGCAGAGAATCGGAAGCCTGATTCTCAACGGCGCTCCGTCTCGCCGCTATGACATGGCCCAGCGTCGAATCGAACCGGGCCCGCGAGAATGCGTCGCCCTCGTCGTCGCTCCCAATTTCGTCCCCAGCCTGCGCATGACGACGACCACGAACTGGTTCGACCTCACTCCCAACATGCACCACGGCAACGAGAAGATCTCGAATGCCGACATGATCCGCCTGGGCCGACAGATCACCATGGCCCGCCACGCGTTTCAGCGGTTGTGCGACGACGGCCATTATCGCCCGGGCGATATCGAACGGCTGCAGGACCGGATCACCCAACTGGAAAACATGCTGCCGACTCAGACGATGGACATTCAATTGCCGTTCGAGGGTGACTGGTACGGAATGGAACTGTTCGCCTCGGATGGCGCTCGATTAGCACCCAAGCTGTTCATGTGGTATGGCGAGCCCGCGTCTCCGAGCACGGTCAAAGTCAAGCGCGAACTCGGTCCCGACCTGAAGACGGTCAAGGCCACGTACGAGGATGGAACGATCCGGTCGGTGTTCCTCATCGGCCAGGGATTCTCGATCGCCGAAACGAAAGTGATCGTCGGGGGCGTCCCTGTCCCGTCGGAATTCGTGGAGCTCATGAGCCGCAACATTCTGCGCATTCAAATTCCGACGGACGCTGCCTCCATCAAGATCGAGGGAGAACATCCGCGTGAAGTGATCGACGTACACGTCGCGACGCCCAACGGCGTTTCGAATCACCTTTACGTCGATACGATATCGGAAAAACCCAAATCCAAACCTGGTGAGGTTCCGAACTTCGGGATGAGCGTGGATGCCGAAAAATCGACTGCCACGGCCGTGATCAATGTCCGAAGAGGACCGGATGGTCAGTATCGATACGTTTCGAGAGAAGTCGACCACGATTCGGTGCTCAAAATCAAAGTGGCCGATCCGGCGGGCCTTGCTGCGACGGAATACAGTCTCACTTTGCAGTTCAAAAATCGAAAACCCTTGACCGACATCAGAGCCACCTTCAATAACAAGGGTGAATTCATCGTCAATGCCAGTGAGATCGAAACGATTTTCGATTACATAGACTCGTTCTCCCCTGGTTCGGTGATTCCGGGATTCGATCCGGATGTCGAGAAGTCGCCTGACTTCCAGACGTTGACGACGGGGATCCTGGCTCAGCCAAGCAAACTGAACCAGAGAGACGCGATTCTCAGCTCTTTGAGACTCAAAATCGACGGCACTTTTACCTTCAATTTCGAACTCATGATCGCTCCGCAACTGCCCCATGCGGAGTCAGCGCCGGCAAATCACGCGGAAACCGGCGATGTCGGCAAGCCAGCAAGTCCACAAGCACCTTTGCCTTCAGCGTCACCTGACCCTGGAGGATCATCGCAGAGTCCGCCGACGCCTGTTGCGCCAGCAGCCGTGAATCCTGCGGCTGCACCTCAGGCAACGTCATCGGATAATCCCCAGGCTCTTCGATCGACGCAAGATAATCCCAGAACGACATCAGGTACCTCGGACCGACGAAATGCAATTCATGCCGCCAGCGCCAAAGCACGTGGAAATTCGAATCGAACGTCGATCGAAGACCTGCCGCCGGCTTTGACTCCTCCCTCGAACGGAATGCCCGAGAGGACCGAATCTGATCGGGGAGCTTCAACCGAAAAAGCGAGGGTTTCAGGAACGAACTCGCCGTTCGGTGCGAGAACCGGAAATGAACCGAACCTGAATCAAAGGTTTTCGGCCGATGAACGAACCGCGTCGCAAAAGACCGGAATCCCTTTGCCCAGATAAGACATCCAGGCAACATGTCCCGGCTCGCAACTCGCTGAATATCGATGAGGGCCGGGATGGCGCGGTACACGGAAGAGGGCAGGGGGCCATGAGAGAAGGGCCGTGTCCCCCCGCACTCGGGAATCCAGGCCCAACGCGACAGGTTCGAATCGTACCGGTCGCGAGGCAGTGCCTGACACACGCGGGAATGCCGCGGGAGAGCGTGACGCTGCCAGCACAGTCCTTCTTTTTGAGCGTGCTCCGCTGTAACGCCTCGGCAGCCCGGGCTGCCGAGGCCAGGCGATACGGATTTCCCACGTGAGCGTACTCACACGGGAAGCCGCCCGGAACTACCGGCCATGAAGGCCGAGCGATTGTCCGTCATCCGGGTCGGTCCAGAAGATCATGGGCCATTCCGATCGACGCCGATCGGTGCGAGTCTCACACTGGGCGATTCCGAATCACTGGGGGCAGGATACCGCCAAGCTTCTTGGATCTTTCAGGCCGACATGCGATCAACCCGACCTCGTTCTGACGATCCGGACTTTCCGCATCCTCAGTCTGATTTGTCCATTTCGTGGCGAACCAGAACAGTTCGGTCGGATAAAACCATGAATTTGCGTGTCCGTGGAAATGAGAAAAACCTTTCGATTCTATGTTGACTTCGTCGATTTGTTCGCCAAATAATCTATGATACGCATTCTACTCTGAAATAGCGCGTTCGACGTAGGGGGCGGCGCACACGG
>CAZSQA010000019.1:0-54763 GCA_964608915.1 uncultured Isosphaeraceae bacterium
GTCATTGGATGGCGGATTCGAATCAGGTTTCGAATCAAAAGTGCGAAAGTCGAGTCAATACCATGATACATATCGGGACAACAAGATCTGAAAATCGCCGAGTCGCCGATAATCAAGGCTTGATCGATCCTCGATACTTCCGCCGGAATCCGATCAAAATTGCCGAATACTTGAATTTTATTCGAAAGAAGTAGCACGACAGATCGTTCCTGCACCCTTTGCGCAGAGAATTTCACTGCCGGCCTCTGTGATCAATATCGCGATTCGCCACTCATCGAATGCGATTATGCCGTCATTTTTTCACGATTTTCAGGTTCGCAGCCTTCGGTCGCACAATCACTTTGGGCGGCACGGGTTTCGGTTTCGCAGCAGGCTTGACCACGGGTTTCGAAGCCGGTTTGACGACCTGCCTCGGCGCGGGATCATCTTCCTGAATCGTCACTTTCGCCAGGGATTGCCCCAGCTCACCTCGCTCGCTCACGCTCTTGAGGCGCACCTGGAACGACACGTCGCCTTTGAATACCTTGTCACCCTTGATCACGAACCGGATCTGACGCTCGGTCTCGCCAGGCGCGAACGTGATCGGCCCGGTCGGGAACGAGAAATTCTTGCCCGAAACCGCGCTTCCGGCGATCACTTCGTATTCGACCGTGATCGGAACCGTCATCGGGCCGCTCCGGCGAACCACGAAATAGCCGAAACTGGTGGCCGCGTTGCCTTCCTTGACAGTCATGTCCGATACCGAAATGACATCGTTGTCCGTCCGGTGCCGGCCCAGCGACTGCACCAGACCCGACGGCTGGTAAAGCGACTGCGACGTGATCCCCGTGCCGTCGGCCCGAGGCAGAATATCAGGTGTCGTCGTGAACTGGCCGCCCCATGACGCCCAGGTCATCACAGTGTATGTGCCGACAGGCATGGGCGAATCGGCCGCGGCGAATTCGTCGGTCAGCGTTTCTTTCAACGCTCCGCCCAGGATCGATGCACGACCCTGCACGAAAATCCGGTCAAGTTTCGAATCGCCGCCCATTTGCAGATCGATCGTCGACCCGGGCCGGCTCGTGAAGTCACCCGTCACCGTGATCGTGCCATAGGGCGAAAAATCGCCGCTGGGGGTGATCACGCCCGAGTTGTCCAGCGATCCCGCGATCGTGCCTGAACCGCTCAGAACCGTCTTCGGCCCAAGAATCAGAGAACCTTCGATGCGTGAATCGCCGTCCAGCGAAAGGCTCATGATGCCGTCGATCCTCGTGGTCGACGCAAGTTCCAGCCGTCCGTTGCCTCGCATCAGAATGCGGGCGTCCGTCGCCTCCGCAGACCCACGTGGCGGTGCGACGTCGATGTTCGTCAGCCCCGGCAGCGAAAGCCGGCTTTTCGCCCCGACGTACCAGGAAAAGCTCCAGGCCGTCGCCGTGCCGACCGTCACGCTTCGCAGGGCATTCGCCGTGATCGTCGCCCCTGCATCGACCCGGAACCGGCCCCGGTCGATGTTCGAAAGCGCGGGCAGGTCCAATTTGGTCGACGCTCCGTTGGCTTCCACGAAGGTGCCGCTGGCGTTCGCCCAGGCCGGTGCGACAAACACGCCGCCTTCCAGTACGGTGACGAGACCGCCGGCATGCGACGCCATCGACGGAACGGCCAGAGTGCCGCCACGCACTGTCATTTCCGACACGTTCGTCGCCCCGGTGACATCCGGCAAGGTCACTTTCGAGCCGACATTCACGAAAGTCACAATGTTGTCCAGCGTTTTCAGGCCGCTCCACGTGAGCTGACCGCCATCGGCCGCGACGATCAGACCGCTCATGGCCCGGGAATCGCCGCCCGTGATCGAGAGCCGGGTCGATGCCCCCTGCACGGCCAGCCCGGCATACGAAAGGTCGAGCCCGGCACGGAGGTTCGAATCCCCGCCGGTCACTCGGAGCGATGCATCCAGGCCAGCGAATGCGATCGGCAGCGAAGAATCGATCTTCGCGACGACCACGGCCACGTCGATCGTCACGCTTTTGCCGATCTCGGCAGAGGCGGAAGTGCCGCTCTCGGCCGCGGCCACCGTCCCGATCGTCACCTCGTCGGCAGTCGCTGGCACGGCATTGCCCGACCAGTTGCGAGCATCGGACCACAGGCCGTTGGCGGCGGCCCCAGTCCACGAAACGATCGCCGGCACGTCGCGGGCTTCGAGCCCGAAACCGCCGAAACCGAAACCGCCCCCTGCCCTGAGACCATCACCGAACCCGATGCGGTCGAAAGAATTGCGGCCTCGGCGAGTCGAATTCTTCCGGCGTTTTCCCGCTTGGGAAAAGAAGCGCTTCAAGGCGGCGAAAAGACGATCGAAGTCGTTCGACATGGGGGCAGATTCCTTTCTGTCAATCCAGTTGCGTAACGGCCGATCGAAAGCCTTGCGCTAAAGGCGGTTCGGGCCAGGATCCCGATCGGATCCAGCCCTGGTGCCGCTCATCGGCGGCCAGTTCGATCGTTCGCGGCGTCCGGCACCTTTCCTGGTTCCGTTCCTCCGCGATTCACCGTCAGATTCCGTACGATGCAGTCGCCACGTAGCCCAATCCCTGAGGTTAATGAGCGATCTCTCAGCAGTTAGGCCGATTTTGCAGAAAACGGCGAATGCGTCAACCCCAGACAAATCGGAAACAGGGACGGAGATCCCGAAAATCGCAAGAGAACTCACCGTTTCGATGATTGCGGCGATCGCCAGACAAGTCAGCATCGAAGGAATCACATATGAAATGATGATTGAGATGTCGCAGTTCGCGACCACTTTGGAATTGGCGGTTTTCATTTCGAAGGCAGCAGAATCGCCCCACTTCATGGTCGATAAGTGGGCACGCCCTGGTCCTAAATCAAAGCAAACCGATAACTGACTTGAAGATTGCAAATCGAATCGCAGGCATCGCTTAGATTGAGGCATGATCATCGGATCGACATACCCCGGATCGTTCCACCATCTGGCGGATTTCGCGAGGAATTGGCTATCGTGGTTGAGAACTCGCCGGCATGGCCATGCGTGCTGGCTGAAGGATTCGGCGGGACGCCTTCGCAATTGGCCCGGGGCCGCACCGGAAAAGCGGCACCTGGACGAACCGGAACTCGGGAATTCGCAACGATGTCTGACGAAAGCCCGGCCATTGCCGTCGATAACCTCGTCAAAACCTATCCCGGCCGGGAAGGTCCTGTCGAAGCCGTTCGGGGCCTGAGTCTCGAAATCCAGCGGGGCGAGTGCTTCGGCCTGCTCGGGCCCAACGGGGCAGGCAAGACGACCACGGTCGAAATCCTCGAAGGCCTGAACCAGGCCACTTCCGGGCGAGTGGAAGTGCTCGGTATGACGTGGGATCGGGACGAAGACCGGTTGCGGGCCCGTATCGGCGTGACTCTCCAGGAAACACGCCTGCCGGATCATGCCACTGTGTTCGAAATGGCCCGGCTTTTCCGCAGCTTTTACCCCCAGGGAATCGACCCCGGGGAAGTGCTCGAACGAGTCGCCCTTACCGGCAAGGCAAACTCTTACGTCGAAACGCTTTCGGGCGGCCAGCAGCGGCGTCTGGCGGTGGCTCTGGCACTTGTGGGCGATCCGGAACTGCTGTTCTTCGACGAGCCGACTACGGGACTCGATCCGCAGTCGCGCCGGCAGCTCTGGGACGTGATCCGGGAGCTTCAGGGCCGGGGCCGGACAACGGTTCTGACGACTCACTACATGGACGAAGCCGAGCGGCTGTGCGACCGTGTGGCGATCGTGGATCAAGGCAAGGTGATCGCTCTGGGAAGCCCGCAAGAGCTGATCTCGCGGCTGGGCGGCGACCATATCGTCGAATTCGCGGTGGCAGGCCTCAGTCCGGAGCCGGAAACGTTCGCGGATTTGGCTTCGGTACGGACCTCCCGAAGAGAGGCGGACGGTTACGCCCTGACCGTCTCCGAGCCGCATCGGACGATTCCGGAACTGCTTGCCCTTCTGTCCGGCCAGGGTCAGGAACTGGCCCGGCTGACGACTCGCCAGGCGAGCCTGGAAGATGTCTTCGTCTCCCTGACGGGCCGTCACTTGCGTGATGGCGACGAACCCGCCGAAGTCAGCGTCGGCCGTGGCCGAAAAGGCCGGCGTGGCTGATTGCCCGGAAACGGGCAGGCGATCGACATCGCAACGCCCGTTCGCTACGAAGGTTCGAGCAAGTCTGACTGATCGAATTCCGTATGAGGAGCGCCGCCAGGCATGGCCCGATACAGCCCCTTTACCGAACTTTACATGGCACGCCTTCGCGAATTCTATCGCCAGCCTTCGCGGCTTTTCTGGGTCTACGGCTTTCCGCTGCTGCTGGCTGTCGTACTTGGACTGGCGTTCCGGGGCGGCGGTGAACGCCCAATGCTCCTGGATCTGGTTACGCAAACGGGGAAGTCTGAGCGAATTGCGGAAGTTTTGCGGTCCATGCCCGGGAAGTTCAAAATTCGCGAGTCGGACAGTCCATCGGCGATGGCTCGACTGAAGGCCGGCAAGACGCCCGTCGTGATCGAGGCGGGAGAGACGCCGGAATCGGTCGTGTACCATTTCGACCCGACCCGGCCTGAGGCCGTCGCCGTGCGGAGTGCCGTCGACGACACGCTGCAACGGGCCTTCGGCAGAAAGGATGTCGTTGCAGCACAAGACGTTCCGGTAAACGAGCCAGGTTCCCGGTATATCGATTTCCTGATCCCGGGCCTTCTGGGCATGAATGCGATGGGTGGCGGCCTGTGGGGGATTGGCTTTTATCTGGTGAATTGCCGTATCGCCAAGCTGCTCAAGAGGTTCAAGGCGACACCGATGCCTCGTGCGTCGTTTCTGGGAGCGATTCTGGCTTCGCGGCTGACCTATCTGATTCCGGACGTGGTCGTGCTGATGAGCCTGGGCATGTTCATGTTCGGGATGCCGATGCGTGGCAGCTGGGCGACACTGGCTGTCGTCGAGCTGGCCGGTGCTTCGGCGTTCGCGGGTCTGGGGCTGCTCGTCGCGAGCCGGGTGCGGACCACTGAGGCCGTGAGCGGGCTGATGAATCTGATCATGTTGCCGATGTGGCTCTTCGGGGGAATTTTCTTTTCGCCCGACGTCTATCCGGACGCCATGCAGCCTTTGATCCAGGCGCTGCCGCTGACTCAGTTGCTCAGCGCGTTGCGAGCGGTGATTCTGGAGGGTGCGGGCCTTGCCAGTCTCGGGTTCGAACTTGGCGTTCTGGCTGTCTGGGCCATCGTCACGTTCGTGCTGGCGCTGCGATTCTTTCGCTGGGAGTGATCGCCGCAAGTCGTCCGGTAATAGAAACTTGTCTGCAAGCAACGACTTCAGCGGGAAGACATCCGGTCGAAATCCGGCACGATGCGCACGAATTGTTCGACGATTCTTTTGGCGGCGGGGTCTTCGATCGTCGCCAATTTGCGGGCATCGGCGAAGTTGAGCTTCGGATCGGGGAACGGCAGCCGTTCCTCGATCTCCGAAGAGGGCACACAAAGCGTGAAGCCATTGTGAGTTCGGACCGAGTCCATGCCGAACTGGCGGAGCGTGTCGAGGTCGCGGTAGAGGGTTCGCGTGCCGACTTCGAGCGTCGACATCAGGGTCGACTTGTCGACCGGCCCCAAGGCCAGCCGGTGCGCCAGCTTGTGCAATCGTGACAATCGCTCGGGGCTCAGGCCATTCATACGACGCGCCCGGGAACGTTCCATCTTCATGTGCTCCGAGTCTTTCCGCCGCCGCAAGTTGCCGGTTTCGCGAAAGGCGAACCGGAAAAACACTCATGAGCCGCCTGCCCATATGACGATTCTGCAAGTTGTGAGGATCGTCGCGTTTCTCCGGAACGTACCGTGAACATCGGCAGTGTGCCGAATTCAGGGACGAATGATCCCGGCACTGCGCCGATCGTTCCGAATCATAACATTCTGTTGCGAAAATCGGAATCAGATTCCGAATTTCGCACGACTGGATTCGGATTCGATACGGCAGAAGCTTGCAGGGGTCGAGCGCGATCGAGAGCGTCGGGTCGAGAATGCGGCCGGCACGCATGAGGAGCCAGTGACCATGAGTCGCGATGCGAAGCGTCAGAGGCGGACAGCCTCGGGTATCGGGGTGAATGCTCTGGAGGACCGGCTGGTCTTGAGCCAGGTCATTCAGGGTGTGGACATCGATGGCGATCAATGGTTCCTGCGCCTGGTCGGTCCCGGGAGCATTCGGGTGATCAATCAGCCTGACGGGACGGGCGACCCTGTTCCGCTGGGGACTCCGGCACTGATTCAGTCGATCGAGATCGCCGGGACGGCATCGCTGACTTCGCGTCTGATCGGCGAGGTGAAAAAAGCCGACGGTGGCGATGGCCGCGTCTATTTCCAAAGTATGAGCCAGTTCGGCGGCAACAGCCTTGCCGGCACTTCGAACAATGGCCTTTTCGCGATCGACATCCCGGACTTCTGGCTGGGGATCACGACCACGGCCACGACCGCTCAAACGGCGTCGATTTCCATCGACAACGGCGTGAATACGCTGCGATTCGGCGGGGCGGATTTCACGGCGAGCTCCGGCGGCGGAATTGCCGCCCCTTCTACGAATTCGCTTTCCGACTCGGTCGTGATTCAACTGGGCATACCGTCCTACCTTGGCTCGAGCATATTCGTGAGCAAGTTCGTGACGGACACGAAGGCGGGCTCCACAGCGGGCAGCCTTGTGCAGGATTCCGTCGTGGTCGAAGTGATCGGGCGGCTTAACGCCTTCCAGGCTCAGGAGATCGGCGGCACGAGCACGCAGCCCTCGACAGGGTTCATCGGCGGTGGTGGTACTGTCGTGAAAAGCTCGGGCGAATATCTGGGCCAGGCGATTCAGACTTCGATCGTCGGTGCGATCGGCGAAGTGATGATCAAGGGCAACGCCACGAACTTCGGCGTTCAGTCGGGCACTTCGATCCGCAGGCTCAACATCGGCGGCGAAACCCGCAGCATCTTCGCCCTGGCGACCAGCGGTATCCGTTATGGCCAGTTCGGCCTGGGTATGGACGACGTCACGATTCACACCCATACGATGAGCCGGCTCGAGGCCAATCGAGGCGCCATCGGATCGGAAGTCAAAGTGACCCGGCAGCTCGGTTACTTCCGCACAGGCGGCGACGTGATCGACTCGACGATCCTTTCCGGCCTCCAGCAGAACCTGACCTCCGAATTCCGGCAGCAGAGCGTGCCGGCGACGGACACCCCGGCCGACCTCGGCGGGGCCATCCACGCCCTGATCGGCGGCAGCGTGGTCGATTCGGTCTTCGCGGCCTCCTTCGAACCCTTCGACAGCCAATACGATTCTGCCTATGCCATGGCCCTCACCGGCGGCAAGATCGAGGCCAAGGTCACCGGCACGATCGACAATTCCGGCGTCACGCCCGCTCAACCGACCAAGGCGTTCTACGCCCAGAACGTCGAACAGTCGCGAGGCCCCGTCACTCCCCCGGACGCCCCGAGCATCCCGGCCGATTCGCCGGCCAAGTTCACGAAGAATCCTTCGGGGAACTACGTCGTCCTGGGCCGGCCGTTCCCGTCGAACAAAAAGATCTCTGCGAAGTTCGCCCTGCCGAACGTGACGCAGTTCCTCAAGAGAACCAATCCGATCTTGTGACCGACACATCAACCACATTTCCCTAAAAAGTCCCGGACCGGCTTAAAATGCCGGTCCGGGATCGTTTACGCATATCACCCGTTATGGGCGATCGACAAATTCGTCACAACTTGAAGAGTGGCCCGCCGCCTCCAAGGCCACCCTTGAGAGGCACCTTGCGTTCGGGCTTCGGCTTCGGTGGTTCGGCAGCGGCAGCGGCATCCGCGGCGGCGTCGGCCGCATCGAGGGCCTCTTCTTCACGGGCCGCGATGACGGCCTTCATCGAAAGGCTCACGCGTTGCTGGTCCGGGTCGATCGAGAGGATCTGAACTTCGACATCCTGACCCGGCTTGACGATATCGTTCACACGACGCACCCGATTCGGCGAAAGTTCGCTGACGTGAACCAGCCCTTCGACACCGGGGGCCAGTTCGACGAACGCGCCGAACTCCTGAATCCGCGTGACTTTGCCGTTGACCGTCGAACCGACCGAAAAATCGTCGGCCAGCTTGTCCCACGGCGATTTGACGAGCTGCTTCAGGCCCAGACTGATCCGGTTCTTCTCCGGGTCCATCTTCAGAACCTTCACGCTGACGTGGTCGCCCAGCCGCACGATGTCTTCAGGCTTTTGTACGCGCGTCCACGCCATATCGCCGATGTGCAGCAGACCGTCCACGCCGCCCAGGTCGACGAAAGCCCCGAATTCGCGAATGCTGCGCACCACGCCTTCGCGCGTTTGCCCTTCAGCCAGTTCCGCCAGGGTCTTTTCGCGCTGCTCGGCGCGTTCCTGCTCCAGGAAATCACGCCGGCTGACGACCAGGTTCTTGATCCGGGCGTTCACTTCGGTCACGACGGCCTTGAATTTCTGGCCGAGATAGACCGACGTGTCTTCGACGCGGCCGATTTCGATCTGACTGACGGGCAGGAAGCCACGCAGGTTGTTGACGGTCACTTCCAGACCGCCCTTGTTCGTCTTGGCGACTACGGCTTCGACGATCTGGCCCTTTTTCAGTGTTTCCCAATCCGCGCTGATGGCGGCACCACGGATCGACACGATCAGCAGACCCTCGTTCGGGTCGAACCGCTCGATCGTGACCGGAATTTCGTCGCCGACGACGTATTCCTTGCCTTCGAGCTGCGAAACGGGCAGGCAGCCTTCGGACTTGCCGCCCATATCCACGAAGACCCAGTCTTTTGAGATCTTGATGATCTTGCCCGTTTTGCCTTTATCTTTCGGTTCCTGGGCTTCGTCCGACTTCGCGTCCGTTTTCGCGGCTTCCGCGGCTTTCGGTTTGGGCGTGCCTTTCGGAACCGGCAGGGCGGCTTCGAGCGTACCGGTGTCATACGCCGTCATAAAGGCGTTCAGCTCCGCCTCGATCTCGTCGTCGAACTGCTTTTTGAGCGGCTTGGCGACATCGACGGACGACTTCGAGGCGATTTTCGCGTCGATGGCCTGATCGAGAACACGATCGATATCGTCCTGCGACCGTGGGGCCGGGGTGTCATCGTCCTTCGGCCGGGGTTGCGTTCCGGCTGGAGTCGTCGTGAAACCGGCCACTTGATCGTTAGGCTTGGGAGGCGTGGAAAAGTCGGACATGGGCCGAAATCCTGATTCGAAAGGCGACAGGGACATACTCACGGCTCGGTGCGTTCGGTTCGGCCGACCTTTCCATGGGTCACGCGCGACCGAAGCGAGCCGGACTGGACATTCTGCCTGATTCGAGCCGGTTTCGCCAACTGCATCCGCCTGAAAATTCCGCCCGCCGACTCGGTCGCCGTCACACCCGGCCCCATCGGCGCACTGTCCTGATTCCGATCCGGCAGATTCCGCCAGAGTTCAGGAATCCATCGCAGCACACATCTCACGAAACTTCTGATCCGATCCGAACAACCGGGCAATCTCCTTTCGGCGACGCGGCGAATCAGGCATTTTCCTGAGAACTCGCAAGACCTTGCGCTCGGTGTCCGAAAGGCGGATCGTTCCGGATTCTGGCCCCTTCGAACGCGATTGCGGCCTCCCGGCAGGCTCCACGCTGGCACCGGAATGCGCCGCGACCGTCAGCAATCCGTCGCATCGCGTTGCGTCTCGAGCCTCGCCCCCCCGATACGCCGCGGTATCGCGTTCGTCATCCGGCTTCATTCCGAGCACGGATTCCTTCGAAACTCCGGCACATTTTTTCTCGGGAGATTTCGCATCCGCGATTCCTGGTTTCGATTCATTCTGGGCGGTGTTCTCCTGAGGTCGAACGTCCGATTTCGCAAGAGGTTCAGGCCGAATTTCTCGAGCGTCGCGAGGAGCTTGCGACTGCCGCTCGCGAATTCGCCTGGCGAGTTTGTCCATCAACCGGTCGGCACGGTTTCGGGCCGTCGTCGCGAGCCGGTTCAAGCTCCGCAGCTCCTTTTCGAGAACCCGGTCGCCTGTCCCCAGCCCCACGGCGCATTCGCGGGCGACAGCGCGAGCCGCTTCGAAATCGGCCTTCAATCGATCCGCCAGCTTTTTCCAGTCTTCGGCTTCCTGATTCGCGATTCGGATGAGGCCTCGGCGGCATTCCTCGACGCCCGGGGTACGTGCGACCGCCTTTTCCGCTCGAATGCGTGCGAACTCCAGACCATCACACGCTTTCGACTCCCTGGCCCAGGTTTCGGCCGCCCGGGCCTGGTCTGCCGCGATCTTCATGAACGATGCCACGACGGTCATCGCATGCTCGTCGGCCTTGTCCACCTGCCAGCGCGAGCCCATGGCCAGAACCGTCTGACGGACGAGGTCGAACGGAATGTCATCGCCGGCTTTCAATTCCCTGAGAACTCGGACCCAGATCGCGGCAAGATGAGCTGCGCCGCGATAAGTCCTGGCGAAGATCGAAGTTCGCGATTCCGGATCGGCTTCCCAGTCGGCTTTGTCGCGGTCGAAAGCGTCGGCGGCCAACCTTTCGAACCGGAGCGTAGCGGTCGATCGTTCCTGTGCGATTTTGATCTGACGCGCCGTTTCGAATTCCATCCACTGTGCTTCAGTCAGCGACAGAGACTCGACCAGGTCGATTTCGACCGGTGATTCGGGCAGATACGCGGCCGTCAGTTCCTTCCTCAGCGATTTCGCGAGGTCGACCATGCCTGGCGACCGACAACCCGCTTCGATCCCCTCGGCACTCGAAGCAATCCGCTTCGAAGCGGCGATTCGGACATCATTTTCCGTTTTCGGGGGAGTTGCCTGTTGCATCGGTGCGTTCGATCCGAAGTTCGTGAGGTAATGATGAGGCGAGGTTCGGCCCGTGCGAATTCGGCCTTCGATCGCGCCGCGGATAAGCCGTTCGCCCGGACGTGCTTACTGTCCTGACGGACAACGTCCGGTCGCCCGGCAAAATGCGACTTTCCTGGCGAACGAAGCGTTATGACCGTCAGAAGCCGATTGAATCCCTTCGTGCGAAAAGTCGAACCGGAATCCGTCCGAACGAACGCATCCCTAGACATTGATATCACTTACGGCATTTTTGACCGATCCGGAATGCAAGCGGTGAATGATTCGCCGAATCGAAAGACAGAATCGGGCATTCGAGTTCGAATCATCGGAAGCCGAATCCGGACGGAAGCGGATTCAAGTGAAGTGCCTCGGAATCGAAAAAAGGCGGGAATCGTGCCGGTGACTTTCGCCGACGGCGACAATGAAGAAACAGTGAAGATTGCATGAAATTCGCGTGCGAGCGGTGGAAGCGATCGCAAATCGAACGGATCGAAAAATGGATTCGCGTGGTACATTTCGGGCAGTGGGACTCGATATCGGAAGGTTTTACGCCAATTCGCGGGGCCATGAATTTTCGAACGTTCATGATTGACGGATCCCCTTCCGATCGACATTCTCTGTAGTGTCGGTGTCCTTCCCAAAGGTCTCAGAGCGATCGAAGATGTTCAATACCACGTTCTGGCAGGCAGTCTCGGATCTGCCGTCATTGTCTCTCGTGTTCCTTGCGATCTCGCTGCTGATGGCCTTCGGATTCGAATTCGTGAACGGCTTTCACGACACCGCAAACGCCGTGACGACCGTAATTTACACGAACACACTGAAACCTCTGCCGGCGGTCCTGTTCTCAGGGTTCTGTAACTTTCTGGGCGTGATGTTCGGTGGCACGGCGGTCGCATTTTCGATCGTAAACCTCTTGCCCGTCGACGTTCTCGTCGACGAAAGTTCGGGCAAGGCGCTGGTGATGGTGCTCTCGCTTCTGATGGCCGGAGTCATCTGGAATCTCGGCACCTGGAGCGTCGGTCTGCCGGTGAGCAGCTCGCACACACTGATCGGATCGATCCTGGGAGTGGGGCTGGTCAACAGCGTGATCACACGCGGCGACGTTTCGGGCGTGAACTGGAAAAAAGCCGCCGAAGTCGGGATGTCGCTGATCTTTTCACCCCTGATCGGTTTCGTGCTCGCGGCATTGCTGATGCTCTTCATGAAGCGCACGCTGAAGGACAAACGCCTGTTCGTCCCGCCCGTCGAAGATCACAAGCCCCCGGCCTGGATTCGCCGCACGCTCATCGGCACATGTGCAGCCGTGAGTTTCGCGCACGGCTCGAACGACGGCCAGAAGGGCATGGGCCTGATTCTGCTGGTTCTGATCGGTTTCATGCCCTCCTATTACGCTCTGGACCTGAACCACGCGGGCAAGGCGATCGAAGTGCGCGGAGGGGCGGAATTCGCACTGGCCAACATTCCGGGCAGCGAATTCGAACGTGACCCGAAACTGAAGAAGAATCTGGACTTCATCGTCAATTCGCTGGAAAACAAGGCGAACTTTTCGGAACTGCCTTCGAGCGATCGGTGGCGGATGCGCATTTCGCTTTTCGAAGTGCGCCAGGCGATGAAGAGCGACCGGTTCGACCCGGACCTGCGAAAACGGCTGGCTGGCCCGATCACGACATTCTCGCACGCCATGGAATACGTTCCCTTCTGGGTCGTGTTGGGCGTGGCGCTGGCTCTGGGGATCGGTACGACGATCGGCTATGAACGCATCGTCGTGACGGTGGCCGAAAAAATCGGTAAATCGCACCTGACTTACGCTCAGGGCGCCGCCGCGGAAACGGTCGCCGCATGCACCATTGCGGCCGCCGACCTCTTGCACTTGCCCGTCAGCACGACACAGGTGCTTTCCTCAGGCATCGCCGGAACGATGGTCGCGAATTCCTCGGGCGTGCAACCCGCCACGATCCGCAAAATCGCCGTGGCGTGGCTGCTGACGCTCCCGGCCTGCATTTCGCTCTCGGCGGCCCTCTTCTATATCGGCTCGCTGTTCGCCTGATCGCCGTTCGCCGGTGCAGCCCATGCCGCAATTCCCCGCAGGGCCTGACGAGTGTCATGCCCTGCGATCATCAAAGTTTCTTCAGCTCGATATCCTTGAACTGGACGGTCATCGGTTCGCCGGCACGGAGCTGGAGACCGAGGAATCCGCTAAGATCGAAGTGGCCTTCTTCCATGTCGGTCAGGTCCGTGCTTATGACGCCGTTGATTTCCAGCACGATTCGATGCCCCTGAGCCAGGATACGATATTCGTTCCATTCGCCAGGCGGTTTCATTTTGGCCGTCTGGCCAAGATCGGTGGCCGTGCGCTTGCCGGATGCGTCGATGACCGTCTTCTTGCCGTTGGCCGAAAGCAGCTCGGGCCCTTTCCGGCTGTGAATTTCGTCGCACACGCCGCCGAGATAGCCCCCGCTCTGATAAATATCGGCCTGATATCCGACAGCGAGACCGTCCGGCCGGAATACGCTTCGAAACTGCACGCCTGAATTCTGGCCGTTGCCGACGATGCGGAATTTCAGCTTCAATTCGAAATCGGCGAGTTCGCCACCCTGCCACACCATGAACTGATTCGATTTGCACGGACGATCCGGCGTGGACTGCCCGGTGATGGCTCCGTCGCGAACGGACCAGAAACCCGGCTCATGGGCTTTCCAGCCGTTCAGAGTCGTACCGTCGAAGATCCGGACGAAATCGGCGGCCTGAATCGTCGAAGCCGTGGGCCAGAGAATCAAGCTTGCGGCGAACGATGCAAAGCGGATGATCGATTTCATGTTGCGTCGAATCTCTTTCGTCGGTCCAGGGCATTGCGGGATGTTGCCCGCTTTCTCGCGACACAGGGCTAATCATCCCATCGGTTCACGCGGCTGTCCAGAACCCCGCGAAATCGATGCCGGGCACATGTGGCCGAAATCGAAGCTTGACTTCGCACACGCCATACGTTCTGCTTGAATTATGGCGAACCGTGGTCCAGAGAATTCTTCGATGAGCGACTGAGGCGGATGAATCGCAGTTTCGAACCGGGAATTCGCTCGATTCGCTATCAGATCGCCCTTCCCCTGCTGGCGATTCAGACCGCCGTGGCGCTGGCGATCGCGATCTCCGGAGCGTGGTTCGCCTCGTCGCGTGTCGAGGACGAAATCCTGCGCCGGTTCGACGGCATCTCGAGCGTGCTCTCGCATCCTCAATTCCCGCTGACGCCCAGCGTGCTACGCAGGCTGAACCAGCTCAGCGGGGTGCATTTCATTTTGGCCGACGGGCAGGATCGCCCGATCGACACCAGTCTGGGCGACCTGCCCGCGACGGTGCCGCGAAAGACCGGTCAGCACACGGGGCTGGGTCAATCGCCCCGGGTGATGATCGAAGGCGCTGAATTTTTCGGGCTCGAAATCCCGTTGGCGGCCAGCGGGCAAAGGCTCGTCGCGCTTTATCCCGTGGCGCAGTGGCGGCGCACGAGAAGGTCGGCCCTGGCGATGCCGATCCTGCAAGGCCTGGGCGGATTTCTGGCGATGGCGGGCGTCACGGCGATCGTTTCGCGGCGAATTTCGACGAAGCTGGCGAACGTCGAAAGGGGCGTCGAGCGGATCGCCAGCGGGCAATTCGACGCTCTGCCGGAGGAATCGCGACGCCCCGACGAAATCGACCATCTCGCAGGCTCGATCAATCACATGAGCCGCCAGATTCAGGAAATGCAACGGACGATCGAAACGACGGAAAAGATGCGAGTTCTGGCCCAGGTGGCATCAGGTCTCGCACATCAGCTTCGCAATTCGATCGCCGGAGCCCGGATGGCCATTCAGCTCCATATCAAACGATGCCCGGTCGCTTCGACAGAAGACAGTGCCGCCATGGCCCTTCGTCAGTTGCAATTTACCGAAGAGCTGATCCGCGGCCTGAATTCGCCCGCACACACGGCCGCGAACGATCGCGAAAGCCTGAATCTCGACGAAATCGTTCGTGACGTCATCGCCCTGCTGGCGCCGAAGGCCGTGCATTCAGGGGTGGCGATTCTGCACGATTCGCCCGTCGCCGGGCTGCTCGTCGAAGGCAACGCCGGCGCGACGAAAACAGCCATCTTCAACCTCGTCAATAACGCCATCGAGGCCGCACGCAGAGACGGCACCGTGGTTCTGTCAACTTTACGAGACACGGACCGTACGGTACGCCTGACGATCGTCGACGATGGCCCCGGGTTCGCCGAAAAAGTGATGGCCAGGGCCGGGGAGCCTTTCGTCACGTCCAAGCCGGAAGGGCTGGGCCTGGGGCTTTATCTCGCGCGGCAGGTCGCCGAACGATACGACGGCGAATTGAAATGGCGGCGTGAAGGCGACCGGACCGTTTTCGATTGGAAAATGCAGGCCGCGGAATCCGGAAGTCGTCCAACGTGATCGGAGAGCACGGAATTGGCCAGAATCCTGATCGTCGACGACGAACCCGTCATCTGCTGGACATTGCAGGAAGCCTTCCGCGAAGAGGGTCACGACTGCATTTCGGCGGCATCCGCCGAAGAGGCGATCGCCGCGGCGAAACAGCGGCCGATCGATCTCGTCATGATGGACGTGCGGCTGCCGGGGCGTGACGGCATATCGGCGATCGCGGAATTGAAATCGCTCATCGGCGATATCCCGGTCCTGATCATGACGGCATTCGGCGATCTGGATACGGCCGTCCGGGCCGTGGAAGAAGGCTCGTTCGATTATCTGATCAAACCGTTCGACCTCGATTTCGCGATCGGTTCCGTCAACGCGGCCCTCGAGCATTGCTCACGAAGGCGGCCGGTACCGAAAAAGGACGCCGCCGGTGATGATCCTTTCCGGATCGTCGGCAGCTCACGGGAAATGCAGGAAATCTATCGCAAGATCGCGCTTGCGGCACCCTCCGAGGCCCCGGTGCTGATCACGGGCGAAAGCGGAACCGGCAAGGAACTCGTCGCCAGAGCAATACATGCGCACAGCGGGCGCCGAAGAGGCCCGTTTCTCGCCGCGAATATGGCGGCTTTCAGCAGCGCACTCATGGAAAAAGAGCTGTTCGGGCACCTCAAGGGGGCGTTCACGGGGGCGGATGATCAGGCACCGGGTTTGTTTCGCCAGGCTGAGGGGGGCACGCTGTTTCTCGACGAAATCGGCGATCTGCCGCTCGAAATGCAAGTCAAGCTGCTGCGTGTTCTGGAGAATCAGGAAGTGATTCCCGTCGGCGGCAGCCGGCCTGTCCGAATCGACGTCAGACTCGTCACGGCGACCAACCAGCCGCTGGGCGAGCACATGAAAAGCGGCAGAATTCGCGAAGACTTTTATTTTCGCCTGAACGTATTCCGTATCCACCTTCCGCCTTTGCGCGACCGCTCCGGCGATTTCGAAGAGCTTGTCCGGCATTTCCTTCGAAATCACGCGCCGGGCATTTCGGATACCGCCATGCAGGCCTTGATTTCGAAGTCCTGGCCGGGCAACGTGCGGCAACTGAAAAATGCCGTGGAACATGCGTCGATTCTGGCTCGCAATCAGACGATCCGGCCGGAACATTTGCCCCGGGACGAACCCGACTCGACCGGATCGCCGGTTCCCGAGGACCTTGACGAGCATTTCTCGACCTGGCTGGCAGGCGAATTGAACGACACGAATCCCGGCGATCTCTACGAAAAGTTCCTTTTCCGCTTCGAACCGCTGTTGATCCGGCAGGTTCTCGCGAAGTTCCGCGACCAGAAACAGCCATCCGCGAAAGCGCTCGGGCTGCACAGGGCGACACTGCGGCAGATGCTGCGCAAGTACGGGATGAACGACGACTGAGCTCTCGAAATCGAATTCTGGCCCTGCCAGGGTTCGTATCTCGAAAGCGATTCGATCATTCAAGTCGCGGCATTCAGTTCGGCTTCGAGCCGATTCAGGTTCTGTTCGTTGGCGGGCTCGCAAATGGCAGCGACTTTTCCGGCCATTTCCGCGGATTCGAATTGCTGATCCCATGTGAGCAATGTCCCGCTGCCCTCGGGAGTCAGTTTGACGGTCAGTGTGAACCACGGTTCGGCGACATGTTCGATGACGATTTCCGTGTCAGGGCGAACGACACGAAAAACGCATTCGTTGGCATAGTCGATGCCGCTTGGCCCGTGCATGACGAAAACCCACCGGCCATCCGGCTCGAATTCGAAAGTTTCGAAGGTGTTCGTGAAACCGTCCGGCCCCCACCATCGGGCAAGTGCGGCAGGATCGGCGAATCGCGCGAATATGGCGCGGGGGCTTGCCGCGATGATGCGGCGTGTCGAAAGGGTCGCTTGCGGATCGCTGGAAGGATCTGGCATCGCCGGTCTCCTGCATTGGAAGATCGAGAAAGATATGCCGACAGAGGACGTCTTCACCTCTCGATTATGCGCTTCAAGTTCGAGTCGAACGACATGAAAGTCGATTCGGCATGGCCCACCTGCCAACTCACCGAAATTCCGCAGTTGATTTTCCCGGGATTCGCGAGCGAAACCAAACGGTTTTGGCTCGATCCAGCTTCTTCAGGTTCGCGAACGATCGTGCACATGATCGATCGAATACCATATCGAACTTTACCCCGGAAATCGCTCGAATCGGTACTTTCCGTATTTCGGTCGACCGAGGGTGGCCATTCGGTCATTTGCCGATCGCGTCCGCGATCGGCGGAGCGGCCTGCGGAAACGCGACTCGAAACGGTGCCAACTCACCCAGCAGCGCGGCGACCGTCGATGCGATCTGGCCCTGAGTCGCTTCGGGAGTATCCTTGAGTTCACCGAGCGCCGGCGTATCGGGCCCCATGACGGCGATCCAGATTTCTTCGGAGCCGGGCGTCTTCGCGTCGTGATCACGCCAGCCCAGTGAAGTATGGCCCCGGCCGTGGTCCGTGGTGACGATCAGCGTCGTCGAATCGCGATATTGCGGATGAGCCTGGAGCGTCTCCCACAGTTCCTTAAGGTGCGCGTCGAACTAGTGCGCCGCTTTCAGATACTGGTCGTATCGGCCGCCATGAGCATAGTCGTCGGTATCGCCGTGCGAGATCAGCAGCACGTTCGGCTTCATCCGCGGGAGCTGCTCCATGGCCACGCGGAAGGTGAATACGTCGTTGCGGACGGTCTCCCAGTCTCGGATCGCCAGCTCCATCATCCGGTTCAGAAGCCGGGCATCTGGCGTGAGATCCGGTCCGGCGATCGGCTGCCAACCGGCATTGACCGGGATCTCGCGCCGAGCCAGTTCGCCCGCAACCAGACTTTTTTCAATACGATCGTCTGGGACGTGAACAGCAACTTCCAGATCGGCTTCGAAGTCGACTACCGCATGACGGATTACATCAAGTATCTGGATGCCGCGGGCGTGAACTTCATGACCCAGTTTCAATGGAAGTTCTGAGCCGCTGCTTTTCGGTTACCAGGCCGCAGGCGTCATTCCGTGCATGTGTGACCGATCAGGCGGGTGAGTTGGGCGACGGCGGCACGATGGAGTTCGGCATCGTTTTTCGATTCGCCTGAACGAGAGTTCGCATCCCGCTTGCTGGTCGATGGTCTGCCTGCCCCTATAACCGGCTGAAGGCGACCTTCGAGCATGGTTCCCCAGACGGGTACTTCCTTCAGTCTCGATGGATCGACATCGTACGGGCTCTGCTTGAGCACGGTCAGGTTCGCGTCTTTGCCGACTTCGATCGAGCCGACCCGATCTTCCATCCGAATCGAATACGCGGCGTCGATCGTGATTGCCTTGAGGGCCTGGTCGAGAGTCACCCGATGCTCAGGCCCGGCGACTTCACCCTCGGCAGTCAGCCGGTTGACCGCCGCCCAGACGAGCTGCATCGGCTTCGCCGGAGCCATCGGCATGTCGGAATGGAATGAGAATGACATCTTGTGCTTCATGACGTCGCCCATCGGCACCATATTGCGTGATCGTTCCGGACCGACGCCCAACTTCGCGTAGCGTCCAGCCAGGGCGGTGACGTAATAGGGATTGGCGCTCACGATTCCGCCCAGTTCCGCCCAGCGTTTCACTTGATAAGGAGTCGCGAAGCCGAAGTGAACCAGCACGGTGCGGTGGTCCGCGCGTGGCTTTCGCTTCATTGCCTTTTCGAGGCTGCCGAGAACGACGTCCAGACCGGCGTCGCCATTGTTGTGGATGTGTATCTGGTAGCCGTCGTCCCAGTAGCTCTGGAAAGCGTAGTCGAAGACGGGCGGGTCCATGATCCAGGCGCCGTGGTGGCCGTCGGTGTAGCCGTCTTTCATCTGCATAAGCTGGCTGTAAATGGCCCCGTCAGCCAGAAGCTTGACCTGCTTCGGCAGGAAGAATGTGCGGCCCTTGCCCCAGGACAAGACCTGCTCCGTATCGGCGATGAGGGCTGCAGGGTCGCCGGGGTTTCTTGCGGCGAAGGTTTTTCCGTCAGCGATGAAACCATGTTCGAACGGAGTGGCGTCGTCGGAGTAGACGGCGTTAATGGCATCCTGCATGGGCTTCGAAAAGAAACCGCCGGGTTCGCATGCCGTGGTGATGCCAGCGCGGTGGTAGTAGGTCTCAGTGAATTCAAGGCCGCGCCGGAACAGCTCGGGCGATGCGAGAATCGGGGCGAGCTTGCCGAGAATGGCCAGCGCCCCTTGTTCGTAGAAATGCCCCTTCGCCAAGCTGGACTGTTCCTTCTGACTTGGCGACAGTCCATTTACGAAGGCCTCGTCGATTCCGATCGACTTCAACACCGCCGAGTTGAGGTAAAACTCATGGCACGAGCGGTGCCAGACCACCACCGGAAAGTCCGGCGCGAGACGGTCAAGCATTGCTCGTGACATTTCGCCATGAAAATAATGGTGAAAACCCCAGGTAATGAAGGGTTCTTGCTTGTCGATGTGAGAGGCGAGAGCCTCCTTGAGGCGGGCCAGGTAGGTGACTTCGTCACGTACGGCTGCGGAAAACCCGTCGATCGCGTCCCAATCCTCGATCGAGATGACCTTCGTGTTCATGGTCAAAGCCGCGAGAACCGGATGGACATGCTGCTCGACGAAGCCGGGCATGAGAACCTTGTCTGTCAGGCTCGTGTCAACTTTCGCGCCCTTGCCGGCGGTGGCCTCGCACTCATTGCGAGTCCCGACTGCGACGAACTTACCATCCCGGATTGCGACCGCCTGGGCCCGCGGATTGTTCGGGTCCATAGTGATCACTTCTCTGGCCACGTAGATCGTCGCGGCTCCGGACGGTGCGGCGAGATTGCCGGCGAAGTCCTGGAGCGTGGGCGTCTGTTGAGCCGTCGCAAGAGCGGAAACGATCAGAACCCAAGCAAGGCCGAAGCACATATACGACGGATTCCTCATGGTCGAGAGTCTCCCTGATCGGCGCGGTAGATCGTCTTACCTTCCTTGATGGTTTCCAGCACGCGAATGTCCTTGATCTTCATCGGGTCAATCTTGAGCGGGTTGTCCGATAGTATCACGAAGTCCGCCAGCTTCCCCGGCTCGATCGATCCTTTCGTCGCCGTTTCGTCGTACTGGGCCGCAGCCAAGATCGTCATGGTCTTGAGCCCTTCCAGCGGCGTTACGCGCTGGTCGGGGCCGATCTCGGCCCCGGTGCGGGAGATGCGGTTCACGGCCGACCACAGCATGAACATCTGGTCCAGTGGCGCGACCACGAAGTCCGTCTGGTTCGTCGGACGAAGGCCGGCGTCGATCGCATCGCGCATCGGGCTGATGTACATCGCCTGCTCTCGGCCGAGGTTGGCGATATGGGCCTCGGCGAAATAGTAGGTATGAAGTGTGTAGAACGACGGCCGAACCCCGTACTTCACGAACTTGGGGATCTGGTCCTTCCGCATGAACTGCGAGTGAATGGTCGTCACGTTCCAGGGCCGGCTGAAGTCGCCGGCGCGGGCGAATTCGTAGGCCGTCAGGAAGGTGTCGATCGCCCCGTCGCCGTTACAGTGCAGGATCAGCGGCACCTGCAGGTCATACACCTTCTTGACCATCATGTTGACCGTCTCGACGGGAAAGGTCAACTCCCCGCGCCAGTCCTTTTCGCCGCCCGGGCCACCTGTGAGGTACGGCGTGGCGAAAGAGGCCGTTTTGCCCTGGGGTGAGCCGTCAATGGTGATCTTCACGCCGCCGATCTTGAAGTGCGGTCGTAACGCCCCCAGGTGCCGACGGGGTTCGCCTTGAGCACCTCATCAAGTTCGGTGATGAAGGGATGCGAAATAATGTCGATAACATTGGCCCCTCCGGCGGTGGCTCTCTTCATCATCTCGATCTCGCCCGCGTGTGTCGCACCTTCGTGGGCCGTGGTGACACCAGCCTGAGCATAGAGCATCTGTCCGGCCCGGCTCCACACGACCTCCTGCTCGCGCGTCGGCTTCGGCATCGCAGCGAAGACCGGCAGGTAGGCCGTCTCCATGACCAAGCCCCATGGCTCGTCCGTACCGGGTTTCCGCACGAAGACGCCACCCGGGGGCGTCTTCGTCTCGGCCGTGATGCCGTATTTCTTGAGAGCGAAGGAATTCATCACTGCCCCGTGCATCGAGACGTCGCCCACGAGGACGGGATTCTCCGGGAAAGCGGCGTCGAGATCGTCCCGGTTCAGCAGCCTGCCGCCCGGCATCACATTTTCGTCGTAGCTATATGCCTGGATGATCTCGCCCTTCGGAATCTTCCTTGCGTCACGAAACTTCACCAACTCGTCGACGATGCTCGGCACGTCCTTCCCCGGCCCGGCCGGGGGGGCATAGACATTGACCTGGTCGCAACCGTCAATGAACTGAAATAGTGGCTGTGGGCGTCGATGAGTCCGGGAAGCAGGGCCTTGCCGCCAAGGTCCACAAAACGCGTGGCCGGGCCTTTATGTGCCCTCTCCACTTCGGCTCGCGTCCCCACGGCGAGGATCTTGCCGTCCTTCACAGCAACGGCTTCGGCCGTCGGCCGGGCGTCATCGACGGTCACGATTTCGCCCCCGGCATAGATGGCGTCAGCCGTCTGGCCGTGCGCCTGAGAAGCGGAGGTACAAATTGACGTGACCGCGATCGCAAACACATGAAGAGCCTGGGATCTTCCCTTCATACCTGAACCTACACTTTCGAGTTTGTCGACCATATCGAATACAGCGGATTCAGTTTTGACGACGTAGTGCGGTCCATGGATCATGCGAATCGAACGGTATGTGATCCTAGACATCTGACCGCTGATTCAACGTAAATGATGAGGTCGCTGAACCGCCGCCAGAGCCGTGGCCCCGCCAGCCCTTTCGGTGTATGCATGCGAACCGAGCAACGCCTGACCCATAACGAACTGTTGATCTTCGTCTTGCATTCAACAGACGCGAACGGATTTATGACGAAACAAGTTTCGGATGCGAAAAAAGACGATCGGGGCATGCCGAACTCTTATGGAGCACTTTCCGGAATCGAAACTTCTCGTCGTAACTTTATGCAGAAGGAAACGTGACGACAGGACGGCTATCGAACTTTTCTTGCCTGGCGTATCGATGTGGGAGCCAAGAAACCGGCAGTTGCCGGGCAACGAGGGGGCTTGAGATGAGCGCAAGCCGGAATGAAAAGTCCCACGGGCTCGAAGAAACCCCTTTTTGTGCTGCAAGATCTTTTTGATCCCTCATGCGGCCGCCAGATCAATCCTGTTGCAATAGCTGGTGTTTTACTCAGCCAGGATTTCGGGGAAGGCCGGTAGCCCATGGAGATCTGCGGCTTCGACGTATTCAAGTGCCTCTGTCCCTGTCAGGACTCCCGTCACCCGAACGGGTTACTGCGATTCACTCCGCCACATGCCAGATCTGAACCTCGCCGCGACTCTTGGCGCGGTCGGAATCCCAGATGCCTGCGCCCAGAACCATCCGGCGGCCATCGTTGCTGAACTCGGCGGCAGTAATCGGTAGTCCGGCGTCGATGCGAGCGATTTCCGACCCAACGGCGGCAGAACGCGAATCGGCATCCCACAGGCGGACAGTCCCGTCATCGGCCCCTGTGAGCATCCAGCGTCCGTCGGGCGAAAACGACACGGCCCGGACCCAACCGGTGTGTCCTTTGATCGTGCGAAGCAGTTTGCCGTATGTGAGGGATTTGGGGTCGGCATCCCAGAGGCGGGCTGTGTTGTCACCGGGCCCCGTCAGCAGCCATCGTCCGTCGGGCGAAAATGATGCGGCAAGCACAGGCCCCAACTGCCCGACTTCAATGCCAGGAAGTTCCTGCCCGAATGTAAACGACTGCGGGTCGGCATCCCACAGGCGGGCCGAGTTGTCATTGCTCCCTGTAAGAATGCGACGGCCGTCAGGAGAGAACAACGCGCAAATCACCGGCAACGTGTGCCCTTCGAACGTGCGAAGCAGCTTGCCGTATGTCTGAGAGTTTGGGTCGGCATCCCACAGGCGGGCGGTGTTGTCCCGGCTGCCCGTGACCACCCGCCGGCCGTCGGGTGAGAACGATACCGCATAAACCCATGCCGAGTGCCCTTCGAGCGTGCGAAGAAGCTTGCCGTAAGTCTGAGAGTTTGGGTCGGCGTCCCACAGGAGGGCGGTGTTGTCCCGGCTACCCGTGACCACCCGGCGGTCATCGGGGGAGAACGATGCGGCATACACCGGTTCTGTGTGCCCTTCGAGCGTGAGAAGCAACTTACCGTAAGACTGGGATTTGGCTTCGGAGTCCCACAGGCGAGCGGTCTTGTCATCGCTGCCGACAAGCACCCGCCGGCCGTCGGAGGAGAAGGAAGCGGCAGAAAGATAGCTGCTTTGTCGTTCAAGCGTCCGATGCTTGCGGGGTTCTGCGAGAAGACGCGGGTGCAAAGAGGCCGCGCGTGGTTTGATCTGCGGATCGGCCCCAACCGAAGGCGACTTGGCTGACGGGGTTTGCTGCGAGCGCGCGTGATGAGGAACGACCTTATAGAAAAGGCAGATGAACAGAAGCGTCACTGAAATCCACGAAGCTGTTTTTCGAGACATCATTGCCAGTGAAGTAGAAATCATGTGAAGTATTCTCTTGGGTTATGAGAAGCATATCATGTCCGGATGATCCGAAATTGGCTGAATTCCCTTGCGAAAAGGAAAAGTCGTGCGTGCACGAGCTTCGAAGGCGACTTTACGAAAGTTCGAGCGAGGGGTGGCCGACGATCCCTCTATAACGCACTGGAATTGAAACGCCCCCGAGCTGGGCTCGAGGGATTATGTGATTAAATCGGGGCGAGAGGATTCGAACCTCCGGCCTCACGGACCCGAACCGTGCGCTCTAGCCAGGCTGAGCTACGCCCCGATGCAAGCATTTATCGTCAAAAACGAGTGTTTTGTCAACCTTTTTCGGCCAGGCCGGCAATTCCGGCACCATCCCGCATGCAACCCGGACCGAGTCAAGTCGTTTTTGCACATAGCCTTACAGCCATGCTGCCACTTTGGCGACTCTCTTTAAGGTCGGCAGTTCAGCGAAACTCTCCGGGTCAAGCGGAGCACGCAATGCTGGCGTCATTCGCCGAATTGTTCGAGCAGCATGGGCCAGAGTTCATAGGCACCGACAGCGACGACGATCACGGCGACGATCAATGCGAAGACGTACAGAATCGGCCGCCAGGGGAAATTGGCCCAGAATTGCTGCCTTCGCCATTCGTCGATGACGGCCGAGCGGGAATCGATGATATAGGTCGGTTCTTCCTCGATCTCGTCCTGGAGGGCCGCCTGCTGTGCGAGCTTTTTGAGTAACGGGCTGACTTCCGCTTTGCTTTTCGGCTTGTCCCTCACTTCGAAGGCGGCGGCCGCGGCTGGAGACTGAGTCGGCTTGCCGTCTTTGGCAGGTGGTGCTTCTTCGTCGACAGGTTCCAGGGAGATTTGCTCGAGGCTCACCTCGGCGAGGGCGGATGAGACCTGAGGAACTTGATAGGGCGGAATTTCGTAACTCATTTGCCCAGGTGCGGATGCGGCTTTCGGGGCAGTTCCGGACGAGGTCCGCTGTGAGGTCGCTGGAGAAAAGCCATCGGCCGAGCCGGACTGGCCCAGGTCGTCTTCGATCGACTCCAGGACCATCGCGACGGACGATGCCGAGGAGGGGCGGTCGTCACGCTCTTTTTCGAGGAGTTTGAGGATGAGGCGATTGAGGCGATCAGGAACTCGAGGGTTGATGTCGCGCGGTGGCACGGGGGCATCGACGGAAAGGCTGCGGAGGATCGCGAGGTTGTTCGTGCCCCGGAACGGCGACTTGCCGACGACCATGCGGTAAAGGACGGTGCCGAGCGAGAACAGATCGGTGCGGGGATCGAGTTCCGTGCCGGCGGCCTGTTCGGGCGACATGTAGGCCGGCGTGCCGAGGATGACGCCGGTCTGGGTGATGTTCGGGTCCGACGAATCGGCCACGCGGGCTAGACCGAAGTCAAGAATTTTGATGCGGTCACGGTTCTTTTCCAGCCAGATGTTCGAAGGTTTGATGTCGCGATGGATGAGGTTGCAGGAGTGAGCGGCCTGAAGACCTTCCGCGACTTGCCGGGCGATGCGAACGGCGTCAGGGAGGGCGATGATCTTGTCGACGCGCAGGCGGTCTTCGAGCGTCTGCCCTTCGAGATGCTTCATCACCAGGTAGGGCACGCCGTTGTGGTCGCCGACCTGAAAGATAGTGACGATATAATCGTGGTCGATCGCGGCCGTCGCACGGGCTTCCAGGATGAACCGCTGGCGGGATTGCTCATTTTCGGCGATCGCGCGTTTCATGACTTTGAGAGCCACGGAACGGTGCAGGTTCGAATCCCAGGCGAGGTAAACGACCCCCATGCCCCCTTCGCCCAGGATCTTGCTGATGCGATATTCACGAAGGCGGCCGAGTTCGCCGGCTGCTTCGGGCGGGTCGAGCGTTCCGGCCTCGCGTTTGAGAATCAGTGAAGGTGTCGCCTTGGGTCGCCCTGAAACAGGCGATTTTCCGCGACTTTCGGAATTTTCGTTTTCCCCGGCGTTCGAACTCATGGAAGCCGATTCCGATGACTGGTTTGATCAGAACCCCGCACCGATGAGCTTCGAAGAGTAAGACGCAGCGCAGCCGGCCAGGTTCGACACAGGTCTGACGATACCGGAGAATCAGGAAACGTGAAGCTCATGATCGTTCGTGCTGGTTCGCGAAATCATTGTTAGCATAAACGCGTGCACAATCCAAGCCGGTCAGGTTCGAATTACGCGCGTCGCGGGCCCCAGCCCCGCCCGATCACGGGAATCGTCATATCTTGACCTCCGCACGGACCGCGCGGACGGCATGGAACACGAAGCCAGACCGAGCAGGCCCCCGGCACGTTGCGATATCGCTTCACGACACGGCTCGCGTCCAACGGCCAGGCCATGCTTCCGCGCACCGCGGGCTCCGAATTGACGTCTTCGGACTGGAGCGGCACTGTTCCCGGATCGTTCGATTCGCTATTGTGGGGCGATTCGACACGGATCACGACGTCCTCGACCGCGAGATCCCACAGCCATCGTTTCGATACGAACGCTGGTTGTGATCGAGTCGGGGACTTTCGCGGCCACAGGATTTGTCAGGGCCAGCCTATGCTCAATTCCGATTTTGCTCATGCCATCGATGCCGTCGCCGCAGCCGCGCGATTTTGCCGCCGGATCCGCCAGGAAAGCCGGATTCGACCTCTGACGAAAGCCGATGGCAGCCCGGTGACCAATGCCGATTTCGGCAGTCAGGCACTCCTGGTCGATCGACTCCGAAGGCAATCGGCCAACGACTCGATCATGGCCGAAGAGACCGCCGACCTGGCCGATTTCGCAAGTGACGGAACGTTCACGGCCGAGTTGCTGGCGGACCTGAAGGCATCGGGAGCCGATTTCGGCAGCGTCGAGGCCCTGGTGACCGCGATCAACCGGATTCGGCCGGCGACGGGCGACGTCGCCGACGCCGCCTGGCGGTCACGTTATTGGGTCATCGACCCCATCGACGGAACGAAGGGATATCTCAAGGGCGGGCAGTATGCGATCGCCATGGCGCTGATCGAAAACGGCTCCGTCCGCTTCGGGGCTCTGGCATGCCCGGAATATCCCCTGCCCGGCTCGCCGTCGACGATCGGCTCGATCTTCTTCGCGGCTCACGGTCAGGGTGCCTGGGCGATTCCGCTTGACGGTCAGGTCGAGCCGACACGGCTGAGCGTCGGCCCGGGCGAAACGAGGACGGAAACGATCATGTGCGAATCCCTGAACCATAGCCCGCATGGGCTGAGCGGTCAGGTCGCGGGGCGCCTGGGCGTCGGTGAGGACCGGATACGCAAGATGGACAGCCAGGCCAAATATGCGGCCGTGGCTTGCGGCGACGCCGATTTTTATCTGCGATTGCCGACTTCCGCGACTTATCGTGAAGCCATCTGGGATCACGCCGCGGGAGTGATCATCGTCGAAGAAGCCGGCGGCCGCGTGACGGACATGGACGGCAAGCCCCTGACATGGTCCGACACGCGTGACTGGGACGCGAACCACCGGTTCGCTTCGGGCCGCGGAGTCGTCGTTTCCGACGGCGATCTGCATGACAAAATACTGGCCGTGATCTCCGACACGGTCCGGACGAACGCTTGAGGATCGAAACCGATGAAAATTCTCGTCGTCGGCGGGGCCGGTTACGTAGGCAGCCACTGCGTTAGACATCTTCTCCGAAGCGGTCATGAAGTCACGGCTTACGACAACCTCTCGCAAGGCCACAAGGGAGCCGTGCCGGAGGGGCTCCTGGTCGAAGGCGACCTGCACGACACCGACAAGCTCAAGTCGGTCATGAAGCGAAGAGGGATCGAAGCCGTCCTCCACTTCGCGGCTCGGGCACTGGTGGGCGAAAGTGTTGTCCGCCCAGACATTTACTACCGCACCAACGTTTCCGGTACGCTCGACCTACTCGATTCGATGGTCGCCACGGGTGTCCGCAAGATCGTCTTTTCGAGCACCTGCGCGGTCTTCGGCGTCGTCGAATCTCCGATTACCGAAGACCTGCCCAAAAATCCGATCAACCCCTACGGCTTCACCAAGCTGGTCATCGAACGGGCCCTGACCGATTACGCCGCCGCGTTCGGGCTGGAAGTCGTCGTGCTGCGTTATTTCAACGCCTGCGGCGCCGCCGACGATGCTTCCATCGGCGAGGATCATGACCCTGAATCGCACCTGATTCCGCTGGTTCTGCAAGTCGCCCTGGGCCAGCGACCCAACATCCGCATTTTCGGCAGCGATTACCCGACACCGGACGGCACATGCATTCGTGATTACGTGCATGTCGACGACCTGGCGGACGCCCACCTGCGCGTGCTGAATCACACTGTGCCGGGCAAAATGGTCGATTACAACCTGGGTACCGGCGTGGGAGTGAGCGTTCGGCAGGTGATCGAAGCGGCCAGGCGCGTCACCGGTCTGCCGATCGAGGCTGTCGAAGACGCACGAAGACCGGGCGACCCGGCACGGCTCATGGGCAATCCGGCCAAGGCCGAGCGTGAGCTGGGCTGGAAGGCGAAATTCACGGACATCGAGGACGTCATTCGCTCCGCCTGGGCATGGCATCGCAAGCATCCCCGCGGATTTTCCGATCGCTCGGAATGAAAGGTTCCGGCTCGCGGAACGTCACCTGAATAACATGCGCATACTCTCCGTCGGGCATTCTTACGTCGTCGCGATGAATCGCCGGTTGCCTCAGGAATGGGCGCTGGCGGGGCACGAGGTCACCGTTGCCGCTCCGGCGTTCTATCACGCCGACTTACGCCCCCTGGCTTGCGAAATCGGTGGAGACGAGAAATTCGCTCTGGAACGCATCCCCGTGCGTTTTTCGAAACGGGTGCATGTTTTCCGCTATGGCCGGGCTCTGAAGCGGCTGTTGGATCGCGGCCGGTTCGACGTCGTGCACGCCTGGGAAGAGCCCTACATTTACTCCGGTTACCAGATCGCCCGCTGGACTCCGCGTACGGCGAGCCTGATCTATTCGACCTTTCAGAACTTGCCGAAGCGCTACCCGCCACCCTTCTCGTGGATGGAACGGCACGCCATGAGCAGGGCCGCAGGGTGGACGGCATTCGGCCGGACGATCGCCGATAACCTCTGCAGTCGCGACATTTACGCCGATCGCCCCTCGGCCGAAATCCCGCTGGGGGTCGATCTCGGCGCGTTTTGCCCGCGTCCTGAACTGCGTGGCGAAGTCGCCCGAGAGATCGGTTGGCCGGCCGAGGGCCCGCCCGTGATCGGCTTCGTCGGCCGGTTCGTGCCGGAGAAAGGCATCGACCTGCTGCTGGAAGCTCTCGAACGGCTCGACGGCCCAGGCGAGCGCTGGCGCGTCCTGTTCGTGGGCGGCGGGCCCATGGAGGACAAGCTACAGCGCTGGTGCCGGCTGCGCGGCCCTGAGGCCGGCCGGGTGCTCACGGGGATTCCCCACGCACGTGTGCCGGCGATTCTCAACGGTATCGACATCGGCGTGGTGCCTTCGCGAACGACGCCGAAGTGGAGAGAGCAGCTCGGGCGGATTCTCATCGAATTCATGGCGACGGGCGTACCGGTCTTGGCCAGCGACTCAGGCGAGATTCCGTACGTGGTGGAGAACGCCGGCGTCATCTGCGGCGAGTCGGACGTGACGGCATGGGCCGGGGCACTGAACCGGTTGATCGACGACACTGGACTGCGGGCTCAATACGCCGAATCCGGTTTGGCTCATGTACGCCAACGCTTCGACTGGCGGATCGTGGCTGAGCGGTTCGTCCGGTTTTTCGGGAACGTGATCGACCGGCGGAGGATCTGATCCGAAATTCCGGGAAGCAGCATTCGGAATCGAAAACAGCTTTCGAAAAGCAAAATGAAATCTGCATCTCCGCTTCTCGTTTCAGAGAAAAAAGGAGCAGGCAATGAATGACTCCGTGCACCTGGATTCGATCGCTCGACTGGGCCTGATGGGCTGGGATGTCCTAGTGGTCGGGTGGGATCATGGCTTGGTGACGCGTCAGGATGTCACCCGTTTCGCACTCGACCAATTGCTTTCCGAAGCTGTCAGCTCAGACGACACGAACACGGTGATGAGCCTTGCTCGCGCAGAACCGGACAGGCTGGATCATCTCGACATCAAGGTGCTTATGGAAAGGTTGACAAGAAATTCGTTCGACCGGGAAACGGTCTCCGGAGAAGAAAAGTGGCGACTCGTGTTCCTGATGGCGCTGGATGCGGAACCCCTCGACTGGGAAGCCAAAGTCACAAAACTCCAGGAGCTTATGGCCGATTTCGGCTATCCGCCGGAAATGAATCGTTGCTTTCGGTATGGCCCAAGCCAATTCGCGATCGATTCGGGAATGGCTTCGCAGGAAGTTCTCCATTGCGATCCACTGGTAGAAATGCGCCATGTCATCGCCGACCTGAAGCGCAGGCTCTGCCCTGAGTGCATTGACTGAGCCGACCGAGCTATCGAGCGACACACCTGAACGATTACGAAAAGAGTTTTTTCACCAGTTTCTTCCGAACGGTAGAGCAAGCGATGACGATCGCGGCGACCGTGCCGAGCAAATGCGTACCAGGCTCGGGCACGACCGTGAGCCCACGGACCAGAAAGGCGTGAGTCTGACCACCGATGACGCCATGCCCGACGATATTGTATCCACTGATAATGTTGCCGCTTATCGCTCTCGCCGAGGTCAGGCTCGTCCAGCTGCCGATGCCCGTGGCACTTTGTTCGGTGAGCAGATCTCCGAGGTTCTGCATGACCCCCGAATCGTCGTCCCAAATGAAGGCCCGATCACCGGAAGCCGAACCGCTGAGCCCGACAGCGACGCTCCCATCCGAAGAAATGCCGTAGCCGAAGCTGGCGGATCCACCGTCGAGTACGCCCAGATCCTGAAAGACATTGGGCGCAGACGAGAGAAAAGCCCGGGTGCCGGACGCCGTGTCGCCGTAACCCAGAACGATGTTGCCATCGGCCGAAACGCCGGTTCCGAAGCTCGTCGAACCGCCTGCCATCACGCCGAGACTGACCATTCCGTCAGCCTGAGTCCAGCGAAATGCTCGATTACCCGCGGCTGAATCGCTGTATCCGACGATCACCGACCCGTCGGCCGAAATGGCGATGCCCTCACTGTAGGCACCGCCCGCGAGTGTGCCTAAACCGGCCATGCCTCCGGCCTGAGTCCAGAGGAAGGCGACTTCCGACCCTGTGGTGCCGCTCCAGCCCGTGATGACGCTGCCGTCGGACGATGCCGCGTAGCCAGTGCTGACCGTCTTGCCCGCGACGACGCCGAGATTCTGAATTCCATCGGATTGCGTCCACCGAAATGCCCGATTGCCCGAATCGGACGCACTCTCGCCGACGATCACCGCTCCGTCGGCGGAAACGCCGGTGCCGACGCTCGTCGAACCGCCTGTCAAAAACGGAAGTCCGGTCATCCCGCCGCCTGAAGTCCAGCGGAAAGCCTGATTGACGCCTGACGACACGGCATAGCCCGTGGCGACACTGCCATCCGCTGAGACGCTTCGACCGAAGCTGCTGGAAGCGCCTCCGATCACGCCGAGATCAAGAATTTCGACGGCTTCCACGGTTCCGCCGAAACGCGTCGAAATGGCCAGAATCGCAACGAGAACTCGAGCGATGCGGAGAACCGAGCGATGTTCGCATCTCATGTGCTACCTCTGAATTGGCAGAGATTTATGACCGATCCAGAAACATGTCTCCGTGGAAGCGAATCGATGTTACCCGGGGGGCATAGCGAATCATAGAAAATTATCGATCGGATGCCGCTTTTCCGCATCGAGACATTGCCTGCGCGACGAATGACCCAGCTGTCAGAGAATGCGTACCTGGCACTGCGTCAAATTCGAAAAGGAATCCGGTGGTTCGGCCCCGGCGACTCCTTCGGCCGATCAGAACGGCAGTATCGAATCTCTCGGGATCCGCTGGAATCCATCGGGGCTCGGATTTTCCGACTCATCCTGATCGACTTGATAGATATCCTGATAGAGCATGGCTTTCCACGAAACGATGCCCGCGAGAACGTCGGCTTCGTAAAACGGACCGTTTCCTGCATAGAGGTAATTGCTCTTCCAGGTCACATCGAAGCATGGCTCACCGAATTCGGCACTCCATTGACTTTGCCTGCCTTCGATCCGGCGCAGAATCTGACGCAAATGATCGTTGACGTCCTTCGAATCGACCTGGCTTTCGATGCCCCAGACACTGATCTGCGCCTTGTGATACTGGCCGTTCGGCAATTTTCGTGCTTCACCCTTTCGGAACGCCTTGTCAGGTTCGACACCCAGGGCCCGAGTGATTTCGTCCGGATCGCATTGGAAATTCAGGCAGCCGAAAGCCGCTCGCACTTTCAGGATGGTCGAAGCGTGGAAATCGGAAAGCGTCATCGGAATCTCCCATATCAGAGTCAGGAATGCGCGAACTGCGGAATCGATACGGATCTTCGTTTCGTGTCGAATTCGCAGAAAAGCTGTCTGAGAAACCGATCCCTCGTGTTCACGAGGACTTAAAGCCAGCTACTCGAATCGGTCTGGTAAGAATCCATGATATCGCTAGACTCAGCAGGGGGAAGAGGCACAATCCCGTGCGACCCCGGTTCGATGGAGCGAACTTCCGTGCCAGGAAGGCGGCGGCGAGCTTTCGCATTGTTCCTGATTTACTTGCCTTGCCTGCTGATGCAGACCGGCTGCGCCCATTTTCCGCTTTTGTGGAACCGGAAAAGCGAAGCGGCCCTGCAGGCACGCGTTCGGAACGAAATGGAACTGGCCGAATCCGCCGCGAACACGGGCGACCTCGCAACGGCGGAGGCGCACTTGACCCGTGCCGCCGAAATGCATCCACGCATGGTGGAATGCCAGATACGGCTCGGGAAGATTCGGAATCAGAGGCAGGAGTGGTCTGGGGCAATGACGGCCTGGAAACGGGCCACGGAACTCGACCCCGACGAGCCAGGCGGCTGGAGCGGCCTCGCCGAAGCCGAAATCGCGCTGGGGGAATTCGAATCGGCTCTCAAGCACCTGCAGACGGCCATCGACCTCTCGCCGCAGAAGGCCGAGCCCCATATCCAGCTCGCCGAACTTTACGAAGCCAGGGGCGAACCGCAACTGGCGCTGCAGTCCTACATGAACTGCCTGAACATCGAAAACGATCACCCGGCGGCTCTGATGCGCGTGGCCTGCCTGCAGCGTGCCCGGGGCCAGACCACTCAAGCCGTCGTGAGGCTGGACAGAGTCCTCGAACTCACTCCTGACAACGCCGCAGCCTACCTGGAACGAGGCCTGGCACATCGCGAGCAGGGCCAGAACGCATTGGCCGCGAATGACTTGCGAAAAGCCTCAGATCTTGCCCCCGACCGCGACGACATCAAGCTGGAACTGGCCCTGCTTATGGAAACGACCGACCAGAAGCAGGAAGCCCGCAGGCTCGTTCGCGACGTGCTGGATCGCTCGCCGGAACTCGTCGGGGCACGTGAACTCGAAGAACGACTGAATCGTTAAGCATCGTTTTCCGAGCGACTTACATTCTCAGACCAAAGAGATGCACGAAGGCTGACCGAGAGGACAGCCTTCGTGATTTGCGAGATGGGTGGACTTACGAAGAGATGACTTCGCAATGCCTGATGCCGGTCAGTCGATGAACTGGAATTCCTTGGCGTTGAGGAGGGCCCAGATGATGTCCTCCCACGCTTCCTTCTTTTTCTCGACGGGGCGGGTAGCCAGGAACTTCACGGCCGTGTCGATTTCTTCGGGCTCCGGTTCACGGGCATAAGCGGCCCAGAACAGGTCCTTGAGCTTGTCGGCATCGGGCCGGGCGTCTTTGGCGTAGGTGGCGGCACGCCCGTTTTCGGCCGTGAGTTTGGCCTGAACTTCGGCGGAATTGAGCAGCATGAGGCTTTGCCCCAGGCTGGAGTCGCCGATCCGCTCGCACTCGCACGACGTATCGCGTTTCGGCTTGCCGAAAGCGTCGAGAAATGCCGAGCCCACGGCATCGTCAGGCAGATCGATGGCCCGAGTTCCGGCCGGGAAGCCGGCGAAGGCCGACGGCACTCCCGTAACTTGCGAGACGGCGTCCAGCAGCACTTCAGCACTCATCCGCTTGGGATAATGGCGAGCGAAGGACTGCTTATCCGCCTTGTTCAATGCGTTCGGCATGCTGGACAAGGCATAAGTTCTGCTGGTGGCGATGGTTCGGACGAGCTTTTTGAGGTCGTAGCCGGTTTCGACGAACAGCTTGCTCAAGCCCGCGAGAAGTTCGGGGTTGGAGGCCGGGTTCGTCTCCCGCATGTCGTCGATGGGTTCCGTCAGGCCACGATCGAAGAAGTGAGCCCAGTAACGGTTTACGATCGCCGGTGCGAAGAACGGGTTGGCCGGGTTGGCCAGCCAGTCGACGAGTTTATCCCGGGGATCCTCGGCCGATGCGACGCTCGTCGGGGCTTCGTCGCCCAGACCCTTCGGAGCCATCGCCTGGCCCGTTTTGGGGTGGCTCACAGCGCCGCTCGCGGAATTGAAGATCATCTCCTCACGACGGCCGAGGCGTTCGGCATCGAGATCCGGCTTGCGGCCGACCCGACCGAAATAGGCCGCGAAGCCGTAATAGTCGTCCTGGCTCCACTTTTCGAATGGGTGATGGTGGCATTTGGCACATTGCAGACGCATGCCCAGGAAGACCTGAGCGGTGTCGTCGACGAACGCGTCGGGCGTGCGAAGTTGCTTGTACCACATCACCGGCGGAGCGGTGCGAGCCGAACCGCTGGCGGCCAGAATTTCCCGAACGAACTGGTCGTAGGGCACGTTGGCGGCGATCTGGCGGCGAATCCAGGCATGGAAGCCGTAGGAGAGATACGGATCGTTGCCCCGCTTGTTGCGCAAGATGTCGGCCCACTTCAGAGCGAACCACGAGGCATATTCCGGGCGATCCAGAAGCCGGTCGACCAGTTTGTCCCGTTTCCGGGGGTCCTTGTCGGCGACGTACGCACGGGCCTCTTCGGCGGAAGGCAGCGTGCCGGTGAGGTCGAGACTGACGCGGCGGATGAACTCGGCGTCGGTCGAAGGCTGGCTGGGAATCAGGCCGAGAGAATCCCAATGTTTCAGAGCGAGACGATCGACCGGGTTTTCCGTCGGGAAATCAGGCCTCTGGGCGATTGGCATCCCGAGAGGCACCTTGGCCGTAAAGACCGTGACGAGCCCCTGATAGCGGGCCATCACCGCAGCCTGGCCGGCCAGATCTTTGGTACGGACCATGCCGCCATCTTCGACTTCAGCGACTTCGGTATCGTTCGACTGAAACTGGGCCCAGCGGGTGACGTCCTCGGTGTGGCCGTCGTCGTAAATTGCCGTCACCAGAAGCTGCTGGGTCGAGTTTCGATCGAGCAGACGAAGCTCCGGCTCGATCCGGAGCTGTTTGATCTTCGGATCTTCGGCACGTCCGAAGGGCATGCCCGTGGCGATCCAGCGTTCGACTTCGCGATATTCGCGACTATCTTTTTCGATCTTCTTGCCGCCGCCGTGGGGCGATTCGCCGATGGCCTTGAGGAGCAGGAGACTTTCCTGAGGCTTGGCTGGAAACAGCCTGCGGCCGCGGGTCTCGAAGATGAGCGTTTCGTAATCGACATCGGGCTCGAAGCCCAGAAGGCTGAGGCGGAACCCGTTCTGACCGCCCGACTTGCCGTGACATCCACCACCGTTGCACCCCTGCTTGGTGAAGATGGGGACGATCCGGTTGGTGAAATTGATCGGTGGCGGCGTGGCGAGCTGCGAAACTTCGACCGGGACCGATTTCGACTTGCCGCCGAGCGTGACGCGCACTTCGGTCTTGCCGTCGCTGACGGCCACGATCCCGCCACGCTCGTCGACTCGGGCGATCGCGGGATTCGCCGACTCGAACCGAGCCTGCAGCGTGCGATCGGAAAGCTTCGACGATTTGTCGATCGTGGCATCGACGGCGAGCTGCTGAAGAGCGTCAGGCCCGACGAGCTTGACGGCGGCCGGCTTGACGACATAGTCGATCACCGGGGCATCCTGGGCTTTCGGATCGCCCGCCCACGCGGCCTGGAAGGCAGCGGTGAAGCAGCAGAAAACCAGGGAAACCGCGAGAGTCTGTCGGATCATCGCACTCACCGGAGGCAGAAGGCGGGGAAGGATCGAGGCATGGAGCGGTCCGCATGCCACGGGCGGGTCTTCTCTTTAACCATATCCCCTGAAGTGTGCGGAAACAAGTCCAGAACCGAAAGTTCCCCGGGTTCGAACGAAAAAGCACGAACCCATTCAACCTCCTTGCAATTGGAGCCTTAGGATCATTTTCAGGCTTGCCTTGCCGACCATCCCTGCGAGACTGGCGCTGGACATTCGCCGCCGGAGCGGATATAAATTCCGTACGTCGACGCGAGGAAGACAATCTCTTTGTCGGAATCTCGTCGCATGACCGGGTAGCTCAGTCGGTAGAGCATCGGACTTCGAGGAACGGCACGGTCGTTCCGGGAGCCTTTCGCGGGAACAAACCAACCGCGGAATGTGCATGTCGCGAATTGCTGGAACGCCCTGAGAACCACGTCCGCCACAGCGTGACCGGTAACGGTGAGCGCGAAGGCATGAAAAGCGGCGTGGATTGGGCAATCAGCAGGCGAGGTTCCCGTGGTTTCATGGGAATCGGCTTCAGAGACTAGGCGCGGCACACCTGAAATGGTGATGGTATAGTCCAGACTCTCAACCGGGGATCTCCGAAACTTACGACGTTTCGGTCGATTCGGGCCGGCGAAAGCCGGTGAGGTAGGTTAATCCGTGGGTCGAGGGTTCGAGTCCCTCCCCGGTCATTGCCCGAGACCGCTCAGGCGGCCGAACCAGGTGATTCGTCTCATGGAATGGGACGAATCCGTTTCGGCGAACGCATCGGTCTCGATTTCCGCAGCAGTCACGGTCCCCAAATCGGAACGAATCGCATGAAAGTCAAGACACGGCACAAGAAGTCCTCTTCCTGGAAACGCAAGGCCAACAGTTCGCCGATCGCCAAAGGCCGGCGAGCCAAGCGTAAGGGTCGCAACCCGGGCAAGATGAAGCACATCGGCGGCCGCGGTCTTTGACCCTCGCTTCGACTGACGGAACACCAGGCGTCTCAGGTGGTTACGGAACCGCCTGAGACGCTTCGCAATTCCCGGAATTCAATTTACGCAATTAATTTTGTTTTTATTGCGAAAAACACTGGAAAGTGCCCGCGCATTCGCCTATGCTGATTTTGGTGTCGAAGCAGACTTTCGGTGGGCGTGTCGAGGTCGAGTCGTTTATGTCCGCGGAATCTCTCACCCAGAGTTCGGATCGACCGTTGATGGACTTGATCCGTCGCATCGGGCCGATTTCGGTCGAAGACCTGGCGATGCGGATGGATGTGACCCCTACGGCGGTTCGCGTCCGTCTGAGCCGGCTGGTCGAAAGCGGCCTGGTCGAACGGGTTCAGGAATCCGCGGGCAGAGGCCGGCCCAGGTACTTCTATCAGGCCAGCACGCTGGCTCAGAAGAAGCTGGGGCAGAATTACGCGGATCTGGCCCTGGTGCTCTGGGACGAAGTCATGCGAACGGTGGACGACGTGAAAATCCGCCGCGACCTGTTCGCCCGCATCACCGACCGCCTGGCCGAATCGTATCGCAGCCAGGTCCGGGGCGAGGAATGGTCCAGTCGAATGGTTCAGCTCGGCGGGCTGCTGCACGAGCGGGGCGTGGAAGCCGAAGTCTCTTCGGGAGACGAAGGCCAGACGGTCCTGCGGCAACTTTCCTGCCCCTATTTCGAACTGGCCGAGGTCGACCGGGACATTTGTGCCCTGGAACGTCGCATGTTCGAAAAAGTCGTTGGCCACGGGCTGACTCTAAGCCATTGCAGGCTCGATGGCGACCGGTCCTGCGACTTCGAGCCTGCCCGGGCATCCGAAGGCGAAGCCGATTCGATGGCCGGCTGAGGCGGCTCATCGCCTGGCGAAACACGAACGAAACACAAGTCAGTGACCCCTGAGTTCTACCTGGAGATCGCGAGAGTGAGCACGAAAACGCTGCGTATCGAAAACCTGCACGTCTCGGTGGAAGGCAAGCCGATTCTGCGGGGCGTGAACCTGACGATTCGCCAGGGGGAAACCCACGCGTTGATGGGCCCCAACGGATCCGGCAAAAGCACGCTATCGTACGCTCTCATGGGCCATCCGAATTACGAAATCACCGACGGCACGGCCTATCTCGGCGACGTGAACCTGCTTGAGATCGAAGCCGACGAGCGGGCCAAAGCGGGTCTGTTCCTGGCGTTCCAGTATCCGACTTCCATTCCGGGCGTGACGATGGCGAACTTTCTCCGCCATGCGGTGACGAACGTTCGCATGCCTGAACGTAAGGAAGGCGAAGACCTGATCTCCATGCGTGATTTCCGCAAGGAACTCAAGCAGAAGATGGACGAGCTGGGCATGGATTCCGACTTCGCCCGCCGCTACCTGAACGAAGGTTTCTCCGGCGGTGAGAAGAAGCGTGCCGAAGTGCTGCAACTGGCGATGCTGCAGCCGGCTTTCGCGATTCTCGACGAAACCGATTCGGGCCTGGACATTGACGCCGTCCGCGTCGTCTCCGAAGGCGTGAACCGGGTCGCCAAAGCCCAGGGCACGGGCGTTCTGGTGATCACGCACTATCAGCGAATTCTCAACTACATTCAGCCCCAGTTCGTGCACATCCTTTTCGGGGGCCGCATCGTCGAAAACGGCGGACCTGAGCTGGTCACGACTCTGGAACGGGAAGGCTACGACTGGATTCGCGCCAAATACCCGCAGGAAGCTCGCGTGGAAGAAGAGCTGGAAGCTGCGTCGCCTGTGGTAGTCTGACCGGAAACACGACTCGAAGCGGTCCGGCTAGCCGCCGGACCTTTCTTCCGCCCCGAACCGATTCATCGAAGTCAGAAATTCAGAGGTAGCGAACGATGTCGACCGATCTTGGCGCCCAGGTCGCGGGAATCAAGGAAGACTACAAGTACGGCTTCCGGGAATCCGACGCGAACTACAACTACAAATCCGGCAAGGGATTGAATCGGCACACCGTCGAAGAGATCTCGGAGATGAAGAGCGAGCCGCAGTGGATGCGGGAGTTCCGTCTCAAGGGTCTGGAGACGTTCCAGCAGAAGCCGTTGCCCCAGTGGGGCGGGAATCTGAACGATCTCGACTTTCAGGACATCCATTACTTCGTTCGTGCCACGGACCGTCAGGGTAAGTCGTGGGACGACGTGCCCGCGGAAATCAAGCGGACGTTCGACAAGCTGGGCATTCCCGAAGCCGAGAAGAAATTCCTGGCCGGCGTGGGAGCCCAGTACGAGTCCGAAGTCGTCTATCACTCGCTGCGTGAAGACCTTGCCGAAAAGGGCGTGATCTTCACCGACATGGATTCTGCCCTGCGGGATTACCCCGACCTGGTGAAGGAATACTTCGGCACGGTCATCCCGATCCACGACAACAAGTTCGCGGCCCTGAATTCGGCAGTGTGGTCGGGCGGATCGTTCGTCTACATCCCCGCGGGCGTGAAGGTCGACATCCCGCTGCAGGCCTATTTCCGGATCAACGCCGAGAACATGGGTCAGTTCGAACGGACGCTCATCATCGTCGAAGAGGGCGCTCAGGTTCACTATGTGGAAGGCTGCACGGCGCCGATCTACACGTCGGAAAGCCTGCACTCGGCCGTGGTCGAAATCATCGTGAAGAAGGGCGGCCGCTGCCGTTACACGACGATCCAGAACTGGGCCAACAACATTTATAACCTCGTCACCAAGCGGGCCGTCGCTCATGAAGACGCCCTGATGGAATGGGTCGACGGCAACCTCGGTAGCCGCCTGACGATGAAGTACCCGGCCGTGTATATGGTCGGCAAGGGCGCCAGGGCCGAGATCCTGTCGATCGCCTTCGCCGGCAAGGGCCAGCATCAGGACGCCGGTGGCAAGGTCGTGCACGCGGCCCCCTACACCACGAGCAGGATCATTTCGAAATCGATTTCGAAGCACGGCGGCCGGTCGAGCTATCGCGGCCTGCTGAAGGTGGCCGACGGTGCCTACGGATCGAAGTCGAACGTCGTGTGCGACGCGCTGATCCTCGACCCGCAAAGCCGTTCGGACACTTACCCTTACATCGAGATCGACGAGGACGACGTCAAGATCGGTCACGAGGCGTCCGTATCGAAGATCGGCGAAGAGCAACTGTTCTATCTGCGGAGCCGGGGCCTGAGCGAGACCGAGGCTTCGACCCTGATCGTGAACGGCTTCATCGAGCCGCTCGTGAAGGAACTGCCGATGGAATACGCCGTGGAAATGAACAAGCTCATCGAACTGCAGATGGAAGGCTCGGTCGGCTGATCCGACTGGGCGTTTCCGCCGGTACGACGTCGCCGCCGCGTCTCGCGACTATTTCTCGGGGGTCGGGTGGCCGGTGGCGACGTTTTTTCGAACTTGCGGAACCTTGCAGACCGTATCGGACTAATCGTCCAAGACATCTCACACGTAACCAGGGCCTGAACCTCACATGAGTACCGCTGTGGCGTCATCTCACGCGATCGCATCCCTCGAATTCGGCGAGTTTCTCAATTCGGTGCCGAACGAACCGGCCTGGCTGACCGAAAGGCGTCGTGCGGCCTTCGAAACGTTCGCCGCGACCCCCTGGCCGACTTCCCGCGACGAAGAATGGCGGCGTACGGACATCCGGGCCTTCCGCCTGAGTGCTTTCGACCTTGTCCGATCGCCAGCCGCTGCGAACCTGGAAGATCTCGACGAAATCGGCCCGGCGCGTGACGCGCTCGCCGCGTCCTATGCCACGGGCATCGTACAGGTCGGCGGCCAGACGACCCAGCCGGCGGATCTGATCAAGCTCGGCAAGGCGACGCTGACCGACTTCCGCACGTTCGCCGAATCCCATCCCGAGATACTCGAAAAGCATCTTTTCGGGACAGTCGGCACGAGCGAAGACGCCCTGGCGGCCCTGCATGCGGCCATGTTTCGCGGCGGTATCGTGCTTTACGTGCCGAAGGGCGTCAAGATCACGGAACCGCTATACGCTCTTTCCGCGATGACGGCCCGGCAGCGGATCGATACGTCGCACACGCTTGTGATCCTGGAAGATGACGCGGAGGCGACGCTGGTGCATGACCTAGTCTCCACGGCTTCCGGCGAATCCGTCACCCCGGGCCTTCATCTGGGCGCCGTGGAGATCGTCGTCGGCAAGAACGCGCAGTTGAAATACGTGCGTATCCAGAACTGGGACGACAAGACCTGGCACTTCAGCCGCGAACGGGCGACCGTCGACGCTGGCGGATCGATCCAGTGGACGATCGGCGGTCTTGGCTCGCGTCTTTCGAAAGTCAACCAGGAGACGGCCCTGACAGGCCCGAATGCTGCGGCCCAGGTCAACGGCGTGATGTTCACCACCGGCAAACAGCACCTGGCCTACTTCACACGTCAGGACCATCAGGCCGAAAACACCACGAGCGACCTGCTTTACAAGGGTGGCCTGACAGGCAAGAGCCGCACGGTGTGGAAGGGCATGATCCGGGTCGACCCGGGCGCCCAGAAGACCGACGCCTACCAGAAGAACGACAGCCTGATCCTGTCCCAGGCGGCCCGTGCCGATTCGATCCCCGGGCTGGAGATCGAGGCCAACGACGTGCGCTGCACCCACGGGGCCACGGCTGGTCAGGTCGACCCGGAAATGGTGTTCTACGCCCAGGCGCGGGGCATTCCTGCCGAAACTGCCAAACGGCTGATCGTGGAAGGCTTCTTCTCGAACGTCTACGACCGCATTTCCGTCGAACCGGTGCGTGAGTCTCTGCGGCTGGCCGTCGCGAAAAAACTGTCGCTGGGCTGATCCAAAATCTGATAAGATGGTCTGAGTTTTGGACTACTCAGCAATCGAAACGTACCGAGCCATATCGCCAGGAGTTTCCGTTCCGATGTCCGCCTCACAATATGCCGTGCCGGAAGTCGTCGTCAGTGCCGATTGGGTCAGGGAACACGCGGGCGATCCGAAAGTCCGGATCGTGGAATCCAGCGGCGACGCCCTGCTCTATCCGATGGCCCACATTCCCGGCGCGGTGAAGATCGACTGGCACAACGATCTGCAGGACCAGACTGTCCGCGAATACGTATCCGACGAAGTCTTCGAAAAGCTCTGCCGCGACAACGGCATTTCGAACGATACGACCGTCGTGTTCTATGGCGACGACAACAACTGGTGGGCCTGCTATGCCTTCTGGGCCTTCAAGCTCAAGGGGCATAAGGATTGCCGCATGCTCGACGGCGGCCGGCGCTACTGGGTCGAGACCCTGAAATACCCGACGACGGCCGAGGTTCCTTCCTATCCCAAGGGCGATTACAAGGTTCCCTCCGACATTGACCGGGCGAGCCTGCGGGCCCTGCGAGACGAAGTCCTGACGCACCTCAACGCCGGCCTGCCGATGGTCGACGTGCGCAGCCCCAAGGAATACACCGGCGAACGGACCCACATGGAAGGCTATCCGGAAGAAGGCGTGCTGCGAGGCGGCCACATCCCGGGTGCCCTGCACTGCCCCTGGGCCCGGGCCGTGGCAGAGGATGGCCGCTTCAAGTCGGCCGACGAACTGAAAGCCATTTACGAAGGTGAGCTGAAGCTCAAGCCCTCGGACGATGTCGTGGCGTATTGCCGCATCGGCGAACGCTCCAGCCTGACGTGGTTCGTGCTGAAGTATCTGCTCGGCTTCTCGAAGGTCCGCAACTACGACGGATCCTGGACCGAGTGGGGCAATATCGTCGGCATGCCGATCCGCAAGGGCGCTCAGCCCTGAGGAACCGCGCCGTAAGCGGCCCGCGCGCATTGCGTTCGGGCCGAGGGCTCCGTGCTTTCCCAACTCCTTTGCATGACGAACATTTCGACACCAGCCGCATGACATTGACGAAACTCGACGAACTCCTCGATGAACTGACCGACTGCGATCCGAAGGAACGGATCGAGATGCTGCTCGATTACGCTCGGTCGCTGCCTTCACTCCCCGCAAGGTTCGAGGCCCTCAAGGACCCGGACCACAAGGTCGAGGAATGCCAGTCGCCCGTGTTCCTGTTCGCCGAAAAAACGGACAAGGGCGTGGAGTGGTTCGCCGACATTCCGATGGAAGCCCCTACGGTACGCGGGTTCGTTTCGCTGCTCTGGGAAGGTACGCGTGGTGCAAGCCCTGGCGATTACGCCGATCTTTCGTTCGACGTGATCTCCAAAGGCGGCCTCAAGGAAATTCTTGGCATGCAGCGCACGAACGGGCTCACCGGAGTGATCCGGCGGCTGAAAAGGATCGTGGCCGAAACGGCGGCGACCTGAACCGCGTATCCCGCTGGCGGGATACGCACGCTTTACGCAACCTGAAGACAGGGGATTCTCGAAAACGATGGCGATCGAATACCGCAAAGTCGCGACATTGGGCGAACTGCCCGAAGGCTCGAACCTGTTCGTGGAGGTAGACGACCAGCCCGTCGCTCTTTTCCGTGTCGAAGGCCAGGTTTTCGCGATCGACGACGTCTGCACCCACGACGGCGGCCCGCTGGCCGACGGCAAACTCTGCGGATTCGAAATCGAATGCGACCGACACGGAGCAAGGTTCGATATTCGCACCGGTTCGGCCCTCTCCATGCCGGCCGTCGAGAATGTCCGCGCGCACCATGTGAAAGTTGACAGCGACACGATTTATGTCGCCATCAACGACACCGGCGACTTGCCGAAGGAAGCCCCGCCCAGCCCCGCTTCGAAACCCGCCGGATCTTCGAAAGAACCGGCCGAAACCGTCGCCGGGACGCCCGCTGGCCCGCCTGTGGGGCAAGATGACATCGTGGCGGCATTGAAAACCGTCATCGACCCGGAATTGAACGTGAATGTCGTCGATCTTGGCCTGGTCTACACGGTGCAGACTCGCGGTAGCGAGGTCGATGTCGAAATGACATTGACCACCCCCGCATGCCCTGCCGGGCCTGAGATCTTGCGGAACAGTGTCAAGGCGATCGAAACCATCGCGGGTGTCAGCAAGGCGAACGTGAAGCTGGTGATGAGCCCCCCCTGGTCGCCGGCGCGGATGACCGACGACGCTCGAGACATCCTCGGCATTTTCTGATTACCGAATCTCAGCCCGATCGAATCGAGAGCCGGCCTTCATCCTTGCGGATGCTGGCCGGCTTCATCATTTCCCCATGGTGCGGAAAGCTTTCAGAATCGCCGCAACGCTCGGCGCGTGGGTGATTTCGGAATTCATGACTTTCTCGAGAACTTGTTCCATCCGAATGCGCACATGCCGGATCGTCTCGGTAGGCTCCGGGCTCGCGCCAATTTCCGCAAGACCCTGAGCCAGAAAGAGTTGGGTCGGCGAAACGGCGATCGCCGTGAATGGGTCGACGACACCCAGGCTAGTCCAGTGGTTGGCCTTCAGGCCCAGCTCTTCGGCAAGTTCGCGCTGGGCTGTCGCCAGGGCGTCTTCCCCGGGATCGATGCCGCCCGAAACGCATTCGAGCGTGACGCGGCCCACGGCATAATGAAATTCTTCGGTCAGGTGGCAGATTCCGTCCGTATCGACCGCGATGACACAGACCCCCGGCTTCATGTGCGAAATGCTATATGTTCCAGGGTTTCCGTCGGGCCGGAGCACGTCGTCCCTAGTGACCTTCAGCCAGGGGTCGCGATAGACTTCGTGCCGCTGGAGAATTGTCCAGGGGCCGTAAATTGCAGGGAATTCGGGATTCGTGTCTTTCAAGTCGGCCTCGAAACGAATACGGCGTCCTGCCGGCGGGCGACAGGACGCCGAAGGAATCAGTCGGAACAGAACATTCTCACTTCGAAGCGGCCGGCGTCAAGTACGAATCGAAGACCTGAACCTTGCCCCAGTACTGCTTGTTTTCTTCGATGAATTTCAAATGCCGTGGGTGTTCCTGATAGGTATCGTGGGCGGCCTTGTTCTTGAAGACCAGGTGAAGGGCGACGTCCCAGTCGGTGGCGTTCACGTCTCGGTCGAATTCCTTGCCACGGGTGCCCACGGAGAAATAGACGGTGCCTTCGTGCCCGTCCAGGTATTTTTTGCAGCCAGCGACGAGGGCATCGCGGTTGGCGTCGGTCCCTTCCTTCAAAGTGAAGAAAACCATGTGGGCAAGCTGGGCATCATCGGCGGCGGTGAGATTGCGGGCGGCGAAGCCAGCGGCGATCGGAGCGAAGAAAAACGTTCGGCGTTGCATGGGTGGTAGTTCTCCTGTGGCGGGCCAGTGCTCCGGGTTCGCGTGGGTTGCGCGGCCGGAAAACCGAAATTGTGGAAGACCCACACAAAAATCGCGAATTCGGCGGACCGGGTCAAGAGTGGCGTCGTGAGTTGCCGACTATACGGTCGATCCAGATGTGCCTATACTCGAATGGTCAAACGATCGATATTCTTCGATCGTGATCGATTCGATCCAGCCCGATCACGAAAGGTTCCTTTCCATGCCGCTGCGCCGTCATTTCCTCAAAACCGTCGCCTGGTCGATGGCGATCGCTCCCGTTGCCGTTCGTGCCGACGAAAGCGCCGATGACCTGAAGAAGCTCGATGGAACCTGGATCAGCAAGGACGCGAACACGGGCGATGCGACCTGGACGTTCGAAAAGGGCAAGCTGAAGCTGGATGCCCCGGGGCGAACGTACAAGATCACGGTGAAGCTGGACGCCGCGGCCAAGCCGCACAAGACGATGGAAATGAAGGTGGACGAAGATTCGCCGAACGCCAAGAATTTCGACGGCCCGGCGATCTATAAGTTCGATGGCGAGGACAAGGTTACGATCTGCTTCGGGACTCAGGCCCGGCCGACCGAATTCACGACGAAGGACGACTTCTCAGCCTTCAATTTCGAGCTGGCTCGCAAGAAGTAAGTCTTTGCGATTCAGGAGTCTCGAATCATTCTGAGTCCAGGCCCAGCTCGGCCAGCAAGCGGTAGAGCTTGGGCCTGGAAATTCCCAAAGCGCGTGCCACCGCGGTCTTGTTCGACCCATATCGTTCGAGTGCCTGCAGCACGGTCGCACGGCTTGCGTCCTGCAATGCTGATTCGAGCCGATGGCCGGTCGGGGCGCCGCCGGAGCTGACGGGTTTCGTCCACGCTCCTCCGAAAGCGCCCTGAATTTCGGCCGGGATGTCATCCGCCTGAACTTGCGGCCCCGTGGCCGACGAGTGGATTTCTCGGATGACGCGTTCCAGTTCCCGCCAATTTCCCGGCCAATCGTACATTTTGAGCTTTTCGAGCGATTCGGGGCTGAATCCTTCGATTCGCGGACTCGTGCCTGCCTGAATCCTGTCCAGGATCGACTGAGCGAGCAGCGGAATTTCTTCGATACGGGCTCGCAATGGTGCCAGTTCGATCACGATCGTGGCCGCACGGACTCGAAACCAGGGGTCAAGTCGATCGATTTCGTCACGTGAGTGAGCCAGACTGACAAGGCGAACGGCTCCTGATGCCCGTGCGATTCCGTCCTGAAGCCGGGTGTCGAGATCGGCCAGGCTTTCGATCAGAATCGTCGCGCCTGACGGAACGCGCCAGGCGGGTTGGACCGGAGCTTTCGAATCGGAGCCGATATCGATTCCGAGAAAGTCCCGGGCTAGCAATTCCGATGGAAGACTCGAAGGATCGATCGGGATCAGGGGAAGGCGTGTCCCGTGCTGCGACTGATGACTCAGGTGGAGGATTCTGGCCAGGTGATGACGGCCCGTCGCGGGCTCACCGACGATCACGATCGGGCAATCGGCACGGACAGCCGATTCGACGAGCTTCAGCTTCGCTTCATGCCCGGGACCGAAGCCGACGAGCGTCTCGAGCCCTGACATCTTCTGGCGGGCGCGGCGTCTGGTCAGTTCGTCCTGCAGCGCGATGCCCCAGATTCTTGCCGGGTCGTGATTTTCGGCGAGATCGGATTCGGACGCGGGGGTCAATCGGCCGAGGATTCCGATGATCGAATCGGGTTCATCGTAGACCGGCCAGGCATCGAAACGGAAAACTCGCGACGCGTCGTCCGGATGGCTGATGAGCCGGCTCCGGAATTCGCTGCGAAACGCGGTCCCGGGGGGCGCGAGCAACGACCCGTTCGCAGCGGCGGACATAAACTCAAGCCCGGCTTGATCTTGAATTTGGTCTTCGATGGCCAGGAACGTTCGCCGGAAAGCCTCGTTACGATCGACGATCCGGCCCGCGGCATCCCAGATGGCGTAAGCGTCGGGTGAGCCGAGGAAGAGAGGAGGAACGGAGAGTCGAGGGCGTCGAGGCATTTCGTCGTTTCGCCGGCATGCAATCGTCATGTCAGGGGATTGGCCCTGATCGACCGGTTCGATTATGTTCATGATAACGATCCGGCCGGATCCTGCCACATCTTCCTCACCCGGTCGAAAACCCTCGCGCGGAGTCGTCATCGCTTCCCCATGAGTTCCGAATTATGGATCGCCCTCGACGGCGGCACGACCAACACGAGAGCCAGCGTCGTCATCGACGGCAAAGTCACGGATACGGTGAAATTCGATGTCGGTGTCCGCGACACCCAGGGCGATGGCGACAATGCCGTGAAAGCCGCAGTGCGGGCTTGCCTGGACACGCTGATCGGAAGACTCGGTCAGGATCCGTCGTCGGTCGATTGCGTGGCTTCAGGAATGCTCGGTTCCGAGGCCGGGTTGATCAACCTTCCGCACGTCATCGCACCAGCAGGTGCCGCGGACTTGGCGCAAGGTTCGATTTTATGGAGAGATCCGCTCAATCCGGATGTCGCGATCCGCGTTTTGCCGGGAGTTCGAACCGGACCGGACCATTCGAACCCGAACCGGTTTGCGGGATCGCTGGCTCAAGACGTCATGCGCGGGGAAGAAACTCAGGTTTGGGGGATTCGCGAGATTCTGATGAGTCGCGACCTCAACGCGGTGTCTCAGCCGTGGTTACTTTTGTGGCCGGGTTCGCACACGAAACTGATCGCCGTCGAGCCGGACGGCACGATCGCCGGAGGCTTCACGACGCTGGCGGGCGAGACCTACGCGGCCCTGAAGTCGGCCACCCTGCTGAAGCGGAGCGTACCGGAAGAACCGGCCAGGCATGTCGATCCGCAGAGATTGACCGAAGCCGCCGAAGCGGTCGAAGCTTCAGGCCTGATGCACGCGGCCTTCTGGACACGAGTCGCCGACATCACAGGCTCCATGAACGCCCTGGAGCGTGGCGAATGGCTTTCGGCCATCGTGACAGCCGAAGACGTGCGAGGCCTAGCCGCACATGCGTGGATGCGAGAGTCCAGGTTTTCAAGGATTTATCTTGGTGGTGAACCGTCGCGTCAGTCGGCTTATTCGTACTTGCTCAGGCGGACTTTCGGAGATCGCGTGTTCGCGCTGGATGACAACGTGATACAGGCCGCGGCGGCGGTGGGGGCGGTTCGTCTGGGCCATCTGGCGAAATCGTTCGAATGACGGTCGAAAATCGCGGTCAAGAGCGTGCCGGACGCACGCTGTGAATCACGCAACACCTTGCAGAAAAGTAATTTTCAGCACTGAGAGCTGACGGCGACGACAGAACCGAGAATGCGGCCCTGGGACTCGGTCACCGAGAAGGGAATCGTCGGATAATTGCGGACTTCAGCTCTCAGAATGTAGTGTTCGCCGGAATGTTCGAGCCAGCGGATGACCGGCTCGTTGCGGGTATCGAGGGCGACCACCATATGGCTGTGCAGCAGTTCCGGCTTATTCTGGCTTAAATCGACGACAGCCACACTACTTTCCGGCAGGTGCGGCTTCATGGCTTCGTTTTCGACACGGACACAGACGCTGTGATCCGGGTTCGGGACCCATTCGCGGTAGGTCAGGAACGTGTCACGCTGGGCGAATTTGGTGAGCTGGAAGTTCGGAAGTTCGGCCATTTCGATCAGCGGTAGCCGCACGAAGCAGGAGTGGGACCGCGAATCGGCAGCCCAATCGCGATCGTCGATTCCGACCGAGTCGATGCGGCTGACGCGAGACTGGGACTCAAGCTGCTCGAGCCCGCGCCGTATCATGATCAGGGGCGATTCGGTGATGGAATCGTTGTCGTCGGCCTGATTTCGGTAAACGTAGCCGTCGCCGGTCAGTAGCCAGGCAGGGTTGACGCCAGTCTGATCGATGAAGCTCAGCATGACCTCCGCAGGCACGGTGACGCCGGTTTCGTAGTTGTACCAGGTGCGTGCCGGCAGATCGAGACGGCGAGCCAGCTCAGGTCCGCCATGTTCTCCGAAGAGTTCCATGCGGACTCTGCGTAGACGAGCGGAGATTTGCGTTTTGACGAATGATTTTGTGTTGGACGTTTTCTTGCGTGCCACGATCAAGCCCGTCCTTCGAAAATCGAATGACCTGAAACCTGAGAACGAACTTCCTGCCGGTCGGATCCCTGAGTTCAGGTCATAGAGTAACGCTTAAAATAGCAAATCCAACATATTCGAGAAAGACCTGCCAGGATTCAACAATCCTGTTGATCTGGCGAAACGATGGAGCGAAAAGAGGTCGTATCATTCACGCTTCGGAAATCTCATAAGCATCTATATGTAAATATTTTAGCGACATTTTAGAGTCAGAGACCCGCCGCGTCGGGGATGGATTGGGGTGTTTCGTCGCGACATGCGGAACACGAAGACCAGAGGCAGAACTACGTGCGAAAATCCCCAGACCGCCAGGTTCGGATCACCGGTTTCTGCCTGATTAACCATTCCGATCGAGTAATACGCCAAAAATTTTCCGATTTCGCTATAGATCGACTTTCGGGTTCTGATAATTTTGAAATGACCGTCTTGCCTTGATGAACTTCCTCTCACGCAAATTCGACCTTGCCTGTCCGCTGATCAGCGGTCCAGAGCGTCACCACGTGACGAATTCGCCGTCGATCTCTCGGTTTCATCCCGCTTCGAAAACGACCAGGAGCATTCCCAATGACGAAACGACGAGGCTTCACCCTCATCGAACTGTTGGTGGTTATCGCCATCATCGCCGTTCTCATCTCGCTTTTGCTGCCCGCGGTGCAGTCCGCCCGTGAAGCCGCCCGCCGGGCACAGTGCGTGAACAATATCAAGCAGCTCGCACTGGCTGCGCATAACTATCATGACGTCAACGGCAAGTTCCCCGCCGGGTTGTACTTGCACCCGGTGTTCGGGCCTCAGGGTCTGGCCTGGAACAATTCCAGCTGGATCGTTCTGCTGTTGCCGCAGATGGAACAAACGGCCGTCCATAACGCCGTGAACTTCAACATCATGTGGGGCGATCAGCTCGGTGGCGGCTGGCGCTGGAACAAGGCCGTTTATATGGGCCAGCAGAACATGACCGTCCGGATGACGATCCTGAATTCGCTGATCTGCCCGTCCGACAACAGCGACAACATCGACAACACAAACGCGGACGAAATCATCGGCCAGCAAGGTGCCGGGACATCGTATGTGGGCAATATGGGCGATAACTGCCTGGCGTGTGCCCCGACCGCTGGCACGGTAGTTTTGTGTTCGGACACAGGCAGGTTTTGCCGGGGCCCGCAACTGGGCCATAACCGGACCTCCTCGACCGGGCAGGATATCGAAAACGGCGGCATCGCCGGCAGCGGCGTTTTCTGGGCCTGGGGCTCGAACGTCGGCGTGGCGCAAATCACGGACGGTACGAGCAATACGTTCATGATGGGCGAACAGATCCGGCGGATTACCCGCTGGAATTGCTGGGTGCATGCCAATCAGACGATCGGCTCGACGGCAATTCCGCTGAATTACAAGCTCCAGCCCGCCAACGTGGAGAACTGGACGAGGCAATACTCGTTCCGGTCGAACCACGCCGGTGGCGCAAACTTCGCCATGTGCGACGGCTCCGTGAAGTTCATCAAGGAGCAGATCTCCTTCCCGATCTATCAGGGCCTGAGCACGCGCGGCCAAGGCGAAGTCATCTCGGCTGACGCTTATTGACCCGGCTCGATTGACGTTCCCGATGGCTGGCGACGCTGTTCCGCTTGGAAACGTCGCCGGCCGAATGTCCTCATTCCGAACGACTTGTGGAGAAATCGACGTGTTCCGAATCTTGTTCAGCTCACCCCTGAAACTGGTTGTCGCGTTCGTGCTGCCTGCGATCTTCGTCGGTTGCGGCGGCTCGAGCGGTCCTGAAATGGCGAGGGTCAGCGGCAAAGTCACTTATCAAGGCAAACCCTTGACGAAGGGTACGATTTCGTTCATTTCGAACGACCCGAGCGGATCCAACGCCAATTCCGTCATCGGGCCGGACGGCTCCTACTCGCTTCAGACCACCAACCCGAATGACGGGGCGGTCGTGGGCGAGTATCGGGTGATCGTCTCCGATATCGACCCGAACGCCCTGAACACGCCGGCCCCCGGCGAACCTGTCAAAAAGCAGGAACGGCTGATTCCGGAAAAGTACGAGAAGCCGGATACGAGCGGTTTGACACGGAAGGTCGTAAGCGGCAGCAACAGTTTCGACATCGCTCTGGAGTGATCGCAGGCCAGGCCTGCCGCTTGAAACGTTCGCAGGCTTGCCGTTTCCCGGTAAACGAAGTGCAAAAAAACGCGTGCCGAATGATCGGCACGCGTTTTCGTTTCGGAGGGGATCGAGTCGCGGCAGTCAGTTCCGCGTCATTGAGCCGGATCACCCGTCGCCGGTGGCGTGGCCGGCTGTTCGGCCGGTGCGGCATTATCCGAACCTTCGGCAGGTTTATCCTGAGTTGCCCGGCCCGTGGGGCGGGTCATCTTGCGAACGGCGGCTTCGTTCACACCTTCGACGGGCGACGTTCTCAGCGTCTTGAAGCTGAAGCCGAGCATACCAGGCAGGCGAGACAGCGGGAGCGGACGGATACCGAGGCTGCGAGCTTCACGAAGCACTTCGTTCTTCCGCTGGAGGAAGTCGCGCTGGGCTTCGGTCATGCTGCGGAGCTGTTCGGGCGACATGTCGCGGTCGTCGTCGACGTACCAGGCGATCCGGGCACTCAGCTTGCCCTTTTCGATCGCTTCACCGGAGATCAGTTGAAGATCGTAAGTGATGACACCACCGGACGAAGCGATCATCTGGCGAATGTCGTTGCGGTCGTCCTTGCCGTCCCGGTCGATGTCGAGCGGGCCGATCAGGGCGAATTGCTGCGGTTCCGTCGCATTCCAGCCGGCGGAATAGAGAATGTCACCGGCGACGATCGGCTTGGCCAGATCCTTGGTCTCGATGATTCGGCCAATGCTGTACTGGGTACCGACTTCGGTGATTTCGATCTGGCCCTTGGGCTTGTCGGTCGGAATGCCGATGGCCTTGCGGTCGAAGATCGTGAATCGCATCGTCGGACGCACGCCCATGCTGCGTGTGACGTCCACCCGGGCCGTCTTGGTGCCGTAGTCGACGAAAGTGACTTTGCCGTCCGGGTTATCGAGGATGTCTTCCTTACGCTGGGTCTTGTCGCGAATTTCCCGAAGCTGTCCGACCAGTTCGGAACGCTCGGTGCTGTGCTTGCTCGTCGCTTCAGCCAGCGTACCCTGCATTTCGGCCAGTTCGGTTTCTTTGAGATTCGCTTCGCGGCGAGCCGTTTCGACTGATTCGGTCAGATCGACCCGGCCTTCTTCGTGACCCTTCTGGACTGCGGCCAGATCGGCCTTGACCTTCTCGAGTTCCGCCTGGGTCGTCTTCAACTGTTCTTCGTGAACGGAATTGACGCTGGCGAGAGACTTGCGAAGGTTGTAGTTGTCGATGAAGAACTCGGCCTCGACTTCGGAAGCGGTCTTCAGAAGATCGGCCAGATTTTCGACTTGCGATCGCAAATCGGCGGACGGATTGCCCAGGAAACGGCTGGCCGCGGCCCGCTGATCTTCCATCAGCGTCACGAGTTCCTGATTTTTCGTCAGCTCCTGACGCACGGAGGGGGCGTCCGGAATTTTGGCCAGAATTTTTTGTTCGGCCGCAGCGCGAAGTCCGGTGACGGTCTGGTTGATCGAAGCCTTGAGGGCTTCGAGATCCGGGAACGCACCACCTTCGGCCGGCTTGAGGTTGGCGTAGCCGAGTGCCACGCCGAGATCCTTGAGGGCCGCATCAGCCGCGGATTGCTGCGTGGCAGCTTCGGCCTGCGCCTTCTTGGCGCTATCCGCCTGGCTCAGCGCCTTGGAGGACTCGCTGTAGAAATAGTATGTGGTACTCGCGAAGAGCACCGTGAAGGTGGCCAGTGCGGCCACCGCAATCTTCAAACCCTGATTATCGTTGCTTGCCGCCATAGCGCAATGGCTCCCTACCGGATGAACCCTGTAGCCGGAAGGCCGTCAATCAACCGATTATGGCATACCTGATCCCGAAAGATCCGGCCGAGCACACGATTCCGCCCATTTGAATGTGAGTCTGATACGGCCATTCGCATCGTGACGATTTTTCCGCCCCGATACCCGACCGACCCACTGCACACAGCCACCCGGCGGAAACTCCAGCGTACTCCAGCCTACCCTGCGACATCCCGTTTGCCGTATCCTGATCTTCGTGAGGTCCCCGACCCGTTGTTGTCCCTCTACCGATTCTGACGCCAGCAGTCCCGGAAAAATTCCCTCATGGCCATGCGACCACAATTCTTCATCCTCGACTCATTCTCTCTAATTTACCAGGTTTACCACGCAATACCAGCCATGACCGGTCCGGCCGGCCAACCGACTCACGCTGTCTTCGGAATCATTCGGGACTTGATCAACCTGATCAAGACCCACAAACCGGATTATCTGGCCGCAGCCTGGGACGGCCCCGGGCCAGTCTTTCGCGAATCGCTGTTGCCCACCTACAAGGCCCAGCGCGAAGAGATGCCGACGGACCTGCGGCTGCAGCTGCCCGTGATCAAATCCGCCTTCGAAGCCTTTCAGGTGCCTGTCGTCGAAGCGAAGGGGGCGGAGGCCGATGACGTCATCGCCACCCTGGTGCGCCGCGCGGCGGGCGAAGGGATGGACGTCACCGTCTGCACTTCCGACAAGGATGCCCGCCAGTTGATCGGCCCTCATGTCCGGCTCTTCAACCTGCGCAAGCAGGAAGCCATCGACGAAGCGGCCCTGCTGGCCGACTGGGGCGTGCGGCCGGACCAGATCGTCGATCTGCTTTCCCTGACAGGAGATACGGCCGACAACATTCCTGGCGTGCCTGGCATCGGCCTGAAGACCGGCGCGCAGTTGCTGCAGCAATTCGGCAGTCTTGACGCACTCCTGGCCAGAGTCGAGGAAGTCAAGGGGGCGAAGAAGCAGAAGCTGATCGACCACGCCGCGACGGCACTGGCGGCCCGGGAACTCGTCAAGCTGCTGGACGACCTGCCCCTGGAAACCTCGTGGGAAAGCCTCAAGCTGACGCCACCCGACATGAACGCCGTCAACGAGTTGTGCCGTCAGTGCGGTTTTCACCGGTTCCAGAAGGAAGTCGCCGAGACGTTCGGCACCGGCGGGCAGGCCGCCGAATGGCGGGCCGATTACAGGATTGTGGACACGCCCGAAAAGCTGGATGCCTTCGTCGCCGAACTGGCCGGTCAGCCGCGTTTTTGCTTCGATACCGAAACGACCGGCACGAATCCGAACCGGGCCGAACTCGTCGGCCTGGCATTCGCGTGGCAGCCGGAAGTCGCCTGGTATCTGCCCGTTCGGGGGCCAATGTTCGACACGGTTTTGAACGCATCCGACACGCTGGCGAAGCTTCGCCCGATCTTCGAAGACCCTGCGCGCACGATCGTCGGTCAGAACGTCAAATACGACTGGATCATGCTATCCCGGGCCGGCCTGCCCCCGGCCGGCGAACTGCTGGACACCATGGTCCTCAGCTATCTGCTGGAGTCGGGCGAACGCAATCATAGCCTGGACGAACTCTCCAAACGCCTGCTCGATCACGAGATGATCCCGATCACCGACCTGATCGGCAAAGGCAAGAATCAGAAGCGGATGGACGAAGTCGAGGTGGCGCGAGTGGCCCATTACGCGGCCGAAGACGCCGACGCCACCTGGCGCATCGCCGAAAAGCTCGAACCGATCGT
>CAZSQA010000019.1:54863-114704 GCA_964608915.1 uncultured Isosphaeraceae bacterium
CTGGCCCCGCTGCACCCCCTGCCCCGGCTGCTGATCGAGCACCGCCAGCTCTCGAAGCTGAAGAGCACGTATCTGGACGCCCTGCCCGGCGAAGTCGGCCCCGACGGTCGCGTGCACGCCTCCTTCAACCAGACCGTCGCCGCCACGGGCAGGCTCAGCTCCAGCGACCCGAACCTGCAGAACATCCCGGTGCGGACTGAGCAAGGGCGGCAAATTCGCCAGGCCTTCGTCGCGCCCGGCGAAGACTGGGTGCTCCTGACGGCCGACTACAGCCAGATCGAGCTGCGCATGCTGGCCCACTTCTGCCAGGATGCCGGGCTGATGCATGCCTTCGCCTCAGGGCACGACATTCACTCGGTCGTCGCGGCCCAAATCTTCGGCGTGCCGGAGTCCGTCGTCACCGAAGATCAGCGGCGGCAGGCGAAAACCGTCAACTTCGGCGTGATCTACGGTCTCAGTGCTTATGGGCTTTCCTCGCGACTGGGGATCTCCCAGCACGAGGCCGCTGAGTTCATCGAAGCTTATTTCGGGCGTTATCCGGGCATCGATTCCTGGATGACGTCCGTGCTTGAAGAGGCCAAAACGACCGGCTATGTGAAAACGATCCTGGGCCGGCGGCGGCCGATTCAGGGGATCAAATCGACGACGGGCCGGCAGAAGAATCTGGCTGAGCGAACGGCGATCAACACGGTGATTCAGGGCTCGGCCGCGGATCTGATCAAAATGGCCATGATCTCGATCGACCGCGATCTGGCGAGCGTTTCGCCCAATTCCCGCCTGATTCTGCAGATCCATGACGAACTGGTGCTGGAAGTGCCGAAGGCCGACCTGGCGAAGGTCAAGGAATTCGTCCGCGAGCGGATGAATACGGCCATCGTCCTGAAGGTGCCGGTCGAGGTGGACGCCGCCGCCGGCCCGAACTGGCTGGATGTGGAGTGAGGCGTCGGGATGTTGATCGACGCGAATTCGAAGACATAGAAACCTGAATCGCCGGGCAGGCCCGATGAATGTGGGCCCTGGCGACCTGCGTGCGGCACGTTCGAAGATGCGATTATCGAGGCCGATTCACGCTCGATTTCGGCGTCGCGCTGCGGAGAACAGTACCATCGTGGCGATCCCGCCCAGGGCCCACGTCGAGGGCTCAGGCACGACTCGAAGCTGAAATGCGTTGATGAGCGGCACATTCGAACCGTCAGTGCCCGTGTAAGCGATCGTCGTGGATGATGAGCTGGCCGTGAACGTGCCGGAGACGTATTGACCAAGGGCGCCGGTCGTCCCTGCGACGTTGCTCGCGAGTCCGACGGCATTCCCCGCGGTACTCGTCGTCAGTCGCATGTTTCGATCCGAACCCGCCGAGAGGGCCAGCGAGCTGTTATTGATCCACCATTGAAACAGATACGATTGGCCGGGGGTAAGGTTGTTCAGGGTCAACGTCATGGTTGTGAACTGATCCGCATAACCTGCTGTCCCGAGCAAGGCTTTGTATTCGGTCGTGAGCGACGAGAAAGCACCGGTAACCGTACCCAGCCCATTCGAAGAAAAGAGCCTGCCGGGAGTCTCGGTGAAATTCGCATTGGCGATCGTGGGGGTCGTGGAGGTTGTGGACGTTCCGTTAGCGGGAAAAGCCCATGCCGAGAAACCTACGCCATTGACCGTCGTCGACGTCACGCCGCTTGAGCCCAGATTATAGGCGTAAAGGAGCGAACCGGTGGTGTCGACATCCGTATCGCCTGAAATCAGCACAGGCGTATTCCAAGTGATGATATCTGCGGCGTGGATCGCTCCTGCAGAACCGAATGCCGTGATGGCCAGCAAAAGTCGAAATGCAAACCTCATGGGTCATACTCTCCAGGTTGCGAAACGAGAACCGTTTCAGGGGAAATCGCACTTCACAAGGGGCAGCGACTTTCTGACGGCACAGCCGAATCATACGAGTCGATTTTGCGAATGGCCGATACGAAGGCCGGCTTCTCGATGAGATAACCGGTACCAAGAACTGAGTCAAGCGACTGTCTACCAAGCGGATAAGAAAATTAGACAATGCCGGCAAGTTAGAATCGCTGGATTCGCCATACACCGTCATTTCGCCCGATAATTTCCGCTTCTCAACCCATCTCTTCGTATCCCTCACGCGATTCGCTATGTTCATTCGAATCATCGCGTTGCGATAAATCCATTTGACCTCAAGTAGAAGAAGCTAAAGACGAGCGGAGTGCATCCGATCGACTCCTTCTTGCTGAGCAAAACCCGCGGAGGTCTCTGGTGAGACTCGCAATTATCGAATTACCGCCGCGGCTTCGTTTTGGCGTCACCGGGCTCTGTGGGCTTCGCGGAATCCGGGGCTTCGGCTTTTTCGGCAGGCTCACCGGGGGCCGCATCGGTTTTATCTTCTTTCTTGTCGTCCTTCGTCTCTTCGGGTTCCAGCGGCGGCAGGCCCATGGTTTTACGCCAGTCGTCGATGTAATCCTTCAGATCTTCCCGCGCGACGAAGTCTATCGAGGCCGAATTGATGCAGTAGCGCAGGCCGGTCGGTCGCGGGCCATCGTTGAAGACGTGCCCCAGGTGAGCGTCGCAGACCTTGCAATCGACTTCCGTACGAAGCGTGCCATCACTGAAATCGGGGCGTGTGCGTAGATAGGATTTGCTGAGGGCCTGCCAGTAGCTCGGCCAGCCGGTGCCGCTGTCGAATTTCGTTTCCGCGTCGAACAGCGGCGTACCGCAGCCGATGCAGGAGTAAACCCCGTCTTCGTGGTGATTCCAGTAAATGCCGCTGAAAGCTGGCTCGGTGCCCTTTCGCCGAGTGACGTAATACTGACCAGGCGTCAGCTTCGAACGCCAGAAGCGGTCGGACCGTGTCATTTTCGGGAATTTGACCGCCGGTTTCGAAGTCTTCGCCGGTTTGGCGGCTTTTTCGGTAGCCTTCTGTCCAGGCACAGTTTCCGCCGTCCGGGACTTCGTTTTTTCGTCCGCAGCGGGCGACGAGGTCCAGGTCAGTGGCATGAAACCCAGCAGGCCGATCGCACAGATTCGGAAGTATCCGGACATCGAAGGCCTCCGTCAGGGAGATTTCTTACGAAATTATCGTAGACGCCTTGCAGGAGTCCGTCAATCGAGACTCCCGAACGGCCCTGAAATTACGAAGCTCTTTCGATACGAGAAACTTGCGATGTCTCGCGCAGAGATTTCGCGGGTGGCGAAACGAAATTCGCCGGGTCTCCGAAGCCAGTTTCGCAAACATCCGGTCGACCTGGTTCCGGGTCAATCCACGAGTTGCAATACCGTCCACAGGCTGGGGTCTTCCGGCACAGGGAATTCCGCGCCGGGGCCAAGCCGCTGGAGTTCCTGTGACGGGGCCGAAAGTCTGTAAGCGAAGCCCAGGGCGCGGTTAACGCCAGGATCGAAGCCGTTGAGGGCCTCGTTCGTCAAAAACAGGGCCAGGCGGAAACCGCCATTCTTGCCGTTCGCCAGGTCGGTATAGATCGATGAGCGCTCCGCGATGGGAGCATCGGCGAGTGCCCGATTGATGCGGATCTGGCTGAGTTCCGCGCCTGGGGCCATGGTTTCGTTCGGGCCGCGTTTGCGGCCGATGGTTACGGCCGGGTCGAATTCCAGCCGGAATTGATGACAGAACCGTGTGGCCCGGTGGATGTTACGTGTATTGCGGGTATCGATCCAGACATCCATCCGCACCAGGCCTGAGCGGGCCCGGGTGGGGTCGGGCCGGTCGAAGACCACGGCGAGCCCCTTCGGCGACCATCCGCAGCGGACATCGGCCCAGTCCGGAATTCCGGCGAGGTCGGACGAACTGACGACCCGGTGTGTCGGCGGCAGACCGCACATTGCCCCTGGATGAGTCAGGTCGCCAGGCAGGGGCGCGAACGGTCGCGCGAAATTTTCGATTTCGAAATAGAAGTCGGGCGGAATTCGCACGGGCTCGGTCAAGGGTGCGATCTCCGATCAGCGGGCCGGAATGCGGCCGCCACCGAACCCGGCGGGAACGGAAGTGAGGCTGCCACTGCCGCCCGGTCCGATCTGTGCCAGCAGGTTGACCATTTCAACTGCGGCCTCGGCCGCTTCGCCGCCCTTGTTGCCTGACTTCAGGCCTGAGCGGTTCAGGGCCTGTTCGACCGATTCCGTCGTGAGGATACCGAAGATCACGGGCACGCCAGTGGCGACCGATGCCTGCATGACACCCCCGGCGGCCTGGCCGGCGACGTGATCATAGTGCGAGGTTTCGCCCCTGATGACGCAGCCCAGACACACGACGGCCGCATACTGGCCCGTTTCGGCCAGCTTGCGTGCTACCAGCGGAATTTCGAACGAACCTGGCACCCAGGCGACGTCGAGCCGGTCTTCAGCCACACCGAGCCGGACGAAACGGTCACGGCAGCCGTGCAATAGGGCTTCGGTCACCATCGAATTGAACCTGGCCACCACGATGGCGAAACGGCCGGCGGGTGGCGATAGATCCCCTTCCAGAACGTTCATCATATGTCTCGCGAGTCTTGTCCCGGTTCCGGCGTCAGCAAGCCGCCCGTCAGGCACGGCTGTTACGACAGATTCATGGCCAGCAGGAATTCGGCGTTGGACTTGGTCTTCTTCATCCGGCCGGTCAGAAGCTCCATCGCCTCGACAGGGTTCATGTCGTTGAGCACGCGGCGAAGGATCCAGACCCGGCGCAGCTCTTCGGGGTCCATCAGCAGCTCTTCGCGCCGGGTACCCGATTTGTTGATGTCGATGGCGGGCCAGACGCGCTTCTCGACCAGGCGGCGGTCGAGATGCAATTCCATGTTGCCCGTGCCCTTGAATTCTTCGAAGATGACGTCGTCCATCCGGCTGCCGGTTTCGACGAGCGCGGTGGCCAGGATCGTCAGGCTGCCGGCCTCTTCGACCTTCCGGGCGGCACCGAAGAAGCGTTTGGGCTTCTGCAGGGCCGAGGCATCGACACCGCCGGTGAGGATCTTGCCCGAGTGGGGCGCTTCGGTGTTGTAGGCCCGGGCCAGGCGGGTGATGGAGTCGAGGACGATGACGACGTCCTTACCGTACTCGACCATCCGCTTGGCCTTTTCGATCACCATTTCGGCGACCTGAATGTGGCGCGAGGCGGGCTCGTCGAACGTGGAGCTGATCACTTCGGCCGTGGGCCCACGCACGGATCGCTCCATGTCGGTCACTTCTTCCGGCCGTTCGTCGATCAGCAGCACCATCACGTAGCATTCGGGGTGATTGGTCAGAACGCTATTGGCGATTTTCTGGAGCAGGATCGTTTTGCCGGTCCGGGGCGGGGCGACGATGATTCCCCGCTGCCCCTTGCCGATCGGGCTGACGAGGTCGACGACACGCATATTGATGTCGTGGGCCTTGGGCGTCTCCATGAACAAACGCGACTGCGGGTGCAGGGGCGTAAGTTCTTCGAAGGGAACGATTTCGGCGTGCTTCTCCGCCGGCTCGAAATTGATCGCGTCCACCCGCAGAAGGGCGAAGTATCGCTCGTTTTCCTTGGGCGGGCGGATCGTGCCGGCGACCGTCGAGCCGGTCTTCAGGCCGAAGCGGCGGATCTGGCTGGGGGAAACGTAAATGTCGTCCGGGCAGGGCAGATAGTTGTAGTCCGGGCTGCGGAGGAAGCCGAAGCCGTCCGGCAACACTTCCAAAGTGCCCTCGCCGAACATCAGACCGTTCTGCTTGAGCCGTTCCTTGAGGATCCGGAAGATCAGGTCCTGCTTCTTCAGGCCCAGAATGTCGTCGATGCCTTCAGTTCGTGCCGTCGCGATCAGCTGCGGCATCGTCATCTTCTGCAGTTCGGCGAGCTGGAACTCGTTACGGGTGAGTTCCTCGGCCCGTTCCTGGAACCGGGCGTCGACTTCGTCGAGTTCGTCCTCGTCGAGCCCGATGATGGCCGAGCTCGAGGGAATCGTAATTCCCGGCTTGATGCCCGGTTTCACGGTCGGCACGGGCGCATCTTCATCGAGCGGATCGGCCGAAGCCGCAGAGGCTGGTTCCGTGTCCGCCTGCGGCTGACTCGCGACGACTTCAGCCGGGTCGGTCACGTAGCTGGCCACGGTTTCTTCGGCGGGATCCCGATGTGCGGACGGTGGCTGGGCGATCGTCGGCGGAGGTTCCGGCGGAGCGTTCTTCGACGATTTCGAACGGGACTTGGAACCGATCCTGCCCCGAAGACCCATGCTGGTTTCCGGCACGGATCGCTCTCGGAACTTGACGGAACGGGAAGCTGCCGAGCCGGACTTACCGTCGGACTCGAGAGGGTTTTCCCGTCGGTTCCCATTTTCGTTCGGTTCGTCGCGGTCGAACAAGTCATCTGGCATGGGCGGTGTCTCTATTCTGCAATCATCGTCTGAGACTGGCCTTAGATCGCTTCGCTTCGGAATTCACCGGATTGCCGACAAGTCCGCAGAACCAGAATCCAGTGCGGACGGTTGACGCGTTCGTCAATCTTTTTTGTGTCGTGTCGGGCCGGAATTCCTGCCGCCAGGTTTCCGGCGACGTTTCGGCCGTTCGGTCGCGATGACGTCGATTTCGTCTTCGATCAGGTGGTCGAATCCGGTCGCGTCCGGTTTCGGCCGACTCACGACGGGCCGCGAGTTCGGAATCAGCCTGGCCCAGAGTTTTTCGACTTCCCTCGCAAGAGGTGCCGCGTCTGCCGTCTCCGGGTTCCGGATCACGACATCGGCCTGGTTCTTCTTGAGTTCCAGCGGCCACTGCGAGGCTTCACGGCGTTCCAGCTCTTCCTGCGACCAACCCCGGCCCGCCTGAACTCGCTTGATCCGATCCTTCTTCGGGGCATCCACGAAGACGACCAGGTCACAAAGATCGTTCCAGCCGGCTTCATAGAGCACCGCGGCATCGAGAACCACGACGGGAGCCGGAAGTCTCAAGGCACCGGGCTTCGGCGACAACTGACGGCCGAGCCGCGAGATGACTCGCTCGAAGGTCGACCGCATCCGCGGGTGCAGGGCCTCTTCGAGCACCTTGCGGGAGGCTTCATCCTTGAACACGATCGCGCCGAGAGTACGCCTGTCCACGCGGCTGACGCCATCTTCGTCGGGGGCCCCGAGAATTTCCGGACCGAACTTGCGGACCAGCGTCTCCTGCACCGGGCCCTGGTCGAGCAGGGCGTGGCCGACCGAGTCGGCGTCGATCACCGTGGCGCCACGTTCGGCGAGCAAGGCCGAGACATGACTTTTTCCGGAACCGATGCCTCCGACGATTCCAACGACCCGAATCGGCCGTGTAGGAGCCTTACGACGATTCCGCCGCGGTGTCCTTTTGTCCGCACGGTCCGGGCGGGAAGATCCTCTTGCCGGTCCGGTGCTTCGTTTCGAATCCCGCGGCCGCTTCATCAGTCGCATCGCTTTCCGATCGTTTCCTCTTCGAACTGGGGTCGTGCGCCTTTGTCCACGTTCGACACGCGACCGGCTTCATGACTCCGGCGACTTCGAAACCGAAAATACCCACTCACGCAGCCCCCGAGGAGGCGATCACGCAATCGGATCAGAGCGAATGAAGGGGGAATTCCCGAGACGAATCGCCGGAAAGTAGACAGACAGGCACGGTATGACCACATACCGCTTATCGATCATCATACGATAATGATCACGGCGATTCAAGCGAACAGCGGGGGGCGACCACGAGAAACGCCATAACTCATTTCTGTAATAGAAGATCCACCGACGAATGCATTCGCCGGCAAATCGGCGAACGCATGCCCTTTCCGGTTCGTGGCACGTCGACCAGGCCGGCAACGCCTGGGTACTCGACAACTGGAAGCCGAGCATCGACATGGCGGTGAACGTCAATCCCGCCGCGGACGGAAGTTGCATTATCGAAGGGCTGGGGCATCTGAAGAATCGGATTCGACCATGAGTCTCGCCCCTCGTCGAGCGGGTCGATGGGTCGACCCGACGACTCCCAGCTTCTCCACATCGTTCGGCGGAATCGCCACGCCCCGGCATCCCGGGTTGGAGATCGTGATGCCGATGTTGAGCGGTGATCTCTTGAATTCCGGACAAAATCGAAACGGTTGCCCGGTATTCCGATCTCTTCGACTTCGGAACGGAACCGGGACACGCTTGATCGATGCCATTTCGAATCGCATCGATTATCACTTGGTGTCGTTGCGTTTCGAACGGTCATACCGCAGCGAAATTCAGCTCCGGCGGGTAGCGAACCTGTTCCTGCGGCGACGGAATGCGCCGAGCGATAGCACAGACACGGACGCGACACCCATCATGATCGCCCCCGGTTCAGGCACGGCGGTGATGACGCCGATCATGGCTACGCCGGGATTCACCAGCCAGCTGCCGCCCGCATTGCTGGTTTGGGCCTGCGCGTAAGGAGCGCTCGGGCCGCTCGGAGTTATCGTGTAGAAAAAGCTCGAACTTCCCGTGACGCCGGTATTGTCGAAGACGAGCCAATAGTCCGTGGTGGCCGTCAGCGTTCGATTCAGCCCCGAGAGAGCGAACGTCGTCGAAACGGCCGATGTGTCGATCGTTCCGAGATCCGGACCGATCTGTGTCCCCGGCTTGTTACCGCTATCCGTATAGATTTTCGCGACCATGTTACCAGACATCGAACCGACTGAGTTGTTCGTCTGGAACGTGAACGAAGTGACGACGTACCCCGAGGCGGTCGTATGGAACAGTGACGCGGACCAGAGTGGCGGAAAGAAAAAGGCCGATGAAATTCCACTCGAACCGGTCGAATCGAAGATATCCACTGCAGTCGCGATTTTCGGTGTCATCGACAATGCGATCACCCATGCGATCGAGACGTGTTTCCAATTCTGCGGCGACATCGAATTCCTCCGTACGACGATCCGATCGACTTCATCGTCACGCACGTGCCTGAACCGCGACGAACGGCAGAATCGGGGGTTCGTTTGACGAATGAGAAACCTAAGCAGAAAAGAAATGCCTTGCTCAGTCAATTCCCTGTTCCGAAAAAAGAACCACGATCGTCGCGGCACTCGCGACTGATTCGGATTGAGCGATCCTGGCCATCTCACTATGATCGGTGTCACCGAACAAGCACGATCCGCATGCGGATTCTCAAACGCATTGCCCCACCGATCGTTCCGCACCGTCAGGAAATCGACCATGACCGCACCAGGATTCCGCCACATCGGCGGCTGCGTTTCGCTCGCCTTCTTTGTCGTTTCGACCCTGGCGAATACTGCCAATGCCGACCTGCCCGAAGTCGCCGAGGGCTTCGAAATCCGCCTCTTCGCCGCCGTGCCGGCAGCCACGTTCCCGTGCCAGGTCGGCACCGCGCCTGACGGATCCCTGTTCGTGGCCGAGGACCCCATGGACCAGGTGGGCCCGTTCGAGGCCGATCATGGCCGCATCCTGAGATTCGGCCCTGGCCCGGACGGCAAGACTTCTCCCAACGCCCCGACCGTGTTCGCCGACAACCTGCGCGCCGTCTTCGGAATGGCCTGGCGCGACGGGGCCCTTTACGTCATGCACATGCCTTATTTGAGCGTCTTCCGCGACACCGACGGAGACGGCAAGGCCGACCAGCGAAAGGATTTGTTCAAGGATCTCGGACCAGGGCCGAACGCGCTCAACGACCACATCGTCAGCGGTCTTCAGTTCGGCATGGACGGATGGCTCTATATCGCAACCGGTGACAAGGGCGTGCCTGGCGCGACTCGCCCGGAAGACGGCAAAAAAGTCGTCCTGAAAGGTGGCGGCGTTCTGCGCTGCAGGCCCGACGGCACCGGCCTGGAAGTGATCTCCAGCGGCACCCGCAACCACCTGGAACCGAACCTGGACAGCCGCGACAACATCTTCACCTGGGACAACACTGACGACGGTGACGGATGGTGGACACGCGTCACTCACCACATGGATGGCGCGTATTTCGGCTATGCCTATGACTATCACAAGAACCGGCACCGGATGCTGGACCGGATCGCCGAGTATGGCGGCGGATCGCCCTGCGGCGGCGTGGTTTACAAGGACGACATCTGGCCGGCGAAGTATCGGGACATGGCCTTCTGGGCCGAGTGGGGCAAGCGCGAGGTGCGCGGGTTCAAGTTCGTGCCGAAGGGTGCCTCGTTCGAAATCGGCGAGATGATCGAATTCGTCAAGCCCGGGAAAGTCGAGAGTTTCCGGCCGATCGACCTGGCTCTCTCATACGACGGAACGACGATGTTCGTCGCCGACTGGTCGATGGGCGGCTGGAACAACAAGACCGAAAAACTCGGCCGGATTTACGCCATCACGCCGAAGGAAATTCCGGCCGAGCGCGTCTCGTCAGGTCATAACGCCGATACGCTCGACGACACGATCCGGCGGATGTCTCATCCGGCATTCAGCGCCCGAATGAGGGCCCAGAACGCCATCATCGCCAGGGGTTACGACAAGGCGACGCTGCAGACACTGCAAACGGCACTGGCCTCACCCGCGACGCCCGCGCTCGCGAAACGGCACCTGATCTGGACGCTCGAAGGCATCGCAGGCGCGGGCCCTGACGCCACGATGCCGATTCTGGACCGGCTGGCGAATGACCCGGACGATGACGTACGAGCCCAGGCCGCACGGGCCATGGGCATGCGGCAGGCGGCCATCGCCAACGATCCGCTGATCAAGGCCCTGGGCGACAAATCGTCCGTGGTGCGGCTTCAGGCCTTGATCGCCCTGGGCCGGCTGGGCGATGCATCCGCCGCGGCGGCGATCGTGCCCCACCTGGGAGATTCCGACCCGTATCTAGCCTATGCGGCACGGGTGGCACTGCGGCGGATCGGCGATTTCGAAACCGCCGCGAAAATCGGGCTGGGATCGAACGATGCCGCCGTTCGCAAGGGCATGCTTGTCGCGCTCGAGCAGCAATACGACATGAAAGCGGCACACGCACTGGCAGGGTATGCGGCCGACACGACGAAACCTGCCGACGAACGGGCTCTGGCTGTGACCTATCTGGCACAGGTCGACAAGAAATATCCTGCATGGGACGGCTCCTGGTGGGGCACTCGGCCTACGCGCGGCAAGATCCCCCAGCGTGAACTGCCGTGGGAAGGCACGGGTTATGTCCTGGATCAGCTTCGCGAACGGCTCTCGGACACATCGCCCGAAGTGCGGCTTGCGGCGATTTCGACCGTGTCGGAAACGAAAGACGCGAAGGCGATGGAAGTCTTGCGGGTGGCATTGCGGGCTTACAAGGAGACACCAATCCGCCTGAAGGTGATCGAGGCCCTGGCGGCCCTGAAGGACAAGGAAGCCGTGACGCCTCTGGCCGATCTGGTGACCGTGCGGGAGGTCGGACCGCAAGCGATGACGGCCCTGGGCGCGATCGGCGACGAAACCGCGACGAAAGCCCTGCTTGGGGCGATTCAGGGCTCATGGCGGGAACAATTCCCAAAAACCGCCAGCGCGGCATTGGAGGCTCTGCGCAAGGTGGAAGACCAGACGTCGGTGAAAGGCTCGCTGCAGGCGATCTCCGGCGTCGCTTCGGATCCGAATGACGATGTCCGTATCTCGGCGCTGAACCTTCTCGCCGATTATCCGAAAGAAGCGGTTTCCGGCGAAACGATCCGTAAGGGTCTGTCAGACAAGTCTCTGCCTGTCGAGAAGGCCGCGATCGCCGCGATCGGGCGGATTCAGGACAGGTCAAGCGTGCCGGCCCTGATCGAGAAATCGGCCGGCAAGGACACGAAATACGAAGCGATGGCGGCACTCGCGGAGATTCCGGACGAACGCGCGGCCAGAGTCTATCTGACCGGCCTGACCGAACGGAACCCTCAACTGCGGCGAGCCAGCGCGGCCGCTCTCGCCAAGATCCGAACGGCGGCGATCCCCGTGATGGAACGGCTCGCCGCCCGCAAGGAATTGCCGAGCAATGCCCTGCCGGAGCTGCGTAAGATCTTCGAACGCCCGGTGCCCGTGAAGGACTGGCGCATCGTCGGCCCGTTCGCGAAGACCGATCCGGTCGTTGTCGAACCGGCCGCCGCGATCGACTTTTCGAAGCCGCTGGTGGGCCGCAAGGGCGCGAAAGTCGAATGGATGACCGAGAAAACCGAACATGCCGACGGCATGGTCGACCTGGCAAAACGGCTTGGCCCGGAAGGTGACGTCTATGCCATCGCCGTGGCCGACGTGACGAGCGAATCGGCCCGCAAAGCGAAACTGGTCGTCGGATCGGACGACACGATGACCGTCTGGCTCAACGGTGCCCAGGTCTACGATTACAAGAGCGACCGGGGCTGGCAGGCCGATGCGGATGCGATCGAGGTGCAGTTGAAGGCGGGTCCGAATCGCGTGATCGTCAAGTGCGGCAACACGGGTGGCCCGTGGCAGTTTTCGGCCGGGTTAACCGAACCGGGCGAATATGCGTTTCTGGAAGGCCCGGCCCCTGGCCAGTTCGACGCCGAGGATTTCCGCAAGAAGGCGATGGCCGATCAGGGCGACGCCGCCCGCGGTCAGAAGCTCTTCGCCGACGTCAACGGCCTGGCCTGCGTGAAGTGCCATGCCGTGGGCGGAACCGGTGGCGCCGTCGGCCCCGACCTGACCGGCATCGCGGGCAAGTACACGGCCGAAGAGATCGCGACTTCGATCCTCTACCCCTCGGCCAAGATCGCTTCCGGATATGAGTCGCAGATCGTCGCGACCGCTGACGGCCGCGTGCTCACCGGCGTGTTGAAGGCCGAAACGACGGAAGCGATCGAGATCGAGGACGCCGACGCCAAGCGCGTCCGGATTCCGCTCGGAGACATCGAAGAACGCCGCCCGGCGGACGTTTCGATCATGCCCAACGGCCTGGCCGAAGGACTTCAGCCGAAGGACTTCGCCGACCTTCTGGCCTATCTGGCGACTCTCAAGGAAACGACGACGGCGAAGCCGGCGGCTGGTCAATAATGTGGTGGCGATCGCTCCGAAATCGACAGGCGCATACCGACATGACCTCGAACCCCGGCGGAACCAGCATTCGTGACCGCAAACGCGGGGCCTTTCTGGGCCTGGCCATCGGCGACGCGCTCGGCTCGGCCGTCGAGTTCCGCAGCCGGGGCCATTTCGAACCGGTCACGGGCTATCGTGGCGGCGGCCCGCACCGGATCGCGGCCGGCGAATGGACGGACGACACGAGCATGGCCCTGGCCCTGGCCGATAGTATTGCAGAGTGCGGCTGGGATCTTGACGACCAGGCCCGGCGCTATGTCGAGTGGTATCGAACCGGCCGATATTCCGTGAACGGCCGGTGTTTCGATATCGGCATCACCACGGGTTACGCACTGAACCATTTCGAACAGACCGGCGATGCCCGAGTTTCCGGGCCGACTCATGAACGCACCAGCGGCAACGGATCAATCATGCGGCTGGCACCCGTGCCGATCGCTTTCGCCCATCATTACCCGCAAGGGTTACGCTCGTTGATCGCAGTTTCCGGCGATTCGAGTCTGCCGACCCATGGCAGCCCCCAGTGCGTTTCGGCCTGTACAGCCATGAGCCTGATCATGGCCGGGCTGATCCAGGGCGAATCGAAAGCCACTGTGCTCGACCCGCAATGGCCGGCCTGGAAAGAGCTGGCGGCGTATCACAAGCTCGATCCGCTGATCGCCGGTGTCGTCGCAGGTTCATGGCGCAAGAAACGTGAGAGCGAAATTCGCGGCAGCGGCCACGTCGTCGCATGCCTGGAAGCAGCCCTTTGGGCGTTCGACACTTCGACGACTTTCGAAGCGGCCGTGCTGAAGGCCGTCAATCTGGGCGACGATGCCGATACGACTGGCGCTGTGTGCGGTCAACTAGCCGGGGCCTGCTGGGGCGAATCGGGAATTCCCGATTCGCTGCTGACGGGTTTGGGGCGTCGTGATATTCTGGACCCGATTCTCGACAGGCTCGTACCTTGAGGATCCATTCCATCCGCTGACGAAGGACTTTCCGCACGCCATGATGCCTGCCACCGACACGCTCGGCCCTGAGTCCGACGATATGACGCGGATCTACTCCCGGGAATTCGCTCTGCGGATGTTCGGCGTCCTGTTCGCCATGAACCTGATCGACTATGTCGACCGGTACGTACTGAACGCCGTTCTGCCGGAAATCCAGTCGACGTTCTCGATGAACGACACGCAGGGCGGCCTGCTGGCGACCTATTTCCTGATCAGCTATTCGGCTTTCAGCCCGTTCGTCGGCTGGGCCGGCGACCGCTACCGCCGAACATATCTGCTGGCTCTGGGCGTGGGAATCTGGAGCCTGGCGACCGTCGGCACTGCGTTCGCCGACTCCGCCAGCCATGTCGGTCTGGCTCGGGCTTTCCTCGGCATCGGCGAAGCCACTTACGGCGTCCTGGCCCCTGCACTGCTGGCTGATGTGTTCGCACGCGGCTCTCGGTCGCGAGTGATGTCGTTCTTCACACTGGCCATTCCGCTGGGCGGGGCGATCGGCATGGCCTTCGGCGGTTATATCGCCAAACACGGCGGCGGCTTGATACCCGGCATGGAAGGCTGGCGCATCGCTTTCCTCATCTCCGGCATTCCGGGTTTGATCGCGGCGATCTGCGCCCTTTTTCTGCCTGAACCGATCCGCGGAGCCAGCGAGGGCGTGGACACCGCCAAACTCAAGGCCGCCGAACGCCAGGGTGCCAGCGGGGCCGATTATCGCGACCTGCTCGTCAATTCGTCGTACACCTATTCCGTCTTCGGCATGGCGATGTTCACGTTCGCCATCGGCGCGCTCGGGCTCTGGGCCGCGACGTTTCTGACCGAAGTCAAGGGCTTCGAAAAGGTACGGGCAACATCGACACTCGGGCTGATCACGGCGGGCTCTTCGATCCTGGGCATGACGATCGGCGGCTGGCTCGGCGACCGGCTCGGCAAGAAGAACCCGAAATGGCTCTTCTGGATCCCCGGCACGGCCATGTTCGCGGCCATTCCGTTTCTCATCGCCGCTCTGCTCTCCAAAAACGAAGCGATTACGCTGGGCAGCCTGTTCGTCGCAGAAATGTTCCTGTTCATGAACATCGGCCCCTGCAACGCCGTGATCGCCAACGTGATTCCGCCGACGCTCCGTTCGGCCGCGTTCGCGATTTCGCTATTTTCGATTCACTTCCTCGGCGATGTGTGGTCGAACCCGCTCGTCGGCTATTTTTCGGACACGTTCGGCGAACCGGAACTGATGAAAACTTCGTTCGGCCAACTGCTTCAGTCGATCGGGGCGACGCCGACACCTTCACCCGACGGCAAAGGCTTCCGCAACCTGACGGCCGGCCTGCTGATCACCGTTCCGGCGGTTTTCCTCTCCGGCGTCGTGCTCTTCGCCGGCGCCCGACACATTCCGCGGGAAATGGCCCTGATGCTCGCCCGGCTCAAGGCGACGAAAGTCACGCCCGGCGAATCCAACGGATCGATTCGCTGATCCGAACTGCGATAACTCCTTCCAAACGCGACATTTGCCGCATGGATCGCGTTCAATCCAGTCGAAGGAAAAGATCACCAAGGGCTTCGGCCATCGTGGGATGGGAAAAGACGGTGTCTCGCACCTGCGATGCCGTCAGGCCGCCCTGCATGGCCATCTGAACCACGGCCATGACTTCGCCCCCGGCGGAGCAGAGGCCTGAAAAACCAAGGATCCTGTCGCTCGGTCTATCGACCACGGCTTTGAGCAGCCCTTGCGTTTCGCCCAGCGTCACGGCCCTGGAAACGGCGGCGGCCGGTAGCTTCGCGACTCGAACGGAGTGCCCCGCTTTTCGGGCCTGGGCTTCGGTCATACCGACACGGCCCAGCTCAGGTTCGATAAAGATCGTGTAGGGCATGAGCCTGTTTCTCGTGGACCGGGACTCGCCACGCAGATTCGCAGCGACGATGCGATAATCATCGAGCGAGGCATGCGTGAACTGCGGTCCGCCCGTGACGTCGCCGATGGCCCAGATACCCTGCACGTTCGTTCTCAGAAACTCATCGACACGCACATATCCACGTTCGTTGAGTTCCAGCCCCGTCGCCGGGGCGTTCAATTCGTCGGAATTCGGCACTCGCCCGAGTGCGGTCAGAAGGTGAGTTCCGGCGATGGTTTCCTCGCCCGAAGCCGTACGGATTCGCACTTCGACCGAATCGCCGGATCGGCCCTCGACCGCTTCGAATGCGGCACCGAGACGGACTTCGACCCCCTCTTCCTGGAAGACGCCGAGCGCTGCGGAACCGATTTCCGGTTCCTCGCGCGGCAGAAACCTGGCATTGCGGTCGATCATCGTAACGCGGCTGCCCAGTCGCCTGAAAAGCTGCGCGAATTCGCACCCGATCACACCCCCGCCCAGAATTACGAGATACTCTGGAAGCCGGTCGAGGTTTTGAATCGACGCGCTATCCGACGGTCGAACCGAATTCAGCCCCGGTATCGAGGGCACCGCTGGCCGTGTGCCCGTATTGACGACGATCGTTTCTGCCGACATTGAGCGGATTTCGCCATCCGCCGTAGTGACATCGATTTCCTTCAGGCCTGAAAAGCTTGCTCTGCCCAGTACGAAATCCATACCCGAGGAATCGAAGACCTGACGGTTTCGACCGATCATTTCGGAGACCACTTGATCCTTGCGAAGCCTGACTTTTTCGAAGTCGACGCCCTCAAAGGCCAGACGGATGCCGAATCTTTCCGCACGGGTGACAAGTTCCGCCACCTTCGCGGATTGAATCAGTGTCTTCGTCGGAATGCAGGCGACATTGATGCATGACCCGCCGATCATGCCCTTTTCGACCAGGGCGACTCGACGCCCTGCTTTGGCCTGGGCGACTGCGAGCGTTTTGCCGCCTTTGCCGCCGCCGATGACGATCAGGTCGTAGTGGAGCACGGCGCGTTCCGATTCCGAAAATAAGAGTTCGAATTCGTCAATGCTTCCGATGATTCGCGATCGATCGCGAACCGGAGTCGATCCGCGGACGCGTCGCTTCGATCGCTCCGATTTCGATCGACTGAATCCTCGCGGATCCTGTCCATTTTTTCAAGCTCGTTCGGCATGAGTCTTGCCATTCATCGATCGATACACTGCCCGTTTCGACTCAGTTCGGGGTCCTTCGTCTCATGCAGGAACACGGCCGAAAATGGATCATTCCTTACGCACGGCCGGTTCGGAAGGAGCTTCCGACGAACGTCCTGGAATGGTTCGAGTCGATTCGAGCCATTCCCCCAGCCATTCAGCCACGAGCCGATGGCCACGCTCCGTCCAGTGAAAATCGTATCGAAACGTCGTGGCCCGGGCTTCTTCGGGCGACAGAGCGCGGAACCGGGCAGTCAGATCCAGAAACGGCACGTTGAGATCCGCCGCCATTTTCGCCAGTTCTCGCTGCAGATTCGATTCCCCAGTGAGCCAATCCGGGAGGATCTCGGCCCCTGCGAGGCTCCAAATCTCCTTGCCCGTGACGGATGTCGCATCGTATTGAAACCGCACCGGGGCATAGACGACGGCCGTTGCGATGCCTTCGGCGCGGGCCGCGGTCAACTCATCGGTCAGGATCAGCCGCATGTTGGCCCAGCGGGCACGGGCTCCGTCTCCTTCCAGGTCCAGCGAATTCACCCACAATTCAGGCTGAAGCAGCCCCTGGGTGATCGTGAACGCATTGAAACGGCCCTGATCGGCGGCCTCGATGATTTCCGGCGGCACGTTTTTCAGCCAGTTTTCGTAACGTTCGCGTGACACCGCCCCGCTTTCGACCTGGCGCAGCATCGCGGCCTTCAGGTCGGAAACGTTGGCCTGCTCATTCCGGTTCCGGAAATGCAAAATCGCCTTGATCTGGGCGACGACATGAGGCACGAACCTGCTCGCGAGCCGGGAGACACGCCCCTTGCGAGCTTCGCGATAGATTCCGCTGGAGAGTTTTTCGATTCGCAGAGGCGTGTCCTGCAGGTCGTTCGGGAAGATCATGATCAACCACAGATCGGGCTCATAACGCACTCCGATCTGACGAAACAGGCCCGCATAGGTCATCGGCCCACTGCCGGCGATGCCTCCGTTGACGACTTCGAAACGGCGGCCAGGCCTTTCGAATCGGGCCTCGAGCAAGTCGCTCCAGCGATTGCCGTCGGCGATCAACTCGCCTTCCGTAAACGAATCGCCGGAGACGAACACGCGGAAGAATCCTCCGGGTTTGGCCAGAGGCGTCTCGCGATTTCGCAGTCCCTGCGAGTTGGTGCGGAATTCATATTCCGCATCGATGTTTCGAATCGGGCGATGGTACTCAGGCGGATGAGCAATCTGTACGAAATCGCGCGGAAATCCGGCCAGGCCCATGCAACGGTCGAACAGGATCACGCTCAAGATCGCAGAAACGCTCGCCAGAACCAGCCTGGGCAGGATGCGAAGATATTTTCGGCCTTTTTCGTTCTTCATGAAGACTCGTTCGAGTGCATTTCGAAATTGCCTGAAATCCGGATATCCTCGGTCGATTCCCCCGGTGATCGCGTTCGATCGCATCAGGCAATGACATCCACGACCATGAAATCACACTCCCATGCGATTTCGGAGCGACGTGTCGGTTCGAATCCTTTCGAAGGACCGCCCACCATGGCGGGCTTCGATCACGGCTTCGGCACTGACAGCAGCGGGCCGGTCAGTTCGAAGTCGATCACGTTCTCGCCTTCCCTGACGATCGCTTTCAATACCGATTCTCGAGTCGTATATTTCGCGGGCAGACGCTCGACCGCCTCGCTCACTTCCTTCGGCACGAGGAGCGAAGAATCCATCGCTTTCGAAATCGGAACGCCCTTCGGATCCGTTCGATACGAAAGAATGACTCGATAATCGCCCCCCGGCACTCCGACGGCCGACTGATGACTGATCCGATACCGGCCGGCATCGTCCGTCTCGCCTGACCCCAACACTGAGCCTTCGAACTGGGGCACGTAGCTGACGAAAACATGGGCGATCGGCTTGCCGTCCAGCGTGATTTTGCCGGTAACTGGCTGAAAAACGCCCGGATAATCCGCGGGCCAATCTGGCCCGCAGCCACCAGCCAGAATCGCCAGAAGAACGAATACCACCGGAAGTGACGAGACTCCGGCGGTTCGGGATTCGATGATCGTTCGCGGTCGCATTCGAAACGCTCAGATGTTCCGTTCCAGTTTCCAGGGCTCGCGATAGGGCCGCGTCAGCATGGCGTTCGCCTGGTCGTCGCCCGGGATGACTTCGCGCTCGGAATCCCACACGATCTTCTTGCCGGTACGGATCGCGATATTGCCCAGGTGGCAGACCGTGGCCGAACGGTGGCCGATTTCGACGTCGGCGATCGGCTTGGCCCGCGACTTCACGCAGTCGATCCAGTTCTGGAAGTGGTTGTCGCTCACGGTCACGCGGTTCGATTCGGAAATCTCGGCCTTGAGGACGGCCGGGTTGTTCTCGCACTCGATCTTCGAGCGGGTCACGTAAAGATTGCCCTGCGAGCCTTCGAAATAAACGCCGCCGGGCGGCTGATCGTTGCCGGCGATGACTTTCACGCCCGGATAGGTGTACGTCACTTCGAACCACTCGGGAACTTCGTACCAGTTGTCCTTCTGGTAGCGGGCCCGGCCTTCGACTTCCAGCGGGCCGCTGTCGTCCATCTTCAGGGCCCACTGGACGATATCCAGGTGGTGCGCGCCGAAGTTCGTCATCTGGCCGCCGGAATAGTCCCAGAAGAACCGGAACAAATAGTGCACGTGCTTTTCGTTGTAGGGCTTCTTCGGCGCGGGCCCGAGCCAGAAGTCATAGTCCAGATTGGCCGGCGGCGTGCTGTCAGCCACGGCGGGGCCCGTGAAATTCACCCCCGGGATACCCACGCGAATCTGCTGGATCTTGCCGAGAAGGCCGGAGCGGACGATTTCGACGGCCTGGCGGAAGCGTTTGTCGGACCGCTGCTGGGTGCCCGTCTGCACGACCCGGTTGTATTTCCGGGCCGCCTCGACCATGGCCCGGCCTTCGGTCACGAACAGCGAAAGGGGCTTTTCGCAGTAGACGTCCTTGCCTGCCTCGCAGGCGTCGATCGTCGGGATGGCGTGCCAATGGTCGGGCGTGGTGATGACGACGGCGTCGACGACGTTGTCATCAAGCAGGGCCCGGAAGTCCTTATACGTCCGAGGGGCCGTTTTCGTCGTGTCTTCGACCAGCTTTGCGGCTTTGGCCAGTACTTCGCTGTCGACGTCGCACACGGCGGCGACGTCTACGTTCTTGTTCTTCAGCAGTTCCTTCAGGTTGTTCGTGCCCTGGTTGCGTACGCCGATATGGCCGGTGCGGATGCGGTCGGCGGCGCCGAAGGCGCGGGCGGGAATGACGGTCGGCATCCAGGCCGTGGCGAGCCCTGCCCCGGTAGCCTGCAGAAAGCGGCGGCGATGCGGTTGGTTCATGGTCGTGTCCCGGATGCTGCGAATGTTGGTCGAGTGAGAATGTCGGTGAGTGACCAGCACCAGTATAGAACGAACAGGTTCGGACCGGAACAGGCCGGTGATCACCGAGCAGGGAAACACGAAAAGTCGCCAGGCCGGTGCGATCGCGGCGATTCTCCAGAGAAGCGCATCATTAGCGTGGGCAAGGCTATGCAAACCTTTACGGTCTCGCTTCGGATGGAATGAAACTCTTATGCGCAGAAACCACCCCGCCTTGCGGGCAACTCTCTTCGAAAAGGAGGGGAGTGTCTTGTGTGGCGTAGATTCAGGTGGATTCGTCGTGAAATCTAAGTAAACCTCCGTTGACGGAATGGGCGAAACCGTTAGCTTGTACCTGCAACAGTGGCCCGAGACGGAATTGGGCCGAGAGCGTCTTTCCTGAACTTCTTCGTTCGCTTGTCGGTTCGGTAACGGATGGTTCTTCCCGGCGGAATCAAGCCGGGGTTCCGTACGGTTGTCCTTTGCAGTTCGGCCCGATTTTGGGCTTCGTGGTTTCCGCTGGAGATTCCGGAAATGCCGTGCACGACCCTCAGGAGAAACCGGTCATGAAGACCACCCGATCGATGACCCGAACCCTCGGCCTTTTGGCCCTGAGCCTATTCGCCGCGATGGCTTCCCCCGAAGCCCAGGCTGATTCGATGCAGCCTCGCTATCGGCTGGAGGATTTGGGGTTAGCTTCGAAGTACTCCTCGAATTCCGCGGACCCAAACCTTCGATGGCTCTCCGACGGTTCAGTTTACGGAGTCAACATTACCCTGGATTCCACCGATAAATTGTACCGGAAGGGCGAATATCTGCGTATCTACGACGGCAAGAACCCACCGCACGAATTCATTCTGAAAAAAGATGGATCCGATGTCAATCTCCTTTCGGGATTCGACCCGAAGTCCGCATACTTCGAAACATTTTCCTCATCTGGGAAAGCGATCTTTTCGGAAGCGGGGTCGCAATTCATCTTCGACACTGCGACAGGCCTAAAGACGAATTTCCCGAACTACGTTGGGGACGATATTTATTCGTTGCGTGGCATCAACGGACTTGGCGAAATGGTCGGAACAGGTTCGATCGGAGGCGACACACAAGCGTTGTACTACTCGTCGATCGGTTCCGAAGCGGCCTTTCTGAGCACACTCGTCGACGATCTGGGGCAATGGAAACTTCGTAACGCGACCGACATCAACGACTCGGGAGAGATCGTCGGTTGGGGTTACGACTACAGCAAACCATTGGATGATGGCCCACGCGTTTTCAAACTCGTCCCGGTCGCACCTGTCCCAGAGCCGTCGACCTGGCTGATTCTCGGACTCGGAAGCCTTTGGATCTTCCGAAAGTTACACACTGCGGCCACCTGAATTCCCTCCATCCGTGAAACGCCCTCGATTCGAATTCGATGAAATTCGACGGCGAGGGCCGGCTTTGGCGAACTCAACTTCTTGACTTTCGTTCAGCGATGGAATCGCTGTTTCGGCAAACGCATGGAAGCGACTCTTCACTCCGTGAGGTGCTTCCTGTCACGACTCGTTCAGATCCAGCCACAGCGGGCCGACGGACGGGGGTTCGTGGGCGGCGAGGCGGCGGACGAGCGTCAGCGGGTCGTCGCCGACCAGGACCAGGTCCAGGTGTTGCGGGCGCAGGAATTTTTCTTCGACGGCATGGCCCAGGAGCCGCAGGATCGGGTCGAAGTAGCCTTCGACATTGAGCAGGCCGATCGGCTTGCGATGAATCCCCAGCACGGCCCAGGTGACGATTTCGAAGAATTCCTCGAACGTGCCGATGCCGCCGGGGAGGGTCAGGAATCCGCCAGCCAGTTCGGCCATGCGGGCCTTGCGGGCATGCATGGATTCGACGATCTCCAGCCGGGTGACACCCTCATGGGCGAGTTCTTCGGTGCGGAGGACGTCGGGAATCACGCCCACGACCGGCCCGCCTTTGGCCAGGACGGCATCGGCCACGCGGCCCATCAGGCCGATTTTCCCGCCGCCGTAAACGAGCCCCAGGCCTTCGCGGGCGATCGCTTCGCCCACGGCATCGGCGGAATCGCCGTAGATTTTGCGGCCCCCGGCCTGGCTGCCGCAGAAGACGCAGATCAGTTTCTTTTCGACGGGCCGTTCTTCGTTCGGGTTCATGTCTTTAAGCAGGAGTCCGCGGATTGCATCGCCAGGGAAGCCGAGGTTAGATTGTCGCTATCGGCCTTCATCCGAATCAATGGCTTCGATTCACAAAAAATCTCTCGAGCGACGAGCTGGACCATGAGCGACGACGATTTCGTTTATCACCCCGCGTGCAGGCTGTCGGACATTCAGGACAACATCGGTGTGCCCGTGGAAGTGGACGGCCGCGTGATCGCCGTGTTCCGAACCGAAGGCGAATACTATGCCATCGACGACGCTTGCCCGCACAAGGGCGCGCCGCTGGCCGACGGCGTGGTTTACGACAAGTCCGTGACATGCACCTGGCACGGCTGGCGGTTCAGCCTGGAGAGTGGCTGCTGGCTCGAAAGCCCGCGAACCCGCGTGGCCACGTATCCCGTGCGAGTCAATGGCGAAATCGTCGAGGTCGGCATCCGAAAAGGCTGAATTTCATCGGACTGCCGGCGAATACCGGGTACAGTGGCGACCGTAACGAACCGGGAGAGAACGACCATGAAAGCGGCTCATTACGAACGGACGGGACCGGCCTCGGATATTCGTGTCGGCGAACTGCCGCAAGGGCCATTGCCGGATGATCACGTGCGTGTGCGTGTCGCTGCTTCGGCCCTGAACCCGATCGACCTTTACATCCGGGCCGGCACAGTGGCGATGCCGCTGAATGCGCCGCAGATACCGGGGAGCGACTTCGCTGGCGAGATCGTCGAAGTCGGGGCGAAGGTGACGAAGTTTCGCGTCGGCGATCGTGTGTGGGGCACGAATCAGGGCATGTTCGGCCGTCAGGGCACGGCGTGCGAAATCGCGACAATTCATGAGCAATGGCTGTATCGCAGCCCGGTCGGCATCACCGACGTCGACATGGCCGCCCTTGCTCTCACGGGCATCACGGCCCACCTGGGCTTGTTCGATCAGGCCCGGCTCAAGCCGGGCGAGACGGTTTATGTTTCCGGCGGCTCGGGCGGGGTCGGGTCGATGGTGATCCAGATCGCCAAAGCGGCCGGTGCCCGCGTGGTGACGACCGCCGGGTCGGACGAAAAGCGGGCACTTTGCCGAACCCTCGGTGCCGACGAAGCCCTGGATTACGCCGGTGCGGGGCTGGACGAAGCCGTGAAGGCCTTCGCGCCGGCGGGGATCGACGTCTGGTTCGAAACCCAGCGCGAGCCGGACTTCGCCCGGGCGTTTCCGCTGATGAACCGGGGCGGGCGATTTCTCGTGATGGCGGGCCGCAAGGCCACGCCGATGTTTCCGCCGCTGGGCCAGTTCTATCCGCGGAATCTGTCGGTGCACGGGTTCGCGATGCTGGCTTATGGCCCTGAACCACAGGCGAAAGCAGCCGAGGACATTGTGCGCTGGGCGGCGACAGGCCAGCTCAAGCCGATCGTGGGTAAGCGGTTCGGGCTGTCGGAAACTGCAGAGGCGCATCAGTTTCTGGAAGACGCGACACTGGGCGGCTCACGCAAGCTGGTCGGCAAGGTCGTGCTGGAGATCGGTCGATGAATGCCTATCTATCGATGCTTTTGGGTGTGATCTGCGCGGGGGTCGGGGGTGAGTTTTTCGTCAAGGCGGTGGTGAGCGTGGCGAAGAAGGCCCGCATCGCGCCGCGGATCGTGGCCACGACGGTGGCTGCGTTCGCGACATCGAGCCCCGAGCTTTCGGTGTCGATCAATTCGTCACTGGCCGGTCATCCCGAGATCGCATTCGGCAACGCCCTGGGTGCGAACGTCATCAATATCGCGCTGATTCTGGCGATCGCCCTAATCGTCGCAGGGATGAATTCGCCGCGTGAGAGTGTCCGGCGCGACTTTCCCGTCGCCTTCATGACGCCCGTGCTGATGGCTGTGCTGGCTCTCGACGGCGAACTTTCGCGAATCGATGGCCTGCTCATGCTGGGCATGTTCCTGACGTGGCTCGTCGTCACGCTGACCGAAGCGCACAGGATGAGGCAATCGACGGCGAAGTCGGAAGAGCCGTTTCATGCGTGGAAGATGCTCGGCCTGAGCGTGACGGGTCTGGTGCTGCTGTTCCTCTCAGGCAATCTGATCGTCGATGGGGCGAGCCGCATCGCAGAGTCGTTCGGCATTGACCCGTTCGTCGTGGGGGCGACGATCGTGGCGATCGGCACGACGATGCCGGAGCTGGCGACCACGCTGATCTCGCTGTATCGCGGCCATGACGAGATCGGCCTGGGGACGATCCTGGGCTCGAACATCTTCAACGGGCTGTTCATCGTTTCGCTGGCGGCGATCATTCACCCGATCCCGACTGAGTTTCTGGAAACGATGACCGCGCTGACCTTCGGGGCGATCGTGATCGGCATGGCTTATCCGGACAAATCGGGCCGGCTGGGCCGACGCCGGGGCATCCTGCTGATCGGCATTTACGTGGTCTACCTGGTGACGATCCTTCAGCGCGGGGGGCAGGAAGATTCGGCCCCCAGCCCGGCACCGGCCGTGCCCGCTGCGGTCGTGAGTCCGAATTGAGCGGATCTCGAAGACACGGAATTCGAACTCAGGAACCTGGCGTGACCGGTGTGGCTTCCTGGTCGAGGCTTTTGGCCAATTCCTCGAGTGCCCGACGGGCGGGCTCGAAGGCCGGGTCGATATCGAGGGCGGCCTTGAAGCATTGTTCGGCCAGGACTTTCATGTTGCCTGCGAGAGCTTCCATACCGAGTTCGTATCGTGGCTGCGGGCTTTCCGGTTCTTTGCTGATCCGTTTCGAGAGTTTGTCCATACGATCGATCCGTTCGGTGACGGTTCGGAATCGAGTGCGGGTCGCGGCGGCGGCATCGGTTTTGCCTAGGCGTGATTGGGCCTGCATGAGAAGCTGGAGGACGGAGGTCTGATTCGGGCGGGCTTTGTCGGCACGTAGCAATAGGCCTTCGGCCGAGGCGGTGTCTCCCTCGAGAAAGCGGACCTGCGCGAGGGCCAGAAGAGCGTCCGGATTGGCTGAGTCGACGGCCAGGCATTTTTCGGCAAGTTCGCCAGCCTCGGCCGAGTTGCCTCGGGACTGAGCCACCAGCGCGGCCAAACCCGTGAGTTCGGCATCTTGCGGGTCGGCAGTGCGAGCTTGCCCGATGACAGGTTCGGCTTCGGCGATCCGGTTGTCGTCGATGAGGGCACGGATCAGCCCCTTGCGTGCCTGCCTCGTTTCATCGGCGGGCGGCGATCGCTTCAGGCATTCTTCGTAAGCCTTGACGGATTCCGCGGTTTCACCCATATCGTGACGCACTTTGCCCATGGCGAGCCATGGGCGGAAAGCTTCCGGCTTGAGTTCGGAAACGAGCTTCAGGAGGGCCAACCCCCGCACGGCATCACCTGAGGCGAGGTAAATTGCGGCGAGATATTCGAGGGCTTCGGGTTGTTCGAGTTTACGATCGAGGCTGGCTTCGAGTGCCTTGCGGGCATTGCCCAATTCGCCCCGGTTGAGAAACGCCTGACCGACGAGCGCATAAACTTCGGCGGCTTCGGGAGCATCGGGTGCAATTTGCGAACCGATCCGGAGGACTTCGTCGAACCTTCCGGCGCTGAGCATCCGGCGGGCGATTTCGGCACGGTCTCGGGGGCGATTCGGCGAGGGTTTGGCCGCCGGCCCGATCCATCTCTGCCATGGCACGACAAGCCAGGCGGCGCACATGGCGAGGACGATCAGGGGAACCAGGCTTTTCCGGAGTTTTCTTCTGGAGTCCATCCGCATTTCCCAAAGCGGAAAGGGCGGCGCCACGTGGACGCCGCCCTGTCACATTCGGATCACCGGCCTGGCGAAGTCGAAGACGTTCGACATGCCTGGCGAAGGTGGATCAATACGAGTCCGCGGAAACGATTTCGCCGCCATCGCGTGTGCCGAGGGCCCACACGGTGCGTTCGTTGGTCGTGTTCTTGAGGAACCGGACCGAGCCATCGGCGAAGGCGACGTTCGCGCCACCGGGGTGGTAGCTCGACAGGCCGTACATGCCGGGCTGGTCGAAGTCACCGTCCCAGGTTTCCGTACGGCAGTTGGGATAGGGCGGATTCGGCGGCTGGAGGACGTTGCCGAGCGACCAGCCGAACATGCCCTGATTCCAGTTCGTGCCGATGTGGCTCTGGTTATCCTGCCAGCTGCCGACGGAACCCGGAGCGCGGCTGGCGCACAGGTTCAGCCACGACTTGAAGTTCGTGGCGCCAGCGGGCATGGCCGCGCGGGGGTTGCCCCAGGGGTCTTCGCCGCCCGGACGAGCCCCGGCCTTGATGACGTCCTGCAGCGACAGCTTATTTTCGTCGAAGTCGCCCATCTTCCATTCGCCGAATGCGATCGTGTTGGACGTGCCGTCGGTGATGTCACCGATCTTGATGGCATTGACCTTGTCCCAGTCGTTGCCGGCCCCGCCGAACATGAAGAGGCCGTTGGGACGGCCGCTGCCCATGTTGCCGACCCAGTTCAGGGTGGCGCCGACCGAGCCGAAGTAGCTGTTGCCCGGACGCGGCTTGCCCCAGTAGGTTCCGCGTGGTTCCGGCGAAGACGGGCACAGGAAGTTGGCGATCCGGAGGGTGACCGCGGTCTGGTTGATCGCGCTCACGGCGTCGCCTTCATGGCAGACGACCTTGAAATTGCAGGCATTGTAAACCTGAGTTTGCTCGACATAGCCGAGCATCATCGACTGCGGACTCCAGGAGCCCCACGTCCCGTTCCAGGGAGGCGCTCCGTAGGATGCCGGGTAGGCACCGTTGGCCGACTCGTAGTTGGCGACAGCCAGGCCCAGCTGTTTGAGATTATTGATGCACTGCGCGCGGCGAGCGGCCTCACGTGCCGACTGAACGGCAGGAAGCAGCAGTGAAATCAGAACGGCGATAATGGCGATGACGACCAGCAGCTCGATCAGCGTGAAACCGCCGCGACGTGCTGCGAATTTGACTCTCTGCATGTCATTCTCCTTCCGGAAGACTTGGGAACGGACGGAAGCCGGTGCTCAGGAATCGGCACCGGGGTTCTTCTTCATCGCGCCTGACGAACCCTTGTACTTCACGTCGTTGGGCACTTCGCCTTTTTTCACAGGGGTGTCAGGAGGTTCCACGGCCTTCAGTTTCGGTTCGTCCGAACCGCTGCAACCCAGGGCCATGGCACACACCGACGCGACGAGACACGATTTCGCGATACGAATCATCAATGAAGTTCCTTACCTGAATCCAGATTTCCCGGGGAGGACGGAAACGCAATAAATCATCGCGTGACCGCGAGAATCCGGGTCAGAAGAGGCCTGTTGTTGATGGACGGGAATACGATCAGATGATCGGGGAAAATCCGAAGATTTTTCCCGATACGAAGATCTTATTGATCGATTCGGCTCTTGTCCATATCTTCCTGAGTCGAAGTTTCGATTTCCAATTGACTTTTGTCCGATCGCCCGGGATCGAATCCCGATTCTCCGGGGCAGCTTCCCTCACGAGACAGCATCGACTATTCTGTTCTCATCCTCTTTCGAGGCTGATCCTGCCGAACTCAATCCCGCTGACCTCTTCGATCACTCGATCCGCAAGTGCCGTCGAGTCATCGATTCCGTGCCAGCGGCCGCTTTATCGGAAACCATCTCCATGTATCTGGATCAAGACATATCCTCACAACAGCCGAAGCACTGCAAACTCGGCGCGGCAGCGGCGGTTCTTTACCTGCTGGGTGCGGCGGCGGCCGGCTTCGCGGGATGGAAAATCGGCGAAACGAACCGGGAATACGCCAAGGTACCTCTCGAAATTTCCTCGAAGGCCTATCAGTTCGCCGAACTGAACGCCGAGACGATCCGCGTCAACTCCATCAACGGATCACTCGTCAATGGCGGGCTCGGCCTGTGCCTCGCCGTGGGTATCGTCCTCACGACCAGGCTCGCCACCCGCGGGCAATGCTCACCAGCGATTCAGTCGATCGTCGCCTTCGCGGCCGTCGTCGCTCTCAGCGCGGCGCCCTCATTCCTGATGATGCCCGCATCCGCGGCCGCGGCTGATGCCGACCCCGGCTCTCTCGACCTCACCATGCCACTGCTCATTCATCTCGGGCTCTGGGCCCCGATCGGCGCCGGGATCGGGCTGCTCTTCGGCGTTATGCGCAACCGCAGCATCGCCGGCACGATCGAATCGACGCTGGCGGGAACTGTCGGGGCCACCCTCGGTACCGTCGTTTTCGAATTCCTGGGCGCGATCGCCATGCCCACGGACAAAACCAACGAACCCATGCCTGGCACCGAACGCGCCAGGCTCGCCGCGGCGATGTGCGTTTCGATGGGCATCATGCTGTCTCTTCTCTATTCCACAATCCGTTCGAAACATCATGGCCGGAATCTGAGCGCCGATGCTCCGGTGCCCGCGGATCCCGCCTGAGCTTGATGCGGCATCGCACCATCGCACGAACGACCGGCACAAGCCGCACGACCGGCGTGCGATGACGCACCGACACGTTTGCCCCAGCTTACCGGATCAGGTTAAATTCTCATGAATGCGACGAAGCCCAATTCGTCGAACTTCCGCTCGTGCACCAACGATCCTGCATCCGGGACAAACGAATCACCATGCGAACTCGTCCGATCGGAATCTCCACCGCTCTGTTTTCCGTGATCCAATTCGGATTCTGGGCGGCATCGCTTTCGGCTCAGTCGCCGGAAGCCATCAAGCTCGCGAGCGATCCGGCTCTTTCGCCGGACGGGAAAACGATCGTTTTCGCCTGGCACGGAGATCTCTGGAAAGTGGAATCCGCAGGAGGCATCGCGACACCACTGACCCGCAATGCCGCGAAGGACAGGGAACCGAAGTTTTCGCCTGACGGCAAGCAGATCGCGTTCGTGAGCGATCGCGAGGGCACGCCCCAGATCTTCGTGATGCCCGCGGCAGGCGGGCCAGCCCGGCAGATCACGTTTCACTCGGGCGGCTCCGCCCTGGCCGACTGGTTCCCCGACGGGAAAGCTCTGCTGACCTCCGCCGCACGCGACCATTACTGGCGCAAGCCTGAGCGTTTCTTCAAGGTGTCCGTCGAAACGCGTGCCGCCGAAACGCTTCTGTTCGACGATTACGGCACTCAGGGAAAATTGTCGCCCGACGGCCGGCAACTGCTTTTCGTTCGCGAGGGTACCCAGTGGTGGCGAAAGGGCTACACAGGGTCTCAGGCACCTCAGATCTGGCTACTTGACCTGGAAGCCAAATCGTTCAAGAAGCTGATCGATACACCGGCTGGGGCTTATTCGCCGATCTGGTCTGCCGACGGCAAAGGTTTTTATTACGTCGGCTCGCATCGCGGAACGATGAACCTGAGGCGCAGAAATCTCGACGGATCCGACGACAAGCCGCTGACCAATTTCGACGACGATCTCGTCGTGCAGCCCAGCCTGGCACGCGACGGCAAGTCGATCGTTTTCCGACACCTGTTCGATCTCTATCGACTGGACCTGACGAAGCCTGACGCGACACCCGACAAGCTCGATATTCGTCAGTCGGCCGATTCCATCGCTTCGGCCCTCGAACGGCGTGCTTTGACTTCGGCCACCCAGGCCTCGTTCACTGACGACGGGCTCGAAACAGTCTTCATCGCCGGTGGTGACGTGTGGGTAATGGACACGGAGCTGACGGAACCGCGCCGCGTGACGGCGACTCCCGAAGAAGAGCGGAACGTCGCGTTCGCACCGGACGGCAAATCGCTGGTTTTTGTGAGCGATTCCGGAGGTCAGACAGATCTGTGGCGAGCACGCAGGGCGGACGAAACCAAACCCTGGTGGGAAAATGAGAAATTCACACTGGACCGGATCACCAACGACTCCGAAACCGAAAGCGACCCCCGATTCAGCCCGGCCGGCGGCAAACTGGCTTACGTCAAGGGCCTGGGTCAGCTTTGGATCGCCGAAGCCGACGGATCAGCACCCAAAAAATTGATGGAGAGCTGGAATTCGCCGGAATTCGATTGGTCGCCGGACGGCAAATGGATCGTTTACGCACTTTCTGACGACGACTTCAATGCCGATATCTGGATTCGGCCGATCGACGGTTCGAAGCCTCCGTTCAACATTTCACGCCACCCGGACAATGACTCGAACCCCGTGTGGTCTCCCGATGGCCGCACGATCGCGTTCACCGGCCGCCGGATAGCCGAGGAATCGGACATTTACTACGTCCATTTGCGGAAAGAAGACGACGACCGTTCCACGCGGGACCGCAAACTTGAGAAAGCCCGCGAGAAAATGAAGGCGGCCCGCAAGAAGGACTCCACGAAACCAGCGTCCGAACCGGCCAAAAAAGCGGCCGAAGCGGGTGCCGATAAGGACAAGCCCGAAGAGAAAAAAGACGAGTCGAAAAAAGACGAACCCGGCAAGAAGCCGGTTGAAGTGGTCATCGACTTCGAAGGCCTGCCCCAGCGGCTGCGCCGCGTCACGATCCCGAACACGACCGAATCGGGGCTTTTCTGGTCCGCCGATTCCAAAAAGCTGGCTTTCAGCGCCACGATCGACGGTCAGCGTGGAACCTACACGATCGAACCGCCCGAAAACCTCAAGCCGACGAAGCTCACGGCCACGACAGGTAACGGTGCACGCTGGCTCGATGCCGGCAATCAGATCGTCTGGCTGGCCAACGGTGCGCCCGGTTCGCTGACCGCAGGCGGCAAGGAGTCGTCTTACCGCTTTCGGGCTCTGCAGGAAGTCAAACGCTCAGACCGTTTTCGGGCCGGATTCGATCAGGCCTGGCGGACGATGCGTGACCAGTGGTATGACGAACGGCTCGGCAACCGCAACTGGGACGCGATTCGCCGCAAATATGCCGACGCCGCGGCTGCCGCACCGGACATAGACACACTGGCGACCGTCATCCAACTGATGCTGGGCGAACTCAACGGTTCGCACCTCGGATTTTTCCCGGGTGTTTCGTCGCGGCCCGATCCGAACGCGGACGACCCCTCGGCCGGTGGGCCGAGCTGGCGGCCGGAAACGGCATATTTCGGCGTCCGGTTCGATACGAATCACAAAGGCCCTGGGCTGAAGATTCGCGACGTGCTGAAAGATTCGCCGGCGGACAGGGCCGGCAGCCGTCTGAGTGCGGGCGAAACGATCCTCGCGATCGACGACCGGCCGGTCGATCCTTCGATGGATCTCTCCGAAGTTCTCAATGGCCCGCTCGACCGGGAAATCCGGCTGAAAGTCGCACCCGAGAAAGGCGATGCTCGAACGGTTTCGATCCGCCCGATTTCCTTCCGCTCAGCTGGCCGGCTGCTTTACCAGCACTGGATCGACCAGAACCGCGCGACGGTGGACAAGCTTTCTGGCGGCACGCTCGGGTATCTGCACATTCGAGCGATGGACGAAACGAGCTTCCGGCAGTTCGAGCAGGACCTTTACGACGCCGGGGCCGGCAAGGAAGGGCTGGTCATCGACGTGCGCGAAAATGGCGGCGGCTCGACGGCTGACCTGCTGCTGACGAGCCTCACACAACCCGTGCACGCCCTGACCGTGCCACGCGGCGGCAGCACGCCCGGATACCCACACGACCGCATGGTTTTCGCCACCTGGCGCAAGCCCATTATCGTCCTGTGCAACCAGAACAGTTTTTCGAACGCCGAGATTTTCAGCCATGCCATCAAAACGCTCAAGCGCGGCAAGCTGGTCGGCGTGCCCACTGCGGGTGGCGTGATCAGCACTGGCGGTACGGCCATCGCCGACATCGGATTCCTTCGTCTGCCGTTCCGGGGATGGTACCTCCGCGACAATGGAGAAGACCTGGAGCTGAACGGTGCGGTACCTGACGTGACGATCTGGCCGGCCCCTGGCGAGATGCCCGCCGGCAAGGACGATCAACTCGCCAAGGCCGTCGAACTTCTTAAGGCCGATGTGGCCGCCGAAAAAGCGAAGCCGAAGCCGAAACTCCGCAAGGCGACGGAGCGCTCAAACTCAAATTGAGGAAAGTCCGCCTGAGGATCTCTGCAGTTACGAAACGCGAAAAGACCAGGCCCGAAGGCCTGGTCTTTTCGCTTGTGTTCGTCTCAGGGCGGGTTCACGGCCGTTTCGCCGGAACGCACTGGAGTTGCATCAGCCGACGGTCGAACGGAACTGGCTCATGAGCCAGGTGTTGATGTCGTCAAACATAGGGGGCACGGGCTGGCCTTCGCAGGGATAAGTCTGGAAGGCGACGTCGAGGCCCGCGTCGCGGAGGCGATCGATCTGGCGGCGGGTTTCGTTGAGAGGCAGCGATTCGTCCCAGGCGCCGTGCAGGGCCAGGAATTTGAGCCGTCGGGACTCATGAAATCGTGTCAGATAGCTGATGTCATTAGGCAGCCAACCCTGAATGGCGATGACGCCAGCGAAGCGGTCGGGGTAGCTGAGAGCCAGGCGATAGGCCATGGAGGCACCTTCACCGACGCCGAAAAGATAGATTCGGTTCGGGTGGATGGCGATCTCTTCGCCGAGCACGCGAATCTGGTCGAGCACGGCGAATTCGCCGGCGATGGTGGGATCGTCGATCTGCGACGAAATCATCATGCGGAAGCGGTCACCAACGGAACCGTCGCCAAAAGCGGGTTTGGTGCTTCGGCCTTCCCGGGACTGGTCGCTCCAGCCGAAACGGCCGGCACGTTCCAGGGCGACATGACCCCGCGGGCAATAGCCCACGTAGTTACGGTCGCTGATGCGTTCGAGCCAGCGAATGGCCTGCATCTCGTTGCCGCCGCGACCATGAAAACCGACGAGCAGCGGATACTCATAGTTCGGTTCGTAGGCCGTGGGGACCAATGTCGCTCCGACACTCCCACGGGACCGCGCCGTCGTTTCCATCCTGACCGCACAGCGCAATCGATCGGAAGTCATATTTCCACTCCCCAGGTCAATTCAACTGGTGTCGTCGCTTCGTAGTTTGAGGGAGGGAAAGGCGGTCGGCCCGCGATTGCGTCGCTGGCCTGTCCTTCACCCATCCATGACGTCCAAAGCATACCCACAGGTACCCCCCACAGCAACAAAGCCACCCGGGCTTTTGGGTTCGAATTGAAGCTGACTTATGGCCTGTAGCGAACACGTCCGTCGTGCGAATATCGGCGATTACGATCGATTGGGCAGAATAGGACGGTCAGGCGGATTCGTCAGCCGGAATCTTCGACCTGTTCGTTACGGGTTGCTGTCCGCACCGGTTTCGAAGCCTCTTGCTTCGTTCCGGCTTCGTGGTGGCTCGGGCGCCGGATCGCGTCAGGAAGACGACCGATCCGGCGAAAACACGTTCAGAAACAGGTGCGGCGTTTGCAGACGCCAGAACGGGCGATGCCGTGGCTTTGCCGACGCCTCTTCCGCCACCAGTGTTTCCGTGGCTGCCGCCGCGGGTGCAGCCGCTTCGGCCACACTTTCGCTCGGCTCCAGCGAAACCGGCTTGCGCACCGGCTGTGCCGGCGTTTCGCCAGGCTCGACAAGGTGCCAGCCCTTGGTTCGGGGCGGCGGAACATTGCCGCTCGTTCGGTTCGGATCGATGCCGTCGGTCTGTATCACGCTCTGGAAAAAAGCGGCCAGCAGATCCGTCGTAGCACGGTCCGAGAGCACCGGCGTTTCCGGCTCGATATTTCGACGTGGATGACCGGGGTCGAATCGCAAAATGACCGGCCTGCGACCCCAAACCCGTTCACGTTCTTTCGTGCGACGGTCTGACATGCCGCACCTCCTCCTTGAGTGATTGTCCGCGATGTCCATTCACAGATCTGGCTCTCCAAGCCATACCAAATTTTTGTCAATCCCACATTCGATGTCAAGCGAATTCCTGAAAACAAGCAAAACTTTCCCGAAATCGGGAAATCCTCCGTAACCGTCAAATTCTCATAGCTTCAAGCGAGTATCGACCGGATCGCCTCGCCCCGGCTCAGCACGATCGGCCGGCCCAGCGGATCGGTCAATTCGGTCTCCGGCGGGATGCCAAGAATCGTCAGAATCGTAGCGTGCAGATCTTCCGGCGACACGCGGCCATCCTTCGGCCAGGCGGCCTGAGCGTCCGACGCTCCATGTGCGACACCGCCACGAATGCCCGCGCCGGCCAGAGCCACGCTGAACACATGCCCCCAGTGGCCGCGGCCGCCGTTGCCGTCCAGTCTCGGGCTGCGGCCGAATTCGGAAACCACGGCCACCAGCGTTTCTTCGAGCAGCCCCCGGCTTTCGAGATCCGCCAGAAGGCCGCTCAACGCCATATCCAGGGGAGGCACCAGGACATTCCTGAGCCGGTTGGTTTCGTCGACGTGCGAATCCCAGACCGGGTTCATGTCCGGCTCGCCCTCGCCCCGGAACCAGTTGACGTGGACCAGCCTTACCCCTGATTCTACCAGCCGCCGCGCCATCAGCACGCTCTGGCCGAAAGGAGTGCGGCCGTAAAGGTCGCGTGTGGCTTCGGTCTCGAGGCCGAGATCGAACGCCGCCCGTGCCGTCGGATGGGTCAGAAGCTCCCAGGCCCTTGACGTATAAGGGTCGGCTGTCGCCGCGCTTTCGGCAAGCCGGCTCATGGTTCGAGAAAGATGGTCCAGCAAATCCCGCCGCGCCGAGACACGGTGCGGCTCCAGGCCTGAATCGAACTGAAGCTCCGCGATTTTCGGTAATTTATCACGGGCATCGTATTGGATCAGCCACGGGTCGCTGGCCCGGCCCAGAAATCCGCCGTCCTGCCCCGGCCAGACGCTGCCGTCGGTGTTCGCGACCCGCTGCGGCAGAGTCACCGAACCAGGCAACGCGCCCAGACGAATACCCTGCATTTCGCTGGCGGCCATCACCATGCCGCCGATGCTTGGGAAGTCGTTGGGTGCGCCGGGCTTGGCGTTTTCGAAATTCTTCGGCGCGTGCGGCCGGCCCGTCAGCATGTAATAGGCTGAACTGCTGTGGGCATTGTCGTCGGTGCTCATGGCACGCAGAAGGCAAAGCTTGTCGGCGTGTCGTGCCGTGCGCGGCAGCAGTTCGGAGATCGATAGTCCGGGAACGTTCGTGGCGATCGGCGCGAACGCTCCGCGCACTTCCGCGGGGGCGTCCGGTTTCGGGTCCCATGTCGAATGCTGCGGCGGGCCACCGGTAAGCATCAGAAGAATGCAGTTTTTGGCCTTCGGCCGCAGTCCAGTAGGGATTTGACCTTCCGCGGCAAGCAAACGGGAAGTCGTCAAACCGCCCGCGATGCCCAGCCCGCCGACGCGCAGGATCTCACGCCGCGAAAGTCCTTCGCAAAGGCGGTTCGGTCGGCCCATCCAGCGCAACATGACAGGCAAGCTCCCTGGCGGTGGGGGGAAGTCGGAATTTCGTTCGAGGGGGCGATCGGTACGGCCGGTACGAGGCGGGAACGGTTCCGGCGGCCGGGTTCGACAATCTCAAACTTAGCACAGACAACGACGGGAGGCAATCCGGAAGCGGCATACAGGGCCTCGATCGCCCGTCTCGGGCCGATCAGGATTTACGCTGAATTTTCTTGGTCCGACCGATGGGAATTACGGATATAATGCTCGATTGACCTGCCCAAAGAACGCATCCCCTGCCGCTTCGAAGCGAATTCGGGAGCCATCCCACGTGAATCATCCCGTCATGAAACGATTTCCGTACGGAAAGCCGGCTCCGGTCCTATTCGTACTGGCGTCCGTATTTTCGGCCCTGAACGCCGCTTCCGGTCAGAACGCCACGAAAAGCGATCCGGTCCGGTTCAATCGCGACATCCGGCCTATTCTCTCGGACAATTGCTTTTATTGCCACGGACCCGACAAGAATCATCGTGAGGCGGAACTCCGGCTGGACGACCGCCAGGCCGCGATCGACGCGAAGGTGATCACCCCCGGCAACCCTGGCGAAAGCGAACTGATCGCCCGGATCACTTCGGCGGATAAAGACGAAATCATGCCGCCGCCCCATGCGAACAAGAAGCTCAGCGAAAGCCAGAAGACGCTGCTGGCCCGCTGGATCGCCGAAGGGGCCCCGTACGAACGCCACTGGGCCTATGAGCCGCCCGTCAAACCAGCCGTGCCGGCGGGTGTCAACGGCATCGACTTTCTCGTCCGCAAAAAGCTCGAAACCACCGGCCTGAAGCCTTCGCCCAGTGCCGACCGCAGGACGCTTGCCCGCCGTGCCTTTTTCGACCTGATCGGCCTGCCGCCCGTGCCCGACAAGCTGGAGAAGTTCGTCAACGATCCCGACCCGAAAGCGTACGAAAAGCTCGTCGACCTGCTGATCCGCAATGCCCATTTCGGCGAGCGCATGGCCATCGGCTGGCTCGATTCCGTCCGCTTCGCCGACACCATCGGCTACCACAGCGACAACCCCAGAAACGTCTGGCCATACAGGGACTGGGTCATTCGATCGTTCAACGACAACAAGCCGTTCGACAGGTTCACGATCGAGCAGATCGCGGGCGACCTTCTGCCCGACGCCGACACCGAAACGCGCGTCGGCTCGGCCTTCAACCGGCTCCTGCTCACGACCGAAGAAGGCGGCGCGCAGCCGATGGATTACCGGGCCAGGATGCTGACGGACCGCGTCCGCGCCGTCGGCAACGTCTGGCTGGGCCAGACGACCGGCTGTGCCCAATGCCACGACCACAAATACGACCCGATCGCCACGCGAGATTTTTACCGCCTCGGCGCCTTTTTCGCAGATATCAGGGAAGCCGACGTCGGCCGCCGGGAAGACGGCATGCCCGTGCCCCGGCCGGAAGACGAATCGATGCTGGCCGATCTCGAACGCCGGATTCGGGAGATCGAAACGCGAATCGAGCCGCAACTGATTCGCGACCAGGTGCGCTGGGAAGCCGAAATCACCGGAAGCGCCAATCGGCTGAAATCTCTGGTACCGGAAGAAAAGGCGTCGCCGGCCGCGAAAGCCGAGGCGAAAGTTATCGGCGAGGCTCTCAAAAAAGCCCGGGGTGATCGCTCCGTGAAAGAACGGGAAACGCTCCAGAACTATTTCCGCAGAGTCGTGGCCCTGAGTTATCCCGAAGATCGTGCCGAATTGAAATCGCTGACCGAAACCCGCGATGCCCTCATCGCCACGATGCCGCGATGCCTGGTTTCGGCCTCGGATACGCCACGGGTCGTTCGAGTGCTGCACCGGGGTGACTGGCAGGACGAATCAGGCGAAGTCGTCACGCCCGGGTTTCCTGGATACTTGCCTCAGCCAGAGCTGAACGGCCGCGTGCCGAACCGGCTCGATCTGGCGAAGTGGCTCGTCTCTCGCGAGAATCCCCTGACGGCCCGGGTGTTCGTCAACCGCCTTATGGCTCAGTTTTTCGGACACGGCATTTCGAAAGTCGCGGACGACCTGGGCACTCAGGGCGAACCGCCCGTGAACCCCGAGCTGCTCGACTGGCTGGCCTGCGAGTTCATGGACAGCGGCTGGGACGTCAAGCACATCGTGCGCACGATCGTAAGCAGCGAGACCTATCAGCAGGTTTCGACGGCAACCGAAGAGTTGCGCCGAATCGACCCTGACAATCGCCTGCTGGCCCGGCAATCGCCCCTGCGACTGGAAGCCGAACTGGTACGCGACAACGCCCTGTTCGTAAGCGGCCTGCTCGAGATGTACATCGGCGGACCGAGCGTCAAACCCTATCAGCCGGAAGGCTATTGGGAAAACCTGAACTTCCCCGTACGCAGCTACGACCCCGACACAGGCCAGGCACAGCATCGTCGTGGCATGTACGTATGGTGGCAGCGATCGTTCACTCACCCTGCCATGCTGGCCTTCGACGCCCCCAGCCGCGAGGAATGCACGGCGCAGCGTTCCCGATCGAACCTGCCTCAGCAGGCCCTGGTGCTGCTCAACGACCCGACCTTCGTCGAAGCGGCACGTGGCCTGGCGAACCGGATTCTGGGCGATCTTCCTAACGCGGGAGATGAGGAACGCCTCACCTGGGCGATGCGGCAGGTGCTTCAGCGTAAGCCTGATGCGGACGAACTGAAGGCATTGAAATCGCTGCTTGACCGGCACCGGTCGCATTATGCCGACGACCCGGATGCCGCAAATGCAATCGCGAAAGTCGGTCAAAGCCCGAATCGTAACGGACTTGCCGTTCAGGATATCGCCGTGTGGACTCACATTGCACGCGTCCTCTTCAACCTTCACGAAACGATCACCCGTCCCTGAGGCCCGATGCACCATGAACCCTTCGAAGAACATGGAATATGCCGACAGGCTGGCCCGGCGCATGCTGCGGCGCACTTTTCTCGGCAAATCGGCCCTGGGGCTGGGCGCCGTGGCTCTGGCCGGGCTGAATGACCCGCGTGCCATCGGGGCCGACAATTCGCGGAAAGGCGTGATCGACCCCCTGCCGCTGCCGCGCAAGGCGAAGCGGGTCATCTGGCTGACCATGGCCGGCGGCCCCTCTCACCTGGAAACTTTTGACCCCAAGCCCGCGCTGGCCAAAATGGACGGCCAGCCGATGCCGGAGAGCATGACGAAGGGCCAGCAACTGGCTCAGCTCCAGGGACAGGCCCTGGTGTGCCTGGCGCCGCAGTTCGAATTCCGCAAATTCGGGGCCTCCGGGGCCGAGATCTGTCATCTTTTTCCGAACATCGGCTCGATGGCCGACGACATCTGCATCGTCCGTTCGATGACGACCGAAGCGATCAATCACGACCCTGCCCATATGTTCATGAACACCGGTTCACAGATCGCGGGCCGGCCGAGCATGGGTGCCTGGGTGACGTATGGCCTGGGCAGCGAGTCTGAGGACCTGCCCGGTTTCGTCGTGATGATCTCGACCGGTGTCGGCCGACCGCCCCAGCCTGTGGCTGCAAGACAATGGTCGGCGGGCTTTCTGCCCAGCAGGTTCCAGGGCGTGCAATTGCGGGGCAAAGGCGACCCGGTGCTTTATCTGAAGAGCCCGGACGGGGTCGACATGGGTTGTCAATCGGCCGACGTTTCGGCCATCAACGCCCTGAACCGGTTGCATCAGAACCGGGTAGACGACCCGGAAATCGCAACGCGCATCGCACAATACGAACTGGCCTTCGAAATGCAATCGAGCGTGCCGGGCTTGATGGACATTCGCGACGAACGGCCAGACACGCTGGAAATGTACGGATGCACGCCGGGCGACGGCTCGTTCGCTTCGAATTGCCTTCTGGCACGGCGACTGGCCCAGCGCGGCGTGCGGTTCATCCAGCTTTATCACCGGGACTGGGACCACCATAACGGCGTTCGCGAAGGTGTCACGCAGAAGGCGATGGAAACGGACAAAGCCTGCGCGGCACTCCTCAAAGACCTGAAGCGTCAGGGCATGCTGGACGACACTCTCGTCGTCTGGTCGGGCGAATTCGGCCGCACGCCGATGTCGCAGACGAACAAGGGCTCGGCAGGGCGTGACCATCACAACAAGGCCTTTTCGCTGTGGATGGCCGGTGCCGGAGTTCGCCCCGGCATGATCTACGGCGCGACCGATGAACTCGGTTATGCCGCCGTGGAGAACGTGACGACTGTGCACGATCTGCACGCCACGATGCTGCACCTGCTTGGCATCGATCACAACGCGTTCTCATATAAGTTTCAGGGGCTGGATGCCAGGCTGTCAGGCGTCGAGGGGGCGAAGGTCATCAAGGGCATTCTGGGGTGATCTGACTTTCGAATGCCTTTTCGACAATTCGCTTGACTTGACCGGCTCCATCAGCCAAACTTCCCGCAATTGCACGAATTGATTGCCTTTGCGGGAGAACTGAAACGTGGCGCTGGAAAGTCTGAAAATGCGGTTACTACAGGTCGCCGGGGCGATCGCGCCGCTGACGGTCAATCGATTGGCGATCGAGCGGGTGATCAATGCGTGTCGGCGGCGGCCGCACCCCTTGAGCATGTCGCATGATTACACGACCTGGACGGGTCTGACGGACACGCGCTGGAGCGCGCGGCACCTGCCGCCCCGCAACGATTTGCCGGCGAACCAGGAGAATCCCTCGCCGAAAGTCGATGAAATCGTGCAGATTTTCGCGCGCCGCGGGGAAGTGCGGTACTGCGACAAATCGACATGCCTGTTCCCGGCTTTCGCCCAGTATCTGACCGACGGCTTCGTGCGCACGAAGATGCCCAGCGACACGGCCGACCGGCTCGACCCGATCCGCAAGCAGAATACGTCGAACAACCAGATCGACATGTGCCCGCTCTATGGCCGCACACCGGAGCAGACATACGCCCTGCGCCATTTCAGCGAAAAGGCGGGCCAGCGCGGGCGGCTCAGTTCGCAGAGGCTGCGGACGGCCCATGGGGAAGAAGAAGAATTTCCGCCGTTTCTGTTCGACGATTCGGGCAAGGTGAAGGCGGATTTCGAAGCGCTCGATCCACCGCTGGGCATTTCGAATTTACCGGAAGAAATGAAGCGTTTCATTTTCGCGATCGGCGGCGACCGTGCCAATGCCGTACCGTCCGTCTCGTTCATGAACACGCTATTTCTGCGCGAGCACAACCGGCTCGCCGGCGAAATGGAACGCGCATTTCCGGAGTGGGACGACGAACGGGTGTTCCAGACGGCTCGCAATACCGTCATCGTGCTGTTTCTCAAGATCGTCGTCGAAGAATACATCAACAACATCAATCCCAGGCCGATCAAATTCAGGGCAGATCCGACTTTCGCGTGGACGGCCCCCTGGAACAAGCCGAACTGGATCACGACCGAATTCAGCCTGCTTTACCGATGGCATTCGCTCGTGCCCGAAGTCATGACGTTCGGCGGCAAGGCGTATCCTGTTCAGTCGACATTTCTGAACAACCGGATCGTCATCGAAACCGGCCTGGCCCAAGGCTTCGCTGATTTGAGTGCCATGAAGGCGGCCCGGCTCGGCGTTTTCAATACGAGCGATTCCATTTTGCCGCGTGAGCGATTCGCCATCGAACAGGGCCGTTTGTGTCAACTTGCGTCCTATTCGGATTACCGCGAATATTGTTCGCTGTCGCGCCCGAACAGTTTCGAAGAGATTTCGACCGACCCGCAGGTCGCTTCATTTCTGAAAGACAAATACGGCAGGCCAGAGAATGTGGAGTTTTACACGGGCCTTTTCGCGGAAGACCATGTGAAGAATTCGCCGCTGCCGCAACTGATTTTGTCGATGGTCGGTGTCGACGCTTTCTCTCAAGCCTTTACGAACCCCCTGCTCTCCGAGCACGTGTTCAAGGAAGAGACCTTTTCGAAAGTCGGCTGGGCCGCGATTCAGGAAACGAATACCATTCGCCAGCTCGTCGAACGGAACGTACCGAAGCCCCTGGGCGATACACGAATCGCGATGACTCAGGCAGACTGGAAATTCCAGTGGTGAGGCTCAACCGGTGCCACCTGGGCCATAACGACGAGCTTCGAGCGTTTTGAGATCTTCGAGCATTCGAAGCGTCGGTTCGTCACCGGAGAATTCGCCGAGTCGTTCCAGGATCGTCGCCGATGAAAGCCAGGCGGCATCCGGGCCGATCTTCGGATGTCGGGCTAATTCGGACCGAATTCGGAACTCCTCGGCACGTGAGTCCGTTCGCCACCGCTTTCGAATCCAGAAGATGGTGAGCGCCGCAACGATGCAGCCTAAAGCGATGAGCGAAGCATAGATGGCAAATCTCGCGGGCGATTCGAGCGATTGCGACGACAGTGCGTTTAGCGGTTCGTTCTGCCAGAACGGCGGGGGGGCAGGCGGTTCGAAATAGGTTTTCTGGCTCATCTTGACCGTCCATGTCCGGCGTAGGCGCGATGCAGCCAATCGGCCAGAAGCAGTTCCGGTCGTTCGATCCGCACGTCCATATCGAGCACCGGCACACCCGATGCCGCGGACCATCGGTCGGTACGTTCGGCGAGCGAACGGCCGCGCACACTCCTCGAAGCATCGACGATCTCGCCCGTTTCGGCATCGCGGATGAGCCCGCCGCAAGCTTCGATGCGGTCGGCATCGGCTTCGATGCGTACACCCAGCGATTGCACATGCGAGAAAGTGCGGCGAAAAACCAGCGGATCAGGCAGCCAGGCGAAATCGCTGATCCAGAAGACATAAGAACCTGGCCTGAAACGACATCCGCCGTGCACGGCGTCGGACCAGGCTGTCGCGGCATGCTCAGGCCGAAAAACGGAAGCGGCGGCGACGACCTGGCGGATTGCCTGCCGGCCACGTAACCGGGACAGGTGAAGTTCGATTCGGTCACTGGCCAGAATCACGTCCAGAGGCGATTGACGCATTGTCGCGGCGGCCGAGAGCCACACCGCCGTTTCGAAAGCGATGTCGATCGGTCGAAGCGTGTCAGCCCGGTTCCTGTTTTCCACCCACATGCTGGCCGAGACATCCACGACGATCGCAACGGCGCGTCGGCCTTCATGCGAACGCTGGCGCACGATGGCCTGACGAGCGCGTGCGGTCGCGCGCCAGTCGACATCCCGCGGATCGTCGCCCGGCTCATAGGGCCGGAAGCCTTGAAATTCACCGGTCGAACCGGGTCCGGCAAAAGTACGTTCGAAAGCCGGATCGGCGCATGTGAATGTGGCGAAGAATCGTTGCCCCGGGTCATCGTCCGGAAAATGGATGACGGAAGCTCGCGTCCACAGATCGTTCCAATTGCCGGGATCGAATCGCCAGCGATCATACGACCTACCAGACTCCGAAACTGGCCCGGGCCTTTCGAAAATTGCGCGAATTCCGGCGGAGATACGGTCGAACATGATCGGACCCCGGAAGCGGCAAAGCCCGCAACGGCCTCAACGCAGACGTTCGAACCACCAGCGGAATTGCAGCGAACGTCCGTCGGCCCCGTTCGGCCCGAAGTCCCAGACCGCGAAAATGGCCGTGCTCTGGAAAACGGCTTCGAAGCCGCCCTCGCTGTTCGAAACGGTGCGGATCGGCATCGTCCAGACTTCGTCCGGAGGATTTTCCGTCCAATCGATACGAATCGCCAGATTCGCCCACTCGTCAGCCGCCGTCAAACTCGCAGGTCGAACGAGTCGAAGAGCGGAGTCGAGCGTTCCCAGTTTCTGGCCTCGATCGTCGATGAACTGGCGGTCCATCGCCTGCCCCGCCATGGCCGCGATGTTGATTTCCACGGCGAAGCGGCTGGCTGGCAGAGCTGAAAGACCGCTGAGCCGATAGTTGACGTCGAAACAACTGCAGGGCCTCGGCAGGTCGACCGATTTGGCGACGCGAAATCCGCTTTCGCCGACTTGTGTGCCGAACGAAAGCGTGACGCCGACCCGGTCCGGCGATTTGTCGATCTTGTCGACGCGATAGGCCGCGTTCGCCAGATCGACGAGGTATTCCTGACGATTGAGCTGCACTTGATCCGCCGTCACGGTCGCGGGCCAGAGATGATCGACCAGAGCCTTTCGGGGATACGAATCGTAAACGAGAAGCGCATCCATGCCCGCATGCTTGAGCGTGATGCGATCGTGCAGGTTCGAAGGGCCTTCGGGGGTATCGGCTGGGGGGGCCTGTGCCGCCTTGCGGACCTTTTCGTGATAAGGTTCGGGCCTGCGGTTGAGCGTAGCCAGCACGTTGGTCGCGGTGCGGCGGTCGTCGGCTTCGTAGATCTGGCCACCCTGGGCCGGATCGATCCACAGGATGGCATGACGATTGTCGAGCCGGATTTCGGTCTGACCGTCGGCGTCGAAGTCTCCTTCGAGGCAGCGGAGATAGTCGCCCTCGGGAGCGATGAGGGCGTCGATGCCGTTTTCCGCCAGAATCATGTGCCGATAGACGGCGTTACGCAGGTGGGGCAGATACAGGCCGCCGAACGCGCCATGCCAGTAGGGGCAATTGCACTGGGCGCGAAAGACGTCTTTTCGTACGGCTTCAAGCTGCTTCGTTTTTTCTTCCGTCAGAGTTTTTCTCGAGACATTCGCCTGGCGATCGATCCGGGCCAGAGTGTCGGAGACGCTTCGCATGTGCGCGGCCATCTCAGCGGCTTCGGGATACTTCACCAGAAAATTGCGCCAGAAGCCGCCGGGGGCGAAAAACGGGCGGATCGGCTCGGCGAATTTCGCGTCGGCCTTTTCGAGATTCTCAGCGGCTTGCAGGTACGTCTCGATCCGGTCGGTCGGCAGCACCCATTCGGTCATCTCGCGGTAGCTGGCCGGGGGCAGATAGATTCTACCCAGAGGCGGCAGTTCGTCGAGTGCTTCGGAGAACGTTCGCGTGCGGATTCGGCTTTCGTTTTCCTGCACCATCTTCAGGAATCTTGCCAACCAGCCTTTGCCGTAGATCAGGTCGTTCGTACCAGGCCAGCCGCCGAATTTTTCGCCGTCGTCGGCTGTGACGGCCAACGGGTTCGGGCGATCGGATTCGGACAGTTTCAGCAGATAGTCGATCGTCTCTTCAGGCTCGCGCCAGGGGACGAGATACCGCAATGCCTCGGAATTCGGGAAGAGCCGGAGCACGTGGCCCTGGTCCTCGGTCAGAAAGTAGCCTCCGAGGGCGTCGGGCGAAAGGCCGGCACGGGTGAAGTGGTAGTCGTCGAGCACGGCATATTCGATGCCGGCACGGGCGATCGATTCGACGAGTTCCGGCTCCCAGACGCGTTCCGCCAGCCACATACCGCGCGGCGAGACACCGAACCGCCGGGCGATGATGTCGCGGAACATGGCGATCTGGGCGATCCGGTCACGCCGGGGGATCATCGGCAGAATCGGTTCGGACCACGCCCCGGCCAGAATTTCCGCCTGACCACGTTCGATGAGAACGCCCAGTTCGTCAAAGAACGCCGGGCGATTCGCTTCGAGCCATTCCCAGAGCGGCCCGGAAACATGCAGACAGAACTTGACGCCGGGGTTTTCGGCGAAGGTACGGACAAGCGGCAGATACGCCTGCTCGAAATTCTGGGCGAAGACGCCGTCGAAATTGCCGACCGGCTGATGATCGTGGAATCCGAGGATGAGTCGGGCGAACTTGCTGGTTTCATGCATGACGCGATCTCCGGCCTTCGTCTTGCGTGTTCGCCTGTGCCGGCCGTCCGCGGGCCAGGACCTCTGTAATCAGCCGACCACCAGGTTGATGAGTTTGCCGGGCACGACGATCGCCTTGCGAACCGTCTTGCCCGCGATCAAGGCCGCGACTTTCGGATCGGCCAGCGCGGCGGCTTTCATGGCGTCCTCGTCGGCGTCGGCAGGCAATACGACTCGGCCACGGACTTTGCCGTTGATCTGAAGCACGACTTCCACTTCCGAATCCACGAGAAGGGCCGGGTCGAACGCAGGCCAGGGTTCGTAAGCCAGACTGGTCGAGTGGCCCAGGATCTCCCAGAGTTCTTCGGCCAGGTGGGGCGCCAGGGGTGCCAGAACGAGCACGAAGGCATCCAGGGCCTTTTTCGGACGAACTTCGCGAGCCGTCATGAAATTCGTGAATTCCATGAGTTTCGAAATCGCCGTGTTGAACCGAAGTTCTTCGAAATCTTCGGCCACGCCCGCGATCGTGCGGGCCAGGAGCTTCGCCGTTTCGGCGTCGGGTTCGACGTCCTGAACACGAGTATCCAGACGGATCTCTTCGGCCATGTCGTCGACGATCAGACGCCAGACGCGGGCCAGGAAGCGGGAAACACCCTCGACACCCTTCATGCTCCAGGGCTTGGTGGCTTCGAGAGGGCCCATGAACATCTCGTAAAGCCGCAGGCTGTCGGCCCCGTATTCTTCCACGACGGTGTCGGGGTTGATGACGTTGCCGCGGCTTTTGGACATTTTGTTGGCCCGGGCGTCGACACGCACGGACGCATCGGCCGCCAGAACGAACCTGTCACCCTGTTTCACGGCGGCATCCGGCTCGATGCGCACCAGCTTCAGCGGCACGCGCTGGCCGGCCCGCATGGTGAACGGGCCGATTTCGTCGTGCACGGGCTCGTCGACGCTGACATAACCGCCGGTTTCGTCCTGATAGACGGTGTATTCCGTATCGCCCAGGATCATGCCCTGGTTGACCAGCTTCTTGAACGGCTCGGCCGTGTGCACCAGGCCACGATCGAACAGAACCTTATGCCAGAAACGGCTATACAGCAAGTGTAGCACGGCATGCTCGGCACCGCCGACGTACAGATCCACAGGCAGCCAGTAGCGTTCGAGGCTTGTGTCGAACGGGGCTTTGTCATTTTTCGGATCGATGTATCGCAGGTAATACCAGCACGAACCGGCCCATTGGGGCATCGTGTTGGTTTCACGCTCGTAGCGATCGGAATACCGCACCCACTCGAGGGCTTTCGAAAGGGGCGGCTCGGGCTTGCCGGATGGCTTGAAATCGGCCAGTTCGGGCAAGGTTACGGGCAGTTCGCCTTCTCCCACCGGATGGGCCCGGCCCGATGCGTCGAGCACGATCGGAAACGGTTCGCCCCAGTAACGCTGGCGGCTGAAGAGCCAGTCACGCAGCTTATAATTGATGGTCAGGCGGGCGACACCCTTTTCGGCCAGGTATTGCTCGACGATCAGCCGCCTGGCCCGGGATGTCGGCTGGCCATTCAAATTGAATTCGTTGTTGGACGAATTCACGGCCAGCCCTTCCTCGGTTTCGGCTGCGGGAAGCGGCTTGTCGAAGTCCATCAAATCCTGGGCGACGACACGTACGACGGGCAGGCCGAAAGTGCGGGCGAATTCGAAGTCGCGCTCGTCGTGCCCCGGCACGGCCATGATGGCCCCGGTGCCGTAGCCGTAGAGGACATAATCGGCAATCCAGACGGGGATCGGCTCGAAAGTGACCGGGTTGACCGCGTAACCGCCAGTGAACACACCGGTTTTCTTTTTGGTCGCGTCCAGCCGGTCCATGTCGCTCTTGCCGGCGACTTCGGTTCGATAGGCTTCGACGGCCGCCTTCTGGTCGTCCGTCGTGAGCTTATCCACCAGCGGGTGCTCGGGCGCGAGAACCATGTATGTCGCTCCGAAGAGCGTATCCGGCCGCGTGGTGAAGACGCGGATCACGTCGTCGCCCGGCGTTTCCGGGAACGGCTTCACGCTGCGCTGGCGTGCCCATTCGTGCAGGCTTTTGGGCTCGCCCAGGTAGAAGTCGACCTCGGCACCTTCGCTCCGGCCGATCCAGTTGCGCTGCATGTCCTTGATCGCCTTGGGCCAGTCGACGAGTTCGAGATCGTCGATCAGCCGTTCGGCATAGGCCGTAATGCGCAGCATCCACTGCTTGAGCGGCAGACGCACGACCGGGTGGTCGCCCCGCTCCGACTTGCCGTCCTTGACTTCCTCGTTGGCAAGCACCGTGCCCAGTGCCGGGCACCAGTTCACGGGCACTTCGGCGCGGTAAGCCAGGCGCTGGGAGTCTCGATAAGCCTCAGGATCCGGGCAGCCTTCGGGGATCGGCAGCTCGGCGATCGCCCGGCCCTTGCCGCGGCGCGGCCGGCCTTCGGGATCGGTCCAGGCGTGAGAGGGGTCGTACCAGGAGTCGAAAAGCTTCAGGAAGATCCACTGAGTCCAGCGGTAATAGCCGGGATCGGTCGTGTCGACCTCACGGTCCCAGTCGTAAGAGAAGCCGAGCGACTTGATCTGGCGGCGGAAGTTGTCGATGTTCTGCTGGGTCGTCACACGCGGGTGCGTGCCGGTCTCGATCGCGTATTGTTCGGCAGGCAGGCCGAATGCGTCCCAGCCCATCGGGTGCAGGACGTTATGACCCGTCATCCGCTTGAAACGGCATAGGATGTCGGTGGCCGTATAGCCTTCCGGGTGGCCGACGTGCAGCCCGGCGCCGCTGGGATACGGGAACATGTCCAGGGCATAGAACTTCGGCTTGTCCGCGACGAGGTCCACCGCTCGGAACGTCTTGTTCTCGTCCCAGAAACGCTGCCACTTCTTTTCGATGCGAGAAAAATGATACGCGGGCATGAGCGATGACGACCCTCGATGGACCTGGCCGAATCGTTCCTCGAAGCGGCCGCGCGAAACTGAGTCGTTCAGCATAACCGTTCGTACCAGCGGTTGCCAAGCGTGCCGGAACTTGAGTCAGTGCCGGAGCGTCGAACCATCACAAGCCTGAATCTTGAATCTTTTCGGAAAATATTTCGCGATTCGGAGCGACGGCGACGAACGTGCCGGAACTGGCGACTGCATGTGAGTTTTCCGGACCGAAATCACCGCCACGATCCCTAAAGTTCGGCTAAGTTTCCCAATGAAACGACATCGAAGGCTCGAAGAGCATTCGCGGGCGTCCGTTTTCGCGACCCGACATCGTGACGGCCCGCATTTTGAGCGACAGCAACAAGGCATGACACCATGAGAAGCTCCCCGTTCGGACGCCTTTGGCGTTCGAAATCTCTCCGCATACCGGCCATCGCATTAGGCATCACTTGCGCGTTGAATATGTCCGGCTGCCATGGCGGGCGCCGTACATCGATGCGACCCCGATTTTTGACAAGCACGACCCGTTCCCAGTCCGTCGTCGTCGACCAGGGTTACACCACCGTGGAAACTCCGGGAGCGATCGTACAGCAGGAACAGGGTGCGATCATCCAGCAACAGCAAGGCGCGATTATCCAGCAGCGTCAGTCGGCTCCGGCCGAAGCGCCGAGCGAACCGCCCATCGTTCTGGAACCGCGCCAGGGCGGCACGACTTCTTCCGTCGTGCCATCGTTCGGCGACCCCAAGGCCCCGCTCGAACCGCCTTCATCCGGAGTCACTTCCGGGCTTACGCCCCGCAGGGAAGAATCTTCCTCAAGCGTGATCGACAACCTGGCTCCGCCGGCGGAAGCCCCCCAGGTGATCATGGAAAAACCGCCGATCACCAACCTCGACAATTCGCCGAAATCAACCTCAACGATCGACTCTTCGGTCAAGAAGCCGGAATCGTCGACTCCGGATGAACCTCGCCTGGAAGTGATCAAGCCCGGCGACGCACCAGGTGCGAAGGAATCGACCGCTCCGGCCGGTTCCGGCGGGAAGGAACCCGCAGCCTCGAAGACAAGCGCATGGCGTACCCCGAACAGCTCCGGTTCGTCGGGCCGGATCACCTATCAGGCAAGTTCACGGAAGAACGTCGGCAGCGGCCAGGCGGGCGACCCGCTTGGCGTGATCGACTGAATGAACAGGACGCAGGAATCGAACGGATTGCGCCTCGGGCAACCTGCTTCCGATGAGAGCGATGAGATTTACGGCACGGATTGACGGCATATTGACGACTCCCTCCTCCAAAGCCGCGCGCCCCCGCTTCACCCGGGGGCCGGGCTTTTTGGCGGTCGCCGCGTTCGAAGCCCGCGCGGCAGCTTCGACATCGCTCGTCCGGAAACCGGCAATGCCCGCCATTGGTCGATTCGAAACGTGTTGATCCCCTCCTTCGGGCTTTCAGCCGATTCGGAAATGTCCACGGTCTCGCTTCGGACCACCGAGGCATTGCCATCGGCATCGCTGGATCCAGCGGTTCGGAACGGTTCGGAATGACGAAATCCCCGACTCGCCTGATCGGGGATTTCGTGTTCGTGAATGATCGCGTAATCGTTTTACTTAGTTTTCTTATACGAATGCCCGGTTTTCAGCCCGGCTATGAACACGACGAGCGCGACGGCACCGACGAAAAAGAGCGTATCGCCAGGCACCCGCATCCATCGCAAGTTCTGCATCAGGGGTTGCTGCATGAACTCACGGCTTCGAGCGAACCAGTAGCTCTGGTCCACGGAAGCCCATGTCTGCATTAACCCTACGGGCAGGAGCGACAAAATGCACATGCCGAAAAGGCCGATGTTCAACATCCAGAAGGAGAATCGCAGGAGCCCCTCATTCCATTCCCGTGTGGGGTGCAGGACACGCAGGCACAAAAGCATGAGGCCGATACCGAGCATGCCGTAAACGCCGAAGAGAGCCGCATGGCCATGGAGCGGCGTGGTGTTGAGTCCCTGCATGTAATAGAGCGCGATCGGAGGGTTGATCATGAAGCCGAAAAGGCCGGCTCCGACCATATTCCAGAATGCCACGGCGACGAAGAATCGAATCGGCCAGACGTATTGTCGCAGCCATGGTTTTTTGCTGGCGTACCTCATATTTTGGTTGGCTTCGAAGCCGACGAGCGTCAACGGCACCACTTCCAGCGCACTGAAAACCGATCCCCAGGCCAGCGCAAGCGTGGGTGTTCCCGAAAAATAGAGGTGGTGGCAAGTGCCGATGATTCCGCCAGCAAGATAGATCGTGGCGGAGAGCAGCGCGGCCGCGGCCGCGAAACCCGGGCGTACCAGGTTCAGCCGCATGAAAACGAAGCTGATCACAGTGGTGGCGAAGACCTCGAAAAATCCCTCGACCCAGAGGTGAACGACCCACCACCGCCAGTATTCCTTGATCGAGAGGTGAGTGTGCTGACCCCACGTCAGTCCGGCACCGTAGAACAAAGCGATCGCCGCCGTGGAAACCGCCAGCAACCGCACGAGCTGCTTCGATTCGCCTGTGCCCCGCAAGGCAGGCAAAAGGACGCGAATCATCAGGAATAACCAGAGCAACAGGCCGATCATCAGAAGAATCTGCCAGACCCGTCCGAGATCGACATATTCGTATCCCTGGTGTCCAAAAAGGAACGATGTCGAATCCGAGAGCATATTCGCAATGCTAAGCCACTCGCCGGTAAGCGAACCGACGACTACCACGAGAAGAGCGACGAACAGAATATTGACCCCGATTCGTTGCCCGGCCGGTTCTTTGTCGCTGACGATCGGTCCGATGAACAGACCTGCTCCCAGCCATGCCGTCGCGATCCAGAAAAGGCCGAGCTGGATATGCCAGGTTCTGGCGATGCTGTAAGGCACCCATTTGGAAAGGGGAATACCGTAGAAGCCGTCACCTTCCACGCCATAGTGCGCGACGACGACCCCCAGGAGCATCTGAACGAGGATGAGTGCGGCCACGACCCAGAAGTATTTGATCGTGGCCACCTGGCTGGGCGTAGAGACCCACGAGGCGAGCGGGTCGCTCTCCGGCGGAATCGTGTCCGGTTCCTCCTTGGTGGAAGCGTGCCACCAGATCATGGCGGCGATTCCGGCCAGGAGCATCATGATGCTGACTCCTGTCCAGACGACGTTTTCTCCGCTCGGCTTGTTGCCGACCAAGGGTTCATGCGGCCAGTTGTTCGTGAAACTGATGTCGTCTCCGGGACGGTTCGTGACCGTGGCCCAGGCCGCCCAGAAGAAAAATGACGTCAGTTTTTTCAGTCGGTCCGGATCCGAGACCGTTCCGGCGGGTATGGCATAGGCTGCATCACCCTTCGAAAACACATCCGAATAGTGCGACAGGTTCGCCGCGAAGGCTTCAGCCCGCACGGGATCGATCGTGACGCGGCCCGTGGCCGGATCGTAAGAGTTGGCTCGCATCGACGCCGTGAGCCGCCCCGTGAGTTGAGCCTTTCTCTCGGGATCGAGCGCCTCGAAATCGGCAGAGAATTCCTTCTTCGCCCAAGCGTTCAGAATGAATAGAGCCTCACGATGGAGATAATCGGCGGACCAGTCAGGTGCGACATAACTCCCGTGCCCCCAGATAGATCCGACTTCCATGCCACCCATCGTTTCCCACACGTTTTGCCCAGCGGCGATATCGCCCTCGTGGATGACGGTGTTGCCGCCGGAATCGACGACACTTGTCGGAATTGGCGGCATCTCTTGATAGATTCGTGTTCCGACCCAGCCCAGGACCGAGAAGGAAACGACGAGCACCGCGCCGAAACTGATCCATAACCGTTTCATTCGAACCCTCGCGACAGCCGACTCTTGTACTGTGATTCGCGTTCGTTCAGAGTCTTCAGTCCAGAAAAACCGAGAGACTTGAGCACAACAGGATATCTGGAGCCAGATATCCGCAATGACATTAGCACGATGTGAATTTGCCGTCAAGTAATGTGTCGGATGGGAAACGTTTCGTCGTTTCCGATGCAATGACAAACGCCGCCAAATGTTCCCGATAATCTGCTTCAAGCTGAATCGATCGAATCTGCAGATCGAATCAGAAGATCGCCTGGATCGGCTCGCCCGACGCGAGCCGGTGCGGGCGTTGCAGTTGATCGTAAATCTCGGTGGCTGGATCGAATCCGAAGCGCCAGAAGATTGTGGCGGCGATATCGCCGGGGGTGACCGGATCACGCGCGGGATAAGCCCCCTGACGGTCGCTGGCCCCGTAGACGGCCCCACCCTTCACGCCGCCGCCGGCGAACATGACGGTGTAACAGTCCGGCCAGTGGTCGCGGCCGCCGTCGCCGTTGATTTTGGGCGTCCGCCCGAATTCGCCCATGACGACGACGAGCGTTTCGTCCAGCATTCCCCTGGCGTCGAGATCTTCGATCAGCGTCGCGATGCTCTGGTCAGCCTGAGGCAGCAGGAAATTCTTGTGCTGATTGAAGCACTTGAAGTGGGCGTCCCAGTTCTGGCCCTGCTGCTTGAAGTCGTTGACGTTCACGAACGGCACGCCGGCTTCGACCAGCCGCCGGGCGAGCAGCACGTTCTGCCCGCGCATCTCCCGGGCGATACCCATCTCGGCACCATTCCCGCCACCGCCTCCTTCGCCCACAGCCACGGCCGGTTTCCCGAAGCCGTACCGCTCACGCACGGCTGTCGGCTCACGCTCGATATCCAGAGCTTCACGCATCTTCACCGAAGCGAAAAGCCTATGAGCCTTGGCGATCTGGCTGTGCCAGCGGGTCGATCCGGTCGCCTGGGGATCGATCGACTCCAGCAGTTTTCGTCGCGATTCGGTGCGCGACCGGTCCAGGCCCGGAGCGAGGCTGAGAGACTCGGCGTCGTAGCGTTTGCGCGTCGCGTCGACGTCGATCACCAGCGGGTCATATTGCGAGCCGAGAAACCCTGCCCCCTGACACGGCACGGGATGCACGTTACGAAACGGGAACGGCACGATGGCATGGGGCGTTTCGATCCGCTCGGTTCTCCTGAGATAGGCCAGAGCCCCGCCATAGCTGGGCGTCGTCTGCGGCTGAGGCTCGAACAATTCGCGGTCCGGACCTTCCAGCGGCCGCCCTGTCAATGCATGGATGGATGCGGAATCATGAAGACGGGCCTGGTGGGTGATGCTGCGCACCAGGGCGATTTTGTCCATGAGCCGGGCCAGACGTGGCAGGTGTTCGCACACGGTCAGGCCGGGAACGGGAGTCTGGATCGGGCGGAATTCGCCCCGGATCTCGGACGGGCCGTCGGGCTTCATGTCGAAGGTGTCGATATGGCTCGGCCCGCCGTAGAGAAACACCAGAATGCAGGCCTTCACGGGGCGGCTCGTGACGAGCGTCTCCGATGCGGCTTCGGCACGCCAGTATCCGCCCAGAGTGAGCCCCAGGCCGCCGGTGCCGTAGCGGATCAGTCCACGGCGCGTGAGAGTCCGTTCGATGCGTTCCGGGGTAAGGCGATTCATGACGGTACTCGGTCAGGCGGGGTGGGCCGCGATAGGGAACGATCCGGTAGGCACTGCTCCGACAGAGGAAGTCTCATTATGTTCGCCTGGTGCATGGCAAGAAAAGAGATAAAAAGCAGTCCCGGGTGGAAAATCGGATCAGCCGCAAGCGACCTCCGGGGCAACTTCGACGAAGTCGATCGATGTGTTACGATGTTTCGAGATGCTGATTTGGTAAGGCGATTCATTTCCGTCTGTCGTTACGACCGGTCTGACGAAAGCGAGCGAACGATGATCGACGTCTACCAATCCGAAGCGAATGTCGTAATCCGTCAGATTTCGCCCGGGCCACGGCTCGTCGTGATCGGCAGCACGAAATTCTGGGGCCAGGACAGTGCCCGGATCTGCGAAGCTATCGCCCAGGATCTGGCGGCCATCGATGAACTCGTCGCCGTGACGGGTGGCGTGGCTGGAGTCGGACAAACCTTCGGACAAGCGTTTTCGGCCGCCCGGAAGGCGATGTCGAAGCCGGAAAACATGTACCATCTGCTTCCCCGGGGTATAGGGCCATGCGATAGCGGCATTACGATCGGCGCGGGAGACGATTTCTTCGAACGCCGGGAAATCCTCGGACGATTAGGCCAGATCTACCTGATGATCGAAGGCGGCCCGGGGACGCAGCACGAAGCGGAAGTCGCCGTATCGAAAGGCTTTCCCGTCATCCCGGCAGCCAGGACCGGGGGCCATGCCGGTGAGTTTTTCCGATATGGCGAAATGCCGCCAGGTATCCAGCCGGAGGACTGGCGAACGCTGGCCCAGACCACGGCCCCGATCCGCAACCTTGTCGGCTCGGTGCGGAAAATCGTTCGATCGATCCTGAACGTTCGAAGTTTCCCATAGGTTTCGCGGCCGACATGCCCGCGCAGACGCCCACCCTGTACGCATCGGTCGGAATTGCCTATCATGACCCTTTCGACTTCGCGCCGAATCCGTGCCTGGCATGTGACGTCGGCCGCAACCGCATCCGAAGGTTCGAGACGAGATCATGACATCCGCGACCGCAGACAAAACAGTCATCCGCGTGGGACATAGCCCGGACAGCGACGATGCCTTCATGTTCTACGCCCTGACGCACGACAAGATCGACACGTGCGGATTTCGGTTCGTGCATCAGCTCGAAGATATCCAGACGCTCAACGACCGCGCCCGCAGTGGCGAGCTGGAAGTCTCGGCCGTGTCGATTCATGCGTTCGCCCACCTGGCCGACAAGTATGCCCTGCTGGCATCAGGCTCGTCGATGGGCGACAAATATGGCCCGAAAGTGATCACGACGAAAGCCGACCTGACTCTCGACGACATCCGCGCCGGCAAGGTCAAAGTCGCCATTCCGGGTATGCTGACGACCGCCTATCTGGCGTTTCGACTGTGCTTCGGCGATCAGGCCCCTGTCGAAGTCGTACCGTTCGACCAGATCATCGACCGTGTTCTCGACGGCACATTCGAAGCCGGCGTGATCATCCACGAAGGCCAGCTTTATTACCCGGACAAGGGCCTGAGGCAGCTCGTCGACCTCGGATTCTGGTGGTACGAAACCACGGGGCTGCCGCTGCCTCTGGGCGGCAATGTCGTCCGCAAGGATCTGGGTCAGGAGGCCGTCGACACGATCGGCCGCCTGCTCAGGGAATCGATCGTCTACGCCCTTGAGCACAGGCAGGAAGCGCTCGACTATGCCCTGACCTACGCCCGCGACCTCGACCCGGCCCTGGCCGACAAGTTCGTCGGCATGTACGTGAATGACTGGACGGTCGATTACGGCCCGATCGGCCGTAAGGCCGTGCAAACTCTCCTGGACCGTGCCGCCGAATCCGGCCTGATCCCGCACCGGGTCGACGTTCAGTTCGTGGGATGAATGGCGAACGCCCCGAAATGTATCGGTTTCGATTCAGTGACATCCGGAAATCGAAACACGAATACAGCCGGCCGGGGGATGCGGCCGGCTGTATCGCCATGACAATGAGCCATCAGGACTTCCGATGAAATCAGCTTTTCCCGGCGGATTTCTCAGAGTCTGAAGGTTTCTCTTTTTCAGCAGGTTTTACGGGTTCGGCGGGCTTGTCTTTCCCGACTTTGGCAGGGCTATCGTTGGTCTGAACCGGGGCCGGGGCCTCGTTCAGCGGTCCCTTCAGGTCGAAATCGATCGAGCCGCCTGCCTCAGGAACGGTCGCGCTCAAGGTGGTCGTACCTGGGGCGTATGCGGCGGGCATGCGTTCGACAGCACCCACAGCACGCTTGGGCATGATCAGGGCGGACTGTGTTCTCAGGTCCACGACCGATCCGTCCGTCGCCGTTTTGTAGGACAGCATGACCTGGTAATCACCCGAAGCGGCACCCGGCATGCCGACGAAGCTCAGCTTGTAGGCACCTTTTTCATCGCTTTCCCCGATGCTCATCGAGCCTTTCTCGTCCTTCGGCAGGAAGGTGACGATGACGCCCGGTAACGGTTTACCGTCCATGGTGATGTTCCCGCTGACGGGCTTGAGCTTCGGAAGATCGCTTTTCGGCGTCGAACTCTGAATGCAGCCGGAGAATGAGATCGCCAGCGCCGTCAGTCCGAACGAAAAAAAGTATCGAGTGATGACCTTGGTCATGAGTCAGCGCCCTTTCGAATCGAGTTCGAAATTGAACGGGCCACCACCGGAAGCGACTTCGATCTTGAACGGAGACTTTTCCGGCGAAGAGTAGTTGTCTTTCGTCACCGGCTTCGTGAGGCCCATCATTTCGAGTTGAGCCGGGTCGTTTTTCATCGCCTCCGGCACTTTCGACATGTCGGCCACTTCCGTTTTGCGGACGGTCACGACATATTTGCCGGCCGCGAGCCCAAAACTGCTCTGGAATCGAGCCTTGTACGTTCCGTCGTCGGCCGAAAAAGCGGAGCCAGCGGTCACATGCGCGTTGGCCGGATCGGGGATGAACGTGATTTCCGCATCTTTCAGCGGTTTGCCATCGAGCGACACCGTGCCTTCCACCTTATGAAGTGGAGGACCGGATTCGCCGCAGCCGGCGAACGCCAGGCATCCGATCGTGAGGCAGCGGGCAATCGCCGCTACCCTTGCCGGAATGAATGATGGACGTCTCATGGGGAGGAAAACCTCAGGGAGTTTCATTGCCAGAATCTCGAAATCCGAACGAAGCCGCGTCTGTTCGGAACAGACAGATCAGTAAGAGTCGGAACTGATGACTTCGCCGCCCCGCATCGTCTGGAGCGTCCACCAGGTGTAGGGGTTGATCGTATTCTTGATGAACCGGACCGAGCCGTCGCCCATCGTCACGTTCACGCCACCAGGGTGCTTCGACCCGATCCGCCAGGCATACTGAAGCTTCTGCGGATTCTGGTCGGTCGTCCAGGAACCGTACTGAAACCAGGGGGCGTTCGGGATCGTCGTTGGTGCCCACTGGTGCGTCGGCGGATAGACCGTGCCGTGAGTGGAAGTGTGTGCCCCGGCGCCCCACCATGGGCCATACGAAGTCGACCATTTGATCTGCGGCGATTCCGAGATCATGACCGTGTTCGAAAGGCCATCGGAGATTTCCTGCAGGCGAGTCGCCATGTCGGTGAAGAAAATGCCGGAATCGGAGGGCCGGTTACCGGCGACCGAGGGCGGGCAGTCGTATTCCGTGTAGCGGCTGGCCATCATCACATAGTTCGACCGGCGGCCGTTCCGCATGTAATAGGGAACGCTGTTGGTTACGTCATACGGCTGCTGGACATTCGGATCGGAAGGGCAGACGTAAGTCGCGACCAGAGATCCGACGACCGTCGAATTCGACAGCGAAGACCCCATCAGCTTGTTGTTTTGCGTCGCAGCGATCCAGCCGATCGCGTCGGATGAGGGCTGGCCGAAATTGTAGGCGTTCGCGAGGGTCGTCTGCTCGACATACGGTAGAATCAGCGCGAAACCGGTCGTGTTCAATACGGCCCCGGCAGGCGCGGCACCGTTCGCGGCATAAAGGCCGTAACACGAAGCCGAATTCAGTTTCGGAGGCGGCATCGCACTCTGCGAACTTTCGTAGTTGTGCAGCGCCAGGCCGATCTGTTTCATGTTGTTGATGCACTGGGAACGCCGGGCCGCTTCACGGGCCGACTGCACCGCGGGAAGGAGAAGCGAAATCAGCACGGCGATGATCGCGATCACCACCAGAAGTTCGATCAGGGTGAAACCCCGAACTGGTCTGCGGCGAAGGAACATGTGAGACACCTCGCGGATCGGTGGGATGATGATGGGGAAGGAACGCGCGGAGTTTCCTCGCGGCGGTAAAAAGCCGTGAGGCATTGCCAGAATGTCTGGCAGGAATCGAATTTTCAGGCATTTTCCGGTCGAATGACCCGATGACTTGAAACTAACTCCGGTTTATTCGTGCATCAAGTGCCTTGTCCGGGATTTTTCGAAAAATTCTTCGAATATGTATAAGTTATTTCGATACTTTCAGACCCGCCGCGAATTCCGGGTTCCGGTCGCGCCGAGAGCTCACCCGCTTCAGACTCGACTCTGCGATCTCTCATGCGATATTTGCCCGGCCATCTTTTGAAGACGCCGGCGTTCGACCGGCGAATTCCCGCCGAACTCGTGCCTGGTGACTCATCGTCGACGTTCCCCGATGCCGCTCCTTCATTTCGACACGAGGCCGTGTTATGATCTAACTTCGATTTCCCGGTCTCACGTCCGCAGCTGTTCCCGATTCCGGTATCCAACTCACATGAAAAATTCCTTCGGCGCATTGGGCGAATTCACGGTCGACGGGTCGAGCTATCGCCTTTTCCGGCTCGACGCTCTCAAAAAGCAAGGCTTCGACCTCGCCCACCTGCCCTTCTCGATCAAGATCCTGCTGGAAAACGTGCTCCGCACCGAAGACGGCGTCTCCGTGACCGCCGACACCGTGCGCAGCGTCGCGGCCTGGAAAGCCGCCGCCGAGCCGACCGACGAAATCAGCTTCACGCCTGCCCGCGTGCTTCTGCAGGACTTCACCGGAGTGCCGGCCGTCGTCGACCTCGCCGCAATGCGTGACGCCATGGCCGACATGGGCGGCAATGCCGGCAAGATCAACCCGCTGCAGCCTGTCGAACTGGTCATCGACCACTCGGTTCAGGTCGACGCCGCCGGCTCCGACATCGCTTTCGCCACCAACACCGAGCTGGAATATCAGCGGAACAAGGAACGTTACGTGTTCCTTCGCTGGGGCCAGAACGCGCTGGAAAATTTCCGCGTCGTCCCGCCCGAAACCGGCATCGTCCACCAGGTGAACCTGGAATATCTCGCTCGCGTCGTCTTCGTGAACGAAAAAGCCGATGGCGGCCCCCTGGCTTACCCTGACACGCTCGTCGGTACCGACAGCCACACCACGATGATCAACGGCCTGGGCGTACTCGGCTGGGGCGTCGGCGGGATCGAGGCCGAAGCCGCCATGCTGGGCCAGCCGGTGGCCATGCTGTTGCCCCAGGTCGTCGGCTTTAAGCTGCACGGCAGCCTGAAGGAAGGCGTCACCGCCACGGACCTCGTGCTTACAGTCACGCAGATGCTGCGCAAGAAGGGCGTCGTCGGCAAATTCGTCGAATTCTACGGCGAAGGCCTGGCAGACTTGCCCTTGGCCGACCGTGCCACGATCGCCAACATGGCACCCGAATACGGCGCCACCTGCGGCATCTTCCCGATCGACGTGGAAACGCTCAAATACCTTCAGCTTTCCGGCCGCCCGGCGCACCTCATCAAGCTGGTCGAAGCCTACGCCAAAGAGCAAGGCCTGTTCCACACGAAGGACACCCCCGCGGCGACCTATTCCAACACGCTCGAACTCGACCTGGCGACCGTCGAACCGAGCCTTGCCGGCCCGAAACGGCCCCAAGACCGCGTTCTTCTCTCAGGCGTGCAGGCCAGCTATCGCACGGCCGAAGCCGACTATCGCAAAATCAAGGGCGCTCAGGCCGGCACTTCGCCGGACGGCACCGTGAAGAACGGCGACGTCGTCATCGCCGCCATCACGAGCTGTACCAACACGTCGAACCCGTCCGTCATGCTGGCCGCCGGCCTGGTGGCGAAAAAGGCTGTGGAGAAAGGCCTGACGTCCAAGCCCTGGGTCAAAACC
>CAZSQA010000020.1:0-114085 GCA_964608915.1 uncultured Isosphaeraceae bacterium
ACACACAACATCATGATTCTGTAGAGGGGAATCGGGTTTTCTACAGAGCCGGTCATTCTACTTTTCCTTCTTTTATGCCGTCGCAGTCGAAAGCGAGTGTGGCGGAACCCACGCCGGTGACCTGATTCTGGGCGTTGTGCGTACGGCTCTGCCCGGTGCCATTGGTCGAAAGGGACTGCCAGTTGCCCATCGCGTCGAGGTCCCAGGCCTGAGTCCGCGAGGGCGAGGTCACAATATCGAGGATACCGTCGCTGTTGGAGTCGAACAACGTGCCACGGGCGAAATCGGTGAGTCGGTTGAGGTCGTCGTAATCGTAGAGATCGCTCAGGGCCGCATCGACGAGATCGGCTTCGAACAGGCGGTTGCCGACGCGGTCGCAAGCGAGTGTCAGAGTGATCAGGAACGTCGCGGCACCCGATTTCGTGTGATTCCGTGCTTGCCGATGATCCGCCAGCCCTATAATGAAGAGGGAGAGAGGGAGAGAAAATGTGTGTGTGTGGCGGATTCATCGACCGCCAGGCGAATCGAAGTCGATCGATTCGACACTTCGGACGTTCTTCACATCGATTCGCGAAAACCAGCAGGAGACCGGGCCATGACGAAGCAAGCGGCTCCGCACGATCACCATCGAAACCACGAGAACCGGCATCCGCATCAGGCCGTTGGCCATGCGCACGGACCGGATGCGGCCGCGAACAAGCACCACAGCGAACTCGTCGAAATTCGCGGGCACATTATCGATTCGCTCCTGCTGCCCAAGGTGCTCGACCTGGTACTCAATCAGGGCGGCCGGTTCGATATCGAGGAGTGCCGTATCGGCTCGCGCAGGGTCGACCCCAGCGTGGCCAGGATTCGGGTCACCGCCCCCGATGCCGACACGCTGGGCCGGATCCTCAACAGCCTGATCGCCCAGGGTGCCACGCTGCCGGAAGCCGAGGCGGCCAAGTTCGTGCCCGCTGACATCGCCGGCACTTTCCCGGAAGGTTTTTATGCGACGAGCAATCACCCGACCCAGGTGAACATCGGCGGCAAGTGGGTGGATGTCGCCCGGCAGGAGATGGATGTCGCCATCGTGCTGGAAGACGGCCAGCCCAGGTGCATGGCCATGGCCGACGTTCAGGTGGGCATGCCGGTGCTCGTCGGCTATCACGGCGTTCGGGTGAAGCCGGTGGACAGACTGACCGAGCCCACTGGCCCAAGCTTCGGCTTCATGAGTTCGGCCGTCTCCAGCGAGCGGCCACGCGTCGCTCTGATCCACGAAATCGCCGGTCACATGCGGGCCACGCGCGCCGCGGGCAAGCGGGTGCTGCTGGTGGGCGGCCCGGCGATCATTCACACAGGAAGCGGCGAATATGTGGCCCGGTTGATCCGCGAAGGCTGGATCACGGCCCTGTTCGCCGGCAACGCCCTGGCCACGCACGATATCGAACAGGCGATCTTCGGTACCAGCCTGGGCATTTCGGTCGACAAGGCACAGGGGACGGAGCATGGGCATGAGCATCACTTGCGGGCGATCAACAGTGTGCGCAGGGCGGGCGGGATCGTGCCGGCGGTGAAGTCGGGCCTGATCGGCTCGGGCGTCATGTACGAGTGCGTGCGTCAGGGCGTGCCGTATCTGCTGACCGGGTCGATCCGCGACGATGGCCCCCTGCCCGACGTGGTGACGGACATGCTCGTCGGCCAGGCGAAGCTGCGTGAGCTGGTGCACGACGTCGGCTTCTGTATCATCGTGGCCACGGGGCTGCACGGGATCGCCACTGGCAATGTGCTGCCATCGACGGTGCCGGTGGCCGTGGTGGACATCAACCCGGCGATCATTACGAAGCTGCACGACCGCGGCACGTTTCAGACGATCGGCATGGTGACCGACGTTCAGGCCTTCCTTAGCGGCCTGGCCGACGCACTGGCGGAGGCGAAAGCATGACCGCGACCGGCGATACCGAGGCCATCACGCTGGTGCTGCATCGCAAGCCACGCGTGCTGATGTGCCCGCCTGACCATTACGGGATCGAATACGAAATCAACCCCTGGATGGACGTGAAGCGAGGGGCCGTGCCTGAACTGGCCCAGAGGCAGTGGGCACGGCTGCGTGAGACGATCGAGGAGCTGGGGGCGGCGGTGGAAATCGTCCATGCCATGCCACATTTGCCGGACCTGGTCTTCACGGCGAATGCGGGGCTGGTGTTCGGGAATACGTTCGTGGGCTCGAATTTCCGCCATGCAGTGCGGCAGGGCGAAAGCCCTGTGTTCGACGCATGGTTCGCCGAGCGGGGCTGGAAGGTCGTTCGCCCGCCAGCGGATATTTATTTCGAAGGGGCCGGCGATGCCCTGTTTTGCGGCGAGACGCTTTTCTTCGGCTACAAATTTCGCAGTCAGCCGCGTGGGCATGCCTGGCTGGGCGAACTGCTTGGTGTGGAGGTGTTGCCCGTCGAACTGGCTGACGACCGGTATTATCACCTGGACACGTGCTTCTGTCCGCTGGACGATTCGGCGGCCATCATCTTTCCAGGCGCGTTCGACGAATATGGCCTTGCAGCCATACGCGACCGCGTGCCTTTGCTCATCGAGGCCGACGCGACCGAGGCCGAGGCCTTCTGCTGCAACGCCGTGGTGATCGGCCGCGACGTGATCCTGAACGACATATCACCCCGGCTGGCCGATTCGCTGGGCGAACATGGTTTTCGCACGCATCCGCTGGGGTTGTCGGAGTTCATCAAGTCAGGCGGCAGCGCCAAATGCCTGACACTGCGGCTGGACGGCGAGGAAGCCGCCACCTGGGCGAAATGACGAAATCCGGTCCCTCCCGGATCCGGACAGGCGAATACGTGTTTCGAAGCGGAAATCATGCAGGGCACGAAGGCGGATGACGCAAGAAATCAACGCAAGTGTTTGTCTTCGTTCAGTTCGAATCCTATAATGCAGAAACGAAAAATGGATCCGGCGGCGATCATTCGCGAACAGGCACGTTCGCTTCGACCAGGGACCGAACACGTTGCGTGCCGCCGGAGCCGGGAACCCAGTGCATCTTTGACATCGAAGCCACATGTCGTTCTTTCCGCGTTTCTCATGACCGCATCTGCGAGAGCGGACGCATCGCCATGCGGCCTGGGCTTTTCGCTCATGCGAAGACGTCGAATGGAATACGAATCTGAACTTTCGTCAAACATGCCGAACCTCGCTGAGTGACAGAATGATATCGATCGGACGAGAGAGCGTTTCGCTGCGAGCGACTCGGAAAATTCTGGCGGCGATCGTGATCTTCTCTACAGTCCATTCCGCAGTCGCGCAGCAGGCCACCTTGCCGCCGCACGGTTACACGATGACCTGGAGCGACGAATTCAGCGGCACGACGCTGAACCAGGCCAAGTGGCGCGTGCGGTATCCAGGCATGCGCGACGGCGCGATGGTCACGGCCGACAGCGTCTCGCTCAATGGTCAGGGGCAACTTCTGCTCACGACGTTTTCCCGTAACGGCCTGGTGAACACCGGCATGATCGGGACACAGCAGACCTTCCGGCAGCGATTCGGCTATTTCGAAGCCCGGATCAAGTTTCAGGCCTCACAGGGGCACCATGGCTGTTTCTGGCTTCAGTCGCCGACCTATGGCCAGATCGTGGGCAATCCGGCGGCTTCGGGGACGGAGATCGACATCGCCGAGTTCTTCGGCAGCGGCCGCTCCGACAAGGGGATGTTTTCGACCGTCTGGTGGAACCCCTACTCCAGCCCTTCCAGCGTGAAGATCACGCCCAACCTGTCGAAGATTCTGAAACCGCTCAGTCGAAGACACGTTCCGGAGCTCAGTAGCGATTACCACGTTTACGGCCTGCTCTGGACACCGGCCAGCTATGTCTTCTATGTCGATGGGATCGAAGTCGGCCGCACGACGACCGCGGTTTCGCAAGTGCCGGAATACATCGTCCTGAGCTTGCTCTCCAGCGCGTGGGAACGCCCGAGATTGCCGACTTCGAAGCTGCCGGAAAGCATGACGGTCGATTACGTGCGGGTCTATTCCCCGTAAGCCCGAGCCCGATAGGGAAGTGCCGGCACACCGGCAGGCGAAGTGCTGTACTGACATTTCCGAAAGTGATAAAGGACGGATGTGCGTGGTCACACATCCGCCCTTTTCGCAATTCGCAGACAGTTCTTTCACTCAGAGAACGGGCTCTGAACGACTCAGGCGACGCCGTTTTTGGCGAACCATTCCAGGAGCCGCTTCCAGCCGTCCTCGGCTTTGTCTTTTCGGTAGGTGGGGCGATAGTCCGCGTGGAAGCCGTGAGGCGTCTCGGGATACAGGACGATCTCGCCCGGCTTGCCGGATTCCTTTAGCGCGGCTTTCATCTTCTCGACGGTGTCGTTGGGAATGCCGTTGTCGGCACCGCCGTAAAGACCGAGAACCGGGGCTTTCAAATCCTTCACCAGGTCGATCGGGTTCTTCGGGTGCAGCGGGTCGGCCGGGCCCAGAAGGCGGCCATACCAGGCCACGCCGGCCTTCACGGCCGGATTATGGGCCGAATAGAGCCACGTGATGCGGCCACCCCAGCAGAAGCCGGTGACTGCCAGCTTGGTCGAATCGGCCTTGCCTGATTCCTTTGCCCAGGCGTAGGCGGCGTCCAGGTCGCTCAAGACCTGCTCGTCCGGCACTTTCGACACGATCTTGAGAATTTCGGGGAAGTCCTTCAGGTTCGAGACATCGCCCTGGCGGACATAAAGATCCGGCGCGATCGCCAGATACCCCTTCTTGCCGAACCGGCGGCAGATGTCCTTGATGTGCTCGTGGACGCCGAAAATCTCCTGCACCACCAGCACGACAGGCAGGTTCTTGCCCTCTTTGGGCATGGCCATGTAGCCGGGGATCTCGCCGTCCTTCGTCTTGATCTTGATTTCGCCGGCTTCCAGCCCGGCGGTGTCAGTCGTGATCGTGTCCGCCGATACGGGCAGCACGGCGGCGGCGAATCCGGTGGCCAGCCCGGTGCGGGCCAGTGTGCGGCGGCTCACTTGCGTGTCGATCATGGTCTTCGAATTCCCTCGTTGAAGTCCTTGCGGGCCAAAGGCCGCGAATACGATGCGGAACGATCGTCGGGCCGGTCGTCTCGATGATCGAACGGACGATCTTCCAGCCTATGGCAATTCGCGTCCAGGGTCCACAGGACAGCCCCGCTTCCGCTTCCGAAACAATCCGATACGATCGCGGGACAACGGCCATAAATCCATTTCCGCTAGAACTTTATCGACCACAAACCGGCTCGATACGTTTCGTTACGGTGATCCGGTGTCCCGGCTTCATGCATGCATGCGTTTCAAGTTCGGTCGAAGTGGTTCCACTTCAGGAAATCGCCGCCAAATCTTCCCGAACGACAAGATCGGAGTCGACACGAAATGCGAAACGAAAATCTGCTCAAAGCGTTCGAAACCTGGCTCGGCCGCGGCCGAGTCGAACGCCTGCTTTCGAAAGCCGCCTTCATCGCCCCCCTGCTGACGCCCGTTTCGCTGGAGGCACAAGCCATCCGGCCGCCGGTGCCGGTTATCGGCGATCCGTTGCCCGGCCTGACGCCCGCGCAGCAGGAGCGGTTTCGGCTCGGCAAGGAGGCTTTCACCTTCGAACTGGCTAACGAACATGGCGTCGGACCCGTGTTCAATGGCCGGTCGTGCGTCAGTTGCCATGCAGGGCCCGCGGCGGGCGGCGGCGCGGCGAAATTCGGCATTCGGTTCGGCCGCAGGTCCGCGGAAGGTTTCGATGACCTTCAAGCCCTCGGCGGACCGACGATCCAGGCGTTCGGCATCGGAACGTCGGGTGATGTCGTTTTCGTCGGCGAAACCGTGCCGTCCAGGGCGAATGTCGTCGCCCGGCGCAGAGCCACGCCCACGTTCGGCTACGGCCTTGTGGACGCCATTCCCGACGACTCGCTCATTCGCCTGGCGGCCGATCAGCGAGCCGCCCGCCCGGCGACCGCCGGCCGCGTCAACTTCGTCGTGAATCTGCGAACCGGCTTGCCGGCCGTGGGCAAATTCGGCTGGAAAGCGGGCGTGGCGAACCTGTTCGATTTCGCCGCCGACGCTTACAAGGACGAATTGGGCGTGACTTCCGGCGGCTTCACCGACCCGGAATTCCCGAATGTCGTTCTCCCCTTCGCACGATCGGCTGACGGGCGGTCCGTCAGCGAAGAAAATGCCCCACAAGGCAATGCGGCACTGCTGGCGGCCAATCCGGTGACCTCGCCGAACCTGCCGGACGACGAAAACGTCCGAAAGTTCGCCGATTTCATGACGCTGCTCGCACCGCCGCCACGCGGGCCATCCAGCGCTTCGGTCATTCGCGGCGAGATCCTGTTCGATCGCATCGGCTGCACGGACTGCCATGCACCCACGCTGCGGACTGGCCCGAGCGAAGTGCGGGCCCTGAACCAGGTGAACTTCAAGCCCTATTCCGACTTCCTGCTGCATGATATGGCGTCGCTCGGCGACGGCATCGAAAGCCCGGGCCCGAACGGACCAGCGAAAGGCACGGAGATGCGGACAGCGCCCCTGTGGGGCTTGCGGTTTCAGGAGGTCTATCTGCACGACGGACGAGCGACGACGCCCGAAGCCGCCATACTGTGGCACGACGGGCAGGGACGAATCGCCAGGTCGAACTACACCCGCTTGCCGGCCGCTTCGAAACGGGACCTGGAAGCGTTTCTGAAATCGCTCTGACGAGACCCTGAAGCCCCGGGGACAATGCGACGTCCCGGCATCGCTGGAGCGAACGATGCCGGGACGTCAGCAACGGGAGAGACGCCATGTGGCCGAAGACCGATTCAATTTCCGCGGCGCCGCCTGCGGGCCAGGAATCCGATCGAGCCGAGCCCGATGGCCGTCATCGCGAAGCCGGCGGGCTCAGGCACCGCCGTGATCATGACAGGATCGCCGCCGAGCCTGCGTGCGATGATCAGATTGTTCAGGGTGGCGTAATTGAACGCCGAAGGCAGTTCGATGGTCAGGCGCGAGATCGTCATGCCTTCCGTCGCGAAAAACCCGAAGAAATTGTGCGAACCGGTGAGCGTCGTCTGAAATGTCGACTGGCCGCCGGCACCTTCCGCGAAGATGGAGATCAGGCCCGTGGCGACGCTCGATTCGAAGGCCGTCGCGAAAAATTCGCCGCCGATGGCATTCGCATCGCCCTGAACGTTCCGAATGTCGATCGTCGTGGCGTCATAATTCGTGGAAAGCCATATATCGCCATACTGAGCCTGATTCTCAAGCGGATAGATCCCCTGATCCGAGCCACGTCCGTCGGCCAGGATGTCGAATCCGAACGTGCCGTTCGAAAACGTCAGGGCGTCCGAATAAGGCAGGTTCGGCATCAGGCCGTCGAACGTTTCCCGATAGAAATCCGGCTCGATGGAATTCATGAATTCGGCCTGAGGCGGCACCGGTACGATTCCGGCAGCCGCGGGCGTCAAGATCGGCCCGAAACCGACGATCGACGCGAAAAGTACGAAGCGTAGACGGTTCATTCGAAATTCCCCGAACCTGCGATTGTGTTATCTTCCGAAATCACGCCCCGCCATGGCGTACCGAAGCTGTTCCCGAACGCCGCCGCGATCGCCGGAGCGATTTCGGCTCGACATGCGGAAACTCCCCGCGAATTCAACGGACCGGATTTCGATCGGGGACACATGTATCGCCGAGCGATTCGAAAATCCGCGGCCAGTGCGATACTTGCGTTGATTTTCCGCAACCGGAACGAACGAACGAGCACGCAAACGAACGCAACCCTGCGAACTTGCGACCGACCGTGGGGAACTCTAAGATAACCGGTCTCGAATCACGGGGTTCGTTCCCTCTGTTCCTCTCAATCTCAGGACAGGACCAAACATGCCCTCTCCCCGACGCCGATTTCTCCGAAACGTCGCGGCAGGCTCCGCCGTCGCGCCGATCGCCGCTTCGGTTCTGGCCCAGAACCCGACCGTCACCGAACTTGCCCGCCGGCCCGAGCCGAAGAGCCCGAACGATAAAATTCGTATCGCCACGATCGGAATGGGCATCATCGGCTTCATCGATACCGACACGGCGCTGAAAGTGCCCGGCACGGAACTGGTCGCCGTGGCCGATGCCTACGCCGGCCGCCGAACCCGCGCCGGCGAAGTCTACGGCAAAAACGTCAAGGCTTATGCCGATTATCGCGAAATCCTCGATCGCAAGGACGTCGACGCCGTCCTCGTCTGTACACCCGACCACTGGCACGCGAAAATGGCCATCGACGCCATGAAGGCCGGCAAGGCCGTCTATTGCGAAAAGCCGATGGTGCAGAAGCTGGAAGACGGCAAGCCCCTGATCGAAGCCGAGAAGGCCACCGGCGCGGTCTTTCAGGTGGGCAGCCAGTATGCCGCGTCGATTCTTTACGACAAGGTCCGTGACCTCATCGCCGAGGGTGCCATCGGCAAGATCAATTCCGTCGAAGCCCGCTATAACCGCAATTCGGCGATCGGCGCCTGGCAGTATTCGATTCCGACCGACGCCAGCCCCGAAACCTGCGACTGGGACCGCTTCCTCGGCAGCGCGCCCAAAATCCCGTTCGACGCCACCCGCTTCTTCCGCTGGCGGAATTACAAGGACTACGGCACGGCCGTCGCCGGCGACTTGTTCGTCCACTTGCTTACGGGCATCCACCACGCCACGAAAAGCTTCGGGCCCAACCGCGTCGCCGCGTTCGGCGGCACCCGGTACTGGAAAGACGGCCGCGACGTGCCCGACTTCGTCATGGCCCTATACGATTATCCCGACACTGCCGCGCACCCGGCATTCACCGTCGCCATGCAGTGCAATTTCGAAGACGGCGGCGGCCCTGAGACCATGTTCCGGTTCGTGGGCAGTGAGGGCGTCATCTCCGTCACCTTCACTGACCTGACGCTCACCCGCCTGGGCATGGTTCCTTCGTCCGAGGCCGCCGTGCTCAAGGGCTATAACTCGGTCACCACCTTCGCGGCTGATCAGCAGGAACTTTACGGCAAGAAATGGCGGGCCGAAAATCCGCCCGAATCGATCAAAATGCCGAAGAAGGAAGAAAAACGCTGGAAGGTGCCCGGCGGCTACAACGAGCGCCTCGATCACTTTACGTTCTTCTTCGAATCGATGCGCAACAAGACCCCGGTGTACGAAAACGCCACCTTCGGCCTGCGGGCCGCCGCGCCGGCCCTGCTGGCCAACGAGAGCATCGACTCCAGCCGCGTCCTCGGATGGGACCCCGTCATCCTCGGCCGGGTTTGATCGAGATCCACCTGGAAGCAGGCCGGTTCCGTCCCAGCCATTCGGTATGGTCGACCGAAACAGAAAGGCCCGGGTCAAGCGACCCGGGCCTCGTTTCGATCACGGGGCGAAGCCCGTGGATCAGACCTTGCCCTTGCGCGGGACGGCTGTCTTCTGGACCGCCGCCAGCCGCACAGGTCCTCGCACGCCAGAACGGGCCTGAGCACCTCGGAACGGAGGCGTGAAGCCCTTGCGGTTACCCGGCACTCGCTCCACGCGAGGGTATTCGATCAGCACGCGACCGTGCACCAGCCACTGGCCGGTGTAGTACTGGATCGGAATCGACGCGGCCGTGAAGTCTTCGCAATCGTCCGGCAGCGGCGGAAGTTCCGGCTGAACCAGCAGCCCCCTGCACAAGTCCTGATTGATGCCGCCGTCGAGAGCGGACCGATCGCTGAACTTGCGGGAGTAGTTATAGCTGTAGTTGTGGTTATACATCATGTCGTTGCCGGGGCCGGCCAGCACGGTTTCCCGAATGCCGTCGTCGCCGGCGTCGAGCAGGTTGTCGCCGTTGCCGCCGTCGACGCGGTCGAAACCGTCGCCGCCCAGAATCGTGTCGTTGCCGTCGCTGGCCAGCGTAGTGTTGCGCGGCATGTGCATCGTGTTGGCGGTCGTGAGCGTGCCGCCGTAAAGCAGGTCGGCACCGACACCGCCATAAATCAGGTCATTGCCGTTGCCGCCGAGGACGGTGTCGTCGCCTTCCTCGCCGAAGATCAGGTCGGCGTCGTCGCCGCCGTTGAGCAGGTCATTGCCGAGGCCTCCGAGAATCGTATCGACGCCGGCGGCGCCATAGATCGAATCGTCGCCCAGGCCGCCCGCGATCAGGTCGTCGTCCGTGCCGCCGTCGACGTAATCGTTGCCGTCGCCACCCATGATGGTGTCATTGCCGGAATAACCGTAAATGACATCCTCGCCGGCATCGCCGCAAATCAGGTCGGCACCGCCGTTGCCTTCGATGTGGTCGTTGCCCTCGTTGCCTTCGATATGGTCATCGCCGGCATCGCCGAAGAGGCTGTCCGCACCGGCACCGCCATAAATCGTATCGTCGCCGGCATCGCCCCGGATCGTGTCGTCGCCGTCCACGCCGTCGAGCATGTCGTTGCCGTCGCCGCCCAGGATCGAATCGTTGCCGGCCTCGCCGTAAGCGAAGTCGTCTCCGTTGCCGCCATCGATCGTGTCGTTGCCGTCGCCGCCGAAGATGACGTCGTGGTCGTCACCGCCCTTGAGGACGTCGTCGCCAGCCTGTCCCAGGATCAGGTCGCGGCCGGCACCGCCTTCGACGCTGTCGTCCCCCGTGCCCGACTGGATCGTGTCGTTGCCGTCGCCGCCCAGGATCGAATCTTTACCGGGTTCGAGATAGCGCTGCACCGACAATGGATTGATCGCGATGTCGCCATACTGCGTGGAACCGTTCGCGTTGACGTTCAGACCCATGTAGCCCACGGTCGTCAGAGCGCCGGTGGTCTTGTCCACGGTGAAGAGCGTGTTCCGGAACGTGGTGTCGTTGATCTCTTCGAAAGCGGCGTAATAGAGTACGTCGTTCCTCGCCCAGTCCACCGTCGCCCCCTGCTGCCAGTTATTGGGATAGAACGGCAGAGTGGCCAGCGGCGTCACGCCGAGAGTGCTCCGGTCGACTTTGTACCAGCGCTCGCTGAAAAGGCCCAGAACGTAATAGTTGCCGGCCGAATCGATCGAAAGGGCGACGGTCTGGTTGTCGTCGATATTGAGTGTGCCAAGGAACGTCACCGCACCGGTCGTCAGATCGATCTGGGCGAGCCGGGGTTTGGGAATCGGCCCGGGGACATTGGCCCGGAAGTCGACCAGCCCGAGCATCCGGTTGCCGATCGGGTCCCAGGAGAGATCGCTCACGCGGTAGCCCGCCTCGAGCCCCGAGCCGCCGACCAGGGTGGCCGCGCCGGTCGCGGTGTCCACCTTGAAGAAGAAGTTCGTGTCAGTCTGGATCGTCATGTACAAGTTGCCGGACATGTCGAAGTCGAGCCCCGTGCCGTAATACAGCTCGGGGTCGATTCCGTTGTTCCCGACGATATGGACATACGAAGGCTCGTCGCGGTTGAAGTCGACGAGCTGGTTGACGTAATCCAGCGGCTGATCGAGACCGGTGTAAATGAGCAGGCCGTAGATCTCGGGCATCAGATAGGGCGAAGCTTCGAATTCGCCGAGCACGTCTTCGCCGGCTCCGCCCTCGATGCGGTCGTCGCCTTCGCCGCCGTTGATGGAGTCGTTGCCTATCTGCCCGCGAAGGAAGTCATTCCCTGGCCCGCCGAGGATCAGCGACCCACCCTTGCCGGCAAAGATCATGTCGTTGCCGTCTTCGCCCAGCAGCACTGTGCGGGAAAGCACGGGAATCGCGTCGATCGTGTCATTGCCGGCCCCGCCGAAAATCGAAACCGGCCGGCCCGCAAGGTCAGTCATGACAGTGACCGTGTCGTTCATGTCAAGAACGTTCACGAGCAAGGCAGTGACGGAAGCGTTCGCGGGCACGCTCACTTTGTTCGGCGTGATCTGAACCGAACCGGGCACGTTCGAAGCGTCGATCGTCACACCCGCACCGATATCTTCGAAGATATAGTCCGTACCGGCGAGGTTCAGCGAGATTTCCAGGAAGTTCGTATCGCCGGCGGCCGCCTGATAGCTCAGGACGCCCTGGCCGGTGATGTTCATCATGCTCGCCGCGGGGGTGCGGCGCACCTCGAGAATCTCCGGAGTGGCCTTCATCGAAAGCCCTTCCGGAAGCCTGTGACGCCGATCGATACGGCGAATCCGTCCCTTGCCCTGGAGTCCCATGTCCCGCTCCTCCATTTCCGTCCATAGCGGCGGCTCGAGCGCCCATGGCACGGACCGTTCGAAATCGAAGCCTGTAACGCAGATCTTCCCGCGCGACCGTCCGTCGATCCGGAGACCGACGGTCACGGCGATCCCCGAACCACCTGTCTGGCGGGAGTGACGACTGTCGTAAGTCTGCGACCGGAAATTTGGACGTCAAACTCTGCCTGTATTGAATTTCCCACGAACGCGGGAAACTCGAATCAATATACCGGGCCTTCGGAACCTGCGGATCAGGCAAGCTCGTATCGATCGGAATCTTTCAAGTTTTCGTGCTCGAAAATGTGCATGATTCGACGGCAAAATCGGGAAATCTCCGTCAGGACGCTTGTGACCGGTGCGGACGGCGTTTAGACTCGACAGACATGGCCCTGGCCTCGGGTTTTTCGAACTTCCTTGCGAAGTGCCCCTGACTGGCCGGGATGCTCCGATCGCTCGAACCCTTCCAACTGACGGGAGTTTCGGATCCATGTTCCATTCGTTCAGGACCGCCGCCGCGGCCTTGCTTATCGGCACGATCGCCGCGGCGTCCTCTTTCGCCGCCGAAGGCCGCCACAAACTGGTCGTTCTGGCGTTCGGCGACGACGAGTTCGCCATCGTCGATCTGGCGAAGGACGGCGGTAAAATCGTCAGCTTTCAGGAACGCATCCTGCCCAAATGCGAAGTGGGCAGCGTCAGCGATAAAGACGGCATCGTCACCGTCGAACTCAAACACACGGGCGGCTCCGGCAGCTTCAAGGGCAAGACGGACGACAAAGGTCTCGTCAAGGGCATCTTCACCTTCCGAGGTAACCCCTACCCGGCCGAACTCGTGAAGACGGATTCCGACAAAGTCGGCGAAATGAAGTCCGGTCAGGTGAACCGGGATCTCGCCGCGGCACTTCAAGCCAATGCCGGCAAGGGTCCGAAGGACATTCGCGAGGCGATCGAGGGTGTCCTCCGCAAGTATGAAGGCAAGCCTTACTCGAACGGCATCTACGGCCAATATCTCAATCTCGCCGATCAGTTCGAACTGAAGGAAGATGAGGTCAAGAAGATTCTCGACACCTGGTTCGCGAACGCCAAAACCTACGGCGACGCCTGGTACGCCCAGACGCGCAAAGCCGCGATGACCGCAATGAACGGGAAAAAGACGACCGCCAGTGCCCTGCTGGAAATGGCCCAGGAAGCCGAGAAGTCGATCGACGAAAACGCCGACATGGAAGGTAAGGTCGAGGCGATGACCATGATCGCCAACGCCGCCAAACTGCTCGACAAAAAGGACCTGGCCGACTCCGTCAGCGAGAAGCTCAAGGGCTACGAAACCAAGCTGGACGAAAACTACAAGCAGAAGGTGCCCCCCTTCAAGCCTGTGAAAGTCGCCGAAAAGGCCGGCGCGCGGCCCGTCGTCATGGAGCTGTTCACCGGTGCCCAGTGCCCGCCGTGTGTCGCCGCTGACGTCGCATTCGACGCCCTGGCCGACACTTACGCCCATTCGAACGTGATCCTCCTGCAGTATCACCTGCACATCCCCGGCCCCGACCCGCTGACCAACCCCGACGCGATCGACCGGCAGAAGTTCTATGGCGAAGAGGTCGGCGGCACGCCTTCCACCTTCTTCAACGGCATGAGCGAAGCCGGCGGCGGCGGCAATATGGCCAGGGCCGAATTCAAGTACGGCGAATATCGCGAACAGATCGACCGCCTGCTCCAGAAGGCACCGGCAGCCACCGTAAATCTCTCCGCGACCCGCAAGGGTGACAAGATCGATATCACCGCTTCGGCCAAAACCGCCGAAAAGCCCGGCGAAAAGGCCAAGCCGAAACTTCGCCTCGTCCTCACCGAAGAAGTCGTCAAGTACGTGGGCGGCAATAAGCTCCGGTTCCACCACCACGTCGTGCGTGACATGCCGGGCGGCGCTGAAGGCACCTCGCTGGAACCCACCGGAGAGATCAAGAAAACGGCTTCCGTTGACTTGAACACGCTGCGTGGCGAGATCGAAACCTATCTCAGCGGCTACGAAAAAACCCGCAAGTTCTCCGGCACGAAGCCTTCGACCGAGATGAAGAATCTCTCCGTCGTCGCCTTCGTTCAGGATGACGACACCAAGGAAATCCTCGGTGCCGCTCAAGTCGAGGTCAAGGACACGCCCTGACGCTCGCCGAACCTGACTGCGTTTTGTGTCGATACTCCGGGCCGGGCTTCACCAGCGTGAAGCCCGGCCCACTTCATTCTTGACCGGACCAGCGGATAGAATAGCCTGAGACCGTAACCGCGAGTATCGGCATTGGGCGATTCGATCCGCGGCGACCGGAATACCGTTTCGGACCGTAATCCACGATGCCTTCGAACGCTCCCGGTCATCAGCCGCCGCCACGCATCCAGCGCCCGTTTCGTGTCGCGGTCGCCCAGATCGCGCCGCGGCTCGGCGACTTCGAAGCCAATCTGGAAATCCATCGGAAAATCGTGGCCGATGCCCTCAGCCAAGGTGCCGATCTTGTCGTCTTCCCGGAGCTTTCGCTGACCGGCTACTTCCTGCGCGATATCGTCAGCGACATCGCCGTGGGGGCCGCCGATTCGCGTGTGCTCAGCCTCTCCGACCCGAACGTCGACGCTCATGTGGTCGTCGGGCTCGTGGAGGAATCGCCCCGCCACCTGCTTCACAACGCCGCGCTGTGGCTGCACCGGGGCCGGGTCGAAGGCGTGCACCGAAAGGCGTTTCTGCCGACCTACGGCATGTTCGACGAGAAACGCTACTTCGCCGCCGGCGACCGCATGCGATGCATCGACACTTGCCTCGGCCGGATCGGCATCCTCATCTGCGAGGACGCCTGGCACCTGGCCAATGCTGTCATCCTGGGCGCCGACGGTGCCGACCTGATCGTCGTGCTCGCGAATTCCCCGGCCCGCGGCGTCAATAACGACGAACTCGCCAGTCAGGCCGTCTGGCACCATATCGCCCGCAATATCGCCCTGTTCGTGAATGTGCCCGTCATCTTCGCCAACCGGGTCGGTTATGAAGACGGCGTCTGCTTCTTCGGCTCGAGTCAGGTTCTCGCACCCGGCGGATCGACACTGGCGCAGGCCGTTCAGCTCGACGAACAAATTCTCTGGGCCACGATCGATCCGGCGGCCACCCGCGCGGCCAGGCTTCGAACTCCACTGGCACGCGACGAACGCCTGGAACTGACCCTTCGGGAACTGGAGCGCATCGCACGTGAACGGCATGAACTCTGATCCTTCGGCCGGGACAGCGCCTGCTGGCGATCGCACGAATCCGCGATGCCCACACGACGCACGCACCGAAAACCTGCTGAACCTGAATCTGCCGCTCGTCCGGCGTATTCTCGTCGGCTTCGTGCGTAACGAAGTTCGCCGAACCGGCCTCAAAAAGGTCGTCTTCGGGCTTTCCGGCGGCATCGATTCGTCACTCGCTGCCTACATCGCGGCCGAAGCCCTTGGCCCCGAAAACGTTCTGGGCGTGCGGATGCCCTATACGAGTTCTTCCAGCGAGACGATGAACCACGGGGCTCTCGTCGCCCGGCGGCTGGGCATCCCCATGAAGACGCTCTCGATCGCGGCCCAGGTCGATGGCTACTTCGCACAGCTCGACGACGAAGCCACACGCCTGCGCCGGGCGAACATGATGGCCCGCCAGCGCATGACCATTCTTTACGACCAGTCCGCGGATTTCGGGGCACTCGTGCTGGGCACGTCGAACAAAACCGAACTGCTTTTGGGTTACGGCACCCTGCATGGCGATATGGCGAGTGCCCTGAACCCGATCGGCGACCTCTACAAAACCCAGGTCTGGGCCCTCGCCGAACACTTCGAAATCCCTGAGGAAATCGTCCATAAACCACCTACTGCCGACCTGTGGTCAGGCCAGACCGACGAAGCCGAACTCGGCTTCACCTACGGCGAGGTCGATCGGCTCCTCGTGCGGCTCGTCGACCAGCGCGTGGCCCCCGAGGCCCTCATCTCCGAAGGGTTCGAAGCCTCTTTCGTGCACCGGGTCGCACGCATGGTGCGCACCACCCAGTTCAAGCGTCGGCTGCCCCTCATCGCCAAAGTCGGCCCCCGTACGATCGACCGCGACTTCCGATACAGCCGTGACTGGGGCACCTGAGCGACCTGCTCCAAGCCACGACAAACGTTCGTACGTGGCGAAACGATAGCCGTACAACCGGCATATTTTGCCCGACCGTCCTATCGTGTCCATCGCTCGAATCTCTGAGAGCCGAATGGTTCCCGTGAGGATGGCTCGCGAGTCGAAACAAGACAATATCGACGATCGAACGCGCGTCGTTCCCGGGCGAGGATGCCCGATACGGGCAACGGCGGCCAAAAGGCCGTATCGAGTCGAAAGGAGTCGCCTAAAATGGCCAGTTCTCAGGATCGTTCCAGGGCTCGTCAATCTCGGAAATTTCAACCGGTTGCGGCCACACAGCCACTCGAAGACCGCGCCCTGATGTCGGTCGTGCAGGTCATCCAGAAGCCGAACGCCCGCTCGCAATATCCGCTGGCCTCGCCTTCGAATCCCAATTCGAAGAACTTTCAGCGGCTGGGCAATGGGCTCACGGCGATTCATGTGCGTGCACGAAACGTCATGACCAATTCCGCCGCGGGCGGCATGGGCACACTCATCCAGGATATCGACGGCGAATTCTGGGTCGCCTGGCTCAATAATCCGCTCGAACCCCGCAGCATCCCGGGCACGATTCGGTCCTATCCCGACACCGGCGGACGCGTCAAATTCATCGTCGACGGCACGACGGAAAACACCGAACTGATCATCGAGCCCTATGCCCGGGTTCGGCCGCGGAACCAGGCACACCAGTTCTCGGCCCAGGTCGGCCGTCAGGACAATTTGCTGCACATTTCCGACATCATGGTCACCAGCGGCAAGCTCAATTCCGTCCTCGGGTATCGCACCGCCGACCTTTCGGGCGTGCTCACGATCGCCAGTGACACGCCGGTCTCCCGCATCGCGCTGAGTTCGATCGAACCGGGGGCGTCGATCATCGTGGGCGGCGACCTCAACACGATGAACGTTTACAACAGCGCAGTATTCGACGGTGGGGCGGGCCTCCGGGTCGGCCGCGACCTGAATCAGTTGACCGTCTACGGCGATTTCGAATTCCGTAACGGTGCCCAGTTCACCGTCGGCCGCGACATCGGCCTTACGACTCAGCCCTCGAAGGGCACAAGCCAGGCGGGTATCGGCGGCGAAATCTCGGGCAATATGTACATCGGCCCTGGCAGCCAGTGGATCGTCGGCCGCGCCGTCGATTCGCCTTTCATCATCAAAGGCCGGCTGGACGGCTCGAACCGTGTCACGATCCCGTCCGGCGGCGGAAACGTCGTCGCCATCGGCGGCTACTACCCCACCTGATCCCGCCGGAACCGGCCCCGATCGATCATCGTGCGACGCACAGCCCGGAATCACGATTCCGGGCTGTGACTCATTTCGCCTTCGCTTTGCCCTTCGTCGAAGGGGGCGAAAGTTTCTGGATCTCTTTCTGAACTTCTTCCGGGCTCATTTTCGGCTGATCCCCGGCCCCGCTCCCGCCCGTGCCCGAACCGCCGCATCCGCTGAACATCATCGCGAAAGCCGCGATCGCCGCAATTCCCGTGACTTCTCGTTTCATCGATTTTTCCCTCATTCGACCGTTCGCGATTTCGATTCGATATTTTAGGATACTGATCGAACACGATTCCAGCCATCACCCTGCTCATGACCGCTTGTGTCGAGTGCGTCCTGCAATGGCTCGTCTGGCTGGATCGATCGTCACGAACCACGGGGACCAAATGTCGAATTCCGCAGCGCCACTGAGCGATAACCGCCGGCATGATCTGGATGCCCTTCGCGCCTTCGCGATGCTTCTGGGCATCGCCCTTCACGCCTCCCTTTCGTTCACCGGGTTTCCCTGGATCGTTCAGGACAGTCATTCCTCATTCGTCTTCGCTCTCGCCATCGCCGCGGTGCATGGCTTCCGTATGCAGCTTTTCATGCTCGTCAGCGGCTTTTTCACCATGATGCTCTATCGCAAGCGGGGGCTCCGTTCGCTCGTGCATCAGCGTTTCCGCCGTGTCTTCGTGCCCTGCATGCTCGGGCTCGTCACCATCGTACCCGCCCTCGATTTCGTCTCGTACAAGGCCATGAGCAAGTCTCCGGCCGCTGCCCGAATTCCGCTCGACGGATCCCGGCCGGCGATTTTCGAAGCTCTGCGACGGGGCGATGCCGAAACCCTGAAGAAAGAACTCGCAGCCGGTGCCGACCCGAATCAGCTCGACAACGCCTTAGGAATACCGCTTCTGAGCTGGGCGGCGCTCAAGGGCGATGTCGAATCGGTTCGTATACTTCTCGATGCCGGTGCGAACGTGAACGTTCGCTCACTGAATGGCAGCCGGCCCGCCCATCACGCCGCATTCCTGGGCCATGCCGGCATTCTCGATCTGCTCGCCACACGTGGCGCCGACCTTACCGCCCGATCCGACAAGGGCGATTCCGCCGCGGACGTCGCCCGGGCCGACAACCGCACCACCGTTTTCTACGCCCGCGCCCTGGGCGTGAATCCCCGCGAGCAGGAAGCCCGGGAAAAGGGCCGGGCCGAGTGTCTGTCGATCCTCGAGAAACACTTCGACACGAATGCGAATCCGGTTCCGCTGGAAATGCCCGGCATCCTCACCCAGGCAAGAATCACCTATTCCGGCTGGCTCGGCTCCGATCGTTTCCTCACTTCCTGGAAACGCTTCGGCAGCCCCATTCACCTCTTCAAGACGGACATATTCCACCACCTCTGGTTCCTCTGGTACCTCTGCTGGCAAGTCGCAGCGTTCGCCCTCGCCGCAATCCTCTTTGGCCGCTCTTCCGTGACCAATCAGCTCTGGAAGGTATTCGACGGCCGTCTCGGCTTCGCGGGTCTGGTCGCCCTGACCACGATTCCCAGCCTATTCATGGGCGTCTCCGCCGCCGGTGCCCTCGGGCCCGATACGTCGACCGGCATCCTGCCGATGCCCCACCTGCTCGTCTATTACGGCCTGTTCTTTTTCTACGGAGCCGCCATCTTCGACGGCGGCGAGACCGCCCTCGCAAGCCGCGACAAATTCATGTGGCTGCGTGTCGGGCTGTTCCTGGCCATGCCCGCATCTCTGGCCACCTACGGCAATCCCGTCACCAGCGCTGTGGCTCAGTCCATCTATGCCTGGTGCATGATCTTCGGCCTGATGAGCCTGTTCCGCAGACGCCTCTCGGCCGGTAACGACACGATCCGCTACCTCTCCGACTCTTCGTACTGGCTCTATCTGGCCCACCTGCCGCTGGTCGTCGCGGGTCAATCGTGGATCTCTGGCTGGAATCTGCCCTCCGGAATCAAGTTCCTCGGTTTGACGGCCAGCTGCACGGCCCTGCTGCTCCTGAGCTATCAGCTTTTCGTACGCGATTTCTTCATCGGGCGTTTGCTCAATGGCCCGAAGAAAGCGATCGTGATACCTTCGGAAAATCCATAACCGGATTCGCTTTATGCCAATGTAAGCAGGACGGCGGGGTTTCGCCCCCGCCGTCTCAATTTTTCGCTACGATTTCGAAATACGATCGATGACGTGATTTCGAATCAGTACGAATCCGCCGAAATCACTTCGCCACCGGCCCGCGTGATCAGGGCTCTCACGACGGCCGGATTGGTCGTGTCCTTGATGAAACGCACGCTGCCGTCCGTCATGCACACGTTGGCTCCGCCGGGGTGCCAGCTGAAGATCTCGTTGTTCGGGCCGCAGTCGTGAATGCCCCAGTCGTTGGGCCCGCAGCTCGGCTTGCCGAAGCCGCCCTGCTTGTTGTTGTTGATGCCGCTGGAGACCCCGGCGGCGTTGTCCGGATCGCCCCAGCGCCACGAACGCCGTGCACCGGAAACATACGGTGCCGGAGCGTTCAGGTCAGGCAGATAATCGGTCGTCGGCTGGGAATAGTTGCCGAACCCCTGCATTTTCGGGCTCCGGCCGGTGTCTTCGTAGAACATGGCCGTGTTCGAAGTGCCATCAGTGGTCGCGCCGACGGTCGGCCCACCCTTGAAGACGTCGATTTCACCGGTGAGAACCTTGTCCGGGTCGAGCTGCATTGACTTATTGGCGCTGCAGCCCGTGCAGGAATATTGCTTGTAGACGTTCGCCGGATATTGCCCGCCCGTGAGCGAACCGGGTTCCGGAACCGGGCCGACATAGCCCGCCTGCCATTTCGTGGTGCCGTTGGCCATGATTTCGGTGTAGGGCGCCGTGGCGTAGTCGGTGCAGCCGAAGCCGATGCTGTCCTTGCCCTCGCTGGAGCGGTCGCTGGCCAGATTGTTCGTCGGGCACAGGAACGATCGCACGACCGCAAAACCTGCCGTGGTGTTGCAGGCGAAATTGTAGGGCACCTGGATGTTCATCGTGTTGTAGACGGTGCCTTGCTCGATCGTCGACAGGATCATCGTGAACGCGCTGTGATAATCCTGCGTTTTGTAGACGACGTTGCCGATCGTCGCATTGTGTTCGCCGGAACGTGGAAATGCGCTCTGAGCGCTTTCGAAATTATGAGCCGACAGCCCCAACTGCTTCAGATTGTTGACGCACTGGGCCCGGCGGGCGGCTTCGCGAGCGGACTGAACCGCAGGAAGCAGTAGAGAGATGAGGACGGCGATGATGGCGATCACCACCAGAAGTTCGATCAGGGTGAACGCTTTTCGCTCGTTCCTGGTGCGATGCTTGGACATGGATCAGCTGACTCCGATGCGGGTTCGATGTGTCGGTCGTCGTATAGAGCGCACTTGAACTTCGCCAGAAAGTCCGGGGAAGCTCGAGCAAGCCGTGACGGGTCGATTCTCCCGCCATTCGAAGTAGAAATGATGTGATCCGAAAGATCACGCGATTAAATTTACCGGAAGATTGCGAGAAGAGCACCGAATGAGACGAACGGACCGTTCGAATTCAATCTTTGTTGGTTTTGCCCGCCACGGACCGCTTCACGACAAAGTCCGGCAGCTTCGAGGGTGTGTTTTTCACGACCGCTTCGAAACCGGACACCTCCGGGCGCGCGTATTTCGAGTCAATCCGGATCGAACCCTCTCCCTGAGGCGAGACGATCGAAACCGCGTAACCGCCTGGAGGAGCCCCATCACCCGTCATCGCCGTGCCGATTTCGAAACTGCCGTCTGCCTCGGTCACCGCTTTCGGCTTCGGCAGGTCCGGATTCCATTCGAACTTCGGCTCGAACGTCACGGTCGCGCCCGCCACGGGCTGCCGGCCGACGACGACTCGACCACTCACCGGAACGCGATCGACGGCCGTGCTCTGCAACGGCTGATCTCCACCGCAACCATGGAGAATGACCACGATCGGAATGAGTTGACGACACATGTTCCTGCCCATGACTGGCTCCAGGCTATCGATATCCGAGCGACCTGACGTGATCGCAACATGCCGATTCTCTCCGACGTTCATGAAGGAACCGGGTAGGAACCGAGGATTGTTCATGTGTTTTTTTCGAAATGGTGATGAAATGGAGAAAGGCTGGCGCGACCGTCATCGAGTCGCACCAGCCCTGAATTCGAATTTCATAATGCGTCGCTGGAATTCGATCCGATGATTTCAGCGTATCGAACCGGGGCGATCTGTCAACGCTTAGCCGCAGCTAACTTCTTCGGCTGAGGCTTCGTCACGAGTTTTGGCTTGGCTGGAGGTTTCACGGCCACGGGTTTGGGTGCCGGCTTGACCGCCACTTTCTTCGGCTGCGACTTCGCCGGGGCGACAGCCTTGTTCGTGGACGCGGCTTTCGGCGTCGCGGAGGCCGCCTTCGCGGAGGCCGACACCACCTGAACCTTCACCGGCGCGATCGGCGTGCGTGAACCGTCCGACCCGAGCCGGTAAACGCTCAGCCCGTTCCAGTTCGCAAGCGATTCGAGCTGCGGCCATCGGACGCCTTCTTCCATTTCGATTTCCAGGTTCGAAATCGATCCGATCGCCGGTGTTTCGAAATTCGTGATCTGTGAAACCGGTTTCCCGGCTTCATGTCGCAGCCGGATCGAACCCGTGATCGAAGCCAGCCCCGGGATCGGGTTCCCCACCGATTCGAAACGCCCGTTCAGCGATTTCATCTGCAGTGCCACGATCGCATTGAGCTTCGTGAAATTCCCGGCATTCGGATCGGTCACCGTCAGAGACGACATCGACGAAGCATAGAATTTCCCGCCGTCACTGCGAATCTGATGAAACCGGCCTTCGACGATCTGGTCCATCGCGACGGCCCCGTTCGAAGCGACATCCACGATCACGCCTGATGTCGTCGTCGCGTAACTTCGAATCACCCCGCCCGTGCTGGCTTTCAAAAATAGCCCGCCGGAATGCGAAACGGAACTTCGCTGGTCGGAAATCGAAGGCGAATGGATCGCCGCCAGGGCACCGTCCGTGGCGATGATGGCGAATGACGAGCCCGCCTTGATATCGCCCCCGATCGAACCGGCTTTCACTTCCAGAAGGCCGCTGGCCCCGCTGGCCGACCAGAACCTCAGCGAATCGTCGCCCGCCTGGAAAAAGGCCCCGAAGTCGATTTTGTCGATCGCCGGGAAATACAATTTCGACCCGGTCGTGGCCAGATTCGTCTGCGTGACCGACATCACCTTGTCGAACGAGAACGTAATGTCTCGCCCTGTCGTCGCGAAGCTCGACCGCTCCAGGAACGCCAGATTCGGCGCCAGCCAGTCCGCATTCCGCACGCCATCGTCCGTGGTGTCCACGACGCGAATCGAAGCCTTCCGCAGGCCCGACAGGCTCGTCATCGTGATCCACGAGTTGCGGATGTCGACGTCGATCGCGTCGCCCGACATCGATTTCAATGCCGCCGTTTCGACCGCGCCGCCGTCGGCCGCCGAAAACCGGATCGCCGATCGGGCGATGCCCGAAATGCTCGTCTGCGTGTGCAGGGCCGTCAGCTTCGGCATCATGACCTTCGCCCCGCCACCGCTCGATTTCACGGTGAAATCGACCAGCCCGGCCACGATCGTCGAAGTGTCCTGAAGTGTCAGCCACGAACCCTGGGCCGCTTCCAGCCCCGATTTCGAAACCGCGCTCGATGTGGACGACGACGCATATCCCTCCAGCTTCAATTGTCCGCCGACATCCAGCGTCGTTCCCGAATACTTGGTGGCCAGCGTGCCGCCCTTGAGCGTCGCCCCGGCATAGAGGACCGATGCTCCGGAAGTGACCCGCAAGGTGATCGCCGTCGAAATGGAACCGCTGTCCAGCCGCAATGGCTTCTGGCTCGAAATATTCGCGATTTCGACTTCCCGGTCCACCAGAATTTCGCTGACCGTGGCCGTGGCCGGGATGATCACTTCGCTCGTCACCGTCGGCAGCCGGTCGCCCGACCAGTTGGCCGCGTCGCTCCATTTGTTGGTTCCGGCACCGCCGTCCCACGTGATCGATTTCGAATTCGGCGGGTCGACGGGTGGCGGAGGCGGCGTATTCGGCGGAGCGATCGGTTCGAGCGTTCCGTCGGCCTTGAGCCGCATGACCGTCAGCCCTTGCCAAGATGGCTGTGCGAAGAGCTGCGGCCAGGTGACACCTTCCTCAAGATACACCGTCAGATTCGAAATCGTGCCGATCGCCGGAGTGTCGAACACCGTGACCTGCGAAACCGGCGTACCGGACTGATGCCGCAGAGTCAGTTTGCCCGTGATCGATTTCAATCCGGCCAGCGGATTCGCAACGGCCTGGAATGCGCCGGTGATCTGATTCGAATTCGGCGCCACGATTCGATCCAGCCAGGTCGAGTCGGCCTGAACGGTGTCCGTTGACTTGCCGACGGTGAGATCGGTCAGCCGAGCGGCATAGACTTTGCCGGTTTCGTTCGTGATCGCCTTGAAATTGGCCTGCTTCGCTTCGTCGACGGCGATGGCCCCGTCGCCCTTGGCCATGAGCGTCAGGCCGGAGATTTTCTCAGCTTTCGCCCGTATGACACTGCGATCGTCGACATAAAGCCGCAGCGTGCCCGATTTCGCCGGGTCGGTCTGGTCGAGTTGCATTTCGGGTACGTTGAGCGTGACGCTGCCCTGGGCGTCGGCCATGATCAGGAACGTTTTCGAAGCGGCCAGCGATCCGGTAATCGAGCCAGCCCCCAGTTCCAGCAGGGCCGTTTTCCCGAGCGCGAACCAGTATCTCGTATCCGGAATTTCGGAAGAGACTTTGCGGGTCGTGCCGAAGAACGTGTTCAGATCGACCGAGGTGACATTGGGCAGATAGGCCTTCGCGAATTCGACTCGGATATCGGTGTCGTTGACGTTTTTGAGGGCGGCAAAGGTCTGAGTGGCATCCGCCCCGCGGACGAACAGCGAGGAACTTGTGAGCGTTTCGAGCTTCGGCGCGATCCAGCCGAACGACGTCTTGCCGTCAGCGATCGTGTCCACCAGCCGAATTTCACTGCCGGTGAGGTTCGTCAGGCTCGACAGATCGACCGTGGAATTTCGAATGTCGACGAAGAATCTCGCCACATCGACCCCATTCAATCCAGGCAATTCGATCGTGGCTCCATCGTAAGCCATGATCGAGATTTTCGGATCGAATGGCACTTGCGTCGAGTAAATGATCGACTGCACGACCTTCTGCATTTTCGGCATTACGACTTGGGAGCCTGCACCGATCGCCTTGAAATACAGCTCCTTCGAATTTCCCAGACCTGGATAATGATCAGCGATCTGAATCCGCGCGCCTCCGACCGCCTCGAAGCCCCTCATTCCGACTGCGGTTTGAGTATTCAACAAGTTGAGCCTGGCCTCAGCCCTGAAGATCGTTCCAGGGTTGTCCGCAACGAGGATGACGTCGCCTAAATGCAAGTCCTTGCGTACGTATGACTCTCCGGAAGTCACTTCGAACCGTATGGGCGACCCTTCGATCGGCGAACCGATTCGGAGCTGCGAAGCACTCTCGACTTTCGCGATCTTCACCGGAATATTGACCGTGACGGATCCTTCGTATGTGGTGCCGCCAAATGTCGTCGTGAGGTCCGGTATGATGACGGTCGTATTCGGACCAGGTAGACGGCCGTCGGACCAACTGTTGACGTTGCTCCAGCCGCCAGCGTAGCCAAGATAAGTGACTCGGCGTGGCGTTTCCGTTTTCGGGGCCACCCAGTTGCCCATGTCGATCGCATTACCCAGAACGCTTACCAGGTTCGGTGCTTCGAAATTCGACATCGGGAACCGGTTGGCGCGATACTTCGCCCATTGGTTCGGAGACGTCTGAACTTCGTAGTAATTGTCCTCGTAAGTCGTGACGATCAGGATCTGGAGATTCGGCGCCTCGATTCGGCCCGCTTCGCCGTTATATCCCCGAATCTGATAAAAATCGCCGTCGACGAGATTCGGAAGCTTGAGGACCGAGTTCGGCGTCACATCGACGCTGGCGCCTTTGATCCATGACGAATTCACCTGCAGCACGCCGCCCGATTCCGCTTTCAGGAAAAGGCCGCCATCGGCATCGTTCCGTTTCGGGTAATACAACTGCTGCATGTTGACCGTCAATCGGCCACCATCAATCGCACTGAATCTCGTGAAATTTCCGATCCCTGTACCGAAACCCGACACTTCGGCCGTCAATTCCGCAAAGGGACCTGAACTCTCGAGTACGAGATCACGCGAAACATCGTATTGTCCGGTCCCGGCGACCTTCCCCTTGACGTTCAGCTTGCCGGCTTTCACGTAAATGGATCCGACCATCGGATTGTCGACGAGATTGAGTTCGAACTGACCGCCTTTCACGTCATAATACAAGTCCACATTGAGCAGATTCTTGAATGCCAGCCCCCGAAACTCTGGTGCACCAGCCGCCGCATTACCTGAGATATTCACCACAGCGCTTTTCAATGTCTCGAGTTTCGGAGTGTCGAGAACGCTCTGGCCTGAGATTTCGATCGACACGTTCTGCTTCATCGCGTCATAATCGTTCATATTTCTATCGATCGATCTCAGCTCTGGCATTGAGATCGTACCGCCGCGTGTGCCATCGGATGACATCGTCAGCTTCATTCCGACGAAATTCGTGTCACGAGACAACGTTTGCAATTGAGGAAAAGATACGACACCACCGGCATGGGCTGTCACGTAAAACTCCGAGCCAAGCTCCAGGTGGAAATACTTGAAGCCATTTCCATTGATGCTCGATCCTTCACCGGTCGCTAAATACGAAACTTCGTGGAATCCGATCCACTTTTCTGCGGGAAACGTCATGTCAATTCGGGCCCCATCCTTCGCCGTGATCTGCGCTTCAGTCTTGGCAGTCACCAGTTCAGGACTGATGTCGGTCGCGAAATCCGAAGGAGTTTTCCCGAACGAATATGGAGATATCCAGCCGAAACCCGATCCCAAATCGACGCTGGTGCCTTTGCCTGTCGCCGTGATTCGCAGAGTACTGCCGACTTCGTCACTGCTAAAATTCGCCTTGGGAGTACGATATTCATACCCCTTACCGAACCAGCTCGCAAATGACAGTCCCTTGCTGAGCGCCGATGCACCCGAGGTCACCGTCAATTGCGAATCGCGCAGGCCCGGCGCCGATTCGATCTGGATGACCTTCGCTTCCGAACGGATGCTGCGCAGTGTTACAGGCCCGGCCATCAGCACGAACGAATTGCCGAACTCGGACGGAATCACCACATCGTCGTTCGGGCCGGGGATTTGATCCCCGCTCCAGTTCGCCTTATCGGCGAAGTTAATCGACCCTGCGCCGCCGTCCCAGGTGATCACGGCCGGTACGGCGCGATCTTCGAGGAACTCGGCCAGCAGCCTCGTTTGCGAACCCCGGCGGGATTTCACGATTCGGTTTCGGCGCGGGGCGAACAGGGAACGTACGCGAAGGGCGATCGAAGAACGCATAGGGGTGTGAATCCTTTCACGACGGGTGCGATCGAAACGTGCGAAAAAACAGGCCTGGCACGATGTGATGAACTTCGGGGAATCCGTTTCGCCGAAGGTGCGATATCTTGGTCAACGCCTAAAATCATCGCGATTACGGCCGGTTTGTCAAGCAAGACCGGCCCACTGGAACGTCATTCATTCAGCCGATATCGATGCCAACTCATACGTTGGCCGGGATTAACGGCGGTTCGAAAAATCCAGAACGGCATAGCCGGGTGGTTCGTAAGCCCGGGCCCCCCCGAGCTCCAGCTCGGGGAATCTCTGCGATGTTTCTTCACGTTTCGGTCAGGAACGCGTAGTTTCTCCCCGAGCTGGAGCTCGGGGGGCCCAGAATCAGGCCGTTCGACCGATCGATGACCCAACGGGCAAGCGATTGCGTTCCATAAGAAAAGCGGCGGAAAATTGCTTCCGCCGCTTTCGGGTTCGAAATGCAATGCGATCGACGGACTCAGGTCACGCATCCGCGAATGACTTCGCCTCAAGCGGCCGCAGGTGCTTGACGGCCGACCGGCCCACGCGATAGGTGAAAAAGCCGTTGGCCGTGCCTTGTGCCACGCTGGGGGCGACGGTGTCCACCACTTTCGCGGCCGAGTGGCCTAGGTGATTGCAGAGGAAGTCGTGAATCTGTGTCCGGATCGTCCCGTGCAGGCTTTCCATCTCGGTGGCGAAGGCCAGCGCCGCCATGGACCAGCCCATCAGCGTGACGGTGCCCGCGGCAGACGTGCGCACGTTGTAGATCAGGCAAAGGCCGCGAATCATGCGGGCCATGGCCAGGATGAGCACGGCGTCGTCCCAGAACACCAGGGGCACCACGGCCGTGCGTACGCCCACCTGGCGCGTGTGCCGCCAGATAATGGTGTCGGCGGCTTTGTCGAGCGGGGCCAGGAATGAACGGTCCAGGGCCCGGATCCAGTCGAGATCGGTGCCGTATTTCGAGCGTTCGATCAGTTCGGCCCGGGCTTTCTGCAGGCTTCGGACGAGTTCCGGGCCTTCCAGCCCCAGGCTTGTCCAGGTCTTTTCCTGAGCTTTGTCCAGCGGGAATTGCCGCAGGAAGCGTTCCAGGTCGGCCCGGGCCGCGGCCAGTTTGACGCCCGCTTCTTCACGCACATGGGCCCTGAATCGCAGTTCGGAGAGTGTCTGCACCGAATGCCGCGGGCTGCTTCGCAGGCGGGTGTAGCCGATGACGAGCCGGGCGACGGCGACGGCCACCAAAGTGCTGAGGACGACGACCAGCCCGATGAGCGGGTAGGCGACCGCCGGCGGTTGCCGCGTGGCCATGTCGAGCACCGTGAGGCCTTGAGACAACACCAGCAATGACGCGATGCCGCCCATGATGACGACGGCACACCAGCCAAGGGTGTCGAGCGGGCCCAGCCAGCGGGTGAGGATCGACTCGCGCGCGGCCATTTCCGTTTCGAAAATCGTGGCCTGATCGGCGGCGAACGAACGCTCCTGCTCTTCGGCCCAGCGGGCCCGGGCGGTGTCTTCGTCCAGCGGTTTCACGGGCAGGTTGGGGCGCGGCACGCCCAGGCTGGCGGCCTGTTCGGGGCCAGCTTGCGGAGACGGCTTTGCCGGTTCCGCGGTTTCCGTGGCGGCTTTGGGCGCGACTCCCAGCCAGCCGTTCGATCTTTCCGATTGCGAGTCGCTCATGATGCGGTCTCTCCCCACGTATTCGAAATCCGCCGGCTCGAGGAAATGCAATCCCGGGCCCGGCCTGCAGGTATTCGTCGGAACTAGCGTAATATCCAGTTGAGAACGCGGCCGAGCCCGAACTGGTCGGGCGGTTGCGTCCGCCGCATGGGAAGGCGCGGCTGGGGCCGGGGGAAAGCGAAGTCACCGGCCTGCCACGCGACAGGCCAGCTGGCAGGCACGGCCGAAGCCTCGGCTTCGAAGCTGGTGCCGCCGGATTCGAATGTCATGCGCCGTTTGCCGTCCGGGCCGATCGGTTCGCTACGCGTGGCGTTCACCGCGGCGGCCAGGCCATAGCGAATTTTCAGATTCTTCTGCACTTCGTATTTCCGCACGAGCGGCTCCACGAGCTGGTGCAGCAGCCCTTCGGCGGTCTGGCGGTCCTCAGCGTGTATCCGGTCCGTCTGGGTGCCGATCACGCTCACGCGCCGCACCCCGCCCAGCCGGTAGCGGTCGCCGGCGACGATCCAGGTCATCCAGTCCAGCCCCCGACCGACGGCCGTCGTACCCGGACCGACCCAGGCGAGCAGTTCCTCGAACAGAAGGGTCGTACCTTCCACGCCTCGCGGGCCGGATTCGAGCAGGTGGGCGACATCGACCAGCAGGAGGATATGATCGCACAGGGCCAGGGCATCGGCGACGGGCTTCACCACGCGGGCGAGGTAATCGTCGAAACGGGCAGTGAGCCGGCCCGCGAGTTCCGGTGCGGCTTCCCGCCACGCGGCCGGCAAGGGGAAGACCGGTTCGCCGGGCGTGACGCCGATCGCCAGCCGCTCGAGCTGTTCGACGCTCCAAGTGGGCGTGTTCGTGCCCAGGCGCTCGGTGGCATAGCGGTTTTCCAGGTCGACGAGGAAGCTGGAGGGTGTCACGAACGGCAGGGCGTGATCGACGAACCCGGCCAGAACGCGCCGATAGGCCAGGGCCAGTTCGTTTTCCGCCGCAAGCGAATCCTCGGGTCGATCATTCGCCAGCCGGTCGAGAAATTCACAGGCGATGGGCCGGAAGAGTTCCTTGCCGAGCGTCGGCAAAAGGGCGTCGGACCATCGGTCGAACGATCCCTGGCTGATCATGGCCAGGTCTGCGAGGCGCTCGCCGGGCCAGTCGATCAGCGAAAGGTCGTACATTCGCCAGCGGTCGTCGCTGCGTACGATGAACGACCGGTATTCGGAGGCTGAGACGGTCTTCGCTGGCCAGCCGCCATGAGCCAGCTTGTCGCTCGCCCCGGCATGGTCGAAGGATGCCAGGCCTGAGCGTGTCGGCAAGGCATCGGCCCCGTCGGCCGACGATTGCAGCTCGGCAAGCGAGACGTCCGTACCGAAGACGTCGAGCATGCCTGGCGCCTGGTGCCGGATCTGCGATATCAGGCTCGTCAGCATCACGGTCTTGCCGGCGTGGAACGGACCGACGACGCCCACGCACCGGGGCCTCACGATCCGGCCCTTGCGTACGATCCGGCCCAGATTCATACCCTCCGCTCGTCTCGCCATCGTCGATTCACCTGCGTAGCTGTCATACGGAGAAAAATTCGGGCCGGCCGGACATGGGCACGCCCCGGAACGATTCCCCGACGAACTTATTCGTTACCGAGCGCCGGGATATTTCCGAAATCCCGGCCGGGCCGCAATCGTCTGGCCACGGGCGATGCGAGCATGCCGAATTCCAGCGGTTCGGGACGTGAGCGATTCTATCAGATCATGCCAGGGCCGGTGCCACGAATCAGCCTGTCATTCGTTCCGAAAACGGCCGGATCAGTTGAGTTCCGGCGACCAGTCAGGAGCCGGCACGCTGGAAGCCGCATCCCGGGGGCGTTCACGCCTGAGCCTGAAGATTCCCTCAAGGCGGACGATTCCTGTGTCTCTCTTGCTTTCGACGCTCCATCGACCTTCGAACACATCGCCACCGGCGGTCAGCCTGCCGTCATAATGCACCGGCGTGTTCGGGCCCTGGAAGCCGAGGAATCGGTCATTGACCCGAAAGCCGAAAACGCGTTCGCCCTGATAGGTTTTCGTGAACTTGGCATTCCGGCCGATCATGAAGCCCTCGATGGCCGATTGACCCGGATTGCCGCAGACGTACCGGACATCTTCCCGGGCCGCTTCAGGGAGGTGTTCGTGGATCATGGCCATGACCTTGTCGAGCGATTCTTCCGACTCACCGAAGTATTCGCTCAAATCGGCCAGGGAGTACTCGTGATGCTGGATGACGTCGAACATCACCCCCGTGAGCTTGCCGCGATCGAGGACGAACTCGGCGACGATCGGCCAGGAGCGATCGTTCTGCACGTAATGACCGATCCATCGTCCGGAAATGTCGCAATTTTCCATGACCCCATGCGCTCCCGGAAATGACTTCGAAGGCAGTGCGGCCGTGTTCCACCGCCGTCGGTCGCTCTCAGCCGAAATGGCTGACCGGCGAAAGTGCCGCACCAGTTCCCCGAAACCCTTTCTCTTGTCTGAACGTCATCATCCGGCACACTTTGTGGCGAATCAAGCGAAACCTTGAGGCGATCGGCGATCGCCATGACGCAAATCGCCCGGAAGAAGTTCTTCCGGGCGATCGATCGGCATCGGCATTCGGCCAGCGACTGTGGCGGCCGTGTTACGGGGCCACGAAGCCTGGCTCTGCGATGGCCATGTCGAAGAACTCCTTCGAAGCCAGCAGATAGCTCTGCTGCTGCCGCCAGTAGACGCCCCGGGTTTCCTGCCACGAGAAAGCCGCCAGTTCGCGATCGGTGGCGTCTCGCCCCAGAACCTGCAGATACATCTGCTGCACCAGGGCCCGGCGGCCGGTCCGGCTCGTCAGCACGTGCTCGGCCACCTTGAAGGGCGGTTCGCCGGCATTGAGCTGATGCACGATCATGGCCGAAGCCCGTGGCGTGAAGGTCGTGTTCAGGACCGTTTCCAGGGCCGTCACGAATCCTTCGGGCGTGCCGTCGCCGATATCGTTATAGAACTCGGGCGTGCCCAGAATGATCGCCCGGGGGCTGGTGCGCGTCCGCTGGGCGGCCCCCTGCACCATCCGGATTTCGTCTTCGGTGCCGTCTCGGCCCAGGTATTCGTTGAACGACTGCTGCACCAGCATCTGCCGGCCCAGCGGCGTGTTGCGGATCTTCGTCACCACGCACGCACGCGACGAACCCCGCTGCAGCCGGTCGTCCCACTTCACCAGAGATTGATAATCGATCGGCTGGAAGACGACCTGCAGGAAGACCTGATTGAGCCAGCGTTCGTTGTCGGTGCCGGCCACGACGGTCACGTCAGGCGACGTTCCCGCTAAGAAGTTCGTGTCGCCCACGTATTCGGCCTTCACCGTGTCGACACCCAGGCCCAGCTGGAAGCCGCTCGCCGTATAGGTCGCCTCGCCGTTCGCCAGCGACTTGATCGCGAAGACGACACCATTGACCACGAACCGGACCTGACCGGTCGGCACTGTCGTCACGCCCGAGGTCGACGGCGTCACCTTGGCCGTGAACGTCACCACGCCGCCCGCCGTGACGTAGTTCGTCGAGGGCGTGAGCGTCACCGTCGATGTCGACTTGTTCACGACCTGCGAAACAGCCGTGGACGTGCTCGTGGCGTTGTTCGCGTCGCCCTGATACGTCGCCGTGATCGACTGCGTCCCGACCACGAGCGACGAGAGCGTCAAGGTCGCCTTGCCGTCCGCGCCCAGCGTGCCCGTGCCCAGAACCGTCGACCCGCTCAGGAACTGCACGGTTCCCGTCGGGGCGGTGTAGCCCGAAAGGTTCGGCGTGACCGTCGCGGTAAAGATCACCGACTGGCCCAGATTCGAAGGATTCGGAGCCGAGGTCAACACCGTCGTCGTCGCGACTTTGTTGATCACCTGGCTGAGGACCGACGACGTGCTGGCGGCGTAATCGACGTTGCCGGGATAGCTGACCGTGATCGAATTCGTGCCGATCGGCAGCGTCGAAGAGGCGAAGGTCGCCTTGCCGTCGGCGTCCAGAGCCACCGTCGCCAGGATCGTCGACCCGTTCAGGAACGTCACGGAGCCCGTCGGCTTGGGAAGGCCCGTGGTGACGGCCACCGTCGCCGTGAAAGTCACCGTCGCCCCCGGGTTCGCCGGATTCGTCGAAGAAGTGACCGTCGAAGTCGTGACGACCTTGCTCACCACCTGGGGATACTCGGTCGAACCGCTCGTCAGATATCGGCTGTCACCGGCGTAGGAAGCCGTGATCTGGTGCGTTCCGATCGTCAGTCCCGAAACCGCCAGCGTTGCCGCCCCGGAGGCGTTCAGGGCCCCCGAACCGATCAGGACGCCGCCATCGAAGAAGTCGACGCTTCCCGTCGGCACGCCCGAGCCTGGATTCTTCGCCTGGACCGTCGCCGTGAACGTCACCGACTGACCGATCTGCGAAGGATTCGGCGAGCCGACCAGCGTGACGGTCGTCTCCGCCTGATTGACGACCTGATCGACGACCGGCGAAGTGCTCGTCAGATAATTGCCCGCACCCAGGTAAACGGCCGTGAGGGCGTTCGTGCCGACCTCAAGCAGAGACGTCACGAACGTCGCCGTGCCCGTGACGTCGATCGGCACCGTGCTCAGCAGGGTCGCACCGGAATAGAACTGGACGGACCCGCTCGGCGTACCGGCTCCGGAAGGCGTGCCCACGCCGGCGATCAGCGTCACCGACTGCCCGTAGACCGACGGATTCACGGTCGATTGCAGCGAGGTCGTCGTGGTGACCTGGTGCGTGAGCGTCACGTCGTTGCCGCTGCCGCCGACATAGCTGATCTTGAACGGCGCGCTGCCCAGCATCACCGTGCTGCCTTCAGGCAAGCCCGCGAACGTCCCGGTGACCGGATTCGTCCCGAGATTGTCGATGATCGTGAAACTGTCCGGCGCGACCGGGGAATAGTTCAGATTGACGATCAGTTCGGCCGACCCCAGATCGATCGGTCCGAGCGCCGCGATATTGCCGTAACCGGAAGCGCTGGGCCCGAACAGCGAAATCACGTAATCCGTATCGGCGTCGAAATCCAGCGATCCATCGACACTCAGAGTGCCGATGCCCGACTGCCCAGGCTGCACAATTCCGCCCACCGACGAGAGCGCCGCCACCGAGCCCATGCCGGCAATTTCGGTCGACGGATTCAGAAACACCTTCGTGATCGTCGCTTCGTTCACCCAAAGCGCGCCGTTATTCACGTTCGTCGCGGGCGTGAAGGTCTGCGCCGACCCGATGGACAGGACCCCGCCACCACCTTTGGAAATGTCGGCCGTCGTGCCGATCTGGCCCAGGATGTTCAGAACCGAGCCCGGCATCGTCACCGAAATCCCGGGAAACGCGTTCGTGAAATTCAAGGGCAGACCGATCGTCGATGTTCCGCTCGCGTAAGTGGCAGTCACGCCGGCCGAAACTACCACGGAATTGCCGGTCAGCATATAGCCGGCCCCATCGACGGCGATCGATTCGTACGACGTGCCGATGACGAAGTCATTGACCGAAGCGAGATTCGAAGCCCCGGCCGGAAAAACGAGTGTGTCGCCCGGGTTCGGCAAGGCATCCCAGTTGCCGGGCGTGGACCAGAGATTGTCCACCGCCCCGCTCCATGTGGAGATCGCGAGGGCCAGCCTGTCTTCCAGCCGCTCGGCCTTCATGTTCGCGACGGTCTTCATCCGCCGGATCTGAACCGTCCGAATTTCGGATGCGCGCCGGGCCAGGCCGCGGCGGCTCGTCGAAAGAGAAAACAACATGATCGAGGGTCCCTCGCATTTGAGCCCCGGCGATTCCCGACGAAACCGGGAACGCACCGTCGAATCCGATTCTTTCCGATAATTCCAGTTTGCCCCGGAATCCAGCGAACCCGACCGATTTCCGCGAATTCCCCTGGAGGAGTTTCACGATTGGTCAAGTCGTACGGATCGAAACGTCATCAGTTCTCAGTCCGCATGGGGCCGGCCACCCAATGCACGCATGCATGCATCATATCATAAAAATGGGGGTGATCCGAAATGTAGCGAAAAGTGTGCGATCGTTTCCGGGGCCGTGACCCGGGACCGCCGAGCTCCAGCCCGGTGAGCCCGAGTCGGCACAATCGACCAGGCCGAAGAGCGAATCGCCAGATCCGAACCCGGTGGCACCCGCAGCGAACGGAATCGCGTAAAAGTCAGTGGCTCTCAGCCCGTGTCGGCAGAATGATCGGCGGCGGATTCGCCCCACGCGAGTGGATCGCCTCGCTCGACGAAAATTCCCGGGCCATGTTCTGGAACTCGACCTGAGAACGCACCTTCGGCTCACCCGGCTGCCGCTTCACCCGTTCGTAAGTGCCGTCCGGCTTCAACTGGCGTGCTTTTACGTTATCCGCCAGCGTCACGCCCAGGATCCCGTCCACGATCCGGCTCTTCAGCCGCGGCTCCTCGATCGGGAACAGCAGTTCCACACGCCGGTGGAAGTTCCGGGGCATCCAGTCCGCCGAGGCCAGATAGACCTCCGGCTCGTCGCCGTTCTGGAAATAGGTGATCCGCGAGTGTTCCAGGAACTTGTCCACGATCGAAAGCACCCGGATATTGTCCGACACGCCCGGCACGCCAGGCTTCAGGCAGCACGGGCCGCGCACGATCAGGTCGATCTTCACGCCGGCCTTCGAGGCTTCGTAGATCGCCGCGATCGCCTGTGGGTCCACCAGGGCGTTCATCTTCGCGATGATCCTGGCCGCTTTGCCCTCAATCGCGTGCTGGCGTTCACGCCCGATCAGCTCCACCACACGGTCCGCCAGGTGCATCGGCGCGACGATCAGCTTGTTCCACTGGTGCCCTTGCGAATAGCCCGTCAGCAGGTTGAAGAGGGCCGAAGCGTCCTCGCCGAACTCTTCCTTGCACGTGAACAGGCCTAGATCGGTGTAGAACCGGGCTGTCGTCGGGTTGTAATTGCCCGTGCCCAGGTGAATGTAGCGGCGAATGCCGTCGTGCTCACGTCGAACGACCAGGACCGCCTTGCAGTGCGTCTTCAGCCCCACCATGCCGTAAACCACGTGCACACCGGCGTTCTGAAGCATCCGGGCCTTGACGATGTTGTTCTCTTCGTCCAGCCGCGCCTGAATTTCCACCAGCACCGTCACCTGCTTGCCGTTCTCGGCGGCGCGGATCAGGGCGTTGATGATCGGGTTATCCTCGGCTGTCCGGTACAGCGTCATCTTGATCGCCAGAACTTGCGGATCTTCCGCCGCCTGCTCCAGGAACCCGACGACCGTGCCGAACGATTCGTACGGGTGATGCACGAGCTGGTCGCCGCCGCGGATCGCCGTGAACAAATTCGACCGGTTCGCGAACGCCGCCGGTGTCTGCGGCTCCCACGGCTGCTCTTTCAGCTCGCGATAGCCCTCCAGCTTCGTCAGCCCCACCAGGGCCGTCAGGTCGACCGGCCCGCGCACCCGGAAAATGTCGCGGTCGTCCAGGTCAAGTGCGTTCCGCAAGAGAGACACGAACGCCTCTTCGGCCCGCGCGTCGATCTCCAGACGAACCGCCGCCCCCCACTTTCGCCGCCGCAGCGTTTCCTCGATCGTCGAGATCAGGCTCGTCTTGATCTCCGTCTCCTGAACCGTCAGGTCACTGTTACGCGTCACGCGGAACGCCGCCCGGTTCGAAACCGTGAAGCCGCCGAACAGCGATCCAAGACGCGGGCCGATGACGTCTTCCAGGAACACGAATTTCGGGTGCGCCGGATTGCCCCCGGGGGCCGAGGGCAACTTCACCAGCCGCGGCAGAACGCTGGGCACCTGGAGCACGGCGAACAGGCTGCGCACCTGATCCTGCTCCTGCCCTTCCAGCTGGAGGATCAGGTTGAGAGCCTTATTGTGCAGGTGCGGGAACGGGTGCGCCGGATCGATCGCCAGCGGCGTGAGCACCGGGAAGACCCAGGTGTCGTAATAATTGTCCAGCCAGGCGTTCTGCTCTTCGCACAGCTCTTCGGGGGCCAGAATCTTGATGCCCTTGCGCGCCAGTTCGGGCTTGATCTCGTCGAACCAGATGTCGTACTGGCGTTCGATGAAACCATGCGCCCGGCCGCAAACTTCCTGAAGTTGCCCGAACGGCCCCATGCCGTCCGACGACGGATCCTGCGGCTCGACATTGTCATAATGCTGCGCCTGCAGCCCCGCCACCCGCACCTCGAAGAACTCGTCCAGATTCGAGGCCGAAATCGACAGGAACCGCACCCGTTCCAGCAGCGGAACGCTCGAGTCGCATGCCTCTTCGAGGACCCGCTTGTTGAATTCCAGCCAGCCCAGTTCCCGGTTCAGAAAGAGCGAGCTATCCGGCATCGCAGGTTCGAAACGGACCGTCGCGGACCTTAACGCCGCCGATTCGACCGTGACGCCCGCCACGGTCATGGACCTCGAATCGCTTTCCTTTGGCATACGTTCCGGCTGCGCTCGCTTCGTGCGGCGCGGCTTCCCGGCAGGTGGTCGTTCGCTCATGACGTCAGCGCGACAGGCGACGAAGGACATCCAGATTCACGGCGTCCAGGTCTCGTCCCTGCTCTTCTCCTTTGGGCGTTTCCAGAATCATCGGGCATCCGGCGAATCGCGAGTCCTTCAGCACACGCTCGAACGTGGCCTGCGGAATCATCCCGCGGCCGATCGCGGCATGCCGGTCCACCCGGCTGCCAAGACCCTTCACGCTGTCATTGATGTGCCAGACCCGAACCCGCTCGACACCGACGGTGCGTTCGAGAAGTTCGATCCACACATCATACTTCTCCGCCGGATCCAGAGAATACCCTGCCGCGAAAATGTGGCACGTGTCCACACACACCGAAAGACGCTCAGGGGCCGCCACACCCTCCAGAATACCCTGCAGGTGCTCCAGCTCATGGCCGATCGATGTCCCCTGCCCGGCCGTCGTTTCCAGCGCGATCCGCACCGTCGCACCCGCCGTCGCCGCGTGAATTTCGTCCAGCGACTTCGCGATCCGGGCGATTCCCGACTCTACCCCCGCCTTCATGTGCGCGCCGGGGTGCATCACCAGGTCGGTCAGCCCCAATTGATCGGCCCGCACGATTTCGTCGATCATGGCCGCCACCGACTTCGCCCGAGTCACGTCGTCCGGGCTCGCCAGGTTGATCAGATACGACGCGTGCCCCACCGCCGGCGGCATCCCGGCGTTCTTGAGCGCGTTGCGGAACCGCGCGGCGTCATCGTCCGAAATCGGCGGGGCCGACCACTGCTTGTTGTTCTTCGTAAAGATCTGTACGGTTTCGAACCCGACCTTCACCGACGCATCGACCGCGTTGGCATGCCCCCCGGCGATCGACATATGGGCCCCGAACTGCGGCATGACGGCGACTCCTGCGGATGAACGGCCTCGATTGAGGCGTCATCATACCATGTCCGGTTCCGGCGGCGATCTGCAACAGGTCTCCGCGATTCTTCACTTCTCGATACGCACTTTTTCGGCCTGACGGACCGGCGAAAGTGGAGCATGATCCTGCCGAAATCCTATGGGCTCTCCGATTCCGATGAACGACTCGATTCGCACTCGTCATTCGACCCGAAAACGACGGACCGCTGCCGATTCCGGTTCACTCGAAGCTCGAACACATCCGGTCTGCCATAATGCCCCGTCGCATCGAAGTCGAACTTGCCGCGGGCAATGTCATCCATTTCGAGATCCGCGACGATCAATTCCTCACGATCCCAGACAGGGCCAGAAACCGGTGCGCCCAGCGGCGAGTAAATGGCCGACCCGCCCCGGCATGCGATTTCCGGCAGGGCGGCGATCTCCGGCTTTTCCGCCCAGTGTGCCGGAAAGTCCGAGCGCCGCACGAACTGATTGCATCCCAGCACGAAACATCGGCCTTCGCAGGCAATATGCCGAAGTGTGGCCTGCCAGGTCTCACGGGCGTCGGCGGTCGGGGCCAGGTAAATTTCGATCCCCTGGGCATACAGCGCCGTTCGTGCCAGCGGCATGTAGTTTTCCCAGCAGATCAACCCGCCGATCCGCCCGAACGGCGTCTCCACGACCGTAAGAGAACTTCCGTCTCCTTCGCCCCACATCAATCGCTCCGCTCCCGTCGGCCGAAGCTTGCGATGGTGCAGGATCAGCTCGCCACGATCGTCGAACAAGAGCAGCGTGCAATACATGGTGCCGTGAAAACGCTCGACGACACCGACGCCGACATAGATTTTCGCATCACGCGCGGCAGCGGCGATCGCCCCGGCCACGGGCCCGGGAACGGTCACGGCTACGTCCCAAAGCTCCCGGAATTCGTCTCTTCCGACGGGCGTTCGTGCTCCGACGACCGTGCCGAAGCCGAGACCGCGCGGATACCCGGGCACGAAGGCCTCAGGCAGCAGAACCAGTTTCGCCCCGGCCTGGGCCGCCGCCTTGATCCGTTCCACAGCTCTGGCGGCCGTCGCTTCAGGATTCAGCATGACCGGAGTCGCCTGGGCGACCGCGACTCGAACTCGACCACGATGAGTCATCTGCCTATCCGCCTTCGTCTCTCAGGCTTCGCGATCCGCGATATCGTATTCCGCCTTTTGCGGCCTGACGTCCTAAGCAGGTCGACCGGACGCCGTCACGAGAGATCAGGCGCATTCCAATGTGCTGAACTTCGTTCGAGCATGTTGTCCTGATCGGTGACACGGTTTCAAGATACCGCCGTTCGCGTCGTCGCTCGAACGAAAATGCCAGCATGAAACTTCGATCACGCCAGGTTTCGTTTTGGGAAACGATTTCGACCTCATGAGACGGAGGGACAGTCGCCGATTTTCGTGAATAGCGATCTTCAATAAGCCCCCGCGTCGATCGTCTCACCTCCGTTGCGGGTGGCCAGTTTCTGCCAGACGCCGTAAGCCTGCGGAGCCGATCCATGCCATGAGTCGACCGTCTCTTTCACGAACCGCACCGAGCCGTCGCCCATCAGCACATTCACGCCACCGGGATGCTCGCTCGTAGCCGTCGTGACAAAAGGATAAAGCCGGTCGATTTCTTCACCGCGCCGGAATGCGTTCGGCGAGTCGGCGGCACGGAACACCGTTTCCCGCAGCGAACCGCTGACCCAGATGCCCGTTGTACCCTGATCGAATGGATTCCATTTTCGTGATTTTCGGACGATCACCGAAGCCGATTTTTCCGAAGCGACCATCGTTTGACTGAGCCCATCGGTCACAGATGCCAGGCTGACGTTCGAAAGGCCCGTTATGCATCCGTTCACCTTCGGAATTTCCGACATCGGAATCACGCATCCCGGGCCGCCAAGCACATTGGCCCCTCCCACGGAATGGCAACCCGCATAACTCGGCCGCCAGCTTACGATGGTCTCGCCCTCGAGTTCGCCATACCACGGTTGTTTCGTCACCAGCGCCTGCGGAATGCCAGCCTCAGTGTCGCTCGGACAAGCGAAAATCGAAACCACGCTCATGCGCGCCGTCGATTGCTCCGGGCCAATCATCGCAAGCTGATGATTGAACATGTCGAAATGCGATCGCTGCTCGAAGAATGACAGAATCGCCACCAGAAAGCTCCGGTCGGGCGGACCTGAACACGGAAGCGAAGGTGTCGTCAGAAATCGTGGATCCTCTGAGATCGTCTGCCCTTGAGGGAAATATCCGTATGTGTCGATATAATTCGCCAGCCCCAGACCGATCTGTTTCAGGTGATTTTGACACTGAGCACGTCTGGCCGATTCACGGGCCGATTGCACAGCGGGAAGCAGCAATGCCGTGAGCAATCCGATCAATCCGATGACGACCAGCAACTCGATCAGCGTGAAGCCGAACCTTGCGGTGCATGTCCGCATCGCGGGATTTTTCTTTCGGGTCGACTTCAAAATCATCGTCAGGCCTCCTTCTTCGAAAGTTTCTCGCGGCTTTTCGAAAGCCTGAGAAAGACAATTCCCAGAAAGATCGCCACAGCGATCGCAATAAGCATCATCCGTTCGAACCATCCGAACATGTTCCGGTCCCGGGTCGAAATGACATCGGGAAGGCCGTAATGGGTCAGCAGAAACTGTTCTCGCGGCACTTCACCGAACTTCCATTGGCGGAATTCGTAAGGCGAATTGTGTTGCTCGACATGAACTCGCACCGGCAGGCGAATACCTTCCGTCGCCGTGGCCGCGTATTCCACCCTGTATTCCGTCGTCGTTCTCAACGGTGTTCCGACGAAACAGGTCTGACGCGTGACGGCCCATTGATTCGTCGTGTCGAAGGTCGCAACGATCCTTTCCAGGGGCGTTTCGTCATCCACGCGAAAAGTCACTTCGATCTCGTTCGGTCGCTCGGCGACAACCCTGGCATCTTCGATTTCGATCGTACCTTCATTCAACATCGATGCCAGCGATTTGCTGATTCCACCCAGCGGGGCACGGATAATCCTGCCGTATTGGACGTCAAAAGCATCCCGTTCAAGCGGACTGAAGCTGACTTTGTTCAGATTCCATTTCGGCTGATCGTTCGGTCTGTGCACTTGAAACGCTGTGGTCTCGTCCACGCAGTGCACTTCCGAATAACTGAATTTCTTCCCACCGACAACGCCGCTCGTTCGGATTTCGACTTTGTCGAACCCGTGAGAACGGGAGAAATCGACATCCATGCCCATTTTCGTGCCGTTTTCGTCCCATTCCAGCCGAAACACGCCCTGAGATTTGTCGAAGCGATCGGCAAGTAAATTCCCTGAAATTGGATATTCGGTTTCGAAACGACTTATCGCACCGTCATCGGCCCTGAGCAAGGGACAAGGAACCAGAAATGCCGACAAGCTTGTGACTATCAGGTCAATCCTGAACCTGCGGAAATGCATAATCACTTTTCCTCATGCGCAGAATCATGTCAACAGGCATCGACACTCGATATACGACCCAAGATCCGAACCGACTCTAACAGAATCAGCGTCAATCCGCGAATTGTGGGCGCATTTTTTCGCAAACTTCGGCGGGGACAACGCACTCAACTGAGAAGGCATGAATCGGTACCTATCAACCGATTTCGAAATTCGAACCCGTACCCATTCGTACCGATTATCGGTCAAAATGATCGAAACCCCTTCGACCTCCAGAGCCGGCGGGGCCCGGCGCGGGAGAGTCGCATCCTGGCGTATCGAAGGGGCCGAACGTCCCTGACTCACGCATAAGCCGGCCGGCGTTTCGGCCCGGCACTAAGAAATCAATACGCAGCCGCGTTGACCAGGGGCTCGTAAAAGCCGTCCCGGTCTCCGCTTGTGGCACTCCAGGGCGACCTGCCCGACACGCCGGCCGTCGATGTGGTCAAATACGCCGAAGGTGCCGACCGCACCACCGAAGCCTTCACCTGGGCCGGCGTATAGCGCGGGTTGAGCACCTTGCACAAGGCCGCCACGCCCGCCACATGGGGCGATGCCATCGACGTGCCCGACATCGTCGTATACGAAGCGTTGCGATAGGTGGAATAGATCGCGTCGCCCGGGGCGATCACGTCCACACCGTTCTCCGCACCGCTCTGATCGACGTAATTCTTGCCGTAGTTGCTGTAATAGGCGACCGTGCCCGAACTCGTCAGCGCAGAAACCGTGATCACGCCGGTATTCGTGCTGTTCGCCGGGCTCGAGGCCGACGTGTCCCGCGTCTCATTGCCCGCAGCCACCACGAACGTCACGCCCGCCGACACCGCCCTGTCGATCGCCTGTTTCAGCGATGCGCTGTCACTGGCCCCCAGGCTCATGTTCGCCACTTCGATCGTCGATGCCTTCGACCGCACCCAGTCCACCCCCGCGATTACGCCCGAAAGCGATCCGGAACCGGACGAACCCAGCACCCGCACCGACCACAGCCTGGCCCCGGGCGCCACGCCCACCACGCCGATCGTGTTGTCCTTCGCCCCCACGATGCCCGCCACATGCGTGCCGTGGCCGTTGCCGTCGCCATAATCCGCCGAGCTGCCGCCACTGAAATTCTGACCGCCCGACACCGTCAAGTCCGGATGCGAAAGGTCGATGCCCGAGTCGATGATGGCCACGTCCACGTTCACGTCGCCCGAGCCGTTGCCGGCCGCGGAAGTGCTCTGATGCGCCCCGATCCGGGAAACGCCCCACGGCACCGTCTGCGCTGTGGCCGTAATCCGGGCCGTCGTGCCGCGTGCCAGTGCCGATACGTTCGTTGCGCTGGCCCGTGACGTCGCCCGCAACCGAGCCCGCGAAATCCGCCGGGCACTCACCCGCACGACCTGATCCTGCTCGATGTGCGCCACCCGCGGGTCTGCCTTCAGCTTCACCACGGCCTCGTCGGTCATTTCGCCGGCGAATCCGTGGATCGCGTCCTCGTAGACATGATCCACCCGGACGCCCGGCGTGGCCTTAAGCTCGGCCAGACGCATCTGAAACAGCTTGCGATGGGCGCCGTCTTCGTCGGCTTCCGCACCCTCACGCAGCATGACGATATACCGCCCCGGGATGTACTCCGGCGCCTCCTGATCCTGCGCATGGGCCGGCCACCCACCTGGCCAGGCCCATGAGCAGAAAGTCAGAACGAACAGCGAAAGACGCGATGGACGGGAACCCGACCGACGGATGAATTCGGAATGACTCGGCATGAAAGCACCTCCAAACGGGTTCGCATCCGTGCGTTCGGCTCAAGTCGATTCCGTTCGGAAACGATTACGTAAACCCTGGCGAAAACCGCGCACGAATTATGCCGCGACCCGCACGTTTCTCATAAGAACAGTCTGAAGATCGCCTTGCGAGAATGCCGTTCTGTGCTTCACGTGTCACTCCCCAGCATGCTTTCGATCGTGTCGCCCCCCAGCGTCATCGCCTGGGCGAACCCGGCCACGAACCGGGCGGACCGGGGCACCAGCAGGAAGAAATGAAAGTCCGAGAAATTCAGCAGCGGCTCGGCCTCGGGGAATTTCTTCAGATATGTCCGTGCGATCGCTCCGTATTCGGCCGTTTCGTGAGCCACCGCGACCGCCTCACACGCGATCGAAACCCGGGCGATGGCCAGCGGCGTGTCGGCTTCGTCCTCTTTCTGAACGATCATCAGGCTCACGTGCGGGTCGCGCACCATGTCCCTTGTGTGGGCCGAAAGCCCGCTGACATGAACCAAAAACCCCGCTGCCCCCTCCATCCGAAACACCGCGAACGGCACCATGCTCACCAGCGGCTTGCCGTCGTGCAGTGTGCCCAGAGCCGCCACGGGCCGAGTCTCCAGCAAAGACCTCAACAGAATCGCGTTTTCAGGTTTCATCGGGGTGCTTCTTTCGTCAGATCCGAACCGGTCCGATGCGGCACTGGCGCGTCGTGACTTGCCGCATTGACTATCTTCGATCCCTTTCGCCGCGAATCAAGATTCGAAATCGAAAATTCTCGCGATGACCGGACGATGAGGAAATCGTGATGAAACATCGAACCGAAGCGTTTTTGTCCGATCGCAACTCTTCGGAATTCGCTTTCCGAACCGGAGCCCCGCCACTTACTTCACTTTCGCCTCAGCTTCCTCGACAAGCCGATCGACCGCCTTATCGAGATCCGCGCCCCGCACTGCGTCGTAGCGAATCTTCCCATCGGCATCGAGCACGTAAATCGTCGGCCAGGATCTCACGCCCCAATCGGCCGCGATGCTGTCGACCTTCGTTCCGCTCCACAGCGACGGCCAATTCATCGAGAGTTCGTCCATCGCCTTCGATGCCTTGCTCCGATCATCGTCGCCGTTGACTCCGAGCAGGACGAAAGGCCTTCCTTCCATGCGTTTCACCAGTTCTCGCTCGTGCGGAATCATCTCCATGCAGGGATTGCACCAGGTCGCCCAGAAGACGATCGCCACGACCTTGCCCCGATACTCCGAAAGCCGGATCTGACTGCCCCTCACGTCCTCGCCGACAAGCTCCGGCGCGGGCATTCCGGTGGAAAGCCGGTCCATCACGTAAAGCTCACCTTTGGCAAGCTCAGCAAATGACATTTGCGAATAGGGCTCGGGCATCTTCGAATTGCCGTACTCAGCGGCGACTCTGGCGTAATAGGCCCGGGCCCGCATTTCATTTGCGTCAGGGTCCGCCGCCATAAGCATCTTCAGAAGCTCAGGCGATTGCGACCACCGCGCGGTCAGCGGACCGGTCGTGATCGGGTCGTTCAATTTCCTGGCGAGTCGTGCCGTCAGCCGTTCGGTGCGGGCGAGCCCCAGACAGGCAGCCCCCTGGATCAGCTTACTGGGGCTTCGCTCCAGAGCCTCCTCAAGAAATCGCCTTGCCGGCGGACACGCCATCGCGACCTGATCCGCGTAATAGCACACGGGCAAGACTTTCTCGTCGCCGAGAGCCCGCTTCGTCAGTAGCTCGAACGCCCGGCGAATCTCGGAGTCGTATTCGGCATAATATCCGTTGGCCACGCCATGCACGGTCCACACGATCGCATCGATCGACTCGGGATCGTCCTTGTGCGACTCCGCCCAGTCGAAGGCCTGATTCGCCGTCATTCTGATCTCGCTCCAGACCTCGGCCTGAGCGGCGTCCTTTTCGGAGTCGGTTTTCGCCTGCTCCCTTCGGAGGTTGAGCGCTTCGGACCGCTTTTCATGGTTTTGCTTCAATTGCGAAAACGAACCGGGTTCGTCCCCCGCCTGGCACATGCCGAAAGCCACCGACAGGCAGGCCAGAAGGTATACGACGAAGCTCGCCGATCGTGAATTTCGCATGAATTGCCCCTGGCAGATGAAGCCGATCGGGATAAAGATCAACTTCGATTCTACATCAATGGCCGGGCGTCAACCACAAGAGCCTCACATATTCCACGCGTAATTCTTCTTTCCAGGCGATTCGGAATAAATGGAATGATCAACGGAAGACCGGCCGCATCTTCAACCAGAAACGACCGGTCCGATTTCATTACCGATAAGCTTCGAATTTCGATGAACGCCCGATTCTTCGATCTTCGAAACTTTCGATGCATGCGCAAATGGATCACGCCAGGTCGAACAGCAGAATCTCCGCATCCGAATCGGCCGTGATCGACAGCGAAGACTCTTCGCTCACCGCCGCTCCGTCCGACGTCTCCAGCTTCGTCCCGTTCAGATCCACGCCCCCGCGCAGCACCTGCAGCCACGCGTGCCGGCCAGCCGGCAATTGCAATGAAACCGACTGCCCCGAATCGAGCGTCGACAGATAAATCCGCGCGTCCTGATGAATCAGGAGCGACCCATCGGCACCGTCGCGCGCGGCCACCAGCCGCAGACGATTGTGCCGCTCCGTTTCCGGAAACGCCTTCTGCTCATAGCTCGGTTCGATCCCCTTTTTCTCAGGGAACAGCCAGATCTGATACAGGTGCGTCGCCTCTTCCGCCGACGGATTGAATTCGCTGTGCGTGATGCCCGTGCCAGCCGACATCCGTTGAAATTCGCCGGGGCGCAGGACTTCGCCATTGCCCATGCTGTCACGATGCTCAAGAGCGCCGGACAGCACATAGGTCACGATTTCCATGTCATTATGCGGATGCGTGCCGAAGCCTTGCCCCGGGGCGACGAAGTCCTCGTTCATCACCCGCAGGGCCCGGAACCGCACATGGGCCGAATCCTGATACGTCGCGAAAGCGAACGTGTGCCATGTGTCCAGCCAGCCATAGTTCGCATGGCCCCGGTCCGCCGCCTTCCGTACCCGAATCATCGATCGAGCCTCCACGAGTTTCCCTCTTGCCTCCGACGTCACGAAACCACGAATGATCCGTACACTTCTGGCCGCGACTCATGCTTCGTTCAATGCCGGATAATCGGTATATCCCCGGTGGTCGCCGCCATAGAACGACTTCGGATCGGGCGTGTTCAGCCCCGCCCCGGCCGCGAACCGCGCAGGCAGGTCCGGGTTCGCGATGAACGCCCGCCCGAACGACACAGCGTCCGCCTGGCCCGCCTTCAGCACGGCTTCGGCCTTCGCGTGGTCGTAGTCCTGATTCGCCACGAGCGTGCGACCGAACAGCGGCCGGAACGAGCCGATCGGCACATTGGCGCTGCCGTGCCGCAGGTCCGACTCACTGGCGGCCATGATGGCCACATAAGCCAGGCCGAGTTCGTTCAAGGCCGAAACGGTATATGAGAATGTCTTCACGGGATCGGAATCGCCCATGCCGTTGAACGTGTTCGAAGGCGACAGCTTCACGCCCACGCGGTCCCGGCCCCACACGCCGACGGCCGCCTCAGCCACTTCCAGCAGAAATCGGGCCCGGTTTTCGACGGAGCCGCCGTATTGGTCCGTGCGTTGGTTGGTGACGTCCTGCAGGAACTGGTCCGGCAGATAGCCGAACGCGCCGTGGATCTCCACGCCGTCGAATCCCGCGGCCTTAGCCAGAATCGCCCCCTGGCGGTATTCGTCGACCACGCCGGCGATTTCGGAAGTTTCAAGCGCCCGGGGCGTTTCGAAAGGCACCGTGCCCGAGCCGCCGAAGGGCCTGACCACACCCGGAATAGCCACCGGCGAAGGAGCGACGGGCAGCTCGCCGCCATGAAACGACGAATGCGAAACCCGCCCGCAATGCCACAGCTGCAGGAAGATCCGCCCGCCCGCGGCATGCACGGCGTCGGTCACGAGCTTCCACCCGGCCACCTGATCAGGCGTATGAATGCCCGGGGTGGCCGGATAACCCACCCCCAGGGGCGAGACCTGCGTGCCTTCCGAAATGATCAGCCCTGCCCCTGCCCGCTGGCGGTAATACTCGGCATTGAGCGGCCCTGGCACGCCGCCAGCGCCGGCGCGGCAGCGCGTCATCGGCGACATGATCATCCGGTTCGGCAGCCGCAGGTCACCCACGACCACTTCGCTCAAAAGCTTCGAAACGCCATCCGCCATCGCAAGCCACCTTTCCGTCGTTTTCGAACCCGTTCATTCCTGGCATTGCCTATGGTAAACTGAGGTTTCTAAATGACAAGTAGGCACTCCAAAGTGCCCTAGATACCCGATGGAAACTCAGGGTCATTCCGATGGCTGGCACGCGTGAGCACATCCTGCACGAAAACTGCCCGCTGCGGCGCGCGTTCGACCTGGTGGGCGACCGCTGGTCGAGCATTCTGCTTTATGTGATCGGCGAAGAGATCAAACGCTACAGCGACCTGCAGAAGCAAGTCCCGGGCGTGAGTAAGAAGATGCTCACGCAAACTTTACGCAACCTGGAAGCCGCCGGCCTGGTCGATCGCAAAGTCTACGCCGTGGTGCCGCCGAAGACCGAATATCGGCTGACTCCGCTGGGCCTGAGCCTGCTGGTGCCCGTCCGCGCGCTGGCCGAATGGGCGAAGGAGCATCAGGCAGAGCTGGATGAGATGGGTCAGCATATGTCCGAAGATCAGGAATCCTGAATCAGCCCAGTGACGGACGCAAAATCGCAATGAACTTTATTCGTCCCCCGTGTTCGAAAGTGCCAAAACTGGGATGAGAAAGTTAACCACAATTGCAATCGGACTCGCCTTGGGCATTGTCGTATTCTTCGTGGCGGCTCTGATTGCGGATTCACTCGGAATAAGTCACCTCCAGAGAGGAGACCTCGGTGAAAAGTTCTTCATCGTCTCGTTGATCTTCGGTCTTTGGTATCGCTACGGTTATGGGAAACAGGGAACGCGGCACGAATCAACAGGGGAGAAATAGGGGTCTATCGGAAATACCATTTTTTCCCCATACTTCGACTTCCCGATTTCGAAAGTCTCGCTGATAACTCGAAATTTGACGGAATTTCGCTTCGAAAAGCCTGTATAAGCGGCATCCTGCCGCGTTCGCGAAACCTTCGAGATATCGCTGTAAAGACCTTGTCGTTAACGTCTCAATAATCGCCGATTCTTCGCAAACAGCACAAAATCATCCGAAACAATGACCCCCGTCCCCTTTCTTATTTCCGTAATGCAGACGAAAAAACCCCGAGCCAAACAGGCCCGGGGCTTCGATCGTTCGAGGGACAGATCATCGCATCCGGCCGGTCACGAGGACTGGCCAGAAGACATTCACTTCGGGGCGGCAGCCTTGGCGGCGTCTTCCACCTTGGCGGCGGCGTCCTTCACGGCAGCTTCAGCGGCCTTGGGGGCTTCAGCAGGCTTCGGTGCTTCAGCGGCGGGCTTGGGGGCTTCAGCAGCCGGAGCGGGGGCCGGAGGCGTGGCGGCAGCCTTTTCTTCCTTAGCCGGTTCCGGGGCAGGAGCAGGAGCTTCCTTGGCCGGTTCGGCAGCGGGAGCAGGATCGGCAGCCGGGGCAGCGGCTTGAGGTGCCGCGGCGGCACCCTGAGCCGAAGGAGCGGCCGACTGGGCCGAAGGCGAAACGCTGTAGGCAGGCGTGTAGACCGGAGCGGCCTCGACCGCGGCCGGGGCCGTCGTCACCGGCACCATGATGGTGCGGGTCACGGGGACCTGACGCGAAACGACGCGCGACTGGCTCGTCATCACCGTCACCGGAACCTGCTCAGCCACCTGATAAGGCACCTGGCGGGTCTGGTTTTCGGTGACTTGACGCTGCTGCTGCGTCATCACGGTGACTGGAACCTGAACCGGAACCTGGCGCGTGGCCGTTTCGGTGACTTGACGCTGTTGCGTGGTCATCACCGTCACGGGCACCTGGATCGGAACCTGAACCTGATACTGCTGGGTCACGTTTTCGGTGACCTGACGCTGCTGCTGCTGGTAGGTCGTCACGGGGACCGTCACCGGCACGTTCACGGCGACCTGACGGGATTGGTTTTCCGTCACTTGCCGCTGTTGTTGCTGATAGGTGGTCACGGGGACCGTCACGGCGACCTGAACAGGAACCTGCTGCGTCACGTTTTCGGTCACTTGACGCTGCTGTTGCTGATAGGTCGTCACGGGAACCGTGACTGCGACCTGAACAGGAACCTGCTGCGTCACGTTTTCGGTCACTTGGCGCTGCTGCTGCTGGTAGGTCGTGACAGGAACCGTCACGGCGACCTGGACCGGAACCTGCTGCGTGACGTATTCGGTCACGTTGCGGACACGGGCCACGGGCACCATCTGGGTTTGGTTTTCGACCACGTAGCGAACGACGCGGGTCGGCACGTATTCGGTGACCTGCTTGTTCACGTAGCTGGTCACGGGCACGTTGTCGACGACCGTCTGAACGACGGGCACTTGCACGTTCACCGCCACCGGCACGTTTTCCGTCACTTGCTGCGGCACCATCACGGTGCGCTGCTTGTTGACGACGCGGGTCTTCGTCTGGGCCTGGTACTGAACTTCAGGAACCACGCGCTGAACCGCACGGACCGTCGGGGCCGGGGCCGATTGCGGCGAAGGGGCCGCGCTCTGGCCAGAAGCCGTCACGGCGGCGGCCGGAGCCGTGTCGGTCACGTATTCGGTGATGGTCTTGTTGACCGTCACGGCGACGTTCTCGACGTAGTTCTCGTTTTCCTGATAGTTCTGCAGTTGCGGAACCTGAACCGTCCGCGTTTGCGGCTGGTACTGGGTCTGCTGCTGGGTGACGTAGCTGGTCACCTGGCGGGGCACTTGCTTGTAGCTCGTCACCGGCTCCTGAACCGTCTTCACGACAGGCTGGTTGACGATCTCTTCACGCGGCACCTGAACGGCCACGGTGCGGGCTTCGTTGACGGTTTCCGTCACCTGACGCGTCACCGGAACCTGCTGGTTCTGCATCTGCGTTTGGTATTGGGTCTGATTCACCGTCACAGGCACGTTCTCGACGACCGTACGCGTCACCGGGACGACCCGGTTCTGCATCTGCGTTTGGTATTGGGTCTGATTCACCGTCACAGGCACGTTCTCGACGACCGTGCGCGTCACCGGAACGACCTGGTTCTGGAGCTGCGTGCGATACTGCGTCTGGTTCACCGTCACAGGCACGTTCTCGACGACCGTACGCGTCACCGGAACCGTTTCGGTCCGGTATTCGGTGCGGTATTGCGTCTGATTGACGGTCACCGGCACGTTCTCGACGACCGTGCGCGTGACCGGAACCGTACGCGACTGGGTTTGCGTCTGGTATTGGGTCTGCATCTGGGTCGTCGGCACTTGCTCGACGATCGTACGCGTCACGGGATAGTTCTCCGTGCGGTACTGTGTCTGCATTTGAACGACCGGGACGTTCTCGAGGATCGTCCGGACGAAAGGCACCGTCTCGGTGCGGTATTCGGTGCGGTAGCGCGTCTGGTACTGAGTGGTCGGAACTTGCTCGACCACCGTCTCGTTGACGGTCTGATACTCGGTCACCTGCTGAGCCACGTACTGCACGGCACCCGCGGCATAATTGCCGTAGGCAGGCGCACACGCACCAGGAGCGGCATAGGCGGCGGGGGCAGCGTATCCGCCCGCGGCCACATAACCGCCACCAACGCCGCAACCCGCCACAGCGGTCGCGCCACAGGCCGTCGCGGCACCGTGACCATGGCCGTGCTTGAACAGACCCGCGGCGTCAGCAGAGTTCGTGAGACCAGTGGTCAGGCCCAACGCCGCCACAGCCCAGAACATCTTCATACGGAAACGACTTACCATTGACTGAGATTCCTTGATGCATCGAAATCACTGGAACGGAAGCACTGCCCAAAGTGCGACGGACGCCCCAACCTAAAGCCCCCGTTGCCTCCACCACACCGGCAGTCCGCAGAGTGTAACTTGGGCAATTTGGGCATTCAAGCGATTTCAAGGAATTTAGCGAGAATTTGATATTTTCGTAAAATCAGGCAATTTCGTGAAATCCGTAAAGAGGACAAAGAAGTAAGAAATCGACCACGACGCCTTTTTTCAGGGGGCTCCGACGATCGGCTTCGCCCCCAAGGCCCCGCGATCGATTTCGACCGAGAAGATTGCAGTCTGAGAATCTGGAACTCTTAACGAGTCAAAGACTTGTACTGAATCCGGTGCGGCTGGTCGGCCTCCAGACCAAGCCGGGCCTTGCGCTGTTCTTCGTAAACCTGATAGTTCCCTTCGCACCAGAAGACCTGGCTGTCGCCCTCGAAGGCCAGGATGTGTGTCGCGATCCGGTCCAGGAACCAGCGGTCGTGGCTGATCACCACCGCGCAACCGCCGAATTCCACCAGTGCGTCTTCCAGGGCCCGCAGCGTGTCCACGTCCAGGTCGTTGGTCGGTTCGTCCAACAGCAAAAGGTTCCCGCCCGACTTGAGCAACTTGGCCAGGTGCACTCGGTTACGTTCGCCGCCGGAAAGGTTGCCGACCAGCTTCTCCTGATCAGGCCCCTTGAAGTTGAAATTCGCCACATAGGCCCGCGAAGGCACCTTGCGCTTGCCGAGCTGAACGTTGTCCAGACCGCCCGTGATCTCCTGAAACACCGTGTTGTCGGCCTTCAGGGCGTCGCGGTTCTGGTCCACATACGACACCTGAACCGTCGTGCCCACTCGCAGATCGCCGGCATCAGGCTTCTCTTGCCCCACGATCATCCGGAACAGAGTCGTCTTGCCCGCACCGTTGGGGCCGACCACGCCCACGATCCCCCCCGGCGGCAGCCGAAAGTTCATGTTCTCGAACAGCAGCCGGTCGCCGAAGGCTTTCGACACGCCCTGCGCTTCCACTACCAGATCGCCCAGGTGCTGCCCCGGCGGAATGTACAGCGTCAGGGCTTCGTCACGTTTGTCGCTTTCCTGCGACGCCAGCTGCTCGTAACGCTTCATCCGGGCCTGGTTCTTGGCCTGGCGGGCCCGGGGCGACATCCGCACCCACTCCAGCTCCCGCTCCAGCGTCTTGCGGCGGGCGTCGGCTGCTCGTTCTTCCTTATCCAGCCGAGCCTTTTTCTGTTCCAGCCAGCTCGTATAGTTCCCCTCGAACGGGTGCCCCTGACCACGGTCCAGCTCCAGAATCCACTGGGCCACGTTGTCCAGGAAGTAGCGGTCGTGCGTGACGGCCACCACCGTGCCCGGGAATTCGGCCAGATATCGCTCCAGCCAGGCCACGCTCTCGGCGTCCAGGTGGTTCGTGGGCTCGTCCAGCAGCAGGATGTCGGGCCGTTCCAGCAGTGTCTTGCACAAGGCCACGCGCCGGCGCTCGCCGCCGGACAGCTTCGCCACGTCGGCATCGCCGGGCGGCAGACGCATGGCGTCCATGGCGATCTCCAGCGTCCGGTCCAGCTCCCAGGCATTGGCCGCGTCGATGCCGTCCTGCACCTTCGCCTGCTCGTCCAGCAGCTTGTCCATCTCGTCGGCGTCGATCGGCTCGCACATCCGGGCGTTGATCTCGTCGAAACGCTTCAGCAAGGCCCGCGTTTTGGCCACGGCTTTCTCGACATTGCCGCGCACGTCCAGCGTCTGGTCCAGCGTCGGTTCCTGCGGCACGAAGCCGATCGATACGCCGTTCGCTGGCCGCGCCGTACCGATAATGTCCCTGTCGACCCCGGCCATGATCTTCAGCAGCGTCGACTTGCCCGAGCCATTGACCCCCAGCACCCCGATCTTGGCCCCCGGATAGAACGAAAGCCAGATGTTCTTGAGGATCTCCTTCTTATTGACGACCTTGCTGAGCTGCTCAATCTGAAAGATGTATTGTGGAGGCATTGTGTCTCTTCGTGACGGCCTGCTCAGGCCGGACCCTTTTCTTGACTCTGTTTCGTCCGCCCGCGACGCCTTCGAATCGCTCCGTCCCGGAACTGGCCGTCGCCTCTTCCCGCTTCTCCATCATCATAGCAAAAGCCCCGCCGATGAAAAATTTCGACACGACCATCCGAAATCAGGAATTCCTGCAAACCCCTTATCAATAATATGATACAGAGATAATCGATGCCCTGAGACGACGTGAATCTCGTCCATTGCAAAATTCTTACGCGAATTTTTCGATTTTTTCTGGAACGCACACGCCTCATGTCGAACAATCGTGACCGTATCGCGTCGATTCGAGACTTTACCGTCAGGGATCCGATCGCGTTGCGTCCTGTCTGTCCGTATTCCGAAACCGCGAACTTCCCAAGGGCTCCCGCACCGGAAATCGAACGGTGGGCGGCAGGCTTTCGCCTGTATCGACTGGCACTCGGCAACGTGCATTCGGCTTTTCCCGAACCTGGATCAAGACGCACTCTTCGCGGATTGACGAATCGCCGCGACGGCAAGGAAATCCGGATCCGATGACCGGCACCGGCATGCGGCATTTCCGTAGCATTACGAAAGGATCGGTAATGAATCATCGCACCCTGCTCGGCTTTATCGCCGCCATCGTTCTCGCGTTCGCCCCTTCGGCTCAGGCACTCGAACTGATCGCCTGGAGCGGCGCCAAAGTCGACTCTCTGACTCCCTCCCCCACGACCGTTACGCCGTCGTCGGCGGTCTTCGAAGTCGATACGGGATCCTCCGACGCCCAGATCAACACGCTTGTCGCGATCGATTCGGGCACCCACGAAGCGACGTTCAGCAACTTGCTGACCGATGACGGTTACGTCGAATTCGTGATCACGACCAAGGCCGGTCAGGAAGTGACGGTCGAATCCTTCGAGCTGAAAACGACTTTGGTCGGCGTCAGTGCCCTCACCCGTCTGACCGGGTCTTCGAACGGCACCACGTTTACGACTCTGGACAGCCAGACGATCGGCCTTTCCATCACGCCCACGACGCAAACCTTCACACTGCCGACGGCTGTCACCATCTCGAATGCCACGCCCTATTACTTCCGCCTGGAATCCGCGTCGCTCGCTTTCACTTATTCCGCAAGCCAACCCGCGGTGTTCGCCTTTTACGGCGTTCCCGAACCCACCACGATCGTCATGAGCGCCACCGGCGTCGCGGTGCTTGCCTGTACAGGCATCGCCCGACGCAGGAGGAAACAGGCAGGCCAGCGGCTCGAAGGCTGATTTCCGTTTCGATTCCTCGAAACCCCTCATTGAACGCGGCCCGGCGAATTCGCCCGGGCCGCGCCGCATTTCGGACGCTCCAGGATGCCTCTTTCGCAAGGCGCTGACGATTTCCGGCAACCAGCGAATCCGGCTCGTAAATGGGCCGGTCGCCAGCCGAACGAACCGACTTGCAAGCGGTATCGCTTCGACAGGAATTTCCGCATTGATTTCCCCCGGATTTCGGTGAATAATCGATTCACTTGATTTTCGCCATCGTCTTTCCGGGTTCCGAAATCTCTCCGCCGGACGGCTCGAATCATGATCCAGACCATTTGCCCGCATTGCAGCAAGGAATTCCACCTGCCGCCCGACCTCGCGGGCCGCAAGCTCCGCTGCAACGGTTGTTCGGAAAAGTTCCGCATCCCGGGCAATGTCGTGTCCGGAACGGCTTCGTCCTCCGCCGCGATCACCAAAGACCGCCCGATCGAAACCCGCTGCCCCCGCTGCCTGGCCGATTACACCCTGAAGCCGAAATACGCCGGCGAAACGGTCCGCTGCAAAACGTGCCGCAACTCGTTCGTCGTGCCTAATCCGAACGCCCCTGAGCCCGAGCCGGAACTCGATGACCTCGTCGACGTCACGCCCGTTCTCTCGGCCGCGAAAATCGCCCCGGCCAGGTCGACACCAAGGCCCGCCCCGACGCGCAAGCCCGAGCCGGAAGTCGTCGAGCTGACCGAAGACGACATGGTCGACGATTCCACCAACGGCTACGACCTTTTCGGCGATGCCGACGATATGCGGGCCGCAGCCCGCAAAGGCGCGGACCGGTCCGCACCCGCGCCCCTGAGCCGCATGGCTTACGTGCCCGAAGCCCCCACCTTCACCCCGCCGAAAATCCGCAAGGTCAAACGAAACTCCGGCTCCGCTTTCGGCGAGAATCTCAAGGCCATCGGCAGCGGCTTTTTGTCCGTCGTCATATTCGTGACGTTCGCGTACATGCGATACGAGCGGCGGCGAATGCGGAACGAACGGATCCGAAACACGGCTTCGGCACTCTTCGAGACCGAAACCAAAACCACGACGGTCACGCCCAGGCCCGACCCGCGGCCATCGACCGGTGCCTTCATCGACCCCGAGCGAGTTCGTAACGTCGGCAAGGAATTCGCGCGAGAACAGCAGGAACGGCTCCGTCAGGAACGACAGTCCCGTCCTACATTCCCCCGCAATTCCGGCTTCGGACCCGGCGGCCCCCCAGGTTTCGGGCCCGGCGGCCCTCCAGGCTTCGGGCCCGGCCGCCCTCCGGGCTTCGGCCCCGGCTTCCCGAACTGACGGACGGGCGAGATCGAACCGGATCCTGTCGTTTTCGCCAATCCCGAGCGAAGCTGCTCTGATCATTTTGCTCTCATTTCGTTTCGCTTTCATTTCTTCGAGTCCCGCAATTTGAATTAAGCAATATCGCTCCGATCGCCGTAACCCGTAATGACATCATCCTTCCCGCAATCGCATTTCCCAATTCCAGCCATTCACCTGACTGGCCAGCTCCATGCGCACCGCTTTTGAAGGCATCGGACGGTCCATAATCGGCGGGCGTTCGTCCCAGGTCCGCCCGTCGAGAATCCGGCCCGTGCGCGACTTCCGTACGCCGCCCCACTGTTTGAAGAAGAACGGCACGCCAGCCTCGCGGCACCGGTCCCGCAGCCGCAGCACCCAGGCTTCCTCCATCTTCCGGGCCCCCGGGCCGCTTTCGCCACCGGCGATCACCCAGTGAATGCCCGCCAGGTCCACATCGCCCAGGTCTTCCAGCAGCGGCTCGACCGACAGAAACCGCACCCGCGCCGGCGCATCGCGCAGGGCATCGATACGCGGCAGCCCGTATTTGCGGTCTTCGACACTCACGCCCCACCAGATATGATCGGCCTCAGCCGCGAACCGCAGCGGGCCGTTCAGGGCCTGCCGCATCGCCTCGGCCCGCTTGGTGAGCACCTGATACGTATGCCAGTTGGCCATGTGCATGACCCGGGCGACAGCTTCGACATAACCGGCCGGCACGTCCTTATGAAAAAGGTCGCTCATCGAATTGACGAACACCATTTTCGGCTTCGGCCACGCGAACGGCTCGGCCAGCTTGCCGGGCACGAGCTTGAGGTCGAACCCCTGCTCATAAGGGTGCCCCGCCACGCCCCGAAACCGCTCGGCGAAAGTCTCGGCATAGCAGTGCGTACACCCCGGGCTGATTTTGGTACACCCCCGCACCGGGTTCCACGTCGCATCGGTCCATTCGATCGAAGAATTCTCGCTCATGATTGGCTCCGATAGAAGTCTGGCTGAATCAACTGACAATTTACGCACATTTCAGGCGAATCGTGCTCGCCCCCTCTCCCGGAAGGATTCGAAAAAGTGATTCGTTCATTGTCGGGAACAAATGCTGAATCCGCGGGATATTCCGGTGCACTCATTTCGCTATCCCATCCGAACCTGACTGAAATTCGCAGACGTTCGCATCGATCGCAATTTTGACAGGTCATGAAAAGATCGTGTCGTAATCCGCATGGGAACCGTTCCAGAACCACAAAATTCCATCGGACGCGTCTACTCCAAGCGCACGGTAATGAAGCCCGACTCGTACCGACCAGACATCGTCAATTTTTTTGAGATTCAATGAGGGGTGCCTTTCGTCCGATTTCAATAGGCGATAATTCTTCTCCGCGAGTTTCCGCACTTCTTCAGGCAGTGCTCCGAACTGTTTCCAGAAACTCGACGACGCGTAATGCCTCATAGCTCACGAGCCTTGCCCTGAACCGCCTCCTCTCTCGCGGCAGAGATCAAAGCGTCGAACTTTCCCTTCGCCTGATCGTCCCGGATCTTGCGATCCCAGACTTCGTCTTCGTATCGCTGAAACCATTCGCGGAACTCTGCGAGTTCTCGCGCGGTGAGTGATTTCACCTTCGCTTCCAGTTCCTCGATCGTGCTCATTGGTCGATCCTCCTTCCCCAAATCACTATCGCCCCGATAACCCCATTTTACGCCAGAATTTCCTCAATCACCTCCCCATACACGTCCGTCAGCCGCAAATCCCGGCCGCCGAAGCGGAAGGTCAGGCGGGTGTGGTCCAGGCCCAGCAGGTGCAGGATCGTCGCGTGCAGGTCGTGGATTTCCAGTCGTTTGTCGGCCACGCGATAGCCCCATTCGTCGGTCGCGCCATAGGTGACGCCCTTTTTCAGGCCGCCGCCGGCCATCCAGAGGGAAAAGCCGTGCTCGTTGTGGTCGCGGCCATCTGAGCCCTGGGCGAACGGCGTGCGGCCGAATTCGCCGGACCAGACGACCAGCGTCGAATCGAGCAGGCCCCGCTCTTTCAGGTCTTTCACCAGGGCGGCACTCGGCTGATCCATGGCCCGGGCGTTCTTGCCGTGGTTATCGACGAGGCCCCCGTGAGCGTCCCACCGGTCCACGCCCGCGATGCCGGGGATGGTCAGCTCGACGAACCGGACGCCGCGCTCGACCATGCGCCGGGCGATCAGGCACTGGCGGGCGAAAACGCGGGTCGGCTCATAGTCCGAATCGAGGCCATAGAGCTTCTTCGTGGCTTCGGTCTCGCCAGACAGTTCGACAAGCTCCGGCACTGCCGTCTGCATGGCGGCAGCCGTTTCGGCGTTCAGGATGGCCGATTCCAGAGCATCGGCCGGGCCGCTTTTCTCGAGATTCAGGCGGTTCAGGGCCGCGATGGCCGCACGCTTGCGCCCCTGCACGGCACGCTCGGAGTCAGCGGCCGTGATGTTGGCCATCGGCGTGCCGTTGGCGTTCATGAGGGAGCCCTGAAACGTGGCGGGCAGGAAGCCGTTGGAATAGAGGTCGAGCCCGCCCGAGGGAATCCGCCCGCCATTGAGTACCATGAAGCCCGGCAGGTTCTGATTTTCGGTACCCAGGCCATAGCCGGCCCACGCCCCCACGGAAGGCCGCCCCTGCAGCCCCGTGCCGCTGTGGATGAAGTAGTTGGCCGAGGTGTGCTCAGGGAACGTGCTGGTCATGGAGCGGATGACGACGGCTTCGTCGATGATGCCCGCGATGTGGGGGAACAGCTCGCTGACTTCGATGCCCGACTTGCCCCTTTTGGCGAACTTCCAGGGCGATTTCAGCACGGTGCCGACATTGGCGAACTGCGTCTTTTCCAGCTTGCCGATAGCTTTATAAGGGTCCTGCCCATGGTATTTGTCGAGCAGCGGCTTGGGGTCGAACGAATCGACCTGGCTGACGCCTCCGTCCATGAACAGAAAGATGACACTTTTGGCCCTGGCCGGAAAATGGGGCGCGCGGGGCTTGAGATCGTTGGGGATGAGGGCCGAAACGCCATCGGCGACGTCTGCCGCGAGCCCGTTGCGGCCAAAAAGGCCTGCGAAAGCCAGCGAGCCGAATCCGAGGGCGTGCGAGCCGAGGAATTGCCGCCGGGAATGGCAGATCTGGCCATGGAACCGCTGAGAGTCATTATGCGAAGCCATCGCGGGCACCTGTTTCGGAAAGTCGCGGTTCTCAGGGGATATAGCGGAATTCATTGACGCAGAAGAGGGTGTGGGCCAGGTCGGCCCAGGCTTCGGCTTGCGCGGCATCGCCGCCCTTGCGGGATTCGCGGAAAGCGCCGAGGGCATCGATCAGGGCAGCTTTTTCGGCCTGATCAGGCATGCGGGCCAGAGCAGTGCGGAACATGCGTTCGATGCGGGCGGCGTCGGCATCGCCGGGGTGTTCCTTCAGCTCGCGGTCGGCCCAGAAGCGGGCCTGGCCGGTCACGAACGGGTCGTTAGCCAGGGCGAGAGCCTGGGCAGGCACGTTGGTGACGTTACGCCGGCCGACGGTCGAAAAAGGTGGCGGCATGTCGAAGGCCGACATGAGCGTGGGCAGGAAGTTGCGCCGAACGGCCGTGTAGACGCTGCGCCGGCCTGCGCCGTCGAGCGGCCCGGACTTGTCGGGCCGGCCCCTGCCGACGATGAACTCCGTGAGGTGAACGGGCACCGAGGGGCCGTACATGGAACGATCGAGCCGGCCGGAGACGGCCAGCATGGCGTCGCGGATGGCTTCGGCTTCAAGCCTTCGCAGGTTGCCCCTGTGCAGCAGCACGTTCTGTGGGTCAGCGGTCTCGGTGGCGGCATCAGAGGCGTGGGACGTAAGCCCGAAAGCACGCGAAAGCAGCATGCGTTTGAGCATGGCCCGGGTGCTCCAGGCGTCGTCGGCCACGAACGTCACGGCCAGGTAGTCAAGCAGTTCCGGATGCGTGGGCCGGAAGCCCAGGACGCCGAAATTGTCGACCGTGGGCACGATGCCCGCCCCGAACACGTGCTGCCAGAGCCGGTTGACCCAGACACGGGCGACCAGAGGCTGATCGGGCCGGGTGAGCCGCTCGGCCAGTTCCCGCCGGCCGCTGGACGATTCGGACAGGCTGATCGGCTCGGCGAAAGCCTCAGGCAGGCCGCGATGCGCCATGGGCCCCTGTCGCCGCCAGCTGCCCCGCAGGAGAACGTGTTCGTCGACACCGTTGAGATCCGCAAGTGCCGGCGCCAGCGGGGCCTGAGGCGCGATCCCGGCCGCGATGGCCTTTTCTTCGCCGGCCCATGCCTGGACGATGGCCGCCAGGCGTTCGGCGAAGCCGGGAAGCACGGCCGGGGCTTGCAGTACGGCATCGATCAACCGGGCATCGCCAGGCGCGATCGGACCGCTCTTGCCGCATGCTTCGATGGCCCGGGCAATGGCTCGGGCAAGCCGATCATTGGGGGTTTCGCCAGGTTCGACGCCTGGAACGATGCCTGAATCGCCAGCCATGGCAGGCGGCCGGGGGCCATCGGTCTCGACGATGGCAAACAGGGCCCCGGGGGCGTCGGCCACGGGCGTAATCTCGATGAAAACCCGCTGGCCGACGTATTCGGTCAGGTCCTGATGCACCCACTGCGGCGTGTCGCCATCGACCTTCACCTCACGCACCACGCGCCCATGCAGCGGTCCGGTGACCATGAAGTGCGACGCCACCGAGGCGAAAACCCGCATGTGACCTGAAACGAGAAACTGAACGTGGCCCGTTTCGACCGTGAATTTGCGGGTCCGGCCCGTGCCTGAGCCACGCAGCCAGTTGCCCAGGCTGCCGGCTTCGGCCTCGCTGGCCGGATCGTGCCGGGGTTTGGCGAAGTGCCTGTCCACGAAGGCCCCGGCTCGGGCGACGACTTTCAGCCCCTTGCCGTTTTCGCCGGGCGGCAGAATGGTGCCCGGCGGCAGCGGGCCGGTGCCGAACGCGGGGCCGTCGACGTTCCAGCCGCCCGGTTCGCCGGCCTGAAAGTCGAGGATTGTGCGGACGACCTTCGAACCTTCGCCCGGCGGCTTTTTCGCCGATTCTTCGATACCGGCAAGCTGCTTCGAAAAGGCTTCGAACGAGCGGCCCGGATCACTCCCAGCGCCGGCCTTGAGAGCCGTTTCGATTTCGGCGGCCTTAGGGGCTTCGGCACTGGCAAGGGCGGCCCGAATCGCCTGATTTCTGGCCGTGCGGGCCGTTTCCAGCTTGCGGCCGATTTCGCGGTCAGCCGACATGGTGGCGTATGGTGTCTGACGGTATGTTGAGCTTTGGAAGAAGCCTGAGAGGGCGTAATAGTCCTTCTGGCTGATGGCGTCGAACTTGTGGTCGTGGCAGCGGGCGCAGGCGATCGTCAGGCCCAGGAAGGTCTTGCCCAGGACGTCGATCTTGTTGTCGATCCGGTCCGTTTCGTCCTGGCGGATGTCGACGGGCGAATGAACTTCCTCACCCAGAAACGGCCAGCCGGTGGCCAGTACGGACTCGTTCGCACCGGTTTTAGGGTCGAGCCGAGGCTGGTCGAGCAGGTCACCGGCCAGATGTTCGCGGACGAACTGATCATAAGGCACGTCGGCATTGAAGGCCCGGATCAGGTAGTCGCGATAGCGCCAGGCGTTGGCGATCGTGTAATCGCCTTCGTGACCGCGACTTTCGGCATAACGCACAAGGTCCATCCAGTGCCGGGCCCAGCGTTCTCCATAGGCGGGTGAGGCCATCAACCGGTCCACGGCACGGGCACTCTTGTCGGCGGCCGTGTCGGCCAGGAAGGCGTCGATCTCAGCGACCGTCGGCGGCAGGCCGGTCAGGACGAAGCTCGCCCGCCTCAGCCAGGCGACGTCGCCGATATCACCCGCGGGGCCGATTCCGGCGGCTTCCATCCCGGCCAGGAGGAAGCGGTCGATCTCGCCCCGGGGCCATTCGGCCTGCTTCACCCCAGGCACAGCGGGCTTCGAAGGGCCCTTCCACAGCCACGGGAGCTGGGCCTTACGGGTGGCGATATCGAACCGCTTGACGGCATCGCCGGCAGTCGCATCCGCAGGCCAGATGGCCCCTCGCTCGATCCAGCGGCGGAAATCGGCGACGACCCCGGCTGCCAGCGGGCCCGGCTTGGGCGGCATTTTGAGGTCGTCGTCCTTGTATTCGATGGCCTTCAGAAGCGGGCTTTCGTCCGGCTTGCCAGGGACGACTGCCGGCCCGAACACCGCCCCGCCAGCTTTCAGAGCCGCCGCGGAATCGAGCCTCAAGTCACTTTCGGCCACTTTCGGGCCATGGCACGATTTGCATGAAGTTTCCAGCACGGGCCGGATTTTCGTTTCGAAGAACGAGATTTCCTCAGCCCGGCGGAGATCTTCGTCGGCAACCACGGCAAAACCTGAGCCAATCATGCCGAAGATGGCGAGGAATGCCGGAATCGCCACGCGTGAGAATCCGGAGATTCGATTCGGCAGCAGGTGCGAAGCGCTGGACATGAGGGATTTTCCTGACGTCGTCGGAGCCGTGGGCGCATGCTGGGCTGGTGCGCAGCGGGCCGAGACGGTGATGAAGTCTGGCAGGCACCGTCCGGGGTTCGTGCGGGACGAACCGTTGTGTAGGCACCCTTATCATACTCGATTTTCAGGTGGCGTGGCAGAGTCGTCCGACAGCACTGCAGAGGCAGATTCCGCGATTCCCCGGCCGCCCCCGATCTCACGATTCGCTGGCAGACATCGGCCGGTTTTTCATGTGCCTCAACAGTCGGGCCGAGATAGCTCCAGGCCGAGGAACACGAGAATCGCCGGTCGCATCATTTCCATCCCCGGCGAATGGCTCGACCACCACTCGACCCATGTACCGATTTCGAATCGGTCGAGGGAACCGTGCCCCTGATTCACATCCGAATTGACAAAGAGCAGTCGGCGTCGCAGACGACGCACAAAACCAAAGGCCTCGCCTCGGAATTCAACGAGCGAATTCGAAACCGGCCCAAATCTGCGAAGGCCTGGGTATCAATTCGATGGCCGCTGACCACCCTCATCTGCCCAGCTCTGATAAGCCTTCCAGCAGCGGCGGAGCGTCTTCGGCGAGCCGAAAAGGCTGCGGATCGCATCCTCTCCATCCGCCGATGCCGGCATTTCGATCAATCGCCGCAAGACCTGCACCTCGTCGTCGAACACTTCGGCGGGATTGGCCCAGTTCCGATACCGCATCATGGGCAGACGCCGCAAAAGAGGCTCCTTTTTGTCGAGCCATGCGAATTCGTCGCCGGATTTCTCGCGATTCTCCGCACCGGGCTCCAGCTCAGGCCGCTTCGCCGACGAAACCGATGCGATGTCGGCGACCCCGGGGTTTTCGTTTCGCAATACGATCGCATCTTCCGAATTTCGAAAGATTTGCGATCGGCCTGGAGAATGAGCTTGCGGGACGAGGTTAAGCGGATGTCGGGACGGAATCTTCGATTCGAAATCGCCGCCGAAGGCATTCGCCTTACTTCCCCTGATATGGGAATCCTCGCCGAAACCTGCGTGTTCGGGATATTTGGGCGAGGCTGAGAAATTCACGCGGGATTCCTCGCGCCGGTGCGATTCGGTTTCGAACCGGCTCATGGCCTTGCGGCTTTCTTCCTTCAGGCGGCGAGCCTCTCGTTCGCAGTCGCGCTGTTGCCGGTAAGCCAGCCGTTTGCGGTCGCGTTTGAGCGCATCGAGCCTTCGTTCGAACCGGTCCGCCCGATTGCGGGCCGAGGTCAGATAACGGGACAGCAGGCGAAAGTCTTTTTCCAGCGCCGGATCGCCCGACCCCGTGCCCACGGCAACTTCGGCCGCATGGTCTAGCGCCGTTTCGTAATTCGATCGCATCTCTTGGGATCGCCGGGACTTCCGATCGATTTCGGCTTTCGCGCGGGCGACCAGTTCGGCGGCGGCCGCTGAGCGGTCGGCCGGGGCCTTCGCCACGATCCGGCGGGCGCGGGCCATAGAGAAATCCAGGCCGTCCGGAGCTTTCGAAGCTTCGACCCAGAGAGCGATTGCCCCTTCCGGGTCAGGAGCGATCCGTACATATCTCGCCATCAGCCAGCCCCCTTCGGCCTCGACCCGATCGACCTGCCAGGGGCTTTCGAGAGCCATCGCGGCTTCGCAGGCTTTCGAAAACGGCAGGCAGCCGTAGATGCCGGATGCGTCGGGGGAAAGCTCGTCGGCGAGACCGGCCCAGAATTTGACGAGCCAGTCTGCCCCGGCGAACGTCGCCCCCAGAATGGGCCCGAAGAGGGCGGGATTTTCACGGCAGCGGGCAAGATCGGCGGCGAGCCGGTCGGTCGCGGACCGGTCGAAGAGTTCGGCGGCCCGCCGTTTTTCGTCGTCGATTTTCAGACGCATGGCCCGTTCGAGTTCGAATTGCTGAGCGCGGGCGAGTGCCAGTTGATCGACGGCCTGAATTTCTTCATCGGACCAGGGATCATGGATTTTCGTGAGTTCTTCGCGGATCGCCTCGGCCCGAGAGAGGATTTCAGGCGAGAGGATTTTCGAGGCACAGAAACCGTGCTTGAGGGCATTGCCCGCGGAGCCGGCATGAGTCGATTCCGAAGTGACGATAGGCGGCATGGTGAGAGTTCCGAAACGTTTGGGTGCAATTCGTGGACATAAAATCCCGTATCACGGATTACTTTCCTGCCGCATCGGGGATAACGTACATGCCGTTTCGAAAGATTGAGCAAACATCGATGGCAGAGTCGGCAAATGCCTCATTTTCGGCATGAAACCGTGCCTTCATCACCTTTTTCGCGTCCCACCAGTTTCTCTTCATCTCTTGACAAGCCAGAATACCCGGATAGACTTGTTTGTACAACAAACACGTTTTCCCGGTCGACTTTGTGCGAAAATCGGTGGAAGCCCATGGGTGACGAATCTTCGGACATCGGCTTGCCGACGGCGGAGCAGATGAAGGCCTTTTTCGATGTCGAGCGGGCCGTGCGGCTGGCGGCACGGTTGCGAGAGGCATCGCGGGCGCTGCTGACCGGCTGGGTCGCCACCGGTTTGTGCATCGCAGGCACGATACTGGCCATCATGCACGACACGGCCTGGTTCGGCAGATCTGCCCCGTTCTTCGCTTGTCTGATTGTCTATCCCTATCTCGTCTATTTCTGGTGGTGCGTGCGGCTGACGAAGCGGCACGCCGATTCGGGTATGACGCCGCTGGATGACCTGAACGTGGTGAGCCCGCGCCCCGGCACGAATCGGCGTACGATCGCTCTCAGGCTGGCGCTGACGTTCGGGCTGATGGCCGTGTCGATGGCGATGTGGTCGTATGCGTTCCGGGTGATGACGAATTCGCAAATCCTGCTGGCGTTGTCGATCGCGCCAGTCGCCGGAATCGTGTTCCACCTCATGCGGATGGTCCGGTTCGAATTCCGGGAAGAAGGGCTGCTGGCCTTTTCGGTCGCGCTGGCTTACGTGCCGTTCCTGACGCAGCGATGGGGCCTCACTCCGCTGTGTTTCGTGGCTCTCGGGCTGACGGAAGCGGCGAAATGGTCGATGTTCCGAAAATGGCTCAAGTGGAGAAGCGACCAGGATGCCAGGGCGGCAGAGGGCGAAGCGGAGACGGAATCGTGAGCGATTCGGGCGAAACGAACGTGGAACGCACGGACGCGCCGATCGTGCTGGACCCTGTGATCCATGAAGCGGCGCGGCTTGCGATCGTGGCGGTACTGAACGAATGCGGTGAGGCCAGTTTCAATTTCGTGCTGGGCACGACGGGACTGACGCGGGGCAACCTTTCGGCCCACGCGGCGAAGCTGATCGCGGCGGGTTATATGGAAGAGCACAAGCGGATCGTCGACCGCAAGACCCTGACGGAATACCGGCTGACGGACGCCGGCCGAAAGGCGTTCGCCCGTTATCGTGCCGACTGGGACCGACTGACGTCGGGCAAAAAGGCGAGATGAAAGAGGGGGATCAATTCGGGCATTCGGATATGAATCGACTTCTGAACAAAACCATGGGTCGATCCGTCCCGGAGATTTTTCGGGATCGGTTTTTCGAGCATTTTCATGGCTCTGATCGATAAACGGCTTCCAAGTGTCAGAGTGCACCGGCCCAGGCCGATGTGTTTCGTACGTCAGGTTCAATTCAAGGAAATTGGCCGTTGTGAGCGGAGGAAATGCGCATCGACCGGATTTCGCTTCGAAGGACTGATGTGGTTGCGATTCGATCGACCACCGGGGCCAAACCATGCCGTAAGCTTCATTCCCGAAAGAATCTATGCAGGAATCGCAGGGCAAGCGGCACACCAACTTTGCCGAACGCAGGTTGACGAAACTGGGGAAATCGTTATGGTTTGATGTGGATCTGTCCATGACATTCTAATTGTGTCACCTCGAATGGATGGATTGACCGTTAACTTCAGCGGATCGGGTTCGAACGAAAACCCGGTTCCATGATTCTTCGAAGCACCTGTGGAAGGAACCAAAGGGATGAGAATTCGATTCGTCGTTTTCATTTGTCTGTCACTGATTTCCACGTTCCGGATCCCATCAGCGGAAGCGGCGAAAATCACGCCCCAGTACACGATGGAGCCACTCGGCGATCACCCCCTCGCATTCGGCGGGATACCGTTCGAATACCGCTACGGTGCGGAAGAACCGGCGTTATATCCGTTTCCCGGCATGGGCTACGACGTGAGCCCTTATGTGAAGAGAGGGGTATTCGTCGGCAAGAACTATGGCGATTACGCGTTCATCCAGACCATTCCGAATTCGGAAGTCGAACTGAATCCATTCGTCGTTTTCGGCAAGGAGCCGAATCTGGAAGGTTCCGAATATCCGCTTCTGAGATACGAGCGAATCGTCGATATGAATCGGAATGGAGACTTGCTCATCAGCAATAACTGGGTTTCGAAATACTATTCGAAGGCAGGTTTCAGTCTCACCGATTTGCCGAAGTTTTCCCCCTCCTGGAATTCGAGTATGTCGGGAATGAACGATCGTGGCGATGTCGTCGGATCCATGACGGCCGGAAGCTTGACTCGAGCAGTCGCCTATATTGAAGGTGATCTGTACGACCTGCAGAAGATCACGGTCGGAAGTTCTCTGTACGAATTCGAATCTGCTCTCGATATCGAGAACGACAGGCGGATCATTCTCAAGGCTCACGATGCGAGCGGGCCCGATCGATCTGACAGGTATTTCATGTTGACGCCTGTTCCCGAACCGTCGAGCTGGGTCATGGCGACGTTACTCGCATTCGCGGGACATCGATGGAATCGGTCGCGCAAGAAGCCGCGCTGAATCACGCAAGGGATTCCAGGGACAGATCGATGTACCCGGCATCCCTATCGAACTCGCCTAGGAGAAATCGCCCGGTTGGGGTAGATTTCAGGGCAACGGACATGGGCTGGCCGGATGGCCGGGATCAAGGAGAAACCGACAGGGTGAGTGATTCGCCCCCTGGCCGGTCGTTCCAGGACGGAGCGTAAGAGGATGAAGATCCGCAATCCGAAGGTGATTCAGGGCATCGGCGTGGTCGGCTCGAAGCTGATCGACCGCTGGATGGGCACGATGACGTATCACACGCGGTATCGGGATCCGGAGATCAATCCGGCGATCGCGAACCGGAGCGGTCAGCGGTATGTCTATGCGTTCTTTCATGAAACGCTGCTGTTTCCGGCCAAGTACTGGAACTGGCCGTCGATGCATATCCTCATTTCTGAGCACGCCGACGGCGAGATCATCACGCAGATCGTCAAGCGTCTGGGCATCGGCGTGGTGCGTGGTTCGAGCACACGCGGGGGCGTGAAGGCCCTGCTGACGTTTCAGGGGATGAAGGAAGGGCATTTGTGCATTACGCCGGACGGCCCGCGCGGGCCCCGGCGCAAGGTGCACCCGGGGATGGTGTATCTGGCCAGTTCGACGGGGTTGCCCGTGGTGTGTGCCGGGCTGGCTTACAGCCATTGCTGGCGTGCGAAGAGCTGGGACCGTTTCGCCGTGCCGAAGCCGTATTCGCATGCGGTGGGAGTAGGCACGCGGGCGATTCATGTGCCGGCGGATCTGGACCGGGACGGCCTGGAACATTATCGTGCGCTGGTGGAACGTGAGATGAACGACGTTCAGGACGAAGCGGACGCCTGGGCGGAACAATTCCGGGACTGACCAGCGGGAAACGATGGACGACAGACGCACCGGCAGTGGCGGCAGGCGATTCGACGCGGTCGTGTTCGACATGGACGGCTTGATGTTCGACACCGAAGACCTGTTCTTCGCCGTGGCGGACAGCTTCATGCAGGATCACGGCGCTCGGTTCACGGACGAAATGATGGCCGCCATGATCGGCCGGCGCGCGGCCGACGCGGGCAAGGTGTTCCACACGCTCGGCAAGCTCCATCATCTGGAAATTCCGGCGATCATGGCCGAGGTGAAGGCCCGGTTTCATGAGCGGATGCTGACCGATTCGAACACGATGCCGGGGCTGCGGCAAGTGCTGGATCACCTGGTGGACCGGGGCTTGCCACGGGCGGTGGCGACGAGTTCGAGCCGCGCCAGTGCCGAGGCGCTGACGACGCACCATGGCATTCGGCATTATTTTTCGTTTCTGGTGACATCGGAAGACGTGACGCGCGGCAAGCCTGACCCGGAAATTTATCGCACTGCGGCGGACCGGCTGGGCGTGGAGCCTGAGCGGGTACTGGTGCTGGAGGACAGTTCGGCGGGGCTTCAGGCGGCCCGGGCGGCCGGGGCGTTCGCCGTGGGTGTGCCGCATAGGTACAGCCCGCCGGAAGTGAACGATTACGCGGACATGATCGTGACGAGCCTTCACGACGAGCGGCTCTTGTCGATGCTGAGATAAGGGGTTAGGCTTGGGGTCAGGCTAAATCGACGAAGGCCTCGGGCGGGGCCGTGCCGCTTAAGGATTCGTCTGGCCGAGATGTCTACGAAATCGAGCGAAATCGTGCCCGTGCGTATCTTGATCGCGCCCGACAAATTCAGGGGATCGCTGGAGGCCAGCGACGTCGCCCGCGCGATGGCGCGAGGCGTCAAGCGTGCACTGCCTGGCGCGGCGGTGGACTGTGCCGGCATGGCCGATGGCGGCGAAGGGTTCGTGGAAACGATGGTGGAAGCCCTGGGCGGCCGCTTCGAAACCGTCGAAGTGCGTGGCCCGCTGGGGCACCCGGTCATGGCGAAATTCGGCGTGGTGGACGATGGCGCCACGGCCGTCGTTTCCATGGCCTCGGCCTCAGGCCTCGCCTTATTGACGCCGGAGATGAAGAACCCTTTGCTGACATCGACTTACGGCACGGGGCAATTGATCCGGGCGGCGCTTGATCTGGGTGTTTCGCGAATTTTCGTGGGGATCGGCGGCAGCGCCACGAACGACGGCGGCACGGGCATGGCTGTCGCTCTGGGGTATCGGCTGATCGGGGCCGATGACCGCGAAGTGCCGCTGGGGGGCGGGGCCCTGAACCGCCTGGAGCGGATCGACCGGAGCCGGCGCGACGAACGGCTGGAACGCGTGCGGATCGAAGTCGCCTGCGACGTGAGCAACCCGCTCTGCGGCCCGATGGGCGCTTCCGCCATATATGGGCCGCAAAAGGGGGCGACGCCCGAGATGATCGCCCGGCTGGATCAGGGGCTGGAAAACCTGGCGAGAATCGTCGAACGCGACCTGGGCTTGGCCGTGCGCGACATCGCCGGCTCGGGTGCCGCGGGCGGCCTGGGGGCAGGTATGGTGGCGTTCGCGAATGGGCGGCTGCGGCGCGGGATCGACCTGGTGATCGACGCGACGAGACTGCGTGACCGCATGCGGCTGGCCGATTTTTGCCTGACGGGCGAGGGACGCATCGACCATTCGTCGGGCTACGGCAAGACGGTCGCCGGCGTGGCCAGGGTGGCGCGTGAGCTGGGCAAGCCGTGCGTGGCTCTCGGCGGGTCGGTAGCCTCAGGGGCCGACGCGGTTCTGGATCAGGGTATCACGGCGTTTTTCTCGATTCTGACCGAGCCGATGAACCTTTCGCACGCCCTCGACCCCGAAAGCACGCGGCGGCGGCTGGGCCGAACGGCCGAACAGGTGTGCAGGCTGTGGTACGGTGCGAATCCGCGCATCGCCAGACCCGGGAACGACGGCCCGCCCGTCGCTGAATCCTTCGGTATTCCAGGGTAAGTCTCGATGGCACGTGAGTTCGAACTGATCCGCTGGATTCGGGACCGCACACGCATTCAGGGTGCGGACAGCCTGCAGGGGCTCGTCCGCGTGGGCATCGGCGACGACTGCGCCATTCTGGACAGTCCCCCCGACGGCCGCGGCTGGCTGATGACGACCGACATGCTCATGGACGGCCGCCACTTTCGCCTGGCCGAGGGTGTGCATGCCCCGGAGCACGTCGGGCGCAAGGCGATGGCCGTGAACGTGTCGGACATCGCCGCGATGGCCGGTACGCCAGTCGCGGCCCTGGTGAGTGTCGCCCTGCCCCGTGAGGGCTTCGACGCCGTGGCCCGGGGCCTCACGCGAGGCCTGCGGCAGGAGGCCGACCGCTTCGGCATCGTCCTGGCCGGTGGCGATACGAACCTGTGGAACGGCCCGCTGGTGGTGAATGTCACGCTCATCGGCCTGGAACCAGCGAGCGGGGCGATTCTCAGATCCGGGGCGAAGCCGGGCGACGTTATCGCCGTGAGCGGACCGCTGGGCGGGTCGCTCCCCTCGGGCCGGGACATGCGGCCCCAGCCCCGAGTGGCCGAGGCTCAGGAATTGCTGAATTCACTTGGCCCGGACCTGCATGCCATGATCGACCTGAGCGACGGCCTGGGCGGCGATATCCGCCATATCCTGACCGAATCGGGCGGGCTGGGGGCGCGTCTGCGAGCTGGTTCGATCCCGGTGCATGAGGACGTGCGCACCCACTTCGCCGGCGAGGTGGCCTCCGACGAAGCCGCGGCCTTGCGCCATGCCCTTTCGGACGGCGAGGATTTCGAGCTGTGCTTCTGCGTCGCCCGGAAAGCCGCCGGACGGCTGCCCCGCTGGGCCAAGGAAATCGGCACGGTGACTGACTCCGGCCAATTGACCATCGAATGGGACGACGGCCGCGAAACGCTCTGGCTGACCGGCGGTTTCGACCATTTTCGATCGATCGGAGACTGACGCTTGAACGCCCGCGGGCCAGCCATACGCACCATCGAACGGGAACTGTCCGGCGAAAAGGCCACGCTGGATCTCGGGGCAATTCTTGCCGAACATGCCACGCCCGGCGTGACGATCGCCCTGATCGGCGGCCTGGGGGCGGGCAAAACGACCCTGACGCGTGGCTTTGCCCAGGCTCTCGGTGTCGACGAGTCGGCCGTTTCCAGCCCGACTTATGTACTTCACCACGTTTACCCGACATCCCGCGGCTGGCTGATTCACCATTTCGACGTCTATCGCCTGGAAGACGCCGACCAATTCGAGGCACTAGGCGTGGGCGAGACGTTCGACTCAGGCGGGGTAAGCCTGGTGGAATGGGCCGACAAGGCGCTCGATTCTCTGCCGGCCGATGCCTGGATCGTCGAATTACGCCACACGGCCGAGGGCACTTCGCGCCAGGCCCGGCTGACACTCCCGGCAGCCGTCGCGGCCCGGATCGCGGGCGACTGATGTTGCGTATATGTCGATTCCGTGAAGACCGCAAATCGGTCGAATAGGCGTGGATTCCTTCACATGCGTGCCCTGGAACATCGCTCCGCTGGCATGATCGATCGAATTCGCTCAACCGTCACGATCGTCATGACCGATAGGAGTAGTGTCGCAGGTCGGACCGTCGTTTCGGTCCGAGCCGAGCGAGCCGTCGTCTCCCCCCAGTCGCTGTCGAACGTGTTCGACGCTCCGAGGTAATCACGGACATGGCATCGGTCACAGGCCCCTCGCCCTTTTCCGAATCCGCTCCGGCCGTTGGCCGTGCGGAGTCGTCCAGAACGCCCCGCAACCAGGGCACTTCGAATCTCGTCACCGCCGAGGCGCTGGAAAAGCTTCGAGAGGAAAACGAGCGTCTCCGGTGGCAGGTGCGCGAATTGCAGCGGGTGAGCAGTCTGGGAGTTCTGGCGGGCAGTGTGTGCCACGAGCTGAACAACGCTCTGACGCCGATCCTGAACTATGCCAAGATGGGTGCGAAGTCGAAGGACGAGGAGTTCCGCAGCAAGTCGCTGGAAAAGATCCTGGCCGGAGCCCAGCGGGCCACGGCGATCACCACCGGCATGCTGGGCCTGGCCCGGCCGAATTTGAACAAAAAGGCCGCGGCGGACCTGGCTCGGCTGACCGAAGACACGCTGATGCTGACGGCCAAGGACCTGGAAAAACACCGGGTGGAGCTGGTCCTCAACGTGCGCAGCCGGCCGATGGCGATCGTCTGCCCGCCGCAGATCCAGCAGGTGCTACTGAATCTCGTGATCAACGCCCGGCAGGCGATGGGGTCACAGGGGCACGGGCGGCTTTCGGTGCAGGTCGGCACCGACAACACCGGCAAGTGGGCCGAAGTCTCGATCGCCGACACCGGCCCGGGCATGGAACCGGCCGTGCTCAAGCGAATTTTCGAGCCATTCTTCACCACCAAACCGCCTGGCGACGAAAGTGGCCTGGGCGGAACGGGCCTCGGCCTGCCGGTGTGCCGCGACATCATCGAGGCTCATCACGGGCGTCTTCGGGTGGAGTCGAAGCCAGGCCACGGGGCGACGTTCACCGTGCGGCTGCCGCGAGACACGTCCGTGCCCGAAGCTGTGACGGCGACATCATAAGACCGATTCGTATCCGAAGAATCGGGGCAATTGCATTCGCACGCCCCGATTTCGGGAACGGCAGGCGGCTATTGGGAAACCGGTAAAATTCTCCATGGCGATGGCTTTCGATTAAAATACTCTTGGAACCATGGAGTTCGGAGATCCAGAGAGGTTTGCGTATCATTGAGCATAACCCTCGGAATTCCTGTTATCTCGGGAATTCCTGTGGCTTCGCTACCGATATAAGCGACGGCTTCTCCCTTTTCATTGAGAATGGAAAGCGCGGCGCCCTGGTCACTCGACCCTATAACCACCGTACCATGCGAGGCTCGCAGTTGGAGTGAACTATACTTTCCATCCGGGGAACATTCGCCGAGGGAAATGACATGCGAACCTTTATCGGAATAACCGTCGATCCTCGAGCCGCGAGCGTCCGCCTTTAACACAAGCCTTGCCCGTCCCTCGGAATCGTTCAGCCTGATCATCGAACTTCCGTCATGCTCCGCGCCGATTTCGACCCCGAAATTGCCATTGCCATGCTCAAGAAAAAGTCGCTTCGCGTACAGATCTCCATCCACGTATCGGGAGCAGGCGTCATGTCGCGAGATGGCCATGACGAGCGACACGATGATCACCGCATGGACAATCACCAGGTAAGTCGATTTGACGGCAATCCAAAGTCGATCGCCGACCACGGTTCGATTCGTGTCTACCGGCGTTTCTTCTTCCATATTCGTGTACATTTCGAATGCCTTCGGTCGAAAAGCTTGCTGCATGGTTCCGTGAATTGACGGAATCCTCAGCGGGATTACTCGTAAGCAAGCCCTTTCGATCGGTCATGTCGCAAACGAACCGGAAAGGGATTGTGCTTTGTGATATGCAATCACTGATATGAAGATCACCGAGCCGAAGCGTGCCGTCAAGCGAATTCCGGTTCGTGTCGCGCGGGGGGGTAATCGATGCGACAGCAAAGTCGCCATGAAAGTGCCATGCCCGAACTCGAAGACGAATCGGCCGCCGATCGATTATGATAGTCGGAGTCGACCGGCAACGACCCCCCGGGACGCTCGCCCGGGCGAGCGAAGTCCGAACCGCCAATCAACCATCGAAACCGCACCGATGACGACCCCGCCGACCGATACGTCCGCAGCCACGCCACGCCCGAAACCTCGCGGGCGTGGCCGAAAATGGGCCTTCGCTCTCATGACGGCCGCGATGATCCTGGCCCTGCAGGAAATCGCGTTCCGGGCGATCTTTCCGATCCCCGAGTCGACCCTGTTCAATCGCATCCGCTATCAGCTTCTGGCGGAATCCGACCCCCGCTTTCGCCCCCTGATGAAACGGGGCCTGGTCTATGATTCGCTCGTGTTCGAAAGCGCGCCGGACAACTGGCGGCATGTGCACAGGCTCAACCGGTTCGGGTTTCGCGAGCGGGACTTTTCGATCGATCCGCCTGCGGGCAAAAAACGCGTCCTGGTCGTCGGCGACAGCGTGACGGAAGGCCAGGGCGCGGCGGCCAGCGAAACGATCGCGGCGAATCTGGGGCGGGATCTCGGGTCAGGTTACGAAGTGCTCAATCTCGGAGTCGTGGCGGCCCGAATGGATCAGGTTTCTCAACTGGCATGCGACTCCGTCAGCGTGCTGAAGCCTGACACGATCGTGGTCGTCATGTACGCCAACGATACGCCTGCACCGCCCGTGCCGCCGAGGACCGAGAGCCTCGGTTTCCTCATGAGCAAGATCGAAAAAGACGTCGTCGCGGACTCGGCCATTCGCTGGTTGCCGCGATCTCTGGTGCTGGGATTGCGACTGGCGGACGGGGAACCGATCTACGTTCGCTATTTCGGCAATTCGATCCGCTACTTCTCCCCGGTTCCGGACTCCACCAACCCGTTCAAGCCGGGCGAACCACCGTTACCGGGCCTCAAGCCCGAACTCGAAGCCGCGATGCGGGCCGGCAAGCTTAACCCCTGGCTCGTGCATCAATCGACCCAGACGCCGGACATGCTCAAGGCCGACTTCGCTCTGGGCGGTTCTCCCGAAATACAATTGCGCGTCATCCGCCAGGTGTGCGAAGGATTGAAAGTGCGGCTCGTCGTCGCCTTCGTTCCGTTTCATGGAATCGTGCACGTCCGATACGCTCAGGCTCTCAAAGACCTCGCCATGCCGGACGAAGTTGCCGACGCGCTGACGACCGACCCGGCCTATGCGGTGCAGGCGCCTCAAATTCGTTCGATCTGCGACCGGCTGAGAATTCCGTTCGTCGATACGACCCCGGAATTGAAATCGAAAGAGAATGCCGGTTCGCCGCAATACTGGCCTTACGACAGCCACCCCCGTCCCGAAGGTTACGCCACCATCGCCGAAACGATCGCCCGGCAATTGAAACCATGACCTGATGCCGAGCGGGATATTTCAATCGATCACCAATCGAATTATCGACATTCGAGCATGTGTCAATGAAAAATGTGGCCAGACCAATATCACGCAGCGATACAATTCGATACACTCCCGCCCAGGTATCTGAAGGCTGTCACTCTGACATAACGTAACGAATTACGGTTTCGATGTTTCCGTAATCACGACCATTTTCGGACATTCGAACGACACCCCTACGATCGATTCATTTTCCGCGATGATGGCATTTCGCCGATCTATCGAAAATCCACTTTCGCGATATACTCAATGTACAGCCAGAAAAGTGGGTTGCCCGATCCGGATTATACGATCTGCCCTGAGTGGGTCCGAACATTTAGCAAGCGTTCGGAGCAGGCTCCTCAATCCGGAATTCAGCGAATCCATGGGGAAGGCTGAATCAGGAGAATCTCGACATGCTGCCCGGTTCTCGTCCGCTGGTTCGGACGGTGGCCCTGGCTTTGTCCGGGCTCTGTTTCGGTACGGTCGATCTCGCCACGGCGGATTCGATCCCCCTTTCAGAACAACTCGTCGAACTGGGCCGCCAGGCGCGGACTCAGGGACATCCGACGGAAGCCCGTAAATTCTACGAACAGGCGCTCAAGCTCGACCCCGCCAACGCGAAAGCGCGGGAAGCGATCGATCAGCTTGGTCAGGTGCGCCAGGTCGCCATGAAGCCGATGCAGGACACCCCTGCCCCGGCCGCCGAAAACCCCGCCGCCCCAGGGCAGGAACGGCCAGCGACCCTCGAAAACGTCGCCGCGATGGAATCGGTCCGGAACCAGCAGTTCACGGCCGAAATCCGTCAGAAACAGCAGGCGGCGCGGAAATACCTGAACGCCAACAACCCGGACGCGGCCCTGAACGCCCTGCGTCAGGCCCAGAACATGGTCCGCTCGGCGACCGACATTCCCGAAGGGGCACGAGTTCGTCTCGACCGTGAACTTCAGGCCTCACTGCTGGCCGCGACACGCGAAGAAGAACGGATCCTGGAACGACAGGCCGAAGATGCCCGCCTGGGCTCGATTTCCGAAGCCCGTTCCCGCGCGCTCCAGGAATACGAGGACGTCAACAAAACCGTCGGAGTGCTCATGGAGCAATTCGATAACCTGATCAATCAGGGCATCTATGATGTGATGTACTCCGGCGGTTTCGGCAGCATTTCGCAATCGGTCGAGCCGTTCGTCCAGGCACGCCTGCTGGCCCAGAAGGCCCGGGCGATGCGGCCGAACGAAGAGGCCCCGGTCGCCGCGGAATTCGTCTCCGCCCGCATCGGCTTCTATGCCCTGGCCCGCCAGTACGAAGCACTGAAGGAATTCAACTTCATGCTTTCGCTGGCCGACGTCGACCGAGCCGCGGTGCCATTTCCGGATGACCAGTTCCTGGCCTATCCGCCGGTGGACCGGTTCCGCGAAATCACCGAAAAACGCCGGAAATACCGTGAAGCGACCGACCTCGTGACGCGAGACCCGCAGAGCCAGTCGATCATCGACAAGCTCAACGACCCGATCTCGCTGCCATTTCCGAACGAAACGCCCTTCGAAGACGTGCTGAAATACATCACTCAGAACACGCAGGGGCCCAACGATAACGGCATTCAAATCCACGTCGACCCGATCGGCCTGGAAGATGCCAGCGCCACGATGCAATCGCCCGTGACGCTCAACCTGGAAGGCGTGCCCCTTAAGCGTGCCCTCAAGATCATGCTCGACCAGCTCGACCTGACCTACACGGTTCAGGACGGTGTCCTGTTCATCTCGTGGAAAGCCGCGGAAGACCTTCCGACCGACCGTCGTGTCTACCCCGTCGCCGATCTCGCCCTGATCCCGATGTCTCTCATGACCGGCTTCCCGCCACGTGGCGGTTTCGGCGGTAGCATGGGCGGCATGGGAGGAATGGGCGGTGGAATGGGTGGAATGGGTGGCATGGGTGGAGGCATGGGCGGTATGGGCGGTGGCATGGGAGGAATGGGCGGTATGGGCGGTATGGGCGGTGGCATGGGAGGAATGGGTGGAATGGGAGGAGGCATGCGATAAATTGCATGTGGTCGTCTCAAGACTGACCGCCTGCCATTCCATTTCGAATCGAAAACGATCCAGGCTTCGATTTCGAGGCCTGGATCGCGTCATTTTCGAAGAAGCATGGATAGTTTCAGGATGTTTCTGCCACTGCCGCGCGAAAGATAAGCCTGCTGTGTTTCGAAAATGCCCAAGAAAATGAGCCACTCATTAGCCGAGGCTTCACTCGGAACGCGGCCAGCGACGTCTCTCAACATCCAGGCGGAGAATCCGATCGATTTCCGTGAAACCGTGATTCGTCGGCCGAATGCTCGAACAAGATCGTTTCGCGAGACGTCGCTATCCGGGCGAATTCGGCTTCGCCACCGCATTTTCTAAGGAATCTCGAACGGAGAAGCAGTAGTCAGAGACATTCGAAGTATCGGACGACGTCCCACAATTACGAAAGCCGCCACGCCACAGGCGGCAAGCACCCACGTGGAGGGTTCCGGAACGACGGTAACGATACGGAAACCGGCATTGTCGTACTCGGCGGTCGTCGAATCGGTCAGCCTGACTCCGCTGGACATGAACGACGAAGGTTCCTGCCAGCTCCCGCCGCGAAATCCACGCGAGGTGCTCGCGGATCCATCGAGGTCGTTCCATTCGTAAATGTTTCCGGTCATGTCGAACGCACCGTAGGCACTTGGACCACCGTTGGTTCCGACGGTCGTGAACATGCCGTCTCTGCCGTTCCAGTCTGCCCCGAAATTATAATTCGCGAAATTGCCGGTAGGCCCGGCAGTTCCGTCGCCTGTTGTGGGATTCGCCATCACCTGGACTGGCGTGGAATCGGACTGCGTGCCGTAAGTCCAATAACCTGCATTGGTCGATCCGCCCTTGAAATATGCGGCTTTATACCATTCGTCCTCATCCGGCAGCCAATAGAGCGCACCGATATTTTTGGCAACGGCGGAGCCGGTTGTCGCCGTCCCGAGCGAGTAGGCACCGACGTTTTGAGGTGCTGAGGCCGAGGCATCGCTCGAGCCGTAAGACAGGGCACCGTTTTGAAGCCAGTTCGCAACGCGCGCGGCGTCGAACCAGCTCACGAAATTCACGGGTTTATCGCCGAAATTGGTCTTCGTGGCATACTTGGCGCCCACTGACGCGCCTGGGGAGAAAGAAATACCGCCCCTCTCGTTCGATCCCATGCTGGCCGAATAGATCGCATTGGGATTGATGCCGTCCGGGTCGACGGCATTCAGGAATTCGACATAATCGGCATTCGTCCATTCGAATTTCATGATCCGGAATTCGTAGGACACAGCTCCAAATCCGGTCGTGTCGGCGAGGTTGCCGGCGTCTCCGACGTGGACGAACGCCAGGTCGGCGGCGGATAGAGCCGGAATCTCGGAGATCATGAATATGGCGAACATGAGGCAAGTGAGTCGACGCATGGATCTTGATTTCCAGAAAACAGTTGGTTGATCCGATGGAGAACTCCGGTCGAAAATACTGAATATCGCAATCGAAGTACCATCGCAAGAGAATTCCGGTTCGAACCGATCGACCCCTTCGAAATACGATCGACTGACCTTGAAATCCGCTTTCCGGATTCGGAAACCTGAAACGATCATGCAAGTCGAAAAAAAAACCCAGGCCGACAGGCCTGGGCTGGGATAAAACGGGCCGTCGGCCCTTTATCGTACCTTCGCGGGATTCACTTCGAACGACGGAATTTCGAATTGAAGAGCATACCGGCGGCCGCTGAACGCGAGGTCGATGAAGTTGCCGGCGTGAGGCGGTTTCTCGGCCGGGAACACGTCGGGGGCTTTCAATGCGACACCCTTTTCGGACACCTCGTAAATGTAAGGCATGCCCGTCAGCGGGCTGTTCGGCACGGGTCCGAAGCCGGGTGCTTCGAGCTGGGCCAGCGATTTCGGCCAGTCGCCGTGCAGAATGCGGTGGGCCTGCAGAGTATTGGCCAGTTCGATCATTTCGAAAATCGCCTTTTTGCGGGCGATGTCACGCGTCGAACGGTTCGACCAATACAGCATACCGTTCCGGAAATAGATATCACTATGGACTAGCGTGGCTGCACGTTCCCAATCGGCCTGGTTTTCGGCCGGGGACGGGATTTCGATGGTGGGCGAAACCCAATCTCCGAAATTGCGATACCGCACTCGATTGAAATAGCCCGGGTTCGGGTTAAGGCCGTGGACTGAGGCCAGACGATGAAGCGTCAGGTGATCGGTGCGGGCGGACTTGAGATAACCGGCGATCCAGAGATCAGAGAGCCGCTGCCGCCGCAAGGTTTCGAAGTCGGTGCCCGTCGCGATTGACCAGAGATGCTGGCTCAGGCTGGCCCAGGTCTCGCCGCCGTTCCGGAAATCGTATCGGCTCATCCATTCACGCATCATGCCTCGCGTATCGGACGCGGACGACTTCATGGAGAGATATTGCGATTTGAGCATATCCTCTTCGGACTCGCTCCGGGTTCGATGCCGCTCGAGCATGGCATTGGCCTGCCTGAGCAGGTCGACATCCGCCTGCGAAGTGCGCCTGGTCCGCCAGAAGTCGTGCGTCTTCAGGGCACTGAAGTTCAGGGAAGAACTCGCATAATGAAACTGGGCCGGCACACGGCGGCCGATCCAGCGGGAAACGCGCAAGGCCTGGTCGATCCGTGCCAGAGCGCCCGCGGCGTCGCCGGCTTCTTCCTTGCGAAGCGCGTCGATCAGGAGCATTTCGCCGGCGAGCTGGACCGACCAGCGTTTTTCGTAACCGAGATAAACACCGGACGAGAAGTCGATCGTGCCGAGGTTCGCGTATTCGACGTCGGCGGCGGCCAGGGCCTCGATCTTCGCGACCCAGCCGGAGTCCAGCATTTCGTCGAAGGCCTTCCTCACTTCGGGCTTGATACCTTTCAAACCGTGCGAAAATGCAAGTTTCATCTCTTCCTGAAAGACAGTCAGCGAAGGCCGGCCCAGCGGGGCCCGCACGACGGTCGAACCCTCTACGATCACGCCCATGACGGCCTGATTCTGGATCAGTACCGCATTGTCCCTGAGCGCCATGATCTCGCTGGCGACTTCGTTCAGACGGTCACCGGCCTGGGCCGCCTGCGTGGACTTCATGACGGACTGGAACTTCTCTTCGTCGAACAGCGGACCCAGATACGGCACGGCCGCAATGCGGGCCTTTTCGACGCCGTACCAATAGCCGGCGATGGCCAGCATCGGCACGACGAGCCCGGCGAGGGTCGCGCGGGTCGACAGCCGACCCGCCGCCCAGGGCCAGACGAGCACCCGGGCCGTGACGGCCAGCCCGATCGGCACGCCCAGCCATTGCCAGAGCCGAATGCCGCCCGAACCGACCATGGGCAGCCAGAAGACCGTCAGGGCCAGAGCCGCAAGACCGGCACCCAGGATGGAAATCACCTTCTTGGGCGTGATCAGGGCGAACACCAGCCCGGCACCCAGGCCGAACAGCGGGCCGAGGAACATGAGCGTCCAGGGCCGTGTGACGCTAGCTAGGGACGTCGTCCAGATCGTGGCGAACGAACGATTGGCCTGCATGCCGTTGGCCTGTAACTTCAGGAAGATCCCGCTTGCGACGACGATGACGATCGCGACGCAGCTCAACAGCAGCAAAAGAAGCCGGTGCAGCACCTTCACGGACCAGAGCCTGCCCACGGGCAGCCGCTGATCGGCCCAAAGCTTGAAGGCCCCGCCGTGCTTTTCGTCATCGGTGACCGAAACACCGAGCCAGGCACCCAGCAGTGAACCCAGCAGCAGCCAGGCGAGGTTCGGCTCCTGCCCGGCGAGGAAGGCCGTGGCAGCCAGAAGCACGCCCACGGGCCAGGCCAGCGAGCGGATATCGTGAGAAGCCAGCGACCAGGCCGTCATGAATGCCCTTCGACCGGGCGATGCGGCGTGATCGACGAGCAGGCCACGGGCACGATCGACGGCCGTAATGCGCCGATAGCTGGCGTAAAGCGGCACGGCCAGGACAGCGAGCGTCCAGATCGTGCCAAGGGTGATGCTCGTCGTGGTCCCATCGGCGAACACCGAGCTGACGTTGAAATACAACATCCGTATCGCGACGACGAAGACCAGGACTCCTGCATACGGCACGAACAATCCGAGCGGAATCGCCCGGCCGATCGCGCCCAGAACGGTACGGGACCATGCGGAAGTGGCGATGGTGACCGACAGCGAGAGTGCGGAAAGGGCGAGAACTGTGATGGCCATCTCGAACGAATCGTTCGAGTCGGAAAGATACAGGCCGAGCGCGATCGCCCCGAGAACGATCATCTGAAGCGCCCATTGGGCAATCGCGTAGACGGTTTTGGTCCGCCATAGCGTTGATCGAGGCACGGGCATCATGTCGAGGAACGCCTCGGTGCCGTTTTCCCTTTCGGCGGACCAGTGGAGTGCCCCGCTGACGACGCCGCAAAGCACGGCGAACAGGATCAGCACCCCCTGCTGCACGGCGATGACGTCCTGGCTGGGGATTTTGAGCATCGGAGCCGCGAACGGCACCAGGGCGACGAGCCCACCTGCGATGCCCACAAGCAGCAGGGCGAACAGCCGCTGGTCGCGGTATTCCTTCCATAAAAGTGTACGGATCATCGGTCGGCACCTCCCGTGGCGTACAGGTTGTCGGATGCGGCAGGTGAAGCTTCGGCGAAGGCCGCGGCGTGCGACGACAGGACGGAGCCGTAAATCTCTTCCAGCGAAAGCCTTTCGGCCTTCACGGCACCTGAGCTGCGAATGGCCGCGACGCGTTCGATGGCGTCCGGATCAGGCAGGTGCACGATCGCCCGCCAGATGTCGCCGTAGCGGTCAGCCTGCAGCACCCGGCCCAGGCCGTTGACGGCTTCGGCCTCATGCACGCCCTGCACGATCACGCGCACGATGCGGCTTTTGAGTTCTTCCATGGGCAGGCTGAGCACGAGCTTGCCGCCGGCGATCAGGCCGACGTGGCTGGCCACGCGCTCGACTTCGGCGATCTGGTGGCTGGTGATCAGCACGGTGCGGCCCTCGGCGGCGAGGTCGACCATGCCGGAAAGGAACTCGCGGCGGGTGGAAAGATCCAGGCCACTGGTCGGTTCGTCCAGCAGCAGGACTTTCGGATCGACGGCCAGGGCGAGGGCCAGCCCGGCGCGGGCATAGCCGCCTTTGGAAAGGTCAGCCAGTTTGCGGGAAATGTCGAGCCCCAGGCGGCCGGCGGCTTCGGTGTAACGCCGCTCGAAGCCTTCGCGGTGGAACCCGCCGACGAACCGGCCGAGTTCGGCGACGGTCATCCAGTCGTAGAATTTCGGCTTTTCGGGCACGTAGCCGACTTCGTGCCGAAGGGGCACGGCGTCGCGCCAGGCATCGCGGCCCAGCAGGCGGGCCGAGCCGGAATCAGGCTGGACCTGTCCGGTCAGCAGTTTCATGGACGTGCTCTTGCCCGTGCCGTTGTCGCCGAGCAGGGCGAAAATGGAGCCGGGCTCGACCTTCAGGGTCATTCGGTCCAGCACCAGCCGGTCGCCGAAGCGTTTGGTGACGTTCTCGAGTTCGATCGCCGCTGACATGGTGGTTTCTCCGCTCGTGTTCGATTTCGCGTGCGTATGCCGGCACGGGGCCGGGAATCAGGAATTTCGGGGCGATCAACTTGCGGCCGGTGCCGAGGTTCTGGCGCTGAGCGACTCAAGCTCGGCCCGGATGAGGCCGAGGATTTCGTCGGCGTCGAGACCGAAGCCGAGGGCGTCGCGCAGCATGGGCCGGAGCCGGTCGCGGAGGATCGTCAGGCGCATGTCAGCGGCCCTTGAGTCGGAAGCCGGCAGAATCCGCATGCCGGTGCCACGAAGGGGTTCGACGAGGCCAGCGCGTTCGAGTTCGCCGTAGGCCCTGGCGACGGTGTTGGGGTTGACGAGGAGTTTGCCGGCCATTTCGCGAACGCTGGGCAGCATGTCGCCGGGCTTGAGCCCGCCGGAAGCGATCACGCCCACCACCTGGGCGATGATCTGCTCGTAGATCGGAACCGTGGAGTCCGACCCGATCGTGGTCCACATCGTGCGGTGTCCTCCTGAATTGAGATGGATGAGAGAACTGGCGGATTAGTGTTCTACTTTGATAGTACACTGATTTTATGGATTAGCAAGGGGGGAATGGGAAGTTTTTGGCCGTAGCGAATCGGCGGGTATGATGGCGTCATCGATTGGACACAACACGACGCAGCAGGTGAGAACGGAGTAAATTCCATGGCCAGAATCGCGGAAGTACGGGCGCGGGAAGTGCTGGACAGCCGGGGCAGGCCCACGGTCGAGGCCGAAGTACATACCCGCTGCGGCAAGGTCGGGCGGGCGATCGCGCCTTCCGGAGCCAGCACGGGCAAGCACGAGGCTCTGGAACTGCGTGACCGCGATGCAGCCCGCTATGGCGGCCTGGGGGTGCTCAAGGCCGTGGCCGCCGTGAACGACGTGCTCGCCGAATGCGTGCGAGACATGGACCCGGAGGATCAGGCCGCGATCGACGCCGCGCTCATCACGGCCGACGGCACGCCCGACAAATCCCGCCTGGGGGCCAACGCCATTCTGGCCGTCAGCATGGCAGCGGCTTCGGCGGCGGCCAGGGCCAATTGCGTCGAGCTTTTCGAGCATCTGCATCAGCACTATCGAGCCAAAAACCCGGCGGCGAAGGTGGAACTGCCCCTGCCGATGGTCAACATGATCTCGGGCGGGCTGCACGCCGGGCGAAATCTCGATTTTCAGGATTATCTGATCTATCCCGAAGGCTGCCCCGACTATCGCTCGGCCCTGGAACGGATCGTGAAGGTCTATCACGCCCTGGGCCGGGTGCTGGCGAAACGTGGCGAAACCTGTGCCCTGGTGGGCGACGAGGGCGGTTATGGCCCGACGCTCGTATCGAACGCGACGGCCCTCGACCGCATCATGGAGGCGATCGAAACCGCCGGGCTTACGCCAGGCTCGGACGTAACGATCGCCCTGGACGTCGCCGCGACGCACTTTTACGCTGCGGACACGAACGCCTATCGCCTGCGCGAATGGCACGAAGCGCCACGACATTCTGAGGAACTCGTCATATTCCTTTCGAATCTGGCGGACCGGTATCCGATCCGGTCGATCGAAGATGGCCTGGCGGAAGACGACTGGTCCGGCTGGCGTACGCTCACGGCGGCGCTGGGCGATCGGATTCAGATCGTGGGCGACGACCTGTTCACGACACAGCCGGAGCGAATCCGCAAGGGCATCGAGCAGAAGGCGGCCAACGCGGTGCTGATCAAGCTGAATCAGATCGGCACGGTCTCCGAGACGCTCGAAGCCCTGGCCCTGGCGGCGTCGGCCGGCTTCGGTGCTGTGGTTTCGGCCCGATCGGGCGAGACGGAAGATACGTTCATCGCTGACCTGGCGACGGCCTGCGGCTGCGGCCAGATCAAGATCGGTTCCGTGACGCGCAGCGAGCGGCTGGCGAAATACAACCGGCTGCTAAGGATTGAGGACCATCTCGGGGGGCCCGGTGCCGCCCCGTTTCGGAGGTGGTCCAGCGGCGTCAAGCCGAAATGACGGCGCACCCGCGGCGAACGCCGTGACGAAGACGCCTTCGGGCGACCAGCGCAGACGGATCGCACCGGCTATGGCCGTGGCGTAAAGAGCGGCCTCCGGGCTGTATTCGTTCAAATGCGCCTGCAGGCCGGAAGTGAGCCCAAAGCGGTTCCGAGCCTGACTGGAAAGCACCAGCCGGGGGCGGACGGTGGCATAAAACCAGGCCGGATTGCTGGAAAGACCGCCGTGGTGCGGTGCGGTGAGAATGTCGAATCGGCCTTCACCCGGTTCGAATGGAAATCGATCGACGAATCGCTGTAGCCCTTCGCCTTCGAGGTCGCCCGTGAGCAGCATGCGGACTCCGCAGGCAGCCAGTTCGATCACCAGGCTGTCGGCATTGTCTGACCCGCTGGAATTTTCCGGGCCGATTTCAGGCAGCAGAATACGGGCGGATCCGAAATCGTCTTGCCGCAACGTTTCGCCGGCGGCCACGGCGCGAAGTTTGACGTTTCGCTGCTTCAGGTTCTCGATGAGGCTTTGCGCGTCGGGCTGCCGGCTGGCGAAGAATCGCTGCGACGAGATGAGCGAATCGACGGAAATGCCGGCTTCGATCATCGAGACCAAGCCGTTGTAATGGTCGGCGTCGGCATGGCTGATGAGAACGGCGTCGAGCCGCTCGACGCCGCGCACTCGCAGCGCAGGCGCGACGACGTTCCGCCCGACGCTCGGGCGGCCCATGCGCCCGCAGTCGTAAAGCCAGTTCCGCCCGTCGGGCCAGCGCACGAGCACGGCCAGGCCATGATCGACGGCCAGCATCTCGACTTCCAGAAATTCAGGCGGCCGGCTGGCCCAGGCATTCGAAACGAGCGTCGCGGCGCCAAAGAACAGCGGCGGCAAGCACCAGGAGAACCGTGCGGCACGCACGGGCAGTCGACTTGCGGCAGGCGTGGCGAAGCACACCCAGGCCAGCACGTAAAAGCCGATTGTCGCGAAAGTTCCGTTCGAACCGAATGACCAGAGGCTGGTTCCGTGCCGGAGGGCCCATGCGAGCAGGTCGACGCTGTCGCTCATCAGTCTTCCGCACAGGGCCAGAGGCGTGGCGGATAGCCACGCGACCTGAAGCGGGGCGAGGATCAGACCGATCAGGCCCGAAATAAGCGCAAGGCTCGTGGCCGGTACGAGCGGCAGGTTGGCGAGCACCGCGACGGGATTGACGCCCCCGAAATGAAACGCCACCAGCGGAGCCGTAACGGCCCAGACGACGCACGAAACGAACAGGGCCGACATCAGCCAGCGAACCGTGAGGATCGCCAGGAAGGCGGTCGCGATGGTCAGACGCATGGCGGGATGCTTCGAGCGGCCCTGGGGCGAGTACCAGGCTTCGTTCCGATTCGGCGGTGTGACGATCTGGCTGATTCGCGCCATGGCATCGAGACCGTCCTGATTCACGGCCGATGAGAATTTCGACGCGAAACGGGAGGACGCGATCAAGGCGACGGTGCCGAGAAACGAGAGCTGGGAACCGGCGTCGAACAGGTCGCCGGGGTTGGCCGCCAGAACCATCGCGGCAGCCAGCAGAATTCGGTGCAGGAAGCCGCCGGGGCGTTGGCGAACGGAGGATGCCGCAAGGGCGACGGCCATGACGGTCGCACGCAGGACCGAGGCCCCGCCCGTCACGACGATCGCGTAGCCGCACGAAACGACGACGACGCAGCAGGCTGCGAATCGCGGATTCATGCCCGTCCGGCGGGCGAGAAACATGACGAACAGGGAAACCGCCTGAAGATGGAGGCCGGAGATTGCGAGCAGGTGGATCGTGCTCGTGTCGCGGAACGCTTCGCGGTCGGTGGTCGACAAATCGTCGCGAACGCCCAGAACGATCGAATCGACCAGCCCGGCGCGGTCCGGGGGTACGGCATCGCGGATCCGCCCACGTGCCCAGCGGCGCACCTTCTCGCGTGCGATCCGCCAAGCACTTTCAGCGGCGTCGGGGTCGGTGCGGATCACGCCCCGGCTGCGAAGATCGGCCTGCGCGAAGACGCCACGAGCGTTCCAGTAAGCACGGGGGGAGCGTTCACCGGGGTTGAGGGCTTCGGGGATCGGTTCGAACCATCCGACGAGGCGCACCGGCCGGCCGACTTCGACTTCACCGGCTGTGGCCGACAGCGTTTCGACGAGGATGTCGCCGGAACAATCGCGCCAGCCGCCCTGCCCTCCGATCGATCGGGCGCGGACGATAAGCTGGCTCGTCGGCCGGTCCCTGGCCGAAAACGGCGGGCGGTCCTCGCGAGCGATGACGAGCCCCCTCAGGCTCAGTAGCCGGGGCCGATCGGACTCGACCCAGCGGCGAACGTCGTCCGAAGCCAGCCGGCGGCATACCCGTTCGTGCCGGACACAACCCACGGAAAACCCGATGGCCGCACACAAGACGACCGTTCGGAAAGATCGGGATCTCCGGTATCGAATCGACTGCACCCAGATCAGGGCGAGACACGGAGCCGCAGCCGCGGCAAGGCAGTCACCGGCATACCGGTTCCAGACGATGCCTGAAACGAGGCCGACGACAAGGGCGGCCAATGCGGAGGTGACGGGATGGACGGGCCAGTATGTGCCGGCCGGGCCGGGGCCCGACCGCAAATCGATCGAAGGCACGATCGCATGCCCCTGAAGTCAAGGGACTTGGAACTTATCGCCCCCAGTTTATGGGGGAAGAATGAACGGCACAAGCGGGATACGCTTCGACGACTCCGGAATCCGCGGCGACTGCCGAAAATCGATCAGAATTCGGCCGAGGAAAACGATTGCAATCCGGGGGTCGGTCTGGCTCAGTCCGACTCCATACGGAACCGTTCGTTCGCGCCGGCGATGTAGTCGGAAAGGCCGGCGAAGCGGTTTCTGAGGGCTTCGATCGCGAGCACGCGAACGGCGTCCTGATCGGGTTCGGCCAGATAATCGACGGGGCTCTTGCCGTCGACCCGGGCCAGCATGCAGCCTGCCAGGTGCCGCAGCGTGCGGCGTTCGAATTCCATCGGGTCATCGAGAGACGGGAACCCGCGTCGATAAGCGGCCCAGAATTCGTAAATCATTTCCATATAGTCGTCGCGCGACGACATCCCGAGCCGATTGGCCCGGAAGGTCTTGAGCATCAGGTGCGTCATGAAAAAGCCGAGATCGAAGGCCGGGTCGCCCCAGTGGGCGGTTTCGAAATCGACGAGACTCAATTCGCCGGCAGGGCCGACGAGGATATTCTTGGGGCTGAAGTCGGCATGGACGAACGTCTTCTGCTGGACGTCGCGCATCGACTGCATGAGTTCTTCGAGCGGTTCGGCCACGATCGGCAGCACGCAGGCGACGGTGCGGTAATAGGGGTCGATGCGCAGTTCGTCGAAAACGGTGCAGTCCGCGAGCCGGCCGGTAGAGAGTGTCCCGGCGTGCCGAAGGCTGGCTTCGTGGATATTGCCCAGAATCAGGCCGGCGGTTCGAGCCAGGTCCGTATCGGTTCGCCCTTCGAGAAGCAGGAGCTTCCAATTGTCGTGGGCCGGGCCGAGGTCGGTCATGCCGACAAGATAGTTTTCACGATCCTCGAAGTGAATGGCAGGTACGACGCCGGGCGGCAGAACGCCGGCCAGAAACCGCATGGCATCGGCTTCGTTCCAGATGCGGTCGAGCCGGCTGAACCATTCCTTGCGCGTCCGCAGCTGGGGCGAGGCCTGTTTGAGGACCATCGAAGGATAATCGGAGCCGGAATCCGCCGGTTCGACGCGAATGACCGCGGCCGACACGCCGCCTGAGAGCACGCAGGCACGCGCGGGCACATGAGGCGGCCATTGACCGTTGAAGTGCAAGTATTCGACGGCGTTTTCCGCGGTGAGAGTCCACATGGCCGGTCGTGGTACAAGAGAAAAGTGCGAATCGCTACCACATCAGAATATCCCGGAGCGTGTTTCCGGGGCCAGCGCAAGCCACGTGATTTTTGAGGAATTTTCGGACATATCCTGGGAAGGAATCAATAGTTCCATCATGCGTGAGTGCATGACGAGATGGCGGCCCATGTGTCGCCGTAGTTGCCGCCGACGCCCGAAAGTCGAAACCGCCGGCCATTCGACCGGCGGCCCGAAGATCCTTCGGAACAATCGGTCACAAATCGTGCGTATGGTCCTCGTGGTCAGCGGTTTCCAGTTGCGGAACCGGCAGGCCCCTGGCGAACCAGGGATAGATCGTGGGCAGGACGACGGTCGTCAGCAGAGTGCTGGTCAATAAGCCGCCGATGACGACGGTGGCGAGCGGGCGCTGAATTTCGGCCCCGGGGTTGGTGTTGACGGCCATCGGCAGGAAGCCGAGCCCGGCGACCATGGCCGTCATGAGGATCGGCCGCAGCCGTTCCAGGGCGGCGTCATGAGCGGCGTGCTGCAAGTCAAGCCCTTCGGCCCGACGATGTTCGACGGCCGAAACCCAGACGAGACCATTGAGCACGGCCACGCCGAAAAGCGCGATGAAGCCGACGCCGGCCGAAATGGAAAACGGCATGCCCCGCAAGGCCAGCGCGAATACGCCGCCCGTGGTGGCGAAGGGCACGGCCAGATAGATCAGGGCCGCCAGGCTCATCGACCCAAGTGACGTATAAAGAAGCAGATAGATCAGCGAAAGGGCCAGCGGCACGACGATCATGAGCCTTCGCATGGCCGTCTGCAAGTGTTCGAACTGGCCGCCCCAGTGAATGTGATAACCAGGCGGCAAGGCAACGGTGCGGGCGATCGCGGCCTGGGCCTCGGTGACGAAGCCGGCGATATCGCGGCCCCGGACGTTGGCGGAGACGGCGCTTCGGCGCTGGATGTTCTCGCGTTCGACTTCGCTCGGGCCTTCCTCGTATTTGATATCCACGAGGTTCGCCATGGGGATGGCGCGGCCCTGGGCGTCCATCAGGCGGATGGACGCGATCTTGTCGGCGTCGTTGCGCCAGTTTTCGGGCAGGCGAATCTGGATCGGATGCCGGGCGTTACCTTCGAAGACGGTTCCGACGGTTTTGCCGCCGAGCGAGGAGACGGCGTCCATGACGTCCTGGGCCTTGATGCCGTAACGTGAAAGCTGTTCACGATTGACGCGGATGCGCATCGTGGGCAACCGGCCGGTGGAGGGCGAACGGACGTCACGCGCGCCGGGAATCGTAGCCATGACGCCTTCGACTTTCGTCGCCAGACGAGAGAGTTCATCGAGATCGGGGCCGTAGATGATGGCCGCGACGTCCGACTTGACGCCGGCGACGAGTTCGTTGACACGCATTTCGATCGGCTGGCTGAAGCCGAAGCGAACGCCGGGAAGGCTGTCGGAGAGCTTGGCGTTCATCTCTTCGATGAGGCCGTCGCGGGTGACGCCTGAGCGCCATTCGTGGCGGTCCTTGAGCAGGGTCCAGACGTCGGTCTGGTGCACGCCCATGACGTCGTTGGCGATTTCGGGTCGCCCGGTTTTGCAGTAGACGTCGCGCACTTCGGGGAACCCGCGCAGGATGGTTTCGATGGCGGTGCCCATCGGCACGGCACCGTCGAGATCCGCGGACGGAATGCGCACGGCTTCGATGAGCAGGTCGCCCTCGTTGAGCCGGGGCATGAATTCACCGCCCAGTCGAAGCCCGACGGGAACCGTGGCGACGAGCAGGGCGAGCGCCAGAGCGACGACCATCGTGCGATGTTTGAGGGCACCATTGAGCATGGGCTCGTAAAACCGTTTGATGAAGCGGACGAGCCAGGGCTCGGCTTCCACGGTTTTGTCGGACAACGCCAGGCTGGCGAGCACGGGCATGACGGTGAGTGAGACGACCATCGACCCGGCGAGGGCAAAAATGACCGTCAACGCCATGGGCCGGAAGAGCTTGCCTTCCGTGCCCTGAAGGGCCAGGATGGGCAGATAGACGATGGCGATGATCAGCTCGCCGTAGAGGGTCGGTTTGCGGACTTCGATGGCGGCGTCGCGGATGATCGCGATCTTGGACCGGGTGCCCCCTTCATGGCCCAGCCGGCGCACGCAGTTTTCGACCATGATCACGGAACTGTCGACGATCATGCCGAAGTCAATGGCACCTAAAGACATCAGGCTCGCCGTTACGCCAGTGGCCAGCATCACGTTGGCGGCGAAGAGCATGGAAAGCGGAATCGCCAGGGCGACGATCAACCCCCCGCGCAAGTTGCCGAGCATGACGAGCAACACCGAGACGACGAGAAACCCGCCGACGGCCAGGTTTTCCTTCACGGTGCCGAGGGCGTGATCGATCAGGTTCGACCGGTCGTAAAGCGTTTCGATGGTCACGCCGGGCGGCAGACTCAGCTTGATTTTGTCGAGCTCTTCCTTGACCCGGTTCACGACCCGGCGGCCGTTTTCGCCGATGAGCATCATGACGAGCCCCGTGACGACCTCGCCGCGGCCGTCGCGCGTGACGAGACCAGCGCGGATCATCGGGGCTGGAAACACGCGGGCGACGTCGCCGATCGTCAATGGCACGCCGCCGGTTTCGCGAATGACGACGCGCTCGATTTCGGACGCCTCGGTGATGAGACTGACGCCCCGAATGTATCGCGACTCGCCTGCGCGGCTGAGATAACCGCCGCCGACGTTGGCGTTGTTTCGGTCCAGGGCGTCGACCACCTCGCTGAAGGTGAGCTTCTGGTTGGCCAGGCGGTCAGGGTCGATCTCGATCCGGTAAGTTTTCAACTGGCCGCCGTGGCTGTTGATTTCGGTCACGCCGGGCACGCTGCGCAAGCGGAAAGCCACCTGCCAGTCGAGGATCGTGCGCAGATCCATGGGTGAAACGGAGCCGTCGCCGCGCACTTCGAACTGATAGATTTCGCCGAGTGCGGTGGCGATGGGGCCGAGTTCCGGCGTGCCATAGCCGGGCGGAATGCCTTCCGCCGCGCGTGGCAGCCGTTCGTTGACCAGTTGCCGGGCTCGGTAAAGGTCTGTGCCTTCCTTGAAGACGATCGTGACGACCGAAATGCCGAATTTGGAGATGCTGCGGATCTGTTCGACGTCGGGCAGGCCGCTCATCGCACCTTCGACGGGGTAGGAAAGCAGCGTTTCGACTTCCAGTGGACTCAGGGCAGCGGCTTCGGTGATGACCTGAACCTGGATGTTGGTCAGGTCGGGGACGGCGTCCAGGGGCAGCCGAAGGGCCGACACCGCGCCGACGACAGAAACGATGATCGTGATGGCCAGCACCATGAAGCGATTCTTCAGGGCACCTGAGATAAGCGAATTGAGCATGGTTCGGGCCTCACTCCTCTTCCGGCTCGGAGGCCAGGATCAATTCGCTCTTGAGCACGAACGCGCCCTTCGTGACGACCAGATCGCCAGCCTTCAGGCCGCTCGTGACGACCGCCATCTCGTCCGGCGAATTCGGCTGACGCTCGATGCCGACGTGCCGGAATCGGTATTTCCCTTCGATTTCACCAGTCAGGAAGACGCCAGGCTTGCCCTGAACTTCGACCAGAGCCGACGCCGGCACGGCCAGAACGCCCTGCCTTTCGGCCGATCGTACGCCCACGCGGCAGAACTGCCCGGGGCGGAGGCGGCCTTCGACATTCTTCGCTTCGGCCACGATCGGCACGGTGCGGGTGTGCTCGTCGAGTTGGGCCCCGACGTAAATCACTTTGGCGGCGAGATTTTCGACCGAGGCGAACGGCACGCTGAGATCGACGGTATCGCCGATTTTCACGACGCCAAGAGTGGCGAAGTCTTTCTCGCTGATCCTCGCTTCGATCCTGACGCTACTGAGATCCGCCAGGGTGAAGAGTTCCGTCGAATTTTCGACCCGCTGGCTGGGGACGACGCTTCTTTTCGTGATGGTGCCTTCGAAGGGAGCATAGATCGGGTAGGCGGCAACGTCCTCCATACTGATGGTTTTCGTCCAGTCGGCCGTGATCGGCTGCGAAGAGTTCAGGTCGAGATGCGTGGAAGGGTCGTCCTCGGGAACGCCCAGAAGTCGCAGACGCTGGATCGAATCGATCAGGTTGACTTCGGCCTTCTGAAGATCTTCCTGGGCCACTCGCAGCTCATGCACGACGTCAAAGCGAGTCTGTTCCATGGCGCTGTCGAAGAGTGCCTGGGCCGATTCCCGGTCGTGTTTCGCCTGGCGCAGGAGATGCTCGCCGATGAGCTTCTTGGCGAACAGATCCTGATGTTTCTCTTCTTCATGAATCGCCATTTCGAACTTGGCGTAGTTGCTCAGGAGCGAGGCCCGGTCGGCCCCCAACGGTTTGTTGGCGAATTTGGCTTCCACCTCATTTTCGTCGGGCCGTTTCGCCAGTTCGTTCATGAGTTCTTCGACGTTGGCAGCGACTTTTGCCTTCCATTCCAGATCGCCGCGGGCGACCTGCATGGCGAAGCGCCGCATGCGGACATCGAGCCTGGCTGAGCCGACATCGGCGCTTTCGAGCATCACGAGCCGGTCGCCGGCTTTGACGACCTGTCCGAGCCTGGCTTCGACCTCACGCACGATGCCTGTCACACGGGGCCGCACCTCGACGAGCCGGTCGGGGTCGAGCGTAATGACGCCCGGGAATTCCATGCGGGATCGAACCGTCGACGGGGCGATTTTCATCGATTCGATGCCAGCCGCCTGCCGCTTGTCCGCGTTCAGAGTGACTTCTTCGATCGCCGCCGCGGCAGCGGATACGGGCTCGGTTTCGGACGCCGATCCGCCGCCGCCCCGGAACAGGCCGCTGGCCAGTTCCCAACCGCCGATTCCGACCGCCGTTCCCAGTAAGAACAGGGCGATTTTGCCGATCCGCCGTGGAGATTCGCTCATGGTTTCATCCTTATTCGTACGCCTGAATGTCGAGATTCCAGGCCCTCGCAAGTCGATCGACGCGATGGGCACGGTCGTGTTTCGGGAATTGGCGAGTACGATCGAATTCGGGACTTTCTCTCAGGCCCCGCGAGACTGCCGATTCGACGATCGAGTTCAGGAATTCAACAACGAAGAGGCTGAAACGAACCGGGCGAAAACGAAGTGGCTGAATCGAACCGCGAGTTGCGCGAGGCCAAATCACGGCAGGGCGAAACATCATGCCAGCGAACGACTTCCGAGAGCCATGCGCCGGCGATATCGACAAGTTCCGAGCGCAATGAGCCCGTGCGATCGATCGTTGTCGCGACGCTGGCGGACTGCAGCACCTGACCGAGAAAATCGGCCCCCGCCCGATGCGAAATTTGCGGGCCGTCCTGGTCGGCGCCACGCGAATCGTCGTGACCGGGCTGCCCTTCAGGGATATTCGAGCCGGGAATCACCCAATGCCAGTGAAGTGTGGCCAGTTCGTGTTCGTGGCTGGCGGCGGATCCCCCTGAAGAGTCCACGGGGCCGTGCCAGCGATTCAGATGCTCATGATAAAGGCAATCGACACCGTCGAAATGGTGATGCGCCACTTCGTGAAAATCAGGCACAGCCACAGGCAGCCGCAAAAGAACCCAAAGCGCGGCCCAGACGATCAGGCCCGCACGGCCGCGACTCGTGCCGCGGCGTGAAAAAGGCCAGATGCGAAGGGCGAACAGCGTCGGATCGTACACGGATTCAGTCATCCTGCGTGAGAAGTTAAATGAATTGTACCACGAAAAGAAATTGGCCCCAAATAGTCCTGCGATGGATTCGGGCGTCGTACGATCGCTTCCTTCCGAAAACCGGCCTGAAACCCGATTCTCGCGGCAAGTACGGCTTCGGTCTCATCGCAATCGCCCTGGCCGGATGGTCGAATTAACGAGGGATGTCAAGACGAATTCGGATTCGATGAACTTTTTCGCCTGAATAATCCGATCAAGAGTGAAAGAACAGGCGTGACGGACACGCCCCGAGACGGAGTGATTCGCTTGACTTTCGCCAGCCGGAAACTTCTGCGATCGAACCGGTCCAAGACAGCGGGCCTGTGCGCGATCACAGCCTTACTGGCTTTCGTCGTGTCGAACCCGTGCCTGGGCGACGAGAACGGAACCGCCGCGTCCGACCAATCCACGAAGCGGGCCGAACCGCACGGCCGGCGAGTGACGCTCCGTTTCGCAGCGGCCGATCCCGACTCCATTCCCGGAATGGCCGCGACGGACGGCGTTTACGATTTCGCCGTCAAGTTGACTTCCGACATGCGCCGGTTCGGGGTTTCACGCGTCATTCTGCCCGACCCGGGCCTGACCGCCCGGCCGGACGAATGGCTGGCCGTGGCACGCCACGCGGCGACGATGGGATTCGATGTCCGATTCGAGATCGACCCTTCGGCATTCGAGCGCAATCCTACAGAAGCCGAGGCTTCGACGAACCTCCCGAAAACGCTCGAGAGCGGCTCAGCCGCCAGCTTGCGAGTCGCGATCCTGAAACGGATCTCGGAACTCGCGGAACTCAAAAATGCCTCGGGCGCTCGCGTGGCTTCAGGGTTCTTCGTGGCGCTGGCGCCGCCCGCGGCATTGCCTGCGGGCTGGGAAGCCGGCTCGAACGAATCGACCTTCGCCGACTTTTTGCGTGAAACCGGGCTGGAGAGCAATTGGGGCGGACGACTGAGCGACGAATCGTCGCGCCGGGAATTCATCAAAGCGCGTGGCCTGATGCCATGGCTGACCTGGCGTTCCCGCCGCATCGCGACGTTCTACGCCGAACTGGCCGACGAAATCGACAAAACGCACGCCCTGCCCCTGACGATCGCCGCACCGCACCCCGGAAATCAGGAATCGCAATCGCTTTACGAAGAGGCGGAACGGATCGGATCATCGCCCGTATTCGCGTGGCGCTGGATGGCGTTCGAACCGGAGTTATGGCGCAACTCTTCTTCCGTTCGACTGATCGGTGCGGAATCGGTTTCGATCGTCCGGTCGAACCGCGACTGGGCGACACATCCGGACCTTGAAGCGGCTCTTGGGCCGCAAGCGACCCAAGGGCACTTTTTCGCGGGAAACGGTCAGGGTTTGCCGCCCGATCCTTCGATTTCCCCGATCGATCCGAACGAATACGATGCCCTGAAATCGGCGATGGTCAGTCATCTTTCCAGGCACGACGCCACCGGCCTGATCGTCGACCGGAGCACTCTGGGCGATCGACATGCGGACTTCACGTCATGGGTCACCCGGTTCGAAGGCCTGCCCGAAACCGGCCGCAAGGCCTGGGAAACGCTGGCCCCGAAACCGGGGCTGACGCTCAGGAGTTATCGCACGGGCGATTCGGAACTGCTGGTTCCGATCAACCCGCTGCCTTGCCCGGTGGGTCTGGAACTGACGCTCGTCCGGCGTGCCACCGGCGAGGCCGATCCGGTGAACCCCGATGCGGACCTGAACCTCGTCATTGAGGAGACCGGGCCGGATCGAGCAGTGGCCAGGCTTTCGATTCCGCCCGTGCATCTGGGCCGGCTGGACCTTGGCCGATATCGCGTGGAAAGCTATCGCGTGGATCTGCCGCAGGAATCGCGAGACGTCATTCGGACGCGATACGATGCCCTGATTCGCCAGAACAGCGAACCCGCCGAACCGCGCGGCGCGGTGATCGTCGAGGACTTATCGGACACGGAATCGAAAACCCGAGGCCGGCGTCTGATGGCGGCTCTTCAGGCCTATCGGGACATGCGTCTGGCCGATTTTTTCCGGCTCAGCGACGGCATGTCGGCGGATCGCCAACGGCGAAGGAACTCCGAAATTACCCCCGATGTGGGGCGAGTGGATCTACCGAAGCGGCGAATCATTCGTTAAATTCGTTAAGGTCGTTACCGCGCGACCAGCCTGAGTCCACCAAGCGACCCGTTCGCTCGTCCCTCGACCCCGCTGGCCGGTGCGCAAGAACGGCACCCGGCACGGTTCGAAGTCAGGCGGAACTGACTGGCTTGGCAGGCCGGGGGGAAGATACGAGCGATCCGTCAGGAGGGCCAGATGTTCGTTTCCTGCAGTACCTTATGCTTCGCACGCATGCCTTTCGCCAAAGCGATGCGGAGGATGCTGGATCTGGAATTCGATCGTGTGGAGTACGTTTTCGGGGGCGACTCCGTACATGAGCAACTCCGGCCGGCGAGGATCGCCGAGGGGAAGGAAGCGGCGCTGCGGGAGATCCGCAACACGTCGGGCCTGAATCCGAGTTCGTTCGACATTCGCTTCGAGACCGAGAAGTTGAGCGAGCAGAAGGCGCAGTTCGAAGCGCTTTGCTGGCTGGCGAAGTCGATGATCGTGGCCGTGGTATCCGTGGAACCAACGAAGGGCAAGACGACCTTCGACCAGGAAACGGAACGACTGAAGGAGCTGATGTCGATCGCGTCGCGGTACGGGATCGTTCTGACGGTGACGACCCATTCCGAGGGGCTGGCCTCACGCCCGGCCGATGCCGTGGCGCTGTGCCGCGCGGTGCCCGACCTGGGATTGACGCTGGATCCGAGCCATTTCGTGAACGGTCCGCACCAGAGCGCGAGCTTCGACGAGGTTTATCCCTTCGTGCGAAACGTGAGACTGCGCGATTCGGGCCGCAAACCTGGCGAATTTCAGGTGAAGGTGGGTCAGGGCGAAGTGGAATACGCCCGGATCATCAGTCAGTTGCACCGGAGCGGCTACAAGCGGGGCCTGGTACTGGGCATCGAAGACCGGGAAGACAACCCGTTCGACACCGAAGCCGAAGTCCGCAAGCTGAAACTGGTTCTGGAAAGCCTGTTGTGAAGCTGTCACGGGTTTCGGCCGGAGCCGGTCGAATCTTGACGAAAAATCGGAAAATTGGGGTTGTCGGAATGGGAGAGTCGATTTAGGATGCTCGAAGTCACTCGGTATGAGTCCGTTCAGTCGATGCTTCGGCTGGTCGTCGGGTTCATGCCTTGGGGGTGCGGGTCCGGCAAGGATAGTCGGGTCGATGGCTTGATCAATCCGTATTGCCGGCGAAGCGTCGATCGCGTTTGACGATCGAGGACCCTGTGTCATGCCAGTCCGGGATTTCCGGCGGCAGACGATAGCCTGATCATGGAGGTTTCAGGAGGCAATGAGAATGCGACATACCCGTCTGGTTCGCACATGGATGGCATCGACGGCCCTGCTCCTCGGCTTTTCGGCGTTCGCGCAAGCCGCAGTCAGCCCGGCCCAATCGGCGAAGGTCCTGATGGACTACGCCACGTCCGGGTCGATCGGTTCGAACGGCGTCGACGGCATCCCCGTGGTGAGCTTCAACAGCGTGCCAACAGGCCAGTTCACGACGCCTTCGTCGTTCAGCCTTGGCGAGTTCATGGTTTCGGCACTCCCGAGCGGAGTATCGACGACCTACACCGACACGCCTTTTTCGATCACGTATCTGGTTTCCCAGGTCAACGGCGAGACGATTCAGGAAGGCTACAAGCCGATCGTCCTGACCGGCAAGATCAACGGGACCGTCTCCGGCGCCAGTCAGTCGGACCTGATGATCAGCTTCGACACGGATCCGATCCCGAGCTTCATCACGAATGACTACGTCAACACGCTGGTGAACCTGGACACGAGCCTGACCCTGGTACCGTCGACCACCAACGGCGGCCGCACGACGGCTCAAACCCTGCTGGTCGCCCAGCCGGTTCCCGAGCCTGCCACCCTGGCCATCTTCGGCCTGGGCATCGCGGGCGTGGTCTGGCATCGCCGCCGTCAGACGCGGACGGCCTGATCGCACCGGGCACGCCGGGCACCCTCACGTTCGATTCGAGCGGGGCCGCGGAAATCGCGGTCCCGCCGATCCCGATGAATTCTCGCACGAACTAGTCACATTCATCCCGTTCCGAATCATGCCGAGGGACTTCGCACCTCTCTCAGTCGCGATTTACCGACGCAAGAAACTGACATCGCCAGGACAATCCCAAAATTGGACATCAGGAGTTTCACAACAATGACGGTCGTTTCTTTCCGTCGGCTCACCTGGAATCTCGCGGCGCTATTGACCGTCGCCCTTTCCGTGAATTCGGCTCGCGGCGACGCCATCCCGGCTTCGGCGACGAGTTTCGGCTTCACGACATCCGGCCAGATCAGCTCGGAAGGCGTCACGGGCTTCAATGCCCTGAGCTTCCGCAGCCAGACCGACCCGGTCTGGGGCACCACCGGTGCCCGCTATCTTGGGCAATTTCTCACGGCTCCTTTGCCGCCCGGGCTCACGACGACCTACAAGGACACGCCGTTCTCCATCTCGATTCTGCCCGTCGGCCTCAACTATAACGACACCTGGTACACCAGCGATCTTCAGCCGGTCGTGCTCAAGGGCAAGCTCAACGGCACCCTGACCGGCGGCGGCTATTCGAACCTGGTCGCCACGTTCGATCCCGTCGACCCCTGGGTGGACGTCGTCAAGAGCGGAATCTCAGGTGCGGAGACGTTTCTCAGCGGCGTCGGCCCGTTCCTGATCGGCGGCCTGGGCACGACCAACGCCATGATGAACTGGGCCATGGTCTCCGCCGCGCCGGTTCCTGAACCTTCGACGCTCATGGTCATCGGCTCGGGTCTCACGCTGCTTTGCCTGGCCCGGCGCAAGAGCTGGATCTGATTCCGGCTTGACACCGCCAGAGTATTCGTTTGCTATGGACATTCAAGAATGCGCGGACGTTCCCCGGGGCGTTCGCGCATGTCCGCATTTCGAGATCGCCGGCCAGAGTGCACCGGCCGGTATGCGGATCCCGGCCCGCGCTTGATCGATTCGCCCGTGTCGCACGAATCCCCAGACCCGATGACGCTCGTCTCTCGCGCCCGCTCGGGCGAAAGCGACGCTTTGGGTCAATTATGCGACATTTATCGGAATTATTTGCGAATGCTCGCCCGCACGGGCCTGGGCCCAAGGCTGCGGGAACGTGTGGAGCTTTCGGACGTCGTTCAGGAAACGCTCATCGAGGTCGTTCGCCAGTTTCCGGCTTTCACGGGGCAGGATGAAGTCGCCCTCGTCGGCTGGTTGCGGCGTCTTATCGCCCAGAAGCTGGCTGACCTGGGCCGCTTCCACAGCCGCGTCAAAAGAGGTGGCGGCGATGCGCAACTGCCGCTGGATTTCGCGCCCAGTCAAGGCGAATTCAAGGTCGATGCCGCGCAGGCCGGCCAGGGGCGAAGTGCCCGTCTCGCGGAACTTTTGACGATCAGCCAGACGAGCCCCAGTGAGGCGGCCAGCCAGCGTGAGGCGACTGTCCTGCTGGCCGATGCCCTGACCAAATTACCGCCGGATCAGGCTGAGGTTCTCTGGCTTTATCACGTGGAAGGGCTTTCGTTCGAATCGATCGGCCAGCGGCAGGGAGTCAGCAGAAAGGTCGTTCGAGGGCTCTGGGCGAAAGGGCTGGCGGCTTTGCGCCGAAGTATGGGAGTCGGGCCCGATTGATGCCGGATTCGGAATCGTGACGGTTTTCATGATTCTCCGAACCACCGGCGCAAGTTCGTCGCTGATAGAATGAGAGCAGGATTCGTTTTCCCGAATTCCTGATCGACCGGACCTTTTCGTCCGCCGGAGCGACGGCCATGTCGGAGCATTGGAACCAGGACACGACACAACCGGGATTCGACGCGGTCACCGATTCCGAACCCGCCGAATTGGGCGATGCCGTCGAGGAATACCTCGAACGGGCGGAGCGCACCGGTTCCGCGCCGGACCTGGAATCGTTCCTGGCCGAATACCCGAATCTGGGCGATGACCTTAAAGCGGCTCTGGAAGGCCTGGCCGTCGTTCACGGCCTTTTGGGCTCGGGTGGCGAGTCGCGCTCGGCACTTTCCGGTCACCCGTTGAAAGAACCTTCGACGGCGCTGAAACCCGGCAACAGCCTGGCGGGGTACCGGATCGTCCGCGAACTTGGCCGGGGCGGCATGGGCGTGGTTTACGAAGCCGTGCACGTCGATCTGGATCGTCCGGTGGCACTCAAAGTCCTGCGGGACTGGTCGGGCGGCTCGGCCCGCCGGCGGTTCCTGAACGAAGCGAAAACCGCGGCTTCGCTGCATCATACGAACATCGTACCCGTGTTCGACGTCGGCCAGACCGACAACACGACCTATTACGCGATGCAGAAGATCGACGGCGATGGGCTGGACCTGATCATTCGCCGCCGGCGCGGCACCGTCGACAATTCCGCCGGCGGGCATGCCTCGGAATCCGAAACCGACCGCGGCGCATCGCCGGACGCCACGGCCGTGATCCGGACCGAAGTGCCCGGCGATTCGGCCACCGCACGGTCCGGCGAGAACTCCGGCCGCTCCGGCACCGGCTCGTCAGGCCTGCCGAAGCCCAGGCCGGGCACTTTTCCGGCACCCGGCGCAGTTCAGGCGGGTTCGACGGCATTCGCCCGGTGGGTGGCTCGTGTCGGTTATCAGGCGGCCATGGCGCTCGATTACGCACATAACCGGCAGGTCGTGCACCGCGACGTGAAGCCTTCGAACCTGATTCTGGACCGTACCGGGACGATCTGGGTGACCGACTTCGGCCTGGCCCTGCGCCTGGACGATCCCGGCCTGTCACGCGGCGACGGCGTGCTCGGCACCCCGCGCTACACGAGCCCCGAACAGGCCGCACGCAAAGTCGTGGATTACCGCACAGATATTTACAGCCTGGGCGTGACGCTCTACGAACTTCTCACCGGCGTGCCGGCGTACGACGGTGAATCGAGCGACGAGGTGATTCGGAAAATCCTCACCGAACCGCCCGTGCCGCCAAGGGCTCTGGATTCGACGATCTCACGTGACCTGGAAACGATCATCCTGAAGGCGATGGCCCACCGCGCGGAGGACCGCTACGCGACCGCCGGCGAGCTGGCCGAAGACCTGGACCGATTCCTTCGATACGAACCGGTGAAGGCGCGGAGGATCGGGCCGATCGGCCGGTTTTCGCGGCTCGTGCGCCGGCATCCGGCCGTTTCGACGGTCACGGCCGTGGCGGCCTCGATCGTCCTGGGTGTGGCGATCTTCGCCTATCGCCAGGTCGCTCGGGAACGCGACGACGCCCTGCTGGCCCGTACGGAAACGCTCATCGCCCTGGGCGGCGAAAAGACAGCGCTCGACAAAGCCAAGGCCGCCATGCGTAAACAGCTTTGGCGCGAGGCTTCGCTGGTGCGCATGTCGGCCGTGCCTGACCGCAGGCGCACGATTCTGGAACTCGTGGCGGAAGCGGCGAAATACGAACCGGAAGCGGAGCTGCAGTCGAAACTTCGCAACGAAGTGGTCGAAGCGCTCTCGATGAGCGACGTCAGGGCGGATGCGCCACTTTCGTTCGAGCCGATCGCCGACTTCGAAATTATGGCGGACCAGCGGCGAACGGTGACGATCAGCGAGGATCACCGGACGATGACCGTCTGGGACATCGATGCCCGAAAACGGCGTGCCGAAGTTCTGGTCGAATCGCTGTTTCGAGAGAAAGACACCGGCCGCCCCCGGCCCATGCCCGACCAGGGTCCCGTGCAGCCGGCCGGGCCGGGACCTGGCGGTCCGCCGCCGGGCCGCGGACCACGGGATGGTCCTTTCGGCGGGCTGAGCCGGCGCTTCTTCCGCACGATCTTTTCCGTCGGCAACACCGTGGGCGTCGTTCGGCCCGATGGTCAGGGGATCGTCTGGATCGACCCCGACACCGCGGAACCGCGTGGGGAATGGACCTGCCCGAACGGAGCCTCGATCTGGGACGTGCGGGCGATCGGCAATCAGGCCCGAATCCTCACGATCGAGTACCACCCGAGCGGTTTCGGCAACGACGCGACCGGGCGGACGGTTCCGCAGGGCATACAGAACCAGAACGACGAAATCGTCATCGCGATCCATGATCTGGAAGACGCCGAAGCGAAGCCGCTCGTGCTCGAACGCTATAAGTTCGAGCCGGAACGGGTGCGCTTTCCGCTGCCGGTGCTGTCTCTGAGCACCGACGGCGACTGGGTGGCCATGTGCCGGTTCTTCGAGGATACGATCCGGGTTCTGGACACTCACACCGGCAAGGAACTCGGCAATATCGCGGCCCAGGTTCCCGTCACTTCGATCGCCGCGGGACCACAGAGAACGCTGTCGGTCGCAGGCGGCGGCACGATCCGGCTGTGGCGATACGAACTGCGGCAGGAAAACGGTTCGACGGTTCTGTCGACGATCGCCCTGCCTTCGCTAGGCACCAATCTGGGCGTCGTGGGCAAGATCCGGTTCGCTCCCACGGGCAACCTGATCGCCGCTTCAGGGACCGCTTCGGGGATCGAACTCTGGGACATCGATTCCGGTCAGGCTGTGGCCACTCTGGGGACCGGCGGGCCGGTCAGCCACCTTGCTTTCGCCGCGAACGGCAGCCGCATGCTGGCCGCGACCGCCGATACGAAAAACGGCTCGCTGAGAGTCTGGAACATCGAAAAGCCGCAGGTCCGAAGTTTCGTCGGTTCAGCGCCCGAAATGATCGTCAACATGGCGGCGATGGGCGAAGCCGGAAACGAAACGGTCATGATCCAGGGCATAAGCGGGCAAATGCGGTTCCGGACGCCGCAGGACAGCATGTTCCGCAAGATCGATCTGCCGACGCCGAAATCGCGAGTTTCCGCCTTCCGAACGGACAGTTCGGACCGTCTCTGGGTCATGATGGACCGGGGCGTACAGCGGTTCGATGCGTGGAAACCCGGCAAACCCGAATTGACGACCCCCTCCGCGAAATTCCCGCTCCTCGAAACGCCACTGACGGACTGGTCCATTCGCGGGTTCGGTCTGACACGCATGTTCAGCGGCCTGGTCGCCGCGCCGAAATCGAAACGGGTGTTCACGACACGCGGGCCATTCCTGCTGATGCTCGATCCCGACGTCTCGGATTCTTTCGTACCTGTGCAGATTTACTCGTCTTCTTACGAAGATCCGCCGCCAGGCGGCGACCGGGGTCGCAACGACCGGCGCGACACCCCCGATTCGCGCAGCCCGGACGGACGACCCGGAGGATCAGGCCGGGGAAGGCCGCAGTCAGGCCGGAACATCGAACCGATGTCCGGCTTCCCGGGTTCGCGCAGCCCGAACCCCCTGCCACGACGGCTGAGCATCCTGCCGGAAGGCAACGGCTTCGTGCTGTTGCGCGGGTCTTCATGGGAATACTGGGAACTGGGTTCGCTCCGCGAATCGCAGGCAGGCAAGTTCTGGGAAGCCAACCGTCGGCCGCCTCCCTCGGGTGCCCCGACTTCGGACGTCATCGCCCTGAGCGTTTCGCCGGACGGCAGAATTCTGGCCCTGGGAACCAAAGCCGGCTTCGTGACTCTGGTCGACCTGCTGACGTGGCGGACTCTGAACGTCATCGCGCCTGATGACCTTGAGGACGACGCCAAGAACGAAATCGTCGATCTGAAATTCGACCCCAACGATCCTTCGTTCCTGGGCATCGTCCGGCAACGGGCGATTTCGTTCTGGTGCCTGCGCCAGGAGCCACGCCATTTCCTGGACCTGCCCGTGGAACTGAACGCGGCCAGCCCCAGCCCCGTGATCTGGAACCGGTCGGGCACCGGTCTGTACCTGGTCGAAAGCGACGGTAACATTTATTTCTGGGACGTCAGCAGGGTGATGGAGACGATCTCCGAAATGAAATTGAGATAACCTGGCCGGAACCGAAGCGGTGCCAGAGATGGATTCGAAACATGACGTATCGAACCGCGAGACTGTCGTCGTTCGAAGAATATCTGGAACGGACCGATGAATCGGCCGAGGAAATGATGGAAGCCCGGACATTGCGCGTAGCTACGCTCAGGCGCTTCGGCTGGCCCGTCACGCTCGAATTGGCCTATCCGGAAATGGACTTCGCGATCCGGTGGTGCTGGGAAACGTTAGGGCCTCAACATGGCGAATGTTTCCATCGTCGGGCCGGAGTCAGACACTCCGATTACCCGGCCTGCATGATCGAAACGCCCCACAGCCATGACGGCCGATGGACAGTTCGCTGGTTCGTCAAAACGGATTACGATTTCGGATTCGCCGAATGGTATTTCACGACCGAAGCGGATCGAGACCGATTCCTGCGGTTCGAGCCAGAGATCCACTGGGGCGAAAAATATATGGAATGATCGAAAAGTATGACCTTGATTCGCATTTTATGAAATTCGAAATTCAAGGCCGCACCACAGCCCTGGCACCCGGATTTTCGGCGGCCCAGGCGAATGCCTCGGCGACATCGTCGAGCGGAAATTCAGGCCCGAACAAATCGGCCAAGTTCGCGGGGTCTTTTTTCGATCGTTCATGAAGGAAATGCACCGCCGCCGCGAGATCGACCGGCGCGTAATTGTGCAATCCTCGGATCGTCAGCATCCGCCGCACGATGTCTTCCTGCGAAATCGCGACCGGCCCTGCAGGATAGACCGCCCCCACGAGCACCAGCGTGCCGCCGGTTCGCAGCGATTTGAGCGCGGATTCGAAAACCGCATTGGCACCTGTGATTTCCAGGCAGGCGTCGGCGCCACGGCCGTCGTTCATCGATTTCAGGCGATCTTCGAAATCAGGCTCGGCCGGGTCGATCACGAGATCGGCACCGAAGGCGATGGCCCGCTCTCGGCGGCCCGAATCCGGCTCGACGCAGGCCACCGAAGCCGCCCCGGAATCACGCGCCATGGCACAGGCGATGCACCCGAGCACACCGCCGCCGAAAACGGCGATATGTCGGCCACGCACATTCCCCGCAAGCCGAAGGGCCGCGGCGACCGTGGCACCCGCACAAGCCGCCAGGCAGGCGATGCGGGCGTCGATCGCGTCGTCGAGCACCACCACAGGCGTGCCCCGCACCAGGCCGACGAAACCCGCCAGACCGCCCTTGGGCAATTGATCGGGCCGATGGACGCCGTGTCCATATTTGACGAGCCGCACGCACTTCTGAGGAATGCCGTCGCGGCAGAAAAGGCATTCGCCGCAATGGGCCGCCACGCCCCAGACGATCCTGTCGCCGACCGAAACCGAATTTCCGGCGACATCCGCCAGAGTCCAGCTCTCAGGCAACGCGACGACTTTGCCGATCGCCTCGTGCCCCAGTACGGAAGGCACCGGTGCGGCCCGCCGGCCGGTGACGGTGTGCACGTCGCTGGAACACAGCGTGCAGGCTTCGACCGAGACGACGGCTTCGTCCCGCTCGGCGTGCAGATCGATCGGGACCATTTCCCACGGCTGACCCGGGCCCTGGAAAACAGCCGCCCTGCACCACCGCTCATAGACGATCGAATCGATTTCGAAAAGGTTCATGGAATCGCTCGATTTCGGAAATCGGAGGGTTCGATCGCGACGAGACGACCGCCAGGCGATTGCCCGGCACGTTCCGTTATGTTAAACCGAACGACGGTATTCGGGAAGGAACCGGATCTCCCCGATCGTCGTTCACAGCCATCGCCCAGGAATCGCAACCATGCAGCGCCGCCGATTTCTCGCTTCGATCACCGCTCCCACATTGGCCGGAATCTGCGGAATTCGGGGCGTGGATGCCCAGGCACAAGTTTCGACCGAAGAACTCACGCTGCTGGAAGTCGCCCTTCAGGATTCGGCCAGCGGACTGATTTCCCCAGGAGCGAAACTCGAAAAGCTCTGGGGTGAAGGCGAATTCACCGAAGGCGGCGCCTGGGGCCCTGACGGTTGCCTGTATTTCTCGGACATCGGCAACGCGCTGATGAAATACGATTCGAAATCGGGCACCGTCACACCGTTCCGAAAGCCTTCAGGGCGATCCAACGGCACGATCTTCGACCCGAAAGGCCGGTTGATCGCCGCGGAAGGCGCGAATGTCGGCGGGCATCGCCGGGTGACGGCCACGGACCTGAAAACCGGCAAGGTCGAGGTGCTCGCCGAGAAATTCGAAGGCAAGGCCTTCAACAGTCCGAACGACGTCGCCGTGGACAAATCGGGCCGGGTCTATTTCAGCGATCCCCGTTACGTCGGCAACGAGCCACGCGAACTCGATTTCGAAACCGTGTTTCGAATCGATCCCGACGGCAAGGTCACGAAGCTCGACACAGGCGCCTTCAAACCCAACGGCCTGGTCGTGAGCTCTGACGGTCAAACGCTTTACGTCGCCGATAACGGCGGAAATCGCCGCGTGCTTCTGGCCTGCCCGCTCAACCGGTCGGGCGACGTCCAACCGGGCAAGGTGCTGCACGACTTCGGCGACGGCCGGGGCATCGACGGCATGACGGTCACAACCGACGGCCGCGTAGTAGCCACAGCCGGAAAGGGCGAGAAGTCGGGCATCTGGGTCTTCCTGCCCGACGGCAAACTTCAAGGCATCATTCCGACCCCCGAAGCCCCGGCCAATTGCGAATTCGGCGGGCCGAACCGCTCGACCCTTTACATTCTGGCAGGCGTGAGTCTCTACCGGATCGAAACGACGATGCAGGGATACGGCGTCCAGAATTGAAATAAGCGAGTCCGCGGATACGATCGTTTGTCGATCGCTGTGCCGTAATTTCGCCCTGAACGAGACGCGATAAATTAAACAGGTCGGCAAAAATGGCAGGAGTCCCGAATCTCCTCGAAGTCCCAACGCCCTGGGCCCCCCGAGCTCCAGCTCGGGGATTTTTCGTATCCGTCAATTCCGAAGGTTCGAAACGACGGTCGAGCGAAGACACGCCCGAGCTGGAGCTCGGGGGGGCCCAGGCGTATCATCCAGCCAACTTTTGCTGGCCTTTGAAACAACCGACGAGAGCCGGATCATGCACATGAGTTGCACTTTTTATGCTGCATGAATGGTCGAGAATCGTGACCGGAAAAAGCCCATCGGGAATCGAAGCCAGCCGGTAATCTTCGTGGTTGCCGTGCCGGTTCCGCCCCTGCAAGCTTCGTCGAAACGCCCTGGCGCGGCCCGATCGATCGCTGATCTTTCGAAATCGAGGACCGAACTTCCGGGTTACAACAACAGCCGCTTCTGCAAACGGCGCAGCATCGATTGTTCGACCACGAGGTCGCGTCCGCGGGGGATCCAGCCCTGAGGCACGTCCACCGGGCCGACCACTTCCCGAGCCCGGTTCACGGGGATTTCGTTCGAAAAAATCGCCCGGCCGGCGGGTGCTCGTTCGGGACGAACGAGATCTTCGAGTTCCTTGAAAACTTCGATTCGCACGGCCTGGCCCATGCCTGTCGGGTCAGGCTCGACGGTCACGATCGCGAATCGCCGGATCGTCTGCAGCGACGATTCGACGCGCTCGTAAAAATTGCCCGAGTCCATGTTCCACGGTTCCAGCAGCGTGCCGGCCACTTTCGGCTGAGTCACGATCCGTCGCTGCTGACGATTCTCGCTGGCGATGTCGAAATATTCGTCGACGACGGCGATCGTGGTGTTCCAGATCGTTTCGAAATCGATCGAGGGAACGACGAGCGGGTTGGGTACCGGGATGTCGTTTCGCAATTGCCGCGTCAGCGAACATCCGCTTGAGGCGCTCGCGCCCCCGATCAAGAATATGCGTGACAGCCGGGTCATCCAGCGACGCCGCGAGTCCTGTTCGCCGTCGATCATGGGTCGCAAGCCTCCATGCCCGCACGCCATCGCATTCGAAATTGCCGATTCGATTGGCCCGGAATCCTTCCGGAGCCATATTCACCCAAGACAATTACGGGATTCTCCAGTTTCTGACAAGCCAGCTTTTTTCGGAATCGATCAGGTCCCGTTTGCCGTTCCTGGCTGATTCCGGTCTTGACCGGCGGACGATATCGATGATGATGATTCGAGACACCTGACGATCGTTCGGATGCGAAGCGATTCGCGGCAGGGAAGCCGAGGTGAAGTCATGAGAGCAGCCGATTCCTCACGCCAGTGCGCGATTTCGTGCATGATGGCCTTCGTCGTCATGAGCGGCCCGTTCGCTCCCGTTTCATCGGCGCAGGGGCCGCGCCGCCCGCCGCCCGGGTTCCGTCCGCCGCCCCCTCGTCCTCCGGTCATCGTCAACAATTATTCGAACAACGGTTCCGGTCTTGCCGCTGGCGCGCTCGGTTTCGGCGTCGGCATGCTCGCGGGCGCCGTCACGGCACCACGCCAGGCTCCCAATACCGTCGTGGTGACACCGCCGGCTTCTTCCGTCATCGTGACTCGCCCAGCCACGCCGGTGATCGTCACGCCTTCGCAGCCTTCCGTCGTCGTGTCGCAGCCGGCTCCGCAGGTCGTCGTCACCCGGCCCGCACCTGCGGACAACGTCGCCGAAGGGCTGAAAATGCTCAACGGCCGGACATACAAAACCCGCCGCGACGGTGCGATGATGCTCGGCAGGTCACGGTCTCAGGCCGCGGTCGGCCCACTGATGGACAAGCTGAGAAACGACAAATCGGCTGAAGTCCGCAAGGCCTCGGCCTGGGCTCTGGCCGAAATCGGCGATACGTCGTCGCTGGATTATCTGGAAAAGACTGCCCAGTTCGATCATTCCCCCGAAGTCCGTGCGGCTGCCCGCACGGCTCAGCAGCGCCTGCTCAACCGTATCGCCATGGCCACGCCGACGGTGACGAGTTCGGTGCCCGTTCTTGCCGAGCCCGCACCGGCGCCCGGTTCGCCGCCGCTACCTCCGCCAGCGCCGCTACCGGCTTCTTCGCCGATGACGTCCGGCGAACAGGCGCGTTCCACCATGCCACGCGCTATGCCGCCAGGCATCACGCCCAATTCGGTCGGATCGGGGCGAGTGCCTTCGGTCGAGCCCCGGGCATCGGGTTCGAAAAGCCCGTTCTTCGACCCGCCGGCAGCCCCGGCGGTCGAGGAACCCGCGCTACAACTTTCGCCACCGGTCAAACCGCTGGACGTACCGTAATCGCTTGGATCGAACGAACCTGAGGCCAGAAAATGGCCGGAACCTCAGCAGTCGAAGTACATCGCGAATTCCCACGGGTGGGGCCGAACGCGCACGGCTTCGACTTCATGCTGGCGCTTGTACCAGATCCAGGTGTCGATGACGTCGGGCGTGAAAACGTCGCCCGAGAGCAGAAATTCGTGATCTTTCTGAAGGGCGTCCAGGGCGGCGTCCAGTGATCGGGGCGTCGTGGGCACGTTCTCGAGCTCTTCGGGCTTGAGGTCGTAGATGTCTTTGTCCAGAGGGTCGCCGGGCGATATCTTGCGCTGGATGCCGTCGATCGCGGCCATGAGCATCGCCGAGAAAAGCAGGTAAGGATTGGCCGCGCCGTCGGGCGATCGGAATTCGAGCCTTCGGCTGGCAGGGTTCGGGTTGTGCAGCGGCAGGCGAATGATGGCCGACCGGTTGCGGCGGCTGTAGGAGAGCTTGGTCGGGGCGTCGAAACCGGGCACCAGGCGCTTATAGCTGTTCGTGGTCGGGTTGGCGAAGGCACAAAGAGCAGGCGCGTGGCTGATGATGCCGCCCATGGCATATGTCGCCAGTTCGGACATGCCGCCGTAGCCGGTTCCGGGGAACAGCGGCTGATCGCCCTGATACAGCGAAAAATAGGTATGCAGGCCAGAGCCGTTATCGTCGTAGAGCGGCTTGGGCATGAAGGTCGCCGTCTTGCCGGCGCGGTGCGCCGCATTTCGCACGATGTATTTGGCCAGCATGAGCTGATCTGCATGCAGCAGCAGGTCGCCGGCACCCAGGTCGATCTCGCACTGGCCGCCCGTGGCCAGTTCGTGATGATGGTTCGTGACGGGAATGCCGCATTCGGTCAGAATCGCCGTGATTTCCGTGCGCAGCTCGGCGAAGGTGTCCGTCGGCGGGCACGGGAAATAGCCATAACCGGTGCGGGGCTTGTAGCCCAGATTCGGGTTCTCGTGGCGGCCGTTGTTCCAGTCGCCCTCGACCGAATCGATGTGGTAAAAGCCTTCGTGCACGTTCTGGCCGAAGCGGACATCGTCGAAAACGAAAAACTCCAGCTCGGTCGCATACTCGGCCCGATCGGCGATGCCGGTCCCCAGCAGATACGCCACCGCCTTGCGGGCGATGTTGCGGGGGTCGCGGTCATAATCCTGCCGCGTGATCGGGTCCTGAATGTTGCACACCATGGCCAGCGTCGGCCGGCTCATGAAGGGGTCGATGAGCGCCGTTTCGGGCTGGGGCACCACCAGCAGCTCTTCTTCGTTGATCGCCCGCCAGCCGGAAACAGCCGTGCCGTCAAAGCTGAAGCCTTCCTCGAAGGCTTGCTCCGTCAACGAATCCGCCGGAATGGCGAAGTGCTGCCAGACACCCGGAAAGTCCAGATAGCGCAGGTCGACGGTCGTCACTTCCCGCTGACGAATCAGCGCCAAAACCTCTCGTGGCGTCACTTTGCGAACTCCTGCGGCGGGTCGTCACAGCCAGATTTTTCGATGCCCTGGGGATTCTTAAGCATATCCTACATCGGCCAGCCGTGCTTTGACGACTCCCAGCCGCTCGGTTATCGTGGCGGAAAAGGTGGATCCCGTCCGATTCTGACGACCCGCCGCCACGCGCACAACCGACATCCGGAAACCTCATCATGAACGCCCGCTCCGGCCTCTTCGTCACCTCGGCAACATTTCTGGCCGTCACCGGACTCATCGCCGCGGAATCGCCGCGCGTCGCCCCCAACGCCAGCTGCCGCGTCGAACATCCGCGCGGCTATGCGGCTGTGCGAACCGGCAAGCCCATCGTCATCGACGGCAAGCTCGACGACCCGGCCTGGACCACCGCCGCCTGGACGGAAGACTTCGGCGATATCCAGGGCGAAGCCCGCCCGGCGCCCCGCTTCCGCACCCGGGCCAAAATGGCTTGGGACGACACATACTTCTACGTCGCCGCCCGCCTCGAAGAGCCGCACGTCTGGGGCACGCTGACGCAGCACGATTCCGTGATCTTTCAGGACAACGACTTCGAAATCTTCATCGACCCGGACGGCGACAACCAGCAATACCTGGAACTCGAAATCAACGCCCTCAACACCGAATGGGACTTGCGCCTTCCGAAAGCCTATCGCGACGGCGGCCCCGCGCTCAACGAGTGGGAAGTGCCGGGCCTGAAGACGTCCGTCGCCATCGAAGGTACCCTGAACGATCCCAAAGACCTCGACACCGCCTGGACGGTCGAATGGGCCATCCCCTGGACGGCCCTGGCCGAATTCGCCAGCCGTGCCTGCCCGCCCCGTTCGGGCGACATCTGGCGCGTGAATTTCTCGCGTGTCGAGTGGCGGCATATGATCGGGGCCGACGGCAAATACGCCAAGCTCAAGGGTTATCCGGAAGAGAACTGGGTGTGGAGCCCCCAGGGACGTGTCGACATGCACCGGCCCGAACTCTGGGGCCACGTCCGGTTCGTGACGACCGCCGAAGAGGCCAAAATGCCAGTGATCACCGAAGATCAGGCCGCTCGCTGGTTTCTGCTTGAAATCTACGACGCCCAGAAGGCCTACTTCGCCAAAACCAAAAAATACGCCGGCACGCTGGCCGATCTCGGCATCAAGGCCCCGGCCGAACCCGGCTGGGAATTCGGCCTGAAGGCGAAGCCGGAAGGATCGGATTACGAGGCGTTCGTCGCATTGCCCCGGCCTGGTCGTGATTCGCTCAAGCTGACCATGTCAGCCGATTCGAAGATCACCCGCAGCCCCGCGTGGGACCAGGACAAACCCTGATTCCGATCAGGAAGCAGCGAACCACGAGTCATTCGGAAACCGGTACCGGAATACGCTGCGATCCGGAATCACTTCCGGCTTTTGTGCGAGCCGTGCACGAAGTCATAGAATGACCGCAGGCTCAGCAATCCGGACGTCCCGAACCTTGGTTCGAACCACACGTGATTGTGGTTGTAGAGGAACGAGTCGCGCAGAATCTGGCCCGCGTCGTCGACCGCGAACCAGCCGACGATCTCCGACATCGGAATCTCGATCAGTTCCGCTGAGACGCAGCGCGGGTCGATCACCTCCAGCTTGCCGCCCGCCACGTGTTTCGCTTCCTGGTGCAGCCATGCGTCTTCGATCACGACCTGGTTCATGAAGTCGGTGAGCGTGAGCACGAAGCCCGTGTTGAACTGAAACGTCGCCGGGTCGAACCGGCCTTCGCCCGTCGGGAAATACCGGCCGACGATCGTGCGCACGTCCACGCCAACGCTGCCGGCCAGCACCGGATCCTGAAAGCAGATCACATGGTGCCTGCCCGAGGTGTCGTCCAGCTCGTAAACCATCAGCAGGGGCAGGTTGTCTTTTGCTTTTTCGATCTCGGTCATGGATCTTCCTGGCCCGTCGCGGGCCGTGCGCCGTCGCGTCATGGGCGAAATCTTGACGCCCGGGAGGTCAGTCCCCCAGGCGGGATTCAAGCGAGGCGTCGATTTTGTCGATCTTAACGGATAACTGCCGATACGTTCGAGGGGTCCTCATGCGCGGGGACGAACGTCGATTCGGCGAATCGGCCCGTAACGTGGCCGAAACCTGCGGACTCGATCGGGTTTCGATCATGGAGGATCGTTTCATGAAACGTCGTGCATTGGTGGCAGCCACGCTTGCCGTTCTCGCCGGAATCTTCTCGGCCAATCCGGTTCAGGCTCAATCCTGGGCTGACCCCATGTTCAGCGAACTGAACCACAACTGGGGCCCGGTCGCCCGGGGCGCCACGGTGCGTTATCCGTTCCGGATGACGAACACGACCAATGAGCCGATCAATATCGTCAGCCTGCGGCCCTCATGCGGCTGCACCAGCGGGGCTTCGGATAAATCGATCGTCGCCCCTGGCGACACCGCCACGATCGAAGCCCGGATGGACACGACCAACTTCGTCGGCCACAAGGCCACGATCCTTTTCGTCACGCTGATCTCAGCCTCGGGCCGCCAGGCCGAGGTGCGGCTGGCCGTCAGTTCCGACATTCAGAGCGACATCGTCCTGAACCCCGGCACGGTCGACTTCGGCTATGTCGTCGCCGGGCAGGAAGTGACCCGCACACTGCGGATCGATCGCGTCGGTTCGCCCGAGTGGCGTGCCCAGAAGATGACTTCCAACGTCCGCGGCATCGACGCCAAACTCGCCGAAATCGCACGAACGACCACCGGCGTGAGCTACGAACTGACCGTCTCCCTGCGGAAAGACGCCCCTGAAGGCGTGATCAGGAACGACCTGTTCGTCCACACGAACGACCCCAACAACCCGGCCATCCCCGTGCTGATGACAGCCCAGGTCGTCGGTGCCCTGAACGTGTCGCCCAAGGCCGTCCCCTTCGGCACGATGAAGGCATCGGCCACGCAGCCGACGACGGGCAAGTTCGTGATCAAGGGCAACGCCCCGTTCGTCGTGACCGGCGTGGAAGGCTCGGAAGAAGGCATCGAACTGGTCGTCGCCGAAACCCAGCCCAAGACCGTGCACGTGATGACGGTTCAAATCACGCCCGGAAAGTCGGCCATCAAGGGCGCGTTCCAGAAGACCCTGAAAATTCACACCAACCTGCCCGGCCAGCCCCCTGCGGAAGTGGTGCTGCAGGGCACGGTGAACGAGTGAGATTCGGGCCTTCGCAGCCCGAATCGTTTTATCGTTCGAAATTCGAAGGCCACGAAGCATTTTGTTTCGTGGCCTAATTGCGTTCAGGAATCGAACAGCTCGTAGGGCGAGTGCAACTCGACGCTTCCGAAAAAAGTTCGCAGTGCCTGTTTTCTTCTTGACTCGCAACCAGGCCAACGCGAAAATTCCGAACAGTTGCCTGTGTATCGATTCACCTTGAGCTTTGGTGAGATAACCATGATTCGCCGCATTTTCCCGATCGTTCCCGCCCTGTTCCTGCTGATTTCCACGGGGGGGGGGGGGGGGTGGGTAAGAGTCGCGGAAGCCGTTTACTTTTACTATGAGATCGCCAACCCCAATGCCCCCAACGCCGAAGATTATATGTTAAGCCAGACGAATTTGGGGTGAATCACGGAAAATTAT
>CAZSQA010000021.1:0-108220 GCA_964608915.1 uncultured Isosphaeraceae bacterium
TTGCTGGTGATGCTCATGATGGCAATTTCTGCCAGAAATCCCGAATCGGTCAAGGCGAGATTGCGGTTTTCTACAGAGCCAGAATGACCCCTTTTCCGCGAGGTGGGTTCGTTCCCATTGGATTCCCTAAGCAGCCGATCGGAATTCCTAAACCGCCGAAATAACATGCAAGCATAAGGATGCTTCGATGCAAGTCTCTCGTTCGAGCTTCGAATCAAGAACGATCGTTCGTGGTGAGTCTTCGCTCCGATATCTTGCGTTGCGTGCAATTCTCGCTCTGGCCTGCTTCCTGGTCAGCGGATGTGGTCGCGAGGTCGAGTACGACCGAGAATCCGCGATTGCGACATTGAACAAACTGAACGCTCGCCCCGAATACCGATTTCTTCCGGATGGAAAGTCGGTGGTTACTGGCGTCACTTTCAATAATCCACTCGGAATAGGGAGAAGGGGAGAAGGTTTGAAATGTCTCAAGGCATTTCCAGAGATCGAGTCCGTGAATATCGGTCACATCAAGAACCGAATCGACCCATACCTCGTCTATCTTAAAGATGTTCCAAAACTCAATGATTTACTTGTCCACAATTCTTCCATTACTGATGCAGGAGTGTCGACTTTGAAAGGTCTTGACGGACTCGAGACGCTGTATTTGTCGGGTACGAGAGTCACGAACCAGGGGCTTCGTCATCTCAAGGGGCTGAAGAATCTCAAATGCCTCGCTATCGATAGAAGCCCGAATATCACGGACGACGGCCTGGCCGAGATTGGTGAACTGAGGAACCTGGAACGTCTCTCCCTGCGTTATTCACCTGTTACGCCTTCAGGCCTCAGGCATCTCGAATCGCTTCAGAAACTGGAGGAGTTGAACTTGCCGGAAGGAATGACGGATCAGGCATGTCTTCATGTTAGCAGATTGTCCAAATTGAATAGCCTCGATATGATTGCCAGTTCTCTGACGAAAGAGGGGATCCAGCACCTTGCGACCATGAAGTCGATCCGCACGCTTCGTCTGAATGATTCGAATCTCGATGACGAAGCCATCAAGCCTCTCGGTCAAATGCAAGACCTTGAAATCCTCAATCTCGACCGAAACAGGATCACGGATCGAGGACTCCAGTATCTCGAAGGGCTTCGTTCGATCAAAGCGTTAGGAGTCGAATACACAAGCGTAACAGGAGCATGCGTCGATTCATTGATCAAAATGAAAAACCTGGAATATTTCGGTGTGAAAGGCACGAAGTTCACAGAGCAAGAGTTCTACGAACTGGAATTAAGGATCCCAAAGTACCGACGACCATATTAGGGGCGGGGGGGGGCAAAGGTCGGGTCTCCCTGGGGATCGCTCCGCCAGGGCTCCCGCAGATCCGGACGTGCCCGTCAAAGGCATCCAAGAAATTGGTGTCAGTTCATTTTTCTTGAGAACCTCGGCAAGTTACGACAGCTCGACGGCATGCCAAGACTACCCAGGCCGAAGCAGAAATGGTGTTGGGAGCCATCCTGGAAGACTGGGGAATTTGCAAGGCTTGTCCGGATGCCTTGGCGTTGACTTCTGAGCTTGATTTCTTGAGCTCGACTCGCCCCGGCTTCAATCGCCAAAGGGCTTGATTCGCGTGATTGCATACCTTTCGTCACGCTGCTTCCCCTCATCGCCCCTTCCTCCATTCGATTACGACGACCTCAACCAACTCACCGATTTCGCCCGTGGCACGTTGTCCGACTCCAACAGCGACGGTATTCTCGATACTGTGGCTTCGCCCTCGCGGACCCAGGCCTGGGACCTCGACGCGATGGGCAACTGGCAGTCCCTTTCCACCAACGGCACCGGGCAAAGCCGTACGACCGACGCCCAGAATCAGATCACCGGCGTGGGTTCCGCGACAGTCGCTTTCGACTCCGACGGCAGCATGACGACCGATGAAACCGCTTAGGATAGGCCGGATGATCGCTTGATCGTTGAGCCACCGTGAAGCGATCGAGGCTGCCCCGGAACTTGCCTGGATATCCGAATGGCTCCTGGCCCCTCATTTCGTTCTTTTCCGTTCGGAACCCGCTTTGTCTTCCCCACAATCCGCGATAGCATAAAATATATCTTAAGCTCGGGGATTGTGACTCCGAACCATCGCATACGAAGGAGAACGCCGCGTGACAGTCTTCTCTCTTGCACTCATCCTGATTGGCCTCGGGGGCACGAACATGTCCGACGACCCCAAACCCGAGCCTGATGCTCCGGCACAAACCCCCACTCCCACCGTTCAACCCGCCAAGCTCGAAACGATCGTTCTCGGCGGCGGCTGCTTCTGGTGCACCGAAGCCGTCTATGAAGAACTCCTGGGAGTCGAAGAAGTTACCAGTGGCTTCGCCGGTGGACGCGTTCCCAACCCCTCATATGAACAAGTGCTCTCAGGTATCACGGGCCATGCCGAAGTGATCAAAATCACTTATGACCCGTCCGTCATCAAGGCCGAGGACCTGCTGCACGTCTTCTTCACCATCCACGACCCCACCACGCTCAACCAGCAGGGGCCCGATTTCGGCACCCAATACCGCTCGGTCATTTTCGTCTCTAACGAAGAAGAACGAGAACGGGCGTTGAAAATCATGAAGGAAGTCGCCGACGCCAAAGTCTGGCGCAACCCGATCGTCACGACTATCGAACCCCTCCAGGCCTTCTATCCCGCCGAGGGTTATCATCAGGACTACTATCGCAAATTCAAGACCGCACGCGGGCCCAAAGTGCTCCAAATGAACGCGGGCTACTGCCGCGCGGTCATCGAACCCAAGGTCGCCAAGTTTCGCAAGAAATACGCCGAACACCTCAAAAAGAAACCTGCGAAACCCACCAAACCGTAATCGAAGCGGGAGGGCCCAGGTCAAGCGCCTGGGCCTTCTGATGTCAGGGAAGGAAAAAGGGTCAGGAGCGGAATAGGTCAGGAAGAAAGAGTGTCAGGAGCCGATTCGGAAGAAATCACCGATTTCGCCCGTTGCACGTTGTCCGTCACCTGCGACGTCGGTAACCTCGATACGGTCGCGTCGCCCACGCGCACTCAGGCTTCTCCGCGACGCCGACTACCGGCGCCGAAGGCAGCATGACGAAAATGCTGTCGTGCAACGATGAGCAGAACACCCTCTTTGTGTTGCCGATCAATGCCTGGAGAGATTCGATGAAGGGGCCGAATCCGGATTTCGATCTTTCTTTTCTCGCAGGGCATCGCATTTCGAAGATCGCTTTTTTCGAATCTCATCTCATTCTGACCAGCTATGGTGAGAACTATCATGCGATCACGAATCCGAACGATATCGCGGATGTGACGATTCGCGCGGATTTCGATCGGAACGGCAAGACGAATGACCGGTGCGCATTGCTCGAATTGCTCGGGAAGTCGTACGAAAAAGCTGTTATCGATACGGATTTCTGTTTGTGCCTCGATTTCGGGGGCGGCGATAAACTGGCTGTCCGAAAAGACGACACCGGTTTCGAATGCTACCTGATCGAATCGTATCTGTTGCCTGGAAGATTCGTCGCGATCGTTTGAGTCGATCGGCCTGAAGCATCACCGATCGAAGTGAGTTTCTTGCGATTCGAGCTTGAGAACCGTCGATTGCGCTGATTCTGCATGCAGTCGCGAATCAGGGCCTCTACTCTCGATGTGTGGCTCGCTCGAACTCGGCGATCGATCGCTTTCGAAACGGCACGGATTGAGGACCTGTTGATCTCGCGAATTTCCGAGGAAGGGAGTCGTCTGCCCAAGTGAAGACTCTGCCATTCGTTTTGATCGAAATACGCGGTGTCGCTTTCTATGGCGTGATTCGGATTGACCGAAAGTTGCGTAAACGGTATTCAGATTCGCGTTGAGGAACGATACATGCGACCGATACGGGATATCGGGGCGCTCATGAGGCGGGGGAAATCGAGGAAGGGATTCTGCGATGCTCTGTTCCTGTCCCAGCGACGTTTTGACGGGCGTTTCGGCTGGCTATGCGGCGGCGGTCGAGCGGGACAAGTTCTGGAAAAAGCGGCCGATGACGCTGAATGTCGGCTTCATGCCCGGGTATCCCGATTATTTCCGCCAGCGGATCGTCGACGTCCTCACCGGTCCGAAGGGATGGCAAAGTCTAGTGGGTCCTGAGACATTGTCGTTCGACTTCTCGGGTACGGGAAGCCGTGATATCCTGATTACGCAAATGGATCCCGCTTCCGGGCGGCCGCTCTTGTACTGGTCTTATGTGGGGACCGATTCGCTCGCCTATGCGGCGGTGGGGCAGCCTTCGATGTGTCTGGGGTTTTTGCCGGGGGCCGGCTATGCGGAGAAGGAGATCGATCGGCTGATCCTGCACGAATTCGGCCACGCGCTGGGGCTGATTCATGAGCAGAGTCATCCGCGGCGAGCATTCCGGCTCAAGCCGGCGCCGGTCGTTTACGATTATTTCCGGGCGACATACGGCGTGAATTCCACGTGGGTCGATCAGAATGTGCTGGCCCAGTTCACGGAGGCCCAGACGACGCTTTTCAAGCCGTTCGACCCGGCTTCGGTGATGATGTACGAGCTGCCGCCGCAGGTGGCCGAGCCGCCGATGCGGTCCAATCATGAACTTTCGCCGCTGGATGTGGAGACGATTCAGGACCTTTACGGCAAGAAGGGGCAGGGCGGGCGGCGGGGCGTGACGCTGGAAGTCGGCGTGGCTTCGGGAGACTACGCCATCCGGCACGGTTACGACGTGCTTTTCAATTTCCGCGCTCAGCCGGGCCGGTATGTGGCGTTCAACCTGTTCGCGAACGAATATCTCGATTTGACGCAGGGCCGAACGTCTGAGGGCGATTCTGCGTATTGGCGGAACGTCAATCCGTTCGGTTCGCTGGTGTTTCAGCGGATCGTCGACGACGGCGGCGTGCTTCGATATGACACGGAGCCGGGCGGCCGGAGCGATGCCGCGACGGTGGGCGAATTGCGTTACAATCTTCGAAAGGAGGCCGCTGACGTGAAACGGACGCTGACGGCGATGAAGGCGAGCGGTGGCGGTACGTATATGGTCTTCGACGTGACTGAGGGGCGGGACGAGCACTTTCTGGCCCGGACGATGACGCCTGACGCCTGGGCGTGGTTTCAGGTGAAGGTTGCCAGGGTGGGCTGAAATGAGCGGAGCCGCTGAGCCGACTGACCCAGCTGGCATGATGACATCAGGGAACAGGTGATGAAACGACCGAATCGGCTTTCGAATCGAGTGGCGTCGATACTGGCGGCGATAGTTTTTCAGGTCACGGTTCATGCGGAGTGGATACTGGCGGATGCACCGCCGGACCGGCCGATCACGCTGAAGCTGCTGGGCTGGGACGAAGCCGCCGTGAAATGCAAATTCCTGCGTGAGAATTATGACAGGATCACACTGCGCGCCGGCACGAAGGAGGAAGAACTGCGGCCGCTGGTGCTCGGGGCGATCGGAGCGGAGATTGAGGACCGTGCTTCGAAAGCGACTCTGACGGACGACGAAAAGGCCTGGGCCGAATTTCTGGCGAATGACGAAAATGACCGGCTGGCCGGGATCGACTCAAAATTGGATGTAGCGACGAAGAGAGTCGTCGACGATCTCGTCGAGGCCGTGAAAGCTGGAAAAAGGCCGGAGTGCGACGCCGAGCCGCCTCTATCGCTGACGTCGACCGAAGCCGCTGCCGTGCTGGAAAAGCTCAAGGCCAGGGTGCCTGAGCTTGCGAAGAGGTACGATAACGAACGTGAGACGGCCGCCCGGGTGAGAATCCTGGAAGAACTGACAGCCCAGGCACCTGGGGAATTGCTTGATCAACTGAAACGACGGGCCGAGCCGCCCGCGAATTTGACGGAGCAGCAGGCGAAAACGGACTTAAAACTCGATCTGGCGATTCTGCGTAGCAGGCTTCGGGGGCACATCGCGACCGATCCGGTGATCAAGCCGCCTGCAACTTCGAAACCGCCCGAGCCGCCGAAGCCGGAAGAACGCTCGCGTGTGAAGGATTTCGAATCGTATGCGAAACCGTATGTCAGGGGCTTATTGCAGGTGCCTTCGAACCTGGCAGGTGTCAGGAACGAGGCCGATTTGAGGGCCCTCGTCGCGAGTTCGATCGAGTCCGCGTTACGGCAGTTCATTTCTGGCGATCTGACCGAAGCAGAACGGGCGGAAACGGCAGGATGGGTCGACGATCTGACGGCGGAGCATCTGCATTTGCTGAACGATGATCCTGTTGTGCCCCCGGTGGTCATCCAGCCGCCCGTGGTCGTTCAGCCGCCGATCGTGGTCCAGCCGATTTTTCCTGACGATGGTTGTGGGAATGTCATCCGAAGGAGCTGTTGCGGCTGGTCGAGATGGTCGAATCGTCACATGGTGCCGGTCGGTGGCGTTTATCGATTGCGTTGAGGCGAACGTCGCAACGCGCCTTCGGGCCAGCGAATCAAAGTCCGACCAGGCTGATCAGGACGAACAGAGGGATCAGAATGCCCGCGCTGTAGGCCATATAGCCGAAGAAGCTGGGCATTTTCACGCCGGCCTGTTCGGCGATCGATTTGACCATAAAGTTCGGTCCGTTGCCGATGTAGGTGTTCGCGCCCATGAACACCGCACCGAGCGAAATCGCTGCCAGAAGCTGTTCGGCCACATGGCTCGAGCCCAGGGCCAGTTCGGTCATCCCCGGTGCGGTCGGCAGGGTTTTGGCGGTTTCCAGGAATACGAGATAGGTCGGGGCATTGTCGAGGAAGCTGGAAAGAGCCCCCGTGGCCCAGAAGAAATCACCCGGGCCGGACAGGCCCAGCGAGGGCCCTTTGGCCTTGAGGATTTCCATCGGCACCTGCATCGTGACGAAAATGCCGAGGAACAGGGCTGCGACTTCGATGATGGCGTGATAATTGAATTCGTTGGCCGAGCGAATGCCGCGTGGCGTCGCGGCCAGCGAGATCGCGGCCAGCGAAAGCAGAACGGCTTCACGCGAGTGATTCGGGATTGACCATCCCAGGATCTGCCGGTCTGGCACCAGCACGGCTACGGCGAGAACCATGAGGACCAGGATCGGGAAATTGATCTGGCCGCTGATTTTCGGCTCCAGAACGAGGGTGCGGTCAGCGATCAGGGCGCGATACGGTTCCGTGCGATAGACGGACCAGTCCCAGACCCAGTAGATCGCCAGGAGCGTGGCCACGCAGGCCAGCCAGTAGGGGAAGAGCCGCAATGTCCAGAGAAACGGCACGCCCTGAAGGTAGCCGAGGAACAGGGGCGGATCACCGATCGGCGTGAGCAGCCCGCCGATGTTCGAGACGAGAAAGATGAAAAAGACGACCGTGTGCGTGACTTTCGTGCGTTCCGAGTTGGTCTGGATCAGCGGGCGGATCATCAGCATGCTGGCGCCGGTTGTGCCGATCAGGCTGGCGAGCATGGCACCGATACCCAGCATGATCGTATTGTTGGTCGGGCTGGCGATGAGGTCGGCCTCGAACCTCAAGCCGCCCGCCGCGACATAGAGCGAAAACAGCAGAATGACGAACGGCACGTAATCCTGGATCAGTGCGTGTTCGAGCACGGCGCTGACGGCGGCCGAACCGGTGCCTGAGCCGTGAAATCCGAAAGAACGGGTGCCGTAATAGGCCAGCACGACCAGTGCCAGGGCAACGCTCAGGGCCAGTTTGAAGCTGTTCTTTTCCCAGGCGTGGACGGTTTTATGATGGAGCGGAAACAGGGCGATGGCGCCGAGGATCATCAGGAAAGGGGCCGTCCAGATCGGGTTCGGGATTTCGTGGGCGTGGTTCGCGGCTTCGTGGCCTGGTTCCGCGGCCTGAGCTGAGGCAGCCAGCACCAGGCACATCATGACCGCAAAAACAGAGCGAAATCGTCGAATTCCGGGAAATGGGACCATCATGGATATACGGACTTTCCGGGAACGAGCTTGGATTGGGATTTGCGGACCCCGGCTGAGCTGCGGATTTTGCGTCGTCGTTCGGATTTTAGGCAATCGCCACGGCCGCGCTCAAGGCGATTCGGCCATGGACTCATGCGAAATTGGCGAATGGGAATCGCCTGTAAGGCCGATCAGCCAGCCGCGAACGGTTCGACCGGCGCGTGATGGAGCGTCGGTTTCGTGGCGCCCCGCAGGCGGGCGATTTCGTGAGTGACGCGCTCGATGTCGCCGGCGGTCGGCAGGACTTCCAGAGAAGTCACCGCCAGATGCCGGCCCCCTGGCGGCAGTGTGATCACTCGCCCCCGGGCTTTTTCGATAGCTTTGGCGTTCGGGTAATTCGTGGCCGGCTCCAGGCCGGTGACGTAGCCGTCCTCGTATCCTGCCGTGTTCTTCCACAGCGTGAAGCAGGGAAGCTGCCGCGTGTCGAACCGGAGGGCCAGGCCCTTGTCGCCGTTTTTGTTTCGGAGCATCACGGTCGTATTCGATGTTTCCGGGTCCGACTTCAGGCGGAAGAAAAAGGCCTGTTCGGCATAGCCGACGGTCGGTTCGTCGTAAACGTCATAGCTGCGGATGCCGGCCGCGGCGGTTTTGTCGCGAGGGCAGACTTCTTCAGCGGCGGATTCGAACGTGGCACCGCCTTCGAGGAACGGCCTGCCGAAGTTCCAGTGATAGAGCAGCTCGAGGTCGGCCTCACGGTTGCCCATGTTCACGATTTCGTCTTCGACTTCGATGCGGCGGGTGTCCTTCACCAGCGTGATTTTCGTGATCAGCCGCAAATTCATGCCGAACAGGCAGGTTTCGTCGACATGGCCTTCGACGGTCAGTCGGTCGGGCAATTCGTGCACGGCCAGATAATGGGCCGGGCGGTTGGCGATGACGCCATGCAGGCCGATTGCGAAGGGGTCGGTCACAGGCGAGGGCGGCCCGTTTTGGGTGAGCCCGCAGCGGACCATCATTTCGTCGAACCCATCGAGCCAGCCCAGGCCGCCCAGGGCCGCCTGATTGACGAATGCGGGATGCACGGGGCCATCCTGCACGGGCGAGGCCCAGCCGATGACGGTGTCGTTCAAGCGTGCTTTCCATAAGCCCATGCCGCGTGTGGGGATAATCGAAACGCAGAAGTGGCCGTCGGAGAGGTCAAGAACCTGCACGCCGTTACGGCGGCCGCCGTGCAGGCTTTTCAGGCTGGCCGAAACGCCGCCCGGCGACTGGATGGATGCGTGGTCCGCGGCGACGTTTCGCGACAGGTCAGTCAGAATGGTGGTGGACATGGGCGTCGAAGCTCGCTGGTGGTCCGGTGGTGCGCTTGCGTGTTTTGGGTACGACTTCATCATACATTCCGCCGGCTTCGGCCGCGATCGTTCCATGTGATGGTGGGAGGACGATCGCGTCGGAACGACGACGGTGTCATAATCAGCGACGGCGAGTCGATCGGGGTTCGAGAGGCGATCACTTCGGGTGCGATCAGGTATCGATGCTGGAGAGTTTCGGAAATGTCGGGAATGACTCAGATGACGTCAGAAACAGCGAAGCCACCCGCGGTCGGCTATGGCCTTTGGAAAGTGCCGAACGCCGATGCCGCGAGGATGACGTATGAATCGCTCGTTCGCGGCTATCGCCACCTGGATTGTGCCTCGGATTACGGCAACGAGGCTGAAGTCGGGCAGGGGATCGAACGGGCTATGAATGACGGCGTCATTCGCCGCGACGAGCTGTGGGTTACGTCCAAGCTCTGGAACACATATCACCGCCGCGAACACGTGCGGCAGGCGTGCGAGAGGTCATTGCGGGATTTGCGCGTCGACTGCCTCGACTTGTATTTGATCCATTTCCCGATCGTACTGGAGTTCGTGCCTTTCGAATCACGCTATCCGGCCGGCTGGATTTTCGACGAAAAGGCGGAACGGCCCAGCATGAAGGCCGCCCGTGTGCCGATCGCCGAAACCTGGGCCGCGATGGAAGATCTTGTCCGTGTCGGGCTTGTGCGGCACATCGGCGTGGCCAATTTCGGCGTATCTCTTTTGCGGGATCTGCTTAATTACGCGGTGATTCCGCCTGCAGTGCTGCAGGTGGAGCTGCATCCGTATCTGACTCAGGAAAAGCTGCTGCGGTTCTGTCGGGAGTCGAACATCGCCGTCACGGCCTTTTCACCACTGGGGGCTCCTTCTTATGTGCCACTGGGCATGGCCGGGCCACATGAAAATGCCATGGAGGAAGCGGTCGTCGTCGAAACCGCCCGGCGGCATCATAAATCGCCGGCCCAGGTGCTCTTGCGCTGGGGCGTGCAGCGGGGCACATCGGTGATACCCAAGACTTCGAATCCCGAACGGCTTACGGAGAATCTCGACATTTTCGATTTCGAATTGTCGGGAGCCGAAATGACGGCGATTTCGTCGCTCGACCGCAATCGCCGGTTCAACGACCCGGGCGTCTTCTGCGAAGCGGCCTTCGGGACGTTCTTTCCGATCTACGAATGAAGCGATTTCGAATCGGCCGATGGCTTCAACGTCAACCGTAAAACCCGTTGACGGCCGCGATCGCCTTGTGCCAGCGGGTCATGGCAGACTTTCTCCACGCCTCGTCCCGCTCAGGCCGAAATCTTGCCTGGGCGGCCGTGTGGGTGGCGAAGGCGTCTTCGACGCTCGTCCAAAGCCCCGCGCCCAGCCCGGCAAGCACACCCGCGCCCAGGGCCGTGGCCTCGCGCTGGAGGCTTCGCCGCAGCTCGAAGCCGAGAATATCGGCCTGAAGCTGCAGGAAAAGGTCGGAGTCGGTCATGCCGCCGTCCACGCTCATGGCCGTGAGCGGCTGGCCGGTGTCGGCCGCGATGGCTTCGATCAGGTCGGCCACCTGATAGGCGACACCTTCCAGCGTGGCCCGGGCGAGGTCCGCCAGCCCTGTCGCGCGTGTCAGCCCGAAGATCGTGCCACGGGCTTCGGGGTTCCAGTAAGGGGCACCCAGGCCCGTAAGCGCCGGGACGAACAGGATGTCGTCTGACTCGGACTTTTTCGCCAGCGGATTGATCTCGGGCGATGCCCCGATGGCCCTCAGCCCGTCGCGAAACCACTGCACGGCGGCACCAGCGACGAACACGCTGCCTTCCAGCGCGAACTGGGCTCGGCCGTCGGTCAGAGTGGCGGCACGAGTCGTAAGCAGTCCGTTGGACGATCGCACGATCTCAGGCCCGGTGTGCGACATCAGAAACGCGCCGGTGCCGTAGGTGCACTTCGTCTGGCCGGATGCGACGCACGCCTGGCCCACGCAACTGGACTGCTGATCGCCCGCCACGCCCAGGATCGGCAAGCCATCGGGCAGCCAGCCGAGGCCGGAAGTGATGCCGTAATCAGCCACGCTCGACAAAATTCCGGGCAGGATCGCCCGGGGCACGCCGAAGATGCCGCAAAGCTCGTCGTCCCATTCGCCTGACGCCAGGTCCATGAGCATCGTCCGGCTGGCGTTGGTCACGTCGGTCAGGTGACGCTTGCCACCTGTCAGCCGATAAATGAGAAACGCATCGACCGTGCCGAAGAGAATCTCGCCTTTTTCAGCCCGCTGGCGGGTCCCGGCGACGTTTTCGAGAATCCAGCCGATCTTCGTGCCTGAGAAATAGGGGTCAAGCTCCAGGCCCGTGCGGCTGCGCACCATTTCGCGGTGATTCGCCAATTTTCGGCAGGTGTCGGCCGTGCGGCGGTCCTGCCAGACGATCGCTGGGGCCACGGGCTTGCCGGATGCCTTGTCCCACAGGATCGTCGTTTCCCGCTGGTTGGTGATGCCGATCGCCGCGATCCGGCCCGGGGCCACGCCGCTGTCAGCCAGTGCCGCGGCCACGGCCGAGGCGACCGATTCCCAGATGTCGTCGGGTGTTTGCTCGACCCAGCCGCTTTGCGGATATTGCAGGCGAATTTCGAACTGGCCCGAGCCGAGCGGCTGTGCCTGCTTGTCGAAAACGATCGCCCGGGTGCTGGTGGTTCCCTGATCGATGACCAGAACGCAGTCGGAAGTGGTTGCGGCAGCCATGGGGTCAGGGCTCCTGAGGCGATGTCGACCGAATTTTGAGTACGAATGATCGCATCAGCCTAATGGCAATCGGCGGCGGGAACAAGCCTGCACGATGGTTTCGGGCCGGGGAATCCGCGATCGATCGACGAACCGCGATCAATGGCCCGCAATCGCCGCCTGAAACTCGTGATAAAGGTCGCGCATCGTCGTTTCGATCGGGATCTCGGCCTTCCATCCCGTGTCGGCCAGCACTTTCGAAACGTCGGCCACCAGCAGCGGCAGGTCGACGCCCCGCAGCTTCGCCGGATCGACCTTCTGCGGCAGGGCGTGGCCCGAGATCGACCGCAGGGCCTCCAACGCATCGGCCAGCCGCGTGCCCGTGCCTCGGCCCAGGTTGTAAATCTCGCCCGGGGTGCCATTTTCGATGAGCATGCGATAACCGCGAACGATATCCCGCACGTCCGTGAAATCACGCACGATGTCGAGATTGCCCGTGTTCAGCTCGGCCTGTTTGCCGCAGGCCACCTCTGCCGCCTGTTTCGCCAGGGCCGGCAGCACGTAGCGCGCCGATTGCCCCGGCCCTGCGTGGTTGAACGGCCGGGCGACGATCGCCGCAAGTCCATAGCCCAGAAAAGCCTGCACGGCGGCCATGTCGGCACCGATTTTCGAAGCCGAATAGGGGTTGAGCGGACGTTCCGGGCAATCTTCCTTCACGGGGATCCGGTCCGCCGGCGGATTGCCGTAAACCACACCCGAGCTGACCACCAGAATCCGTGGCCGCACGGACGATTCCCGCACGGCTTCCAGCAGGTTGATCGTCCCGCCCAGGTTCACGGCCCAGCTGCCGCGCGGGTCATCCATGCTCGCATGCGGGTTCGATTGGGCCGCCAGGTGATAGATGGCCTCCGGCGTTTTGCGGTCGATCAGCTCGGCCAGGGCTTCGGAATCGTCGGCATCGGCCAGGTCGATTTTTTCAAGCCGGGCCAGGCGTTCCATCTCGGCCTTCGTTTCCGCCGGCCAGATGCCCGAGCGCGAAACGCCGACCACGACATCGCCGCAATCGACCAAATGACGTACCAGATGGCCGCCGACGAAGCCCGTGATGCCCGTGATCAATGCTCGCACGAATTTGGCCCGAATCGAGTTGAAGGTCGCGTTTCCCAGATGGGGCGGATGTGCCTGATACCCCGCTTATTTCGCCGCTTTCGCCAATCCCAGGGCCTGTTCCCAATGGGCCAGGCGGCCGTCGACTTCGCCGGGGGCGCTTGAGCCTTCGCTGCGATAGCCGGCCACGGCGTGGTCCACGCCCAGCTCGTCGCGCAGGGAGCCATCCAGCCGCGTGTCCACGGCCTTCAGGTCGGTTTCCGAAAGGTCAGCCAGCCGGCAGCCCTTGCGTTCGCACAGGCCGACGAGCTTGCCGACGAGTTCATGGGCCGACCGCTGCGGAATGTTCCGCTTGATCAGGGCTTCCATCAGGGCTGTGGCGTCCAGGTAGCCTTCGTCGATCCGGGCCCGGATCCGGTCTTCCCGCAACCGCGCGCCGTCGGTGACGAGTGCCGCCAGGGCCAGGCAGGCCTCGACGGTGTCGAAGGCGTCGAAGAGCGGCTCCTTGTCCTCCTGCAGGTCGCGGTTATAGGCCAGCGGCAGGCCTTTCACCAGCGTCAGCAGGGTCGTGAGGTCGCCGATCACCCGGGCCGCGCGGCCACGGGTCAGCTCCAGCACGTCCGGGTTCTTCTTCTGCGGCATGATCGACGAGCCGGTGCAATAGGCGTCCGGCAGCGACAGGAAGCCGAATTCGGACGTCGTCCAGAGGATCCACTCCTCGGCCCATGCCGAAAGGTGAAGCTGGATCATCGTCAGCACGAACACGCTCTCCACGGCCCAGTCACGGTCACTGGAAATGTCCAGGCTGTTGGCCGCCGGGCGGTCGAAACCGAGAGCCTCGGACGTCATTCGCCGGTCGATCGGCAGGCTCGTCCCGGCCAGTGCCGCCGCACCCAACGGGTTTTCGTTGAGCCGCTTGCGGCAGTCGGCCAGGCGGCTGCGGTCACGGTGACATTTCTCGACCCAGGCCAGGAAGTAATGCCCCGCCAGAACCGGCATGGCCCGCTGCAGGTGGGTGTATCCGGGAATGACGGCATTCTGATGCCGCCGGCCGGCACGCACCAGGGCCTGCATCCAGCCGGCGAGCAGGCCGTCGACCCGGTCCAGGGCGTCGCGTGTCCACAGCTTGGAGTCGGTCGCCACCTGATCGTTGCGGCTGCGGCCGGTGTGCAGCTTGCGGCCGGTGTCGCCGAGCCGGGCGATCAGGGCCGACTCGATGTGCATGTGGATATCTTCTTTGGAGATATCGTAAGCGAACTTGCCCGCCTCGATCTCGGCCTCGATCTCCTTGAGCGCCTTGGCGATGGCGTCGGCCTCGGCCGGGGTCATCACTCCCACGGCGGCCAGCATGCGGGAATGGGCGATGGATCCGGCGATGTCGTGCCGGAAAAGCCTGCGATCGTACGAAACGCTTTCACTGAAGGCCTCGACACGCTTGTCCGTGCCGCCGTCGAATCGCCCGCCCCAGGCCTTGCCGCCACCTTCCGGTCCGCTCATCGTTCGTTTTCGCCGCCCGTTGTGTCTTGATCCGTCGAGATTCCAGGCCCGAAGTGAGCCTCATGACCTGCCCGGATTGTCACCGATCGGGGATGGCTTTGCAACCTCACGTGAGATGTGGGGGCTTCGTGCTTCTCCGATTTTCGGGGCGGAACTTGCTTCGTAACCTGCTGGGTCATTCAAAACGGAACGAAAGCCAGAACCCTGCGATTTTCGAGCTGATTCAGGGAGTCTTGAAATTTCAGAACCGAATTGCGGGATCGACGAGACATGGAAGCACCTCACGGAGTGAAGAGTAGCTTCCATGCGTTTGCCGAAACAGCGATTCCATCGCTGAACGAAAGTCAAGAAGTTGAGTTAGCTAGAGCCAAAGCTCGCCCTCAAATTCCAACGGGTTCGAATTGAGGGCGTATCACGGATGCAGGGAATTCAGGTGGACGAAGGTCGGAATTTGCGGAAGACCCAAATGCTTCCGAGTCCGAGAATCAGCCAGGTCGATGGCTCTGGGACAGGTGCGACAGGGACGAGTTTGAACACTCGTGGGCCATCATCCAATGGTTTGCTATAATCGTAACCCCAACCGACGATCTCTCCCGAGTCGTTGATGTCGGTTGCGTTACGAAGTTTCCATTGTCCCAGATCGTCGACGAGTGTGCTCAGAAAGGCAGCTTCGGATCCAATCGACGAGTAGTACAACGCTTGTGTGTCGCCACCGATACTTCCGGTTCCCACCATTTCGCCAAGATCGTTGATGCCACGCAACGAATACGTATCCTTCCCAACGACGGTGGGGAAAATGGTCGATTGACCTGTCGATGTGTCGAAGATGAATTGCGACCCCGCCTGCGAAAAGATCGCTAGCCCAGACGAAGAGAATGTTTTGAAATATGCGGTCTTCGGATCGATTCCCGCGAGAAGATTGACATCGGACCCGTCTTTTTTCAATACGTATTCGTCCGGTGGGTTCTTATCGCTGATGCTACGCAGGTATTCGCCCTTCCGGTACAATTTATCGGTGGAATCCAGGGGCATGCCTCCAGCGTAAACCGTTCCGTCGGAGAGCCATAGTAGGTTCGGATTTTGGTCGTTGTGATCATACTTCGAAGCCAATCCCAGATCCTCAAGCCGATAACGAGGCAACATCGAATCGGCCTGGGCTTCGGGGGAAGCCAACGCGGTGAACAGTCCCAGGGCCAGTAGGCCGAGGATTCGGGGCATCGATCGGTTGGTCATCATGACCGGTTTCTCCTGAGGGTAGTGCACGGCATTTCCGGAATCTCCAGCGGAAACCACGAAGCCCTAACGCGGGCCGAACTGCGAATCACAACCGTACGGAACCCCGGCTTTTCGCCGGAATGAACCATTCGTACCGAACCGACAAGCGAACAGAGAAGTTCAGGAAAGATGCTTTCGGCCCAATTCCGTCTCGGGCCATTGTTGCGGGTACAAACTATCAGTTTCGCCGAATCGGTCAAGGCGGATTTGCCGCTGAAGCGGCAAGCATCGAGAACCGAACGGATCTTGTAAGTCAGGAGATGCCTCGAACGAGCCGGAAGCGTCAGCGACGGAACCGCGACGGATCGGATTCATCCCCGAATTTCATGATTTGCCCCGATTCGTTCGGTCATCCGTCGCTGACGCTTCCGGCTCGTTCGGTCATCCGTCGCTGACGCTTCCGGCTCGTCATTCGGCTATAACCCACTTGTTGACCTTGATCGATTCGCCGCAATGGCGAAACTGGGGCGGTGTCGACGACTGCACGGATGGGCGAAACGGGCCAGATGCTTATGGACAGGCTTGCAATGAAGCCGAAATGGCCGGGAATGTCCTTCGGAACTGCGTTCCGCCTGACGATCGCCGTGGCGATCCTGGCCCGTGTCGCGGCTGTGGCGGTGCTGATCGGTGCGGACGCGGCGGGCGTTTACGCCTATGAGCATGGCGAAATCGCCCGGAATCTGCTGGATGGCCGCGGCTTCTCAGTGCGGCTGCTCGGCACCTGGGGGCTGACATCGCAACAGGCACCGGTCGTACCGTTTCTGCTGGCCGGTTGTTATGCGATCGCCGGTGCGGGAAGCTCGGCGGCGCATCATCTCTTTTTCGCGATTCAGGCCGTCGAAGGAGGCCTTCTGGCGGCAGGCACGATGGCCCTGGCGGCCCGGTATTTCGGTCGATCGGGCTGGGCGATCCTCGCGGGCCTGGGTGCGGCACTCTATCCGCCGCTGGTTTATTCGGCGACTCATATTCAAGTCGTCTCGACCGCCACAACTCTTTTAGTCTGGGCGTTCGTCGCATTATACGACCTTCGCGAATTTCGAAAGCCGCAAAATGTCATCGTTGCAGGTCTTTTCTTGGGGCTATTGGCACTGACAGACCCGATTCTGGCCCTGGCGGGCGTGGGGGCCTCGATCGCGTGGTTTACATTCGACCGGCCGAAAAGCAGGGGCGAAATGATATCGCTGGCGCGATGCTGGGTATTGCTCGTCATCGTATCCATCGGCGTGTTGCTGCCCTGGTCCATTCGCAACTGGCACGTGCACGGGCGGCCAGTGTTCGTGAAAAGCACGTTCGGCTATGCCTTTTGGCAGGGCAATAACCGGCTGAGTTCAGGGACGGACAAAGTCGTCCGCCAATCGGTGGAAGCGGCGCTGGCCGATTCGGCCGGTGGCTTGTCGGGGCTGCACGAAAAGCTCTGGCGTGCCCGGCACGAGGCCGGCTGTGTGGACGACATCGCCCTGAGCGTTGAAGACAAGAAATCGCTCGGCCAATTGCCGGAGGCGGAGCGGTCGGAAGAATTGATGCGACGGGCGCGTGCGGACCTGGCCGCCGAGCCGGGGCGGTATGCGAAATTGTGCCTGCGACGGCTGAGATATTATCTGTGGTTCGACGACACGAACCCGAAAACGGCGATACCGTTTTATCGCATTCCCCACGCGGGCCTGACGATCGGAGCGGCTGCGGGGCTTGTGGCGATGGGCCCGACCCTGCGGCGCAAGATGGCGTTCATGATCATTGCATTTGGGCTAACGGCTGCGTTTCATGCGATGACGATCACGGCCCCGCGATTTCATTTGCCCTGGGAGCCGGCCATGATCGTCTGGTCCGTGGCCGGGATTCGATCCTGCGCAACGGCATACGCTTCGAAACGGCCAGTTCTGATCAGTAGAATTCGAAATGCAGGCCGGATTTCGACGGCCGGATCAATTTCAACGGCCGGGCGTTGAAGGCGGCTGTCCGGCCAGGATACGGCAGAGGTCATGGGCCCAGGCGGTGAGGGCGGTGCCCAGGTGGGCATTGGCCTGGATCTGGTCGATGGCCGTCATGCAGCGGTCGGCGGCGGCGAAGACATTTTCCGGCTCGCACCACGAGGCTAGCGACGCGGCGGCCTCGGCCATGGCGGCGTCGCCTGAGGGGGCGGTCAGGCCGGCACCGGTCCAGAGCACGTCGCGGAGGAACCGGGTGAGATCCTCGAGCACGGCGACGGCTCGGCGTCGCTGGTCGGCGGATTCCTTGCCAGCGGTTTTGGCGTGATCTTCCAGAAGCCGGGCGAGCCTGGGGCCCGAGGGGGCGGAGTCACTTGAAAGCTCGTGCAGAATGGCGCGGCGGGCGTCCTGATAGTCGTGGTCGGCCAGGGCCAGGGCACGCGATACGCTGCCTTCGGCCTGAAGGGCGAGCTGATGTGCCTCGGCGACCTGGGTGACGAGCCCGCGCTGTTTGAGGATGGCCTCGATGTCGTCGGGGCTGAGGGGCTCGAACCTAACGACCTGGCAACGGCTTACGATGGTTTCGAGTTGGGCGTCGGGGCTGGAGCCGATGAGGATCAGGACCGACCCCGGGCCAGGTTCTTCGAGCGTTTTGAGGAACGCGTTGGCGGCCTGGGTGGTGAGTTCGTCGGCGTCTTCGACGATGGCCACGCGGTATTTGCCCATCATGGGCTTGAGGGCGAGCTTGGCGCAGACCTCTTCGCGGATCACCTTGATGGGCAGGTCGCTTTTGTCCTCGGGGCGGCGGGCGACGATGAAATCGGGGTGCGTTTCGGCTTCCACCTGCTTGCAGCTCGGGCAGTGGCCGCAGGGGGCAAGCGTTTCGGGCGGGTTCGTGTCGCACAGCAGGCCCTGGGCCAGGGTGCGGGCGAAGAGCGTCTTGCCGACGGAGGGTGGCCCGACGAAGATCAGGGCATGCGGCAAACGGCCTGCCGTCAGGAGTTTGCGGAAGTGATCGACCTGGGCGTCATGCCCGCGAATGTTCTTCCAGGACATGGAACACCTCGCGGCGGATCGATTCGTAAACGGTCGCGGGATCGAAGTCGGCGTCGACACGGCGGATCGGGGCTGGGAACGCGCCTGGGGCGAGCGCTTCGCGAAACCCCTGGCGTACGGCTTCCTGATATGTCTCAGGGCGGCTTTCGATGCGGTCTTTCTGACGATCCATCCGGCCGCGGGCGACCTCGCGCGAGACATCCAGGAGAAGCGTCAGATTGGGCATCAGCCCGGCGGTGGCCGCATGGCCGACGCGCCAGATTTCGGCCGGGTCGAGTCCGCCCGCGACGCCTTGATAAACGACCGTGGAGAGCAGAAAGCGGTCGGTGACGACGACGGCGCCGCGTTCGAGAGCAGGCAGAATGCGTTCGGCCATGAGCTGGGCCCGGCTGGCCATGAACATGAGCATTTCGGCCCGGGGGCCGATTTCGATCGCGTGGCGGTCGAGAAGCAGTGAGCGGAGCCGGTCGCCCAGGCCTGTGCCGCCGGGGTCACGCACGGCGAGCACTTCCCGGCCAGCGGTTTTGATGTCGTCGCAAAGCCTTGCGGCCAGGGTGGTTTTGCCGGCCCCGTCGGCCCCGTCGAGGCACACGAAAATGCCGTGCGGTGGCTGCGAGAGCCGCCAGGTGAGACCATCGAAGCGAGCGGCTGCTATCGCGGCTCTCATGCGGGCTTGTTCACTTCGGGGATGGGCCGGTTGTGATGCAGCCAGTCGTCAGCTTCTTCGAAGAGCTGACGGATTTTCGAGTGATAGAGCAGCCTCGAGATTTCGTCGATCGTTCCCCAGTGGAACCAGTGGCCCGTGTTGTCTTCCATATGCTCGACCGACTTGAAGAGGCGGTCGGTGGTGACGGCGACGAGGTAATACGTCACCGATTTGAGGATCTTGCGGCCCTTGCGGACATAAGTGTAGCTGATGGAGCGTTCGAAACCTTCGCACATGATCGGCTCGGCGATGCCGGTTTCTTCGCGCAGCTCACGCAAGGCGGCCTGGCGGGGCGTTTCGCCGATCTCGATACCGCCTTTGGGAAATTCCCAGCGGGCTCGGGGGTTACGTACGGATGCGGAATGCAGGACGAGATAATGATATTGGCCGGATGGGTCGATCCGGTAAGGAATGACGCCAGCGGAGAGTTCGAGCACGGCGACCATGCCGATCGGTCCTCGCTCCGGCGGACCGCTCTTTCGATCGGGTCCGGGATTGGTGCTGGTCAGATCAAGACTGCGACGAGGAGTCGCGTCCATCCGTTTCGATCACTCCCAGTAGTGCCCCTGGACGAACCAGAGCACCTTCGGACACGCAGCGGCGGATCAGTCGCCCATCGCACGGCGCGGGGACGACGAAAGTCATCGGACCGATGATCAGTTCGATCATCCGCTGACCCTCACGAACGTTTTGGCCGAGGCTGCAAAGCCACAGGCAGACACGAATGTCGGTCGAGACGTCCGAACCCGCACCCTCAGGCACACGAACGCGTATTTCGCTGCCGTGGCGAGCTGAGGTCATTTCGCACCCGAACCGGTATTCAAGTCATCCGGCGGAACTCTTTTCACGGAGTCCTCGGCGACACATCTTCATCATACCATAATCCGCGAATCCGGGAGAGTCGAAATTCGCGAAATTCGGACGGCGCCGGCGCACCTTTCCGGCAACATGAGCGTCCTGCGACGTCTGCTGCGAAATCGCATCGATAGAGGGCCTGGCAAGTCGGGTTCATGGTGTCCAAGATTCGTTCGAATCTCAGGTTGCGAGATTTTACGCTCTGTTTCGGTGCATCCCGGGGCGAAATTGGGGGGCGTTTCGATTGATCGATCTTCCGAGCGGCATGATTCGCCTGTCCGATCGTCCCTGTTCCGGATACGATGGATAACGACCAGCTAGGGGAAAGTTCGAGTTTCGGCACCTGATGCGGGAGGCGGATCGTGTTGCGGAATAAGTACGTTCGGTCAATCATGGTGATTTCTTCGTGCGTCGCGCTCAGCGTGATTTCGGCGACCGTCGCGGCGGACAAGCCGGGCTTTGAGCCGAAACTCCCGCTTGACCGGCTCGTCGGAAAACGGGTCGGTGACTTCAAGCTCAAGGACGTCCGAACCGGCAAGGAAGTCTGGCTTTACGGTCTGGCCATGGCCAATCGAGGCCTGGGCAGCGTTCTGAAGATTCGCAAGACCGAAGCCGTCGTGTTCGTGTTCCTCTCGCCTGGCTGCCCGATCGGCGACAAATACCTGCCCCGGCTTAACGAAATGGCTCGCGAATATGAGCCGAAGGGCATCAAGTTCTTCGGCATCGCGTCCAACGACGGTGATACGCCGGAAGAACTGAAAGCCTGGGCCCAGCGCCATGAACTGGCGTTTCAGGTCCTTCACGACACTCGCAACATTCAAGCCGACGCCTTGCTTGTCGAGCGTACGAATGAAGTTATCGTGGCCGATGCCCGTGCCGTGATCCGTTACCGTGGGGCCATCGACGACCAGTACGGCTATACCACGACCAGCCCCGAACCGAAAAACCGATATCTGAAAGACACTCTTGACGCCGTTCTCGCTGGCAAGCCAGTCGGGGTGAAGGGCACGGAAGTCGCCGGATGCAAGCTGACACGAGTGGAGCCCGAGCCTTCGAAACTCGATGGCCTGGATCGCGTCCGCGGCGTTTCGGACGAGATCGCCCAATTCCTCGACAAGGCCGATCCGATGCCGGAAGTCGGTCAGGTCAATTATTCCGAGCATGTCGCCACGATCCTGCAGAACAAATGCCAGTCGTGCCACCGGCCCGGGCAGGTCGGCGGATTCTCGCTTCTCAGCTATGACGACGCCCGCAAACGCTCGGGCATGATCGCCGAAGTGGTCGAAGACCGCCGCATGCCCCCGTGGCACGCCGATCCGCGATATGGCCATTTTTCGAACGACCGCAAGCTGACGGGACGTGAACGGGCCATTCTGCTGGCCTGGGCTGAGCAGGGCACGCCGCTGGGCGATCCGGCGAAAGTGCCAACGGTGAAGTCGTTTCCCGAAGGCTGGACGATCGGCACGCCCGATTATGTCTTCGAACTCCCGGATGCGAACGTGATTCCGGCTCAGGGCACCGTTCCCTATTATCACATCACGGTCGACCCGGGATTCAAGGAAGATGTCTGGGTGCAGGCCGCCGAAGCCCGGCCCGGCGATGCGGCCGTCGTGCACCACATTATCGTTTACGTCATCCCGCCCGGGGCGGAAAGAGGCCGAACGATCGGCGAGGGCCGCGGGCATCTTTGCGGCTACGCGCCGGGCGACATGCCGTCCGTCTATCCGGAAGGTACGGCCAAGCGCATTCCTGCCGGCAGCAAATTTGCCTTCCAGATGCACTATACGCCGAACGGGAAACAGACGACCGATCGTTCGAAAGTCGGCCTGATCGTTTCGAAAGTGCCGCCGACGCGTGAGGCCTTGACCGTCGGCATCGCTAACCCCGGCTTTCAGATTCCGCCGGGAGCGGATGACTATCCGGTCAAGTCGGAGCAAAAGTTCCGCAACGAGGTGCGGCTGCTTTCTTTCATGCCCCACATGCACTTGCGCGGCAAGTCGTTCAAATATACGCTTTTCGCCGAAGGCCGCGATCCTGAAGTGATGCTGAGCGTGCCCGCCTACGATTTCGGCTGGCAGAGCTATTATACCCTTGCCGAGCCGCTCGTGCTCAAGCCGGGCACGGTGATCAAGTGTGATGCGACGTTCGACAACTCGGAGAAGAACCGGGCGAATCCTGACCCGAAATCGAGCGTCCGCTGGGGTGAGCAGACCTGGGAAGAGATGATGATCGGCTATGTCGACATCGATTTCCCGATCCGCAAGGACGCCGGCAAGCCGGGCGAGAAGGCCGACGCCGCGGCGGCTGGAGCAGAGGGCACGCCGAAGCCTGCGGCGGATTGATCCGTCCCGCGGTTGCGATCTTCCGAACGAATACGCCGAACACTTGGTCGCGACACCCGCACGTGGTATCGTGGTCAGGTGTTCTCGCGTTTCCGGCATCGGCCGGAGAAACTCTCGCCAGGCGAATCGCCTTTCCAACTGATGTCCAGGGATCGAGGCCGATGTCATTCCTTAAATGCATGCCATGGTTTCGAACCAGTGCGATTCGATGTGTTACCCTCCTCGGCATCGCCAGCCTGTGCGTCACGGCGAATGGCGCGAGGCCTGACAAGAACGTCGTGCTGATCGTGGCCGACGACCTTGGGCTGCAGCTGGGTGCCTACGGCGACAAAAGCGGAGCGACGCCCCGTCTGGACAAATTCGCCGAATCGGCCGTTCGCTTCACCCAGGCCCGCTGCACCACGGCAAGCTGCTCGGCCAGTCGTTCGGTAATCCTGACCGGCAAACAGAATCACGCCAATGGCCAATTCGGCCATCAGCACATGCCGGCCAATTTTCATTCGTACGACAAAATCCAGTCTCTTCCGGCCCTGTTGAAAAAGGACGGCTATCGCGTCGCCCGCGCTGGCAAGCTGCACGTTCAGCCCGATTCGGTCTATCCGTTCGACACCGTCTATGGTCAGAAGCTGCCCGGAGGCGGCCATAACACCGTCGCGCTGGCTGATTCCGTGCGGCCGCTGCTCGAGGAGAAGTCGAAACAGCCGTTTTTCCTCTACTTCTGTCCGATCGACCCGCACCGGGCGGCCAAAGGGTTCGGCAATCAGCCGATGCCGGGAGTGGAGCCGAAAACGTACGACCCGGATAAGGTCAGCCTGCCGGCCTTTTTGCCCGACACACCCGCGGCCCGGGCGGAATGGGCCGAATATCTGCAGGCGGTCAATCGCCTGGATCAGGGCGTGGGCCGGCTGCTCGACATGATCGACGAAACCGGTCATCGCGACGACACGCTCGTCATTTTCACTTCGGACAACGGCCCGCCGTTTCATGGGGCCAAATGCAGTCATTATGAGCCGGGTGTACGCATGCCGATGCTGATTCGCCAGCCCGAGCGTGATTACCAGCCTGGCGACTGCTCGGCCCTGATGACGCATGCCGACATTCTGCCGACGATCCTGTCGTTTACCGGATCGCCTGCTCCCGATCCCGCGAAGGGCTACCGGCTGGACGGCCGCTCGCTGTTCGAATGGGTCAAGAATCCGGCCAACCCCGATTTCGTGCAGGGCGTTTTCCTGTCGCACACCTTTCACGAAATTCAAATGTATTATCCGATGCGAACCGTCACCGACGGCCGTTTCAAGCTCATCCACAACCTCGCCTGGCCGCTCGAAGTCCCTTCGGCCTCCGATCTTTTCGAATCCGCCACCTGGCAGGACGTACTCACTCGCAAGCTGCAGCGGTATGGCCCCCGTTCGACCGAATCGATCCGTCAGAGGCCGGAATGGGAGCTTTACGATCTTCAGGCTGATCCGAACGAAACACGTAACCTGGCCAGCGATCCGAAATATGCCCGTACACGCGCCGATTTCGAAGCCCGGCTGAAGAAGTTTCAGGCGGAGACGGGCGATCCGTGGCTCTCCAAATGGCGTTATGAATGATATCTCGCTTCGAATTGACATCGAAGAAACGGGGGCAGGACGAAAATGACACGAAAGCCTGGACGACGTGAATTCCTTGGCCTTGCGGTGCTGGCTTCGCTGGGTGAAGTCGTCAGCTTCGGCTCACCGCCCGACAAAGCCGAAGCCCGTGCCGTGCTGGATAACGCCATTTCATTTTTCGTGGACAAGATCGCCCGCCATGGCGGCTACGTTTACAAGTATTCCGACGATCTGGCGTATTCACAGGGGGAGGTCGTGACCGGCCCGGATACGGTCTGGGTGCAGCCGCCCGGCACGCCCGAAGTGGGTCAGGCCCTGCTGGACGTCTTCGAACTGACGAAACTACCAAAGGCGCGGGAAGGTGCCATCGCGGCGGCACGATGCCTGGTGAACGGGCAGTTACGCAGCGGCGGCTGGAGCGACAAGATCGAATTCGCGCCGGAGGCCCGCGCGAAAATCGCTTACCGGGTCGATCCGCCGAGGAAGAAGCCGGGCTTTGACGTCAGCACGTTCGACGACGACAAGACACAGTCCGCCGTGCGATTTCTGTTGCATTTCGATCATGCCTTCCCCGGCGAATTCGCCGATGTGCATGAATGCGTCACTTTCGCCCTCGATGCGATCCTCAAGGCCCAATATCCCAACGGAGGATTCGCCCAGGGGTGGGCCGAGCCCGCGGAAGCCACGAAACCGGCCGATGCGAAAGCCGCTTATCCGGAATCCTGGCCAAGGGCCTGGCCCGGTTACAAAGAGTACTGGCGGTATTACACGTTCAACGACGGCAACGTCGATCGGACGATCGAAACGCTGCTGCTGGCCACGCGGCTTACGGGCGATCCGAAATACCGCGATGCCGCGATCCGGGCCGGTGATTTCGTTCTCGCTGCGCAAATGCCCGCTCCTCAGCCAGCCTGGGCGCAACAGTACGACTTCGAAATGAAACCGGTTTGGGCCCGCAAATTCGAGCCCTCGGCCATTTCAGGCGGAGAAAGCCAGCGACTCCTCGAAACGCTGATGAATCTGTATGTCGTCACAGCCGATGAGAAATTCATGCATCCGATTCCCGCCGCTCTTGCATGGCTGGAAAAGATGGCATTGCCAGACGGCCGTCTTGCCAGATTTTACGAATTGAAGACAGACAGGCCGCTTTTTTTCACGAAAACCTACGAATTGACGTATGACGATTCGGACGTGCCGACTCACTATGGATTCAAGGTCGGTAATCGTACGAAGTCGATACGGAAGCGATTCGACATGCTGAACCATGCCGACGACAAGGAAATGGCCCGGCAACGCGAAAAGATCGAGCGGCGCAAGCCAATCGACTTCAGGCCGGATGAAGTGGCGAAGATCGTCGGGTCGATCGACGGCCGTGGCGCGTGGGTGGAGCCTGGCAAAATCGACAAGCGGCCGGCAGGTCATGTCATTTCGTCGGAAACTTTCTGCGAAAATGTTCGGACTCTCGCCGCATTCCTCGATCCGAATTCGTAAGTCGGGCCGAACTCAGGGCTTTCCATTACGTCGTTTCGGTACGGCGGGCGGGGCCATTGCCTCAAGTTCGGCGATGAGGCCGGCCAGGTCGGGCGGAATCGGTGCCTCAAGCTCAAGCCGCTTGCCCGTGCGCGGATGCACAAGTGCAAGCGTGTGCGCATGCAGTGCCTGGCGTGAGATGAGCGGCTCTTCGCCTTCCGGCAGGCTGCCGGGCTGAATCAGACCTTTCAGCTCGGAGAGCGTCACCCGCTCGCGGCCAGCGTAGTGTTTGTCCGCCAGAATCGGATGCCCGATCGACTGCAGGTGCACGCGAATCTGGTGCGTCCGCCCCGTGAAGAGTTCACACCTGAGCAGGGCGTAGCGGCCATAGCGCCGCTTCACTTCGTAAAGCGTTTTCGATTCCTTGCCGCCGTCGGCCACCGGCTTGATCGTCATCTTTTCGCGGACGGTCGGGTGATGGCCGATCGGCTTTTCGATGAAGTCCCGGTCGCGGCTCGGTTCGCCGTAAACGACAGCCAGATAGTTCTTTTCGATTGTCCGTTCTTCGAACTGGGCCGCGATTCCCCGGTGGGTTTCGTCGTCCCTCGCGACGAGCACCAGGCCTGTGGTGTCGCGGTCCAGCCGGTGAATGATCCCCGGCCTGTTTTCGCCGGAGACGGTGGAGAGCTGGCTGTAACGAAACGCCAGGGCATTGACGAGCGTGCCGCCCCAATTGCCCTTCGCCGGGTGCACGACCATGCCTGCCGGCTTGTTGATGACCGTCATCCACTCATCTTCGTATAGGACATCCAGCGGAATGTCCTCAGGCTCGATGGCCTTTTCGGGCAATTCTGGCAGACGTACGCGGATGACGTCTCCCTGGCGGACTTTCGTCGAGGCCTTGACCTGAACCCCGTTGACCGTCACGCCGCCGGCGTCGAGGATTTTTTTGATGACCGAGCGTGAGAAATCCTGATAGCGGGAAGTCAGATATGCGTCCAGCCTCGGTTCCGAGACGAGAAAGCTTTTGACGACGAATTCGTCCGGAGTTTCGGCGAGTTCCCGCTTCATCGGAAATGCTGATTTTCGTCGTCAGAAGAAATGGAACAGGGAGACGAGCCCCTGTTCCGGCAGGCTCGACTCCCTGGTGGAATGTTCCGACCGTTCGAATCACTTCGGAGGTTCGGGCGAGGCCGGGGCCGAGGGGGCGGCAGGTTTGGAGGCTGGCGGCGGAGCCAGGTCTTTCAGGGCGTCGCCACTCGGGGCAGCGGGTGAACTCGCAGGCGGCGGAGCGAGGTCGCGGAGCAGGTCGCCCGGATCAGGCAGAGCCGGCAGCGGCGTATTGATGGTCGGACCGTCCAGCGGCGGGTGATCCGTCGGCAGCCCCAGATTTCCGAAGCCCGGTGGCGTCGAAACCGGCTGAGGCTTGTAGGTCGCCAGAGATTGATAGAACGTGGTCGCTTCGGGCTTGCGGAGCAGTGCGGCACAGGCGGCGGCTTTTTCGCCGATCGAAGTGCCGGTCGCGGCCTTGGCGATCTTGTCGTAAAGTTCGATGGCTTCGGTCAGCTTGCCCTGCATTTCCAGGGTGCGGGCCAGGCCCAGTTCGGCCGTGCTGGCGAGTTCTGAGTCATTGAGGCCGCGAGCCCGCTCGACGGCTTTTTGATAGGCGTCTTTGGCGCGATTCAGGTTGAGGTCGGCCGTTTCGCGGTTCACCAGCAGGCTGGCGATCGCCTGTGTATAGTATTGCTGCCCGGCCATGTAGCTGGCCCAGGTTGCCGCGGCACCGGTTTTGGCTTCGTCGGCGATTTCGACGTATTCAGGTGCCGAAGTGGCCGTTAGGAGCTTTGTCCAGGCGTGTTCGCCGGTTTTGCCGCTGCCGGAAGTCTGGCTCAGAAAAGCCGCCCCCAGGATCACCGCCAAAAGGCCGCCAGCCCAGGGCCCCCAGGCCGCCGGGCCGCCGTCGATTTTGGACCGAATCCAGATCTCCAGCGCCGTGCGGTCCGCATTCGGGTCATGAATATGCGTTTCCGTGGCGTGTTCCAGAATGTGTTCTGGAAGTTGCTCGGAGTGCGGTTCCTGCGTCGTTTTCTCGGTGGCTTTCATCGGGTCCGTGGCTTTCGTTCGACTCTCGTGGGCGTGCGGCCAATGAACGAACGAAACGGAATGCCCCTCCTTAAGTGGACCCGTTTCGACGCATGCCCGGAATCGTAACATCATAAACGGGTCCGTATCAGGCGTCAACGTGGGTAGGTCGCCCGTGATCAAGGGCAGCATCGAATTCGCCCGTTCGCACCGGTATAATCAGGGCTCCCGTTCTATATCGCCGATTCGCGGTCGACTCGTCGCGACAGGCCAATCCGACTCGATTCAAAGTGAGACTTCGCCCATGCCGTTCAGCCTGATTCCTTCCGAAGACCGTTTCCGCGGCGAACGTTCGGTGCAGCGTCGCGACGTTCTCAAGTCCGGTCTCGCACTGGCCGGTGCGGCCGCGCTGGGATTCTCGGGGAGTCTGACGACAGAGGCCCTGGCTCACTTCGACGAGGCGACCGCACCCGGCGAATCTCCGGCCATCGACTGGATCGCCCTGGTTTCCGATACGCACATCGATCAGAATCCGGGTGCCGTCGCCCGCGAAAACAACATGACGAACAATTTGACCGGCGTCGTCTCCGGCATTCTGGCCGAACCGGTGAAGCCCCGGGCCGTGCTGATCGACGGCGATCTCGCGTACGGAGTCGGCCGGCCGGGCGATTACGATCAGCTGCTCAAACTGCTCAAGCCATTCACGGATGCCGGAATTCCCGTGCACATGGCCCTGGGCAATCACGACGACCGCGACAATTTCCGCAAGGTCGTCGGCGCGGCTGGCCTGGCCGAACCGGGCCGGGCCAAAGCGGTCGAAAGCCATCACACGTTGGACGTGACCGTCGCCGGTGTCCGCTTCCTCGTTCTCGATTCGCTGCAACGCCCGAACTTCACGCCGGGGCTGGTCGGCCCGGCCCAGGTCGCATGGCTCGGCGAAGCCCTCAAAAAGCATGAAGATGTGCCCACCGTCGTGTTCGTGCACCATAACCCGGCACTGATTCCGACTCAGGGGCTTACCGACACAGCCGCCGTTTACGAAGCCATCGTCGCCCGGCCCCAGGTGAAGGCCATGATCTTCGGCCATACGCACGTCTGGAACCCGTTCGGCCAGCATGAAGGGATCAAGCTGATCAACCTCCCGGCGGTCGCCTATCCCTTCAATGCCGCTCAGCCGCTCGGGTGGACGAAGTTCCGGCCGATTCAGGGCGGTGCCGTGTTGACGCTCAATGCCCTCGACCCGAAACACCCGGCCCACGCCCGGCCGGAGGTCTTCAACTGGCGATGAGTCCCTTGCCGACTCACACTGCCGGCAATCGTCGAAGAGAACGCAAAACCTTGCGAGATCTGGCTGTCGGCATTGTCTGGATCGCGGGATTATTTTGCGCGATCCAGTCCCCCGACGGCGTGATGATGGCCATCGGCATGATGCTGATGACCTTATCGGCGACGTTTCTGGCGTTTCGTAGCGGGCGACGGAATGCCGAATCTGGCCAACGGCAGCGGTTGAGCATGTGGCGGCTTCTGCGAGTCGCGGCCTGGGTGACGCTCGGGCCCATGATCGCGGCGTTTGCGAAGTTGCAGGTGATCGTGGGATTCAGTCAAGGGCACGAAGAATTCGTTGTGCTGCTGATCCTGGCCTTCGTGCTGCTGGCGGCCGATCGGCTACTGGCACGTTGGGGGTGAACCGGGACGATCAGGGAACTCTTCTGCATGTCTTCGCGTCTTGTGAATTAGGCCCGAAACGGCTAAAGTGTCGTGTCAAAGCAGGTTTCGGCAAGCTGCCCTGGCAGGGTGCGAAACGGAGTTCGTTTCGATCTTCCGGCGGCATGAAAAGTTCGGCCTGACGGCCGATTTCGACGAGTGGCAAATGCTCAAGCGAACGCACAATTGTGGTGAACTGACGGGGAAACAAGTCGGCGAGACGGTCATCCTCAACGGCTGGGTCGATGCATATCGCGACTTCGGCGGGCTGGTCTTCATCGACCTGCGCGACCGTTACGGCATCACACAGGTCGTGTTCGAGCCGGATCAGGGCGAAGCTCTGATGAATGCCGCCCGAGAGCTGCGCAGCGAGTTCTGCCTGGGCGTCAAGGGCGTCGTGGCCAGGCGGCTTACGGGCAAGGAAAACCCGAAGCTCGCCACCGGCGAAGTCGAAGTACGGGTGACCGAGCTGAACCTGTTCAACAAAAGCGCCACGCCGCCGTTCGACATTCAGGCCGGCGACGCCAACGAGGAAGTGCGGCTGAAGTACCGCTATCTGGACCTGCGCCGGCCCGAGCTGCAGCAAGTCTTCATCATGCGGCACACGATGAATCAGGTCATGCGCAAGAGCCTCTCGGACCAGGGCTTTCTGGAATTCGAGACACCGATTCTGGGGCGGTCCACGCCCGAAGGCGCTCGGGACTTCCTGGTGCCCAGCCGCCTTCACAAGGGGCACTTCTATGCCCTGCCGCAATCGCCACAGTTGTATAAGCAGATTTTGATGATGTCGGGCATGGACCGATATTTTCAGATTGCCCGCTGCTTCCGCGACGAGGACCTGCGAGCCAACCGGCAGCCGGAGTTCACTCAGCTCGACGTGGAAATGTCGTTCGTTCAGGACGAAGACATCATGACGGCCATGGAGCCCCTGGTGGCTAACCTGGCGAAGGAATTCACCGGCTCGGCCCCGACTCTGCCGCTGCCTCGCATCGACTACAAGGACGCCATGGAACGCTACGGCGTCGACCGGCCCGACTTGCGCTTCGGCGTGGAAATCCATGACTTGGCCGACATTGCGCCGAAGACGTCGTTTCAGGTGATCCAGATCGCCCTGAGCAACGGCGGCCGCGTTCGTGGCCTGTGTGCACCTGGTGCGGGTGCGAAATACAGCCGGAAGGATCTGGACGGGCTCACTGCATACGTCGCCGAGTTCGGGGCCAAGGGCCTGATCTGGCTGAAAGTGGAAGACGAAGGCTTCGCTGGACCGACGGCCAAGTTCTTCCCTGCCGAAGTTCAAGCGGAAATCAAAGAACGCTTCGGAGCGAGGACGGGCGACATGATCTTCGCCGTGGCCGGGCCCGAGGCCGTCACCCATCAGGCCCTTTCGAACCTGCGGATTCGCCTGGGAGCCGAGCTGGAGCTTTACGACCCCAAGAGCTATCACTATTCGTGGGTCGTACGTTTCCCGCTGCTGCACTGGGATGCCGAAGAAAAGCGGTTTGTGGCGGAACACCATCCGTTTACGATGCCGCTGCCGGAAGACTTGCCACTGCTGGAAACGGATCCTTCGAAAGTCCGTGCCCAGGCCTATGACCTGGTCATCAATGGCGAGGAGTGTGGCGGGGGCACGATCCGGTGCCACGATCCGGCGATTCAGGCCCGGATTTTCGAATTGCTCGGGCTGACGCCCGAACAAGCACAGGAGAAATTCGGCTTCCTGCTTTCGGCTCTGTCGTTCGGCGCTCCGCCGCACGGGGGGATCGCGCTGGGCGTCGACCGCCTGGTCATGCTCTTTGCCGGGCTGACGAACATTCGGGATTGCATCGCTTTCCCGAAGACGGCCCGTGGATATGACCTGATGACTGGCGCCCCCGGCGAAGTGGATTTCAAGCAACTGCGAGAGCTTTACGTGCGTGTCGTGGAGTGATTCCGTCGCCGTGCGCGGCGCTTCGCGAACCGCATCAGGCCTGTCGACTCGGGGAATCGAGAATTTCAGGAGTCTCGGAAATGAAAACGGGTACGCGACGCCGCATTCTGGCATTCGGGCTTTGCGGGGCAGTGATTTCGGCACGACCGGTTCGAGCCGACATCCTGCTGCCGGGGTCGAAGTTCGTCTCGCACAAAATCAAGTTCGAAAATTTGAAAGAGTACGAGAAGCAATACAAATTCTTCTTCCTGCCGCTGAACCAGGGAGAGGGACCGGAATGGGTGAAGGCGCAGGCTGAGTTCGCCAAAACGGGCGTTGTATCCGTCAGCGGGATCAATCCCCTGCAGGTCGCCCGGGCAAACGGGCTTTATCTTGTCGCCGTGCCAATCTCAATGTTGGACAAGGACGGTTCCGTTCCACACGGCGATTTGCTCAAACCATCGCCGGGCATTCTGAAGTCCGAGCGGCTGGTCGGGCAGATTCGGGCCGTTCGGAAAGAGGATAAAGACGAATTCTGGACGGTCTATCACGTCAAGATCATGGACGGCAAGCTGCAGACGGGTCTGATTCGCCACGACGAACCCGCGAAGCGCGACAGCGTCCGATCGAATTCGTTCGGTGCGGGTGCCACGGCCATTCTTACGACCGCCGTCGCCGCCGGCACGTTGTTTTCGCGATTTCGAAATCGATCGGGGAAGGCGTAACTGGCCGTCGATGCCTGACATAGCCCGGACAATGGTGCTCGTCACGTCGTCATGGGCGATCGAAGCGGCCGTCATCCGGCTGATCATGACGGACCGGTTCCGCCGTCATTCGCTCATCGATCTTTTCTGGATCAATCTGCTTACCAATCCGGCCGCCAATTACGCTTACGGCGAACTCGGCTGGAACTGGTGGCTCGTCGAAACGGCAGTAACCATCGCCGAAATCTGGCCGATCGGACGGAGCTTGCGAGTTTCATTTCCTCAGGCGATGGCTTTGAGTCTGCTGGCTAACGGAACTTCGGCCTGTTTCGGTCGGGTGATCGAAATCCTGACATCCTGATTCGAAATCCACGAAGAACGGGCGACCCGACTGGGCCGCCCGTTCGAATTTTCGATCGAAGTGAGGTGACGTCCGCTGACCGAATCAGGCGGATCACATTCTCGAGATCATTTTTTTCCGACGCCGATCGGGGCCAGGCCGTCTTTCACCTGGCGGAGCCGTTCGCGGTATTTGTCGGTAAGCCGAGTGTGGCGGCTTTGGGGCGTGAGCACCTTGCCGTCGATCACGATGAGCTCGACAGGCGTCGTGGCCTGCAGGATCGAGCCGCGGCTGACGACGAGATTCGCCTGCTTGCCGGGCTTGATCGACCCGAGCTTGTCGGCCACGCCGAGGATTTCGGCCGGGTAAAGCGTGACGCTCTTGAGGGCTTCCTCCTCAGGAAGTCCGAACGCGACGGCCGTGCCGGCTTCGAAGGGCAGATTCCGAGCCGCCGTGGCCTGGTCAGGGCCACCCGCGCTGGACTGGATCGCGAATTTCACGCCGGCGGCATGCAGTTTCGCGGCGTTGGCGTAAGGACCATCATAGGGGTCGTAATTTTCGCCCGGGAGCTGCAGGACACCGCCGATGAGTACGGGTACGCCGGCTTCCTTAAGCTGCGGAGCGACTTTCCAGGCTTCCCGGCCGCCGCTGACGACGGCCTTCAGCTTCAGGGCCTTGGCCAGGGCCAGGGCATCGAGGATTTCGCCACGATGGTCGGCCTCGAAAATCACGGGCTTTTCGCCCCTGGCGTAGGGCAGGAGGGCTTCCATGCGAGGGTCGCTGTCGACGGCATCGGCCTTGCCTTCGGCGGCGGCTTTGCGGGCCGCGTCGTAGCGAATGGCCATACGGAATTGCTCACCGATCTCTTCCAGCCGCTGCCGGCGCCTGCTGCCGGCTTGCGCACGCTCGCCTTCATTGCCGCCCGCGGGGGCAGGGGAAGCCGGCGGATCGTCGGCCATGGCTTCGTGACGATGGGCGTGATCGGCCGTGGCCAGATCCTCGCAGCCGCAATAATGGTCGAAGTCGTAAGTCAGGCCGAATTCGGCGTTATCGCGGGGCGGTACGTATGCCGGGATCTGTACGTGCAGGCCGGCCCTGTCCTGGACGACCATTTCGGTCGGAATCCAGCCGTGAAGGTTGACGACGGAACTTTGGCCCGCGATGCCGTTGCCGGAAGGCTGGGCCAGGACGGTGAGGATGCCGTTGGCACGGGTGACCGGGATCAGCTCACTTTCCGGATTGATGGCGGTGGAGGTCGTCAGCTCGGGCTGGAAGGTGGCCGAATCGCTGACATCCTGGGTTTCCCGCAGGCTGCCGACTTCGAACAGGCCGACCTGGCTGCCGGCCTCGATCATTCCGGGCCAGAGGTCATAGCCTTTCAGGTCAATGACTTCGGCGCCTTCGGGGATCGCCGTTTCCTTGCCGCCGACGGCCAGGATTTTGTCTTTCTGCACGATGACGACGCCTTCGGCGATCGCCGGGCCATCGACCGGATGGACCCTGGCACCGACGAATGCACGGGTTTTGCGGTTGTCCAGATCGTCCTTGAACTTCGTGACCGGGGCCGCGGCAGCGGCCTCAGTGCGGGCGAGCGTGCCCAGCACTTTGGGCCTGACCGCTTCTTCGGCGGTTTTGCCGAGGGCGAATTCGACTTCGCCGTTGACCAGCGACATCCGGCACTTGCTGAACGTATCCAGCGGGTGCGCGTCGAAAATGGCGAGATCGGCGTCCTTACCGACTTCGATCGAGCCCATCCGGTGAGCCAGGCCAAGTTCTTTCGCAGGGTTGATCGTCACCATCGCGAGCGCCTTATCTTCAGCCATTCCGCCGTATTTGACGGACTTGGCGGCTTCAAGATTCAAGTGGCGGACCAGTTCCGGGTCGTCGCTCTTGATTACCGCGCTCACGCCGGCTTCGGTCATGATCGCGGCGTTCGCGGGAACTGCGTCGAAGGCCTCGATCTTGTACGCCCACCAGTCGGAAAACGTCGACGCACTCGCGCCATGGGCCGCGATCTCAGGGGCCACCTTATAGCCTTCCAGCACGTGCTGCAGCGACTGCACCTTCACGCCGTGGCGTTCGGCGGTGCGCAGGAGCATGAGGATTTCGTCGGACCGGTAGCAGTGGCTGTGGATCTTGATGTCGCCGGCGACGATGCGTGAAAGGGCCTCGAGCCTGAGATCACGCCGCGGCGCTGGGCCGGCGGCTTCGCCCTTCTGGTCACGCAGGGCCTCCCAGCGTTTGCGAGCTTCGGCATAGGCGGCGCCCTGACGGAAAGCACGTTCGATCGTGGCTTCCACGCCCATGCGGGTGTTGGGGAATCGGCCCGTACTGCGGGTGACGTTTTCGCCCAGGGCGAACTTCACGCCCTGCGGCCGCTTTTCGTCCTTCAGGATCAATTCCCGTCCCGGCCGGCCGGGCAGCAGTTTGATGATCACGTCCTGGCCGCCGATCGTATTGGCTGACCCGTGCAGCAGGCGCGCGGCCGTCGTTCCGCCCGCCAGAGCATGGTAGATCGTCGGGTCCGTACCGTTGACGACGTCCGTCACTCGCACTTCCGGCACGATCGAAAGCGTCGCTTCGTTGACGCCCCCGGCGATCGCCATGTGCGAGTGCGTGTCGATCATTCCGGGCATCACGAAAAGTCCCTTGGCGTCAATTTCCATGACACCTTCGGGCTTTTTGATCTCAGTGCCGATCGCGGCGATCTTGCCGTCCCGGACGAGAATCGAGGCGTCCCTGAGCGTGCCCTGACCGCTGACGGTGATGACCGTGGCCCCTCGCAGGAGGACGTTTCCGCCTGTCTTGAAGGCGACTTTGCGGTCCGCGTCCAGCTCGGTCAGGACATCCACGAATTTCGGTTCGTCCTTCGCGGGTTCGTCCTTCTTCGGCTCGGTTTTGCCGGGCTCGTCCTTCGATTTCGGCTCGTCTTTCTTTGCCTCAGGGGCTTTCGGTTCTTCCTTTTTCGAGGCTTCCTTCCTGGCCTCGACCCGGGCGGATTTCGTTTCCGCACCTTCCTTACCTGGCTCTTTCCTGGCCGATTCGTCCGGTTTCGCTTCCGCCTTGCCCGGTTCGCCGCCTTCAGGCTTGTCGCCCGGTTTCGCGTCCGCCGCCGGCTTGTCGCCCGCATCGGCCCTGGCCATTTCGCCAGGTCGTCCCGGTCGGCCCGTGGGCGTGCTTTCCTTCGGCAGGATCGTCGGAGCATCGAAGTCGAAAAGGATGCCGTCCGCCGCGACCAGCCGAACCTTCGTCTTCGCGTCGGAGATCGGGCCCGTCAGTGCGACCAGGTGGCCGTATTTGCCAGGCTCCAGCGTTCCCAGGCGGTCAGAGGCTTTGGCCAGCGCCGCGCCGCCCGCGGCGAGCGCATCCGCCGCGGCGGCTTCCGGCAGACCTTCGGCGACGACGTCGCGCAGTTTCTCGGCGAATTGTTCAGGCCGCTGCAGACCATCGGTCGAAAACGAGAACTTCACGCCCGCCTTGTGCAGAGCGGCAGCGGTCGCGACGTATTCCTTCCAGATTTCCAGCTTACGTTCCGTAACACGAAGGGGCTCGATCCTGTCCGAAGCCTGCTTTTTGGCGAATTCGGCCTTCGTCGGCACCTTCGGCTTGTTGGGATAGTTCAGCCGCAGCACGACGGGTACATTGCCGGCCTTGAGCCGGTCGATGACCTTCGCCGCTTCGCGACCGCCGACGATCACCGGCTCGAACCCGAATTCGGCCGAAAGATCCAGGGCACGGTGGATTTCGTCGCGAGTTTCAGCCTGCCACCAGACGGGCAACTTACCGTCGATGGCTTCCAGAATCGCTTCCATCGAAGGATCCACCGGCACACGCGGGCCACCATGGCGGCGGGCATGTTCCTGAAGCTGACGATAATGCGCAGCGTCCGACACCTGCTGCCTCAAGTGGGCTATGATTCCCATCAGGGCAGAGGGGTAACCGCTGGGGCCGCCAGCCTGACGCCCACGAAAGCGCGGCGGGGCCAGCGACGGGCTGTCCACGACGGGCGGGCTCGGGTTCGGGTCGAAAGGCGTTCGGAGATTCACGTGCAGACCGACGTGGGGCACGATCAGGATTTCGCGGCGCGGGTAGCCGGTCGTCGAAGCCAGGACGCCCTTGCCGGTCATGATCGCTCCGCCGGGGGCCACGATTTGCGACGTAAAACCAAGTTTGCGCCGCCCTTCAGCCGTCGGATCGCCAAGATTCAGCGAATCGGCCACGGCGAATTCGGGCGTGATGCCGACGCGGTCATCAGGCGGTGTGAACGGTGACGAAAACTCGCTGAGAGGCATGCTGCGCCCGGTTCCCGTTCGCGAGCGAGACGTTCCCGTGCCCAGCCCCGTGAGCGTATAGGCGTCGATCCAGCCGGGATAGACCGTGAGCCCCTTGCCCGCGACGACAAAGGCGTCCGGCGGAATTTTGACCTCTTCGGTTTTGCCCACCGCTTCGACGATGCCCTTGCGGATCACGATCGTACCGGTTTCGATGGTCTTGTCGGCCGCGACGACGATTTTGGCCCCTTCGATCGCCAGGGCCGGCGGGCGGAAGTCGGGCCGCCAGTCCGCGGCTCGGGCCTGGACGAAGCACGCGGCGAAGATCGCCGGCAAGGTGCGCAGTACGGATCGGAACAATCGTTGCATGATCAGCGGTCTCCGGGCGCGTCGCTTCGGTCGGTGCTTGCGAAAGGCAATCTCCGAATCGGCGAGCGAATCGGAGAGTATCATCTGGTCTTGGCCTTCGAACGGCCATAAGATGCGTGAGTCAAGGTCGCATGATACCCCCCTCCGGCACATTTTCGAACCTGCCACCGTCCCAACAGGTATCCCATTCGTCATGAATATCCCATCCTTGCCAGAAAAATCGTTCCTTCGAATCGTTCTCGCGGCGATCGGCCTGGCCATCGGCGGAACACAGACGCATGTTTCGATGGCTGCCGATGCAACGATCGTGACCGGGTTCGCCATCGTGGAAGGACAGGCGAAATTTCGGATCGAGGGCGAAACCGGAGCCGAGGTTGACCGAACGATTACCGTGATCGACCCAAGCGGCCGATCCTGGTCAGCGACCGTCGTCGAAAACCGCATCGAATTGAAGCCGGGGGAAATTGCCAATGGTGACACGAAGGCTACACGCTCCGCCGGAAGCATGAAGCTGAAATCCGGGCAGTCCTATTCCGTCACGATCCCGGCCGCGGAAAAAACAGCCGATGACAAGAAAAAGACCCCCGCTGCCAGGCCGACGCCTTCATTCGTGATCGTCGGCGAAGAGGCTCAGGCGAAGGCTGTCGCCAGGTTGCATTCCGGCTTCCCGGTCGAAATCAGGGATTCGCGGCATATGACGATTCGTACGAACGCCCAGGGGGCGAATTTCACGCCGCCGAATTCACGCACGGTCTGGGAAAGCCGGAAAGCGGCTGTCAAAGAACAACTGCTGATCACGCAAGGCCTCTGGCCGATGTGGCCGAAAACGCCGCTGAACCCGCAAGTCTACGGCATTATGGATCGCGGCGATTACACGATCGAAAAAGTCGCCCTGGAGACCGTCCCAGGATTTTATTTGTGCGGCAACGTTTTTCGTCCGAAGTTCGCCGAAGGCAAGCTGCCGGCGATCCTGTCGCCTCATGGCCATTACGCCGATGGCCGCATGAATACCGACGTGCAGGCGCGTTGCATCCGACTCGCCAAATTGGGCTTCCTGGTCTTCATGTACGATATGGTCGGTTACAACGATTCGAAACCGTTCGGTCACACGTTCACGAACGAGACGCTCGACGAATACGGCCTGAACCTCGTCGGCTTCCAGACTTTCAATTCGATCCGGGCGCTCGACTGGCTCCAGAGCCTTCCTGAAGTGGACGCCGCCCGCATCGGCTGTACCGGCGAATCGGGCGGGGGGACACAGACGTTCTTCCTCTGTGCCGTCGACGACCGGATCGCGGCCGCCGCACCCGTCGTGATGATCTCCGAAGGCTTTCAGGGCGGCTGCACGTGCGAAAACGCCGCAGGCATGCGAGTGGGAACCGACAATGTCGAGATCGGGGCGGCGTTCGCCCCGAAACCGATGAGGCTCGTCGGAGCGACTGGCGACTGGACGGCAAATACGATGACGGCCGTACTTCCGAAAATACGAAATGTCTACGGACTTTACGGCAGGCCTGACCTCGTCACGGCCACGATCTTCAACTTCGAACATAATTACAATCGCGTTTCACGCAATGCCGTCTATCCGTTTTTCGCGAAGTGGCTGCAGAACATACCCGATTCCGACGCCCTGCGCGAGACCGAACTCAACTACGAAACCCCCGAAACGCTTCTTTCCCTCACCAATTCGAAACCCTTCGAAGCGAAGCCAAGGACACGCGAAGCGATCGAGAAGCAATTGATCGAAATGCGAGCGAAGCAAATCGACGAATGGCTATTCCTGGCCACGCACAGCGGCCCTGAGCGTGAAGCCGCGAATAAAGTGCTGAAAACCGCATTGAAAGTACGCACCGGAGTCGTCGAGCCTGCCGCCAATGAATTGAATGTCGAATCCCTCAACGCCGACTTGTTCGTCGAAGGCGTTCAGATGCGCAAGCTTCACGTCGGGCGGACGGGCACCGGCGAAGCCGTCCCGGTCATCGAATTGATACCCAACCGTGCCACGGGCGTGAGCGTCGTCGTCGCCGATGAGGCCGGTATCGCGGGGATTCTCGGGGCGGACGGTCAGCCGAAGCCCCTCGTCAAGGCACTTCTCGCGAAGGGAACCACGATCTATGCCTACGATCCGCTATTCGTCGGTGCGGCTTTCGACCCGGCGGCCGGCCTCACGAAACGACCGGACACGGCTCATTATTCCTGCTACAACAAGAGCCTGACGCAGGATCGGCTGCAGGATCTCGCGAATGTCGTCGCTCTGGCCAAAAGCCGGCGGGACACGCGTATCGTCCACCTCGCCGGCTTCGGGCCCGCGGCCGAACACGTCCTCTGGGCTCGTCCTTCGCTGGCTGGTCTCGGGCGGACTTACGTCGACCTGGCAGGAGCGAACGAACCGCTGGGAACGCAGTCCCTGGTCGGTTCAGCGCAGGCAGGCGGACTGACCGGCGCGGCACAGGCGATCGCGCCTGGCATATTGAAAATTGAGCGTACTGGATCGAAAGCCGTTTCGGGCGAAATCGTGCGACGTGCTTACGATCTCGAAGGCGTGCCCTCGAACGTATCCGTTATCGACGATTCGAAACCCGTTTCGTCGGGCGAAGCGATCGTGAGCTGGCTGCTTGACGTAAAGTGATCCCGGCGAGGGAAAAGGGCGCATTGCCATGAATCGCGAACATCACATCGGTCGTATCCCGAATTTGACGATCGTGTTGTCGATTCTGGCATTCGCCTTCGAAGCGAAATCCCTGTGTGACGACCGCCCGCCCGCCGCTTTCGTCCTCAAATTCGTGGACGAAGCGACGGGTGAACCTTTGCCGTTGGTCGAGGCGAGTACGGTGCACGGGGTCGTGCATCTTTCGGACAATGCCGGAGTGACAGCCTGGACTGAGCCGGAACTCCTGGGCCAGGAAGTGCACTTTCAGGTGCGCTCGCACGGCTACGAAATGAAACCCGACGGTTTCGGATATCGCGGTGGCTCGCTTCGCGTCGTGCCCGGCGAAATCGCCACATGGAAATTGAAACGCCTTCAGATCGCCCGCAGACTCTATCGCATCACCGGAGCAGGGCGCCTGGCGGAAAGTCAGGCCGCCGGATTGATCGCGAGCGACGACGCCCGCGCCTTGACGCGTGCGAAAGTCACGGGGCAGGACAGCGTGCAGATGACGCGCTATCGGGGCGAATTGCACTGGCTTTGGGGCGATACCGCCCGGTTGCGGTATCCACTCGGGAATTTTCATGTGCCGTCGGCTCGAACGCCTTTGCCGGGGCCGGATTCGTGGAATCCGGCGAATGAAATTCCGTTGAAATATTTCGAAGATACGAAAACGGGGTTCGCATCCGAAACCTGCCGTATCGCAGGCGATGGTCCGACCTGGGCCAGCGCTCTGGCGTCGGTGCTCGAAGAAAGCGGTCAGGAAAAGCTCGTCTGCTGGTACGCCAAAATCAAACCGCCGATGGAAACGTATCGCAGGGGAGTGGCCATTTGGAATGACGAATCGCATCGGTTCGAAAGCGTGAAGGAATTCGGCCCTGAGCCCATCGGCCCGCCCGACGGTTCGCATGATCTGAAGGTCAGGGAAGGCGATTCGGAATGGCTGTACTTCGCCGATCCGTTCCCGTTCGTCCGGGTTCGAAGCCGTTTCGTAGATTATGTCGATCCGGCGGCTTACGAACGATGGACGTGCGAGACGGCCGATTCCAAGGCATCGAACCCCGTCATCGAACGTGACGCCCAGGGCAAACCGGTGTTTCGATGGCGGCGTGGCGGTTCGAGTTTCGACCTGAAGCGTCAGCAGCATCTCGTTTCGAAGGGGCTGATCAAGCCTGAGGAATGCCCGATTCGGTTCCGTACCGGGGACGGCAAGGAAATGCAGATCAGCCGAGGTACGGTCGCGTGGAACGCCTACCGGAAGAAGTGGATCATGATCTTCGGTCAAACGTTCGCGAAAGAGTCTGTTCTCGGCGAAATCTGGTTCGCGGAATCGGAAAACCTGACTGGTCCTTGGGATCGAGCCGTCAAGATCGTCACCCACGACAAATACAGTTTTTACAATGTCGCGCATCATCCGGAACTGGACTCCGCGGACGGCCGCACGATTCGCTTCGAAGGTACGTATTCGCTCACATTTTCAGGAGTGGAGCGACCCACGCCCCGATACGATTACAATCAAATTCTCTATGAACTCGACCTGACCGACCCGCGGCTCGATGGCGACCCGAAATGAAATGATTCGATCGAGATTCGGACGTAACCATCAAGCATATGTCGGCATGCCACGTTCGGATCGTTTCGCGTTGACGGCTTGCAACGCTCCCGGGGCGTCTTTCCAGAATTTCACGAGCTGCGACGTGGTGCAGCCCAGCACGAGCGCGGCCGTTTTCACGTCCCAGCCGCAGCCTGCGACGAAGTCCAGAGATTCGGCGATCAGGGCGGGAAAATCCGGGTGTTTCGGATTCACCTGGATTTTGCCCGCCTTGCCGATACGTGACTTCCAGAGTGTCGATGGCGGCTCATCGATGCCCACGGGCCGGCGATCCTGAATCGCCAGCTTCATCCGCAGCCGCCGCACGGCTTCTTCGCGATTCTCGCCCTGATAGCGTTTTTCGTTGGCCTCCGCGCGGATGCCCGTGGGCCGGTGTTCGAGTATGACGGCCGTTTCGACCTTGTTCTTGTTCTGGCCGCCGGGGCCGCTGCGGCGTTCGAAACGAATGTCGCACTGGGCCTGAAGGGTGTCGTCATCAAGCGCGGCTAGCGATTCACGTGGCTCAGGCCGGTTCGGTTCGGGGGCGGTCATGTGGCGGCCTCGTCATTCTCGGAAATTGCAGGAGAAACGGCCAGCAGGGCCTTGAGGCGATCGAGCGTGTCGGCGTCTTCCGGGCGTTTGTCGTCGCGGATTCGCACGATCCGCGGAAATCGTACGGCGATGCCCGACTTATGCCGGGGCGATACCTGAATGGCTTCGAAGGCGAGTTCCATGACGATCTCGGGCTTCACGGCGCGTACCGGTCCGAAGCGATCCGTCGTGTTTCGTTTCACGAAGGCGTCGATGCGGGCAATTTCGGCGTCGGTCAGGCCGGAATAGGCTTTGGCGACGGTCAGCAGCGAGCCGCTCGGTCGATCCCAGACGGCGAAGGTATAGTCCGTATAAAGACTGGCGCGGCGGCCGCTGCCGCGCTGGGCCATGGTCAGAACGCAGTCCATCGTCAGGGGAGCGACTTTCCATTTCCACCAGTCGCCACGCTTACGGCCGACGCGATATGGCGATTGCCTCTGTTTGAGCATCAGGCCCTCGCAGCGCCGGTCGCGTGAGCCCTCTCGGGCGCGCGTCAGTTCGCCCCAATCGGCAAAAGGCACTTCGGGCGAAATTCGCAGGCGAACCTGCCCTGGCAGGCTTTGCAGAAGTGCGGTCAGAAGGGCTCGCCGCCGCGAAAATGGCTGATGGCGGATATCTTCGCCCTGATTTTCCAGCAAATCGTAGGCGACGAGGACGACGGGCACTTCGGCCAGGATCTTTTTGCCCAGATTCTTGCGGCCGATCCGTTTCTGGAGCTGGGTGAAGGGCAGGGGGGCGTTGTCGTCGAAGCTCCAGGGCAGCAGTTCGCCGTCGATCACGGTGCCGTCGGGCAGGTCGGCGGCCGGCTCGTGAAGTTCAGGGTATCGTTCGGAGACCAGCTCTTCGCCGCGTGTCCAGATATGGGTTTCACCTCTCCGGCGGATGAGCTGGGCCCGAATGCCGTCCCACTTCCATTCGGCCGACCATTCCGAGGGATCGCCAAGCTTTTCAGGCTCGTTTTCTAGAGGATAGGCTAAATAGAATGGATAGAGCTGTTTCGGGTCTGAGGCGAGCGTCTCGGAACTGACGAGCGAGCGGAAGAACTCTGCCGTCGGTGTCCATTCGCCCATGAGCCGGTGAGCGATTCGGGCCTGGTCGACTCCGGCGACTTCGGCAAGCGCTCGAGTGACCAGGCTTTGCGATACGCCGACGCGAAACGCGCCGGTGATGAGCTTGTTCCAGACGAACCGCTCCGCGGGATCCATCGCCGCCCACGAGCGGTAAAGCGATTCTCGTTTCGCCGGTTCGGCCATCTCGCCGAGGGGCAGCAGGTGATTCTCGACCCAGTCCGCGAGGGGGCGGTCGACGCGCTGGCCAGGCTCGCCATAAGGCAAGAGAAGGGCGATGGTTTCGGCCAGGTCACCGACGGCATGATAGGACTCTTCGAAGAGCCAGTCCGGGATCTCGGCGGCTTCGGCGGCCCATGCACGCAGAAGCTTTGTCGGAACGAGCTGCCGAGGCTTGCGGCCGATCAGGAACGAGACGGCCCATGCGGCGTCGGCAGGTTCGACGGTACGGAAGTATTCGACCATTGCGGCGACTTTGACGGTCGTGCGGGTCGATTCGTCGATGGCCGTATAAAGTTCCGCGAATCGTTTCATGACGTCGGCGATTCCTGGCCTGGCGCTTCGGCATCCGCGGCGATCGTGGCGGCAGGATCAGGCTGCTCTGCGTCAGCCGGTTCCGCATTTTCGGCGACGTCGGCTTCGCCTCGAAATTGAGTGTCGACCGTGCGGGCGTCGAGCCCCATGTCGCACAAGTGGCGGGCGAGAACGGCCGAATAGCCGTGCGTCAGCCATATGCGTTCGGCACCGGTGGCGGCGATGGCCGAGAGTAGCCCGGGCCAGTCTGCGTGGTCCGAAAGCGCGAAGCCCTTGTCCAGAGCCTGGCGGCGGCGGGTGCCACGGATCGTCATCCAGCCTGACACGAAGGCTGCCGACAGGGGTTGAAACCGGCGCATCCACGGCGTACCCATGGCCGAAGGTGGTGCGACGATCATGGCGCCGGCCCAGGCGAGCCGCGAGCCTGCCGATTTTGCCGACTTGACCGTTTCAGCGACATATTCGGTGCGTGGCAGGCGAATGCCGGAACGTCGATAAGCGGCATTCAGAGGTTCGACGGCCCCGTGAACGTAGATCGGGCCGATCGAGGGATCGATTCCGGCCAGAAGACGCTGCGATTTGCCGAGCGAATAAGCGAGCAAAACCGTGGCGAGGCCGCGCGAGGCGTTGGCCGACCACCATCGGTTGATTTCGGCGAAAATCTCGGCCTGGGGCTTCCAGCGATAAATGGGCAGGGCGAAGGTCGATTCGCTGACGAACAGGTGGCATCGCACCGGTTCGAAGGGCGTGCTGGTCGCGTCGGCTTCGGTTTTGTAATCGCCGCTGACGACTGCCACTTGCCCGCGATGTTCGATGCGTACCTGGGCGGACCCGAGCACGTGCCCCGCCGGGTGGAGCGAGATCCGTACGCCGTTGCGTTCGATCGTCCGGCCATAGGCCAGGGTGTCGATCTGGGCGGAGGGCCCCATGCGAACCCTCAACACTCCAGCGCCTTGGGGCGTGGTCAGATATTGGCGATGCCCCCAGCGGGCATGGTCGGAGTGGGCGTGGGTGATGACGGCACGATCGACTGGCCGCCAGGGATCGACGTAGAAGTCGCCCGGGGGGCAGTAGAATCCACGATCGTCGCGAATCATCAGGTCGGTCGACATGGCTTTGGCGGCATTTGAGGATCGATGCGTACAGGTCGTTACATTGTAACCGGTTCGAAGATCGAGAAACCGGTTCGGTCAGTTCTGGACGAAATGGACTTGCCCTCGGCCCCTGACTCATGTCATAATGCCTTTTAATTCGATACTATCGAGGCCGCGACATACAGAGCGTGTCGTGGTCGTTCGTCGTTGACGGGGCCGCTGGTGGCCCCCCCTCGGAAAGCACGCAGGTCGAGACAATGGCACATAAAAAAGGTCAGGGTTCCAGCCGTAACGGTCGTGATTCGAATGCCCAGCGTCGTGGCATCAAGAAGTACGGCGGCGAGTTCGCCACGATCGGTTCCATCCTCTGCCGGCAGGTCGGCACGCGCTGGGTGGCCGGCCGAAACGTCGGCGTCGGGCGTGACTACACCCTGTTCGCGCTGAAGGAAGGCATCGTGAGCTACGATCAGAACGGTCGCCGGATCAATGTACTGACCGAACTTCCGAACTGACCAGGCATTCGATGCGCCGCGAAAGCGGCAAACCGATCGTGTCCGACCGGCGGGGCCTGATGAGGTGCTCGGCCGGTCGTCGTTTTTGGCGGTTTTTCGAAAATCGAAGACTCCGCGCGGTTTGACTACAGATCCTGAGAATTCTCCATGTTCGTCGATCGAGTGACCATTTACGTCAAGGGTGGCGACGGCGGCAATGGCTGCCTGAGCTTCCGCCGTGAGAAGTACGCCCCAAAAGGCGGCCCCAACGGAGGCGATGGCGGCCACGGCGGGAGCGTCGTCATCGTGGCTGACCCGAGTCACTCGAACCTCGCCCACCTTTCCTTTCAAAGGCACTGGAAAGCGGATCGGGGCGATCATGGTACAGGGGCTGATTGTCATGGCAAGACGGCGAAGGATCTCGTGATTCCCGTGCCGGTGGGGACGATCGTGCGCGACCGGGACCGGGGCCACGTGATCAAGGACTTGCGTGAGCCAGGCGAGAAAGTCTACATCGCCAAAGGCGGCAAGGGCGGCTTCGGCAACGCCCACTTCAAGTCGAGCACCAATCGGGCTCCGAGACAGTTCGAAAAGGGCTTCCCGGGCGAGGACCGGTGGATCGTTCTGGAGATGAAAGTCATTGCCGACGTTGGCCTTGTGGGGCTTCCGAACGCTGGCAAGTCGACGCTCCTTTCGCGCATCTCGCACGCTCACCCGGAAATCGCCGACTACCCGTTCACGACCAAGTATCCGAATCTGGGCACCGTGCACGCGGGGCGAGAAGATTCGTTCGTCGTCGCCGACATTCCGGGGCTGATCGAAGGCGCCCACGCGGGGCATGGCCTGGGCCACGAATTCCTTCGCCATGTGGAGCGCACCCGGCTGCTGGTGCACCTGGTGGCGTGCGAAAACCCGGACAACACCGACCCCTGGGACAATTACCATACGATTCGCGAAGAGCTGCGGCTTTATAGCCCGCTGCTGGCCGAAAGGCCTGAAATCGTCGTATTGACGAAGATGGATCTGACCGGCGCCGACGAAATCCAGGCCGAATTCGAAAAGCGGCTCGGCCGGGAAGTCATGGCCATTTCGGCGGTTACGGGCCGGGGCGTGAATCAGTTGATCCGCAAGGTCAACGACATGCTCGGCGAACTGGAAGCGCCGGCGATGGAGCCGGAAATGCCCGATTTACCGGAACCTCGATCCGCCGAAAACGAAGCTTCCGATGTGCCGGTCGACACGCTCGCGGGCGAACATGGAGCGGAAACCGGCTCATGAGTGTCGCGGGCGGATGGCTGCTGGCCGATGTCGGAAATTCGCGAGTGAAGCTTGCCTGGCTGCAACGAGGAGCCGCTGCCGTCGACGCCCTGTTCGAGCGTGGCCCCAAAGCCTGGGACGAACGGCTCACGCTGCCCGTCGACCGGATCGAGGCGAATGCCTCTGCCCTGGCGGGATGGCTGGAAGATAAATCGATCGGCGGCATCTGGGTTTCCAGCGTACGGCCTCAGGCCGTCCACGAATTGGTGGAATCTCTGGACCTGGTGATGAACGCTCGCACCGGTCCCGATGCTCCGGGCGTGGTGCTTGACAGTGCCCTCGCGACCGGCACGATCGGACGACTGTCACGGCCGGAAAAGTCAGGCGCGGATCGTGCCCTGGCCGTTCGGGCGGCGGGCCGTCTCAAAGGCCGCAATGGCCCGGGTGTGGTCATTCTCTGCGGAACGGCGATCACGGTCGAGCGGATCGCGGCCGACGGCGAATGGCTCGGCGGGGCCATCGCGCCGGGTTACAGGCTTTGCGCCGAGGCACTCGAACACGGCACCGCGGGGCTCATGCACGTGGATATGGTCAGCCGTGAGCCGCTGGCCTTCGGTACCGAAACCCGCACGGCGATAGAAGCAGGGCTTTTCTGGGGCCAGGTCGGCGCCATTCGAGAACTGATCGCCCGCAGTGTCGGTGGCCAGGAGCACTGGGAGATCTGGACAGGCGGCGACGCCGCAATGCTGGCTCGCTGGGCCGGTTCGCTGGAGGCCGAAGTCGTCGACGACCTCGTTCTGATGGGCCTGGCCGATTGGGCCGCCGAACATTTCGCCGACGAGTCGGAAACGTGAAATGGACTCAGCCAACGGCCGCTCCGCGAGTTTCGTCACACGAATGACGGCCGAAGGGCCGGGGGCGATCGGCGTATTGAGAATCTGGGGGCCGAAGGCCGTCGAGGTGGCCGATCGCGCGTTTCGGCCCAGGTCTGGGCGCAAGCCTCTGCGCGATTCCGCATCTGGCGAACTTCGTCTCGGCTGGTTCGGGGGCGACGAAGTCGTCGCGCTGCTGATGGACGACGAATCGACGGGAAACGTCGAAGTCGAAATTCAGGGTCATGGCAGCGAACTCCTGATCGATTCCCTGATTCGGTTGCTGGCAACGCTCGAGATCGCTCACGCCACTCGCGACGCATACCTGGCGGCACATGGAATTCGTAAGCTCGAACGGCTGGCACTCGAAAAACTCGGCCATGCCGGCACGGCCCGGGCAGCCGCCGTGCTCTACAGGCAATCACGTGGGGCGTTGCGGGCCGATCTGGAAATCATCGCTTCGGCGATCGATCAGCGCGATATCGCAGCCGCGACCGGTGCACTCGATGAACTGCTGCGCACTACCGATTTCGGTACTCGGCTGGCTGGCGGGTTCCGTGTCGCGCTGGCAGGCCTGCCGAATGTCGGCAAATCGACGCTGATCAATGCCCTCGCGGGTTACGAAAGATCCGTCGTCAGTCCGACACCAGGCACGACCCGCGACGCGGTCGACGTCGCCGTCGTGCTCGACGGCTGGCCGATCGTCCTCACGGACACAGCCGGGTTGCGAGACGCGACGGCCGATCCGCTTGAGGCCGAGGGCATTCGAATCGCCCGTGAGGAACATCGCCGGGCGGACGTCGTTCTCAAAATGTCCGAATGCGGGCAGGAACCGGCGCCTGAGGAAACCGGTTCACGCGTGATTGAAGTTCGGACCAAGGCGGACCTGGCCACGGCCGAGATCATCGAACTCGCGACCAGGTCGGCCAGCGGCGTCTCGGTGGTCAGCGCTCTGACCGGCGAAGGGTTGGAAGGGCTGATCGAACGCATCGTCCGGGCGGTCGCTCCTGCGGAACTTGCCGAAAGGGAAGCCGTCGTGTTCGATGAATCGCTCGCCACCTCACTGCGGAAAATTCACGTGTTTCTGACGAGCGGGGAACTCGATTCGGCCCGTCATTCATTGGATGACTGGTTGAATTGAGTTCCGGCCGGCGAAACGGTCGCCGATCGCCGGCCGATAGTTCGCCTGATCAGTTCGATTTCGGCAGGATGCCACGCTGGCGGAACCAGATTTCGCAGAGTTTCGGCCATTCGGAGAAGGCCGGATCACCCATCCCCAGGCCGAGCCCGTGGCGGCCCTTTTCGAACATGTGGAATTCGCAGGGGACACCGGCATTTCGCAAGGCCTGAACGAAGAACAACGAGTTTTCGGCGGGCACGGGGGTGTCTTCGTTGGTGTGCACGAGGAATGCCGGCGGCGTATTCTTGTCGACCTGCAGCTCGTTAGTCAGGTTTTTCACGAGATCTTCGGGCGGATTCTCTCCGAGCAGGTTCTTTTTCGACCCGCCGTGGCCATACTTGGTGCCGAGGCTGATGACCGGGTAGAGCAGAACCATGAAGTCCGGCCGGGAGCTGGCGCGTTCGATGGTGTCGGTCGCGTCGGGTTTGCCGGCGTCGTAATGGGTGCCGGCAGTCGATGCCAGGTGGCCACCCGCGGAGAATCCGAGAATGCCGATGCGTTTCGGGTCGATTCCGAATTCCGTCGCTTTGGCACGGACGGTGCGAACGGCGCGATTGGCGTCGTCGATCATTGCCGGGTGCCGGTAACGCGGGCCGAGACGGTACTTCAACACGAAAGCCGTGATACCGTTCGAAGCGAGCCATTCGGCGATCGGCTGGCCTTCATGCGCGGCCAGGCCGCCATAACCGCCACCTGGGCAGACGACGACCGCCGCGCCGGCATTTTTGCCTTCCGCGGGCCGATAGACCGTGAGAGTCGGAATGTCGGCCGGTTCGGTGCCTTTCGCGCCTGGCGTTCCGCCTGGCCAGATTGTGATGACTTCCGCGGCCGGCATCCAGGTCGGCATGATCGACAGGCCTGTGAGAGCGAGTGTGAGCGTCAGAAATGCGAATCGGTTCATCGAGATCTCCCGGGGCGATTGCGAAAAGGTGCGTCGTCCGATCCGCGTATCATGCGTCATCCTTCGCGGGATCGCAACATGCCGATCGACCGGAAAATCGCTGGCGATTCGGATCGCCATCCGCCTGATCCCGTGTGTGAGAATCGACTTGCCGCAGTTTTCGCGGCCGCGCTGACCTGAGGATCGTTACGGCCGGAACAAAATCGAACATGACGCTCCGAATTTCCGGGCCGCCCACTTGAATCGTGGCCTCCACAGCTTAGAATTTCTATTACGTGAAGAATCCGTGAATGGCTGCGTGTCAGTCGAAATACGTTGATTTCCGAACGATCCGCACCTTCCTCACCTCAATGTCAACGCACCGGTAAAGTCCAGTGGCGGGCCGATCCTTCCGGGATCGGATTGCCCAACTTTCGTGGAGTTCCTGATATGTCGCGCGCCGGCGATGATTCGAAGAGGACTTCGGACACGAACACGGACGGATCGCAAACTTCGAAGAAGTCGGAACCCGACGTCAATCCGGTGGCGGTCGCTGAAAGCACCGTCGCCCGTCCGCTGAAAGCGGTCGAGGAGAACGGCTCGAAACCCAAAGGCTCGTCGGGAAAGCTATCCAACCCGAAGGCGGCCAGCGAGATCAAGGCGATCTCCACGGGCCCCGTGGCAGCACACGTGGCGGAAGCGCCACATGGCACCAAAGAGGACAGTTCCTCGGCTCCGCTTCCGGCGTCGTATCCCTATCGCACACGTATGAGGCGTAAGGAATACGAAGCCGCCAAAACGAAACTTCAGATCGAACTTCTGAAAGTGCAGAGCTGGGTCAAGGAATCGGGGCAGAAGATCGTCCTGCTTTTCGAAGGCCGCGACGCGGCGGGCAAGGGCGGAACGATCCGCCGGTTCATGGAACATCTGAATCCGCGGGGCGCGAGGGTCGTCGCACTGGAAAAACCGTCTGAGGCCGAAAAAGGCCAATGGTATTTTCAGCGTTACGTCGAACATCTGCCGACCGCCGGTGAAATGGTCTTTTTTGACCGCTCCTGGTACAACAGGGCAGGTGTGGAACGGGTGATGAAGTTCTGCACGCCGCAGGAATACCTCGAATTCCTGCGCCAGACGCCGCAATTCGAAAGGATGCTCGTGCAGAGCGGCACGCTGTTTTATAAATTCTGGTTCTCCGTCAGCCGTGAAGAGCAGTTGCGTCGGTTCGTGTCGCGGCGGGACGACCCCTTGAAGCACTGGAAGCTGTCGCCGATCGACGTCAAGTCGCTCGACAAATGGGACGAATACACCGAGGCGAAGAACGCCATGTTCTTTCATACGGACATCGCCGACGCCCCCTGGGTCGTCATCAAATCCGACGACAAAAAGCGGGCCAGGCTCAATTGCATGCGTCATTTCCTGCATGCACTGCCGTATCCGGACAAGGATCCGACCGTGGCCTGCGCTCCGGACCCATTGCTGGTCGGCTCTGCGGCCGATGTGCTCGCCAGCGCCGAAGAAGTCGGCATCACGAAATTTTGATCGACTGATTCGCTGGAATGAGGGCCGGAAATACCCGAAGCCGGGTGTGTCGCTGTCGTAATTCTTGATCCGAATTCTGACTGAAGGAGACGAGCATGTCATTGCGTTTCAGCCTTGCTGCGTCGATTCTGATCGGGGGATTGGCCCTGAGCCCTGAAGCTCCGGCACAGGCGCCCATCGCCGGTGTCGCATACCAGGTGCCGTCGATGTATGCCAGCGTGCCGCCCGGCACGCTGGTTCCTTACGGCGGCTACAATTACGTGGCTCAGGGCAACGGAACCATGCTGCTCGCGGCTTCGCAGGCCGCGGCACCGCCACCGGTCGCATCATACGCCCCGCCGGTGACGTACGCGAATCCCGGTTACGTGCCATACGCGAATTATTACGCCCCGGTCGGCCCTGGATGGCGGCCGCAGCCGTATCGCCCGTTCGGCGGATTCGGCCCTGCGCCGCTTTCGCCCTGGGACGGCTGGGGGACATGGCCGCGGGCGCGACGAGGAAGCGTGTTCATCGGCCGCTGACCAGGCCGGCCGGGCTTGTTGCGAAGTCGCTTATGCAGCTGCCTCTGCTCAATTCGAGCCGAGGTTGTCCTTCTGCAGGGACTCGACGGAGTCACCCAGATCGATCCATCGTGTGCCCGCCGGCATCTTTCGGGCGCAATCGGTCAGAACGTTGTTCGAAATCAGGATCTTGCGGCTGGTGCCCGAGGCCTTGACGGCCTGGGTGTCCAGCCCCGTGAACGTGTTTCCGGAAATGGCGATTTCGCCGGCCGAATCCAGCACGATGCCCGCGCCCGTGTCGATCTGGAACGGGTCTTTGTGTGCTCGAATCGGCCTCTTGAGCTTGCCGCCGCCGATATACGTGTTCGCGAACGCATTGCCCGTGACGGCGTTGCGCCCGCTCTCCGGGCCCATACGCACTGCGAAACCGTGGCACAGAACGAACGAGTTGGCGCTCACGGTGCAGCCGTTGGCGTCCTTCAGGTCGATTCCGCCACCAAGGTGGTGCGCGATCACGTTCGAACTCAGGGCGATGCCGTAGCAGTCGCGGTCGAGGATGATGGCCGTGCCGGTGCACTCTTCGATCATGTTGCCGCTGACGACCGAGCCGTAGGTGTTCTCGATCACGATGCCGTGGCGCAGATGATCGTCGATGGCATTGCCGGTTGCGCACAGGTTATACGAATCGATACAGCGGATGGCGTCCTGGTTTTCCTCGAACTGATTGCCGCTGACGACGATATCGTGCCCGACGGTGATCTGAAGACCGGCCCTGGCGTTGTAAGTGAGAATATTGTCGTTGATGCGGGGATCTTCGAAGCAGTTGTCCAGATGGATCCCGTTGCCGCCGTTATGATCCAGCGCGACGGCCTGCACAAGAATTTCCTGCACCTTGCGGGCTGTGATCCCATCGCCGCTTTCGCGGTTGCCGCTGATACGCAGATTGGCGATCTGGACACGCCATAATTCCGCTTTCGGGTCGTTCGCGAGGTTCGCGGGTGCGATCAGCACCGCGGGCTGGCCCTTCGTGTTTTTGTTGACCAGATGCGTCGCCGTGCCAGAGCCTTCGATCCGGGTGTCGCCGGTTTTCACGACCAGAGGTTCCGTCAGTTCGAATGTGCCGGGCGGGATCCGCACGATTCCTCCGGTTTGGGGAACCGCGTCCAGGGCGGCCTGCAGCGAAGAGAACTTCGAAGCTTCGAGCGTTCGTGCCGGTTCGCCCGACTTCCCGTCGGTGGCGAAACCGGGCGAAATCGTCAGGCAGAATCCAATTGAAAACATGATTCGAAACAATGGGTTCGAAGGTTCAGTTCTGGGCGGCATCGGTGTGATCTCTCGACAAGTTGTGTCGTTGATGACCGGACTTGCAATTTCACCACAGCTTATCGGGCCGGCTCAGGCAAGAATTCCGGCGATGGGGACGCCACCTTGTGCCACCGTGAACGGCCGGCCGAGGCGGTCGTGAATTTCGAGCCCGGGATCGATTCCGAGCAGGCGGTAAATGGTGGCCACCAGATCGGAAGGGTGCACCGGGTCGACTGTGGGATAGGCCCCGATCTTGTCGGACGTGCCGTAGACCGTTCCAGGCCGGATTCCGCCGCCGGTCAGCAGGCTGAAGCCGCATTTGGGCCAATGGTCCCTGCCGCCTGCTTTGTTGACGCGAGGCGACCGGCCCATTTCGCCCATCACGATGACCAGCGTGGAGTCCAGAAGGCCCCGGCTTTCAAGGTCGTGGATCAGGGCCGGATAGACCCGGTCGAGGATCGGCAGATTGAAGTCCTTGAGCATCGGGAAGTTGCGGGCATGCATGTCGTAAGAATGCCCGTAATGGAGAAAGATATCCTGATGCACGCTGACGAACGGCACACCGGCTTCGACGAGCCGACGCGCCACGAGAAGGCTTGAGCCAAAGAGATTGCGGCCGTATCGGTCGCGAACGTGTTCAGGCTCGCGGTTCAGGTCGAAAGCTTCGCGCGTCTTGCGAGCGGTGAGCAGGTCGAAGGCCTTGCGCTGGAATCTGTCGATCGGCAGATTGGCGAGCGGATCGTCGTCCGATCTTGCCGCGAAAGTGTCGAGCAGCGTTTTTCTGGCGGCGATCCGTGTTTCGTCGAACTGCGATTCCGCATCCATGTCCGCCAGAAACGGCACGCCGACCGGCAGGACGGGCTCATAATCCCGGATCTTCGGTTCGCGCGAGAATTTCGGGTCGCACAGCGAAAACAGCGGGTCGTAGCGGCTGCCGAGAAAACCGCCGTAAGGGCCGCCCCGGCGATAACCGTTCTGGCCCCAGCCGGGATAACAAGGCAGGCACACGGCCCCCGGCACATCCTGTGGCCCCAGCCCCACGTACTGGCAAATCGCGCCGATATCGGGCGGATCGGTCGGCTGGGCCTGAAGTTGCGGATTACCGCCGGTGAAGCCCGTCATGATCGCCATCGGGTCGTGGGAATCATAAGTGTGCGAGATCGTGCGGATCAGGCATGTTTTGTGCATCAGGCGCGCTGTGTTCGGCAGCAGTTCGCAGATGCGCAGGCCTGGAAGCGACGTCTCGATCGACCCGAATTCGCCGCGAATGCCTTCCGGGGCGTCCGGCTTCATGTCGAACATGTCGATATGGCTCGGGCCGCCCAGCAGGTTGAACAGGATGACCGACTTGATTTTCGGAGACTTGACGGGCGAAGCCCGTTCCGCTCCTTGCAGCAGGTTCGGCAAGGTAAAACCGCCGAAGAACGAAATGCCTCCGGCACGAACGAAGGTTCGCCGGTTCGGGGCGGTCGGCGGAATCGGAATCCGAAAAGGTGTTCCGCGCATGGCGGGCCCTCGTTGAAGGACGATCAGGCTGGCGAGAGCTGAGTGCGGAACCGAAGCCGAGCCGAGCCGGCCGCTTCGGTGAAGGTGAGTCAGACGAGTCTAGCAGAGAATTTACGATGGAGCAATCGAAACCGAATCTGGAGACAAATCCTCGGGACGGGCGATCCGTCTGGACCCTTATCGATCGCAGCCACGGCGAATGTCACTGGCTTTCGTGGCCGAACCAGAGACGAACGGTTCCGTCGTGCGCGATCGTGGCGATCGTTTTTCTGTCCGAAGTGCAGGCGACGCGGTTGATCGGCGTTTTATGGCCTTCGAAAGCGAAAATTTCGATGCCGGTGTCGACATTCCAGAGATGCAATTGACCGATGACATCGCCAGCAGCCAGAAGAGGGGTTTCCGGTAGAAATCGCATATGCCGGATGCGATTGCCGTCGCCTTCGATCACGCGGATCCGCTCGCCCGTTTCGAAATTCCAGACGTAAAGCCGGCCGCTCGACTCGGCAGCACACAGCCGGTCGGAATTCGGTACGAAAGCCAGAGTCGTCATTTCGCCGCCGGTTTCCCAATCCTGCATCAACCGGTTATTGGCCGTGTCCCAGATTCGTACGTGCCGGGATTCGCTCGCGGTCGCTACGACGGTTCGACTGCCGGGCATGAAAGCCAGGCCCCGAATCCTGTCCCGGTCGGCTTTCGTTTTCGAAATCGCTTCGCCGGTCGCGACATCCCACACGATCACGTTGCCCTTGTTGTCCCCCGATGCCAGTCTCGTGCCGTCCGAGGCGAAAGACAGGTTGTAGACGGGTGTCTCATGGCCGACGAGATCGGCGATTTTCGTGCCGGTTTTCGCGTCCCAAATCGCCAGATTGCCGCTCGAGGTCAACGCACATGTCGCGATGACGCGTCCGTCCGGCGAAAACTCGACGCTCGATACGGTCGCCTTGTGCGGAGCGAACCCGCGAATGAGATCGCCTGATTTCCAGTCCCAGATTCGCACGGTCAGCTGGTCGTCCGTATCGTCGCTCGAAGTGACCAGCGCGGAGTCGTCCGGGGCGAAGCTGGCTCCCCAGCCTTCGTCGGTATGACCGGCCAGAGAACGATTCGAAATCGAACGCCCGACGGGCCGCCAGCCGTCGATGTGCCGACCGCTCGTCAGAAGTGCCGATTTCCGGTCCGGCAAGGGCTCAGCATGGGCGATCGTTCCTGTGAACGGGGACGTCATTTCTTCGCCCGTTTCGATGTCCCAGACCTGCTGCGTTCTGCCGCCCGGGTTTTTGACGTATCCGAAGGTCAGGAGTCTGGAGTCGACCGAAATGCAACGCACTTTGCCGGAGATATCGATTCGCATTTCGTCCGGATCCGACCGGGGCTTCGGCCTCAGGGGCGTGATCCTGCCGGATCGAACATCGATCATCGCCGCATTCCAGCGGTCGTCGTAGACGAGCAACCGGTGATCGCCATCGATCCATCGGGCGGCACCCATTTCGAAAGGCAAGTCGACTTTGCCGGTTTTTCTGCCCGAGGCGGGATCGAGGTCAAGAAAGCGGATCGACCGGCGATCCACACTGATTGCCGCGACTCTGGGCGAGGCGCGATCGATCGTGATCGAATTCGTCAGGACTTCCCGAATCGGAGCGAACGGGTTGTCCACGGCGGGATCGCCCATCGAAACGACACGCAGCAACTCTTGTTCGTCGGCCAGAAGGGCATGACGGCCATCGGGAAGGAAGCGGGCGAATGTCGAAATGCGCGGAAGCGGCTCCTTGCCCGCTCGTAAATCCGAAATCGATACGTAGTCGATTTCATTTTCGCGAGCGATCGACTCATCGAACAGCAAGCGAATTCGGCTGCCGTCCCGAGATTCGACGAAATCGGCGAAGTTGTCGGTCAATTTCTTGCGGATCTTCGTTTGACGGGTTTCACCATTTTCACGAACGAAGAGCAGATATTCCGTGGATCGTTCGGGGTCCGAAGCCACTCCGTTCGCGAGCACGAACAGCTTGCGGCCATCGCGGGAAAATCGAATCGAACGGACGTTCGATCCTTCCTTGACCGGTTCGAACCGATCGAGAACCTTGCCTGTTTCAGTGTCGCGCAGGATGACGGTTCTCGCTTTGTCCAAGGTCGCCACGACTTTCCCGTCCGCCGTAACCGCCATAAGAATCGGGTCGGAATCCACGAACGCCACGACTCGCGTAACTTCGCGCGAGCGAAGCCAAAGGTGGTTCCAGGCGAAATCCCGGAGTCCCGGCCCAGGATCGATTTCGATCAATGCCTGCTGGGTCCGAACCGCCAGACCGCTTTTCGAAAGTTCGTAAGCCGAGTTGAGCCGGGTTTCGAAATACGATCGATCCACGATCGACTTGCTTCGCTCGGCGAGGATTCGCTGCCCTTCGGCGCGGCGTTCGGAGATTTCGAGTTCCCGGTTAATTCGCCGCAAGCTGCGGTTTTGCACCGCCTGGATCACGATGACGAACATCATAAACGCCACCGCCGAAATCGCCGCCGTGGCGATCGCCGGATGCCGGCGCACCCAATTCTTGCCCCGTTCCCAATACGACATCGGCCGGGCGAGAATTTTCTGGTGGAAAAGGAACCTCTCCAGGTCGGACTTCAGTTCGTCCGCGGAGGCGTAGCGATTGGCCGGCTCCTTGCGCAGGCACTTTTCGCAGACGATCGCCAGTTGCTCCGGAACGTCCGGCCGGATCGTCCGAAGCGACGGCGGCGTCTCATGCACGATTTTCCGTTGCACTTCTTCGCGCGATCGCCCCGTAAATGGGGCCTGTCCGGCAAGAATGCGGTAAAGGATCGCTCCCAGAGCGTGAATGTCCGTGCATGGGCCGATCGCATCGTTCTGGCCGAGAACCTGCTCCGGAGCCATGTAAGAGGTCGATCCGATCTCGGCGGATCCCGTCAAAGTGTGCTCGTTGCGTATCTCGTGCAACACTTTCGCGAGCCCGAAGTCAGTCACGCGAGGCTGGAACGGGCAATCCGTCGAGTGGCCCGACTGGCCCGAGTTTCCCGTCGGCCGGAGAATCACGTTCGCCGGTTTCAAGTCACGATGGATAACGCCATGCTTATGGGCGTGTGCGATCGCTTCGGCCATGCGGGCGACCAGCACGGCCGCGATCTTGCAGGGCACGGGTGATGAGCGGTCGGCCAGCCATGTCGAGAGCGTAGGCCCGGCGACGAATTCCGACGCGATGTAGACGATGCCGCCGACCTCGCCGGTTTCCAGGACTTTGACGATTCCGGGGTGATCGAGCGTCTCGCCGACTTTTCCCTCACGTTCGAACCGGTGCCTGGCTGTCTCTGACACAAGTACGAACGGCATCGGGAGCTTGAGGGCGACATCGGTTCCGGTCCGGGTGTCCCGGGCCAGATACACGATCCCGAAACCGCCACGACCGAGTTCGGTATTCAGCTCGAAAGGGCCGAAGCGGAAGATCTCCGGCGACTCCGAACCCGTCGTCGCGCGGGACGGATCCTTCGCTGCATTTTGCGGATCGATCCCGGTTCCCGGCGGTCTCGTCGATGCGTAGAGCCTGGCCAGAAAGTGTTCGAATTCCTGGGGAGTCATAGGCAATGCAACGCTGAATTCGGATTCGGTGGGCGGGATCCGATGGTTGAAAGCATTCCCTTTCGGGAATGTACGAATCAGTCTAACTCAAGTCCGAATCGGCGTCGACCGATTCGTGAAGCCGTTCGTAGAGGTGCTTCACGGCTCTCTGATATCGTTTGTGGACACAGGCTTCGGAAATGGCGAGCCGCTCGGCGATCGCCGCGACGGAGAAATCGTGTTCCATCCGCAGCACGAAAACTTCGGCTTCGGCGGGAGTGAGATTCCGCACCTCTTCGCGGATCGATTCCAGTTGCTTCTGCCTGACGTTTTTGGACTCGTCCGGCTGCGGTTCCGGCAATTCCCATCCGGGCTGATCCGATCGAGCCGCATCGATGGACACCTCCCGGCTGACGGCATGACGGGCATTGCGGTAGAAGACACGCTGGAGGTTGCAGTATCTGCGCCGGAGGATGGCCTCCAGCCAGGCGCGGAGCTGCTGAGGCGAAGAGCCGTGAAAGCTCTGGAACTTGCGGATGGCGATGACGATCGATTCCTGCACGAGGTCGGACGGCGAAACCTTCGGCCGCAGCTCGGGCCTGAGCAGATCGCCCGCGACCTTGAGCAGATAGGTGCGATGGGCGTTGAGGATTTCGGGAGAGGGTTCCGGGCTCGTCTCGCCGCAATTCGGTTCGGTAGAATCCTCGATACGCTTTTGGCTGTCGATGACGTGTGACATGATCGGAACTCGCAGGGAATCAGGTTCCAACGAAGAAGCCGCGAAAGGCTAACGGATACCCATCGAACCGATCGATCCCATCGGCCGATTCGCGCCAAAAAGTGTCCGGCTCAAAAGTTGATCTAAGAATCTTATTTCGATTTCCGAGAGTCTTGTCAAGGGGCCGCTGCAGATTGCAACGCTCGATCGAGCGGGTTCACGACACATTCGGATTCTACGTAAATCACTATAATATAATAAGATGCTATATTTCTTCGGCGTCGCCACGAAGATCGCGGTAAAGTTCGATCCTGAATGCCTCGGTGGGCAGTTCATGGGAAGAAACCAGCCTGAATGTGCCGTCACGTTAAAAAAACGAAAGAGATGTCCAATTTTTGGGTCGTTCATACATTCGGTTATCAGGAGCATCTTTCGCATTACCACGAAACCTGCTGCCAGTTATCCACCATGAAAAAGGACCGTCTCCATGCGGAAAATCACTCGATTGATGTATTTCGTTCTTGGACTGGGATTGATGATGTCGTCGATTCCGCGGGAGGCGAAGGCATTTCAGCCACCTTTCATGCGGCCTTTCCCGCCACCATTCCCGCCACCGTTCCCTCCGCCATTCCCGCCACCGTTCCCACCACCATTTCCGCCACCAGGCATGGGGGGATTTTTCGATCCTGGTCCTGTCTGGAGCGGATGGAACCCCAGGCCCAGACCTGAAGTCATCTACGTTCAACCGCCTCAGGTTCAGTACGTTCAGCAGCCGCAGTACGTTCAACCGGTTCAGTACGTTCAGCAGCCGCAGTACGTTCAACCAGTTCAGCAGCCTGAGTATGTGCAGCGAACGCAATATGTTCAGCCAGGCACGTACGGGCAGTCCACGATTTCCGTACAGATCCCGGCCGGGGCTCGTTACTGGCTCGTTCCAGGATCGAATCCGCCGCAAGTGCAATATGATCCGGCGACCGGAGATCCGAATCACATCGTGACGATTCAGGTACCTTATTAACCAGGCTGATTTTGAGCGGACGGCACGCCCCCTCGATCATCGCGGTCGCTGCCGTCCCTTCCGTATCTGGAAAGGAAGACTCGCATGATCGATTCAATCCCCTGAGCTTTCGTATTCGGATTCTTCCATCCGCCGCACCTGCTCTTCGATCAGCTCCTCCACGATCTCCAGCTCATCTTCGTTGAGTTCTCTGGAAATGGTGTAGGAGCCGTCGACCCAGCGGCCCAGGTCCACGAGCTTGCAACGTTCGGAACAGAACGGGAAGAACGGCTGATCGGTCAGCCGTTCGAACCGGATCGTCTTTTTGCAGATCGGGCAAGCGGCCGTTCTCATTTCGGGCTCGTCGAAGAGGTCGATGAAGCACTCGAACTCGAGGATGAAGAGCCGGATGAACCGCTGTCACCGGATTTGGACGAGGATGCGCTGGAACTGCTGTTGTCCGCCTTGGCCGCCTTGTTGTACGAATCCGAGCGGTAGTCGGTGATGTAAAAGCCGCTGCCCTTGAACAATATCGCCGCGCCGGGGCCGATCTTCCGGCGCAGGTTGTCGGTTTCGCATTTCGGGCAGTGTTTCTGCGGGTCGGCCGTGATCGATTCGAAGGCTTCGAACTCGTGCCCGCACTGGTCGCAGATGTAGTCGTAGGTCGGCATGGTCAGGAACCTCGAAAAGCTTGGTTCGAACGCGGTAAACGTATGATACCGAATGGCCGGGTATCCTGGGTGTTCAGCCGGCGACCGAGACGATGACCTTCGCAGGACGCAGGACGCGATCACCCAGCTTGTAGCCCTGGGCCAGCACCTGAATGACGGTGCCTTCCGGGTGGTCGGCGCTGGGGCGCTGCATCACGGCTTCGTGTTCGTCCGGGTTGAAGGGCTGGCCCAGGGCCTCGACCGGCACGACGTGGTGCTTGGCCAGTGCCGCCATAAGCTGTTTCTGGACCATTTCCAGGCCAGACAGAATGCTGGCCGTGGCGGGGCCGCCGGATCGGGCCGATTCGAGCGCCCGGTCAAAATTGTCCATGACTTCGAGAACGTCACGAGAGACCGCACCGATGGCCTCAGCCCGGCGCACGTCGATCATCTGACGCTCGCGCCGCATCGCGTTCTGGAACTCGGCCTGCACGCGCAGGATCTGGTCTTTCAGCTCGTCCCGTTCGCGGGTCACGAGCGTCAGCGGATCGTCGCCGGCATTCTCGGCATGGTCCACGAAGGCTTCGGATGTCAAGTTGTCCGGATTTTCATCGGCGTTCATGTCGTTCCTCTCGTCGCTGGTTTGGGACGGTCTTCGAAAGCGTCTGGGCCATCGTGACATCTCAGTCCCGTTCTTCGGATTCGCTGGTTTCTGTGTCCTCGTCCGATTCGGTGAAATAACTCTTGAGCTTTTCGAAGAAGCTCTTCTGGCGCGGCATGACCGATTCGTGGTCCAGCTCGGCCAGTTCGCGCAGCAGCTCTTCCTGACGTTCGGAGAGCTTTCTGGGCGTTTCCACGACGACTTCGATCAGCTCGTCGCCCCGGCCCCGGCCGTTCACGTCAGGAATGCCCTTGCCGCGCAGCCGGAAGATCTCGCCGCTCTGGGTGCCGCGAGGGATCGCGAGCTTCTCACGGCCGTCCAGCGTCGGAACTTCGATCTCGGCCCCCAGGGCCGCCTGCGTGAAGTGGATGGGGAACTGGCAGATGATGTCGTTGCCGCGACGGTCGAAGACGTCGTGCGACTTGACCTGAATCTGGATGCGCAGGTTCCCGCGAGGGGCACCGGGGTCGCCCAGCTCGCCCTGGTTGCGGATCTGCAGCCACACGCCCGTATCGACGCCCGGGGGCACTTCCACGTCGAGCTGGACTTTTTCGGACGTCCGCCCCGTACCGCGGCAATCGGGGCAGGGGTCGGTGATCCGGATCCCTTCGCCGCCACAGGCCGGGCAGGTCGTGGCGACCTGGAAAAACCCGCGTGACTGAATGACCTGCCCCTGGCCGCCGCAGTAGGTGCATGTCGTGGCCACGGTGCCCTTGCGGGCTCCGGAACCGTTGCACGTGCGGCACGGCTCGCCTCGGTTGAGCGTGATCGTTTTCGTCACGCCGCGGGCGGCTTCGAGCAAGTCGATCTCAAGCTTCATGGCAAGATCGGCGCCAGGCCGAGGGCCTCGCCGGCGCTGACCGAACATGTCGCCGAAGGCACTCTGGAAGATTTCGCCGAAGGCCGACATGATGTCGTCCGTCGAGCGGAAGTCGTGCATGCCGGCGCCCTGCAGACCGGCGTGACCGTAGCGGTCATAGCGCTGGCGAGTGGATTCGTCGGAGAGCACTTCGTATGCCTCGGCCGCTTCCTTGAACCGGGCCTCGGCTTCGGCGTCGCCCGGATTGCGGTCCGGGTGATGCTTCATCGCCATCAGGCGATAAGACTTTTTGATCTCTTCGATCGTGGCTTCGCGCCGAATGCCGAGAATTTCGTAGTAATCGCGTTTCGTGGCCATCTTCCGCCCTGTCAGGCCGCTTTCCGGTGCGGCACGAGCCTCTTGGGATCGCACATCGGGATATTGCGTCGACTCGCCCCGCACAAGTCATCCGGATCCGTCCCATTTCGGAAAGGGGTTCGGATCCGCCATTCGCGACGAACCGTTCCATAAGTACGATCCTTCACGGTGTCGATTTTTGACGCGGTCATCGTAGCGAAAAAGGAGAAGGCCGTCATTGCGACCTTCCCCTTTGTCATGACCGGAATAGGCCGGATTCCGAACCGGGTCGGACCAGACTCAGCGGACGACGCCTTCGCCCTTCGGACCTTTTTCGTCTTCTTCCTTGAGATTGGTGATCATGGCCTCGGTCGTGAGCATGAGGCCCGCGATCGATGCGGCGTTTTCGAGGGCCGAGCGGGTGACCTTGGTCGGGTCGATGATGCCGGCCGAGAACATGTCGACATATTCGCCCGTATTGGCGTTGAAGCCGATCGGTCCTTCGCTGTTGCGAACTTCGTCCACGACGATGCCGCCGTCGATGCCGGAGTTCGAAGCGATGTGGCGGATCGGTTCCTCGACGGCCCTCAGAACGATCGAAGCTCCGATGCGTTCGTCGCCGGTCAGCTTATCGACGACACCCTGAACCGTCGGGATCGCCTTCAGCAGAGCCGCGCCGCCGCCGGGGACGATACCTTCTTCAGCCGCCGCGCGGGTGGCGTGAAGGGCGTCTTCCACGCGGGCTTTCAGCTCCTTCATGGCGGCTTCAGTCGCAGCGCCGACGTTGATCAGAGCCACACCGCCGGAGAGCTTGGCCAGGCGTTCCTGGAACTTCTCGCGGTCGTATTCGCTCTCGGTTTCTTCGATCTGCCGGCGGAGCTGGTCGATCCGGCGAGTGATCTCTTCCTTCGAGCCGCTGCCCTGGATGATCGTCGTCGACTCTTTGTCGACCTTGACCTGCTTGGCCGTGCCGAGCTGGTTCAAGTCCACGCTTTCGAGCTTCACGCCCAGGTCGTCGCTGATGACGGTGCCGCCCGTGAGGATGGCCATGTCACCCAGCATCGCCTTGCGGCGGTCGCCGAAGCCGGGGGCCTTCACGGCCACGACGTTCAGCAGTCCGCGGAGCCGGTTGACGACAAGCAGCGAAAGCGCTTCGCCGTCCACGTCTTCGGCGATGATCACCAGGCCACGGCCCGATTGAGCGACCTTTTCCAGTACCGGGATCAGGTCTCGGATGCTGGAGATTTTCTTTTCGTAGAGCAGGATGAAGGGGTCATCCATGATCGCTTCCATCGTGGCCGGGCTGGTCACGAAGTAAGGACTCAGGTAACCCTTGTCGAACTGCATGCCTTCGACGAATTCGAGCGTCGTCGAGGAAGACTTGCCCTCTTCGACAGTGATGACGCCGTCGCGGCCGACCCGCTCGACGGCATCAGCCAGCATGTTGCCGATGGTGGGGTCGTTATTGGCCGAAATCGTGCCGATCTGGGCGATTTCTTCCTTCTTCGAAACCGGCTTGGCCAGCTTGGTCTGAAGGAATTCGACAGTGGCTTCGACAGCCTTTTCGATGCCGCGGCGGATGGCCGTCGGGTTCGATCCGCTGGTGACCGACTTCAGGCCTTCGCGGTAGATCGCACGGGCCAGGATGGTGGCCGTGGTCGTGCCGTCGCCGGCGACGTCCGATGTCTTCGAGGCGACCACGTTCACGAGCTTGGCGCCCATGTTTTCGAAGGGGTCGTCCAGCTCGATTTCCTTGGAGACCGTTACGCCGTCCTTGGTGACCGTCGGGCCGCCGAAGGATTTGTCGATGATCACGTTTCGGCCGGTGGGCCCAAGCGTGGTACCCACGGCGTGGGCCAGAACATCGACACCGTCGAACAACTTGCGTCGAGCGGCGTCGGAGAAGATCAACTGTTTCGCCACGTTTCCGATTCTCCTATTCGAAAGATCCGGCCGAACGCCTCAAAGCGGGTTCGGCCGAAGCTGACTTCGCCCGATCAGTTGACGACCTTCGCCAGAATGTCCGACTCGCGCAGAATCTTGACTTCCTTGCCGTCCACCTTCACGTCCGTGCCCGAATACTTGCCGAAGAGCACTTCGTCGCCCTTGACCACGCCGACCGGAATGCGGTCGCCCGAGTCGATCGTGCGGCCGGGGCCGACGGCGATCACGGTGCCACGCTGGGGCTTTTCCTTGGCGGTGTCAGGCAGAACGATGCCGCCGGCGGTCTTTTCTTCAGCTTGAATTTGTTCGACGACGATGCGGTCATCCAGGGGATGCAGAACGGCCATTTCCGAAACTTCCTTTCGTGTGATGCTTGCGAGACTCGAGATATCCGGACAGGGCGACGGTGCAGCGTGATTATCGAGCTGGTCGTTCGCTTCCTGTCCGGTCTCCTGACTTGTGCGTACTTGCGATTTCGTAAGCCCGGGCCAGGGCGGCCCGGTCCGAATCACATCATGCCGGGCATGCCCATGCCACCCATGCCACCCATTCCGCCCATGCCACCACCGTGGTCATGGTCGTGGTGGTCGCCGCCGGGCTTCTTCTTTTCCTTGATTTCGACGATGATCGCTTCGGTCGTCAGCAGGAGAGCAGCCACGGAGGCCGCGTTCTGCAGAGCCGAACGGGTGACCTTGGCAGGGTCGACCACGCCGAAGGCGAACATGTCGCCCCATTCGCCGGACTCGGCGTTGTAGCCGTAGTTGGCGTCCTTGTTCTTGGCGATCCGGTTCACGATCACGGCACCGTCGATACCGGCGTTTTCGGCGATCGACCGTGCGGGCACTTCGCATGCCTTGCGGACGATCTGAACGCCCAGGGCCTGATCACCTTCCAACTTGAGCGAATCGAGCGTGGCCGCGGCACGAATCAATGCCGTGCCGCCGCCGGAGACGACGCCTTCTTCATTGGCTGCGCGAGTGGCGTGAAGGGCGTCCTCGACGAGCGCCTTCTTTTCCTTCATTTCGGTTTCGGTGGCGGCACCGACGTTGATCTGGGCCACGCCGCCGGCCAGCTTGGCAAGGCGCTCCTGGAGCTTTTCCTTGTCGTATTCGCTGGTCGTCTGCGTGATTTCCCGCTTGATCAGCTCAGTACGGCCATGGATCGCTTCGGGCGTGCCGGCACCTTCGATCACGGTCGTGTTTTCGCTGGTGATGACCACCTTGCGGGCACGGCCGAGTTCGTTCAGGTCGACCGATTCGAGGTCGATGCCGAGATCCTTGAAGATCGCCTTGCCACCGGTGAGGACGGCGAGATCTTCCAGCATGGCCTTTCGGCGATCGCCGTAGCCGGGTGCCTTGACCGCGGCCACGTTCAGAATGCCACGGAGCTTGTTGACGACCAGGGTCGCCAGGGCTTCGCTCTCGACGTCTTCGGCGATGATCAACAGCGGCCGGGACGACTTGGCGATGGCTTCCAGCAGCGGAATCAGCACCTTGGGGGTGGTGATCTTCTCTTCGTGGATCAGGATGAAGGGGTTCTCGAGAACCACTTCCATCCGGTCCTGATCGGTCACGAAGTGGGGGCTCAGGTAGCCGCGGTCGAACTGCATGCCTTCGACGACGTCCACGACCGTCTCAGCGCCCTTGCCTTCTTCGATCGTGATGACGCCGTCAGGCCCCACCTTCTCGAAGGCTTCGGCAAGCTTTTCGCCGATGGTCGGATCGTTGTTGGCCGCGATCGTGGCGACTTCGATCCGTTCCTTCTTGGTGCTGATCTTGCGGGCCTGCTTCTTGATGTCGGCGACCACGGCTTCCACGGCGGCGTCGATGCCCCGCTTCAGGCTCATGGGGTCGGCGCCGGCGGCAAGGTGCTTCAGGCCTTCCTTATAGATGGCTTCCGCAAGAACCGTCGCGGTGGTGGTGCCGTCACCGGCGGCGTCGTTGGTCTTCGAGGCCGCTTCCTTCACGAGCTGTGCGCCCATGTTTTCGTAGGCGTCGGTCAGCTCGATTTCCTCTGCGACGGTCACGCCGTCCTTGGTCACGTTCGGGCTTCCCCAGCCCTTATCGATCACGGCATTACGACCACGAGGCCCCAGCGTGCTGCGTACCGCCCGTGCCAGTTTCCCGACACCGACCGCCAGCTTCTGCCGAGCTTCCTCGTTGTAGGCAAGCGTCTTCGCCACGGCGAACTACTCCTCAACGATTGCGGACTTCGAAAAAGACCAATTCCTGTGGAACATTCCACGAGATCGCATTCCGAACCGCGATGACTCCGAACCGTTTCCGGCCGAAATCTCGCAAGATGCATCTCTACCATGCAACTCGCGTGCCGATAGAAGCTAAGGTGCCACAAGGGTCTTCAGGTAAGCTGGTTACGGCGGATTCGCATTTTTGTCGGTCCATGCTGGTCTGCCAGAATGGCAGTTATGTGGTCATCGCTCCGAAGGTGTGCCGGGAAACGAATCCGATCGATCGAGGAGACACAATCCCACCCCGCCTGGGCCCACCGAGTTCCAGCTCGATGAAAGCGTCGAAAAGCGAGAATTGGCGAAAGTCAAAGAAGATGAAGCCCGAGCATGGGATGCCCGGAAAGATACTCCGCACAATCGGGAATGCTCGAAACGAAAAAGGAATTCCCGGCGAGCCGGGAATTCCTGGATATGTCGGATAGCTCAGATCAGTGGATCGAACAGCCAGAATCAGGAAAGGAGCCTGTCGGCCTTCTTGAGCAGGTCGCCTACGGGCAGGTTGTGTGGGCAGGCGGCGTCGAGCTTGTCGACTTCCAGGTCGGCCATCATGCGGGCTTCGGCCGGGAGGGCCTGGTAAAGGGCCCGGGCATTCTGGCGTTTGCCGTAGGCTTCGTAGTAACGCAGGTAACGCATCACTTCGGAAACCTTGACCCCCTTCGAAGCGGTTTCGCAGAGGTGGCCGCAGCCGTGGCAGTAGAGGTTCGCCGTGCTGACCCGGTACTGCTCCAGGAGTTTGGACTCCATGGCGGTGAGGGCCTGGCGGCTGGCGGCGACGTTTTCGCGCAGGTCGCTCAGGGTCGTCATTTCGCTGACGACGACCTGGATCCGGGGGTCGGCCCAGACCGTCTTGATCGCGGCGACTTCCTTCTTGAAGCCTTTCTGGACATAGTCGGCATGGCGGTCCGGGTAGCTGACTTCGGCCCCGCCCTGGGTCTTCATGGCGACCAGGCCGATATTGGCCTTGTGGGCCCGGTCGATCGCCTTTTCGAGCGCGGCGGCATCGACCTTGTCACGGAAGTTGTACTTCAGCATGATCTGGTCGACCCATCCGCAGTCGACGGCGGCGTTGATGAATTCGACGAGCAGAGCGTCGTGGCACGAGAACCCGGCATATTTGATCTTGCCGGCTTTTTTGAGGTCCTCGAAGGCCTTCTTCACGCCCGGGTCCTTGAGCTGTTCGAGCTCTTTCGGGCCGCCGACGCCGTGCATGTAGTAGGCATCGACATAATCGGTGCGGAGCCGGGCGAGGCTTTCGTCGAGGCGGTCGCGGTAGGCCTTGGGGGCGGCGTCGCCGCTGGCCTTGCTCTTGGAGTTCTTGGTGACGAGGAAGACCTTGTCACGCATCTTGGTGCGTTCGAGCACCTGGCCGAGCACCTTTTCCGAGTTCGTGTTTTCGTAAGATTCGGACGTGTCGATAAAACGCACACCGGCATACAGGGCGGCCTGCACGAAGCTTGGGCTGAGGGCCCAGCTCGTTCCCATGCCGAGCTTGGTGACGTTGGCGCCGGTGCGGCCCAGAGTGGCGCGGGGGACGGTGTCGTCGCCACGGGCGCCGTTGTCCTGCTGGTAAGCTTTGGCCTTGCCGCTGGTAGCGGCGACGCCGGCTGCGGCGGAAGCCGCGGTGGTCGTTTTGATGAACTGGCGGCGATGGCCGTTTCCGGAACCTGGGCAACTCATGAGGAAGGTCCTCCGACTCGTACGTGACGGTTCGTAGCGAAAGGGGCGAAAACCGCGACGAATGCGGCTCCCGATCGGCGGGTTTCCGGTCCGTGAGCAACCGGAAAAACGGCGGCAAGAGTGAGAAGAGCGGAACACGACAGCCGACCGGTCGATACGGACGTCGTGAGAAGAACTTATCCTAAATCGCGCACCCGGGTTTGGCAAGTCGTATAGAATTGCGTAGCTCCGAAAATTCGCGAACCGTGTAACCGGATCGAATTCGGATAACGCGATCGGGATATCGTGCTTCCTGATCATCGGACATTGACCTGCGGGTACTGTCAGCCGGATGCGCTTGTTTCTGACGGAAACGCACATTCTGATCGTCGAAACGCTGGCGGTGCTCAGCGTCGTCGCGGCCATCGCGGCGACGGTTCACGTCCTCCTGCGAAGGGGTGAGAACCGCTCGGCCCTGGGATGGCTGGGCTTGTTCTGGCTCGGCTATCCACTGATCGGCAGCCTGATCTATCTCCTCGTGGGCGTGAATGTCATTCGCAGGGGCAAGCGTGCCAGCGGTGAGGCGATCCTGTCCAAACGCCGCCGCCGCAAGCCTGTCCGGCCCAGAATCGATCTGGACGACGAGCCCCCGCGCCGGCTCGAACCGCCCATGCCGACACTGCGGAAGATGGGCGATCACATCCTCGGCAACACACTTTTTTGCGGCGACGACGTCGAGCTGCTCATCAACGGGACGCAGGCCTATCCAGCGATGCTGGCGGCGATCGATTCGGCGAAGAAATCAGTGGCCCTTTCCAGCTATATCTTCAAGGACGACGCCTGCGGGCGATTGTTCGCCGACGCTCTGGAGAACGCCAGCCGCCGCGGCGTGGACGTGCGCGTTCTCATCGACGCGCTGGGCTCCACCCATGGGGGCCGAAGCGTTTATCGGCTTCTGCGGCGGCGTGGCCTGAACGTGCGGCGTTTCATGCCGTCGCTGGGGCTGCCGTTTTTCCGGTTCGCCAATTTGAGGAACCACCGCAAGTTGCTGCTCGTCGACGGCCGCGTCGGGTTCACCGGCGGCATGAACATCGACGTCGCCTTCTGGCACGAGATCCGGCCGGATGGCGTCATGCCCAAGGACGACATTCATTTTCGCGTTCGCGGGCCGGTTCTGGCTGACCTTCTGGCGGCGTTCGAGCAGGACTGGCAGTTCATGACCGGCGAAGACTTCGACCCGGATGTCTGGTCGATCTCGGGCTGGGATGAAGGAACGATGTTCGCGCGTGGAATACCCGACGGTCCCGATTCGGACAAGCGGCTCACGCGCAACTTCATTCTCGCGGCGCTGGCTTCCGCGGAGCGTTCGGTGCGGATCGTCACGCCCTATTTTTTGCCGCCGTCCGATATCTTGTCGGCGGTCGAAATCGCCGTGATGAGGGGGGTCCGCGTGGAATTGCTCGTGCCTTCGCCGACGAACAGCCCGATCGTCGAATGGGCGTCTCAGGACTCTCTGCGCAAGGCGCAGGAGATCGGCTGCCGAATCTGGGCCGATGGGAGGCCTTTCAATCATTCGAAAATGATGATCGTGGACAGCCGATGGGCCTTGTTCGGCTCTTCCAACTGGGATCCGCGCAGCCTCAGGCTCAATTTCGAATTCAACCTGGAATGTCACAGCGAAACGCTGGCGAAGTCGCTGGAATCGTATTGGGAACAGGAAATCCGGTCTTCGAACCCGTGGCAATGTCCCGCGAAAGGGGCTCGCCCCGTATGGAAAGAAATTCGGAACGGATTCGCGAGGTTATTCACTCCACTTCTATGAAACGATCGCACGAAGTTCCGCCTCTGCGCGTGGCGGCCCATATCGAACCTGACTCCACCGGCGAGTCGAAGCTCGCGTGGTCCCGAGTCCACAATTTCGACGAAACGGTCGACATCGGCCTGCCCGACAGCAGGGCGACGAAACTGGCTTTCGGTCTGAAGCGGTGGGTCGACCACCGGATAGGTGCCTACGAGGACGAAATCCGTATGCTCCGAAGGCTGCATCGGACCGACCGGCTCGAAATCGTCATCGAGGAAGGTTCCGCCACGCCCGAACAGTTCGGTAAATTGCTGGACGACTATTGGAAATCTCGACACAGTCGCCATTCACGCAGGATGCTCTTCGCCGGGATCGCCGTTCTGCCGGCACTGGTATTGACGGTTCTGCCGGGGCCGAACGTAGTCGGCATACCGCTGGCGTATCTCGCCTGGCACCACTGGCGTATCGTCAAGGGGCTCAAGAGGATGCGTTCCGGCGAGATCGAAGTGGAAGTGAAGCGGCAGACTCACCGGCCTGGCGACTCGAGCCGCGAGACCGAGACCCGTGCGAGCACCGGACATGAAACGCATCAGGTTACTGACGTACAACATTCATAAAGGTATCGGCGGGCGTGACCGGCGTTACGATCTCGGCCGAATCCTCGCCGTGATCGAGTCGATCGCCCCGGATCTCGTCTGCCTGCAGGAGGTCGACAGCCATGTGCAGCGATCGTCCTTGCACGATCAGCCGGCGATGCTGGCGGAGCATTTCGGCTTTCACTCGCTGTTTCAGATGAATGTCCCCGTCGGAAGTTCCGGCGGCTACGGCAATCTGATCATGTCACGCTGGCCGCTCGAAATCAGCCGGCAGCATTCGCTGCGCATCGGCCGGCGGAAGCCGCGAGGCCTGCAGATCGCCCGCATCGCGACGCCCCATGGGCCCCTGGCTCTAGCCAACTGGCACCTGGGGCTGACGCATGCCGAACAAGTAATGCAGGCACGCATCTTTCTCGAACATAGCCATGAGCCGATGTGGCATGAATTGCCGATGATTCTGGCCGGCGACACCAACGACTGGGGCAATCGGCTCTTGCGGAAAACTCTGGCGCATGGCGGATTCTGGCAGGCGAGCCTGCCGGTCGTCCGCTGCCGGTCGTTCCCGGCCTGGTTGCCTGTCGCCTCATTGGACAAAATCTTCGTGCGGCGTGGCGTGGCCCGGATTCAGGCACAAGTGCCCCGATTCCGCCTGGCTCGTGAAGCATCCGATCATCTGCCACTGGTTGCCGAATTCGAAATCGGCTGACGAACGTCCGAAGTCATCGACGAAAAACCCGCGGCGTTCGGGACGCCGCGGGTCGCTTTGCGTTCGGCTCGTCGGAAACGGCTGATTCGATCAGAGGCCGGGCAACCAGTCGCCGCCGATCGTCACGCCAGTCGGATTCGACAACTTCTCCGACTGAGCGGCAGTCACCGATGTCGTTAGGCCGCGATTGATCGTGATGTTCGAGCCGCCGAGCACGAGAATGCCAGGCGAATCCGGCCCGCTGGTCGCGATCGAACCGGTGATCAGAACGGTGATGTTATTGCCGTCGATCACGATGCCCGGGGAACCTCTGCCGGTGGTGACGACGTAACCGTCGATCTCGACGAAGATATCATTGCCGATGATGCTGATGCCCTCGGAGCCCACGCCGGCTGTCTCGATCTTGCCGGTCGTTCTCGAAACGATCGAAACGCCACTGTATGAGATACCCTCGGAGTTGGCGGCACTGGTCTGGATATCGCCATCGATATTGGCGGAAGTCATGGCGACGCCCAGGCCCGTGATCGATATTCCTTCGGAATTGAAGCCGCTCGTCGTGATCGAGCCACCTGTCATATTCAGCGTGATTCCGTTGCCGGCGACCGAGATCCCTTCCGAATTCTCGCCTCTCGTGGTGATGTTCGAAGAGACGTTCAGGGTCGATCCCTTCGCCGTGATCGAAATGCCTTCAGCCTTCTTGCCGCCGGTGAGGATTGTGGCGGACACGGTCGAAGTGAGGTTGCCGCCGGTGCCGTCAGGAAGTGCCGAGAGGGAGACGCCCTCGGAATTTTCTCCGAGTGTCGAGATCGAACCGGCGATGGTCGAAACGATATCGCCGCCCGAGATCGAAATTCCCTCCGAGTCGTTCCCGAACGATTCGAAATTGGCGTTGACGTCGAGCTTGCCGGTGAGGGCCGTGATCGACATGAATTCCGACTCCCGTTCATGGGTTCTGTAATCGCCCTGAACGCTGGCCGTGAAGCGATTCGCCGGGTCGGAGCTCTTCAGCCCCGAAATCGAAAAGATCTCGGACTGGACTCCGAAAGTCTCGGCGGAGGCTGCGGCGATGAGCGTCAGGTCGTCGCCCGACATCGAAACGTATTCGGCATTGCCGGCCCGGCCTTCAAACCTGCCGGTGACTGTGACTTTCGACCTGACGCCGACGACCGAAATGCCCTCGTTATTGCCAAAGTCTCGGCCAGGTTCGTCAGCGGCGGCCGCCAGACCGACGACCTCCGAATGGATATAGCCGGAGTTTTCGACGACGGCATTGTCGCCCCGGATTTCGATTCCGGGTGAATTGTTGCCGCCCAGGTGCATTTCGCCGGTATTGGTGACGGTCGCGTACGAACCGTCGATGAAGACCGCAGGCGCGTTGTTGCCGAGTACGGTGTCGATAACGCCGTGGTTGACGACGGAGATCACGTTGCCCTTGCCGTAAACCACGCCCTTTTCGGTCACGAGATCACCGCTGACCCTGCCGGTTTCGGTGATCGTGAGAATAGCCCGGCCGTCGAGTTCGATCGGGCCGTGTTTGCCGTCAATGACGATATTGCCCGAGTTGGATCGGACATAATCGAACGTGTTGCCGAAGGCGTCGCGAACGACCGAGCCGCCGGGCACCTGAATCGCATGGGATGGATCGCCGATCAGGACGACTTCGGCACCGTTCAGATTTCTGTCGGCCACGTAAACGAATCTGGCCAGCCTGGAGACACGGTTGCCGCCATTGCCGGGCACGTATCGCAGCTCGACTTCCTGACCGTCGACGGTCGCCTTGATCGTCGGCAAAGCCGCTGCCTGAGCTGACGCCGAGATTCCACTGCCACGCACGGCGACAGGTCTGTCGAAACGCGCCACGACCGAGAGTCGATTACCATGTGTCACGAAATCGCCGATTTCGACGATTTGCGGGCCGGTGCCGTCCACTCGCAGATGGCCGGTGCGCACGGGGGGAATGGCATCGCTGGCCGCATGGCCGTTCAGGCTCCGCACGCTGCCGCCGAAGTCGAAGTCGTAAAGCCCGGTGCGATCGTCTTTTCTGCCGACGCGAACGCCGTCGGTGTCGATGTCGTTATCCGTGACCAGCATCCGAAATACGATCGCACGGGTGCCGCTGCCGGAAACATAGGCGGCTTCGCGTCGTCCGATGCCGACTTCGACCGGAATCACGGCGTCCGGGTCGACATTCACCCGTTCGTCGAACTTCAGGACGAACGTCATCGCCTGGTTCGTGCCGAACGTGCGAGGTGGCGGCACGTTGACGGACTGCACCCAGGGGGCATCGGCGACGTTCACCGCCATGAGCGAACGCGTTTCGAGACCCTCGACCGAAATTCGAGCGTTCCCGCGTTTCGGACTTCGTCGTTCACTGACACGGCCGACCGGTCGTTTTTTGATCATGAGATATGCGATCCCCCTGTCGATTGTCATTTCGGGTATGAATTCCGGCTTCTGGATTTCCGGAATAGTGTAACGTTCTTACCTCAATGCGGTCAGTGAGTTCGATTCGGATGATCCGAAATCGCACCATCCCACGCGAACAGGATCGTGCTGCATTTACCCGACCGGGCGACGCAATACTCAAACTGCCATGCTGACGAAACGTTTACGACAGCGAAATCACATTTGTTCGATTCGAAATCCATCGACGTAATCGGACGATTCAAGAGGCCAGATCAGGCGTGATTATGAATGATCGGACCTGCTTGCATCGACGTGCGAATCGCCTGGATCAGATTTCGCGAGAAATGGTTTCGAAGTCCAGGCGAAAATCAGAGTGCCGAGGAAGCTGACGAACCAGGCGAAAATCGAGAGTGCGATCACTCCGAAGGCCACTGAACCCAGCCACTTCGAAAGCGGCATCTGGCCGAACTTGACTGAGAGGTCGTTCACGACGAACCTGAATCGACCGAGCGTCAGCACGAGAGGAATCAGGCCGATCCACAAAATGCCCCAGATCGAGAAGGCGAATGCACGCTTTCTTTCGCCAGCGGCGAAAACGTACGGATGCGGCCGAATGGCATAACGCAACGAGCGTATTGCGTCTCGCAGCAAGTAAATTTGGGGGAAGTAAGTGACACGATCGTCGTTCACCATGCCTCGCCTGGCCTTTCGGGCGTCGGCCTTCGCCCGGGAAAAAGCGGCGTCCATCGCTCAATCCCGGGTCGATGCAGCTCGTTTCGGCGAATTGCCGGATGGCCGATCGGATCAGCGGCTGCCGAACGGAACCTGAACCTTCTGCCGGCTGTTGCCTTTTTTCAGGACCAGTTCGACGGTGCCGCGAGACTGGTTCACGATGCTGTCGAATTCTTCCGGGTTGAAAACGATGGTGTCGTTGACGGCTTCGACGATGTCGCCGACACGCAGGCCCGCCCGCTCCGCAGCGCTGCCCCGATCGACCTGGGAAATCCGCAGAGTCGGGATCTCCTGAAAATCGACCGACTCGACCGTGATCCCCAGCGGTCCGGTCGCCGTGGGGGCCAGATTCGGCCGGTTCGCCGGTGCCGCGGCGCCCGGGGCGGCCCCCAGCGCGACCTTGACGGGCACGCTTTTGCCTGAACGCACGTCGCGTACCGTCAGAGTGGCCTGGCCGCCCGCCTGGGCAAGGACGCGATTCAAGCTCGCCAGGTCAGCCACGACGCGGCCGTCGATCCCGACGATCAGGTCGCCCACCTCGAAGCCCGCTTCCTGAGCGGGGCCGCCGGCTGTCAGGCTGGTGACTTTCCAGCCCGGCTTGCCGTTGACGGGCACGCTTTCGAGCGTCGCTCCCAGGCGGTCCACCGCGCCGCCGGGGTTGCTCGGCACGGGCTCGACCGGTGGCACCGGCGCTGGCCGGCCAGGTTCGGCCGGCGTTCGGCCAGCCACGACTTTTCCGCCCAGGTTGACTTTCACTTCGGTGGCGCGCTGCTCACCCTTGCCGACGATGATCATCGGCACGACGGGGGAGTTGTCGCGCATCAGTTCGGCCAGGTCATCAAGGCTCGTCAGCGGCGAATTGGCGGCTCCGATGATCACGTCGCCGACTTCGAATCCGGCCGCGGCACCTGGGCCATCCGGCTTGACGGACGTGATCCGCACCACGATCCGGTCGCCGCCGGCGTTGATGATGTCGCCACCGATGCCCAGAGTCTCCAGCGCACTCGCCGCAGGCCGGGGCATCGACGGAGCGCCCGCCACTTCCGCCGCACCACCCGCGGCCGGGGCGGGGTCATCGGGGCTGGCGGGGGCGAGTTCGTTCGAAGTGACGTCGAACCAGTCCGGGAACGAACCGACCCAGCCGCCCTGATTGCGCGGATAGAGAAAAGCCCGGATTTTCGTACGCTCCGCCGGGGGCTGACGATGGCCCAGGCCGCCCGGCAGTTCCTGCAGGTGGACGTAGATCCGTTCGTCCGGTGCGGGCACGAGCACACGGCCACGATTACGCGACTGGGGGCCGACCCGGGCGTCGTCCACGGCGATTTCGACGAGTATGTCCGCCTGGCTTTGACGCGAGCTGCGGAAGACTTCCTTGACCACGCCATCGACGATCAGGACGGCCTCCTGCTTATTCTGAGGCACTCCCTGTGCCTGAATCGAAGGCAGCGGTGCGTGAATGAGTGCGATCGCAGTCGGCAGTGTCGCCGTGAACCAGAGGCCGAGTCGAGACATGATGCGAATTCTCCCAGTAGACGAAAACGAAATCACGGGAAAGCCGGCCCGGCTCGCCGAGCAAGACGGCTTATCTGCCCAGAGCCTTCTCAAGATCCTTCCAGTATTCGGGATACGTCTTGCCCACGCAACCGGGGTCAAGTATGACGGTGCCCGGAATTCTTGTGCCGGCCAGAGCGAACGACATGGCCATGCGATGGTCGTCGTACGTGGCGACCGTGGCTGGCTTCAGCGAATCAGGCGGTGGCGGCAGGATCGTCAGGCCGTCGTAATGCTCGATAACTTCGGCCCCGAACTTACGGAGCTCGGTCGCGACGGCCCCGATCCGGTCCGTCTCCTTGTGCCGGATGTGCGCCACATTGCGGATACGCGTCGGGCCGCTGGCGAACAGGGCGACGACGGCCAGCGTCATCACGGTGTCGCTGATGGCGTTCATGTCAACGTCGACACCCTTCAGCGGCCCGCCGTAAACCGTCGTTTTCGTGTCGGTCAGCTCAGCCTGGCAACCCATGTGGGCCAACACCTGCACGAAGTCGAGATCGCCCTGAAGGCTGCCCTTGCCGAGCCCTTCCACCGCCACTTTACCGCCCGTGATGGCCGCCAGTGCGAAGAAGTAGGATGCGGCCGAGGCGTCCGGCTCGATGGCGTATTCGCGGCCCATGTAATGGCCAGGCTTCACGACGAATCGCTTGTTCTTGCGATTGTCGGTCCTTACGCCGAAGGCCTTCATCACGGCCAGGGTCATCGTGACGTAAGGCACACTGACGAGCTGGCCTTCGACTTCGATCTCCGAAGCGTTGCGTCCATAGGGCAGGGCCATCAAAAGCCCGGAAAGGAACTGGCTGGAGATGTCGCCGCGGACGGTCACGAAGCCGCCGTCGAGACCGTCGGCATCGAGCGACACGGGCGGGCAGCCGTTGCCGGTCTCGCTGCGTGCGATCGCGCCGAGACGATTCAGGGCGCTGAGCAGGTCGCCGATCGGACGTTGCCGCATGCGGGCTGTGCCGTCCAGCCTGAATTTGCCATGACCCACAGCCAGCATGGCCGTGAGGAACCGCAGCGAAGTGCCGGAATTGGCGAGGTCGAGCTCCGCAGTGCTGGCCGGGATGCCGCCGGACTGCCCTTCGACTTCGATCGTTCGTTTGGCCGGATTGTGAGTCGTCGGGATGCCGACTGTGTTAAGGGCCCGGATGAGGACCTGCGTGTCCTGACTGTCCAGGGCACCGGTCAGGCGGGATTTGCCCTCGGCCAGGGCGGCGACGATCAGGGCGCGATTCGTGATGCTTTTCGAACCGGGAACGCGGACTGTGGCTTTCAGGTTCGATCCTTCGAACGGGCGTATGGCAAGACTTTCGACGGGTTCGGACATGTTCTTCAGACGCTCGGTTCGGTTCTTTTTCCAGTGGATTCGGGATCGATGTCCCGCAGGATCGCAATCAGCGATCGCCCCAGCTCTTCGGTCGACATCCCGATGATATCGAAAACCTTGCGACGATCGGAACGGCCTTGCGCCAAACGGATGCGATTCTCCCGGACGCCAAGCACTTCCGCCAGCAGTTCGATGAGAGCATCGTTCGCCCGGCCATCCGCAGGGGGTGCGGAAACGGCGATTTTGAGTGCTCCGTCGTGCACACCGACGACCCGGGCTTTGCGAGCCCCAGGCTGGGCCCGCACGGCCACTGACGCTCCGTCGGCGGTCGCGCGAATCTGGGGCAGGGGCGTCATGGCGGGTTCATCCCTTCGAAAAGAAGAGAACCGACCCGCACGTGCGTCGCCCCTTCGGCGATGGCCGCTTCGAAATCGCCCGACATGCCCATCGACAAATCCGTGAGCATCAGGCCGGATTCCCGGTTCAAGCGATCTCGCAACTCGCGCAGTGCCGCGAACGCGGGCCTGGCCGTTTCGGAGTCGGTGCCCAGGGCTGCCATCGTCATCACCCCGGTCAGAGGAATTTTCGACTGCTCAACGATCTCCCTGATCCGATCGGCCTCGGCCCGAATGGTCTCGGCTGTCCATCCATGTTTGGATGCTTCGCCTGACATGTTCACCTGCAGGCAGATTCGCTCAAGCCGATTCGCCCCGGCCATCTGGGCGGCGATTTCCGCCAGCAGCTTCAGGCTGTCCACCGCGTGGATCATCGTCACTAGCGGCAGGGTCTTCTTGAGTTTGTTCGTCTGGAGGTGGCCGATGGCGTGCCAGCGAATTTCGGAGTGACCGGAGAGTTCGGCGGCTTTCGACCAAAGCTCCTGCGGATAGTTTTCGCCCAGATCGAGCTGGCCGATCGTGGCCAGGTGCCGGGCGTATTCCGCGGGTGTCCGCTTCGTCACGGCGATCAGCGTCACCGAGCCGTGCGGGCGTCCGGCGGCGGCTTCCGCCTGGCCGATTCGGTCTCGGACACGTTTCAGGTTTTCTTCGAGTTTCGAGAGCGCGGACATGTTTTCGGGAACGACGGCGAAAGGGCAGATACGAACGATCTGTTCGACACGAACGGCGTTCGTGTGGATATACTATCGTGCGGACGCGGGATCGAGTAAGCCCCGCGACGAATCGAATCTCAGGAAAGGCGTAAGGCCATGTCTTCGGGGCGCGTGTTCTTGATGCTGCTGGGCATCGTGGCGGGGCTGTTCTTGATCGGTCAGCTCGTTCTGGGCCAGTTGATACTCTCCGGACGCGTGAACCTCGTAAAGGCTCACCAGCATTCCGGATATACGACCGTCGTGCTCAGCCTGGTCTATGTCATTCTGAGCCTGCGCGCACTTTCGCGCAAGAGCTGACTTCACGTCCGCCGATCATGGGGCCGTCGCGATTTCGGCGATCGACGCCGGAACCGCGACGTTCGTTTTGCGTCATCTCCGCACGGGGGCCGTATCCAGCAGCGCCTGACGCAGAGCCCCGCCGGGCAGGCGGGCCAGCCTGTGCGCCGGGTCCGTCGTGAGCAAAGCCACCACGATCTTCCGCCGCTTGCCGCGGTCCCAGTCATAGGCCTCGATATCGGCCAGGACCTGATATCGCAGTTCGCCGTCCGCATCGAGTTTTTCGATTTCTCGTGGACTGAGGGGCACGATCATCGCCCCTTCACGGTCGATCAGTTCCCTGATGTCCTTTTGCCGCCTCACGATCGGTACGGGCTTGTCGCTCTTGAGGGCGTGAATGACGCTCGGGTCCCGATACTCCGCCAGGGCCACGGCGACGGGTATCCGGGCGGTCGCTTCTCGTAAAGTCTCAGCCACCCGCACCGCGAGCCGCGATGATTCGTAAGCCGGCAGAAGCCAGGCCAGAATCGCCAGGAGCGTGACGGCCCAGCCGATCGACGATGAGCGGATCGCGATGCCCCACTGCCCGTCACGAATGGCCGGGATGCTGCGATAGAGCACGACTCCCATAGCTGCTACGATGACGGCGCAGGGGGCCGCTGCCATGCGCGGAAATGCCCAGGCAAGCCCCGATGCGGCCAGAATCAGGGCGACCGACAGGGAATTCAGCGAGACCCGCAGAAACCGGCCGTATCGCAGCAGATTCGGTCGAAGGGTGGAGCGTTCGAGTTCGGCGACCTGAACGCCCACGAGAATCGCCAGTGCGGCGTAGCCCGGATAGTGATAGTGCACGAGCTTCGTCGAAATGAGTTCCAGAACGATGAGCGGCCCCGCGGCATAGCCGAGCAGAAAAGCCGCTCGAGGATCCGTGTGGCGGATCGACCAGGCATTTTTCAGCGCCCCGGGCAGGAAGATGATCCAGGGCAGGAACAGCGGAACCAGCATCGCCAGGTAGTATCCCGGGAACCCGCCGTGGCCTTCGGCCGGTGCGATCGTCCTTCCCAGAAATTCGCGGCCGACGGCGAACCGGAGAAATTCGCCCTGGGTTCGATAAGTGACCGCGACCAGCCAGGGCGCGACGATCGCCGCGACGATCGACAGCCCCTCGCGCGGACGAAGCCAGGCAGCCGGAACGCGCACGCCCGTGAAATATCGGGCGGCGGCCAGGCCCGCGACGGGAAACAGCAGGCCGACGGGCCCTTTGGTCAGAATCGAGAACCCGGCGAGAACCCAGAAAGCCCGGGCGGATCGAAGTTCGGGGCCTCCGTAAAGGCGTGTCAGGCAAAGTGTCATGCCGAGGACGAGCGCATTGAGCACGGAGTCCGTCGTGGCCATGCGCGATTCCACGACCGTCAACGGTGCCGTGGCCCACACGAACATGGCCCAGATCCCGGCCCGTCGGCCCCACCAGCGGTCTGCCAGAGAATACACGAGAACGCCCGAGATCGCGGCGGCGAGGATCGATGGCATCCGTGAGGCGAGCGGCGCATCGCCGATGGCATAATGGAACGGTGCCATGAGCCAGTAGATCAGCACGGGCTTGTGCAGTCGCGGTTCGCCGTTGAAGGTCGGCACGAACCAGTCGCCCGAAGCGATCATCTCGCGGGTGGCCTGTGCGTATCGGGGTTCGTCACGATCGAACAGGCCGGTCTGGGCCGCTCCGGCCAGACCCATGACGAGCAGGACCCCGAAGATCGTGAAGCGAATCCGTTCCGGGGCGATGGCCCAGCTCGAAAGGTGTCGGAATCTTTCGACCCACGACGATTCGCGCGTCATCTTGTGCGGCCTCCGTGCCAGCGATGCTCGAGAATGGTTCGCTTCAGCCGGGAACGTGCCTGACGTTTCCGCTTCGAGTCGTTAACATAGCATGAATCGGGCGAATGGTTGAGCCCATTTCGCCGGCACATGCGGGATCGACGCGCGGATCGTATAAGAAAGCGACATGGGGATGTCTCAATTGACCGAAGCGCAATGCCTGATCGAACAGGGGGCGATGTTTCCTTACCGCCAGGGGTTTCGGAACGACGCGACCGGCGGCACGATCCTCGTCGGATTCAAGACAGGCGCGTGCTCGATCTATTACGACGATGCCCCGATTTATCACTTCGATCTCGACGGCCGCTGGCAAAGAGCGTTCATCGGTGCTGACCTGAACGCCCCGGACACGCCGAAAAACCTGGCCGGTGTCCCCGGCACGCATTATCTCAAGGCGCTTGACACTTCGACGACGGCTCTGGTTCGCCTGCGTGAAGGCAACGAGATCAAAATTCGCCGCCGCACGCTGGGTTTCGCCGAATCCGTCCAGCTGGACGACCGGATCCGGCATGTGGCCATGTCCCTCTACGAAGGCATTACCTCAGGCCGGCTTCAGCCGATCGACCCGCCCCGCGAAGGCCGGACGGCCGGTTCGCCGATGGAGACCGACGAGCTCCTGGACTTTTTCGACCGCGTCGCATCGTGGGAACCCTCCGCCTGGACTCGCCAGAAGGAAAATCACATGGCGACTTACGGGCCACAGCCGATGAGCCCGCCGATTTGCCCGGGACCGGTCGTTCTGCAGGCCACACTGGGTGATTCCGGCGAGAAAGGCATCGGCTTCGGCGGCAGTCGTTCGACGCCTCTTTATGTCCGGAACGCGGAAGAGTTCGAAAGGCACATCGGGCGGGTCGTCTCACTCTGGGGCCGCCGCCTCGCCCAGGCCCGCGGCATTCATCTGGCCGGTTCGGACATGATCAGCCGGCCCATGCCGGAAGTGATCGACGCCCTGGAAACGACGTCACGCATGATGAGTGACGTGACGCACGATGTCGTACGTCATGTGATCGACCCGCCTCGATCGATGAGAAAAGCAGACATCCATATGATGACGCATCACCTGGAAGCGGAACCGCCGACGCCGGAAATGTTCCGCGAATATCGGCGGAGAGGTCTCGTGCATCTGACGATCGGCGTCGAATCCTGGCGTGAGGAAGTGCTCCAGGCATACGGTCGTCAGTGGCGAATCGGCCAGCTCCAGCGCTGGCTCGACAACGCCGCCGAAGCGGAGCTGCCCGTTTCCGCCGTCTGGCTCGTCGGGTCCGGCGGCTCGGCCTGGCCGGAAGGAATCGAAGAGACCGCGAAGCGGCTCGGCGAGATCGGCTGGCGGCCCGGCACGGTCATTTACCTCCTCGACGCCGCGGAAACGGCCGAAGGCGCGATCCGGGGCCAATTAGGAATTCGCGACGGGAATGCGGCCGATGTGCGAAAGCTGCAACAGCTTACGTTCGAGCCGGCGAAATCGCGAGGGGTGAAAGTTATCCCTTATACGATCGACAAGGAATGGCAGTGATCGCTCCGGTCAAAGATCGACGAATTGCCGACATGAGACTCGCGCCCTGAGTGGCACGGGGATTGCATTCGAGGTTCAGCGGATCGTCTGCATGGATTTTGTGCAGCACGGGTACGTCCCGATCGACAGGCTCATTCGAGCCCGGTCGTGACACGTACCTGACGACGGCCCGAAATCGAGCCGGATGGGAATTCACTTCGGACCATGGGAGAGGTGGTTCCGGAGCGTTCGCATCCGGTTCGATTTTTTTTCTGTCCTGCCGAAAAATCACGTTATGCGGCCTTTGTCAAGTCCAACGAAAAAAATGTCGAACTTAATGAAGATGAAAGTTGTGAAATCTTCGCAGGCCGCGCGGATTTCTTGACTCGGATCGGGTTCTCTCCACCCGTGAACATCTGTTGACTGACAATCACCCACTACGTAGGAAGCGAAAGGGGATTGCCCGTGAGTTCACATAGAACGCTCATTGGATTTTCGGTACTGGGACGGAGAGAGTCTGTCAAACGATACGCGAGATTGCTCGCGATCGCGGCGGCATCCCTCGGATCGCAATCGTATGTCGAGGCTCAGGAAGGCGAACGTGACGGCTTGATCTCCCGGTTCGCTTCGCGATTCCAGCGAGACGCGACCGGCAAGAACATGATCCGGAACTCCGGCCTGGATGCCAGCCTGGGCAAGTCGATCGCACCCGCCCAGAGCGATCCGTCCGTCAGCAAAGTGCTGTTCCAGGACGAAGTCATACCGTCCACCCCGTCGGCATCGATTCCGGCCATAGAATCGCCCGGTCCGGGAGGGCTCGAACTCGGTCTGCCCGCGGCGGAACGTGAGTTCGGCGGCGGCGGCCCGACGAATGCCGAGGCTGCCGCTGAAGCTGCTGCCGAGGAAGAGGAAGAACCGACCTTCCTGAACCGGATCTTCGGGCTGGAAGACAGCCCCGTCAAACTCTACGGCTGGATCCAGAACAGTTTCACCGGTAACCCGGGTCAGCCTAAGGACGGCTTCAACTTCGGCGTGAACCCGAACTATCTGGCCAACCAGTGGATGGGTAATCAGTATTACCTCGTCCTGGAAAACGCGCTGGAGCAGGAAGACGAAATCAATTTCGGCTTTCGCATCGACAGCCTCTTCGGCCATGACGCCAACTGGAACCACGGCGTCGGTATCCTCGACAACGCCTTTCCTTTCCCGTACTTCGCGGGCTGGGATCCGGCCCAATTCTACGGCGAAGTGCACTTGCCGATGCTGACCGAAGGTGGCGTGGACGTCAAGTTCGGCCGCTGGTACACGCTGCACGGGTATGAAGTCGTACCCGCGACCGGTCGGCCGCTGCTGTCCGTTCCGTACATGTTCGCATACGGCCAGCCGTTCACGCATACCGGCCTGATGACGACCTGGCACGTCAACGACCAGCTCAATATCTACAACGGCACGACTCCGGGCTGGGACCGTTTCTTCACGAACAAATACAAGTGGGGATACATGGGCGGCTTCGCCTGGACCAGCGAAGACGAGAAGTTCAATCTCACGATGATCTACTCGCTCTCCAACGGCCAATTCCCCGGATTCTTCCCGGAAGGAACCCGGACCTGGCCATACGGCGAAGCATGGCCACCCTGGCGTGAACGCCAGAACAATATCTTCTATTCCGGCAGCTACCGGAACTTCCTGACCACGGTCATGAGCTACAAGTGGTCCGACAAGCTCACCCAGGTTATGGAAACCGACCAGGGCTTCGAAAACAACGTGGCCGGTATCGGTCCTTTCGGACAGTCGCAGTTCGTCCCGGATAACTATCCGGCCAAGAACGTCACCTGGTACAGCTTCGGCAACTGGTTCCTCTACAACTTCAGCGACAAGCTGACTGGCGTCTGGCGTTCGGAAGTGTTCTGGGATCCGACTGGTGCCCGTACAGGTCTCCAGAACAATTACTACGAACAGACCCTCGGCCTGGTCTACAAGCCGAAGGAATGGCTCTGGATCCGTCCTGAAGTCCGCTACGACTGGTCCCAGTTCAAGCCGGCTTACATCGACCAGAGCCAGAACAAACAGTTCACGTTCGGTTTCGACGTGATCGTGACCTTCTGAGCCTGCGTTCTGAAAGCTTGCCGAACCATGCCGATCGCCGGATTCGTACCGAAAGGACGAATCGCGGCGATCGGTTTTTCCGCTTGATCCTCGTGAGTCGAATCCGCATCGATAACCGCGGCGTTGCGGCTCGAGGCGATATGCAAGCATCGTAACATGAACGAAATCGAAGAATATGTCATCGGCGTCGACCTTTCCGGTCCGGCGAATTTCGAAGACACGGTACTCGTCGCATTCGAGATCGTTCATCACCAGCTTCGGATGGTTCGGACGATCGATGCGGCTTCGGACATGCACATTCGACGATTCGTGCGGGAACTCCCGGCCGGTTGCCGCGTGACGATCGGCCTGGATGCCCCCCTATCCTATAATCCCGGCGGGGGCGATCGGCCGGGGGATTCGCAATTGCGCAAGGCGGCCGTCGCGGCTGGCCTCCCGCCCGGTTCGATCATGCCGCCCACGCTCCATCGCATGATCTACCTGACGGTTCGAGGCATCGCACTGGCACGTGGGCTGATTCTTGCCAGCGGCGCCTCGCCAACGATTCTCGAAGTGCATCCTGGTGCCGCGATGGCCCTTGGCGGTGCCCCGATCGAAGACGTACGCCAATTCGCACGCCAGGCGGAGTCCAGGTCAAATCTGCTCGCCTGGCTTGAAGATCAGGGCCTTTATGGCATCGCGCGTCAATCGCCATCCTCTCATTACGTCGCGGCATGCGCAGCCGCCCTGGCCGCCTGGAAACAAGCCAGGGGGCAAAGTGCATGGGTGCATGTGGCCGAACCGCCGGAACATCCTTTTGACTATTGCGTCTGAGTGGCGAAATGAAAATGTGTCGTGTCGCTCCGAGGCGTCGGTTCCGAGATTCATCGTTACGAATTCGATGACATGCCGTATGTCGTGGAGATCGACCGACACAGCGGGTGCGAACGACCTGTGGCGAAATTCCGGGCAGGTCGAGGTCAGGTCTCTGCCGGACCGGCGGGATCAGACTTGTCGACCGATTCCGTGAAAGTCCGTTCGGCCTCGATGATTCGCGGAAATTCGACGCATCCCCGAAGCTTTCGTGCGGTGTCAAAGTGATCGGTTTTCGTCGCTATGAGCCTGGTTGGCTACATCGCACGCCCGGATGGTAATCTCGATTGGCTCGACGAAGCCGACACCCTCCTCCCGCCGAAGCGAGGTTGCGGTTTCGCAGCGTTCCTGTCGACGGTCGATGCGATCGTCATTGGCCGTTCCACGTTCGAAAAAGTCCTCACCTTCGGCCATTGGCCCTATGGCAAAAGGCCGGCAAACGTTCTGACGAAAAACCCCTTCGATTCGACCACCGCATTGCCAGAGACCGTAAGGTTCGCCGATTTGCGTCCGGCGAGATCTGCGATCGGATCACCGTCGAGGGGCTTCGGCACGGTTACGTCGACGGCGGCCGTAAAGATCGGGTCGTTTTTCGCGACCGGAGACATCGACCCGGCTGACCGTCACCCTGATCTCGATCCTTCTGGGCTGCGGGCGGCCTCAGTTCGGCCCATTGCCGGCTGACGTGCGGCTTTCCACCGAAACCAGCGGTATTTTCGAATTCGGGTACGTTCAGCTCACTTACCGCGTCGTGAAAAACGGGGGGATCTGACTTCCGAGTCGTAATTTTGCCTTGGGATGATCCGGCCGATCTTTACGAAGCGACGAATCGACTTACATCGGTAGAATGGGTCCACGTCAAAAGCAGCGGCATGCGTCGTCAGGAACTCACTTCATGGTCGGCTTCATCAAGCTCTATCTCGCGACATTCGGGGCTTTTCTGGCGATCGATGCCGTCTGGCTCGGCGTCGTCGCCCGCAAGTTCTACGCCCGTCATCTGGGCTTTCTGCTCGCGCCGAAGCCGAACTGGCTGGCCGCTTTCGCGTTTTATATGATCTTCATCCTGGGCGTCGTCGTTTTCGTCGTTCAGCCCGGGTTGAAGGCCGATTCGCTCAAGTTCACGCTCGGCCGAGCGGCTCTCTTCGGTCTCGTGACCTACGCCACTTATGACCTGACGAATCATGCCACCGTCAAAGACTGGCCGCCGATCGTGACCGTGGTCGACCTCGCCTGGGGCATGACGCTCACGACTGCCGTGAGTTACGTCGCCTTCCAGGCTGGCAAATGGATGGGAATCTCCTGATCCGGTCAGGCCGCCTCGTGCTCAACGTTCCTTTTCCACTCGCATCTTCACTTCGGCCGGGTGCTTGTTGAACGTTTCGAAAACGTCGCCGACGACCCGGTCCGCCATTCGGTTCAGGCCTCGCAGCAAAATCTCTTCGGCTTCGGGAGTCAGTGGCGATTGCGTCGGCTCGTAACCGCCGACGGAGTGTGCCGCGGCCGTCGCGACATAACCGAGCTTGCCGTTCGAATATCCCAGAACGATCGGCACGGCTCTGTCGGCGATGGCCTCTTCCAGCTTCAGGCCATATTCGACCATCGGTTCGCCCGGCATCGCCAGCAGCAGATACGGCCCGATCTTCATCGCCATCAACTCGACTTCGATCTTGCTGCCGTCTTTGGCCGGCAGAGCGATCTTTTCGGAAGCCACTTTCAGCTTGTAATGGGTTTGCCGCTTCGAACGCTCTTCACGAATCATCGATTTCGCCAGTGCTTTCAGTACCGCGCCGCCCAGGTCGCGACCGGCCCACTGAATGTCGGCTTCGTCGGCACAGCGGTAGGGGTCGCCGGGCAAATTCGGACGGATGTCGCCAGCACAGCCTTGCAGGAACATGACTTTCGTGCCGTTGTCATAGGCCTTTTCGATGAATGTCTGTGCCTCGCCAGGGAAGTCGGCGCTTTTCATCGGAAAGCCGTTCGGGTGCGGCTCCGTGGCATTATCGCCCCAGGTGAAGAAGCAGGGGTGGCAGATCGCGTGCATCAGCACCGCCACGGGCGTGAGCGATTCACCGTCGTCGAACCGGAGCACTTTCACTCGCGTGTCGTTCACGCCTTCCGGATTGAGTCTCACGACGGCCCGGCCGTTGATCACCTTTCGCCGGTTGATGCTGAAGCCGATGTGATCGACCCCATACCCTACCGTCACCGGCTTCATGTTCGCGGCGGCCTCCGTGGCGGCTTTCGTGACTTTGGCGATCACCTCATCAGCCCATTCCGGATTCTTGTCGAAGTCGGACCCCGAATGATTGTGCGACACATTCACCAGAATGTTCTCAGGCGGCACACCAGCCTTTTCGGAGATGGCCGCGCGAGAGCGTTTTACGAGCGAGTCGAAGGCGTCGACGAGGTCGAACGTCGCGATCGCGGCCCGCGTTTTTCCGTCGTCCAGAATCAACACGCCAGCCCGCAGCGGGTCACGCGCGCCCTTGGTCGGCCGGGGGTGGCCCACGGTCGGCGCTGAGTCAGGCGGCGTGATCACGACCTTCGCCACACCGACTTTCAGGTTCGAAAGCGGCTTCGTTTCGTCGGCTTGGGCACGAATGACCGGAGAAACGATCGCCGCCGAAATGACCGACATCGAGACGACGTAAAGGAGCCGGGCGATTCGCATAGGGCTGGATCCGGTGTCAGGTTGGCCGAAAGGTCGGATCATCCATCCGACCAGGGCAGGAACGGTATTTGACGAAATTAAAGGCTGCGACCGCCGGAATCAACAGAAAACCGCGGCCGGCTTACGAATCGGCCGAAATGCTGCGTGAGAAGGCCGGAATCCTGCCCGATTCGATCTCCGAACGATTTCCGTTCGGTGGTGAATGGCACTGACATAATCGATAACTCTTTGTCTTGGCTTGACATCGACTTCGAACCGGGGACGGGAAAGTGCGAGCCAACCGCTCCCGACCCTTTTACTTCCCCTGTCTACTTATTGTGGGGAAGACCATTGACCCATCTCAGCAACGATGGATAAGGTGAATTAAGGACGAAGAAGTTATCTGAATCTTCGGATTCTGGTATGGAGGTTTTGCGATGATCAGTCGAATGAGCAACATTTCGGCAATCGTTCTGTCGATCGGCCTCTGGCCATCGTTCCTGGCTGTCGCAGCGTTTCAGGGCGAGCGAAAGTCCGAGAGTCGGCAGGTTTCCATGCTTTGCGGGACATGGGAATGTGAAAAGGTCGAAATTGACGGTGCGAAAAGCGAATTGGGAACCAGCCTTCGGCGTATTTCCTTTGACGACAAGCACAAAGTTGTCATCAGCGATAAAGAAAAGGCCAGTGATGGCGGGAAGCTCATCGAAGGCAAACCCATGTCTTATTCGCTGAATCCGACGAAAGAACCTGCTGAGCTTAACTTTTTCGGCGATGGGGCTCTGATTCAAACGATCTATTCGATCGAGGACGACAAGTTGAAGATCGCATTCTACGGTCGAGCCGAAGTCGATCGCCCGAAGAGTTTCGAATTCGCCAAAGATGGCGAAAAGGACTTGCATCTGATCGTGTGGAGTTTCAAGAAAAAGTGACCTCGTCAGCCAGGGCGAAGACCCTGACTTCGGAACATCACGCAAAACTTAGTCGCTTATTGTCGACCACATCGCTCTTTTTCCGCGACTCGACGGAGGAAAAAAGGGGCTCATGAGCGAATGTCACTGACTTAAGCGATAACTCACTGCCCTGGCTTGATACAGGGTTCGAAACGGAGGCGGGACAGGTCAGGCCATTCGCTTCATTCTTCGCCGGGAACCACACCAACACGTGAAATCACGCCGGCGGGAAAGTCGCGTAACCGACTGCCAGGCAACGCTTAATGCTTAGTTCGGTGCCATTCCGTTCGGTGGTCATTTCGTTTCGATGACGCCCGGCAACATTCCCGCATTCATAAGCGTCGGCGGTCGATACGATGGCTCGACCGTCATGCGATCGATCACCGATTGATGAATGCCGACACCGATCGCAAGCTCGTTCGGATTACCGTCTTCTTCGACGCTGTTTTGGGCGTTGCGGCCGAAATTCCGGTAATGGCGGCCGTCTCCCTTGCGAAAGATCCTGCTGGCCAACGCGTAACCGCCGTGGAACATCTCCGCGAAGGGGTCTCGCAGCTTCGCCAGATACGCGTCCGGCGGAACCGGCTCCCGGCGCAATTTCAATCCGGCCCCTTCGGCCTTCTCCTGCATCCAGGCGAAAGAAACGCGCGCCAGCGGGTCGTCGGGATAGCCCCCGCCCACGTTCGCATGCGCCCCGACGAACCAGAGCTGCTCCACCTTCTGCCCCGGCTTCTCTTCACCCGTCCAGAGCACGGCGTCATAGGCGGCCCGATGCTCGTCCAGTGCCAGTGCCTGATACGCGTTCTCGACGATGCCGGAAAGCTGGGTGTCATGAAACCGATACTTGCCGCTGACCGAAAAACTCGTGTGCGGAATGCCCAGTGCGCCGACCGTATCCCATACGCCGATCATGCGAACCTTGACCTCGGCCGAAAAATGGTCGCGAAACTTGCGGCATGGGTCGTCGTTCGGATGAAAGTCCGACCTGTACAGCTTTTCGGCCTCCCGCAGAAGTGTCGGCGTGACGATGTGAATCAGCCCGCATTTGCGGATCATGCCCACCAGGCTGCGCGCCGTATAGGCACCCCGGCTGAATCCGAAGACGTAGATTTCGTCGCCTTCTCGATACCGCCGCGCCAGCCAGTCGTAGCCTTCCTGCAGGTTCCGGCTCAGGCCATAGCCAAACAGACCGCCCGGCAGGCGTTCGAATTTCGAAGTGCCGACACCCGGGTCATAAAAAAAGGATTGCTGCGTGTCGCCGTCGAAATCACGAATGCTCCGGGCCATCCGGTACACGTTCGTTTCTTTGTGATGGTCATTCCACGTGCCGTCGAAAAGTACGACGAGTCGCTGCCCGGTCATTGCCATCGTGTGTTGTCCGATTTCGAATCGCTCACGTGGATCGAAGACGTTCCGGTGTCAGAGAAGCCGCACGATCGTATAGATCGCCAGCGGCAGAATCGCCAGGCCGATCAGGATCGCGTGACGAAACCTCGACAATTCCGCCTCCCGTGCTTCGTCCAGATAATACCGCCCCGGGTCGACTTCGACGAGAGCGCCTTTGAGCGTCATCAACCGCACAAGATTGCTTTTCGGCAGGCCGATGCTATCGAGCGTGACGGCCTTCTCGGGCCGATCCGCAGCCGCGGCACGAAACGCTTCGATGATCTTTCTGCGCTTGCGGGCAATCATTATCGCCGGTACTGGGGAAGTCGTTCCTGCCATGTTCGTTCTCCTTGATCATAATTCGCGAACGGGACACCGGTTACAGATTCACAATCTATCATACTTGTCGAGATGCCGTAGCAGCACCGTCCGAAGTACTTCGCTCGAATTCCGCTGATATTCGGATTCGGAAACCTGAATCAGTTCGACACCCGCTTCGGCCAGAAATGTGTCGAACCGATCGCCGAGATCAGCCGTTTCCTCCTTCGTACCCTGAGGTCCGATCAGCACGAGATCGGACGATTCGCTGGCGGATCGCATCGAATTCCCCGATCGGCGACTCTTGAGATACCGCATCGCCAGCCATGTCGCGCCTCTCCAGTTCCTTTGAGTGTTCGTATGTCTTCGTGACATCCGGCAATGCGATCCGAAATCGATCGAAATCTCGCCCGAAAAGCTCGAATCCGATCGAAATCGTCGCGGGCCGGGGATCGTTCCGCACGATTCGTTCCCAGTGACGCTTCGCGAAACGCGCGAATTGACATTTCGCCCAAAATGCGACGCTTCCCGCGATATGAATATCCATGACGAGCAAGAATGCCACCATCGATATCCACAGCAAGCTCGCGATTTCCGGAAGCCTCCCGGCTGGTTCGAAAATCGTCCGATTCGCCACCGCGATCAGGGACGTCGTCAGCAGGAACGAAAATCCGATGGCTCCGAACCCTTCACCTTCAGGTCGAGGCAAAGGAAATTCTCGCTTCGATCTCCCGGTGTGGCATTCCAGGGGCGGGACGTCAGTTTGCGTTTCCATCGTCTTCGACTCTCACGACCTCGCTTTTGGGTCGAAGCTGAACCCTGGCGAATTTCCGGCCTTTTTTCAATCGAGCCTGCCCGCGACGGAACCGTCCGGTTTGCGGACGATCTTGAAAAGCGGGAATTTCGGCGTGGAATTCCGGTTCGGCATGGAACTGAGTCCGCGCTGATCGATAATCTCGCCTCCTGCGATCGTGATGATCGCACGCACCGTATCCTTTGGAGTTTCCTGAGGAAGTGTGAATATCGAGCCGTCCACCCGGGCCACGGGCGCTCTTCTGTTCTTGCCCTCGGCCGTTCCGTAAGGCATGGCGATGCCGCCCGGTGCGCCGAGTTCGGGAAAATCTGCGTCGAAGACGATATCCTCAGGCTTCGCCCAGGGGATCTTTCGATCAGGCGACACCGGTGCCAGCATGATCGTGTTCGACGTGCCGTCGGTGATCTCCCTGAAAGACCGGCCCCCGGGCTTGATGCCGTCGAGCGGCCGGGAGGTATCCTGAATCTTCGCCCCTTCAGGCCGAAAGATCGCTTTTTCACCCACGATCGCCGCGTAATGCGTAAATGGAAGATCCGACTTGCCGTAAACCGGATCCTGAAATACAGGCACAGCCGTTTCGACCACGGCCTTGTTCTTCGGCGAATCCCACGGCTGCGAAAAGTCGTAACGATCGTAGAGATCGTTCTGCTCGAGATACGGCAAAATCAGCGTCCGCCACGAGTGCCAGGGCTTACCGTCCGGGCCGTAAATCACGGCTGGTGGAAAAAATCCGTAAGTGCTTTCGAAATTATGGAACGCCAGCAGGATCTGCTTCATGTGGTTCATCGATTGGGCATAAAACGTGGCTTCGCGCACGGCCGCGATCGCATTTTTTCCATCGGCCGCTTTTCCTGCATCCATGCGAATGACTTCCGGCAGTTGGCGGAATTTCCGCGACGAAACCGGAAAGACGGGCTTGTTTCCGATCTCCGCCAGCCCCTCGAACGGATACACCAGAAGCACAGGTCCCGGCCGAATGGCTTTCGCCGCTTCAGGGCCGAAGGTGACGATCGCCTCACCCCGTTCGAGCATCTCCGTTACGTTCGCCCGAAGCGCCAGAGTAATCGTTTTCGACTCAGGATCCTGCGACAGAAGCAGCGTTTCGCCGCGAGGGATAATCACGAGAACGCCGAGATTCGGGTCGAAAGTCAATTTCGCCTTGCCGGCGGCAATGTCGATATTGTCCACCCGAATCGGCGAAAGCTGAGCGGAGTTGAGGATCGGATAGCTCATCGCTACGTCTCCTTCAGCCCCTTGTCGCTCCTGGGAAATTGCGAGACGGACGGGAGCCAGACTTCCGGCAACGAGAAAAATCGTGGCGATGGTCGAAGGTTTCATGTTCGTATTCCCTGATATTCGCATTTGCCGGGATTTCCGGTTCGTCGCAGTTGCGGATCTCGTCATACAGCAATGCGTTACGTGCTTGATTCGTTCAGCATGACCGTGCCGGCGCTCCGGGTCAATTGTGAATGGCGGCAGTTTGGATCATAACGGCAACCTGCTGAAACGTGCGACGCTTCGAACGTAAACGACAGCGGACTCATCACCCCCTCGGCCCGTCACGATCCGTCAGGAACACGTCCTTCTTCGGGAACTTGTCGAACAGGGCCGCAGGCTGGCCGAAATTCGCCGCCAGAACGTCGGCCGGGTTGCCCGCGATCCATTGCGACAGGTCGATATTCTGATAAATGCCTGTATTGAAACCGATGAGAATCCTGGCCGGTGCATCGCCGGTGTTTTCGATCGAATGCCCATAGCCCTGCGGCACATATCCGACGTCGCCGGCTTCGAGCGATTCGACGCGGTATCGCCCATGCGAGCCGAACATGGTGACGCTCACCGAGCCGGAAATGACATACTGCCATTCGTCGGCCGTCGGGTGCCAGTGCAGTTCGCGCAGGGCACCGGGGTCGAGATCGAGTACAACGCCCGTCACCGTCTTCGAAATCGGAAAGCTTGTCGAATCGACTCGCCATTCCCGGCCGCCTTCGAAAGTCCGGTGCGGCGGCTGGGCCAGCAGGCGGTATTTGTGCGTGAGGGGCGGCGGCTTCAGGCCCTGCAGGGGCGGCTGCGCCGGTTCTGGCGGAACCGGCCCGAAGGCGAAATAGACTTCTTCCTTCGGAAACGATTCGAAAGCGGCTTCGGGCAGGCCGAAGTTTTTCGCCAGCAGCGATTTCGGCGCGTGGCCGATCCAGTCGGTCACGCTGAAAGTGCCGAATTCGGAGAAATAGCCGTTATCGAAAATCAAAATGAAATGGCATGGTTCGTTGCCCAGGCACTGGAGCATGTGGCCATGCCCGCGCGGGAAATACCAGATGTCGCCGGGTTCGAAATCGTTCGTTTCGGCGGAGCCTTCCGGATCGATCACGGTCGTCCGAACCCGGCCTGAAATCACGAACGCCCATTCCGCCGCTGTGGCATGCCAGTGCATCTCCCGCATGCCGCCGGGCTCGATCTTCATCGAAACGCCCGCGATACCTTTCGAAATCGGCAACTGGGTGACGGTCGCCTCTTTGCCGAAGCTTGACCGCATGACCTTGCCCGTCGATTTCTCCAGCGCATATTTGAAAGTCGGCAGCTCTTTGCCCGAAACGGCCGGATCGGGCACGTTGTTCTGAAAGCTGACGTCGCCGCCTTCAGCCGGATCGGGTGCGCCCAGAAACGGAACTGCGGACAGGCCGGCGGCACCGAGCAGGAATTCACGACGTTGGGGCTTCGGCATGGCGGGGAATCCGGTCGGTTGCATTTCGAATGCCGGCAGGAACGAATACTCGACGGTTGAGCGTTTCGAATCCGGTTCGGCCTTGGACGCATCGATCGTAACCGATGAGTCGAAGGCCGTGCTATTGGGTCCCGGAAACTGCGGAGTTCTACGGAAGGCCGGATTCTCCAGGTGATCAGGATTTCTTTTTCAACACCGGCTGCCCCGCGGCGAGGCGTTTGCGGATGATGTCGCACTCAGGCCAGATCGTGTCAGGGTCGTCGTCGGCGAAAACTTCGGGCACGAGGGCTTCCCGCAGGTCGTCTTCGTCGCCGTTCAGGCTGATTCCGTGCGTTTTCCCGAACACGCTCACATCGTGGTCGACGTTCAGCAGCCATTCGGCCGTCAGATCTCCGACGACCCTGAGGCATCCGTGGTTATATTCGCAAAGCACCGGACCTGAGACATGGACGTCGCCCAGAACGATGGCGAACGCGCCGCCTTTGTCGATGCGTTTCGCTTTCAGATCGCCGGCGACGAACAAAAACGGGCCGCCGTCCAGGTTTTCGTTGATCATTGCCCCTTCGATCGTCAGATCGCCCTCGGCCACGATAGCCACGACGTTCTTCTCGCTGAAGGCTTTCGACCAGTCCAGCCGCAGGTCGCCCTTGATGACCGTGCCGGGCGGCAGAACGAGAGCCTTCTGCTTCGCGGGCTCTTCGAATGCGTACGAGACGTATTCCCGATAGGATCCTGGATATTCAAGTTGCCGTGCGGCGATCGTTTTGTTGAGATCGGCCTTCACCGTGGCGGCGTCGACGATCGTACCCAACATGAGTAAAGCGGTTGCCATCGATTTCGATCCTGAATCGCTGTGCGAAAAGCGAACGATTACCCCCGGCGGCGAGCACGCCACGAGGGGGACGACGCAGTTCTTTACGAGCGATGTGCATGATCGTGACTCTGCCCCGGTGCGGAGTGCGTTCACGCTGTGCCGGGCGAAAGATCAGGCATCGATCTTGTTCGGGATCGACCGCCAGGCGAGCACGCCAAGCGTAATCAGAGTCAGCGGGAGCACGAAAGCCTGCATGATCGAACTGAAGGCGGGCAGGGCGTCGTGATCGGTGGCGTCAAGAATGAGATAACTCGTGTAGAACACGTAGTATGCCAGGAAAAGTATGCCTTCCCAGCGGGCGATGCGGAAACCCGAAAAGAAGATCGGCAGGCACGCGATGCTTACGGCGATCATGACGGGGATGTCGAATCGCAGGGCGGCTGACGAAACCGGAATGCCACCGGGGGAGACGATGGCCGAAAAGCCCAGAATGCCCAGAATGTTGAACACGTTGCTGCCGATGACGTTTCCGACAGCGATATCGCGCTCCCCTCGCAGCGTGGCCATGAGGGACGTCGCGACTTCCGGCAGCGACGTGCCGGCGGCGATGACCGTCAGGGCGATGATCAGCTCACTGACGCCCAGCGATTGTGCCGCGGCCACCGCCCCGGCGACCAGCCAGCGTGAACCGGCCATGAGCATCGCCAGGCCCAAGATCACCAGAAAGAGATTCGAAATCAGTTGAGCTTGGCCTTTCGGCTTTTCGCCGAATTCCTGCTCGTATTCCTTTTTGACGTCCTTCGATTCCCGAATGCTCATGCGAATGAGAAACGAAGTATAGGCGACCAGCCCCAGGAGAAGGATCGCCCCTTCGCGGCGTCCGATACGGCCGTCCTGAGCGAAGAAAAGTGTGAGGATCGAAACGCCGACTATCAGCGGGACGTCCAGGCGGATGAGCTGCCGATGCACGACGAGCGGCGCGATGGCCGCGCTTAAGCCCAGAATCATCAGCACATTGAAGATATTGCTGCCGACGACGTTACCCAGGGCGATATCGCCCGAGCCCTTGAGGGCGGCCTGAACGCTGACGGCGAGTTCCGGCGAGCTGGTGCCCATGGCCACGATCGTCAGGCCGATCACCAGGGGCGAAATGCCGATGGCCGCAGCCAGCCGTGAAGCGCCGCGCACGATCGCCTCGGCGCCGGCGATCAGCAGGACGATTCCGATCAGAAACAGGACCGTCGTCTGGAAGTCCATGGGGTTCTTTCGAAAAAGGGGACGGACACGAATCGCGATTTCGAAGAGTCCGAAGTGAATCGATGCATGCGATCACGAACAAGTCACGACCGCAATCCGGATCGCCGCGTATCCGATAAATGCAATCTTATGCGAAACCGTGGAATGGAGAGAGGGGCAAGTCGCCGAAACGATAACGATTTCGGTCGACACGGAGAGCGAAGGCCTTAAGAGCGACCCTGATCGATCGCTTTCTCAGGTCTTGATCTTGTCCCAGCGGGCCACGGCCAGGGTGCCGAAACCGATCATGGGAACCCAGGCCGACATCTCGGGTCGGAAGATGCCGTGCCCGGCCAGATACTGACAGGCGAAGAGGCTGGCGTAGAACGCGGCCGAAGTGGCCACCGAGAAGCCGAGATTCAGGTACGTATTTCGGGCGAAACCGCCGAGCACCAGGGGCATGGACAGGGCCATGAGGGCGAACGCCAGCCCGGGCCGCAGGTTACGCTGGTGCAGATAGACGGCGATGTCTTTCTTCTCGTGTTCGTTGGAGGGGTCGTTCAGGGCCGTGATCAGCTCGGCTGTGCCGGCGAACTGGTACCACTCCGAGGGTTTGCGGATCAGGGTGAAAAAGCTGGCGGAGCTTTGGAGGAAGTAGGCTTCACCGACTTCTTCAGAGGCATTTTTGGGCTGCGGGAACCCGTCGAGATTTTTGGCGTCGAGCTTCACCAGGACCGGTTCGGTGCCGGTCAGCGAGGGTGGCGTGAGCTTGGCGCTGCGCATGAGCCAGCCGCCCTTCATCGGCGCGGTCGGGTGGTCCGGCGGGATGTAATAGGCCATGCGCGAAGACATTTCGCCGGTCACGCCGAAAAGCGAGACGGGGAAAGTGACGTAGAAATTGGCGATCGTCAGGTTGTTCCGGTCGGCGAACGGGCCTGAGGAGTGCAAATAGACCCGGTTCGAGTCATATCGACCGTAGACTCGCACGAGCTGGCGGCCGTCGTCGTCCGGGTATTTCTGAAGTTCGTTGGCGAAGCGGGGCAGCAGCAATTCCTGATTGACGACGGCGATCGAGCTGACGAGCGCGCCTGAGATCATCACCGGACGGATGACCCGCGGCGCGCTGATGCCGGCGGCCAGCATGGCCAGGAGTTCGTTGTTGCGCTGCACCCACGTGACGGTGAAGATGGCGGCCATCATGCCGATCACGCCGCAGAGCTTGTCGTAGATCATCGTGGTGCGCACGGCGTAGTACCGCGACATGAACGCCGCCAGCTTGCCGGGCGTATTGTTGATCTTCGTGAATTCGTCGAGGTTGGTGAAAGCATCGATGATGACGTAAAGGCTCGTCATCGACGTGAAGCAGATGAAGTATGCCTTGGCATATGCCCAATAACGCTGGCGGTCGAGGATCGTCATCGCTTGGGCCTTTCGTTCGTCATCGACACTGCGGCGATTCCTGCGGCCATGACCTTCGTGAACCTCATCGGACGGGACAATTCGGGCGTCAGTGCTTCGTCACCGGCGGCATGGCGAAAAGCAGGCCAATGGCGGCCAGAACGGCATTGCCCAACCACATCGAATACATCGGATGGAGGATCTGCTCCTTGCCCAGATTCACGCCCAGCAGAAGCAGGGGGTAATAGAGCAGGACGATCGGCAGGAAGCATGTCATGAAGGCGCTGAGGAAGTCGCGCCTGGCGAACAGGATGCCGACCGGAGCGCCGATCAGCACGAACATGAGCGGCCCGAACGCCTGGGCGGAACGCATGTAGCGTTCGGTCTCGGCTTTGGCCATCTCGCCGTCCCAATAGGCATAGTCGATCGAAACGCTCTTCATGTGGTGCCAGTCCACCCGGCCGATTCGGCCTGAGGCGATCCACATGGCGGCCGCCACGGCATGCTTGGACCGTTCGGTTTTCATCAGGTGGTCGAAGCTCTTGATGTTTTCGACCAGTTCGCTGCTGGTCAGTTCCTGCGGTTGTTTCGGCCGCTGATCCGCCATGCCGCCCTTCATGAAATTGTCGGGCAGGGGTATTTCCAGATATTCGTCGTTGATCAGGGCCCGGCTGACTTCGCCGCCAGCTTCGCCCATGGCGCTCGACTGCGTTTCGCTGTCGACCAGGTGCACCCGGGCCACGCGTTTGTCGAAGTCGAAATTCAGCTTCGCCGTACGGGCCTGCACGACCAGGTCGAAACGCTTCGGCTCGTTCGGGTCGGCGCTGCCGCCTGGGGCGCGGTGCTTGAAGATCGGCTCGATCATCGTGTTGTCTTCCAGAACGTCGCGCACCTTGATCAGAAACGGCATCTGCGGGTTGTCGAATTCCCGCTGCTTCTTCAGCACCTTGTAGAAGTTCGATTCCAGCTCGCCGAACAGCGTCAGGGCCAATTGACGGTTCGCCCGGGGGATCAGGTCCTGCGTCATCGCCAGCAGGCCGAAACTGATGACCGTCGCCATGGTCAGCGTCGGCCAGATCACGGTCATGGCCGACAGGCCGCAGGCCTTCACGGCGATCACTTCGTTGTCGCTCGCCAGCCGGCCGTAAGCCACGCTCACCGCGAACAGAAGTGCCACCGGGGCCGTATAGGGCACCGTGCCGGGAATGACCAGCGGGATGAGCCGGGCCATGTCCATGGGTGATAGCCCCGCCGTCGCGGCCTTGGCGACAAGGACGAACAGGACGAGAATCGTCGTCAGCGCGGTCAGGGCCATCATGAAGGACCTGAACACTTCTTTGGCAACGTAGCGTTGCAGGATTCCCCAGCGCATCATGGCGGTCTGGTCCGTCGTTCGTCCGTGAAATCGTCCCGAACCGGTCGCGGCTTCCGTCAGCCGTCATGGCCGTCGCCGCGCACGATCCTCGCACGATCATTCATAATTCATTATCGAATTTTGTCGAGACCGAATCGAAGCGAATCCCGATCGACCGGCGCGGGAACGTTTCGATTCTGACGCGCCTTTCCGCCGTCGTGCCAGGGACGTATCCGACCGAATTCGGCCCTGATCAGACCGCTTCGATCTCCAGAAGTTCACGAAGAGCGTTCAGGGGCACTTCGATCCAGTCCGGCCGGAAGTCCATCTCGTAAACCAGTTCGTAGAGATTCTTTTCGAGTACGAAGGCATCGAGAATCGCCTTCCGCAGCCGATAGTCCTCCGGGATCAGGGGGAAGATCTCGTGCTCCACATCACCCACCATCGCGAACCATGTGTGCACGAATGTGTCGCTCACTCGGTCTCGCCAGTTTCGGGCACTTTCGTTCTGCGACTCACTCGCATTCGTTTCGCGACATGCCACGGCCTGAGCGTAGTCGAACGACCGGACCATGCCGGCGACGTCCCTCAATGCGATCGCCTTGCGGCGGCGCTCTTCGATGTCGCGGTTCGGCTCACCCTCGAAGTCGATCACCTGCCAGCCGAGATCTTCGCTCCACAGCACCTGCCCGAGATGATAATCGCCGTGATGCCGCGCCGCGAAGAATAGAGGCTTGTCGGGGTCGAAACAGTCGCCCGGATCGAGCCGGTCGAATATCGCTTCGATTTTGTCTGAGTTTCGAATGATCTGGCCCAGCCCCTGCGCGACGTCGACCGATCCACTCGCTTTTTTCCGCTGGTCGATCTTCGCCAGTATGCCCCGGCTCCAGCTTTTCAGTTCCTGGCTCAAATTTTTCAGGTCCGCCGGGCGGATCGGCACCGGCGCGAACGCATCGTTGTCCGGTATCCGGCTCAGGGCCTGGTGCAGTTCCGCCGTGCGGATCGCCAGATCCCGGCCTAACAGGGCGTCGTCGGCCGTCTGTTCCGGCGCTCCGGAAGGTGCTGCCTTCACCGCCATCGCGGCCTTCAGGGCCATATTCCAGCCCGTCGTCGCATTCGGCAAAAAACGGCACAGGGTGGCCAGAATCAGCCCCGCCGAATCGTCACCCGCCTGAATCACGCCGATCACGGGCGGCGTCAGAGGCTCGGGCGTCATGACGCTCAAGGCCAGGGGGATTTCGACGTCCGGGTTCGGATAACCGGGCGATCCCGGGCGGCGCAGCAACTTCAGAATCGCCGAATTGCCGTAGACGAGGCTCGTATTGGACTGCTCCGTCCCCGCCAGAGCCTTCGAATCGATCTTCCAGTCACTCGGCTGGCTTTCGCTTCGACGGCGTTCGAACACACGCCCCTTCACGCTGCCGAAGCTCCAGTTCAGCGAAGATTCGCCCGTGACCAGTCTCAAAAGCGCCATCCGGCCGGCTTCGGAAAATGCCGCATCGGTCAGAATGGATTTCTCACCCGTGAAACCGGCCGTAATTTCGGCGATCCGGGCCTCCGGGTCGATCGCATCAGCCTCCTGTTCCGTGAGAGCGAACAGGGCAAGCAGATAGGGGGCCGATGCGTGCGGCTCGAACATCGTCGCCAGGAGCCCGAGAATCAAGCCGTCAGCCGTTTGCCCCAACTCTTCGAAGCGCAGCCTGGGAGACTCCGCCGAACGGTCGCCCGCGTACCAGCGACGGTGACGGATCCATCCGGGAAGGGCGGTCTTCTCGAACCAGGCCACCACTTCAGGATCTTCCGTATCTAAGCGGATGACGTCTCGCATGTTCGTCCTGCGGCAAAACCTGTTGAGGTCGTCTCGAGGCGATATCCGGCCTCTCGACGAATCAGTTCTCGATCCGAAACACATGCGCCGTCCGTTCCGGCGAGATTTCCACGTAATTCGTCGGCCCGTGCCAGCGGTAGACGTCGCCGGTCAGAAGGTCGTGCACCGCATAATCCCTTTCGGCGGAAAGGTCGAAGTAGGCCAGCGGGATCGTCACCATTCCGGCCCTCGTGCAGTGGGGGTCCAGGTTCGCCACGGTCAGAATCCGGTCGTTCCGGTCCGCCGTCGTTTTCGAATAGGCGATCAATTCCGGCGCGTTCACTTCGTGAAACGCCAGCGAATCATTGCGGTGCAGGGCCGGGTTCGCCTTGCGAATCCTGTTCAAATGACCGATCAGGCCGGAAAGGTTCCCCGGCCGGTCCCTGTCCCAGAAGCGGACTTCGTACTTCTCCGAATCGAGATATTCCTCACTGCCGTGCTTCACCGCCACGTTTTCGCATAACTCATACGGCGGTCCATAGATACCGTATGTCGCGCCCAGCGTGGCCGCCAGAATCGCCCGGATCCGGAACGCCGCTGGGCCGCCTTCCTGAAGGAAGGCGTGCAGAATGTCGGGCGTGTTCGCGAACAGGTTCGGCCGCAAGTATTCACGACATTCGGATCGCGTCAGTTCCGTGAAGTATTCGGTCAGGCCCTGTTTGTCGTTTCGCCAGGTGAAATACGTATACGACTGCGTGAACCCGGCTTTCGCCAGCCGCTTCATCAGCTTGGGCCTGGTGAAAGCCTCGGCAAGGAAGATGACGTCCGGGTGGTCGCGGCGCACTTCCTCCAGACACCATTCCCAGAACGGAAACGGCTTCGTGTGGGGGTTGTCGACGCGGAAGACTTTCACGCCCTGTTCAGCCCAGAAGAGGAACACGCCCCTCAGGGCGTTCCACAAATTTCGCCAGTCATCTGACTCGAAATTCAGCGGGTGGATGTCCTGATACTTCTTCGGCGGATTTTCGGCGTAGCGGATCGACCCGTCTGGCCGAATCCGGAACCATTCCGGATGATCACGTACCCAGGGATGGTCGGGTGAGCACTGGAACGCGATATCCAGCGCGATCTCCATACCCCTTTCCCGGGCTTGCCGGACGAGATCCTGAAAGTCCTGCAGGGATCCAAGTTCCGGATGGATTCCCAAATGCCCGCCTTTTTCCGAACCGATCGCCCAGGGGCTTCCCGGGTCCTTCGGACCGGCCTCCAGCGCGTTGTTCGGCCCCTTGCGGAACTTCTGCCCGATCGGATGGATCGGCGGCAGATAGATGATGTCGAAGCCCATGGCTTCGATCTCGTCGAGCCGGCGAATCACGTCGCGTAACGTGCCGTGCCGGCCGGGCTCGAACGCAGCCGATCGGGGAAACAGCTCGTACCAGGCTCCGAAAACGGCCCGTTCGCGATCGACCCGCACCTTACGTGGCGATTCCAGTGTGCTCAAAGGCTCGCGCGGAGCGAACATCCGCATGAGTTCTTCCAGCTTCGGATCCTCTGCCACTCGAACACGTTCGGCCAGAGGCAAAGTCTCGTTTTCCAGATTTTCCTTGCAGGTCCGGATCTGGGCCGCACTTTCGAAGTCGCTGTTTTGCACGGCCCCGGCCATCGCCTTGGCCAGAAGGGCCGCTCCTTCGAGAAGCTCAAGCCCGATCGGCACTTCGGCTTCGTACTTCTTGAGAAGTTCGTCCTTCCAGGTGGCGAAATGGTCAATCCATGCATGAATGTCGATCGTCCAGGTACCGATCGTTTTCAGAGTCACTTCCGGCGATCGGTAGCGGTCGATGCCGTGCCCGACGCTTTGCAGCGGATAGCCTCTTAGGAACCCTTCAGGCGATTTCACGACGACCTCGCCTGCCAGATGATCATGTCCGTCCGCGAACAGATCGACCGACCAGGCGATTTTGTCGCCCTCGCATCGCGCCAGGGGGAATCGCCCGCTGTCGATATCGGGTTCGAGATTTTCGATGATCACTCGGCCGGGAGGCTGTTCGGTCATGTGCGGAATTCCGTGGATTTCGGCAGCGAAACGACGCTGCGAAGCTTAAGCGAGCGGCACAGGCAAGACAAGACGAATCGCCGTGCGAACCCGGTCAGACATCCGATTCGACGGATTCTGCGAAATCGGCAAACTCGGCGGAATCGGACGAATCGCATGACGCCTTGGGTCCGGGGGAATGGGGGGGAGGATCGTCTCCAGGATCATGTGTAAAGCTCTATTCAGAAGAAGGATAGGTTTCGATTACGAAACGGGATTCGTCATGCTTTCGTGATTCCGCCCGCGTTACGGGAGTATCGTGTCTCTCTGGTCATCGCGTCCGAACAACTTGGCCGGATCCCGTTTCGCAATTCGGGCGTAAGACTTTCGGTATCATTGAGATAAGGTTCGATTACGAAACGAAGTTCGTCTTACCGATTCGGATCCGATCACATTTCCGAAATCGCACTGGTTTCGGTTCACCCGGGATCGCCGCAAGTCGTGGTAAATAAACGAGCTGGGAGCGGATTACGAAACGGAATCGGAAGCGAATCCGAGGGTTTTCGGAGGGCCCGGGTCTTTCGGGCCATTTCGGGCGATAGTGTTTTCGGATGAGCTCGCGTGTGATACGGCCCGACCTTGTCAGACGAATCGGAACGGGAAACGGGAATAAGAGGCGATCGTCGATTCGGTTTCCGGCAATCGATGGATCTCCGGTCTGAAGGCCGCTTCGGTCGTTCCGGCTCAGACGCTCCGATCGCGATGTATCGTTTTCGGACGATTTCGGTTAGAATTCCGGGATCGATTTTCCGGATGTTGCGGGCAAAGTCGTATCTATCGACAGGGAGAGCGCTTTCGTGGCGATCGTGGTTCAGAAATTCGGCGGCACCAGCGTGGCCACGGCCGCCAAGATTCAGGAAGCCGCCCGGCGTGCGATCGAACAGCACAATCGCGGCCATCAGGTGATCGTGGTCGTTTCGGCCATGGGCCATTCCACGGACGAACTTATCGCCCTGGCGCGTCAGGTCACGCCCCGGCCGCCGGCCCGAGAGCTGGACATGCTCCTCTCCACCGGCGAGCAGGTCTCCGTCGCCCTCATGGCTATGGCGATCCAGTCGCAAGGCGTTCCCTCGATCAGCTTTACGGGTGCCCAGATCGGTATCGTCACGGACAGCTTCCACACGAAAGCCCGAATCCGGAACATCTCGACCCAGCGAATGAAGTCGGCGCTTGACGAAGGCAAAATCGTCATCGTCGCCGGCTTTCAGGGTGTCGACGTGAACTATAACATCACCACGCTTGGCCGCGGCGGTTCCGACACGACGGCCGTGGCGCTCGCGGCCGTCCTGGGTGCGTCGGCCTGCGAGATTTTCACCGACGTCGACGGTGTTTACACGACCGACCCGCGAGTCGTGCCTGACGCCCGCAAGCTCGACACGATCAGCTACGACGAAATGCTCGAAATGGCGAGCCTGGGTGCGGGTGTGATGCACTCCCGGTCGATCGAATTCGCCAAAAAGTATGGCGTGCCGATTCACGTCCGCCATGCCGGCCGCCCCACCCTCGGCTCCTGGATCGTCGACGAACGGTCCGCCCGCCGCATGGGGGCCGTCGTCACCGGCGCGGCCCTGGCGCGGGAACAATCGCGGATCACCGTGCGTGATCTGCCGGACAAGCCGGGCGTGGTGCACGGGCTGTTCCGCGAACTGGCCGAAGCTCACGTCGTCGTCGATATGATCGTCCAGAACGTGGCGACCGAAGGTCTTGCCGACGTAAGCTTTACGGTGGACGACGACGATCTGCCGAGCGCTCTGGAAATCGCCACCCGGGCCGCGCGCAGCCAGGGGGCCGGTGAGGTCATTCACGCCAGCGATCTGGCCAAGGTTTCGGTCGTCGGGTCGGGCATGAAGACACACACGGGCGTGGCGGACCGCATGTTCGCCGCCCTGGCCGATGCCCGTATCAATATCCAGATGATCACCACCAGCGAGATCAAGATCAGCGTGCTGGTCGATCAGCAATTCGCCGCGGAAGCGATGAAGGCCGTGCACGCCGCGTTCGATCTTCATGTCGTGCCGGCCGACCTGCGGTTCAGCGAGGATCCGCCCCGGTTCGCCGAGATCGGGTCGAAATCGCTCGAAACCGGCGAATCGACGGAGTTCAATGGCGACTCCTCCGCCCCCGGCATGGAAGACCTGGTGATCAGCGACGTGGAACTCGACGCCAGCCAGGCGCTCGTCACCCTTTTGAGGGTGCCGGACCGGCCCGGTCAGGCGGCCAGCGTCTTTAAGGCCGTCGCTGGCGCGGGGGTGAACGTCGACATGATCGTTCAGGACATCAGCCGCCAGGGCCACACGCATCTTTCGTTCAGCATTCCGGCGACCAGCGTTCCCGCGACTCTGGACGCCCTGGCCCCGCTCGTCGGCCGTGAGAACGTCGTCGTCGAGAGCCCTGTCGCGAAGCTCTCCGTTATGGGCGTGGGAATCCGGTCGCACACCGGAGTGGCCACGCGCATGTTCGCCGCTCTGGCAGCGGCACACATCAACATTTCGATGATCAACACCAGCGAAGTGCGCATCAATGTCGCCACAGACGCCGCTCATGGCGTGCAGGGCCTGCGTGCGCTGCGAAAGGCATTCGACATCGAAGAACCCAGGGCGGAAGTCACTTCTTCCATCGCCTGATCCCGGCGCCGGACTCAGTCTCAACGAACGTGATCGGTCTCATCGTCAAGTCAAAGCAAGGAACGATTCGCTCTCATGGCACGCAAGAAAGTGATTCTGGCTTATTCCGGCGGACTCGACACCTCGGTCGCCGTCAAGTGGATCAACGAAACCTATGACATGGACGTGATCTGCTACACCTGCGACCTCGGCCAGGGGCAGGATATCGAAGCGATCCGCCAGAAGGCCCTGCGCACCGGAGCCGTGGACGCCACCGCTGAAGACCTTCGCGCCCTGTTCACGGACTACTTCTGCATTCCGTCGCTCATGGCCGGCGCCCTCTACGAAGGCAAGTATCCGCTGGCCACGGCCCTCGGCCGGCCGTTGATCGCCCAGCGCATGGTGCTTCTGGCACAAGAGAAGGGTGCATCGGCCGTCGCCCACGGCTGCACGGGTAAGGGCAACGACCAGGTGCGGTTCGACGTGACCTTCCAAACGCTCGATCCTTCGCTGCAGATCATCGCCCCGGTGCGTGAATGGAAGTGGACGCGCACCCAGGAACTCGAATATGCCGCCAAGCATGACATCGAGGTCGAAGCCACCAAAAAGTCGATCTATTCGACCGACCAGAACCTGTGGGGCCGGTCGATCGAGGCCGGCATTCTGGAAGATCCGTGGGTCGAACCCCCGGCCGACGCCTTTCAGTGGACGACTGACCCGCAAAAGGCTCCGGACAAGCCCGAAGAGGTCGAAATCGGCTTCGAAAAGGGCAAGCCGGTGTCGCTTAACGGTGTCGAGAAGGACGCCGTCGCGATCATCGAAGAACTCAACGCGATCGCCGGCCGCCATGGCGTGGGCCGGATCGATCACATCGAGAACCGCCTCGTCGGCATCAAGAGCCGTGAGATCTACGAAGCCCCGGGCGCGATCGTGCTGCACGAGGCACACCGCGAGATCGAATTCCTGACGCTTTCCAAAGAAGCCCTGCGTTTCCGGACGTACGTCAGCCAGGCCTATTCGGACATGATCTACAACGGCCTCTGGTTCTCGGCCTTCCACCAGGACCTGATGGCCTTCGTGGCTTCGAATCAGCGATATGTCAGTGGCGTGGCCCGCGTGAAGCTTTACAAGGGCCACTGCATGATCGCGGGCCGGAAGAGCGAGAACTCGCTTTACCGCCACGAGCTTGCCACCTATGAAGAAGGCGACCAGTACGACGCTTCGGCCGCCCAGGGGTTCATCAAGATCCACGGGCTTTCGCAGACGACCCAGGCCAAGCACCAGATGCTGAAGGACCTGAGCGGCGGCCAGAGGCTGGAGCTGCCATCGATCATACCGCCTTCGCACTGAGGCATCGAAACGGATTCGTCCGTTTTCGACCAGGTGACTTCCCGAACCGCCCCGGCGAACGTGTCGTGGCGGTTCGGACATTTTCTGCCGGTTCGTCTTTTGACTCGTTTTCTTCGTTTCTGACTTGCGTGTTCGGTTGTTTTGAAGCAGTAAGTTCTTGATTAGAAATGAGTTGTGCGAATGATTGCCGATGTGGCGTCATACGAGTCGATCGCCCGAATCGTTTCGACCGCGAAGGTTCGAAGTCTCGATTCGAAAATCCGTTTGTCGGTTCGATTCGGAACTGCTATAATTCTGATGTTGAGACTCAGTCTCAACTCGTTCGCGAGTTGCAGGCTGGGGCGTCAGCGGTCGATTCGGCTCGGTGAGCCGCAACGAACCGCGGGCGATCGGCAATCGCGACAGGGCACCAGGCATGAAGACGGAATCGCTCGTGATCGACCAGAACGATGGTGTCGAAACGGTCCCGCTGATGGTTCTGCAGGCCGGTCAGGACGCTTGCGTAAGCGACGTGATGGGCGACGAGCACCTTGTGCACCGCCTTCGCGAAATGGGGCTTTACGCGGGCGTACCGATTCGCATGATCCGGCCCGGCAATCCGTGCATCATCGGTCTAGGGCGGCAGCGTCTGGGCATCCGGTGCGACGAAATGGCCTCGATTTTCGTTCAGGTGCCCGCCAGAGACTTCTGACCCGCCGCATCGAGCCGCCTGTTCCTCTCCATATTCTCTTTTTCGGTCATGTGATGGCGATCGCATCGGAACAAGGCACTCGGACAATCACACTGATCGGAAATCCGAATACTGGTAAATCCACACTCTTCGGCGCGTTATCGGGCGTCAGGCAACGTGTCGGGAATTACCCCGGCGTTACCGTCGAAAAGACAATCGGCGAAGTCGAACATCAGGGCAGGAAATGGCTTCTGGTCGACCTCCCGGGCACTTACAGCCTCGCTCCGCGATCGCCGGACGAAATGGTCGCCGTCGACGTTCTGCTCGGTCGCATCGACGACTTGCCGCCGCCGTCGGTCATCGTCTGCGTCGTCGCGTCGAATAATCTTCAGCGTAATCTCTATCTGGTCAGCCAGGTTCTCGAGCTGGGCCGTCCGGTCGTCGTCGCCCTGACGATGAACGACCTGGCTGATGCCGACGGCCTGAAGCTCGACGTGGCCAGGATCGCCGAGCGGATCGGCGTGCCGATCGTACCGGTGAACGCACGACGAGGCGAAGGGCTGGAAGAGCTGAAAGCCGCCGTCGATCATGTCGTTTCGAAGCAAGCCTGTCCGAATCCGCCGAGCCTCTTCCCCGAGGCTTTTCGCGGCGAAGTCGACGGGCTGGAGACACGCCTTCAGGCCATTTTCGCCGGTCGATCGCCGGGGCCGCATTCCGGCGGAACCGTTCCCCGATACCTCGTCGAACGATTGTTGCTCGACGTCGGCTCCTACATGCAGACACAGTTCGCGTTGCCGGAAGCCCAGGCCAGCGAGCTTCGGCAGACCCTCGAAGCTGCAAGAACCCGTCTGGCCGAAGCCGGTTGCCGGGTGCCTGAAGTTGAGACCGTTTCTCGATACGCCTGGGTCGCGAAAACGACGGAAGGCTTGATCGAACACAAGAATGCGGCCGCGACCAGTTTCGCTGACCGGCTCGACGCCGTACTGACTCACAAGATCTGGGGCTCGCTGATCCTGGCGGGCATTCTCCTGGTGATGTTCAGCGCCGTCTTCTCGTGGGCCCAGGTGCCGATGGACTGGATCGACTCAGGCATTTCGGCTGTCTCTTCGGCGGTCGAAAGCCGCATGGGGGAAGGGGCTCTGCGCAGCCTGATCGTCGACGGCGTAATCGGCGGAGTCGGTGCGGTCGTCATCTTCCTGCCCCAGATTCTGATCCTGTTCCTGCTGCTGACGGCTCTGGAGGAGTGCGGATATATGGCTCGAGCGGCCTACCTTATGGACAAGGTCATGCTGAAGGTGGGCCTGAGCGGCAGGTCGTTCATTCCGCTCTTGTCGTCGTTCGCCTGTGCGATCCCTGGCGTGATGGCCGCCCGAGTCATCGAAAACCGCCGCGACCGGCTCACGACGATTCTGATCGCCCCACTGATGAGCTGCAGCGCCCGGTTGCCGGTTTACACGCTGATGATCGCGGCCTTCA
>CAZSQA010000022.1:0-106861 GCA_964608915.1 uncultured Isosphaeraceae bacterium
CACGCACGCCGCCAACACCCTTCCCCCCCCGCCCTGCGGCGCCGCGGGGAACAAGAACCCGAACGAGGTCCGCAAACACGCCGAGCACCGCGCCAATGGCGGCCGGTTCGGCCCCGGCCTGCCCAGGGTCAGCGACGGCTCGCTGCTGTTCCTGCTCCACCTGATCTCGAAGATGCAGCCCGCCCGCGACGGCGGCAGCCGCTTCGGCATCGTCCTTAACGGCTCGCCCCTGTTCACCGGCGGCGCCGGCTCGGGCGAAAGCGAGATCCGCCGCTACGTGCTCGAAAACGATCTCGTCGAGGCCATCATCGCCCTGCCGACCGACATGTTCTATAACACCGGCATCAGCACCTACGTCTGGATCGTGTCGAACCGCAAGCCCGCCCACCGCAAGGGCAAGGTCCAGCTCATCGACACCAGCGGCTTCTGGCAGAAGATGCGCAAGAGCCTCGGCAGCAAGCGCAAGGAACTCAGCCCCGAGCACATCGAAGAAATCACCCGCCTGTTCGGCGACTTCGCGGAGATCACCAAAGGCGGCACGCCCATCAGCCGCATCTTCCGCAACGAAGACTTCGGCTACCGCACGATCACGGTCGAACGCCCCCTGCGCGACGAATCGGGAAACGTCGTCCTGGGCACCAAGGGCAAGCAGAAGGGCAAGCCGCAGCCCGACGCCGCCCTGCGCGACACCGAGAACGTGCCGCTGTCCGAAGACGTCCAAGCCTATTTCGAGCGTGAAGTGCTGCCCCACGCCCCGGACGCCTGGATCGACCACGAAAAGACGAAGGTCGGCTACGAGATCCCGTTCAACCGCCACTTCTACGTCTTCAAGCCCCCGCGGCTCCTGGCCGAGATCGATGCCGAACTCAAGCAGGTCACCGACAGGATCCTGGAGATGATCAAGGGGCTCAGCCAGTGACGAGCACGCTCGATCGCGCCTGGTCGCGGCATGCTGGAGCGACTGATTCGAAGAGGGGCGGAATTCGTGAATCCGCAGAGGTCGCAGATGAACGCAGATGACCCGGGCAACCACAGGGATCCGCAGACTTATACCGTGATCGGTGCGGCGATGGCCGTTCACACCGAATTGGGTCACGGTTTTCTGGAGCCCGTCTATCAAGAAGCTCTGGAACATGAATTCAGGTCACGGGAAATCCCTTACCTGCGCGAACATCCCTTGCCGATTCGCTACCGGGGCACGCCGCTGGCCACGAGTTACCGCGTGGACTTCGTCTGCTTCGGCGGGTTGCTCGTCGAGCTGAAAGCCCTTCGGACGCTCTCAGGCACCGAAGAGGCCCAGGTCATCAACTACCTCAAGGCATCCGGGCTTCATAAGGCCCTTCTGCTCAACTTCGGCGCTCCGCGGCTGGAACACAAGCGTCTCGTCTTCAATCTCCGTCCACCCGGGGACCAGCGACCATGAGCCGTTTCCCTGATCCCCGGCCTTCGGAAATCGTGATCGATCCATCCCTCGTCCTGCCGGTCGATCTGCGTGCATCTGCGGCATCTGCGGAGAAGAAACGATGAGCTTCCCGAGGTATCCGAAGTACAAGGACAGCGGCGTCGAGTGGCTCGGCGAGGTGCCGGACAAATGGGACGTTCGCAGGCTCGGCTTTGAATGCGATACGATCGTACCCATGCGAGATAAGCCAGAAAGGCTGGACGGCGACATTCCATGGATACGCATCGAAGATTTCACGGGTAAATACATTTTCGAATCCAAGTCATCGCAAGGAGTAAGTCCAGAGACAGTGGAGGCAATGAACCTCAAGGTACTGCCTGTCGGCACCGTACTGTGTTCCTGCAGTTGCAGCATGGGCGCAACAGCAATTGTTGCTAGGCCACTCGTAACAAACCAAACCTTCATAGGTGTATCGAGCAATGGTGGGTACCTACCAGAGTACCTGTATTATATGTTTCATGCATTAGCACCGCACTTAAACGCAATCGGTACAGGTGCTATCCAGACATATCTTTCACGTGACGATTTTCGTCAGTTGCGTTTGCCGTACCCTTCTTTTTCCGAACAAACAGCCATCGCCGCGTTTCTTGATCGTGAGACGGCCAAGATCGATGCTCTGATCGCCGAGCAGCTGCGGCTGATCGAACTGCTTCAGGAGAAACGGCAGGCCGTCATCTCCCACGCGGTCACGAAAGGCCTGAACCCCGACGCCCCCATGAAAGACTCAGGCATCGAATGGCTAGGCCAAGTACCGGAGCATTGGGAAGTTGGGCCATTGAAGCGTTTCGCTATTTCGCTTGATGGTCGCCGAATTCCGCTTAGCACAGAGGAAAGATCTCACCGCAAAGGGGAGTATCCATACTATGGCGCCTCCGGAATTATCGACTCTGTCGACGATTATCTTTTCGATGAGGATCTCGTTCTGGTTTCTGAGGATGGAGCAAACCTTTTGAATCGTAGTACGCCGATAGCGTTCGTGGCACACGGCAAGTACTGGGTCAATAACCACGCTCATATCCTCAAGCCGATCGACGGCAACCTTCAATATTGGGCAGAACGCATCGAAGCGGTTGATCTCGAGCCCTTCGTTTCAGGCTCTGCACAACCGAAGTTCACAGCGGATGAACTTATCAATCTTCGGATCGCCGTTCCTCCAACCGAGACGGAACGAGCCATGATCCAGGAACATTTCATAGAAAAAACCAAAGCAATCAATGAGTTGGTTATTGAGGCGGAACGGGTGGTATTAGTCCTTCAGGAACGCCGCTCCGCCCTCATCTCCGCCGCCGTGACGGGGCAGATCGACGTCCGCGGGCTGGCTGCATCGGAGGCGATATGAAACCGACCGCGAAGACGATCCAGATTTTTCTGCCGAGCGGAGATCCACGTGGGCTACGCGTCGCCGAGATCACGACTCGGATCGTGCAAGTGATCGAAGTCCCACGCAGCCGCCTCGACGAATTCGTACGTATGCCCGAGAGCGGACAGGTAGGGGTCTATTTTCTGTTCGGTAATAGCGACGAAGAATCGACCCCGGAGGTCTACATCGGTCAGACGGGCGATCTCCGGGCTCGCCTCGCTTCGCATGACTCCAAGAAGACCTTCTGGCAGCGGGCGCTCGTACTGATCTCGCGAACCAACAGCCTGACGCAGACCCACGCGCTGTTTCTAGAGTGGCATTGCCTGAAAACCGCTGGGGAAGCCGCCCGCTATCGACTGCACAACGGCAACGCCGGCTCGAAGCCGCACACGCCCGCACCGCTCGAGGCCGACTGCCTGGAAATCTTCGAGACCGGCAGCATCCTCCTGGCGACGCTCGGTTTTCCTCTCTTCGAGCCGCTGACACAGAACGCTGGGCGGGATGAGGAGACGTTCTATTGCACGGCGGCCGGCACGAACGGACGTGGGGTCCTGACCGACGAGGGGTTCGTGGTGCTGAAGGGTTCGGTCGGGCGGAAGGAGAATGTGCCGTCGATCCGCGGCACTTCGGACGAGCGGTTCCGCGCCAGACTCGTCGAGTCGGGAGTGATGCGGGAAGAAGGCGACAAAGTCATCTTCGAGAAGGACCACCTGTTCGGTTCGCCCAGCATGGCGGGCATCGCTGTGCTCGGGCGGTCGACGAACGGATGGACAACGTGGAAGACAAAAGACGGTCGCACGCTCGACCAAGTGAAGCGAAGTGGTGGTTCGACTTCGTGAGCGAGCACCTGGAAATCGCCTTCGAGACCGAAATCTGCGACCACCTGGCCGCCCATGGCTGGCTTTACGACGAAGGCGTCGCGGCGAATGATGGACGTGGCCATGACCTGGTCGCGGGTGTCTTGAACGGACAGATCGACGAACGCGGACTGGCCCAGCTGGGGGATGCAGACGTATGAAACCTTATCAGCCCAGGCCTTTGCCCATCGAAGACCTCGATACCGCACGCCTGATCCGCCTGATCGGCCCGGCCAATGCCGCACTGGCCCGCTATGACGGCTTGCTACGAAGTGTCGTCAACCCATCGATCATGCTCTCGCCACTGACGAACCGTGAAGCTGTGCTTTCGTCGCGGATCGAAGGTACGCAGGCCACCGTCGACGAAGTGCTCGAATTCGAAGCCGGGATCGAGTTCGATCCCGAAAAGGTCAAGGACATTCAGGAGATCGTCAACTACCGCTCGGCCTTGAGCGTGGCTGCCTCGGCCCTGCGAGACTACCCGCTCAACCTTGTGATGATTCGGGAGATACACCGAATCTTGATGGACAGCGTGCGTGGCGCCGACAAAACGCCGGGAGAATTCCGAAAAGATCAAAACTGGATCGGCCCGATGGGCTGCCGAATCGAGGAAGCCACTTTCGTCCCACCTTCGCCGCTACAACTCGGCGATCATCTTGACGCGTTCGAACGTTACCTGGCACTCGACGATATTGACCCGCTCGTTCAAGTCGCGATCGTGCATGCCCAGTTCGAGTTGATCCATCCGTTCAAGGACGGCAATGGCCGCGTAGGACGGCTGCTGGTACCGTTGTTCCTCTTCCGAAAACAAGTGCTCGGCAGCCCGACTTTCTATTTGAGCGAGTATCTGGAGCGAAATCGTGATCGCTACTATCACGGCCTGCGTGCGATCAGCCAGGAAGATGACTGGACGGGTTGGGTCGTTTTCTTCCTTGAAGCCATCATCGGCCAAGCGAAAGCCAACACAGATAAGGTCCAGGCCATTTTGGAACTCTATGAGGAAATGAAGGTCAGGTGCGCTGAGATCACCCGCTCGCACCATTCCGTCAAGGTACTGGATACCTTGTTCGACAAGGCGATCTTCCGTTCCTCGGATTTCGTCGATCGGTCTGGAATTCCAAAAACAACGGCGTTGGCTTTTCTACGTAAACTGGAAAAGGATGGGGTCTTGCATATCCTGCATCAGGGGAAAGGTCGTCGTTCGACGCTCTTCGCGTTCCGCGAATTGCTCAACTTGACCGAAGGGATGACCGTCATTCGAGAGGAGTAGCGTCTTGTAGATAGTGCGCAAAATAACTTGCGCACCAAAAAATAGAAAAAATGGTACGCAAAGATTTTTGCGCACCAAAAAATAGAAAAAGTGGTACGCAAAGATTTTTGCGCACCAAAAAATAGAAAAAGTGGTACGCAAGATTCGTAGCGCACCACGAACGGAACACAAAACCGGAAAAGCGACGCCATGAGTCTTCACAAGGAAATCGCCTTCGAGACCGAGATCTGCGACCACCTGGCCGCCCATGGCTGGCTTTATGCCGAGGGCGAGGGCTGGATTGATGGCTGTGGTCTTGAACTGGTCGCGAGTGTGTCGACCGGGCGGATTGACGGTAGAATCGAAATCCGATGAACGCGAACGCTCATTTCGATTATCTGACGGGTCTGATCACGGAGTTGCGAAAACTCCCGGCCGAAACCGGCTGGGTCGAGTTCAAGCGGAACAACTCCAACCCGGAGGAAATCGGCGAGTACCTGTCGGCCCTTAGCAATACGGCAGCACTCCAGGGCAAAGCCAATGCGTACGTCGTCTGGGGCATCGAAGACGGGACTCATGAGACCACTGGAACGACGTTCGAGCCGGGCAAGGCGAAAAAGGGCAACGAGAATCTCGAAAACTGGCTGTTACGATTGCTGAACCAACGCCTGCATTTTCGATTTTACGAGCTGCGGTACATGGGTAAGGCGGTCGTACTACTGGAAATTCCGCGCGCCACTGGCAAGCCCACACAGTTCGAGGGAGTCGAATGGATCCGTGTCGGATCCTACCGACAAAAGCTGAAGGATCATCCGCAGTTGGAGCGGGATTTGTGGCGGATCTTCGAAACGACGCCGTTCGAAGAGTTGTCAGCCATGGAGCATGTGGATTCGGCCCAGGTATTGAAGCTGCTGGATTATCCGCGATATTTCGACCTGCTCGCCCAGCCGCTGCCGGAGGACCGGGACAAAATTCTGGAGCGGCTCGCCGACGACATGCTGATCGTCGCAGACGAGGCAGGCAGGTGGAACGTCACCAATCTGGGGGCCGTACTCTTCGCGAAGAATCTGGCCAACTTCAAGAGTTTGAGCCGGAAGGCGATGCGGGTCATCGAGTACGCGGGCAAAAACCGCTTGAAGACGAAACGCGAGCAGGTGGGCACCAAGGGTTATGCGGCGGGTTTCGAGGGGCTGATCGAGTTCGTTAACGCTCTTTTGCCGCACAACGAAGTCGTGGGTAAGGCGCTGCGGAAAGACGTGCCGATGTATCCCGAGCCCGCGGTGCGAGAGCTGGTCGCCAACGCATTGATCCATCAGGATTTTGCGGTCACCGGCAGCGGGCCGATGATCGAGATCTTCGAAGACCGGATGGAGATCACCAACCCGGGTTTGCCGCTGGTGAAAACGGAACGATTTCTGGACACGCCACCGAGATCGCGGAACGAGGCACTGGCTTCTCTTATGCGCCGGGCTGGTATCTGCGAGGAACGTGGCAGCGGCGTGGACAAGGTCGTCTTTCAGACGGAATACTATCAGTTGCCGGCTCCGATCTTCGAGACGCCCGAAGGTTCTACGCGATCGGTTCTGTTTTCTCACAAGCCGCTGAACGATATGGATCGAGCGGATCGTGTGCGGGCCTGTTACCTGCATGCTTGCCTGAGATATGTGGAACGCAACCCGATGACCAATTCCAGCTTGCGGGAGAGGTTCGGAATCGAGGAGAAAAACAGCGCGATCGCTTCACGGATCATTCGAGACGCTCTTGAAGACCAGTTGATCAAACCTTACGACCCGAATCAGGGAAAAAAATATGCCAGGTATCTGCCGTTCTGGGCGTGAAATCTTATTTGACGGTTATTTGACGCAGCGGAGGCGCGAGACGGCCTCGGCGGTCGGACACAGCCGTTTTTCAGGCGTTCCGTCGTCTTTTCACGGCAATTCTTATTTGACGGTTATTTGATCGCCATGAGTCTTCACAAGGAAATCGCCTTCGAGACCGAGATCTGCGACCACCTGGCCGCTCATGGCTGGCTTTACGCCGAGGGCGACGCGGCGAAGTACGACCGGGCCCGCGCCCTGTTTCCGGAAGACGTGCTGGCGTGGGTCCAGCAAACCCAGCCCGCCGCGTGGGAGGCGCTCGTGAAGAACCACGGGGCCCAGGCGGGCGAGACCTTGCTGAACCGGCTGAGGGACCAGATCGACCAGCGGGGCACGCTGGACGTGTTGCGGCAGGGCATCGAACTGCTGGGCGTGAAGGGCAAAGTGGCGCTGGCCCAGTTCAAGCCGGCCCTGGCGATCAACCCCGAGATTCTGGCCCGGTACGAGGCCAACCGGCTGCGGGTCGTCCGGCAGGTGCGGTATTCGCTGCACAACGAGAACTGCATCGACCTGGTGCTGTTCGCCAACGGCATCCCGGTCGCCACGGCGGAACTGAAGACGGACTTCACGCAGAGCGTCAAGGACGCCGTCGACCAATACCGGTTCGACCGGGACCCGAAGCCGAAGGGCAAGCCGGCCGAGCCGCTTCTGAACTGGCCCGGCGGGGCGCTGGTGCACTTTGCCGTGAGCAACGCCGAAGTGCGGATGGTGACGCGGCTGGCGGGCCCGGCGACGACGTTTTTGCCGTTCGACAAGGGCGACCGGGGCGCGGCCGGCAACCCCGTGAACCCCGCGGGCGGGCACCGGACGGCGTATCTGTGGGAAGAGGTGTGGGAGCGGGCCAGCTGGCTGGAGATCCTGGGCCGGTACTTCGTGGGCGAGAAGGACGAGAAGCGGCAGCTGAGGGCGTATCTGTTCCCGAGGTATCATCAGCTGGACGCCACGCGCAAGCTTCAGGCGGCGGTGCTGGCCGACGGGCCGGGGCAGAAGTACCTGGTGCAACACTCGGCCGGATCGGGCAAGACCAAGACGATCGCCTGGACGGCCCACTTCTTCGCCGACCTGCACGACGCCGGGCACAAGAAGGTGTTCGACACGGTGCTGGTGGTGTCGGACCGGACGGTGATCGACAGCCAGCTTCAGGACGCCCTGTTCGACTTCGAGCGGACCACGGGCGTGGTGGCCAAGGTGACGGGCGAAAGCGCCAGCAAGAGCGGCGAACTGGCGGCGGCCCTGTCGGGCGACAAGAAGATCGTGGTGTGTACGATCCAGACCTTTCCGTTCGCGCTCAAGGCTGTGCAGGAACTGGCGGCCACGAAGGGCAAGACCTTCGCCGTGATCGCCGACGAGGCGCACAGTTCACAGGCCGGCGAGGCCGCCGCGAAGCTGAAGGCGGTGTTGTCGGCGGATGAGCTGAAAGAACTGGGAGATGGCGGCGAAGTGAGCACGGAGGACATACTGGCCGCGAACATGAGCACCCGGGCGGGGGCCAGCGGGATTACCTTCGTGGCGTTCACGGCGACGCCGAAGACGAAGACGATGGAGCTGTTCGGCACCCGGCCGGAACCGGCGCGGCCGCCGGCGAGCGACAACGTGCCGGCGCCGTTTCACGTGTATTCGATGCGGCAGGCGATCGAGGAAGGGTTCATCCTTGATGTGCTGAAGAACTACACGACTTACAAGATGGCCTTCCGGCTGGCGCACGAAGGCCGGGAGGTGGACGAACGGGAAGTGGAGCGTTCGGCGGCGACGAAGAAGATCATGGGCTGGGTGCGGCTGCACCCGCACAACATCGCGCGGAAGGTGGAGATCGTCGTCGAGCACTTCCGGGAGCGTGTGGCGCCGCTGCTGGGCGGCAAGGCCAAGGCGATGGTGGTGGTGTCCAGCCGGCAGGAGGCCGTGCGCTGGAAGCTGGCGATCGACAAGTACATCGTGAGCAAGAAGTATCCGATGCGGACCCTGGTGGCGTTTTCCGGCGAGGTGCGCGATGCCGAATCAGGCCCGGAGCCGTTCACGGAGCATAGCGCGACGCTGAACCCCGGCTTGCGGGGCCGGGACATTCGTGAGGCGTTCAAGCCGGACGAATTCCGCATTCTGCTGGTGGCGAACAAGTTCCAGACCGGTTTCGATCAGCCGCTCTTGTGCGCCATGTATGTGGACAAGCGGCTGGCGGGCATTCAGGCGGTGCAGACGCTGTCGCGGCTCAACAGGTGCTACCCGGGTAAAGACACGACGTATGTGCTGGACTTCGTGAACGAAGCGACGGAGGTGCTGGACGCGTTCAAGACCTACTACGAAACGGCCGAACTGGCGGACGTGACGGATGCGAACATCGTCTTCGACTTGCGGGCGAAGCTGGACGCGGCCGGGCACTACGATAACTTCGAGGTGGACCGGGTCGTGGCGGTGGAACTTAAGCCAGGCGCGAAGCAGAGCGAGCTGGTGGCGGCGCTCGAACCGGTGGTGGACCGGCTGCACAGACGCTACAAGACCGCCCAGGAGGCCCTGAAGGCAGCCACCGAACAGAAGAACGCCACGGCCGAGCAGGCGGCGAAGGGTGAGCTGGATTCGCTGCTGCTGTTTCAGCGGGATATGGGCACTTACGTGCGGCTTTATACGTACCTGTCGCAGATTTTCGACTACGGCACGACGGACATCGAGAAGCGGGCGATTTTCTTCAAGCACTTGCTGCGGCTGCTGGATTTCGGGCGAGAGCGGGAAGGCATCGACCTGTCGCGGCTCGTGCTGACCCACCACACGCTGCGGAACCAGGGCAAACGGGCGATGGTGTTGAGCGACGGCGATAACCCGAAGCTCGAACCGCTGGCGGAAGCGGGCGGCGGCAGCCTGCACGAGAAGGAGAAGGCGCTGCTGAGAGAAATCGTCCAGCGAGTGAATGACCTGTTCGAGGGCGACCTGACCGACGACGACAAGCTCGTGTACGTGAACAACGTCATCAAGGGCAAGATGCTGGAATCGGCCAAGCTGCGACAGCAGGCCGCGAACAACACCAAGGAACAGTTCGCCAACTCGCCGGACCTGAACCAGGCGCTGGTGGAGGCGATCATGGACGCGTTGGAGGCCCACACGGCGATGAGCACGCAGGCGCTGGGGTCGGATATCGTACGCAGGGGGATCAAGGACATCCTGCTGGGCCCGGCCAAGCTTTACGAGGCGTTGAGAAACGAACCGCCCGGGCCGGATGTGCGGGCGTAGGTTGAGTAGAAGGCCTGAAGCTGTGTCTCTGTCGTTTGGAAATGAGCATCTAAAATTGACCCACCCTGAGCGTCTAATTTTGACCCACCCGGGGTGTTAGTTTGGCCGCCTTGGGCAAAAGCGGCCGACCGTTTTCACGCGTCCTTCACTCGCCCGGATTATTCATCCCCTCACGGAACCGAACGCCTCCTGATGCGTCTAACTGTTTGTGATACGGACAGTTAAAGGACACCAGGAGGCGTACTCATGATTTTACGGCCCGCTTTTCCCTTTGTCTTCGATTTTCTTCGGAAAATGCCCATCGTCGTCGAAACTTCCGACGCCATGATTTCGAGCGATGCCGGGCTCCTGGCGATTCGGCAGTTCGACGAACGCATCGGCTTCACCCGGGATATCGCCGAAGCTCTCGACGACGAACGTGATCCGCGGCTCATCGCCCACTCCATGCTGGCCTTGTTGCGGCAACGGATTTACGGCATTCTGGCCGATTACGAGGATCAGAACGACCACGACCTGCTGCGTCGCGATCCCGTTTTCAAGATGATCGCCGGACTCCTGCCAGCGGACCCGAAGCATCTGGCCAGCCAGCCTTCCATGTCGCGATTCGAAAATGCCATCGGCACGGACGTGCTCTTCAGGCTCCGCGACGTGATGTTCGACCAGTTTCTCGCCTCGTTCGAAATCAGGCCGCCACGGGTCACCATCGACCTCGACGCTTTCGACGACCCCACGCACGGCGATCAGCAACTGACGTTCTTTCACGGGTTTTACGAGCAATATCAATATCTGCCCATCGTGGCCTCGTGTGCCGAAAATGACATGATCATGCTCGTCGGCCTGCGGTTCGGTACGTGTGCGGCCTTTCTCGGAGCTGACGACGACCTGAGATTCATGGTCCGCAGGATCCGCGAAGTCTGGCCCGACATGGAAATTCACGTGCGGGCCGATTGCGGCTTCGGCGTGCCGCTGATGTACCGGACCTGCGAAGAGCTGGGCGTGACTTACACGATCGGCATCGGTATGAACGCCACGCTCAAGGCAGCGTCGGACGAATTATTGAACACGGCCATCGCCGGTTTCGAATCGACCGGCCAGAAGCAGCGGCTGTTCATGAGTCTGAACTATCAGGCCGAGTCGTGGGACAGGCCGAGAACGGTGATCATCAAGGCCGAGATGCATTCGGGAGGCGAGAACCGGCGAGCCGTCGTGAGCGATCGGCCAGCCGCATGGAACTTTCCGGAATCGATCTACGACGAATACACGCAGCGGGGCGAGAGCGAGAACCGCAACTTCGAACTGAAATGCGACTTGCGTGCGGAGCGGTTGAGCGACCACAGGTTCAAGGCGAACTTCTTCCGATTGTATCTGCACACGTTCGCACTGAATCTTCTGATGCGGCTGCGAAACGAAGTGCGGAGCTGCCCGACGCCGGAATCGCTGGGCCTGACCACCGACTTGCCGGTCGCGGCCTTGCCGGAAGACGCGAAGCGAACGTATTTCAATCGGCGTCGTATGGCGGACGTTCTGGGTGAGGGGCGTACATCGACCTGGCGGACGCGATTGATCAAGGTGGCGGCGGAGGTGACGCAGACCTGCCGCCGGTTCGTGGTGAAACTGTCCGGCACATGGCCGTTTCAGGACCACTTCGAAGCGATCAGCGGTGCCGCATTGGCGATGCCGCCGCCCGGCTGACCGGATAACCTGAGTAGCGTCGAACACCCCGGGAAGCCTGACGAATCAGGCGATCGAGGGCTCCGGGGAAGGGGCAAGTACGCATGGATCCTGCGAAATTCATGCGGATCGACCAGGTTCGGCACGAATCGAACCCGGTGTGGAGGGTCGGACTGGCTGGAAGCTGAAGTATGGACGAGCGTGAATAATCCGGGTTAGACGAATCCGAGATTCAGATATCGCAGTTTCGTGAGCGAAGAAGATCGAACAAGCGACGAGCCTCCCACACGGAGGCAAGGGTTGGCGTGTCTTCGGAGCGAGGGTTATCGATAAAGTCGATGAGACACTATGAGTAGCGACCGATCGAACTGTAGAACGGGGACTGAAGAAGAATGAGAATTAGCCGCTTCAACGCTCAAGTGACCTATCGATTAATCGGCGCTGCATGAAGCAATCCGAAATCCGAATCGCATTTCAGAAAACGATTGGCTCGTTCGAGTCGTCACCCGCATGCCAGATTCGAACACTACCATCGTGGGCGCAAGTTACCAGTGTCCGGCCATCTGGCGAAAGCGTGATCGCATTGATCTGCGCCTTGTGGGCCTGAGTGCGGAACTTCGTCTCGCCGGTTTCGAGATCCCACATCATCAAAACTCCGAGTTTGTCGCCGGCGGCCAGTGTTTTGCCATCGGGAAAGAGAAAAACGGCAATAGGCTGCATGCTGTCCATTTCGAAATATGCGAGCGTTGCACCAATTCGCAGATCGGCGACGAATATTCGGCCGCTCGACAAGACCCCAGCTCCATAAAGGTTTAACGCATCGGTCGTGTAGATCTGTCTGTCGAGTTCGAACTGAGTCAAACCCTTCTCATCGCCGGATGGCAATGCCAGTCGACGGTATACGCCGCCTTGTATTCCGACATGCAGTTCCCGAACTCCCTCCGGGAATTTGAGATGCGTGATCTGATACGATGAACCGAATTCAGTTCGGAACAACTCTCGATCGGCTTGAAGCTCTCGGACGATGACTCTGCCTTTCTTATCGCCCGCAGCGAGCAGGCGACCGTCCGGGCTAAAGGCGATGCGGCGTACGGCCGATTCGAAACCGTCGTACCCGGCGATCAAGGTACCGGTTTCGAGGTTCCAGAGCTTCAGGTTGTTTATATCCTTGAGCGAACCGGTGGCGAGCAATTTCCCGTCGGGATTGACTGAGAGGACGCTGACGGTCGCATCATGGGCCTTCCAGCCCAGGAGTTCCCTGCCGTTCCGCCAGTCCCAGACTTTCACGGTGGGGGCGTCGTCCAGATCGTCCGAACCGGTCACGAGTTTCGAACCGTCAGGGGTGAAGGCCGCGCACCAGGCTTCGTCAGCGTGGCCGGCGAGTTCGGTGGGAATTGGATCGACATTCCGCGGCCGCCACTCGTAAATCCTTTCGGCATCGTTCAAGTAGAGAAATTCGTCGTGACCGGAAAGAGTTACATGATGCCCAATGTTAGAAGACGCTTCCAGAATTTGCTTATCCGTACGCAAGTCCCAAAGAAAGATGCGATTGCCAACCGGCTCATGACGAGTTCCAAAGGCAATCAGATCATTTAATTCCGGAATATCTTTCAACATCCACTGACTATCGGTTTGCATAATCGAAGCATGAGCGGGATCCAAGGGGTCGAAAGCGAATTTCGACAACCGACAGGTTTCGAACTCGAATGTCGCGATATCTCCTTCTCCTTCAACGATCAATATCCGATTCCGGAACTTGAGCGGTTCGATTCGATACGGCTTCATTTGCAGAGGTCTCGATAAGTATGGCAAATCTCCAGAACTCGCCGGCAATCGCCATGCGAAAAGGTGTCTGGTAGTTGATGAAGTCGCGACAAGATTGCTTTCAGTCGAGTCGAAACAGATCGCATCGATTCGATGCCCCTCCGGGATGGGAAGCCAGGCGGGTTCGCCTCCATCGATGCTACGGACGCACAACTGTTCATCCCGCGGCTTTTCGCAAATCCACTTTCCATTCGGCGAGACTCTGACCTCACCTAAATCGTTCGAACGCGGGCACCAGAACCATTTACGATTCGCAAGATCGAATCGATGCACTTCGTCTCTTCTTACGAATTTTCCGTTCGAATCGTAATATCGCCTCTCCTGAGTGACAATAACATGGCCTTCGTTTGGAATATAAGTGTATTTGACTACGTACAAATGGTTGTCGAATTCCCCGGGAGATGCGACCGATTCCGTTTCTCCCGTTTCGGCTCTCCAAATCTTCGTGCCCAGAATTTCGATAACTTTGTTGTCGTCTTTTGATTTCGAATCGGTGTAATGTATGATTGCGATTTCGCTTTCATCCACCGAAGCAAATGCGAAATACCAGAAATTCGGTGCCGGCCCCATCGGAACCTCACCGACTTTGGTCCATGTTTCCGTTTCGAAGATCTCAGCGATATCGAAGGGACCGGGTGTCCGCATCGATTGAATGACGATCATCCACTTGCGTGTCCCATGCACCGGCACAGGCCAGATTTCCCTGCGAGCCTTGAATTCGGTAATCATCCGGACCTTTTCCGTCGCCCTGCGATAGAGATAACGCCCGACGAACTCCTGACCGCTACTGAAATCCGGAATATCGGCCATAATCTTCTGGGCCAGAAATGGATCGGCTTGATCAAGAGCCTTCGAGGCTTGAAGTATCCCTTTGTAGTAATCGACGGCTTTTCGATGGCGTTCGGCTTCTTCGATTCGTCTCAGGTGATCTTCGACCTCAAGTCGACTCTGTCGTTCTCTCTCCTTCGAAAGCTCCAGATCCTTCACGGTCCGGTTCAGCCGATTCACGATTTCGTTCAGCTCGAGGTTACGGGCCTGTTGCTGAACGACAATGGAGCCCGTACCTCCAACCAGCGATACACCACCCACTGAGGCGGCTGGGTGTTTCCGGGACCAGCCGATCGCCCTCTCCCAGATCGGAAGCGGGCGAGCCAAAATTGGCTGCCCGGATCGAAACCGGATCAGGTCATCACGCAAAGCGCCGGCATCGGCATATCGTCTGTGCGGCTTTTTGCTCAGGCATTTTCGGCAAATCGTTTCGAGTTCCGAGGGGATGTTCCTTTTGACCGACCGCATCGACGGCGGGTCGTTATGAATCACCTGATGCATCAGATACTCGACGGACCTGCCACCGAAAGGCATCGTTCCGGTGAGCAGTCGGTACAGAATCACTCCGAGAGCGTAAACATCACCGGGCGGACCGACCTCAGCGAAATCACCGACGATCTGCTCCGGAGGCATGTAGGGAATCGAGCCGACGAGGGCCGTGCTGGAAGATGCCGAGCTTGCCCGCAACTCTTTATTGACGTGAGCGAGGCCGAAATCGGTGAGACAAGGCCTGGTATCATCGATGACCGCTACCGCATCGGATACTGGCCGCATCAGGACGTTCGCCGGTTTGATGTCCCGATGCACGACACCTCGTCCATGAGCGTATGCGAGTGCATTCGCCAGGGCGATCGTGACATCGACCGCTTCATCATGGGAGACCTGTCCTCCGCGAGAATCGAACCATGCTTCGAGAGTCGGCCCTTCGATGTACTCGGCTGCAATGTATGGGATCGGGCCGACTGAATCGAATTCCAGCACCTTCACGATATCAGGATGATCGAGCAGGAGACCGATGCGTGCATCGAGCCGAAACCGCCGCAGCGAATCAGGCAGAAGCATGACATGAGGCATGGGCAGCTTGAGCGCGACCTGACGTCTGTCACGCGTGTCAATCGCCAGGAAGACGATGCCGAAACCGCCTGCGCCGATCTGGCGGTAAAGAATGTAAGGGCCGAACCGTTCCTGCCTGTCAGAAGACGCGAGAACGTAACTGGCCTGGAAGCCTTCGACACTGGATTCGTTCTGTGCTATTTGGCTTACGTCGCCAGAAATGTCATTTATCGGCTGACCTTCGACTTTTTTCTTCAGGTGCTTCCGGACAAGGTTTTCGAATTCGGGATCGATCATGATTTACGTACCTGCCAATCGATTCGAATGACCGAACGGAATTCCATGAATCTGTCTTAGGTCAAAGCCCGAACTGAGTTCGAAAGCGTTCGTCCAGCACTGCCAAGGCTCGATCGTAGCGTTTACGGGCGCAGTGCGCCGTAACGCCGAGTCGTAATGCTGCTTCATCGAACTCGAGTTCTTCGAGCAATCGCAATTCGATGATTCGCCTCTGATCGGGTTTGAGTTTGCTCAGAGCAAATTCGAGCGCGTCGGAAACCTCGAAATTCGTGACGCCTGACGTAACGGGTAGCCTTCTGTCGTACGAACCAAGGCCCACTGAGATCGGGATGGATTTTCGAACATCTCGACGCCCCGCGGTGAGCCATCGGCGATGATGCTTGAGTTTGTTCACCAGGATGGCGATGAGCCAGCCCTTAGATGCGGCCGATTCAGTCACGGAACCTTCCCGAATCCTGCGCCAAGCGCTGACCATGACATCCTGAACGAGATCCGAAACCGAAATGACTGGCGAAACCGGCTTGACGATACGACAGGCGACAAGTCTGAGATAAGTTCGCATCGATTCGTGGCAAACGTCATTTTCTGTCATGTTTTGATCCCTGACCCGTGTCCTTCTCGAACGATTGGTCCTTACTCGCCTGCGATCGTTCGACTTGCACCGCGACCTTCATGCCGACTTCTCGAAAGGCCTGACACCGAATCCCCTCTGACAGCATGACCTGGAGCGATTCGGTCCACTACCTAAAGGTTCGGCTAGGATTGATCACTCCCTATTATTGAATTGCCGATCGAGAGCCCGTTGAGACAAGAATCCTGATTATCCAGAAATTTTCCAGGTCGGGAAAGTCGGCAGCGGAATTCTTCGCTCCAGGTCGAGGATAGAGATCGGAGAATTTCTGATACGGAAGCGTTCCGCGCGACATTGTCGTCTTGTATCCAGCTTTTCGTGCAATCGTTTCGATTCCTTCCGGTGAGCCCGGCACAAACCCTCTGCCATTTCATCTTTTACGATCGTTCCCGAACACACGCGAATGAAGATTTTTCCAGAAAGTTGTCGAAAATCGCAGCGAAAAAGTCATTACGTTTGCAGGGGATTATCTGTCCGACTTTGGCTGATGGTTTCCTGAATTTCATCATCGAACCACAACCGTCGAGTGATATGCCCATGTCGACCACGTCGAAGGACCGCGCCACTACTTCCATTGCTACCGCTCGAACCGTCACACGCGTTCGCGATGGCTATCGGCCCGGGGTTCTCCGGCTCGAAGACCGGATCGCCCTGAGCCTGGCCCGGCCCACGCTCAAGGCCGCGGCTCAGGCGGACGTCGTCGTCTTCGCCCGCTCGGCCGGCGCCGGTACGCTCGATATCCAGGGCACGTCCGGGGCCGACACTGTCGAAATCGGCCGGTCGGCCCGGGGGTTCGTGACGCTCACGGTTGACGGCGTCGTCCACTCCGGCGACCTGCGCGATCGCTCGGTCTTCGACCGCCGCCTGCTTGGCCTGCGTGTCGACCGGCTCACGTCCGTGCGGCTCGTCGGCGACGATCCGCTCGATACCGTCGTGCTCAATACCATGCTCGGCAGCGCGGCCCGGCCGTCGCGGGTGCAAGGCCAGGCCGTCACCATCGCCGCGCCCGTGAACCAGGCGGGCACGATGCGGATCGAGGCGAACACGATCACCGTCTCGGCCGCCGTCTCTGCCGATACGATCATGCTTGCGGCCGCCGGGCTTCTCAATATCGACGCCAGCGGCTCGCTCACGGCTTCGAAGTCGATCGCACTGAAGGCTGACCGGCTGATTCAGACCGGCAACATCGCCGCGCCGACGGTTTCGATCACGGCCGGTGTCGCGATCCGCTCGGGCACGATCACGGCCCCCGGCGGGTCGGTGAACGTCGACTTCACGCGGAATTACGTGGCGACCGAAGGGGCCGCGATCGACGTCTCGGCCGCTCAGGGCGATGGCGGGTCGATCCGTATCGACGGCGGCACGTCGGGCCACCTGTTCAATTCGGGCACGCTGCTGGCGAAGGGGGCGAACGCAGGCGGAGCGATCCGCATTTCGGGCCGGGATGTGGTCTGGATCGGCGGCGGGGCCGACGCTTCGGGCGATGTCGTGGGCGGCCTGATCCACGTGGGCGGCGGCTGGCAGGGGTCGGACGATTCGATGACCAAGGCCCGCACGCTGCAGGTTTCGCCCCACACGAGCCTTTCGGCCGATGGGGGCACAAAGGGCGGCACGGTGGTGCTGTGGTCGGAGGAATCGACGACCAATGAAGCGTCGATTTCGGCGACGGGCGGCGTTCAGGGCGGTTCGGTGGAGGTGTCGTCGAAGGGCGCACTGGCCAACGGCGGCGAGGTGAAAGTCGGCCCAGGCGGGAAATTTTTGCTCGACCCGAAGAACATCGTGATCGCCGATAACGCCATCAGCGGCGGCGTGCCCCAGTTCGAACTGGTCAACCCGACGCCGAACGTGAACGACAACTTCGGTGCGACGACCATGCCCCTTTCGACCGGCAAAATCGTAGTGACCGATCCGGGCGACGATGAAGTCGCGACGGACGCCGGAGCGGTTTATCTCTTCAATGGCGCCACAGGGGCCCTGATCAGCACGCTGACGGGCACGACGGCGAGCGATCAGGTGGGCAGCAACGGCGGTGTGACGATGCTTTCAAACGGCAATTACTTGGTCCGAAGCTTAAGTTGGAACGGCAATCGCGGCGCTGTGACGTGGGGCAGTGGCACGGCGGGCGTGTCGGGTGCGGTGACGTCCGCCAACAGTCTCGTCGGTTCGACGGCGAACGATCGGGTCGGCTCAGGCGGCATCACAGCGCTTTCGAACGGCAATTACGTGGTCAGCAGCGGTAATTGGGACGGCAATCGCGGCGCGGTGACATGGGGCAGCGGCACCGCAGGCGTGACGGGTGCGGTATCGGCATCCAACAGCCTTGTCGGTTCGACGGCGAACGATCGGGTCGGCTCAGGCGGCATCACAGCGCTTTCGAACGGCAATTACGTGGTCAGCAGCGGTAATTGGGACGGCAATCGCGGCGCGGTGACATGGGGCAGCGGCACCGCAGGCGTGACGGGTGCGGTATCGGCATCCAACAGCCTTGTCGGTTCGACGGCGAACGATTGGGTGGGCAACGGCGGCGTGACGATGCTTTTGAACGGGAGTTACGTGGTCCGAAGCTTAAGTTGGAACGGCAATCGCGGCGCTGTGACATGGGGCAGCGGTACGGAAGGCGTGTCGGGTTCGGTGTCCTCCTCCAACAGCCTCGTCGGTTCGACAGCGAACGATCAGGTTGGCTACAGCGGCGTGATGGCGCTTTCGAACGGCAATTACGTGGTCAGCAGCCCGTACTGGGACAACGGTGCCACTGGAGTTGCTGGAGCCGTTACCTGGATGAACGGCACCAACGACTCTTCGCTCACCGGCCTGTCTGGCGGGGTGATCTCGACCACCAATTCGATCGTGAATATCGGAAATCCGTTGATCATCTCCGACGCCGTCAACGGCACGTACATCATCCGCCGTTCGACCAATGGCGGGGCGGTTTATGTCGGCCTACAGACACCCCTGCCCGGCGGCGTGACCTTTGGGGCCAATCCGGCCAGCCCCGCGAATATGAGCCCGGCGTTCGTCGCCACGCCCCTGAGCGCCGGCACGGCCACGACGCTTCAGGCCAATAACGACATCACCGTTTCGAACGCCATCGCCGTCAATAACCCCTCGGGCAACGGCGGCGCGCTGACCGTTCAGGCCGGGCGGTCGGTGATCTTCAATGCCGACGTCACGACCGACAGCGGCAACTTGACCGTGCTGGCGAATGCCTCGGCCAGCGATGGTGTCGTCGACGCCCAGCGCGATGCCGGTGTGGGCGGAATCACGCTCGCCACGGGCAGGACCATCGACGCCGGCACGGGCTCCGTGACGCTCACGTCCGGCACGGCACAGGGGCTGACCAACAACTCGACCGCCGGCGTGACTCTCAACGGCACGATCACGGCCGGGGCACTGACGCTGAATTCCTATTACACGCCGAGCGGCATCCCGAAAGTGGATCTGAACGGCTCGGTGACGACCACGGGGGCAGGCGGCATTTCGGTCCTTTCTTCGGACAAGATCGTTTTCGGTTCGGGCGGTTCGCTGACGAGCCAGGGTGCGGGAGCCCCGGTAACGCTCTACGCCAGCCGTATCGAACTGCGAAACGGCATATCGACAGCAGGCGGAAATTTGACGTTCGACGTACCGGGCGGGGTGACCGACCAGATCGGAAACTTCACGGCGAACACCGGCAGTGGGGCGATCAGCTTTTCAGGCTCCTGGTTCGTGCGTTCCTATTCGGCCACCCTGACGACCACGGCGACGACGAGCGTGACCAACGGCGGCCTGGTGATGGACGGCGGCTCCGTGACCGCGACGGCCGGGCTTTCCCTCGGCTCCGGCGGCCCGGCGCTCGCGGGCCAAGGCTCAATCACGGGTTCTGTCGCCGTCAACGGCACGATCATTCCACGCTCATACATTGGCGGAACTCCGAGCGGGGTCGTTTCGATCACGTCCGGCGGGCTGTCGATGACGAGCAATTCGACCATGTACCTGGACGGCACCAGCACCGCCGCCTTCGACAAGGTGATCGCCGATGGGGTGAATCTGGGCGGGTCGACGCTGAACCTGGCGTTCCAGTCGTTCACGCTGAACGAAGGGCAGTCGCTCACGCTGGTGGAGAACACGTCGGCCAACCCGACGGCCGGCACGTTCGCCGGTCTCCCTGAGGGGGCGTTCCTGTCGGTCAACGGCCAGATGCTGAAGATCAGCTACACCGGCGGCGACGGCAACGACGTGGCGGTGACGCCCGTGAGCAGCACCCTGGGGGCGTTCAACGTCAGCTATGGCGGCCTGTTGTACCTTCGCGGAACGTCGAATTTCCGGGCCGTGGTGACGTTCACGAACGCCTCGCCGGTGACGCTGACGCCCACGGCCATCAAGATCTCGGGGCTGCCGTCACGCGTGCAGGTGGTGGGCGGCACCCAGAACGGGGCCGACTGGTACCTGCCCTGGACGGCCGGCAGCGTGGCCGCGGGCGGCTCCCAGGGCGTGACGCTGACCTTCCGCGTGCTATCCGGCGGGGCGTTCACCTATTCGGCCTCGGCCGTGATCGGTTGAATCGGGCGGCACATTCGGCGATCGAGCCGAGAAGGGGCCGGCTGCTCCTTATCCGGCACGATTGCCGCAAGGCATTGAATTATCGACGAATCCGCGTCGGTGCAGCGACCGGGAAAGCTCTCCACCTGCCAAAGGGGAGTCCCGCGAAGCGGGGAGGGGGCTCTTCGCGAGTCAGCGAATCGACCCAGCGAATCGACCCCGGCCTTCGGCCAACCCTCCTGGGCCAGGAGGGGAGCGATGCGCAGCTGCAAGCATCTTTCAGACAGGCGTCACCAGTCCCCCATCTTCCTCACATCCCTATTGCATTTCGGCAACTCCTGCCCGGCATCTCCTGAGAATCAGAAGGAATCGACCCGTGCGAAACGTACGTCTTGCGGCAGTGGCATTTCTAGCGGCATTTCTGGCGTCTTCGGCCCCGGCGGCGAAGGCTGCCGACATTCTCGTGACGGTCGACGCTTCGTCGATCGCCGACGGCACTGCGGGCTTTCTCGATATTCAATTCAACGCCGGCGGGGCGACTGCGCAACTGGCCACGGCCATGATCATGAATTTCACCTCGACGAACCTGACTCTGGGTGCGATCACGCTCGACGGGGCCTCGTCGGGCGGCCCGCTTCCGGCGGACGTGACGATCGACAACGACGTGAGCTACCCGTTCAACGGCGCGCTGCAGGCGGTGACGTTCGATACGAACGCCAACTTCAGCTTCATTGTGCGGCTGACGGGCCCGGCGATGAACATGCTGAGCGATTTCTCGACGACCTTCTTCCTGAACCTGGTGGGCCCTGAGCCTGATTACGAATCGCTTTTGCCGGGGATGGTGCCGCATCTGTCGATCACGATCCCGCAGGACGGTTCGGGGGATCTCGTGATCACTTCCGTGCCGCAGATTACGGCCGTGGTGGTGCCCGAGCCTGGTTCGATCGTTCTGACGACGATGGCGACAGCGGCACTTGCCCTGGTGTGTCGCAAGAAGACATGCAGGAGCAGCGTCAGCCAATCCGCTGCCTGATGACCCCGCCGAAATTCCAACGGATTGAGTACAGTGCGAACAATTGCGTACTCAATCCCAATCGTTGGCTCGCCGTGGCATTTCGAATAGTTGCCATTCGGAAGGTGGCTTCATATGGTCAGTATACTTTATGGCAAGCGAGCAGCCCCTGTGTCTTTGCAAGCTCTCTGATCGACCGAACTTTCGGCCGATAACGTAAACTTCTCGGTCGCCGGACGACAACTTCGAGCACTGGCCGTTCCGGATGTTCCGCTCCAAGTGAAAATGGACAAACGGCTCTGTCAATTTATACTCCTCGCCCCAATCGATGACACATTCGCATCTCGTCCCGTTTTCGGTATGATTTCGTTCGCTTCGATTCCGCATCTCGATCATCGCCCGCGTCGCACGGAGGCACGCCATGAGTTCTTGGTTCAAGGTCGATCTCACCGAATCCGAGATCGCCGTCGTCCTGGAAGAACGGCATTCCCACCCGAACCGCAGCATCCGCGAACGAATGAATGTCGTCTGGATGCTTCACAAGGGGGCCGGGCGTGAGGAAGCCGCGAATTTTGCCGGAGTTTCGCGAAGTACAGTTCAACGCGTCGTCAGAACCTTCCGTGAAAATCGGCTCGACGGTGTCCGCAAATGGGAAGCCAATGGTCCCGTCAGCGAAATGGAACCCTTTCGGGAAATCATCCGCAAATCGCTCGAAGAACGTCCGGCTCGAACTGTCGCCGAAGCCGCCGAGCGGATCGCCGAACTGACCGGACTCGATCGCAAGCCGACGCAGGTCCGCAAGTTCCTCAAAAATATGGGATTCGGCTGGAAACGCTCGCGTGCCGTGCCCGTTCCGCCAAAAAAACTGTGGAAGAGCACGCCCTCGACCAGCAAGAGTTTCTCGACCACGAATTGAACCCTCGGCTGGACGAAGCCAAGGCAGGCAAGCGGCGAGTGTATTTCGTGGATGCGGCTCACTTCGTGTTCGGCACGTACCTGTGCAGCTTGTGGTGCATGGTCCGATTGTGGATCCCCGCCGCATCGGGCCGGCAGCGGTTCAACGTACTGGGTGCCTACGATGCGATCAGCCGCGAAATGATATCGATCACGAACACGGAATCGGTGAACACCGAGACGATGTGCGACCTTGTGCAGCTGATCGAACGCGTAAACCGGAGTCGAAAACGGCTTCCGATCACGCTGGTTCTGGACAATGCCCGCTATCAGCGAAATTCGTGGGTCATGCAGGTGGCGGACGAGCTGGGTATCGAGCTGCTTTTTCTGCCGAGCTATTCGCCGAATCTGAACCTGATAGAGCGGTACTGGCGGTTGATCAAGAAAGAGGCCTTGTATGGACGCTACTACGCAAATTTCGCAGGTTTCCGTGCCGGGATCGAAGAAGCGATGCGGAAACTTCGCGACGAGAAGAAGGACAAGGTCAAATCGATGATGACATTGAAGTTCCAGAGTTTTGCGGATGTGTCAGTTCAGGCCGCGTGAGGTATAGTACGAATCGACTGGAGTCCCTCCCATGCGAAATCCCCGCAAATAATGACGCGGGTGACGAAATAGTCGCCATCCTGCGTCGCCACCTGATCGATCGGGGCGGTGATGCCGTTCTTTGTGACTAGCATTTGATCCAGCCCAAGATTTTCCAACTTGCAGAGACTGTTCTTCGAAAAAGGTGATGCCGACATACAGCGGAAAAATCCCGGTCTACGTTGTCGTTGCTCGTCAGGCTCATGACCTCAGATAGCTAAAGAAAACGCCTCGTCCCGGGCCTCCCTGAAGGACGGCCCGGAACGAGTCAGGAATCGAGAGGGAGCGAGAGGAGCCCAATGCGAATGGTTCAGGCCCGCATCGCAGGGGCGTTGCGTTTGAGTACGTCGATCAGGGCACTGGCTTCGCGGATCGAAAGGTCTTCGATTCGATCGACGCCTAATCGTTCGCTGGCGAGGTTCTGCGGGTCGATCCGCTGGCGGCGGGCGAGCGAAAATATTGCACGTAGCTGGTTTTGCGTCGCGGTTCCGGCATGGCGGCGTTGCGAGCCAGGTCGTTCGTTCGTGGAACCGCCGTGGTCAGGCGGTTCGTTCCGTGCCGGGTTGGCGAAGCGTGCTGGCGGTGGGTCTTCACCGTGCTTTTCACGGGCCAGGCGTTCCTGCACGGCCTGATGACAGGCGTCGTAGGCCTGGTGAACCTTGCGGCGGAAGCGGTCGGGGTCGGCGTCGATCCAGGCAGGGTCGACCTCGAATTCGACGTGGCAGCTGGCGCCCAGGGAGCCGTAATTGGGCAGGCCGACTTTCTTCTGAAGTCCGACCGAGAGTTTCGCGGCCATGAGATGGATCTCCATGTTGCGGTTGAGGATGTGATCGGGCACGAACGATTCGGGCCGGGTTGCGACTCCTCCGTAAGTCGCATGGCCTAGTCAGGTTTCGTACACGGTTCACGCGACGCGGCGGGAACGATGTCGGCGTGTCCGTTTTGCTGCGATGCCGACGTGGCGATCGGCCTGGACGGCGTCCCAGTCGACGAAGTGTTCGTCGTCGGGTTCGTCCTGGAGATCGATGTCGTTGCCGGTCGCTTCCGGGACATGCTGTACGGTCCATGGGTCAGCGAGGCTGAAGCCACGGCGGCGGATTTCGGACAGGCTCTCGCCGGTCGCGGCGGCTACCATGCGGTCGATACGGTTCTGGGTCATGGTCAGGGGCTCCTTGGAAAGGATGAGGTCGTGAATGAGTTCGCCGGCAGACAGTCCGGCGAACGAAGGAAGTGAGTCGCATGCGTTTGCGGGCGGCGCGGCATGCTTCAAGGCAGGGTCTGAATTGGGGCCTTACTTGCCCAGCTTCAGTCGATGCTTCTCCAGCCAGATCCGTTCGGCCTGAAGAGCTTCGGTGCGTGTACGGAACGGACCGAGCATGGGACCGTCCACGGGCGACAGGTCAGCCGTCCATTGGCCTGCCGCGTCGGGTTCGACATGACTGGCCCGGGCGATCGTCAGTCGCCCGAGGCCCGTCAGGTCGAGGGCATCGTCGTAGAGGCACTCGACGGTGCCGTCGGAGCGTACGATCAAGTTCATGCCGTGGCTCCGCCGGAGCGGGCCCGGCGCTGGATGTTGCGGCGCGGGCGGTCGACCATCATCTGATCGAGTCCCGCCTGTACGGCCGCCATTCGGTTAGCCACGTCGGACCTCAGCCACCGGCTGTCCCGCAGATCCTGCGGCTCGACGTTCCGCACGATCCGCTGAGCCATGCGGACCAGTTCGTCCAGCTCGTCATTACTCCGCACGCTCAGGCTGCGGAACCGCTCGAAGAACTCGGTTAGGTTCGTCACGGCCGTGTCGCGGAAGACTTTCGGTCGCCCGTCTTCCTGCCCCGTGAGCCGTTCCGTGATGTGGTCGATCAGCCGGGCGAGTTCCTCGACGAACGCCTGCTCGGCCAGCCGCACGGCCTCGTCGAAGCGAGCCGAAACCCGGCGGCATTCCTGGCGATAGAGGTCGGGGCTGAGCTGCTGCAGATAAAGCGGCGGCTCGACCGACGGGAAGTCGTGCTCGATGCCGAAGAGACCGACCAGCGTTTCAGGATAGTCGCCCGGATCGAACAGTTCGCCCAGCCGCACGCGGGCAGCCAGACGCAGATCTTCGTAATGACGGTCCAGTTCCACGACGGCGGTATCGAGTTCACGGCGGAACTCGCCCATCTGAAGATCGAACTCACGGACGGCGTCCTGCCGGATCAGCCGGATGCCTGGCTCCGGGAAAGGCAGCGACCGTTCTTTCCAGTAAGTGACGGCCCGGCTGCGGATACCGGTGACCGCCCGGAAGGCCGGGTGGGCGGTGTCGAGCAGCTTCTTGCCGGCCGACAGGAACTTGCCTTCGGCCCCGAAGGGCACGGCGGCCTGATCTTTCTGGATGGCGGACAGAGACTTGCGTACGCCCAGCCACGTGAAACTCACGCGGGCTGCGGCCATGGTCGTACGCAGACGTTCGGCGGGCGATTCGGTCGTCACGGTGGGAATCGGTTGGGTCATGGTGCTCATGTCGGAGAGGCTCCAATGCGAAAAGCCGGAACGTCGCCCCTGTGTGAGGCAACATCCCGGCTTGGTGTTGGTTTGTAGTTAAGAAGCGGAGACGTTACGGATCGTTCTCAGTTCGCCGACGGTTCGTGGCTGACCCGGCGGCGTGGTTTTTCGGAGGTGCGGCCCTGGCGGTACAGGCCCGGCACATGGGCGGACAGGCACCGGCCATCGGCCCAGCTGCGCAGCCGGGCGATCGACTCGGCCGCCGTCACGGCCACCGGCACGACGTTCGTGGCGGCGTCGACCAGTGTCGTTTCCAACAGCGCCGCCAGGCGGCAGCAGGCCCGGATCTCGGCACCGGTCCAGTCGGTGTCGTCGGGCCGGGGTTCGGCACCGGGGATACCGAACTGATTTCGATAGATGGCCCAGATCGCGTCCTTCTCGGCACGATCGGGCAGGTCGAGGAAGAAGACGGCATCGAACCGTTCGCTGCGGGCGAACTCGGGCGGCAGCTTCGACACGTCGTTGGCCGTGCAGACGACGAAGGCGTCCGCCTCGTGGTCGTTGAGCCACGTCAGGAACGTGCCGAACATGCGGGCCGCCACGCCCGAATCGCCCTGGCTGCCCAGCCCGGAGAAAGCCTTTTCCACTTCATCGATCATGACCACGCACGGGGCCATGGCGTCGATCGTGTGCAGGGCCTGCCGCGTGCGCTGCTCCGACTGCCCGACGAGCGAGCCCATCAGGCTGCCGACGTCGAGCACCAGCACAGGCCGGCCGACTTCCCGGCCCAGCGCCTTGCAGAACTGCGACTTGCCGCAGCCCGGCGGCGAAAGAAGCATCACGCCCCGTGGCCGCTTGTCAGGGGCATGACGACTCCGACCGGACAGTGCCCGGCGGCAGAAGGTTTTCAGGGACTCCAGCCCGCCCAGGCGGCTGAAGTCATCGTCCGAGCGGTGCAGCGTCAGCAGTCCGCTTTTTCTTAGCCCCTGGGTCTTGGCGTCCCAGATGGTGTCGGCCTCGATCTGCCCATGACGAACCAGAGACAGGCTGAAGGCGTTCTCGGCCTCCAGCCGCGTCAGGCCAGCAGCGGCATCGAGCACCCGTTCCAGATCGTCGCCTGCTGGTAACTCACCGGCTTCGGTCGCCACGCCCCGTGCGATCGATTCGAGCTGAACCCGGTCGGGCAGTTCGTGGGTCAGCACGACGAAGAGCTTTTCGAGTTCCACCGGGATCGACACGACGGGGGCCAGCACGACGAGAATCGCCCGGCTCTGCTTCCCGGCCACGATCTGCCTGGCCAGGGCCTGCACCACCTCGGCCGATTGCAGGAACCGGTGAAAGTTGGCCAGCACCAGCACGGCCGTGCCGCCTGGTGCCGCCATGCCGCCCAGGGCCCGTACGGCCGCAACCGGATCGGGTCCGACGGTATCCGCCGACGACATGCCAGGGCATTCGAGGCCCGAGGCGACATCCCACGTGGCCAGTGTCCAGCCTTCGGTGCGGGAGACGGAGGTCAGTTCGTCGAGTGCATCGGCATGCTCGTGCGACTCGATCCAGATCCCGGCGAAGCAGGCCCGGACATGTTCGGCGAAGAGATGACCGAGACTCATCCGGCACCTCCTTCGACATGGCGGACCTGTTTATGCTCGGCTTGCTGGTGATACGCCGCCGTGAGCTTCACGCCGGTCGTCACGCCCAGGGCCTCCTGCAGGAACCGGCTGGCTTCGCGGCACTCGGGGCCGACGAAGCCCCGGGTTTCGACCGTGGTGCGGCCATCGGGCTGCACGGTAATTTCGATCGTCTTGGTCATACGGCACCTCCGACGAGTACCGTGAGCCGGATCGAGCCGTCGGCCAGCGCACGTTCGCTGACGGCATGGCCCTTGCGGCGGGCTTCGAGCGTGGCCTTCTCGACGGCGTAAGCCTGCAGGAAACGGTCGAGCTGGAGCGGATCACCCCAGTTGCCGTAGAAGTTGTCGAACCGGACGCGGCCAGCAGCCGTGTCGAACACGGCCGGGAACTGCCAGCCTGGCAGCCGCACGGCAAGGCCACTGGCCTTGCTGCGGAAGAGTTTGTGAGAACCGCGCACCGGCGGTTCGAGTGCCAGACGACGGCATGCGGCATGCGCGGCCGTTTCGTCGCGGACTTCGGTTGCAATGGTGACGATGTGACTCATCGTGGCTGGATCTCCTTGTGATAGGTACGGATGGGTGAAAAGCAACATGCTGGTTGATCTTGTGCTAAACGCGGAAGCGGAGACGCCAGATCACTCGCGGCGAAACCGGTCCGGATAGGCATCAGGTCCGATGTCGTCGTCAGGAAAGTCCTCGTCCTCCGGGAAGTCGATCCGACCCATCCAGGCGTCGGGATCGTCGTCCGGTTCTTCGTCAGGCCTGTTCTGCGAACATCGATGCTCGGATTCAGCCGCACCTGCCTGATCCGGTGCGATATGTCCAGAACGATGCCCGCCGTATCCCGACGAAGGACGTTTGCCGCTGCCGTCTTTGAACGCAGCCACCGAAGTCGACGACAGTGCCAGCAGCTTGGGTGCGGCCCGGGACAGTTCGACCGTGAGCAGCTCGGCCACGACCGCGTCGTCGATTTGCCCTGCCGACATCTGCCGGACGACGAACAGACTCACGACGACGGGCACCAGGCACAGCAGTGCCAGACCGACCGACTCGACGGCCCGGGCGATGACCGGATCACGATTTCGCCGGAGTGCGATCTCGCGACGTTCCTGGTCCAGCCGATCACGGGCCTCGTCGACCGCAGTTCGCTGTCTGTCGAGCCTGCCAACCAGATCGGCATGCACCAGAACCATTTCTCGCCGTGCCTCGGCATCCTGCCGGACCAGATCACGAGCCGCCTCGGTGACGTACCGGCTCTCTTCGACCACGGCCTGCGACTGGGCCGAGATCCGGTCGTTCTGCTGTTTCTGCGTCTTCATGACGTCTTGGGCGAACTCGGCCAGACGTTGATCGCGCATATCTGGCGGCTCACCACATCCGGCGATGGCCAGTACTACGACGGCCGATGCCGTAACCGTCATCATGGTCTCGCACTTCGGAAGTCTGAACTGTTCCGGAGCGGCGTGGGAAACCAGCCGTACCCGAACGCACAGACTGCAGCGGTCCCGAAAGGACCTGGGAGGACGGAAAATCATGTTGCGAACCTCTTTCGTGAAAGAATCGTGTGAGCAAAACCTGAAGCCCTCGTCTGAGCCGGAACTCCCGGGCCCAGGCGGCGGACAACACGACAGCCAGCGAACCGCTGGCCGCCAGAAGAGCGTGGAGCATGAAAAGGAGCCTTTCGTCAGAAGGGTGGTGAAACGACTCGCGAACGGTGCCGTCCGGAAAACCTGAAAGCCGACGTAAGTGTTCCGAGGTTCTTCTAAGAACGACCGCTTCGGCATGTCCATGGGTGCGCCGAACACATCCAAAAACCAGTTTTTAGAACGGCTTTTCGGGATTTTCGACGACTGTACAGATAACCGTTCCCGATCGACTTAGAATGACACGGATTCGGCGGAAATTTAGGTTGCGCGGCTGCGAGTCATCCTCTGGACGGCCACTATCGATCGATCCGCAGGTTGCTGTCAGAAGTGGGCGTGTAGTAACGACGGATCGTCTTCCGTAACAGATCCGAATTGAACGACTCTGGATCTACCTCGGAGCACATGGTCAGTCGATCACGTGTCTGCTACGTAAATTTCCCCAAGTTTTCCCCAAGTTCTCGACCGAAATTCGCCCGTTTCCCATCATCGAATGTACGTGGCCGTTTACGAAAAGACTTGATTGACATTCAATGAAGCCCCTGTAAAATAAGGGTTCAGAGGCGTCATTCACGACTATTAGAGGGACTTCCCGACATATTCGAACATGTAAGTCTGAGCTCCTTTGCAAGCAGGGGGTTGTCGGTTCGATCCCGATCGTCTCCACTCAACGCAAGTATCTTGACAGCGACGACTTGTGGCACAACGCGAAACACGCACCGGAGTTTCGTAACGCAGAAGCGATTGGATGATTCACCACGTCATCGAACTTGAACTGCTGTCCGAAGGGATTTCGGCCGAACAGCTCGACAAAGCGATCGAGCTGTGCAAAGGCGTTCAGACTCTCAAATCCGAACCGCGAATTGCCTACTTCGTATGACTACCTTCGGAGCTCCGGGAGCAATCCCTCTGCGAACGTAATCCGATCATTTCACTGGCGATCTTGCGGAAGCCCGCCGATCACGCGTGTTCGCCCGGCGCATCCTGGTCGAACAAGTCCTCATGACGAAGGACACGATTTCGGATTTGGATCTCCGGCTTTGAATACCGAAGTGTGATCGAGGCTCTTGGCCTCGGCGACGTGGCGGCCGCCCCTTCGTCCCAGCGGCAGTTCCTGGGCGGCAGCTATGGCCGGGCGGATCGCTTCGCAACGGAGTTTGATGAGTCGGCCAGGCAACGCCTGAATTGCGGGTCCGGCTCGAAGAGTCAGCGACTCTACGTCTGGATATTCGCTCGATTCCCTATCCAGACGGACGCGAATTGGACCAAAGGGCTCCTCGTACGTCGCTCGATCACGAATCCGTCGGACCGGGTTTACGGAATGTTCGCCGTCCCGTGGGCAAGAGGCTGAATGACCTTGTGCGCGTGCCCGGCGTGCGCCGGACAATCGAATCGGCCTTCGAAGTGGCCAGGCAGGAAGTCGGGCTGGACGACGGCGAGGTTCGCAGTCGGGAAGGCTGGCGCTGTCACAACACGATCACCCTGCTGGCGCACGGTTTCCTGGAGGTTCTCCGCATTTCGTCTTCGCCCCCCAAAAACCCAGCTTCGACTCCCTGTTCCCGCCGAATTTGCCCGAAGCTCGGCATCCGCTCGTCAAAGCTTGTGCGTCCACTTGCCACGACACCGACGCAATGACTGACATGGTGGACTCGGCGACGCAGACACAAGGCTGTCGAGCGGCTTCGACACGAAAAAAGCCGAGGGTATTCCGCATATTGACGCGCAACAGTCGTAAATCATTCGGGACAATGGACATGGAAAGACTGCGGCCGTGTTCCTAAAGCCATATTCGGAGAGCGTCAAACATAAATTTCTTTCGTGGGGCAAAGCTGGCTGAAGACCGATCCGCAGGATTTCGCAGGGAGCTCAGGGTTCGGGACATTCGGCATCGGAATCGCTCCATAAAAATGGTGTCGCGGATCTATGGGATCGCTGGCCGGTCCAGGATTCGGGATGCGTGAGGGGGGGAGACTGACCGACCGAAACGACCACCTGATAACATTCCACATACCAAGATATGTTCGATTGTCCTCAATTCGCCAAGTTCGACTGATCGCGTGCGTAGCGTTTACGAATGCGCCGAAGAAAGCGTCCGCTCGGAATCACGGAGGCATACGGAACTGATGACCACTATTTCATGGGACGATATCTGGACGAAATCAGGAAGCGAGATCAAGTGTCACGGATCGCATACCCAGCTCTGAACAAATCAGTGGGAAGACGTCGACATGTCGACGGAAAGCAATGACGAGTCAAAAAGAACCCGACCTCACGAAATCCATAAGCCGTTTTATTACAGCCATTTGCGATCGAAGCACGCAACCATGTATCGAAAGCTGAGCATGAATGAGAGGTGTCCTATTGTTTTTTTTGCTCGTCCATGGATACGCTTACTGTGTTGTGGGGTGGCGCAGGCATCGACGAGGATAGGATTGTGTGAATTCGAGAAAGCCTAAACGAGAATAGTTCGCACCGGGGTCGCGGGTTCGAAATCCTGGGAACTCACACGGCATTTCGGTCCGTGTCATTGTCCTTATGAGCTTTCGTGCGCTCAGGGATTCATTCGATTCGCTGATCAGGCCGGTCGAAACATCATCGAAATCGAACGGAATGGCGACATGCCATCCCGTCCGGGGTTTCGTCGCAAGTTCCATACGAGCAAGAGGTTTCAGCACCATGGGTAAGAGCGTTGTGCCGCATTGGCTAGTCAGCGTGATCAAGCAGGAGAGATCGCGTCGACTTCGTCGTTCGCGGTCGCGAGGCCGTAGTGTCCTGGCGAATCTTGCTTGCGAAAGTCTGGAAACACGCGTGGTGCTGGCCGCCACGCCGGTGCAGACCTTCCTCGTGCCGATCACCGAGGCGAACCTTCAGGCGAGCTTCAAGACGCTCTACAGCGGCACCGGGTCCACCATGAATTCGGTGGTATCGATCACGGCCGGCTACGATGGCACGGTGGTTTACTACGACCAGTGGGAAGACGGCTACGACGGCGGCGTGGCTGCCGGCCTGCCGACGCAGACGTCGACGCAGATTTGGGGTGACAACAATCCGGCCAACGGCATGCCGCCAGGGTTAGCGCAGGACATCCTCAAGCAGGGCTCGGTGATCGCGCTCCAGAACCTGGTGACGCTGCCGCGCGTGGCCTCGACGCTGCTCTACGACGGCCGCGACTACATCGCCGCTTCCAAAGTGGTAGCGGTGACCCGGGCTGCCTGGGCGCAGAGCCCCGGCACTGTGCTGGCCTCAGCCACCACGGTCTATGACACCGGTCAGTATGGCACCAGCTTCACGGTCCCGGCGGGCCAGAACACAGCGAACTCGAACAACATGTTCGAAATGACCGCGCTGGAAGTCATGGCGGCCCAGGATGGCACGAGCGTGACCGTGGACATCAACGGCGCGGCCGCGGGCGGCACCACCACCGTCATCCTGAACCGAGGGGAGACGTATCGGGTGCCATCGGGCGTACTGGAGGGGGCGACCGTCAGCACGACCAAGCCAGTCCAGGTCCAGATGATCACGGGCGACATCGGCGCCACCTACTCCTCGCGCACGTTCAGTCTGGCCCCGACGAACGCCTGGGGCAACGTGTACTACAACCCGATAGGCACTGTGAACACAAGTGCACCCGCGTACGTATTCCTGTTCAACCCGGGCGCCTCGGCGATTTCGGTCACGGTCCAGACGCGCACCGGTTCGAGCACGGTCTCAGTACCTGCCGGCGCCACGACCCGTTACCAGATGCCTGGCGGTGACACCGCCGCCCGGTTCTCGACCCCGAGCTCAGCACAGCCGTTCTACGCCTTCATGACCAACGACTCGGACAGCACCAACGCTTCGACCTGGGACTTCGGCACCCGGCTGATCCCCGAGTCGTACCTGACGACCGCCCTGCTGGTCTCTTGGGCGCCTGGTTCGAGCGATCTGTCGGCCAATGGCAGCCCGATCTGGGTGACGGCGGCGGCGCCGACCAGGGTCTATGTCGATTACGACGGCAACCGCACCACCGGCGCGTTCACCGACCCCAATGGCGGCAAGTACGACGTCGCTTACGACCTGGTCTCGCTGGAGTCCAAACGAATCTTCAACCCGTCGAAGAACCAGACGGGCATGCGGATCTACACCACCAGCGGGGTGCGAATCACTGGCGTCTGGGGCGAGGATGCCTCGGTCGCCGGCGCGGGCAACCCGTTCCTCGACATGGGCACCGTGATTCCGCCACTGCTGCTGCCCTGGGGCAGCAAGACCTTCGCCAAGGTCGGAACCGGGCCGATCGTGCCGGGTGACACGATCAGGTACTCGATCACGATCAACAACGACGACCTGATGCCGCTGACCGGCGTGAAGGTTTTCGATGAAGTGCCGGCGGGGACGACCTATGTCCCGAACTCGACGAAGGTCGACGGCACTCCCGTCACCGACCAGACGGTGGGCGGCTCGGTGACCACTGCGTTCCCGCTCGACGAAGCCGGTCTGGCGCTGGGAACCGTCGTCGCCAGCAGCTCGAGGGTGGTGACGTTCGACGTGGTGATCCAGAGCCCCTACACCGGACTTCCTTCCGGGGTGATCAACCGGGCACGGGTGGATACGGACCAGGACTCGTTCAACATCGAGGTCACGATCCCGCCAACGAACACGCCCGGACAGGTGATGTTCGTAACCGGGCCCGCCAGCAGCGCTGAGGCGCCCAACTACCAGACCAACACCAGCTCGTTCATCCGGGTGACCGACCCCGACCCGAACCGCAATCCGTCCGTCGCCGAGACGTTCACGGTCGTGGTCACCAGCCCGACCGGTGACAGCGAAACAGTGACGGTGACCGAGACTGGTCCGAACACCGGCATCTTCGTCGCGACCCTGCCGACCTCGACGACCGCGAGCGCGGTGAACTCCGGCACGATCCAGGTCCTGGCGGGGCAGACTCTCACGGTCAGCTATGTCGACCCGGTCTGGAACTTCAACACCTCCACCGACACGGTGCCGATCGTCGCGATCGCGACCAACCCGCCTGTCAACAGCGTTCCCGGCACGCAGTCGGTGACGCAGGGCATGCTGGCGCCCCTTTCGACGAACATCTCGGTGGCCGACAGCGACACGAATCTGACCAGCACCACCCTGACCGTCACCGGCGGGATCCTCCAGGTCTCGCTCGCCGGCGGCGCCACGATCAGCAGCGGGGCCAACGGATCGGCGTCACTCACCCTTAGCGGCACGCAGGCGCAGATCAACGCCGCGCTGGGTACCCTCCAATACCAGGCGGGGTACTCTACGACCACCGACACCCTCTCGGTGTCGAGTGTCGACGCCACCGGGCTGACCGACGTCGATACCGTGCCGATCGTGACAGTGGCCACGCTCAAGCAGCTGTACCTGAGCAACGAGAATGCCAGCAACACGACGGTTGCAGGTGCGCAGAACCTCGACCGCTTCGACCCGAGCAAGACTACGCCGCAGCCGGACTCGGTCACGGCCAGCAGCGTCGTCCTTTCGGCCGACACGACCACCGCGACTCTGGCGGTCGTAGACACCCTGCCGGCCACGGCCAGCTCGGCCACGGCCAGCTCACTGACGATCAGCAATTATTCGACCGGCTCGGGCGCGAACAAGATCCTTCTGGTAGCGGTGTCGATCGGTTTCACCTCTGCCATCGGCACGCCGCCGACGGTCACCGGTGTGACCTATGGCGGGATCGCTCTCACGCAGGGCGTCGCCGTCCAGTCAGGCGGGGCCATCGACGGCAATGACGACGATGTCCGGACCTACATCTATTATCTGCTGAACCCCGGCTCGGGCCCTGGCAACATCGTCGTCAGTGCCTCGGCTAATGCCTCGATCATCGCCCGGGCGATCACCTTGACCGGTGCCGCGCAGCAGGCCCCGACCTTCGCATCGCTGAACAACGTCAATACGAACACGACTGCTTCCACCACGGTCAGCTCGGCGACCGGCCGCCGTGTCTTCAGCGTCGCCTCGTGGGACGGCCCGGCATCGGGCCAGACGTCGATCACCAGCGTGCCGGGCACGACGGTTTACAACGCGACGGGCATCAATAGCGCCCTGGTGAGCGCCGCCGGCATCCAGAACGGCGCGGCCAATGTCTCCGTGAGTTACACCGCCAACCAGAACCAGGACTTCGCGATCGCGATCGCGCAGATCTCCCCCGGCACCACCGCCAGCGGGCTGACCACGACCAGCTTCACGCAGTCGACGGCGATGGCCGCGAACCTCACACTGCCGGCCAACCAGCCGATCCGGGTCGTGACGAACGTCAACGTCACCTCGGGGACGATGCCCGCCAACCCGAACATCACAGCCACGCTCAGGTACGGCAGCACCACGATCGCCACTCTGACGAACCCCAGCTTCAGTGGCGGCGTGTTGACCTGGGGCGGCAGCGTGGGTGGTTCAGCCGTCACCATCCCAGCAGGCCAGAGCGTCACGCTGGACATCACCACCGCCCAGACGGGGGTGAGTTTCCAGGTCAACTACGACTCGGCCACCGCCGTTTCGCGGATCGAGCTGCCGGCCAGCCCGGTCATCGACGTCAGCTCAATCCTGGTCTATGACGCGCCGTTTGCAGGCGGCCAGACGATCACCTCGACCCTGGCCGGCCAGACCGTCTACGTGCGGGCGACGATTACAGACCCCTTCGGACATGCCGACATCACCGGCGGCACGCTGCTGGTGACCCCATCCTCGGGCACCCCGGTGTCGCTGACCTCCGCCAACGTCGTCTCACAAACCGGCAACACCAAGGTTTACGAGTACGCCTGGAAGACCGCGAGCACAGGCGACTTCACCATCGGTGTCCAGGTGAGCGAAGGGTATGAGGGCACTGTCGTCGATGCGGGTGCCACCACCTTCAGCGTGGTGATGCAGGACACCGGCACGCCCAGCATCTCTCAGTTCACCACCTCCAGCGACGGTACCACCACGGGCAACTATGCGGCTGGGGTCAACCCGGTCTTCGTCCGGGTCACCGACATCGACAAGAACACCAACCCCAGTGTGGCCGAGACGATCCAGGCGACAGTGACCTCGTCGACGGGCGACTCGTTGCTGGTGACACTGACGGAAACCGGGCCCAGCACCGGGGTCTTCGTGGCCACGATCGCCACTGAGGCCACGCTCACGACCGGCAATTCGACCCTGCACGCCCCCAACGGCTCGACACTGTTCATCACCTACACCGATCCGAACGACGCGACCGACATCAGCTCGGCGCGAGCCCTGGTCGGTACCCAGTCGACAACGGTCACAGCCGTCAATGACACCAACACGACGACCGAGGACGCGGTCCTGAACTCGACCGGCACCGGCGTGCTGGCTAACGACACGACCTCCAGCGGCACGATCCAGGTGGTGGCGGTCAACGGCCTGCCGGCAAACGTCGGCTCGACGATCACGCTGCCCTCGGGCGCCTCGATCGTGCTGCGGGCCGATGGCACGTACACCTTCAACCCCAATGGCGTCTACAACTGGATGAGCGCCGCGGACACCGTGACCGAGTCGCTGCCCTACACGATCCGCAACACCGGCGGCGCGGCAGCCACCGCCACTCTCACGATCACGATCACGGGTCAGAATGACCCGCCGACGACGAGCGACTCGGTCTTCAATGTGCCGATGAATGGCACATTCCCGCTCAGCAGCTTCGCCTTCCCGTTCCTCGACCCCGACACCAGCGACAGGCTGCAGTCGATCACGATCACCACTCTGCCGTCAGCCGGCATCCTGTCGCTCAACGGGAGCCCGGTGACTCTCAATCAGGTCGTGCCGGTGTCTCAGCTCGCTCAGTTGCTCTTCACGCCGGCGGCTAACCAGACGGGCAACGTCTACAGTTCGTTCGACTACACCGTCTCCGACGGCACCGCCAGCAGCGCCCCCGGCAAGGTTTCGTTCATCGTCCAGGACAGCTCGATTACGGGGAGCGTGCTGGTCGACACCGACGGTAACTCGACCGGTGACGCGGGCCTGGCCGGTGTGGTATTGACCCTCCTCGACAGCGCAGGCAACCCCGTCGACAGCGCCCCGAACACCCCCGGGATCCAGCTCGTAACGGCCGTGACCAACGCCAGCGGTGCTTACAGCTTCCCATCGGTGACTCCGGGCTACTACCAGGTTCGCGAGACCCTGCCTTCGGGCTACGACGCGATCGCCAGTAAGGACGGCGGTAGCCCGACCATCGTGGGCGACCAGATTCTCATCGCGGCCCTGACCGGCTCACCGAGCACCGGCAACCAGTTCGTCATCGCCGTTCAGCAATTCGCACCGGTGGCGGTCAATGACTCGAAGCTGGCCAACCCGCCGGGTCCGGTGACGCTGAACGTCACGGCCAACGATGTCGACGCTAACAGCAACCTCGACATCGCCACCGTCGACCTCGATCCCGCCACCGCCGGCCGCCAGACGTCCTTCACGAAGGCTGGCGAAGGCACCTGGAGCGTGGACGCCACGGGGCTTGTGACCTTCACGCCGCTTTCGAACTTCAAGCTGGACCCGACGCCGATCCAATACACGGTCTCGGATACGACGGGGCTGGTTTCGAACCAGGCGACGATCACCATCGACTACGTGCCTGTGGCCAGCGACGACACGAGTGCCGGAAACACGCCCGGCTCGGCCGTGACCGTTGCCGTGCTCTCGAACGACAACAGCGGCGATACGGCGGTGGCCTCGACCGTCAAGATCGACGGCACGGTCAATGCAGGCGATCCGCTCGTGGTCTCAGGACAGGGCACCTGGTCGGTCAACACCACGACCGGTGCCATCACGTTCACGCCGACCGCTGGCTTCAAGGGCAACCCGACGCCGATCCGGTACACGGTCAACGACGCTCAGGGAAACACGTCGAACCTGGCGACCGTCACGGTCACCTACGCGCAGTTGCCACCGGTCGCGGCGAACGATACGTCGCTGGCCAACCCGCCCGGTGTCGTGCTGATTCACGTGGCGGCCAACGACACGGACCCGAACGACAACATCGACGTCATGACGATCGACCTCGACCCGGGAACCGCCGGTCAACAGACGACCCGGAACGTGGCTGGCGAGGGTACCTGGGCACTCGATCCGGGAAACCCGGGACACGTGAACTTCACGCCCCTGTCGAGCTTCAAGCTGGACCCGACGCCAATCCAGTACACGATTTCCGACTCCACGGGACTGGTGTCGAACGCCGCCACGATCACGATCGACTATGTCCCGCTGGCGACGAATGACGACAGCCTGAACAATCCGACCGGAGCTCCGGTGACGGTCGAAGTGCTGGCCAACGACACCAGCGGCGACACCACGGTAGCTTCGACGGTGAAGATCGTGGGTGCCAGCGGAGCCGGCCAGTCGCTGGTAGTGCCTGGCCAGGGCACCTGGACGGTCAACGCCACGACCGGCGCCATCACGTTCACGCCGACCGCCGGTTACACGGGCGATCCGACACCGATCCAATACACGGTGCAGGATGTCCAGGGCAACACGTCGAACGCGGCCACTGTCGCCATCGATTACGACCAGTTCGCTCCCACTGCGGTCAACGACGCCAAGCTGTCGAACCTGGCAGGTCCGGTCTCTCTGAATGTCACCGGCAACGACACCGACGCCAACGGTGACCTCGACGTGGCCACCGTCGACCTCGATCCCGCCACCGCCGGCCGCCAGACGACCTTCACGAAGGCTGGCGAAGGGACATGGACGGTCGACGACTCCGGAAACGTGACCTTCACGCCGCTTTCGAACTTCAAGCTGGACCCGACGCCGATCCGATACACGGTCTCGGACAAGACCGGCCTGACCTCGAACCAGGCGACGATCACCGTCGACTACGACCAGCTCGCTCCCGTTGCGGTCAACGACGCCAAGCTGTCGAACCCCGCCGGCCCGGTCAGTCTGAACGTCACCGCCAACGATGTCGACGCCAACGAAGACCTCGACATCGCCACCGTCGACCTCGATCCCGCCACCGCCGGCCGCCAGACGACCTTCACGAAGGCTGGCGAAGGGACATGGACGGTCGACGACTCCGGAAACGTGACCTTCACGCCGCTTTCGAACTTCAAGCTGGACCCGACGCCGATCCCATACACGGTGTCGGACTCGATCGGCCTGGTCTCGAACCAGGCGACGATCACGATTGACTACGTGCCTGTGGCCAGCGACGACTCCAGCACCGGCAACACACCCGGCTCGGCCGTCACCGTCGCCGTGCTCACGAACGACACCGACGGCGACTCCGTCGTAGCTTCGTCGGTCAAGATTGTAGGTGCCAGCGGAACAGGCCAGTCGTTGGTGGTTCCTGGCCAGGGTACCTGGTCGGTCAACGTCTCGAGCGGTGCAATCAAGTTCACGCCGCTCGCTAGCTACAAACTCGAACCGACGCCGATCCAGTACACCGTCAATGACGCCCAGGGAAACACGTCGAACCCGGCCACGGTCACCGTCGACTATGTGCCGATCGTGACCAACGACAGCAGTGCCGGCAACACCGTCGGCACGTCGGTGACGGTCAATGTGCTGGCCAACGACACTTCAGGTGACAGTATCGTCCCCGGCACGGTCAAGATCGTGGGCACCACGAACGCCGGCGATCCGCTCGTGGTGCCTAGCCAGGGCACCTGGTCGATCAACCCGACCACCGGCGCCATCACGTTCACCCCTCTGGCCAGCTTCACGGGTGATCCGACGCCGATCCAGTACACCGCCCAGGATGCCCAGGGCAACACATCGACTCCTGCCAGCGTGACAGTGATCTACTTGCGGGAAATCAGCAGTTCGATCCAGCCCCGGTTGTGCGGTGTGACCTACAACCGGTCGACCAGGCTCTACAACGGCGTTATGCGGCTTACGAACACCGGCACGAACACGTATTCGGGCAAGCTCAAGGTGGTCTTCTTAAACCTCACTCCCGGGATCACGATCACCGGGGCGTCGATCGACACCGACGGCAACCAGTACATGGTCTTCGACGTGCTGAACCTCGGGCCTGGGACATTCGCCGACATGGCAATTTCCTACAGCAATCCCCTGAACAAGTCTCTGTCCTACACTCTGAAGACGTACACGGGTGCGTTCTGAAGCTTGCCTCTCCAGGGGTGCATGAAACAGATCTGCACTCGAAAACGAACGGGACACCTCGCGATTCTCATCAGATGAAGGAAGATGATCATGCTTCGATGGTTTCAGTCTAAGATCGCAATCGCTCTGCTGGGGCTCTGGGCCATGCTCTCAGCCTCGCCTGTCCGCGCCCTCGAAGTCACCTACACGGTGTCAATGGATACCAGCAGCATTCAGGGCCAGACTGGTTTCCTGACCATGGACTTCCTGCCATCGGTCGAAGTCATTCCCGCCCAGGCCAAGGTGAACGGGTTTACATTCGACGGCACATTTCTGCTCGAAACCCCATTGCAAGATGGAGAAGTCAGGGGAGATCTGAACTCAATAGGCGGTGTGATTATGGGCAACAGCTTCGCGTTCAACAGTTTCAGTCAGGCGATGACTTTCGGATCCATTCTCGAGTTCAACCTCACGCTTGCCAGCACTGCTCTGGACAATCCCGATCCGAATGCCCCTGGAGGCACCATTTTCGCTCTTTATGTGCTCGACCACGTGGCGAACCCCGATACCCCTCCTCCCGCCTTCGTTCCAGGGGAATCTCTGTTTCCCCTATCTATGACGAATCCGGATGGCGCTGTCTTGACCGCTGATGTGTGCGACTGTGGCATCCTGACCGTCACACCGTATGGCCCGGTCAGCGTGCCCGAGCCGGGCACGGCCTCGCTCGCCCTGGTCGGCACCTCAATGCTGATCGGTCTCGCGGTGGCCCGGCGACGTCGAAACGCATCCAGCGGTTCGACGAGCCAGGACGAGAAGTAAAGCTCGGCCATCGGGGAGCCCTGAGCTTCTGGAATCGATCGTATACGAGCCGGCTTTCTCCCTCTTTGGCGAGGGCTGTGCTTTTCGATTCTCGCCATGGCCGAGTCGCGAATCAGCGGCTCAGACTCGAAATCGCCCGCGCTGAGGGCGGTTTTTGGGGTTCCGCTCGCGTCATCAGCCGTATTCAGTGGCGTACGTCTACGGCTCATCGCTTTCTCCATGCTGTATCGAGTCTGTGATGCAGATACTCCGATGCATTTCCCGAGCAGAATTCCGTACATTTCGATTCAGTGAAAGCCGTTCAGCGTCTATTGAAGTCATTCGTAATGGCGTGCCAATCTGCGGAATCGTCCCTGCCATCCGAACGTGCGTTCGATTGCCCAGCGGCGAGGCAAAAGGACGTAATCCTTTTCGCCTCCGCATGCTTGCCCACGATCGACTCGATGCCTTTCTCTTTGGCTGACTTCGCGGTTTCCTCTCAGGTGTAACCCGGGTTGACGAAAGCGATCCTCACATTCGAGCCCGTCGCCTTCTGCACTTTCTCCGCAAGCTCGTTGACTTGTCTTGTGCCCATTCCTGTTCGATGGCGGGCGTCACGTCCGAAGCAAGCAGGTTTCCCAGCGTGTCGGCACGAAGCGCTCGAAACGACACATGGGTCGATTTCGCACAAACGCCGCAACCAGGCCCGATTCGATGTCTGAAATCCGGTCGAAATGATCGTTTCCAGAAAAGATAATTTTTTAATCGCCGTAATTCCAAAGACTTAAGATCGATTCAAGAGACAGTTCATGGCCATGGCTTCGTCTTTCTTTTTAGGAACTTCTCACGAATCCGTTCAGGCGATCCGGAGGGTGCTTCACCCGTTTCGGCTCGGGCAGGGGCGGCCTGGCCTTCATGATCAATACGGTCGCCGGGGAAGCCAGGATTTCCGCCCCAGCCGGACGATGGCACGAAGCCGTGATCGCCTGGCAGCCTCACCGGGGCCGAATCGTGAGATTCCTGAAGTGTCTGACCGCCAGGTAGCACATGGGCGTTCCAGGCATCGATCCGAAACGCCGTGATCGAACGATCGGGCAGGCCTGAATCTCGAACCTCAAGCACAGATACATGTTCCGCATCGGCGGAAGACGACAGGACGAACTGGAACTACTGGAAACTGCCACCATGATTCAGGCCATCTTCGACTCCCGTTCTACCGCCTCGCGAAAGTTCCATAGGTCACGCCGTCAAGCGTTCAGGCGGTTACTGGACTACCGGCCGGAATGGTCCGCGATCGAACTCGAACGCCGGGCCCTTCTGGCGACGGTCACCTGGACGGGCGGCGGCGGCAACCTGCTCTGGAACGTGGCCGCGAACTGGTCCGGCGGCACGGGCGTACCGACGGCGATCGACGATGTCGTGATCCCCGACCTGCCAGGCGATCAGACGATCGTTTCGAACACGTCGGCGATGATCCGAAGCATCGATTCGCGGGAAGGCATTGCCGTGACTGGCGGGACCTTTTCGCTGACTGCCGGCACATCGCTGGTGGATGGACCGTTTTCGATCGCGAGCGGCTGCGCCATGGCGGTTTCAGGCGCTGGCACGACGTTGACGGCCGCGAATACGTTAACAGTCAGTGGCGCGACGATTTCCGCTTCGAACGGCTCGACGGTCGAATTACGGAATCTGACCTCGGCAAGCGGTTCCATGCTGCGCGCGGATTACGGCGGAACGCTCAATTTGCCTGATCTGGTCAACGTGACTGATTGCAACTTCGGTGCCAACTGGGACGGTGACGGCTACCAACGGGCTTCACGACTCTCTGTGCCCAAACTCACCGGCACGACCGGCGGTACGGGCTATCGCGCGCTCGACGGTGGCATCATCGATTCGCCGGCCCTCACGAATCTCGACAACGACAACGTCTGGATCCGTGGCGCAACGGCCACCATGTATCTCCAGGGCGTCACCGCTCTGAATTCCAGTTACATCCATCTTGACGATGCGACTGCGATCACCAGCCTGGCGCTGACCAGCATGACCGCTTCGGCGCTTCAATTGACATCGTCGCCGATCACGTCGCTCGCGATCACGGCGATGGAAGGCTCCTGGATCGCATCGTATTATTCGTCCGAAGTCACGTTGCCGTCTCTCACGACGGCTGCCAATTCGGCTTTCTATGCGACTTATGGCGGCAAACTGAATCTTCCCGAACTGGTCCACATGACCGGCGGCAACTTCGGTGCCAACTGGGACGGTGACGGAAATCAGCGGGCTTCACGGCTCTACCTGCCAAAACTCGTCAGCCAATCCGGCACCACGCAGTTTCGGGCTCTGGACAAGGGCGAAATTCAACTGGGAGTGTCGCAATTCACATTGACAGGCGGAAGCAGCAACATCTGGATCCGCAACGGCGGCGAATTCGCGGGCGACGTCATTCTGAAAAGCGGTGCCCATCTTTACAATCATCAGGATAACGGAACCGCGCGATTCAAGGGGAATGTCGTCAACGATGGTGGAATGATTTATCCGGGAGCAGGCCCGATCAATCCTGGAAGGTTGACCATCGAAGGCAACTACACCCAGACTTCTCTAGGCATTCTGCAGATCGACCTGAATGGGACGACGCCTGGATCGGAATATGATCAGCTTATCGTGACCGGCACGGCCACGCTGGCCGGGCGGTTGAACGTGTCGGTTTCAGGATACGCGCCGGCCGTCGGAGACGTGTTTCAGATCCTTCAGGCCGGTTCCGTGGCAGGTGATTTCGAAATCTCGAGCCTTCCCACATTCGCGAGCGGCGTGAAGTTGATCGAATCGACCGGTTCGACGAACGTCACCCTCACCACCGTGCCCGCGCCGGCCGTGGCTGTGGCCGACGCCTTCAACGACGAAGGCGACAGCGCCGTGGCCGGCAGCATGCGCAACATGGCGTTCGTCATTTCGGGCGTGGCACCTGCGGGCGGGGCGACGATCAATTACGCGACGGCGGGCGGCTCGCCGGGCGTGGATTACGTGACCACCTCCGGCAGCTTCTCCGTGCCCGCCGGGGCCTATTCGCAGACGATCAACGTGCCGATCCGGGGCAATCTCGTACTTCAGGGCAGCCGCACGTTCCGGCTGGAAGCCTCGGCCTCGGGCACATCGACCGTGTCCGGCGCGGGACTGATCTATGACGACGACGCGCCGGTTTCGATCACGCTGGCCAATACTACGGCATCGACGTCGGTCAACACACCCTTCACCCCGGCCCTGACGGCGACTTTGCGTAACCGCAACAACGCCCTGGTGGAAGGGGCCACGGTGCGGCTGACGGTGGGAGCGGCGGGCGGTGCGTCTGCGACATTCGCGGGCGGTGCGGCCACGACGACGGCTGTTTCGAACACCTCGGGCGTGGTGACGGTGCCAGTGCTGACGGCCAACGGCACGGTGGGCGGGCCTTATTCACTGGGGTTCAGCGCGTTTGGAGCAAGCGGCGATGTAGTTTCAACAGCGGAGATGACTCTGACAAATGTATCACCCTATACGGCGAACCTCTTAGCTAAAATCTCCGTCGATAATAGTTTTAGTTTTTATATCAGCGAAAATGACACGCTACTCGGCACTTTGATTGGTACCGGGAATGCTTGGGAGACGACTTACGAATTCTCGACCCAGATTCGCGATAACCAGACTTACTTTATCCACGTCGTTGGCGTTGACGTTGGTTCTGTCGCAGGGTTTGCCGGGAGATTCAACTTTAGCAACACTGGATTCAAATTTGCGGATGGGTCAGATGTGCTGGATACAGCGGATGTTAGCAAATGGAAAGTCAGCCGAACTGGTTTCGGACAGGATTACGAAACGCCGACTCTGGTAAATTACGCATGGACCAGTTTCATGAACGGAAGGTCTATCTGGACCAATTATGGATATGACACGAATGTCACACGTTATTTTTCAAGCCAAATTACACCGAGATTCACTGGCCCCGCCAGCGTGTCGATTTATGAAGGCAATAACCAGTCGACCACGGTGAACACGGCCTTCGCCGGACCGCTCAAGGTGATAGCATTGGACTCCGGCGGCAATGGCGTGGCGGGCGTGACGATCACGTTCGCCGCGCCGGCCTCCGGGGCCTCGGGCTCGTTCGCGGGCGGTGTGCTCACGGCCGTGACGGGCCCGGACGGCATCGCCGTCTCGCCCGTGTTCACAGCGAACACGCATGCGGGCAGCTATGTGGTGACGGCCTCGGCGGCAGGGCTTGGGCCTGTCAGCTTCGACCTGACGAACACGCCGGGCGCGGCAGCCAGCGTGGCTTTCGTATCCGGCGGCGGGCAATACGCTTCGCTCGACACGAATTTTCTGCAGCCTTTGAAGGCCCTGGTGCGTGACGCCTTCGGCAACGTCGTGCCGGGCGTGACGGTGACCTTCTCGGCCCCGGCCAGCGGGGCGAGCGTCGTCTTCGCGGGCGGTGCGAACACGGCCGTGACCGGTGCCGATGGCATGGCCACATCGGCCGTGATGAAGGCGGCGGGTGGAGTGGGCCCGTTCACGGTAACGGCTTCGGTGGCGGGGGTCTCGACCCCGGCGAGCTTCACCCTGCAGAACACGGCCGGGCCGGTCCTGCTGAGTCTGACGCCCACGGGGCTGACGAATCAGACGGTATCGACCCTGCGGGCCGTCTTCAGCGAGCCGATCGATTCAGCCACCTTCACGGGCGAGGATGTGAAGATCACGCTGCCTGGCGGCGGAACGATCCCTTTCGCGAGCGTCACGGTCACTCCCGTGTCGGGCACGAACGGAACGACGTTCGATATTGCGTTCCCGGCGCAGTCGGCGGATGGGACTTATGGAGTGGAGGTCGGGCCTTACATTTGGGGCGTCGCGGGCAAGATGATGTCCCCGACTCAGCAGACGGGGATTTATTCGAACGATTTCGAAAGCGCGGCCGGCCCGGCATGGTCCACTTCGAATATGGATACGGCACCCGGGAACGGGACGAAATTCCTGGGCCAGTTTGGAAATGATACCGTAAGGCTGAGTCTGACGAACTTGCCGGCTTATTCGACGATGATCACTTTGAGTTTCGATCTCTATATCATTAATACCTGGGATGGCCAGGGGCCGGCGGCCGGACCGGATTATTGGGGTTCGAAGGTCGTCGGGCAGAGCAGTCCGTTACTTTATGCAACATTCAACAATATGGATTCATCAAATCAATACGGTGCCCAGGGGCAGTCTTTCGGCGGGCAGAATTCACCTCCAGGCACATATCCATCGAGAACTGGGTATTTCGCTAAAGATACATTGCTTTTCCCGCAAAGGGATCAGTGGGGCGAAAGAGACACGACGTATCGTCTGACATTCAGTCTGATGTCAACCGGACCGAATATGCAATTCGATTTTTATGGGGCTGGATTGCAACAACTGAACGACGAAAGCTGGGGACTGGATAACGTCGTCGTCACCGCGGCCGCAGCGACGAACGGCGGCGCAGCCAGCAGTTTCACGATCGACAAAACCTCGCCAGGTGTGACGACAGTCAGTCCCTCCAGCACGCTCAACACGACCGTCAGCTCCCTCGACATCACCTTCAGCGAAATCATCCGCAACAGCACGCTGAGCGCGGGCGACATTGAGTTGAAGGATCCTTTGGGCAACGTCGTTCCGGTCAGCGGGCCGGCGTGGGTCAGCGGGAACACTTATCGTTTCTCGTTCGCGCCGCAGCGGGCTAACGGGATCTACTCGGTCAAGATCGGTCCGAACGTGCTGGATCTGGCCGGGAATGCGATGGCCGCGGCGGTGGACCGGTCGTTCACGGTGTCGCTGGCCGATCTGGTGCATACGGTCATGCCGACGGTTTCGGCCGCTACGCCGAAGTTCGGCGACTCGATCGACGTGAGCTGGACACTCAAGAACCTGGGCACCCTGGCCACTCCCGCGAGCTGGACGGACTGGGTTTATTTGTCAAACGACGACGCCTGGTCGGCTGACGACGTGCTGCTGGCCAGTTACGCTCACACAGCCGGGGCATTAGCGCCCGACGGCACCCGAACGATCAGCCTGCCGGTCACGCTCCCGGTGCGTTCTGACCTGGCGGCGGGCAATTACCGGCTGATCGTGGTGGCTGACTCAGCGGACGGGATCGTCGAATCGAACGAAGGCAACAACGCCGCGGCGACTGCAGCGGTGCAGATCACGGCCCCGCCTTTGCCCGATTTGAGCGTCTCAGGAGTGACGGGGCCGGCGATGATGCTGCCGGGCTCGACAGTGGCCTTGAGCTGGCTGGTTTCGAACACCGGGGCCGCGGCGGCGACGGGGGCCTGGGTGGAGCGGGTGTATTTGTCGCGTGACGCGGCGATCGGCGGCGACCTGCTTCTGGCGGCCTTCGGGCGGACGGGGCAGGATATCGCCGTGGGCGGCACGACGAGCCGGACGAACCAGCAAGTGACGATTCCGGCGAACCTGGAACCTGGCGACTGGCGGTTCGTGGTGGAGGTGGACGGCGGCTCCGAGCTGGCCGAAGCCGACGAGACGAACAACTTCGCCATTGCAGCGGCATTGACGAACGTGCCGGTCCGGCTGACCGTCACTGCAAGTGCCCAAAGCGTCGTCGAAGGTGCGTCGCCGATCACGGGCCGCGTGACACGGAGCGGCAACATCGCCCAGCCGCTGGTGTTGACGCTGGTTTCGGCCGACACGACGGAAGCGACGGTTCCGGTGACGGTGACGATACCGGCCGGTTTCCTGTGGGCGGAGTTTCCGATCACGCCGGTGCAGGACGACCTGCTGGACGGCAACGTCTCGGTGCGGATCACGGCGAAGGCCCTGGACGGCAACGGAGCCCCTCTGGCGGGGTTCGTGGAAGGCTCGACCGATGTGACGGTGGTCGACTCGGCGAGCCCGACGCTGGGATTGACGCTATTGACCGCGACGGTGCGTGAAGGGCAGTCGGTGACCGCGCGGCTGACACGCCAGGCTGCGACGATCGGCAGTTCGATTGTGGTTTCGCTGGAAGCGAGCCTGGCCAACTAGCTTTCGATGCCGGTGACGGTGACGATCCCGGCGGGGAGCCTGTCGGCCGACTTCACGATCACGGGTATCGCCGACGGCAAGCTGGAGATCACGCGGGTGATCAGCATCACGGCGACCGGGCCGGCTGTGGCAACGGCCGACCTGACGCTGGAGGATGCAGACAACGCCGCAATGGTGGTCACGACCGACCTGCCCGGCGTTGCGGAGAACGCGTCGGGCGTGGCCACGTTCGGCACGGTCAGGCGGCTTAACCCGACCGACCGGCCACTGGTCGTGAAGCTGACGACCGATTCAGGGCGGCTTACGATTCCGGCGACGGTGACGATTCCGGCGGGTGCGACATCGGCCCGGTTCGGCATTTCGGCGGTCGACAACACCGTGAGCGGCGACACGAAGAACATCGTGATTCAGGCGATGGCACTGGACGCGGTCGACGTCACTTCGACGGTCGCTCCGGGCGGCTCGGCGGTTCTGACGATCAACGACGACGACGCCCCTGGGCTGACGGTCACGATTCGGGACATTCTGATCAGCGAAGGCGACAACGTGCCGCCGCGGCAGAACATACCGGCGGCGATCGGCGTGGTGCGGCGAAATTCGGCGGATACGTCGCAGCCGCTTGTGGTGACGCTGACATCCAGCGACACGACCGAAGCGACGGTGCAGCCGACGGTGACGATTCCGGCTGGTGCCAGCTCGGCGGAGTTCGGCATTTACGCCGTGCTCGACTTCATCACGGACGGCACTCAGCAGGTGACGATCACGGCGAGCGCTGCGGGGATGAACGCCGGCAGTGCCGTGATCTCGGTTTCGGACATCGACAAGGCCGACCTGCGGGTGCCTTCGGTGAATGCACCGGCGACGGCCTGGACAGGGCAGTCGGCGGGCTTCACCTACAACTTGTTCAACCAGGGCACGCTACCGGTGCCGGAAGGTTTCGTGGACAGGATCTATCTGTCGGACGACGCGATTCTCGACCTTTCGAAGGACAGGCTGGTGGCCAGCCGCACGCAAACGGCGGCAATCGGGGCCCAAACGGAAATCGGCCTCGGCTTGAGCATCCCGGTGCCGCAGGATCTGGCCGGCCGGTATTACGTGCTGGTACAGACCGACGCACTGAAGGTGGTGGACGAAGTTTTCGAGGAGAACAACGTCGGCTATTCGGCGACGCCGATCATGATCTCGGCCTCGTATTCGGCCACGGTGTCCGTTTCGACGTCGCAGGCCCCGATGGGCTCATCGATCACGCTGACGGGCAAGGCGATTCCGGCGGCGGCGGGGTTATCGGTCGCGAACGTGCCGGTGGCGATCCGGATCCGGCACGACAGTGGCGTTCGGCGTGTGATCGCGGCCATGACCGACGCCGACGGCAATTACACGGCGACGTTCCGACCCCTGGCGGGCGAAGCGGGCGTTTACACGGTGGCGGCGGATCATCCGGCCGTGATCGCGGACGTGCCGCAGGCCACATTCAAGCTGCTGGGCATGAAGACGAGCCCGGATGCACTCGCGGTCAGGGTCATCGACGGCGAAACTACGACGGGCACCTTCGAAGTGGCGAACCGGACGGACGTGCCGCTGACGAACCTTGCCTGGACCGTGATCGGGGCCCCGGCCAGCCTGCAGGTGACGGTGACGCCGCCGAGCCTGGCGACACTGGCGGGCAACGGCACGGCGGCGTTCACTTGGTCGGTCAAGGCCCTCAATGCCAGCGTGCCGACGGCGAATTTCACGATCCGGCTGACGACGGCCGAAGGGGCGGTGCTCGACGTGCCCGCGACGGTGCGGGTCGATCCGCTGACGGCCCGCCTGACGGCACCGGCCCGGGTCAGTTCGCCGATGTTGCGGGATGCGCTTCGGGTGGTGGAATTCGAAATTTCGAATCCTTCGGGCCTGGCCACCGGGCCGATCCGCATGCTGCTGCCTGCGGGCGTCAGCTGGCTGAGCGTGGCCAACGCCGCGAAGGTGGACGGCGTGCCCGTTCTGCCCGGCGTGCCGGCCAACGGCACGGCTACGGTCACGCTGCTGTTGAACCCTGGTGCCACGCTGCCGCTGGGGGCATACACGGGCAGTTTCGTGATGGTGCCTGAATCGGGCCCGAGCGTGTCGGTGAATTACGAATTCCGGGCCGTTTCCGTGGCCAAGGGCGGCATCGACGTTCAGGTCTACAACGAGCTTCAGAACCAGCAGACCGGCCTGCCTTTCGCCGTCGCGAACGCCACGGTCGAACTGCTCGACGTGTTCACGGGCGAAGTCGTCCGCACGGCGACGACGGATTCGCTGGGCAAGGTGGCGTTCGCCGAAGTCGTCGAAGGCTTCTACAACCTGAAAGTTCAGGCCGAGAATCACGATTCGAGCCTGGGCACGGTCGAAATCAAGGCCGACATGACGACCGGACAGACCGTCATCCTGCGGAGCCGGCAAGTTTCGTACAACTGGACCGTGGTCCAAGTGCCGTTCGAGGACCGCTACACGGTGCAGATCGAAACGGTCTTCACGACCAACGTGCCGGCACCCGTGATCACGATTACGCCGAACGTGATCGACCTGGCTGATCCGAAATTCGCCGACGGCTGGGAGCAGATCGATTTCGTGATCGCCAATCATGGCCTCGTGGCGGCTCAGGACATGGTCTTCCGGTTCGACACACACCCCAAGTGGAAGATCACGCCGCTGGTGGAGGAAATCGGCCAGCTTCCGGCCCGATCCGAACTGGTGATGCCGGTGATCGTGGAATTGATCGGCGACGAGGACGAATGCTCGGGCATTTGCTCGTTCAGCGGGGCCCTGACTTGGAACGTCGTGAGCTTCGGCCGGGAGATTCCGTTCACGCTGCCGATTCCGGTGCTCAACGCCGACGACTGCTGCGGGCTGCCCAATCAATGGATCTGGGGATGGGGCGGCGGCGGCGGCGGCGGGGGCGAAGTAGAGCTTGTCCCGATCGCCATTCCGCCGACGTTCCGGTTCGAAACGCCGATCGAAATCGACGCCGAAGTGCGCGTGCGGCTGGATCAGCAGGTGGTGATGACCCGCTCGGCCTTCGACGCCACCCTGGAAATCTCCAACGGCCTGAACGTGCCGCTGGAAGGGCTTCAGGTGCAGCTGATCGTGCAGGCCGCTGGCACTGGCGACGACGCCCTGGGCCGATTCGCGATCGGCGGGCCGGTGCTTTCGAATATCACGACCGACAGTTCAGGCTTCTGGTCGGTGCCGGCTCGAGCGGCCGGAAAGTCGACATGGAAACTCCTGCCGAACGACCTGGCCGCGCCGCTTCAGGACACGGTGTATCTGGTGGGGGGCACGTTCAGCTACTTGCTCAACGGCCAGCGCGTGGTGCAGCGGCTCACGCCCGCACCGATCACGGTGAAGCCGGACGCGGCCTTGAACCTGAAGTATTTCCGGCAGGTGAACGTCTATTCGGACGACCCCTGGACGCCGGAGCAGGAGCCATCGATCCCGTTCGATCTGGGCCTGATGATCACTAACGCCGGAGCCGGTGCGGCTCGGGATCTGACGATCACTTCGGCCCAGCCCAAAATCGTGGAAAACGAGAAGGGTCTACTGATCGACTTCGTGATCGACGACGTGTCCGTCAATGGCCAGCCGGCCGAAAAGTCGCTGCAGGCCCACTTCGGCGATGTCGAACCGGGCGCGACCGAGATCGGCCTGTGGCGCCTCAGCACGACGCTTCAAGGCCAGTTCACCGACTTCGAAGCCACCTTCCAGCACCTGACGGGCCTGGGCGATCCGCGCACGAGCCTGATCAAGTCCGTCAGCACCTACGACCTGATCAAGACCGTCAGCGACTCGCGGGCCGGTGCCGACACCTTGCCCGACTTCCTGACCGACGAATTGCCTGACCCCGGCCACACGCCCGACGCGATCCACCTTTCGAACGGGCTGGTCCGGCCGGTCGGGCTCGGCCAAGCCGTCACCACGCCGGTCTCGCCGCGGCCCGGGGCGATGGCCGTCGCCTTCACGGCTTCGATGCCCGACGGTTTCGGCTATCTCAGGATCGCCGATCCGAATCCGGACCGGTCGGCCTATCGGCTGCTGGGTGTGAAGCGTGCCGACGGCAGCCTGATTCCCGCAGGGACGAACGTCTGGACGACCGACCGCACCTTCACCGTGCCGTTCCAGCGGCCGATCGTCGAAAACACGATCCACATCTTCGACGAAGTCGGATCCGCCAGTTACACGCTGGTCTATGGCTCCACGGACGAGACCGGCCCGACCATCGCCGGCATTTCCGAGGTCGTGCCCAACCCGACGACCGCCGCCATCGGGTCCCTGACGATCACTTTCCATGAAGCGATCGATCCGGCGACTCTCGCTTTGGCCGATCTGGCATTTTTCGTGAACGGCACGGCGACGGCCCTGACCGGGGCAAGCCTCGTGGCCGTCGACTCTTCGAATACTGCTTTCAGGCTCGAAGGGCTGACCGGACTGACCGGCACCGACGGCGAATACCGGCTGAGCGTGGACGCCGCGGGGGTAAATGACATCTGGGGCAATGCCGGAACGGGCGTGGCCGAGCGGATCTGGACAAAGGCCGCGAACGCGCCTGCCGTCGCGTTCGTGAGCGGCTTGCCCACCGGTCCGACACGCACGGCACCGTTCCGCGTGACCGTCGAATTCGATCGCGACATCACGGCCGGCAGCTTCGGCATCGAAGACCTGTCGCTCACCCGCGACGACGGCGCGAACCTGATCACGCCCCAGGCCGGGGTGACCATCACGCGGCTGGACGCACGCACGTTCGAATTTTATCTGCCCGTCGACCTCACTCAGCCCGAAGGCCAATACCGCATGGCCATCTCGGCCACGGGCGTGACGGACACGGCGGGAACGGCCGGCGTCGGGGCGGCCCGGTTCGCCTGGGCTCTCGACCGCACGGCACCCGTGCTGCTGCCGCTGGAGCCGGTCGCCACGAACCCTCGCAATATCGTGGTGCAGTCGATGCGGGTCGTCTTCAGCGAACCGATCGTGCCCTCGTCGTTCGACATTTCGAAAGTCAAGCTGACGCGAGGCGTGTCGTCGACCAACCTCCTCGACTTCCGCGCCTCGATCCGCCAGCTCTCGCCGGCGGAATTCCTGCTGGAAGGCATCAACTGGCCGCAGTCGTCGGACGGCCGATACACGCTTTCGGTCGATTCGGCCGGCATTCTCGACCCCGCAGGCAACGTCGCCACGGGCAGCCAGAGCGTGTCGTGGGTCATAGACCTCGTCAAACCCCTGCCGCCCGGCAATTTCCGCATCACGCCCGACAACGGCGTTTCGGCCACGGACCTCATCACCAACACCGGCGAAATCACGATTCTCGGCAAAACGACCGAAACCGGCGGCCGTGTCAAGTTCGAAGACGACCTGACCGGCCAGTCGCTGGGTTATGTTCTGATCGGCAATTCGCTGGATTTCGCCTTCCCGGCGACGCTCTCGACCGGCGCACACAGGATCAAGGCGATTCATGTCGACGAGGCCGGCAATTTCTCCGAGATCGCCGAATTCCTGATCATCGTCGACCAGGCCGTGCCGGGTGCTCAGTGGAACCTGCCGGCACGTGAGAACCCGGTTTCCATATTCGACTCCGTCAATTTGAATTTCACCGAGGCTGTCCGGAACGGGTCGGTTTCGGTCGAATCGCTGAAATTGACTCGCGACGGTGTGCCCCTCGATACGTCCGGACTGGTCATCGAACCGGTCGAAACTTCTGGCTATCGTATTTCAGGCATCGCCGCCCTGACGACCATCACCGGTGCCTATCGCTTCACGATCGACACTTCGAAAGTCGACGACCTGGCCGGAAACGCAGGGCAATCGGTGGTCGCATCGGACTGGCTGATCCAGGTTCCCGGCTCCCTTGCGATCGTGTCCGGATCGGGCCAGACGGCCACGACCCTCGCCGCCTTCGGCACGCCCCTGCGAGTGCGCCTGACCGACACAGCCGGCGTGCCGATCAAGGGCGTCACCGTCACATTCGACGCACCCGATTCCGGGGCTTCGGTCACGTTCGCTGGCGGTGTCCGCACCGCGGTGACCGACGACGATGGCTACGCCACGTCGGCCGCGATCACGGCCAACGGCACCGGCGGCCTGTTTCAGATCAGCGCCAGCGTAGCCGGCCTGCCGGCGGCCTGGTTCGACCTGAGGAATCTGGTCTTCGGGATCGTCGACTCTCGCCTGGATGACCTGTCGAGCCTGACCGTCCGGTTCAATTTGCCAGTCGCCACCACGAACCTGAACGTCAGTGACACCGTTGCGAACAGTTCGGTCACTGAACTGGCCGACTTCCGCATCACCGACAGCTCCGGCAATCGTGTCCCCGGCTCGCTCATCGTAGCGTCCGACGGGCTGTCGGCCACGTTCGTCAAAACCGGCGGCGGATTTGCCGACGGCACCTATTCGCTTACCCTCCGATCCGCCGCCAACGGATTCCGTTCAGCGACCGGCACGCTGATGGACGGCAATGACGACGGCACACCCGGCGGCGACTACGTACGGTCTTTCACTGTCGCCAGCGGTTCCTCCAGGTCCGTTTCGATCCCCGATCTGGTACGTGGTCCGGGCCAGGATCTGCGGGTCAGCCCGAGCGTGGCCGGCCTGCCCGTGATCGTTAGCGACACGGCAGACGTTTACCGATTCGAAATGACATTGAATTACGATCCCCAGCGGATCGTTGTGACCGGCGTCGTCGTGCCGCCCGATCTCGCTTCGACCCTGGCGATTTCCTACACCATCGTTTCGCCAGGAACGCTGCGATTCGTCGGCACGGCGACCGCCGGCCTGCCGTCCGGACGCCGCGCCGTCGCTCTCATTCAGGGCACGGTTCCGAACGACGCTCCGTACCGTTCGAAATCGCGGCTGAATCTGGCCGAAGCCCGGTTCGTCAAAACGGACGGAACTTCCATTTCGCCCGTCATCGACGACGGCATCGCCCTGGTCAATTATCCGGGCGACGTCACGGGCGACGGCCGCTATAACGCACTCGATGTCGTCCGGGCCCAGCGCTATCTGGTCAACCTGGACAGCTGGTTTCCGCAATATTCGCTGGTCGATCCGGTTCTGGCCGCCGACGTCAACGTCGACGGCCGCGTCAACGGCCTCGACCCGCTTCTGATGCAGCGGTATCTGGTCAATCTTGCCGTCAACTTCCTCACGCCGCCTCCCGTGGCGAGCGTCGCTCAGGCCGGTCTCGATCCCGTCATTTTCATCCCTCGGGATCTTTCGGCGAAGCCGGGCCAGGTTCTGGCCGTGCCCGTGATGCTGACGAATACGGATTCGCAGTCGATCACGGTCGGGAGTTTCGAAATCGTCGTTTCGATGGATCCTCGCACGTTCGCCTTCAACCGGCGAGCCTTCGAAAGCCGGAGCATGACCGTCCGATACGACGCCCGCCAGGGCCTGGCCGTGATCGCCGGAATCATGCCTGAGAAGCCCCTCGCCCCAGGCGAAACGATGACGCTGACGACGCTTAACCTGCGAGTGTCGCCGCGAGCCTCTGCAGTCGACCATGCCCTGAACCTCATGGACGAAGCCCGCTTCGGCCACGATCACTATCGCACGTCCGCGAACGGCGGAACGCTCGTTCTGATCCCGGCGCCGACTGACAGATCGGACGACCCGGTCGACGGCCGCGTGCGGATCGTTCCCGCCGGCGCGAACCGCAAGACACCGGTAGATCCCAGTTCCGAAACACTTTCGAGAAAGCGAGTCGCCACTGCCGCAAGTCTTCGAAACATCGCCCGGGCAACCGCACGAAGGCTGCCCCGAATGACGCCGAAGACCCTCTGACGGTTTCGGTACTCTCCGAACCGAAATGACTCCTCGAAACTGACGACGAATCCTCCGGGGCGAAGTACGCTCCGGAGGAAGCAGACCCAGTTTGCGCACTCGCAACGCAATCCCTTAACTGGCTTTGCCTTGCACAAATTTCCCTGAAGTTCGGCAAGGGCGTTTGACGATATCCGTAACGGAGATACGAGTTGTCGGTGTCTGTCCGTTCCTGTTTCGAGGGTTGAGTCGATGCGTTTTCGGACCTTTCTTGCCTCGTTCCTGTGCGCAATCTTCCCTTCGCTGACCGGCGCGGCCGAAATCGGCGTGACGATGTCGATGCCTCAGGACCTCACCGCCGCCGCGGGTCAAATCGTCACCGTTCCGGTGCATCTCAGCGCGATCTCTTCGAGCTTCAGCCTCGACTCCTTCCAGTTCGTCGTCGAATACGACGGCGCCTTCTTCGAGACGCCCCAGGCTTCCGGCTTCAAGCTCGGATCGCTGACCACGGGCAAGAGTTACACGGGGCTGGACAACATCGACCCGAGTTCGAAGTCGTTCACGATCTTGAGAAGCAATTTCTCGGACCCCGTTTTCCTGACGCCCGATTCCGCCGGATCGCTCATGACTTTCGATATTGCCGTGAAGCCAGGTGTCGCGCAGGGCAGTTCGGGATATCTGAGATTCCTGGCTTCGCAGGGAGCGGCCACGACGGAAATTCTGACCCTGTCCGGCGACGACATCGTCTTTTCGCCGGCCATCACCGCCCCTTCGGTGCAGGGCCTCGTCACCGTGCCCGTGCCTGAGCCTTCCACATACGTGCAGGCCGTGATTTCCACGATCGCTGTGGCCGCTCTCGCAAAAAGGCGTTCCAGTGCCCGAAATCCGAATGCCCTGAATCGCATTTCATGAAGCGTAGTTTCCGTCGCGTAGCCTGAAAGCTCCGTAGTTGGCTGAAAGCTGGGCGATTTTCGCCCGTGAACCTGGCTTGAAGTCGTTTCCGTCGTCCTCGTCGATCGTCGAGACGAATCGATCGCTCGAAGCACCGGCGCATTCGCCACGTCGCATTCCATCGATTCGATCCGATCCGGTCGTCTCCTCAAAGACGACACGACGAAGATCCCTCGATTTTCTGTTCCTCGTCGGCTGATCTCATGTTATGTTGGTTGATCGTAGATCGAACCCTTCTCGTCTTTCGATTGAAGCGAAGACCTGTCATGGAATGTCGATTTCGATGTCTTGTGCTTCTGACGATCATGGCGGCGATTCAATACGCCGCGTCGTCGGCACCTGCGCAGGACAAATTTACGAGCCACCTGGCCCCGTTGTTCCGTAAATACTGCATCGAGTGCCATGGCGGTGAGGATGCCGAAGCCGGTGTCGCATTGGATACCTACGCCAATCAGGCCGAGGCGGTCGAGGACGGCGAAACCTGGCTGAAAGTTCTGGACGTGGTCGAAGCCCGTTCGATGCCGCCGGCGAATCGGCCGCAACCGACGCTGGAGGAGTTCGAAGTCATCACGGGCTGGGTCGAAAACGACTTTCTCAATGCCCAGTGCGCTTCACGGGCGGCCAGTTCGCCGGTCGTCATCCGTCGTCTGAACCGGCAGGAATACGACAACACCCTGCGCGACCTTCTGGGCATACGGGAGCGATTGTCCGACACGTTTCCCATGGACGAAATCGGTTTCGGCTTCGATAACGTCGGCTCAGCCCTGAGCATTTCGCCGATCCACTTCGAAAAATATCTGGAAGCGGCCGAACGGGCACTGGAACTGGCGATCCGGCCACCCGACACCGGGACGATGCCGCCCATCGAGCTGATCGGCCTGAAAACCTACCCACTCAAAAAAGGCGAACCGGTCAAGTTCGCTCACACGCTGAAACCCGGGCGATATCTGGTCGATTTCAGCCTTGTCCGCGTCGGCATCGCCGAGTCCGCGCCGACGCCGCGGTTGATCGTGCGATTCGGCGGCGACTCCCGTTCCATCGAGGCAGCCCGGGTGCAGGACGAGACGGTCGTCTATCGCTTCTGGATCGGCGTGGGCGCTGGCGACAAGCAGGTTCAGGTGGAACTGCCCGAACAGGCCAGGCTGGCCGAGAACCGGGATGGCGGCGCGGAAGTCGCCGCGAACGTCAGCGGCGATCAGCGCTATGGCTCGGACAAGGGCCTGCATGTCGATTCGATGGTCGTGCGCGGGCCTGTTTCCGTCGATCCGTCAAGTCTGCCGGAATCGCACCGCCGGATTCTGTTCGTGGAGCCTGGTTTCGGCGATGCCGAACGGCTCGCCGCTGGCCGATCCGTCGTGAAACGCTTTATGGACCGTGCTTTTCGGCGCCCCGCGCTTGACGATGAAGTCGAGCGGGTCATAGCCATCTTCAGGCTCGCACATGATCGGGGCGAGAGCTTCGAAAAGGCCGTTCAGATCGCGCTAACCTCCGTGCTCGTTTCGCCGCGGTTTCTTTTTCTCGTCGAACCTGAGGAAGGCTCAGGCAATCGCCTGCTGACCGAATACGAACTGGCCAGCCGGCTGTCGTATTTCCTGTGGAGCAGTATGCCGGACGACCGCCTTTTCGCAGATGCCGCCGCGGGCACCTTACGGCAGAATCTCGCGGCGCAGGTGGCCCGGATGATCGAAGATCCGAAGTCAGAGGCTTTCGTCACGAACTTCACGGGTCAGTGGCTCCAGCTTCGCCGGCTGGCGACGGTCACACCCGACCCGAACCTTTTCCCGGATTTCGATACGACACTTCGTGAATCGATGCGGCGTGAAACCGAGCTTTTCTTCGGCCATGTTCTGAGATCGAACGGATCGATCCTCGACCTGCTCGACGCGGACTATACGTTCGTGAACGGGCCACTGGCCCGGCATTATGGTTTCGCCGGCGTCTCCGGGCAGGAATTCGTTCGACAAGACCTGAAGGACAAACGGCGCGGCGGCGTGCTGACGCAGGCAAGCGTTCTGACGCTCACTTCGAACCCGAATCGCACTTCGCCCGTGAAGCGGGGGCAGTGGATCCTGCAACAGGTTCTGGGTACGCCGCCCCCACCGCCGCCGCCGAACGTGGAGAAGCTGGACGAAAGCCCGGCGGCGCTTCAGTCGGCGTCGCTGCGAGACCGTCTCGAACTGCATAGATCGGTGCCGGCATGTGCGTCGTGTCATAACCAGATGGACCCGCTCGGGTTCGCGCTCGAAAACTATGACCCGGTCGGCCGCTGGCGAACTCAGGACGGTTCGTTTCCCATCGATCCCGCTGGCGAACTGGCGGGCGGGATCACGTTCTCCGACATCGGCGAACTGAAACGCTCACTGCGGACACATGCCCGCAAGAAATTCGCCCGTAATCTGGTCGAAAATCTCTTGACCTATGCACTCGGCCGTGGCCTGGAAGCCTATGATCACTGTACTGTGGAAGAGATCCGAAAACGGCTGGATGCCGGAGAGTTTCGCATGCGGACGCTGATTCAGGGTGTCGTCGAGAGCGAAGCGTTCCAGTATCGCGGCGTGGAGAAATAGCCGGCACACCGTTCGGTTCCGGGCGCTCAATGCCGGACGAGTTCTGGAGGGGGGGATACCGGGATGTCGCAAGCGGTCACACGAAGGCTGGTCTTACGGGGCATGGGCGCCGCCCTGGCGCTGCCGTGGATGGAAAGTCTTGGTCAGGCGGCGATTTCGACCGGAAAGCCGGGACGGCCGCCGGTGCGCATGGCCTTCTGGTACGTTCCCAACGGCGTTCACCTGCCGACATGGTTTCCGAAGGAAGCTGGTCCGCTGGTCGATCTGCCGTCGACGCTCGAGCCTCTCGAGTTCGCACGGGAATATCTCAACACGTTTCATGGCCTGACGCACAATACGGCACTGACCAACGGCGACACCGAAGGGTGTGGGCATGGTCAGGGGGCGGCCAGCTTCCTGACGGGTTCCCAGGCCTACAAAACGCAGGATGCCGTGCGGGTGGGCGTCTCGGCCGATCAGCTTTACGCACGTCATGTGGCTGGCCAGACCCGCTTGCCGAGTCTCGAACTGGGCTGCGAACTGGCCCGCTCGGGCAACGCCTTCGGCTACAGCGGAACTTACAAGACGCACATCTCATGGCGATCGGCGACCTCGCCGGCTCCTTACGAAGTCAACCCGAAGCTGGTCTTCGACAGGCTGTTCACGCAAGGCTCGGCCAGGCTCACCCAGTCGACCGTCGCCGATCGAGACGCATATCGCAAGAGCATTATCGATTACGCTCTTGACGACGCAGCCCGAGTGCAAAAAAAGGCTTCGGTCGCTGACCGGCGCAAGCTCGACCAGTATCTCACGAGTGTTCGCGAGGTCGAAAGACGCATTCAGAACTCGGCCGAAGCCGCGCCGGCCTCAGGCGTGACCTATCCTGCCCCGGCCGGAATTCCCGATGATTTCGACGAGCACCTGCGGCTGATGTGCGACCTCCAGGTGCTTGCGTTTCAGACCGATTCGACCCGTGCGGCGAGCTTCATGGTCACCAAGGAAGCGACCGACCGGAATTATCCCTGGCTCGGGTTCACCGACGGGCATCACGAGCTGTCGCACCATGCCGACGACGAAGAGAAAAACCGCAAGATTCGCGAGATCGACAAATACCACATCGCGATTCTCGCCTACATGATCGAACGCATGATGGCGGTGGAGGAAGCCGACGGCTCCACCCTGCTGGACAACTCCATGGTGCTCTACGGCAGCGGCATCAGCGACGGCGATCGACATGACCACGTCAATCTCCCCGTCATCGTTCTCGGCAAGGGTGGGGGCAGCCTGCGTGCCGGCCTGCATCACCAGTGCCGTATCGAAACGCCGATGTCGAACCTGCTGCTGACGATGCTGCGTCAGGCCGGCGTGCGAACCGATCGATTCGGCGACAGTACGACGCCGATGGATGATCTGATCGCCTGAATCACGGCGGCTCGAATCCGCGAGGCTGCCCGGCGAAGCTTGCGGCAGCGCAGCCTGAGGATCGGAAGGTGAGACCGTGTTCTTCGATCGTTCCATGTGCCTCCTGGCTGGGCTCGCCGTCGTCTCGTTCCAGATCGCGGCAGCGCCCGCGCAGGATCGCCCGCCCGATGCGGCCATCGTCCGCGAATTGACCGTCGGGCTCGCGAACCCGGATGTCGATGCCCGCCGCGCGGCGGCCAAAGCCGTTTCCGAAACGACAAAGGACGTGCGGGCCGCCCTCTTGCCCCGGTTGCGTGAATCGCTTCGGACCGAAAAAGACGGCCAGGTGCGTCTCCACGTTTTCGAATCGCTCACGACGATGGGTGCCGATGCCGCGCCTGCCGTTGTGGATCTCGTATTCTCGATGCGTACCAGTTTCGGCGGTTCGCGAACGGAAAAACTGCATCAGGATTATCGCGCGGCGATCGCCCTGGCCAGCATCGGAGCACCGTCCGTTCAGGCGCTCACGGATCAGCTCACTTCGGCCGACACGAAAGAGAACGTCCGGGCCGAGGCTCTCATGGCCCTCGGCAAAATCGGCAACCCCGCCGCGGCCGCGATTCCGGCGATCGTTCCGTTTCTCGGGCACGAATCCGGTCGATTGAGGCAGGAAGCGATCGCCGCGATGGGATCGATCGGCGATGCCGCATTCCCAGCGCTGAAAACCGCATTCGAAACCGAAAACGTCCGAATCCGTGCCGCTGCGATTTCAGCGATCGGTCGATCGAACCCGAAAGTGCCATCAGCCGTCGAATTGGTGACGGCCTCAGTGCAGGATCCGGCCATCGAAGTGCGTGTCGCCGCGATCGAATCGATCGGAACGACCGGCATCCCCGACGATCGTCTGATCACGATCTATCGCACCGCGATTGCCGACAAAAACCCCGAAGCCGTTCGTATCGCGATCAAGGGACTGGTATCCCGGCCCGAACTCGTCCGATCCCTGCAGCCCGAATTGTTACGTATCCTTGCGGCCGGCAACCCTGAAACCGCGTCTGTCGCGGCATTCGCGGTCGCCAAAATGGGAAGTGATGCGGTCGCCCCTCTGCTTTCAGCGCTCTCGGCACCGACAAGCCCCATCGAAGCGATTGCCGAGGCTCTCCTGGTGCTGGGCCGACCGGCATCGCCAAAACTTGCGGAGGCCCTGAAGGCGGAGAACCCGCGTGTTCGTCAGGGTGCGGCCCTTGCGTTAGGCAAAATCCGGCCACTGGAATCCGAAACGCCAGGCCGCCTAGCCGATGGACTGAAAGATACGGACAAAGACGTACGCGGGGCATTTCTCAAAGCGCTGGGCGAACTTGGCCCACGAGCCGGGGCAGTCGTCCCCACGCTTCGGGGGATGCTATCCGACGCGGATCCTGTGATTCGTGTTCAGGCCGTGAAAGTGCTGTGTCAATGTGCGCCAAAGGATGATCGCCTCGTCGCCGACCTTGCCGAGCGGCTCTCGGACGGCGACGTTCAGGTACGAATCGCTTCGATCGATCGTTTGCGGTCTCTGGGCCCGATCGGCCGCAAGGCTTTGCCTGGGGTGACCGAAATTCTGAAAGGCGATGATGATGCCGCACGAAACAGTGCGGCGGCCATGATCGCGACTCACGGCCCGAACGCCGCGGAATCCGTGCCCGCTCTCATCGAACTCCTGAACGATCCGAAGGCGGAGACCCGGTTGCTGGCCATCAGGACTCTGGCTCGAATCGGCCGGCCAGCGCAGGCCGCGTTCCCCAAAATGAAATCACTTTCGAAATCGACGGCACCGGAAGAGCGTGAAGCGGTTTTTCTCGCGATCGGCAGCCTGGGTCTCGATCTCGGGATCGTGAAGGAGCTTCTTTCCGAGGGTCTGAGTGATTCCGAAGAACGGGTCCGCAAGGCCGCGATCGGATCGGTGCAGCAACTTGGTCCGGCGGCGGTCGTTCTGCTGCCTGAACTGATTCGCGTCGCCGCGAATCCGCAGGATATGAGGGCCGTGGAGCGTGCCGTCAGACGATTCGAACGTCGCAGCCCCGCGCCGGAGACCGTCCCCGACCTGATCGCTCTCACTTTGCACGAAAAGGAACCGGTTCAACTGCTCGCGGTTCGGTTCCTGGCACTGGTTCGACCGATCCGGAGCGATGTGGATGCGGCTTTGGAATCACTTCGAAACCATTCCAGCGAAACCGTTCGAAAAAGAGCCGCCGAAGCGATCGACCAAATTCGGGCGATTCAACAATGACTGCGTTTTACGTTTCGAGGCCGCGGTTTCCTGTCGTTGCGAATCATCCGCAATGCATCCGGAGATCTGCGAAAAGCGTCTCATGAGCCGACCGAATCCGGTCCAGGAAAGCCGAGCCGCGATCGTTCTTTGCGGCGGCGAAAGTCGGCGCATGGGCCAGTCGAAGGCCATGCTCAGACTCGGATCACGGACATTTCTCGAAACGATCGTCGAAACGGTTTCGACCGTGTGCGACACCGTCATCGTCGTCGCCGCGCCTGGCCAGCCGCTGCCGGACTTGCCCGGGCATATCCGGGCGGTTCATGATCGAATTGCCCATCATGGCCCTCTCACAGGCTTTGCGACAGGCCTTGCCGCCTTGCCAGGGTCGTCCGCCTATGTTTTTTTGACGGGCACGGACACACCGCTTTTGCGGCCTTCCTTCGTCGCGGCCATGTTCGAATACGCCGCTGGACGCGATCTTGCCATTCCGTTCGATGGTGTCCGGCATCATCCTCTCTCGGCCGCGTATCGCGTCGATTTCGCGATCGATCGCAGTCGAGAACTGCTCGCACAGGATCGCCATAAGCTCATGTCGCTAGCGGAATCAGTCGATTCCGTCGAAGTGAGTCCGGACGATCTGCGAAGCGTCGACCCGGACCTCGCCAGCTTTCGCAACGTCAATTCGCCTGAAGATTACCGCTCGCTACTCGTGAGCCTGGGGCTGAAGATTCCTGACGAGTTCCGATGATCCTCGGTCAATTTCGAATTTGAACATATTCCGGGAAACGAGACATCTACGCCGGACATGCATGTCCCCTGCCTGAACTTCACTGGTGACGAGCCGAGATTGCGGTCAGGCAAGTCAGCCTCGGCGGAACGCCGATTCGCGAAGTGTCAAGAAGGTCGAGTCGACAATGAGATTTCGAACGACGATGCGAGCCGATCGCTGATTTTCCGGGTTCCGTGCTGCTTTCACGCCAGAATTTCGTGGACGACGTGACCATGCACATCGGTCAGGCGGCGGTCGACGCCGTTTTGCCGAACCGTCAGGCGTGTATGATCGATTCCGAGCAGGTGGAGGATCGTCGCATGCAGGTCATAGCACCAGGTTTCGTTTTCGACGGCCTGGTATCCGAGATCGTCGCTGCGGCCGTGAGCCACGCCGGGCTTGATGCCAGCGCCCCAGAGCCAGGTCACGAAGCTGCCGCCGTTGTGGTCGCGTCCCACGCTGGCCTGGGCGAACGGCGTTCGGCCGAATTCCGTGGTCCAGATCACCAGGGTGTCGTCGTCCAGCCCCCGGGCTTTCAGGTCGCGCAGCAGGGCCGCGATCGGCCGGTCGACGCTGAGGGCCATAGGCGGCAGGTCTTTGGGAATGTCGCCGTGGTTGTCCCAGTTATTCACGGCCCCTTGCGGACCGCTCCACACCTGCACGAACCGGACGCCCCGTTCCACGAGCCGGCGTGCCAGCAGGCAGCGGCGGCCGAATGAAGCCGTCGGAGCGTCGTTCAGGCCGTAGCTTGCCTGAATGTGCCTGGATTCGTTCGAAAAGTCGAAGGCTTCCGGGGCCGATAGCTGCATACGGGCGGCCAGTTCGTAGCTGGCGATGCGGGCATCGAGCCGGGCATCGCCAGGGAACTGGCGGGCGTGTTCCTGATCGATCGACTTGAGCAGGGTCAGGCCGTCGTGATCGGCAGCGTCGCTTGCGAATTCGAAACGACGGTCAGGCTTCAGGTCGGGGATCGGGATCTTCGCGCCGGTGTCGATCACGACACCTTCATGCGTCGACGGCAGGAACCCGGCGCTGAAGCAGCCCTTCTGGTTGTAGGGCAGGCCACGTTCGTCGGGGAGTACGACGAACGTCGGCAGGTTATCGGTCAAGTTGCCCAGGGCGTAGGAGATCCAGGCCCCCATGCAGGGGAACCCGGGCAGCAGGAAGCCGCTGTTCATCATATAAGTGCCAGGGCCATGCACGTTGGTCTTCGTTTTCATGGCCATGAGAAATGCCATTTCGTCGACCAGCTTCGCCTGTTCCGGGAAAACGCTGCTCACCCATCGACCCGACTGGCCATGCCGCGCGAAGGCGAATGGGCTTTTCATGATCGCGCCGGCCGGTGCGGTGAAGCCTTCGGGCTTTTCCTTCGGCCCCAGCATCTGGCCATGCAGCCGTTCGAGTTCGGGCTTGTAATCGAACGTGTCCATCGGGCTGGCGCCGCCGGTCATGAATAACTGGATGACCCGACGGACACGCGGGGTGTGATGCCGAACCGGAAAACCGGCAGGATGCGACGAAGATCCCGGTGTCTTCCCGGCGGCTTCCCTGCCCAGCAGGTGACTGAGAGCCAGCAGGGCGAACGAGCCGCCGCTGTTCGCGAGTGCTTGCCGACGGGTCGAAATGTGCTCGTTCATGCTTCGAATCCCCGTCAGGGAATGAACAGGAACTCATTCGAGTTCATGATCACTCGGCAAAGGGCAGGCAGGCCATGGCGATCCCGATAGGCCCGGAATCGTTCTCGTTCGCCCGTGGTGGCTTCCCGCTGCCAGGCCAGGTTCACGGCCAGGGCGATCTGCTCGTCGGGTCGGTTCGTCGCGTGGGCGATTCGCTCGGCCATCGCCCGGGCATGATGCAACACGAAGTTGTCATTGTAGATCGCAAGCGATTGCAGCGGCGAAACGGAAAAGCCCCGCACGGGCGACAACAGCCCCAGGTCGGGGAAGTCGAGAGCCGCCATGAGGGGGTCCGGAATGCCACGCCAGACGTATCGATAAATGCTGCGACGATTCGAGCCGGCGGACGACCAGTCATAGGCGGTGTAATCGAGCTTCGGCGTCAATTGAGCGCCTGGTGAGGAGGTGAAATTCCGAACGGCCGGGCCACCCCTGGAGAAGTCGATTCGCCCCGAGATCGAAAGGACGCTGTCGCGGAACGAATCGGCATCGAGTCTCTGGCGGTTCTGCCGCCAAAGGAGGCGGTTGTCGGCATCGATGGCCGCCGCATCGGGCCGATCGGACGATGACTGGCGATACGTGTCGCTGGTGACGATCAGCCGGTGCAGGCTTTTGAGGGAGCCCTTCATTTCGTCGCGAAACCGCACGGCCAGCCAGTCGAGCAGTTCAGGATGCGAGGGCGTGCCGCCCATTCGGCCGAAATCGCTGGGCGTATCGCAAAGGCCCCGGCCGAAATGATAGTGCCACACGCGATTGACGATACTTCGCCACGTGAGCACGTTGTCTCGATGAGCGATCCAGTCCGCCAGTGCCGCGCGGCGGGCGGATTCCGGCGCGTTCGCCGGAATTCCGAATCTCGGCGGCAAGTGCTTCATGGAAGAAATGGCACCTGGGCCGACGACCTGGCGTGGCTTGTCGATCTCGCCCCGGGCCAGCACATGCACCGTCTTCGGTCCCGCGATCGCGGCCGCCTGGCCGGGTTTGGCGTCGCCCATGGGAATCGTGACCGAAGGCCCCACGGCATAAACGGTGGCGGGTTTCGGCAATCGGGCGAGTTCCGCCTGGGCCGCGAGCTTCGTGATATGCGCGGCGACCGTCAGCTTGTCGTCAGCCGTTCGCATTTCGACGGGCTTGTCGAGTGCATTTCGGACAGCGTGCGGCAAGGCGATCGACCGAATCGCCGGGGCGTCGGTGACGGACAGCCGAAATGCACCCAGCAGATGCGAGCCGCCGTGCAATTGTTTCAACTGGATCGTCAGTGACGATCCCGCCGGCAATTCCAGCGGGGCCGCCAGTTCGAACACCGCATGATGCGGCTGACCCACCGCGGGATGGATGCCCCAGGCGGTTTTGGGGTCGCCGTCCAGCGCGCGGTCGACGGACCAGCCTTCCTGATCGAAATCCGCCGTGGCACGGGCGATCGGCACGATTCGACCAGCCTTCGCGCCAGGTTCGAATGCCGTCAGAACGACTTCGGAAAGATGCAGGTTACCGTTCGCAGCACGCCCCGGGCCTTGAGCGGGCAGTGAAGCGTCAGGGGCGAGATCGAGCCGGAATGCCGAAATGCGATTCAGCGGAGATTTCGCGGTTACGACGTACGTTTCGGTCTCAGGCAGTTTGCCGCCCGCCAGGATCGTTCCGTCCGGCCGCAGGGTCAGCGTCGCGCCTTCGTTCGAAATGAAAGAAGCCGGTTCGAGCGGTGTCCAGGCAGCTCCTGTGCCCCGCTGTTTCAACCAGTCGTCGATAAGGCCCCGGGCTTCGGCCGATTCGAGTAGCGCCGGGTCGCGCCGTTCGGCGGCGGCAATCGATGACTTGAGCCCTTGGCGTTTCGTGCCCGTGACAGGATCGGCATCATAAGGAATATCGCCTTTGAGGATTCCGGCGAAGACGGCCTGAAGGGCGTAATAATCTTCCTGGGTGACAGGGTCGAACTTGTGATCATGGCAGCGGGCGCAGTTTGCCGTGGTGCTGACGAAGGCCGACATCGTCTGCGTGAGCATGTCGTCACGGTCGAGATAATCGAACGTGACCGGGCCCGTGCTGTATGTGCTGAAATCGAACGTGCCCGCGCCCAGAAACCCGAGCGCCGGTATGAGATGCGTCGCCTCGGGCTCAAAGACGTCGACGGCGATCTGCTGGCGGACGAACCTGTCCCAGGGCAGGTCACGGTCGAATGCGTCGATGACGTAGTCACGATACGGCCAGGCGTGGTCGCGGCCGACATCGTGTTCGTAACCGTGAGAGTCGGCGAAGTGGATCGTATCGAACCAGTGCCGGGCCCAGCGCTCGGCGTAGCGGGGCGACTTCAGCAATTCGTCGACGAGCCTGGCATAGGCTTCCGGGCCGGGATCGGCTTCGAATCGTGCCACCTCTTCCGGCGACGGCGGCAACCCGATCAGGTCGAAATACAATCGCCGAATGAGATCTCGCGGCTTGGCCGGTGGCGATTGAGAAAGCCCCGCCGCCTGCAATTTCGAACGTACGAAAGCGTCGACGGGATTCAGGTTCGCACTGGCCGAGCCGATGGCCGGATCAGGTACCGGCATTTCTTTCAGAGGTTTCAGCGACCACCAGTCGAGCGGATCTCGCGGTTTCGGCTCGACCGTGCGATCGTCGAATGCCCCGGTGCGTACCCAGTCGACGAGCGTCGCGACCTCCGTATCGTCGAGTTTTCTTGCCGGCATTTTCAGGTCCGGCTCTTCGTGACGGATCGCCTGGATCAGCGTGCTTTCGTCCGGGTCGCCGGGGATGACGGCGGGGCCACGGTCGCCGCCGCGTAACCAGCCGCTTTTCCAGTCGAGCACCAGGCCGCCTTTGGCGCGGCCGGCCTCATGCGAATGGCAGGAATAGCAATTCTTGCGCAAGATCGGTTCGACCTTGTTTCGAAAAACGCTGGCCGGATCGTCGGCCGCCATGGTGCCGGTGATGACGAACCAAAGGGAAACCGTCGCCATGCCGAATCGTCGAAATGCGTGCGGCACGGTCGGACGGGTCCGAAAGGCAGAAGAGGGCTTTCCCGCGAGGTTCTTCATGCGGTTCACGCCGAGGTCTCCCTTACCGAAATACGATTCGACGTGCTCCAGTTTCGAAGGATGTGGCGGGCCGGTTTCCGCGATGTCATTCTTGAGGTTCCGTCATGGCGGGGCTCGATTCACGTGGCCGGAATCGCAGGCGGCAAAATCCGCGTCCGAATTCCACGTCGATTCCCACCATTTCCGAGCAGCGATCAGGGCAGGGGAGAATTCCGGAACCATTCTGCGAACTGGCGGACCTTCACGGAAACCCGAGAAGTTCGGCCAGCGGAATCTGCGGTGGGCTAAATGAACGTTAATCCTTCGAAGCCAGGCCGTCAACACGTGCGGTCCGAATCGCCGGATTTCTTCGACCCAGAAAATCGGAGCGTTCGCCCCGGGACCTCCGAGCTCCTGCCCGGCGGTTTTACGAATCGCTTTCAGACTCTCCGTACATGGCGAAATCACCGGGCTGGAGCCCGGTGCTCCCAACGTTCGACCTTCTGTCTCAACGATTGCGGCTGTCAGTCGATGGTTTCGGGGCGACGGCGACTCGCGGGGCCTTTTTCACTGTGCCGTTGAGGCGGACCGGCTGTGGGATCGCCACTTTGGGCACGGCGCTCGCAGGGATTCGTTTGACTTTCGGCACTACGAAGCCGAGCACTTCTCCGGCCGTGCGCCGGGCGTTGCGGCCGATGAACCAATCCTGGCCGGAACCACCGGACAACTGGTCGCCCCTTGTCGAATCAGGAAGCATGTCCTGGGCATTGAGCAGCAGGGAATCGACGATCGACTCGATCCGGCCACGATAGGTCGCAGACGGATCGTTCCAGAGATTTCTCAATTCAACCAGGCCCGTTCTGTCCGTCCGGATGCCGATATTCGGAACGGCGTCATAGCTCGTCAGGCCCGCGACCAGAAGATCGTCGCCGGCTTCGCCGAGCAGCGTATCGTTGCCACGGCCGCCGATGAGGATATCACGGCCATCGCCGCCGGAGAGGGCGTCGTTGCCGTCGCCGCCGGTGAGGATATCGCTGCCGCCCAGACCGATGAGGATATCGTTGCCGCCCAGGCCATCCAGCAAGTTGTCGCCGTCGTCGCCGATGAGAATGTCGTCGAATGGCGATCCGGTGATCGAATCGATCCCTTCGAAGCCCTGATCGATCCCGGTCGCGGTGCGGTCACGCAGGTCGACGACGACACCCTGGCCGAATTGCGAATACCCCATGAAATTCGAACCGCCGCCGCCGTTGACGACGCCCGTCACGCGACCGCCGTTGAAGAAGAAGAATGTGTCGTTCGCCGCGCCGCCCGTGAGATTTTCGACGCCGGTGAAATTCATGACGTTGGAGAAGTTCGGAGCGAAAGTCGACGCCAGCCCCCCTCCATTGATCGTGCTCACGGACCACACCGTGCCGACGTCGGGGCCGACGAGCGTATCGACACCGCCCTGGCCGTTGAAGGTCGAAGGCCTGTTGTTGGCCGACGACCACGACCGGAGCAGGCCAAGCGTGTCGTTGTCCGGGCCGCCGTTGATGACCAGCGAAAGGGCATCCAGAGCCGCACGCACGAATATGGTGCTGCCGACGCCGGGGTCGGCGTTGCCGGTGAGCGGTCCGTCGACATTGATCGTAAGTGTGCTGGGTGTCGTCACGGCGACGGTGCCCTGTAACGGCAAGGCATAGAAACTGTCAGCGGCGTTGAGCGTGATGGCCCCGATCGTGGCACGGACAAGAGCCAGAAGGATCATATCCTGACCGGTGGTCGCCTGGTCAGAGGTCGTCAGCGTCAGCGTGGTGCCCTGAATCGGCTCTTCGACACGCAGGGAGCCGAATGCCGTGATGGCGACGCTGCCGAAGGAGAGGACGCCGTTCATGGCGGTCGCGCCGCCGATCAGGAGATTCCCCTGATTCGTGACGAAGAAATTGCCGTTACCGCCGTAGCCTTCCAGGGCCGAGACCTGAGTCGTGATCGGCCCCACGCCGGCCCCGCCGCGGAGATCCGCCAGATTGCCTCGCAGGGCTGTCGCGGTGCCCAGGCCTTTGACAAAACCCTGATTCGAGAAGATCATGGCCAGCCCGTTCGGCACGGAGACGTCGGACATGCTGATGTTCGTCTGGTTGGACGTGATCGAAAGCGACTGGCCGACGCTCATGCCGAGGACGAACATGCTCGTGGGAGCGGTGACAGCCGCACCGTTCACGATTCGTGTGCCGTCCGCGACCGAGACATCGAGCGAGCCGCCCGTGCTGAAATTCAGGAGCGACTGCGGATTGTCGCCATTGGCGCAGGCGGTCTTGACGGTGAAGAACGCATCGCCCGAGGTGGAGCCGGCGAGTGTGGCGGAACTCAGGGCTTGAGGCGTGAAGTTGACCACCAGCCTTGCGGCGCTCGTGCCGACGGAACCGGCGTCGATCGAGATCGAACGAGTCCGGATCGTTCCGCCCGTCTGCCGGATCGCTCCGCCGGGGCTGTCGATCTCGATGGTTCCCTGGGAGTTGTCGACGTTACCCGCGATGCGGATTTCGCCCCCTGCACGGTTGTCGATCGAGAGCTTCGTGGCGGTGGCGGATGTTCCGGTCAGAACCGGCGAGAACGAAGAACCGGCGAGAACGGGATAGGAAACCAGGGCGGTGACGGCGAAATTCGCGGGGATGACGAGATCGCCGATCGTGAGCGTTCGCGACGATTCGTTGACGATGCGGGCATCCGTGAAGGCGAACTCGGAGCGGTCGACGGTGGGCCTGCCGCGGAAAACGGTGCCGGTCGTGACGCCGTTGACGGCGGGCGTCGAGATAGTGAATTTGGCCGGGGCGACGAGCTGGGGGAAATTGCCGCTGACGAGGAAATTGCCGTCGCCGGCGGGGCTGGTCGCTTCGATCAGGTTCTGACGGGTGACGGAGCCGTCGGCGGCGATGATCAGTTCCGGAATCGGCGAGGTCGTCGAGAGCAGTTTGATCGTGGCATCGAAAACGGCACCCGAGAAGACGGAACTGTTGGCCGATCGGGTCGTCGTGCCGAAGTCAATGAGCATGCCGGCGTGGACAGCGTCGGTAAAGAGGTCGATCGCGGGCGAGCCGGGCCGGGCCGTGGTGGCGCCGGTCACTTCCAGCGTACCGGCGGTGATCGACGATCCGGGTTCAGCCGTGACGAAAGTCCCCGAAGTGAGGAAATTCACGGCCGTCGTGTCCGAATCGCCGGCAGCCTGCTGCGCGGTGGCCACGGACTGTGCAAAGGCCCGGGGCGACAGGCTCATGGCCACCATCCGCACCTGTCCCTGCGGGGCAGTGAGGCTGGCCCCCTGGCGGAGGTAAATGTCCGTTCCCGTGAGGCGATAGGCTCGAGCCTCGGCATCGGAATTCGTGAACGCCCCGGCGGTGAACGATCTGCCCGTGGCATTGGCGGCTGAGCCGTCTTCGAAGCTCGCAAGAGTGATCTGACCGCCTGCGACCTTCGCGCCCTTGCCGATTTCGACGAAGTTCGAAGCGCCGCGGCTGTTCGCCAGAGCCGGATTGGCGATCAGTGCGTCGACGGTCGTGCCGCCGGAAGCGAGCACGGCCGTGGCGGTGGAGTCGGCACCGGCGCCGAAGCCGCGGCCGTCGGCGTTCGAAAAGGCATTCACTTCATTGCCGCTCGTCGCGTTCACGACGACATTCATGGGGCCGGTGAGATTGACGTTGTCGCGGACGATGACGGAATTCTGCCGGGTCACGATGGCATTCGCATTGGAAACAGCGATGCCAGCGAAACCTGCGCCAGAGTTGATCGATGTGGCGTTGGCGTCGTTTTCGTCTCGCGAGGTGACCACCAGGCTCTGCGACGCGAGCAAGCTCGTATTCGCACCGGCCGCGATTCCGGTGAAGGTTTGGACGGTGGCGTTGGAGGTCGTGGAACCGAAGGCGAACAGGCCGCCGATCGCCGTGGCGGTCGCCACGCTCTGGGCCAGGCCGGCCGAAGCGGTCATGACGGTCACGTCGCCAGGAACGAAAACCGAAGAACGCAGAATGACCGACAGACCGAAGCCGATGCTCGCAGTGGGCCGGGAGAAAGCGATGGCCGTCGCTCCCGCACCGCCGAGGAGCGCCGCACCGGCACTGGCCGTGGCGTTCGCGGAAGGTCCGCCCGGAAGCGGCGCACCGTCGAAGGTGCGATTGACGAACGACTTGACCGACACATCCCCCTGATCAAAGAGGCCGGCGACGACCGAGGTGCCCGAGATCAGCGAAACATCGCTGTTCGGCGACCACTCGGCGCGAGCGTCGGAAACGCCGACCGCCACGCCGCCGGCGCTCACGCCCCGGCTGTTGGCGAGGACGGTGCCGTTGGCCTGAGAGAGGATGCTCAGGTCATGCCCGGCGAAGAAGAAGGCGGAACCAGGGTCGAGAACGTTGGTCGTACCTAAGCGGGCGACATGGACGAACGGGGCTGAGACGGCCACGGCCGATGCCCCGGCACCACCGACGATTCCGCCCGCGGCAGCCGTGGCGTCCGCGTTGGCGAGACCTGAGAACATCGCGTAGAAGCGAATGTCGCCGGTGGCTCGAAGTCCCGTCCCCGTGTGAAGATTGACGAAGACGAGCGGAAGGTCGTCCACGCTCGAGGTGACGGAGCCGACGCCGATGACGCCCACAGCACCGCCCAGGGCGTTCGCCATGGCCTTGCTCTTTGCGACGGTCATGACTTCGAGATCGCCCTGAGCTTCGAGAAAGACGTTCTCAAGGACTGACGAACGAAGTTGCGGCCTGTGAACGACCGTGGCCGTCGCCCCCGAGCCTGCGATCAGCGCGCCTGAACCGGCGATCGACTTCGCGAATGCCCCCGGCCCCTGCGAAGCGTCGGAAGCCAGGTCCGTCGTCTCGTTGTAGAACGTATCGACTTGCATGTCGCCATCGAGGCGGACGATGGCCCGCTGGCCGATCTCCGAGCTCATGATCGGCGAAAGTTCCGTCCGGGCGAACGACAGACCGACCGTCAGGCCGCCGAATGTCAGGCCCAGGGCTTCGGAATTGGCGCGAAGGGCAGCCGACGCGGTGATGTCTGTCGAGCCGTAGGCCGTGAGGCGTGAGGAGTCGCCGAGTCGGGCCGTGATCGTCGGCGTGACTTTCACCTGCGAATCGGCGCCGGCACCACCAGCCACGGCCGCAGTCACGGCGTTGGCGACGGCATGATCGTCGCGGGCAACATTTGCCGAGATCGATATCGACCCGAGGGTTTCCGCTGTGTCAGGGGCCACGGGCCTGCCGAGGACGGCCCCGGTGCCGATCGTGGCGGAAGTCGATCCGTCGGCCGTGATTCGGGCGACCGACGCACCACCGGTGACGGCACCGACCGTTCCGCCCGTCGCTTTGGCCGAGGTGATCGCATGATCGTTCGCCGTCACTTCCAGACGGCTGGCCGCAAGGACGGAGACACCGGCTTCGAGACTCGCCGATTGCGTGCTGCCGTCATGAATGACGGCCACCTGCGCCCCCAGACCGACCAGGCCGCCGACGCTGCCGGCATAAGCCTCGGCACCCAGATTCCGATCCGCCGACGCACGGACGGCGACGAGCCCACCGGCCGAAAGCTGCGCCGATGCCCCGGCAGCGGCCTTCACCGGGGCATTGATATCCAGCACGGTGACGGAACCACCGAAGCCGAACAGGCTGGCCTGGCCGGAACCCGTGAGCTGAACGATATAGGCGAGCCCTTCTGCCGCGACGACGAGATCACCCCCGGCGTCGACGATCGCGCCCGTGCCGATCGTGGCCGAAGTCCCTGCAGGCACGCCCACGGCCGCCAGAGCGGCCGAGCCAGCCGAACGGGGCAGGTCATTTCCCAGACGGGTCCGGGCGCTATTGAGCGTCTCATTGCCGGGCCGTTCCGGGTCGTCGGTGGCATCGGCGAAGTTGCCCAGCATCGGCGCTGAGGTGCCCCGGCTGTCGAGATAACCTGAAGTCGAAGTGCCATTGCGGGCGACGAGGCTGCTGGACCCTTCGGCACTGAGATTCCCGCCGATCGCGTAAACCGAGACTGCCCCGGCCAGGCCGATGACGCCGGCGGCCGCACTGGCGACGAAAGACCGGGCGGACGTGTCGCTGAGGCCGGCGACGACGACATCCTTTTCGGCATGCACTTTCGCCCTGTCACCGATGCGGGCGGCCGTGTCGTTGCGGATCATGCCGACATCGACTCCGCCCGCGAGCCCGCCGATGCTGCCGGCCGAAAGGGCCCCGGCGATCGACAGAATTTTCGAACGATCCAGCGCGACGACATTCACCGACTGATTCGCCGTGCCTGGCACGTTCTGATTGACCCTGGCGTCGGCCCCGATCGTGGCGAAAGTGTCGGCGTCGATGTTGGCGAAATTCACGACTCCGGCCAGGCCGCCGAAAGCGCCGCCACTGCCGCTGGCGGCGATCGAAAGGATCGATTCGCCCGAAATGGCCTGAACGACGAGCCCCGAGACCGCATGAGTGGCCACGACGGCATTGCCAGCTTCGTCATAAGCGATTTCGCTATCGAGGCCCGGAACCGGCCCCTGCACGGTGCCAGTCGCGTCGACGGAGGCTCCGTCACCGACCAGAGCCGTCGTTCTTTTGCGAACGTTCACGATCGAGACGCTGCCGCCCACGCCAGTCGAGCCGATACCGACGGCCGCGGAACCGGCGACGATGTCCAGATCCGTCGAATCGGACGCTTGCACGGCGACATTGCTCGCCCGCGTGGTCGAACCGCCGCCGAGCGATGCCGTCGTCTGGTTATTGATGTCGATCGTCGCGGCGGCCCCGGCGAACGCGGCCCCGCCTGCGGCGAAGGTGGTCGCGATCGAGGCCAGGTCTTCGCTGGCCGTCGCGATCACGGAGATATCGCGGCTGGCGGAGACTTCGGCGTTCGCGCCGGTCTGGGCGGTCGTGTTGAGTTTGACGATCAGCACTTCGGCACCTGGCGTCGCGGCCAGGCCGCCACCGGAAAGCGTGCCACCAATACCCAGATGCTGGTAATCGGCCAGAGCTGCGACCAGGACCGACTGATCCGCCCCGGCCCCGTCGCGATTCGGATTCACCTTCGCTCGATCGCCGATTGTGGCCTGAGTCGTGCTCGTGGCCGATTCGACCACCCCGACGCCGCGGATATCGACGGCCCCGCCACCGGCGCTCACGCCCACCAGCGTGTGCCGGTCGAAAGAGGCCGCCGAAACGGCAACGCCCTTGATGGCCTTGCGGTCGGCGGAAGACTTGCGACTGTCCCACAGAGAACGGTCCGTCGCCTCCGGCTGAGAGATCGCGGGCACGGAAACGGGGTCTTCTGCCGGCCGGGCCGTGAAACTCTCGAGGAGAATGCCCGTCGGGGCCATCGCCGCTTCACGCTGGGCCATGGCATCCACCTGTGCGGAGTTACCGATCCGGGCGTTCGTCTGCCGGTCAAGAACGACCGTAGCCACCGTCGCCCCCGCACCGACGATCGCCCCTGAGATCCCCCCGGCAGCCTGTGTCAGTTCCGTTTCGTCCTCTGCCGAGACGATCACGTTGCCTTGTGCCGTGACATTCGCCGAATCGCCGATTTCGGCGGTCGTGGCGAGATTCAGCCTGGCGACAGCGATCGATCCGGCCACGGCGACTTTGCCGGCCCCGGCGACGCTGGCGACGATCGAAAGCAAGTCCTCCGAAGAAAAGGATTCCACGGAGACGTCTTCCGCCGCGTTCACTTTCGCGCCGGTGCCGATCGCGGCCCGGGTCGTCTTCGTGATCAGTTCGATATCGGTCGCGACACCGACGCCGACCGTGCCGCTCACTCCCAGAGCACCGGCGGATGACCGGATTCGCGTATCGTCGGCCGCGAAAACGCGCACGTCCTGCATTTGAGGCGACAGCTGCGGATCGTTTGGCGATGGCTGATTGATCTGGGCCCGGGCGCCGATCGTGGCCGAAGTCGTGCTCGAAAGGTCCGTGCCCACGGCCGACCCGGCCAGACCGACATTGCCCGCCAGGCCCCCGGCCACGGAGATGCCGATGATATCGTCGAACGTCGTCGCGCCGACGAGAACTCCGGAGGCCGATCGACTCAACCTGCGGCCGACATCGGACTGAGCCTGATCCGGGAACGACATCCCCAGGCCAGAGCCAGCGGCGGCGACTTTCGCGTCGTCACCGATGGCGGCACTGGTGGAATCGCGCTGCACGAGCGTCACGATCGCCCCGCCGATGCCGACTTGCGAAGCGCCGCCCACCGCGCCGGCGATCGGCACGATTTCCATATCCCGATCGGCCAGTACCGAGACATTGCCGCCGGCGCGGACATCGCCATTCGCCCCGATCGCGGCCTGCACCTGATTTTTCGTGACCTGCGTCGACACCACGGCACCGATCGCGGCCTTGCCGAAGGCCACGGAACCCGCGATCGACGTCAGATCGAGCTTGTCCGTGGAGGAAATCATGACATCGCCGCCGGCGCGAACCGGCTGGGTGCCTTCGATCGAGGCATTGACCGTCTGGGCGGCGACTTGCGCCGAGACCGATCCGCCAAGCGCGAAATTCTGCGCCCCCGCGCCGCCCACGGTCACCGTCACGATCCTGGCTTTCGCTTCTTCCGGCAATTCGACGGCCGCCCCGAAGACGTCGAAGCTGTCCGGAACGTCGTCGGTTTTGGGGACGTCCGAAGCGACGACGACGACATCACCACCAGCAGAAACCGGCGTATTGCGGATCGAGGCCGATATGCGATTGGCCGCGGTCGGGTTTTTGTCGATCGCGTGGGGGTTCGCGGGGTCGAACTTGCCGCCGATGTAGGTGTAGGAAATCGCGGCCCCGACGGCGGCGTCCTTCGTCGCCGCGAATCCGCCGGCCACCGAGATCAACGTATCGGAAGCCGTCGCGGTCACAGAAACGTCCTCACCCGCGGCGATATGGGGCGAATTCGCGATATGGGCATCGACAGAGTCGGCGATCGAATTCACGGCGACAGAGCCGCCCAGAGCGAAGTTCCCGGCACCGACACCGGCACCCAGCGCGACAGCCACGAGCGTGGCCGAAGAATCGGCCGAGACTTCGATCGACGACGCCGGGCCGACGGCATCGAGCGTGACATCCTCGATCGAAGCGAGCACGGAGTTCTCGATCAGGTCGTAACCGACCGCTGCGCCCACGGCGACACCCTTCGACGCGACCGAAGCACCACCCGTGATCGCGACGATCATCGACGAATCACTCGCCGCGACGGAGACGTCGCCGCCCGTGGAGATCGTGGAGCCGTCGACGGCGTCGTCGGCCGTGACCTTGTCGGAAATATGGGCGTCGATCGTGTTCCTGATCAAATTCACCGAAGCCGAGCCCGCCGCCGCGACCTTGCTGGAACCGGTGCCGACAGCCACGCCGACGGTCGCCGCACCGATGACCGATTTCGACTCGGCATCCACGTCCAGAGCCCCGGAAGTGGTCAGATCGACGTTGTCCAGATAAGCCCGGGTGACGCTCGCGACTTCGGCATAACCGAACGCCGCGCCGAACGACACCTTCTGCGACACACCGACGGCCCCGCTGACGGTGACGATGCCCGAAGCGTCGACGGCGTGGATGCTCACCGACTCGGGGCCGGTGACGATCGAATCGGTCACGAAGGCTTCGGTGGCCGTTTTGATCACGTTCACCGACACGGTACCAGCCCCGCCGATATTGCCCTCGCCGCCCGTGGAGGCCCCCGCGGAGGCACTGACGGAGATGATACGCGGGTCCGCCGCCGGGTCGTCGGCCGTGGCGGAGAGGCTCAGGCCGCCGCTCGTGAACCTCAGGCGGGAATCGTCGACGAAGGCCAGGGTTCGGCCGGGCCGATTCGGCACCACGGCGGTATCGTTCGAAAAGCCGATGAGGTTCAGGCTGAGGGCGACGCCCACACCGGCCTTTCCGCCAAGGGCCAGCGCCCCAGCCCCGGCCCAGATGGCCGATTCGTCGCGGGCTTCGATGGCCGCGTCGCCGTGCAGATCGATGCGGGCATCCTGAACGAAGGCGAGCGTATCGCTGAGAACGACGTTCACCGAAACCGAGCCGGCGGCGGCGATGCCGCTCGATCGCATGGCACCGGCGCCGCCGGCGGTGACGGAAAAGACCCGGTCGCTCTGAAGCGCCTGGAGATCGAGAGAGCCGACGCTCGTCAAATCGGAGTCGTTCACGAACGCCTTCGTCTCACTGATCACTGCGTTCGAAGCGAACGAGCCGGCGATTCCGAAGCTCGACTGGTTGCCCGAAAGCGTGACGGCCGCAGCCCCGGCGAAAAGAGCGATGATCGTCTCGCTGGCGGCATCGATATCGAGAGCGGAACCGAAAGTGCCGGAAACGCCGGAAATCGCCGCGACGGCGTGGTCGTCGACGATATTCAGGGCGACGTCGCCGGCGATGCTCGTGCCGGAGGACACCGGCCCGCCTGTGACGAAGTAATTGCCGTCGACGAAGTTCAATTTCAGCGAATCATTGCCGAGCGGGTTTTTGGCCGAATCGCGGGCCACGGCGGCGGCCAGCGAATATGTGCCGACAAGGCCGCCATTGACCGCTTCGACCCGGGCCGAGCCGGCGACAGAGATCGAACCGCTCAGGCTGTGCGAATCGGCCGGATCGCCGGTCGCGTAACCGATGACGGCCTGAGTGTCACGGCGAACGAGATTCGCCCCGATCGAGGCTCCGGCACCGACATTCGCGCCGAGACCGACCCCGCCGACAGCGTTCACGACGATCGTTCGGTCATGGGCTTCGACGACCAGGCTTTTCCCGTCCGAGCCAGGTACGACGTCCGAACCGACCGAGACGATGGCCCCGTCGTCGATCTGGGCCAGGGTGCGATTGTCGACTGAATCGAACGCCAGCGTACCGGCGAAGCCTTTCTTGCTGGCATCACTGCCTGAAGCATTGAGCGTGGCGGCGATGACGTCGTTCGAAGCGGCCACTTTCAGGCTGTCGGCGTGGACACGGGCCTTGTCGGCGATCACGGCGGAAACGGCGTTCACGTCGTCGATGACGAGAAACGAAGCCCCCACGCTGGTGTCACCGGACCGTGCCCCTGCGCCGGGTTTGTCGAGCGTGAGCGAATTGTTGGCCAGGCTGAGATTGAAGCCGGGCAGGGCAAGATTACCACCGAAGTGAATGCCCTGATTCGTGCTGGAAGCCTCGACGGAAACATGCTGTGTGCCATCGGCCTGGGCGAACCGAGGGGCCTGATTGACGCTGGCGCCGCTGCCGATGTAGGCCGAGGATTCGTGATCGACGACGAGCACGGTCGCCGCGCCGGCGACAGCGACCTTATCGCTGGCGGCCGTCGCCTGGCTCCAGGAATTGAAGAGTTTTTCCACGCCGAAGCTGTTCGCCAGGATATTCGTCACGTCCGCGATGACCGACTTGACGGCGAAGACCTCGGCCATGCCTAGGAAATCCCAGCGGTTGAGGTCGGCATAGTTTTCCTGCGAGAGGTTCTTCGAAACGCCGTCGATGCCTCGATATCGATACCACTTACCAGGATCTCCGCCGGCCGAATGGTTATCGGCGACGGACACGATATCGCCGACATGGAGGGTGCGAACGCCGTCGGTCGAGACGAAATCGGGCACGGGCGATTGCGCGAACGTGTCCTGCAGGCCGGCGACGATCTCGCTAAGCGTCTCGGACCGGACGCTCAGTCTGCCGGCCGCGTTCACGACGGCACCGTCGTTGACGTAAGCCCGGGCCGTATCGTCGTACGTGCCGAATGCGAAGGCCACGGAGCCGCCGAATTTCGTCTTTTTCGGCGTACTTTCACGCGGGGCGGACTCGGTCGGCGGGTTCTGCATCAGCGCTTTGGCCGTGATGTCCGGCACGTTCGATGTCCGGGCATGCACGTCGATCGACCCGCCGGCCTGTGCGAAATCGTCGCCGGCGGGGTCGAGACGGTTCGCTCCGTCGCCGATCCGGGCTTCGACGAAATTGTTGTCGACGAACACGGCGATGCCCGCGCCGACGTCGAAGGGAAGTGCGTCGGAGACTGCCGGAAGGCCCATCGCCTTCTTTACGGCATCGACGAACGGATTGATGACGAACCGCTTCAGCGGGCCCGTGAAGAATGTGCCCACGCCGGCACTCATGGCATCGTCCAGCAAGTCGCCGGTGGCGTCCGTGTTGACGCCCGCCGCGGCATGCACGCCTGTATAATAGGCGGGCACGACGGCCAGCTTGCCCCCCAGGATCTGCCCCTTCTGCTGAAGGGCGTTGACGAGGATATCGCCGCCGACGTTCGCCGAGCCGTCGAGCCGGGCGATCGTCTTGCCGTTTTCGACCGAAACCGCCACGGCGGCCGCGATCGATCCGTCGCGGCCAGAATTCGAACGGGCGGCCGTGTAGTTACGGTCGAAATCGTCAGCCTGGATTCTCAGGTCGCCGCCGACGTTCAGGATGGCGGTTTCCCGAATGTCCACCAGGGCGCTGGAATTGAGCACGGAAACGGCGATGCCCGCGGCGAATTCGACGATGGCCGAAGCGTCGCCGCGCACGTCGAGCGTGTTGTCCGTGCGGGCCTGAAACGTGGCGTCGCCCGTCGTCGTGATGTCGCCGGCGACGATCACTTCGGCCGTCGATTCGGCGATGCCGATCGCCACGGCGACGGCCAGGCCGATCGGCGCAGACGTCGCGCTGGTGAGTGCAGCGGCGCTGGAGTCCAGGCTCGTCGCCACGATTTTCGTGGCCGGGTCGATCGTTATCACGGCACTTGCGCGAGAGATCGACACGCCGCCGATCAGGGCAGCCAGCCCTTCGACCACACCCGCGACCGTCTCCGCGACGAATTCGGGGGTGGAAAGGGTGTCATCGTCGAAGAACACGCGAGTGTTATTGGCCAGGGCATCGAGCGTCACATGGCCGCCGCGCAGATCGGCGCCGACCAGCGATATGGCCACCATGCTGGCATCGACATTGGCGATGCCCTGAAGGTCGAAGCCGGCGACTTCGTCCACCGACATGGCGATGTCGCCAGCGGCGAAAGAAGTGCCCGGGGTCGAGTCGGCGAAAAGCTTCGAGCCTGGAGCGACGAGAATGTGATCCGCCTGGAACCGGATGTCGCCCGAGTCGCCGACCGACGTTCCCGTCGTGGCGCTGACGTTGCGTGTCGAGATCGTGACCGGAGTCATGTGACCCAGAGTGATCACCAGATCGTCGCCCTTGACGCCGGCCTGCGGATCGCCGATGACGATCGTATCACCCGGAAAATAACCGGTGCCGGGGTCGATGACGCTGACCGTCACGACGCCGAACGTGTTGACCTCCACGTCGACCTTCATGCCTTTGCCGGATCCGCTCGTCGACTTCGGCTCCAGCCCCTTGTAAATGTGCGAATTGAGCCAGCGGGGCGGGCTGTTGTCGTGATACTCCCGGCCGATGTCGATCGATTTGCCGGCCTCGAGAACCAGATCACCCCCGCCGGTGAAAATGTTCGCCACGATCTGCAGCTTGCCGCCCGCTTTCAGGCCAAGACCTCGGCCGCCGGTGACGATCGTCGAATCGATGACCAGGTCCCCACCCGCGGAAATGATCAGCGGGCCACGGAAATCGGGGCTCAGGCTGTCGACGAAGATGCTGTCTTTGCCACCCTTCGTGTTGATCACGACGCCGTCGCCGCCGTGAAATTCGATCGGCGTCATCGTGCCGTTGACGCTGCGCAAACGAAGCATGTCCGAGCCGATATCGAAATTTTCGAGAACGAGATCGTCGTCGTTGTCGGTCGCGGAAATTTCGAGACGCTCCGGCGCATCGAGCGTGAAATCGGCCCCGTCGCTGGCGAATACGAACACGTCGAAGCCGCCCAGGCCCAGAACCGTGTCCACGCCAGGACCGCCGTCGATCACGTTGTTGTCGCTATTGCCGAGGATCGTGTCCCGGCCCTTGCCGCCGGTGACGTTCTCAACATGGGTCGGGGCCGCCAGCTTCATCTTCAGAAAGAAATTGACCGGCTGGACGGTGTCGATGCCCAGATCGACGAACACGGCCGTATCCGTCTGCGAAAAGTCGAGCAGGTCCGATCCGCCGTTATTGCCCTCGACGACCGTATCCGTCCCCAGGGGGCTATCGGCGTCGAACGTGTATGTGTCGCTGCCAGGGCCGCCGATGAGCTGATCGTCGCCCTCTCCGCCCGTGAAAGTGTCGGCTTTCTTGCCGCCCTGGAGGATGTCGGCTCCGCCGCGGCCATCGAGAACGACAGGGCCGGAAAACCTGGTGGCGTCAATCGTATTGGCGCCGTCTCCGCCGGTCAGAACCGCTTTCTCGATTTCGCTGAGCGTGTCGCTTTCCGCACCGATGGCCAGCGTCGCATCGGTCAGGGTCATATCGGCGTCACGCGTTTCGACGATCGTGTCGAAATTCGTTCCGCCGGCGATCTCGTCCGTACCGAGCCCGCCGGTCATCGTATCGTCGCCGGCATCGCCATGAACGGTGTCGGCGCCGGCGCGGCCGTCGATCCAGTCATTGCCGCCCCGACCGGAAAGGGCATTGCCCACGGAGTTGCCGACGATCAAGTCGTCGCCGTTACCGCCTTCGACATCTTCGAAGGTATCGCTGGCGGAAAGACCGATCACGAGCCTCGCCCCGGCGAAGTCAGCGACCGTCTGCGGGCCGGTGGCCGCAAGATCGATGGAGATACCTGCCGCCGAATTCCGGAAGTCGAGCGTGTCACGCCCCCCGGCTACGGTTTCCGTCAGCGTATCCTGTCCGAGGTCGAGGCCTGCGGTCAGGGCGAACCGGTAACCGTCGTCGCCGCCGTTGCCGGTCATCACGTCGTCGCCCGTTCCGCCTTCCAGAAAGTCGCTGCCAGGCCCGCCACGCAGAATGTCGTTACCCGCACCGCCATAGAGCGAGGCGTTCCCAGGAAAAGCTGAAGCGTCGAGGAGATTGCCGGAAACGCCGCCCGTCAGGCTGGCGGCTTCGAAACCCGAGATTCCGAAGATCGAGCCGCCGGCATTCAGTTGCGTGGCGGTCAGGATCACGTCGGCGTCACGGGCGATTCGCAGCAGGTCGAGATCTCCGCCGCCGGCGATCGTGTACAGGCCTGGGCCGGTCTTGCCCGCGATCGTCAATTCGTCGTCGCCCGTGCCTGTGTCGATCGTCACCGCGCCGGTAAATCGGGCGTCGATCAGGCCGAAATCGACCGTATCGGAACCGGCGGTGGCGTCGAGCTTGAGCGACGTGATCGCCGAGGCGTTGGCATAGGTGACGACCAGCCCGGCATCGAAAGCGATTTCGAAGGAATTGTCGTTGACCGAGTTCGGATCCCGGGCTTCAACGCTATCGGCGTTTTCCGTTCCTTTGACCGTTTTCGCTCCGCCGGAAGAGTCGCGGACCGATTCGACGCCTGAGAACGTCGTCAGGGCAGTGGCCGTCGCCGATTTCGTTTCGAAACTGCCGGCGTCGCGGTCAGTGACGGTCAAAACCGTGGACGAGATCGGGGCGCCGGTCACCTGCAGCGCATCGGCCCCGTCGCCGCCATCGAAACGTACTGGCAGCGAGAACGGTGTCGAAAAATCGATCGAGAGCGTGTCATTTTGCGGGCCGCCGGCGATGCGGACTTCACTGACGTCCGTCAGCGCCCGCTGTGCCAGGACCGTTCCCGCCGCATTGATGACCTGGACCTGCGGAGTGCCGCCGACGGGCACGACACGCAGCTTCGCGTCGTGCGTCAGGTTCGGGGCCAGGGCTTCCAGGTCGACGACCAACGGGCTGGCCGCGAGAACCAGCCGATCTTCCAGATGCTCCAGCTTCAGGCGATGCCGCTGGCGGGGTTTGCGACCGGCGGATTTCGAAACGCGATCCCGAGGATTCTGCGAAGGTGTCAGCATCTTGTTGCCCTGGTCGAAAGGGGAAATCAGTCTAGCTGACTTCAAGATGCCAGGCGTGTGACAGGATTTTCGAAGAATGCTCGCGCGCTGGCGAAATCAGCGCGGGTCGGCCGTCCAGACATTGGCCGTGGACGTCCAGTCCGTCGCCACGATCCGTCGGCCGTCGCGGCTGAATGCGACCCAGCCGTTGAAGCCGTAATTACCGGATCCGGGCGTGCCCATCGAGGTCAGCGTAATCGCTTCATGCTCGGACCGGGTGTCCCATACTCGCACGCGGTTATCGTAGCACATGGCCGCCAGCCGTTTGCCGTCGGGGCTGTAGGCCAGGTCCGTCGGAATGTTCATCGCCGTGCGCGTGACGAATTGCCGGTCGCCGGCGAGATCCCATGTATGGACCTCGTTTTTCAGATAACCGATCGCCGCGATCTGGAGGCCGTCCGAACGGAATTCGGCGCCGACCAGAATGCCTTTCGCATCTTTCAGAACGTGCCGTTCGCGGCCCGTCGCCGTCTCCCAGATTCGTATCTCGGCGGCGGCCTCAGGATCGTTGGGCACTTGCGGATTCGGCATCATGAATGTCGCCGCGACGAGCGAACCGTCCGCACTCATGCAGACGGAAAACGCCTTTCGGCCCGTGATTTTCCAAGAGCGAGACTCAGCGAACGTACCGGAATTCCAGACTCGAACGACCGATTGTCCGGGCTCCGGTTCGTTGACGGTCGAGATCCATCGACCGTCGCCGGACCACGCCACGGCGATGGCCCGGGATTCGAGCGAAGCCAGTTCGCCTTCAGCCACGCCGTCGATGGCGTTCCAGACTTTCGTCACTTTCGGACGTTCGACGTCCGGCACGAGCAACCGCCCACCCCCCGGTGCGAAAGCCTGATCCCGTCGCGGAATTTGAGGAGCGACGGCCATCGGAATCCGGGTCGAAGAGATACGTTTCCCCGTGGCGGTATCGTAGCGGATCACCTCCTGATCGAGCTGGGAAACGACGGAAATCGACGCGCCGTCAGGCGCGATTTCCATTCCGCCCAGGTGTTCGCCCCATCCCTGTCCAGCCGCGCCGAAGAACTGCCCCTGCGGATATTGCGTCACGTCGTGGATCAGAATGTCGCCGTCGCGGCCCGCGCTGGCCAGACGCTTGCCGTCCGGCGAAAAAACGAGGCTCATCACGCCGGAAGTATGGCCCCAGAAAACGAACTTCGGAGCATGGGACCGGGGCGGCCAGAATTCGATGGCACCGGATTCCGTTCCGGTCGCCCAGGAGCCGGTTCGATCGAAAGCGATGCCGAGAATGCGGGATCGTTGACCACGCATGGACTGGATCAACTTCTGTCCTGAGTCGTCCCAGATTTCCAGATCGCCGTTCCAGTCGTACGAGACGACGATCTGGCCGGCCATCGGCCCTTGCCCGAATTGCCCCGCGGAATAGGGACGAGGCGGCATGTTCGAGTGGACTCGAGTCGGAGTGCCGTCAGGGGCGATGGTCCAGATACGGATCGGCCAGTCCTTGTTGAATGCCGTGGCGATCAGCCTCAGGCCAGGCTCAGGTCCGTTCGAAGGAACGAATTCGATCGTTTCGCTGAACATATCCGGATCGACATCGATCGACTTTCCGGTGGCGTGATCGAAAACGTAGACGGCATGTGAGCCTCCGATCGCCAGCAGGCGGCCGTCCGGCGAGTAACGCATGCGGTAGACACGCTGGCCCGGCGGGGCTGTCCAGATTGTCCGCGGGGTCGGTGGCAGGCTGGTCACGTCCCAGGATGTGACCTTGCCGTCGCTGCCTCCCGTGACGAGCGACCGACCGTCCGGATGCCATGCGACGGTGCGGGTCGCCCCGCCAGGCTGCGGAATTTCGGCCAGACACTGCCGCGTGACGGTGTCCCAGAGTTTGAACTGGCCCGGATTCGCGGAAGTCAATGGCCCGCCGACGGAAGCCAGCCGCGTACCGTCCGGGCTCCAGGCAATTTCGTAGATCCAGCTCCATTCCGGAAACTCGTGTCTCATGGCCGGGTTCCTGCCCAAATTGGCCTGAGACTGAAGATAGTTCCATTCCCAGCCCCGGCGGTCCGGCTCGCCAGGCAAGGGCCTCGATCGATCCAGCATCGTGCGAGCCTGGCTGATGTCCCCCTGGTCAAGACCCTTCTGTGCCAGTGCGATCCGATTGTAATAAAGCGACGTATCTGCCTGTTCCAGGGCCCGAATCGTCTGCCGACGCGCCGATTCGGTCCGCAGCCACAGATAAGTCACTCCCGGCAGGCCGAAAAGAAGCAGGGCGAAAATCGAAATCCATGCCGTCGCGGCGGCTGGCCTGCGTCGAACCCACTTCCAGGTGCGTTCGACGGTGCCGACAGGCCGTGCGATCACCGAAATTCCGTTCCGGAACCGATCGATGTCATCCGCGAGTTCGCCGGCCGTCGCATATCGGCCTGAAGGATCCTTATGCAGGCACTTCAGGCAGATCGTTTCGAGATCGCGCGGAATCGTCGGCTGCAAATGCCGGGGCGGCAGAGGATCGTCCTCCTGCAACATACGCAGCAGCGAGGCGCCGTCCGGGGCCGAAAACGGTGGCCGCCCGGTGAGTAGCGAGTAAAGGATCGCCCCGAGTGCCCAGATATCGGCGGCGGGGCCGACGTCCTGAGCCTTGCCGGCCTGTTCGGGCGCCATGTACTCCGGCGTTCCGATCAGAATCCCAGAACGTGTCTTCAGATCCGGCCCGGCGCTGAGCTTGGCCACGCCGAAATCGCAGAGCTTGAGATGCCCGTCACTGGCGATCAGCACGTTGGAAGGTTTCAGGTCGCGATGGATCACGCCGTTTTCATGCGCGTGCCGGACCGCCCTGGCCAGTGTCGCGACCCACTCCGCCGCGACCTGCGCCGGCTGCGGCCGGTTGCCGGTATGGGTGGTCAGGCTGCCGCCTTCGACATACTCCATCGCGAAATAGGGCAGGACGGCTCCGCCGGCGGTCAGCCATTCGCCGATTTCGTAAATCTGCACGATTCCGGGATGCTTGAGCCGGGCGATCGCTTCAGCCTCAGCCAGGAATCGCTTGCGGTCCTCGACACCCGCGAATTCGCCACGCGAGAGCATCTTGAGAGCGACGACCCGATTGAGCCGCACGTGCCACGCCTTGTACACGACACCCATGCCGCCCCGGCCGATCTCTTCGAGATCTTCGTAACCGCCGACCCGGGTCACTCCCGCGGCGGAGCCGTGAGTCATCTCGATCGCCGCGATCTGGCTTCGTCCTTCGGGATCTCTCGTCAGGCTCGAGATCGCCTTGACGGCCAGCAGGGCTTCGTCCGTCAAGCCGTCCAGTCGCTCCAGCCATTTTTCGCAAACGGCACACGCCTCCACATGCTCGCCGACGGCCTCGAGCCGGTCCGGAGGCAGGTTCCCCAGGTGGAAGTCTTTCAGCTCTTGCGTCGTCGGACAGCGTTCGTCGTTCATGCGATCCAGGCTCATGTTGTCGCTTCGGGCGCGAAGCCATAAACTATATGTCATCCGTGTGACATCATCTACGGTCAAGCCATCATCACTCGATCCCACGAGCACCGACGGATCAGGCATGAAATCGTCCGACGAAGCGGACGGGATCGCGCGTCCCGAAACATCCGTGACTCTGCTGGCCCGCGCCCGCGCCAATGAGCCCGAGGCCTGGGATCGACTCATACGGATTTACGCGCCGCTCGTCGGATACTGGTGCCGTCTCGCCAACGTTTCTGCGGCGGACACGGACGACCTGATTCAGGAGGTGTTTCTGGCCGCCGCCACAGGGCTTGACCGATTTCGCCATGATCAACCCGGCGACTCCTTCCGCGGCTGGCTTCGGGGTATCACTCGCAACGTTCTGTTCGCACACTATCGCCGGCAGGCCCGCGAACCGGTGGGGGAAGGGGGCACGGAGTCGCTCAAGCGCATTCAGAGCCTGGCCGAAAGCGCTTTCGAACTGCCTGACGATGATCCGCCCGATCAGAGCATCGCCGTCTATCATCGGGCCCTGGCTCTAGTTCGCAACGAATTCGAAGACAAAACCTGGCAGATGTTCTGGCAGGTCGCCGTCGACAATCAAGCTGTCGCAGCAGTGGCCGAACGGTTCGGAGTGACCAACGCCGCCGTTCGCAAGGCCAAATCCCGCGTGCTTTTCCGCCTCAAACAGGAAGCCGGCGACATTCTCTGACGCCATGATCTTTCGGGGAATCCGGACCGATGCTGGTCGATATTCATACGAACCTGATGTGGTATCCGGATCATTATTCCGAAGAGTTCGTGCATTCGTCGTGGGAAGCCAAAAAAGCCAAAATGCGGCTGACCCCCGACGTGCACTGCGACGTGGACGACACGAGCTGGAAGCATAATTTCGACTGCCGGCCCGAACAGCTCCTGGCCGCCACGAAAGAGTGCGACAAGGTGATCGTCTTCGCCATCGTCGCGCCTTTCACGGGCATTTATGGTTCGCAGGAGGCCGTCGCCGAATTCGTACGACAGAACCCGGACCGGTTCGTCGGCTGGTGCTCGGTCGATCCGAATGACCCGGAATGCGTCGACCAGCTCGAACATTACGTCACGCGAATGCAATTCAAGGGTCTGAAACTCAGCCCGATCTATCAGAATTTCGACCCTGCCGACCCGAAACACCTGCCTCTGTTCCGCAAGGCCGAAAAACTCGGCATCCCGATCAACTGGCACCAGGGAACTTCGTTCGTACGCCAGGGGCCGCTGAAGTATTCGAATCCCGTCCTGCTCGAAGATATCGCCGTGGCCTGCCCGGATTTGAAAATGATCATCTCCCACATGGGCCACCCGTGGGAAACCGAATGCATCGTGCTGATCCGCAAGCACCCGAACCTCTTCGCCGACACCAGCGCTCTTCACTATCGCCCCTGGCGGCACTGGCAGGCGTTCATGACCGCGCTGGAATACGGCGTCGAACACAAACTCATCTTCGGCTCCGACTTCCCCTCGGCCACACCTGCCCAGGCCATCGCCGGGCTGCGAAAGGTGAACGACATCGTCGAAGGCACGAAATTCCCCAGGTTTCCGGAAGACGCGATCGACCGGATCCTGTTCGAAAACTGGAAGTCGTTCGTTTCGTTCTGAGATGCACCAGAACTGGGCGGCAACATCGGCCGGAGTCACGAAACCCTGGGAAGATTCGAATCCCTGGGCCCCCCGAGTTCCAGCTCGGGGGTGATCCTGAAAGAGTCGAATTCCGCGGTTCGATACGAACGTCGATAAAGACATCCCGAGCTGGAGCTCGGGGCGCCCAGTGCTGACGATTCGGCCAGCTTTGCCTGCCTTGAATAATCATCGCCCGGAATTGCAATTCGGGATTTCCGACTTCGAACGACGAATCACAGGCGATCCGAAGCATGCGACTTCTTCGAATTTCCAGACGCGTCATTCACCGCCCAGATACCGCCGATCGACTTTCACGGCCACGGTGCCGATGCCATAGTAGCCGACCGAAATTCTCGCCACGTGAGTCAACAGATCGTAAGCCCGCCAGCGATCCCATCCGAATTCGGACTCCATCCATAGAATGAGCTGCGCGAAGGCCGTGGCGATCGAGCGTTCCATCGGGGTGCCGCTGACGACCGCCATGATCTCCTTGGCCGTGCGGATGCGAGGCCACGCAAGGCGGGCGCCAGGCGCAAGATCGACCGTGATCGTCGTTTCGCCGGCCATTTCCAGGCCCGTCGCCGAAAGCTCGCCATGGCCCATGGCGGCATGCAGGTCGCCCAGAAACAACAGCCCTTCGGGTACGAATACCGGCAGATAAAGCGTGCTACCCGGGGCGACTTCGACGATATCCATATTCCCCCCATGCGGCCCGGCCGGGCCTGTCGTCGGGCAGCCCCAATCCGGTGCGGTGCCGATGCAGCCGATCATGGGCGTATAGGGAATCGAAATCTCATCGCTCCAGTGGATCAGGCCGTCGCGAATCGGCATCACGTGTGTGCCGTGCGGGCAATCCGTGCCGAGCCACTCGCAAAGCTGTTTCGGATCGGCCGTACGAGTGGCGCATTGGCCGAGTGTGGACCGAATTTCGTGGATCGTGATCGCCAGAGCATCGCCAGGCCGGGCACCATCGACGGCGATCGGCCCGGTCATCGGATTGCTGTAGGGCATGGCCACTTTGTCGCGGCGGTCGTCGTTCGTGCGGATCTGCCCCGAGAGAGCGTCCTCCGATTCGACGACGACCGTCTCTCCCGGAGGGATACGCAGCCGTGGCTCGGCCCGGCGATCGAATTCGTAATGCAATTTGCCGAGAGGGATGCGTTTCATGGATGCGCTTCGTTCTGGTGATTCGCCGAAATTCGTCGACTGAGATTGACCGGAATCGATCGTTGCATTTCCGGTCAGACTTGAGCCTTCTCGACTTCTTTCGAAAGGCCTTCGAAGGAATTATCGGTGAGCGTGATCTGACGTGTGCCTTTGCCGAGCCGAATGCCCACCCGGTGCGCAGGGCCACGCGTTTCGACGATCCGGTTTTTCGTCAGCGTCACCTCTTCCGTCCCGCCCTGAATGTCGATCGCCACGCCCGATTCAGGGCCTGAGTTTTCCACGAGATTCTCTTCGATTCGGTTGCGGTGGCCGCAGAAGGACGCCCCCCGTTCCGGACGGAACAAAATGCCGGTCTGACCGCTGTCACGAACGACGTTGTTTCGCACGATGTTGTCCGTATCACGATGGCCGATCGAAATCCCCTGACCCCGGATGCCTTCGATCACATTGTTTTCGGCCAGCCCGTATTTCACGCCCCAGCAGAAGAAAATGCCGATCTGGCATCGCTCGATTTTGTTGTTTCGAATCAGCGGACGCTGCGAGCCGGAGCCGGGATGCAGGCCGAGATCGGCGTTATCGTGGCTGTGGCAATCTTCGACGATGACGTCATGCGCGATCTGCCAGCTGATGCCGTCGCCGTTGTAATTACGGGAAGTGACCTTGCGGATCGCCACGTCGCTGACATCCTGCATGAAAATGCCACCGCCGTAATTGCCGTTGAAATTCTCGACATTGGCCCGGTTGCCGTCGAGCGTGAGGTTCTCGATCACGAGATTTTCGGCCTCTTCCGCCGTGATCAGTGGATAGAGCGTGGCGCATGACGCCTCTCCGATCGACCAGAGGTTCTCGCGCAAGGCTTTGTCGAGCTTGAACCGGTTTCCGGACCGGGCGACGAGAACCCGCTTGATCACGGTCTGGCCGCCGTTGTCGGTATTTCGTGCCAGCAGGCAAATGCTGTCGCCGACTTCGAAACCGCGGGAGTCCGTAAGAGTAATTTCCTGGTCGTACCAGTCCGAATCGGATGCCAGCCTGGTGCGGACGGATCCTGGCCGGGTCAGAACCGTGTCAACGCCGCTGCCGATCAGGCGAACGCCGGATTTCAATCGCACGGCGGATCTCAAATCGAATTTCCCTGGTTGCAGCCGTACGGTTCCGCCACCCAGACCGGCGACGTAATCGACGGCGGCCTGAATCGCTTTCGAAGACGTTCCGACGATATCGGCATCCTTCGGCCCCACGGCGATCGTCAGCTTTTCGTCCCATGCGGGTTCGACGCGGCGATCGCCCGAGGTCGACCGCGGAACGCGCACCGGCGGCCTGCCGTCGTCGGCCAGAATCGAAGGCGTCATTCCGCCCAGGCCGAAGGTTCCAGCCGCCAGGCGAAGCCACTGACGTCGGTCCAGTATCGTTCCCATTTTCGAAGTTCTCCAGATCAGGCCGTCGGGGCTCTCAGAGCAGGGGAGCTGGCAGTTCGGGGACGGGTGCGAATCTTGAAGCCGCGAAAGCTCGTTCGATCGCATCGAGGTATGACCCTCAATTTCGTGGAAGATCTGGCTCAGGTCAACCCGCCGGCGGGAATTTCATGATGGAAAGGCATGAAGGCGCGGTTGGACGGCCGAAATCGCGGGCCTTGCCCGGCGGTACGAATCGGCGATAGAATCTTTTGACCAACCTCACGCGAGCCCCACCATGCAGCCTCCGGATATTCGCTCCAGAACCGAGATTCGCTCCACTGTGCCCAACCAGCGCGTTCGGCTGAAGACATTCATGCTTTCGATCTTTTTTTATTTGGCGTGCCAGGTGTCGACCCACGCGCAGGAGCCCGGCAAATTCGGCGAATCGATCGGCCCGCTGCTTAAGGAAAGGTGCGTGAAATGCCACGGCCCTGCGAAGGCTGAGGCAAAGCTCGACCTGAGCACCGCCGCGGCGGTCGCCCGGGGTGGCGAAAACGGGCCGATCGTCGCTCCGCATGCCGTGGACGAAAGCCTTCTCTGGGAGCGGATCGAATCCGGCGACATGCCGCCGAAACAGCCGCTGAAGGCCGACGAAAAGGAACGCATACGCCGATGGATCGTCGCCGGTGCGCCAGGCCTGCCGAACCCGAAATCGATCGCCGATGCCGAGCACTGGGCCTTTCGCAAGCTCACGCGGGTGCCGGTTCCTCAGATCAAGGACAACGGATCGATCCGCAACGACATCGACCGGTTCGTTCTGGCATCGCTCGAACGAGACGGCCAGAAGCTCGCGACCGAAGCCCCACGCGAACGTGCGATTCGCCGCGTCGCCCTGACGCTGACGGGAATTCCGCCGTCGCCTGAAGAAGCGATGGCGTTTCTGACAGACACAGGCCCGGATGCGTATGCACGAATGGTCGAGCGATATCTGGCCAGCCCTCGGTACGGCGAACGGTGGGGCAAGTACTGGCTGGATGCAGCCGGTTACACGGATTCGAACGGTTATTTCAACGCCGATTCGGATCGCCCGCTGGCCTGGCGGTATCGCGATTACGTGATCCGGGCGTTCAATCAGGACAAGCCCTTCGACCGCTTCCTTCGTGAGCAGATCGCGGGCGACGAGATCCCCGGCTACATGCCCGGTCATCCAGTGACGCCCGAAGTCGCCGAGCGGCTGATCGCGACCCACTTTCTGCGAAACGGCCAGGACGGTTCCGGCGAAAGTGACGGCAACCCGGACGAACTGCGTGTCGACCGTTATGCCGCGCTCGAGTCGTGCCAGCAGATCGTGGCCTCATCCCTGCTCGGGCTCACGATGCAATGCGCCAAATGCCATTCGCACAAATTCGAACCGATCACGCAGGAAGACTATTACCGGTTTCAGGCGATTTTTTCGCCGGCGTTTCCCGCTGCCGAGGGCACGCTCTGGATCAAGCCCCAGGCCCGGTTCGTGACCGCACCGACTCTCGAAGAAAAACGAAGCCTTGAGCACAGGATCGAAATCGCCCGCGCGAAAGCGGAAACGCTGCAGGCCAGGCTGACCGAATGGGTAAAATCGAATCGGCCATCGGGCGAAGTGCTTTTCGAAGACGATTTCGAAAAACAGGCGAAGCTGGCACCACGGTGGTCGAACGTCGCGCCGGGGGATAACCGGCCAGGCGGCGAACCGCCTGTGAATGTCGACGCCGACACACCGCCCGCGGCTCGTATCCGCAACGGCCGACTGGAGATCGTCGCGGGCGTGACGCTCGATAGCTGGCTGACGACCGCCGCCAGTTTCGACTGGACGCCCGACGCCAAGGGTGAAGCGATCCAGGCGACGTTCGACCTGATCGATCACCGGATTTCGCCCGAGGCCAGCCCGGCGGAGCGAGTCGGCTATTTTCTGGCGACCCACGACTTCGACGACAGCGGCACCACGGCAGGCGGCAACGTGCTTGTCGACGGACATCCGGGCGGCCCCACGGCCGTGTTTCTGGACTATCCGGGCAAGGATGCCGTTCCGAAAGGGTCGATCGGCCGAACCGGTTACGCGCCCGGGAGAAATTACGGCATCCGGGTGACGAATATCGGCGATGGCCAGTATCGGCTGGAACATCTCGTGGACGGATTCGCCGAAGACGGTGACGTGCGGCTCACGGCCAACGATCTGCCCAACGGCGGCTTCGGCTTCGAATATCATGCGGGTCGCGGGTTCGTGGTCGACAACGTGCGCGTCGAACGGTTCGCCATAACCGGCGCGTCCGGAAGTGAATCATTCTCGAGCCGGAACGACGAATTCCGCCGCCGCAACGGCGAACTCGAACAAGCGAAAAAAACTCTTAACGATTCGAAGAACGACCCGCCGTTCAAAATTTCGTGGACGACCGACGTCTCCGCCAAACCGCCCGAAACGCACCTGCTCGAAAGGGGCGATTACGCCAGGCCCGGCGCGGTGACGCCACCCGCGCCCCCCTCGGCCCTGGCGGACGGCGGCATCACCTTTGCGCAGAAGGAGTTGCCGGGCAACCGCACCACGGGCCGGCGGCTCGCACTGGCCGAATGGCTGACGGATCCGAACCAGCGGGCGGCGGCGCTTCTGGCCAGAGTTCAGGTGAACAGGATCTGGCAATCGCATTTCGGAACGGGAATCGTTTCGACGCCTGAAAATCTTGGCCTGAGCGGTGCGGAACCGACGCATCCGGAACTCCTGGACTGGCTCGCGGCGGAATTCATCCGCTCCGGCTGGAGCGTCAAACACATGCACCGGCTGATTCTCGATTCGGCCGTTTTCCGTCAGTCGAGCGACGGGGAACCGGCGAGCGCATCGGCGGAACGTTCGCTGGCCCGGTTTCCGGCGAACCGGCTCGATGCCGAATCGATTCGCGACGCCATGCTGGCCGTCAGCGGCGATCTCGACACCACGATGGGTGGCACTTACGTGCCAATTCAGGTCGATGGCGATGGTGCGATATCCGTGCCGGACAATCGACCGGGCGGCAAGCGCCGTTCGGTATATCTGCAGCAGCGCCGCACCCAGCCGATCAGCATGCTGCAAGTGTTCGACGCCCCGACGATCGTTTTCAATTCGTTGCGGCGACCACGAACGGCCATGCCGCTGCAGGCGCTGACGCTCATGAATTCCGGCTTCGCCCGTGCCCGCGCCGAGGCCTTCGAACGAAGGCTCCGGCGAGAACGACCGGACGAACCGCAGCGTGTCGCTCTGGCGTTTCTGACGGCTTATGCCCGCGAACCTTCCGCCGGGGAACGCGCCGCCGCTGCCGCGTTTCTGGCGGAGCAGGGGCGTCTCTACGGCACCGATGGCGAAGCCGCCCGCAAGGCCTGGGTCGATTTCTGTCAGTCGATTCTCATGAGCAACGAATTCCTGTATCTGGACTGATCGAGAGTGACCGCGATGCAGACAAACCCCGAAAACACCTGGGATTCGGTCACCCGGCGCGGATTTCTGTCGCGCTATGCCGGCAGCCTGGGCGGGCTCGCTCTGGCCCAGTTGCTGGCCAATGAGTCGGTCGGCGCAAGCGACACGGTTCCGCAATCGGCGAAGCTCCCGGGCGGCGGCAAGGCCAAGTCGGTGATCTGCCTGTTCCAGCATGGCGGCCCCAGCCAGATGGACCTGTTCGACCCGAAACCTTCTCTGCAGAAATATCACGGGAAGCCCTATCCCGGCGGTAATCTGGAAGTGCACTTCGACAAGCAGAAGGGGAATGTCCTGGGCAGCCCCTACAAATTCCGCAAACACGGCGAAAGCGGTATCGAGCTTTGCGAATTGCTGCCCCAAACGGCCGGGATCGTGGACGACATTACGATGATCCGGTCCATGAAGACCGATTCGGTCGACCATGAATCGGCCCTGAGGCTGATTCACACTGGCCGGTTTCTGGCGGGCATGCCGGTCTGGGGCTCATGGGTGGTTTATGGCCTTGGCTCCGAAAACGAGAACCTGCCGGCTTACGTCGTTCTGACCGACCCCGGCGGCTCGCCGGTCGACGGCGAACGTAACTGGTCATCAGGCTGGCTGCCCGCGGTCTATCAGGGAACGCCGTTCCGCTCAGGCAAAACGCCCGTGCTCGATCTGAAAACGCCGGCCGACGTTCCGGAACCGGCACGAACGAACCAGTTGAAGTGGCTCGAAAGTCTCAATCGCAGGCACCTCGGCCGGCATCCCGGCAATACCGAGCTGGAAGCCCGCCTGAAGAATTTCGAAACCGCGGCCCGCATGCAGACGGCCGTCCCCGAACTGCTCGACTTCTCGACCGAGAACGCAGCCACCCGGAAACTCTACGGCCTGGACGAGCCCGCCACCGCCGAATACGGCCGCCGCTGCCTGCTGGCACGAAGGCTGGTCGAAAACGGTGTCCGCTTCGTTCAGCTTTACATGAAGGGCCAACCCTGGGACACGCACAGCAACAATGCCGAGAGCCTCAAAGGCCTGTGCGCCACCACCGACCGCCCCAGCGCGGCCCTGGTTCATGACCTCAAACAGCGCGGCCTGCTCGATTCGACGATCGTCATCTGGACGGGTGAATTCGGCCGCCTGCCGATTTCGCAGGGCTCCGACGGCCGCGACCATAATCGGCATGCGTTCTCGATGTGGATCGCCGGCGGCGGCTTCCGGCGCGGCTATACCCATGGATCCACCGACGACTTCGGCTATGCCTCGGTGCAGGATGTCGTCACCGTGCACGACCTTCATGCCACGCTGCTACACACGCTGGGGATCGATCACCGTGCCCTGGCAGTGCCCCACGACGGCCGCGACACCAGCCTGACCGATGCCGACGTGACCGGTGCGAAAATCGTCCCGGCACTTCTTGCCTGACCGGCAGGGATTGCCCAGCCGATCAAGGCTTCGCCAGCCGTGCGGCGATCCCCATTCCCCCGCCGACGCACAGGCTCGCCAGGGCGTGATTCGATCGACCTGAAGCGATCCGGTGCGCGAGATGGACGGTCAATCGAGCCCCTGACGCGCCGATCGGGTGGCCCAGGGCGATCGCGCCACCGTCGACATTGACGAGAGCGGGGTCGACACCCAGCTCATGCATGCAGGCCAGCGTCTGTACGGCGAAGGCTTCGTTGATTTCGATCGCATCGAAGTCTTCGAGTTGACAACCGGATTTTTCCAGCAGCTTTCGCGTGGCATGCACTGGCCCCAGGCCCATGCGGGCGGGATCGCAACCGGCTTCCGCGAAGTTTTCGACGATCGCGAGTGGCCGGATGCCCCGACTGGCCGCGAACGAAGGTTCGCAAAGGATCACGACCGATGCCCCGTCGTTGATGCCCGATGCGTTCCCCGCGGTCACAGTGCCTTTCGGGTCGAACGCGGGCGATAGTTTGGCAAGCGATTCGACGGTGGTGTCCGCCCGGGGATGTTCGTCAGCCCCCAAACCTGATACCGGCACGATTTCGGCCGCGAACCGGCCGGCGGATGCGGCTTCGGAGTAAAGTCGCTGTGACCTTGCGGCGAAGGCATCCTGTGCGGTCCGGCTCAATGCGAATTCACTCGCGAGACGTTCGGCGCTGAGGCCCATGTGCTGATGGTCAAAAGCATCGACGAGACCGTCGCTGAGCAGGGAATCGACGAGCTTCGCATCGCCCAGCTTGAAGCCCATGCGTGAACGCGGCAAAAGGTGCGGAGCCTGCGACATCGATTCCGTGCCGCCACAGAGAACCATGCGCGCGGCCCCGGTTTCGATCGCCTGACAGCCGAGCGCGATGGCCTTCATGCCCGAAGCGCACATCATATTGACCGAGAAGGCCGTGCTCTCGATGGGCAGGCCAAGCTTGACCGCGACTTGTCGCGCGACATTCATGCCCGCACCTGCCGAAAGCACGTTGCCCAGGATCGTCAGATCGACCGATTTCGCCAGTTCAGGGTCAGGGAGGTCCGCCAGAGCGGCCTGCCCCGCGGCCACGCCGAGATCGACGGCCGACAGTCGGGCGAGCGAACCGAGAAATCGCCCCTGAGGCGTCCTTCGAGCGGCGATGATCGCGATGCGAGCCACTGGGTCAGTCTCCTTCGTTCGTTTCGCCAAGGGCCTGAAAACAGTGCCGTGGCATGGGCCGGACTTCCCGGATCACAGGGCGAAAGTCCATCAGCGGCAGGATATGCGTTTCGATGTCAATGCCGGGCGCGACTTCGAGCAGTTCGATTCCTTCATGACAAAGGCCGAAAACGGCTCGTTCGGTCACGTACAGCACTTTTTCGGCGCGCCGATAGCGGCGGTCTGCGGCGAAGCCGATCTGCTCGACGGCCTCCGGGAATTTTCGGACGGAGCCCTCATGCACGATTTTCAATTTGCCGCCCTGACAAGCGACTTTCAGACCGCCGGTCGTGAACGTGCCGCAAAACACGACGGTTCGGGCATTGTTCGCGATGTTGGCGAAGCCGCCGATCCCGGCGAGCCGGTCAGAAAACCGGGAGACGTTGACGTTCCCGAGACGGTCGATCTGAGCGGCCCCGAGTGCCGCGAAATCGAGACCGCCGCCGTCGTAAAAGTCGAACTGGGCGGGCTGATCGACGATCGCCTGAGGAAATGCCGAAGCACCGAAGCTCAGCCCACCGGCGGGGATACCGCCGATCGGCCCGCTTTCGATCGTCAGCGTGCATGAACCGAGCAGCCCGCGAATCGCGGCGACGCGCGCGATCCCTTCCGGCATGCCGATGCCGAGATTAGCGATCGACCCGGGCGAAAGCTCGTCACACGCCCGGCTGGCGATGATCGAGCGTTCGTCCGGCTGAGAAGTCTCGCCTGCCCCGAGCCTGCGTTCGATATGACATGCAAAATCTTCGCCCCCGATCGCCGAACAGTATTCCGGGTTGAACGATTCGGCGAACGTCTGTTCATGATCGCCCGGTTCGGCCACGACGATCCTGTCCACCAGAATGCCCGGCACACGAACCGATTGCGGCGGGGCGGCATGATCGAGCACCCTGCGCACCTGGGCGATCACGATGCCGCCGTGATTCCGCACGGCCTGGGCAATCGCCAGAGCTTCGCCGACGACGGCCTCCTCGTCCATGACGAGCCCGCCGTTGCTGTCGGCGGCACTGGCGCGAATCAGTCCGACATTGACCGGGAAAGCCTTGTACCAGAGCCATGTCCGGCCACCCAGCTCGACACGCTCCACGAGCGGCTCGGTAGTCCGGGCGTTGATCCGGCCGCCGGTCTGCTGGGGATCGACGAACGTGCCAAGCCCGACGTGTGTGACGCACCCGGGCCGGCCGGCCGCGATATCGCGGATCAGCTGGCAGATCGCCCCCTGCGGGAAGTTATAGGCTTCGATACGATTTTCCACGGCGAGCTTGCCCAGAGCCGGCACCAGCCCCCAGTGCCCGCCGATCACGCGCTTCGTCAGGCCGGCATGGGCCATGTGGTTCAGGCCTCTTTTGCCACCATCGCCCTGGCCGGCTCCGTAAACGAGCGTCAGGTCGCACGGCGTGCCCGTCGCGAGAAATCGACGTTCCAGTGCGGCCGTGAGCGCTTCAGGGTGCGCGGCGCCGACGAACCCGCCGCTGACGACGGTGGCCCCTGAGGCAATCGCCCCAACCGCCTCATCGGCAGAACAGATCTGCGGGCCACGATACCGGTTCATCCCGTCCATCCGCCGTTGACGTGCAAGGTCTGCCCGGTGACGTAGCCGGCCAGATCGCTGCAGAGAAACAGAATCGCCGCGGCGATGTCGTCCGGCTCGCCGAAACGCCCGAGTGGGATCTGCCCCAGCATCTGCTGCCGCGCGGCTTCGGGGATCGACTTGCCCATGTCCGTCAGCACGACACCCGGCGCCACGGCATTGACCGTGATGTTCCTGCGGGCCAGTTCCCGGCTGAGAACTTTGGTCATGCCGATCACGCCCGCCTTGGCCGCGGCATAGTTCGCCTGACCGAAAAAGCCGACGACGGCGCTGATCGACGCCAGATTCACGATGCGGCCGCCCTCGCGCATCGGCTCGGCGGCGGCCTTACACATGCGGAAGACGCCCGTCAGGTTCGTGTCGATGACATCCTGCCAGTCCTCGGCCGTCATCTTCTTCAGCGTCCGGTCGCGGAGAATGCCTGCGTTATTGATGAGGAGATCCAGGCCGCCGAATTCTCCGATCGCACGTGCGACCATCGCCTGGCAATCGGCGTCGCTGCGAACGTCGGCCGGAAAGGCGATCACGCGGTTTCCCAGAGTTCGCACGGCCTCAGCAGCCTGTGCGGCCTGCACGCCGCCGCCATCGGGAAAGTGATTCAGAACCACGTTCGCGCCTGCGGCATGCAGCATGCGTGCCGTCGCGAGGCCAAGGCCCTGGGATGCACCTGTGACGATGGCCGTACGGCCGGTCAGGTCGATGGAGATCATGGAAGTTTCGGAGTCAGGTGATTGCGGCGGGGCTCGTTTCTTGTCGAAACGCATTCTAGAACCAGCAGTGCGGGCGTGTCGAGTGGGTTCCCGAACCGGGGTGCCGAATCGAGGCTATCGATCCGGTCGCATGATTTTTCCGGTGAATCATGCACGCTTTCCGGGATATCATTCCTCTTGCCAGTTCGAACCGGAAACTGGCATCGCGCGACGCATCCACTCAGGTTCGGAGTTCCCGTCAATGACTTTCGAGCGAACGAAAAAGTGGACGAAACGGATTCCGGGCCTTTTACTCCTGATCGTTTCGGCACTCTTTTCGAACTGTCCCGGCACTCTCTTCGCCTGTCCGGAAGGAGATTTGCGGATCGAGGTCGTCGTCGACCGCGGAAACGATATCGGACAGGCGTTCGGCTCGCTTTTCGAAATCACGAGTACCGACGGATCGATGACCATCGGCGCGGGATTCGCGAACGGCTACGGCACACGTTTGCGATCGGACCGACACGAAATCGCGTTTTACGTCCGCCCCCGTGATCTCGACCGGCCGATTCGCTTCGAACGGATGCCCCGGCCGAATGAGCTTTGCGGCACCTATCTCTTCTCACGCGATGGCGACGTCTATTCGACCTACGGCGGGCTCAAGCGTTGGGATAACCGCGAAAAAACATGGATCGAAAGCCCCGGCCCCGGCGGCACGCAGGAATCCATGCGAGTGGGCAACGGCATTCTGAATTTCGGTGACAGTACCGTCACTTACGAAGGCCGCACGATCTTGCCGCCGCCCGGGCGTGGCAGCTATCAGCTTTTCTTCTACGCCGACGGTGTCCTTTGTTTCTACCATGTCGATAAGGGTGCTGGCGGATATCGGCCGTTTACGTCCGAGGCGGACGGATTCAGCAAGCTTTACGCTTGCCCGTGGAAGCCCGGGGAGGCCACCGCAGATCTTACGAAGGCCGCCGTTCTGACATTGCCGGTCGTGGGCGAAACGACTTTCGCGTGGGGTGTCCGTGAAGGCCAGATCGTCACAGGCTCGAATATCGGCGGATTTTACGTCTTCCAGAGCGGCCGGTGGCGAACCCTTCTGGAGCCGAACCTGAAAGTGAGTTATCAGCTTTATTCGACGATGGCTTTCGGCGACAGGCTGATCATGGGCCAGTATCCGACAGGCCGGATTTTCAGCTTCGACGGCCTGTCGATCGTCGACCAGCCCGGCTGGCCGCCGGTGCCGAAGGGCGTTTCGTCAGCGGCACGTGAAGCTCAGTCCACGGTGATATACGGCGGCGAGATCTTCGCCGGCGTCTGGCCCTGGGGCGAACTGTGGCGCTATCGACCCGCTTCGAAGGAATGGCGCCTGGTTCGCCGGATGTTCGATCACCCGGAGCCTTCGGCCACGATCGTGCACCCATACGACTCGGAAAACCGGGGCGACGCCGTACCGAACCAGTGGGGCCAGCGAGTGACGAGCCTCGTGACCAGCGGAACCAGCCTGTATGTCGCCACTTCGGCGAAGGACCCTTGCGTGTGGGACGCAAAGCGGGCCCCGTTTCTGGCGCCAGAGAAGTGGAAAGACTACGGAGCGACGTATCGATTGACGATGCCTGGGCACCTGAGCGCCCCGGTCGCCTGGACGGACGGCCCGACGAAGCTCGAATTCGTCCTTTCAGGCGAGACGATGAAGGTGATTCAAGACGGGCGCGAACTTGCGACCGGCACATCGTTCGGAGCCGCCGCCTCAAAGACGTTCGAACCTGATGCACTCACATGGGGCAAAGGCGTATATGGTCGATTCTCAGGCCCGAAGATCACAGGAAGATTCGCCAGCCCCTGACACGGCCTTGCGAACGTGGCTCGAATCGGTCACGCTAGGATCGTCGGTCCATCCCACCAGGTACCCCACCCACCGCGCCGGAGCGTCTAGCATGCATGATTCTCACCCCTGTTCACGTCGCGACGCGCTTCGGCTGGGCGCGGCACTCACGGCGGGCGGGCTCTACGGCACTGGCACGACAATCACGGGAAGTGCGATCACCGCCATGGCCGAAACCGCCACCCCGGTAACCCCGAAAAAAGTGGCGGCCGTGGTGACGACCTATTTCTACGGCTCCCACGCGGACGTGATCCTGGGCAAGATCATGGACGGCTGGAAACAGGACGGCGGCCCTGGACCGGCACTGACGCTGGAAGCCGTCTACATCGAACAAACGCCCGACAAGACCGATATCGGCCGCGAAGCATGCAAAAAGCACGGCGTGCCGCTGTTCGACACGATCGAAAAAGTGGTCACCGTGGGCGGGAACGCGATCCCGGTCGATGGCGTGCTGTGCATCGCCGAACACGGCGATTACCCCTTCAACGCCAAAGAGCAGCAGCTTTATCCCCGGCGCCGGTTCTTCGAAGAAATCACGAACACGTTCGTCAAATACGGCAAGGTCGTGCCGGTCTTCAACGACAAGCATATCGGCCCGGTCTGGGAAGACGCGCTGTGGACCTACCAGCGAGCGAAGGCCCTGAACGTGCCGTTCATGGCAGGTTCGTCGATGCCCGTCGGTTACCGCACACGTGAAATTGACCTGCCTGTCGGCGCGGAAATCGAGGCCGCCGTCGGCATCGGTTACAGCGGCCTGGACATTTACGGCATCCATGCGCTGGAGTTCTTCCAGTCGCACGTCGAGAAGCGTAAGGGGGCGGAAACCGGCGTAGAGTCCGTGCGATTCCTGAAAGGCGACGACATCTGGCGAGCCGTCGACGCCGGAGCGATTTCGCGAGCGGCGCTCGATGCCGCCTTCGATGCCGTTCCGAAAACCGGCACTCCCGACATCCGCCAGGACAAACAGGCCGGCCTGTTCCTGTTCGAGTACGCCGACGGCCTGAGTGGGGCCATTTTCATGCTCAGCTGCGTCCAGGGCACATCGATCGGCATCAAGCTGAAAGGCGTGGACCAGCCGATCGCCACGGCCTTCGACGAACGGACGACGCCAAGGCACCCCCATTTCGCGTATCTACTCAAGGCCGTCGAACGGATGTTCCACACGGGCAAGCCGACTTATCCCGTCGAACGGACACTTCTGACCAGCGGAATCCTCGACAGGGTCCTGACCTCAAGGGCCGAAGGCGGACGCTGGATCATGACTCCCGAGCTGGAAATCGCCTACAAAACCGCGAATTACCCGCACGCCCCTCATGTGGACCTGCTCGCCCCGCCAGTTTCCGGCTGAGCCAAAGCACCAGGCTCGCACACTTTCGACCACGAAACAGGAACCGATCTCCCCGGCATTCGTGCGACGATTCGCCTTTGGCCCGCTCAATGCTCCGGCTTGTACTCGGGGCTCATGGTGCGTGAGGCTACAGGCGCGGGCCTGGCTTCCCTGTGAGTCAGATAAACCGCCTCCGTCGGAATCGCCAGGCGAATATGGTCAGCGGCATCACGCGCGTTCGAATCATCGTCGCTGGCAGGGGCCTCGCCCGGCACAGTCCAGTCGACTCGAAAACCTTGCGCCGATTCAGGTTCGAGACGAACTGACAGAACGAACTCAGGTCCTGAGGGTTCACCCGGGGATGGGCTTGTGCCGAACGATGCGTAAATTCGATGCCGAAGGTCGCGATCGCTGGCTTCGACAGGCGAATCCGGTGGGGCATAGACTTCCGCCGCCGATCCGCTTCGGCCAGCGACGTGCTCGAAGCCCCAGACCTGGATGAACCGCTCCCGAAAGTGATACGGGTAGGGGCCAGCGTAAACGATTCCGAACCAGCGGGCGGGTCGAGAAAGTTCGACGGCGACGGCGGGTGGCAGAATGACGAGATCGCCGCGACTGACCGTAACGGTTCTACGATCGGTCGCGACATCGACGGGTCCGTCCAGGCAGATCGTGTAGAGAGTCCCGTCCGGCTCATAGAGCCGTTCGAGCGATTCGCCCCATGGGCCGACCCAGAAGACGGGCTCGAAGTCGCGAAGGGCCGATTCCAGCGCGTTTCTGTCGTGGTCGTTCATGGCGAATGGCGATGCCTGGATTCACGATGCCGATTTCGTCTCACGATCAAGCGTTCGGCAGCGGCTGGGCCCCCAGGGCCATCAGGTTGCGCTCGATCGTCTCGCAGAAGCGTTCCAGCGGCAGGTCGTTCGGGTCTTCGCCGAACGGATCCTCGATTTCGACACCGATCTCCTCGACGCCGAAGAAGATGAAATTGACGAGCAGGCACTCCGCCACCGAAGTGTACCAGGGCGGGCTGGTGATACCGAAGGGCAGGGCGATCGAGTAGACGATCAGGGCCCGCCGCAGGTGAACCATGTACGAAAACGGCAAGGGAGTGAAGTGAATGCGTTCGCAGCCGCCGAGGATGTCGATCAGGTCTTTGACCATGTTGTCCATGGTGAGATAGACGATGTCGGTGATCTGCCCCTCGTCCTTCGCCTGGCGCAGAAGCCCCGTGATGCGCGTGGCCACGGCATAGGGCACGTGATCCGTCGAAAGCACCCATTCCACTTCCTGTGAAGGCAGCCGGCGGGCCATGGGGCCGATGCCCTTGCGCCCGCGCAGAACTTCGATCGTGGCATAGGCGAAAACGATGACCCAGACCGTGATCTCTTCCTGCTTGCGGCGATCGTCGGCGAGATGGATATGCACCGCCCGCACAAGGTTACGGCAGGTGTTGATCATCGCGCCCCAGAGCTTGCGGCCTTCCCAGTAGCGTTCGTTGGAGGCGTTGATCCGGAACACGAGGAGGAAGCCGAGTGCCGCGCCGATCATCGACACGAGCGATGTCGTGCCGACGAAGGGTTCGTCCAGCGCGAAGAACTCAATGAAGAAAGCCCAGAGCGTCAACGGGAAAACCCGCGACAGGATGCGCTCGATGCGAGATTCGCGACCCGCGAAAATGTGCGACCAGAAATGATGCGGGTCGTATGTGATCATGCTTCGGCGTCAGGGGTCGGAGGGGCAGGCTCGGTCGATTCCTCGGCCACCTCTGGCTCTTGAGGTTTCGATCGCCTGACTTTGGGCTTGGCGGCCTTGTCTGACGACACGTTACCTTTTCGATCGTCCGCCGACAATGGTGTCGATTTCGTCCAGCGGGCGACGAAGACCGCTTCACCCCAGTCCCGCTCAGGCCAGAAGTGCAATCGGGGCGGGCCAAGTTTGCCGGTTCGGGGATCTTCGAACTCCAGGGGAGTCATGCCGGGATTTTCGGCCACGAACCGGTCCGCGACCGAATCCGTCTCATCGGCCGTCAGAGAACCTACGGCATAGACCAGGCGGCCGCCCGATTTCAGGGCCTTCGCAGCCGAACGCAGGCGGGCGTCGATCGCGGCCACGACCGTCTTGAGCTGGCGTTCATCGGACCTCAGCCGGGTTTCAGGCTGACTGCGCCAGCGGTCCATGCCCATGCCGTGCATGTCCACGAGAACGCCGTCGTAAATTCCGGGCTTGCCAGGCAGGTTATCGCCGGCCATGCCCCGTGTCGTCACATTATGACACCCGCAGCGTTTGGCCAGTTGCGAAGCCGCTCGCAGAAGCCGCTCGTTCGCCGAGACGACGACGACGACACCCTTGCCCTTCATGCGGTCGGCCAGGTCGATGGCGATGCTCAAGTCCCGCGGTTCGATCAGGCACCAGCGTTCGCCCGGGTCAGGGTCGCACACCTGTGCCGTGATCTGATCGCTGAAATCCTGCGCGATCCAGGGCCAGGGCTCGCGAGCCGCGGGGATCTTCACGTGCACTGGCCAGCGCACGGCGGCGGGCATTTTCCGGGCCCGCCAGGCCGATTGCCCCGTCTGTTCCTCAAGCTTTTCCAGGGTGTCTTCGATCGTGCGGTTCTTCTGGATATCCCGCAAACGAACCCAGCGGTAAGGCCGGAACTGAAAGCCCTCGAGAATCGTCGCGTGCCAGACTTTGGCCGGTTCGTCGGTCGGAGGATGAGGCAAATGGCCGCGCAGCCAGCCCGGCAGAAGCGACCAGGGGTCGACATTGGCCCGATTCGACCCGACGAGCCGGCGATACCCCTCGCCCCGAACGACCCAGCTGGGCGCGTCGCCCAGGGCCATCAGGCGTTCCGGCGCGATATTGCACCGGCGTGCCCAGGCCCTGTGCGTATCGTCCACCCGGTCGGATTCCAGCAGCGAGCCCAACAGCAGCGGCCATTCGGTCAGCCGCTGGGAATGTCCACGAAGCCAGCCGTACCAGCGGGCCATTCCTGACAGATACTGACGCACCTTGAACTTCTGATAATCGTTGAGCAGGCCCATGGCCTCGGGGTGTTCGCGCAGGATCGCCGAGAGCGTTTTGCCTTTCGGGTTTTCGAGCGCTTCCCAATACTCGCGGGCGAGAGTCGACGCCACGTGGCCGCCGGCACGGGAAAGATCCGACGCGCTAGGCTGCCTGGTTCGTGCAGGGCCGCGATCGGAAAATACGGCTGGCTTCGGCGGACGTTGCGCGGCGGGCCGCGGCTTTCTGGATTTCATGTGCTTTGCGATTCGCGTTGGACAGTGCTTCGAGCGGTTTCGATTCAGCGCGACCCTGGTCGCGTGCGGCGCTGGGCCGACTTCCGGCCAGGGCGATACCCGCCGCCAGGCCTTTC